>NZ_QJSH01000004.1 GCF_003426025.1 Paraliobacillus quinghaiensis
CATTGTCAATTTCAACACACCCTTTCTGAAAGTTTTGGTACCATAATTATACCAAACCGAACTGACGTTTGTCTTGTAATTTGCTTTTTAATTTCAAAAAAAAGAAGCGATTCATCTCCCACCTAACACTGACGTGTTTGAGGAAGGAGTCTTCTCGCTTAAGTTCGATAAAGCACTCTAACTACTCCAGATACGGTTTCAGCACCAAACCAGGGTCTTCTTGACGTGTATAATAAGGAAGTCCAACTTCTCCGATTGCCACAATTTCATCTTGATGGGTTTCGATTAGTTCCATGATCCAATCCATTTCAGCTTCACTTGGCAGTTCCTGTTCTGGATGAAAACCTATCGCTGGTTTGATACGCGAATCGCACTTGGCTAAGCTTAAGACACTTTTTGCTGATTTAAAATCATTCGAGACAGCTATTAACGCGGAAACATCCGCTTGATCTAGCTCCTTTAAAATCTGCAATCTTTCCGAACGTTCATAGACATCCAAATGAATATGCGCATCTATCACCTTATGCATGATTCACGACCTGCAATTCTTTATAAATCGCTTTTTTCCATTGTAAAAATTCTTCTGACAAGAGTAACTCTTGATCACGTGGGCGCTCAAAAGGCAAAGTAAACTCCTTTTTAATCGCAGCCGGTTTATTTGATAGGACAATTACGCGATCAGATAAATAAAGTGCCTCTTCGATATTATGGGTCACAAAAAGAATTGATTGTCGGTTTTCTTCCCATATATTCAACAACCACTTTTGCATTTCAAGCCTGGTAAACTCATCTAATGCTGAGAATGGTTCATCTAAACAAATAAAGTCTTGTGGACTAAGTAACGCCCGGACAAATGCAACACGCTGCCGCATGCCGCCTGATAATTGATGTGGATAAGCATCTTCATACCCTGCCAATCCAGCCTTCTCTAGCATTGCACGTGCTTTTTTATAATCAGGTTTCCCTTGTATTTCTGCCCCAAGCACAACATTTTCTAAAATCGTTCGCCATGGAAAAAGCGCAGGACTTTGTGGGGTATAACTAATCGCACCGCGTTCACCCGTAATGTCATTCCCATCTAAATAAAACGTCCCAGCATCTGGTCGATACATACCACCGATGAGATGGAATAACGTACTTTTTCCACTCCCAGACGGGCCAAGTAACGAAACAAATTCACCGTGCTTAACAGAAAAAGAAACATCAGCTAATACCTGTTCATCTCCAAATGATTTGGTGACCTGTTCGACAACTAATTCACTCATACTTTCTCCTCCTTAACCCGTCCTTTAATGAGTAATTTTTCTAACGCAATAATAATTCCGAAAAAGATCATACATAACACCATAATAAAGAAAATCGCAACAAAGACTCGATCAGTTCTAAACGAAGACTGAGCTAATGTCATGTAAACACCAATTCCTTGATTCGCACCAAGCCATTCAGAGATCACTGCCCCCATCACACTATATGTTGCTGCAATTTTTAACCCTGAAAAAAACGATGGTAACGCATGCGGCAATTCTAATTTTGTGAAAATCTGGCGCTTGGATGCACCTGCCATTTGCATATAATGCATCAATTCATAACTCGTTTGCCGAAAGCCATCTAAAGTTGACACAGCAATTGGGAAAAAACAGACAAGTGTAATCACGATTAGCTTCGGCATCACACCAAATCCAAACCAAATCACAAGTAATGGTGCTAGCACAATAATCGGTATATTTTGCGATAATATTAATAATGGATAAAAGGCCTGTTTAACAGTCGGTAGTAGATGTAAACTGATCGCAACGACGAGGCCGACCGTAACACCAATCGCAAAACCGATTAGTGATAATCTGATAGTGGAAAGTAGATGATGCTGATAATTCACCCAACCAGCAACACCTTCCTGCACAATCACTGTCGGTGCCGGCAGTAGCCATGCTGGGACATCCAATAAACGACTACTTGCTTCCCATATCAAAAGTAGCGCTACTATTACTAAAATAGGACTAACCGTTTTTGTTGCAATTTTATTCATAATAGAAAGGCGATGCCAACAATGACATCGCCCTACCCTCCCATTCTAACGATACTTCTCTGTTAATGCGTCCATTGAAACACCATCAGGCTTATATACGACTTTCACTTGTGAGATAATACTTGGACATCCAAGCGCTACCATCTTTTCATTCATTTTTTCTATCGTTTGAAAAAGCTCTGTTAATTCGCCTTCCATCGTTGTTTCAAGTGGATTCACCTGGTACTTCACACCAGCTTGTTCAATCACTTCAATTGCTGCATCAACGTATGGAATCACGTCTTCACCATTTTTGGTTTTTGGGATTATTTGAATACTTACAAGTGCGTTTGCCATTTTGAAGCCCCCTTATTACTCTTGTTCAGGTAAAAATTCATTAGTAAATGCTCCGTTTGTATCAAGTTCTCTATCTAATAGATCATTTTCATACATCCAATCCGAGTAGTTTGCCCAAACTTGCTCATCTTGTATGCCCCACTGGGATGCATCATCTTGATATTTTGGTGACAACCATTCTTGACTTGCTCTTACAAGCTCTTCATCTAAATCAGGAACTGCTTCAATTAGAATATCTGCAGCTTCTTCTGGGTTATCTATTGCATAGTTATACCCTTTTGATACAGCTGCTAAAAACTTTTCGATTGTTTCTGGATTTTCTTCAATCATTGTTTCATTCGTTGTAATCACTGGTGTATAATAATCTAGTTTCTCTGAATAATCAGTTAGATACTGCATATTAAGGTCAATATCACGTAGTTCTGCTTCGATTCCAGTCCATCCATAATAGATCCAAGCAAAGTCAATGTCACGTTCTACTGCTGTAAAGAAATCTGAATTACCCATATTAACAATATTCACATCTTCTACACTAGCACCTTCTTGTTGCATGAGTGAGTCAAGAACTGCTGCTTCAACTGGGGCACCCCAACCACCATATGTTTTACCCGCATAATCGGCTGGTGACGTGATTCCTTTGTCAGCTGGTGAAGCAAATCCAGATGTATTATGCTGGATCACCGCTGCAATTGATACAATCGGAATATCCTGCGTACGTGCTTGTGTAAGACCTTCCTGTGCACCTATTCCAAATTCCGCTTTACCTGAAGCAACGACTTGAGACGCACCAGACTCCCCTGGTAAAGTAATCTCAACATCTAAACCTTCTTCTTCAAAAAAGCCTTCTGCCTGTGCAACATAAAGCCCTGTATGATTTGTGTTTGGCGTCCAGTCAAGCACCATTGTTACTTCTTCTAGTGATTGTTCTTGATGAGTTGTATCGTCATTCGCACAACCTGTTATAACAAGTAGTGCTATTAGAGCGATAGAAAATAATACTTTTTTCATTCTTAAAAATCCCCCTTTTATTTTTTGTGGAGGAACATATTTAACTTGCACGAATAAAAACAAAAATGCGCTTAGGCTAGGCCTAGAGCGCATATATCATCACAATTATTTCGTGTTCATATATGTTCCCTACGCTGGTCTGAGCCAGATCAGGTTCCAAGGGTCTGTATCTTATTGGATACGATCTCAACCAGCCATACTGGTCCCCCTACATTGAAACTTGCTATTCAATTACCTACATTTTTCACTTTGCCACAGATTGTTCATAAATTCAAGTATTTTATTTTTGAGTCTATTGAAACACACAATTAATTTGTCGAAATGCACGAATAGATACAATTCTCGCACGATTAACGAGCTGAAATACACGATTACAATTTCACAGCTCGATTAAGCAAGTTATTTCATCTTTTTTCAACTTTATGGCAGAATAAGTAGTAAGTAATAAAAATTGAGGTGTTCTAATAATGAAAATCGATGTATGGTCAGATTTTGTTTGTCCATTTTGTTATATTGGTAAACGCCGCTTAGAACAAGCAGTCGAGCAATTCCCACATAAAGATGATGTGGCTATAGAGTTTAAGAGTTTTGAATTAGACCCTAACGCAGCTGTTTATTCTGGTAAAAGTATACACGAAGCAATTGCAGAAAAATATAATATCCCAGTTGAACAAGCGAAAGAGACAAACGCAGGGCTTGCGCACCAAGCTGAAGCTGTTGGTCTAACTTTTCATTTCGAAACGATGAAGCCAACCAATACATTTCACGCACATCGTCTAGCGAAATATGCGAAAACCCTTGGCAAAGAAACAATCCTAACAGAAAAACTGTTACACGGTTATTTTACTGATTCTGTTAATTTAAGTGATATCGACACATTAGCTGCTATCGCTGTAGATGCTGGTCTTGATAAAGCAAGCGTATTAAAAGTACTTCAAGATGAAAATGCATATGCCAAAGAGGTCCGAGCTGATGAAACATTAGCGCAACAATATGGTGTAACTGGTGTACCGTTTTTTGTCATTAATAACAAATACGCCATCTCTGGTGCACAGCCGCTTGAAACCTTTACTAGTGCGCTAGAACAAGTATGGGAAGAAGAAAATCCAAAGCCACGATTTAAGGATCTTTCTAGTTCTAAAACAGAATTTTGTACAGGTAATGATTGTGGAGAAATCGATAAGTAACATATATCCTTTAGAGCAAATCACTCTAAAGGATATTTTTTGTTTAAGTCAGTTGTGTCGAACCTTCCCTAATTACTGCAATAATGTTATTCTAATAACACAGTATAAAAAGACAAGGATGTTATCGAGATGGACATAAAAACGGCTTACGAAATATTGGAGCTTCCAAAAGATGCTACACTAGATGATTTAGAAGATAGATTTATTATTTTAATTAAACGTGAACAATCCGTAAGTGCGAATAATGTCAAAGAAGAGCTTAATGCAGACCAAATAAATACAGCTTATCGAGTCTTAAGAGACTATTTAACTGATGAGGAAGAGCCGGAGTCAAAAATCGGTTTAAAAGAGAAAATCGAACACTTCTTTCGGTATTATAAATTACACGTCATAGGTGTATTGGCTATTATTTTAGGAGTAGGTGTGATTGTTAATACCGTAATAGATAACAGAAATGAACAAGCAAAACTTGCAGATCAACCACCAGCAGCACTTAAAATAGTGTTATTAGGTGATTATGTTAATGAAGATCTAACGGAATTATTAGAAGATAATCTTAATGAAGAACTAACACCTATTCAAGAAAAAATAGCTTCTTTCTTTCCAGAGTGGGAACGAATCGAACTTGACTTATATTATTCACCACCAGAAGTAAGATCGCAAACTGATATAGGGATGACGATAAAAAATCAGGTAAATTTAGCACAAAATTCCCCTGATGTTTTAATTGTTGATTCGAGTCATTTTAAAACCTTTGTTGCTAATGGTTCTCTTTTAGCTTTAGATGACTTATCACAGTCAAGTAAAGATGCTGCAGAAAACAATCTATTATTCGCTCAAGAAGTAGACGATAGACCAGAGCAGCTTTACGGTGTAAATATAACTGATAGCAGCATCTTTCAAGAAACAAATCTACCCGGAAAAAAAATTGCTGTAATCTTTAACACAGCAGAAAACTATGAAAATGCCTTAGCATTTATTAATGAAACAGCTAAAACGCTTGACAATGAAGATTAGCATAACCCGTTTTTTTTAAAGGAGAAGCATCTATCCTCTTAAATGAAGGATACTTGCTTCTCCTTTTCCGTTCATTTTACATATGACGCCAAAATCAGTTGTGCCAGTTATAAGATGATTGCTCTGAAATTACATACGCTTTTTTAGCACCCTAAGAATAGAATGATTTTAACAATTCATTTGATCTAACTTTATGTAAAAACGCTATAATTTTTTTAGAAGTTTTACATACTCACCATATTCGTCCTCACCGATAAATAATACATTTGTAAATCCTTTCTTTTCATACAGGTGTCTTGCGTTTAAGTTATCTATATCAACACCAACTGCTATCTCTGAATATCCAAGCTGTTCCGCATAATCTATTAAATAATCAAGAATAATGCCTCCGATTCCTCGATTGCGATATTCTTCTTTAACAATCATACGAGATAGATAAATACGTTTACCTGGAATAGTATAATCTGGGTCATTATTTCTAAAAACTAACGACCCTTCTCCTATAAATAAATTATTTTCTAAATATACAAAGGTAATTCTGTTTCCGCTTACTAAGTCATCATAAAAAAACTTTGCCATTTTTGGATTATTATCCATATCCCAAATATCACTGCACTTATTATAGTCTTTGATATTTAGTTTCTTTATTTGATATGAAGTCATGACGTCCCTCCCTCTTTTTTATTCATCGAAGTTACAAATATGGTGTTATTCCAGTGAACTAACCTTATATGTAGTATATCAGTTTGCTTTAGTTTAAGTACATTCTTTACAACTCATTATACGCATAAAAATAACTACTTAATGTGAATATCAAAAAAACCTCAGCAACACAATAAATTGTGAGCTGAAGCTTTTGGATAATCTGAAAATCCCACAAAATAAATCGCTTTTAATGCTTAGAAAAAAATCTCCTATTCAGGTATTTCTCCATTTCAACCACAATAAATACAACCAAGCCTAGCGCTATCGGAATGAACCATAGTCCAAATTCTAATGGTGCTGTTGCAAAAACCGTGTGCATAAATGGTGCATATGTTATGGCGAGTTGTAATCCAATTAATATACCACAAACGATGAATGCTACCTTATTAGTGAAAAAGCTTTTATTTAATGCGAAACCATGCTCATTCCGGACATTAAATAAATAAAACATTTTACCGAATACAACAATGTTTAATGTAACTGTATTTGCTACTGCGTGATCAAAACCATTATCAACCATGATTGTGTTCACAATTAAACCTGTACCTGCCACAATGGCGGCTACATAGAAAATTCGAAACACATAATACTTACTTAAAAGCTGAGATCCTTTTTCCCTTGGCTTCCGAACCATAACATCTTTCTCCGCAGGTTCATAAACAAAGGCAAACGAAATAGTAACAGCTGTAACCATGTTAATCCATAATAATTGAACTGGACTTAATGGCATGGAGATCCCTAACAATATACTTGCCATTACAATAAAACCTTCTGCTGCACTTGTTGGAAGTAAGAACAAAATTGTCTTTTTAACATTATCGTACACACGACGTCCTTCTTCAATCGCATCTACTATTGTACTAAAGTTATCATCCGTTAAGATCATATTTGATGCATCTTTAGAGACTTCAGTTCCTTTAATCCCCATTGCTACACCAATATCTGCTTTTTTCAGGGCTGGTGCATCATTAACACCATCTCCTGTCATGGAGGTTACTTCTCCATTTTTCTGCAATGCCTTAACAATTCTTAATTTATTCGCTGGGCTCGTTCTAGCAAAAACCGCATAATCCTCAATTACCTCTGCTAGCTCATCATCAGACATTTGATCAATTTCTTTTCCAGTTATCGCTTTATCGTTTTTTAGAATTCCTATTTTTTTACCAATTGCAACTGCTGTAGATGGATGATCTCCTGTAATCATTTTTACCTGCACACCAGCAGTTTGTGCTGCTTTAACTGACTGAATTGCTTCTTCACGTGGTGGGTCAATAATTCCAGCCAATCCTAGAAATTCAATATCTTTTTTTACGTCATCATGTGTTAAGTCTTCCATTTGATCTGATACTTTTTTATACGCAACAGCTATAACACGTTGGCCATGTTTAGCCATTTGTTCCATTTGTTGTTCCCAAAAGTTCCGATCAAATTCATTGTTACCATGAAGCATATCAAAGATTTCCCCAGGTGCCCCTTTAATATAAATCATCCTACCTTCTTCACCGCTAGCTAATGTCGCCATATATTTGTAAGAAGAATCAAATGGGATTTTATCTATCTCTTCTGTTTCTGGTAAAGATAGATCAGTTTTTTCTGCTAACGTGATAAAACAACCATCTGTGGGTTCTCCAGTGATGTTCCAACGTCCGTTTTCATCTTGAAACAATTCCGATTCATTTGCTGTCTTCGTAGCAAGCAGGAACTTTTCCAATAGAGGATCTTTCTCTTTTGTTTCTGATTGTATTTCTCCCTCAGGTGCGTAGCCTTCCCCTGTTATAGAATAAGTCTGATTTGGTGTTATGACTGTTTTTACAGTCATTTCATTCTTGGTTAATGTTCCGGTTTTATCCGAATTAATAATTGACACAGATCCTAAGGTTTCAACGGATGGCAAGCTTTTGACAATTGCATTTCGTTTGGCCATTTTTTGAACACCAATTGCTAGAATCATTGACATAATTGCCGGCAAACCTTCTGGAATTGATCCGACTACCATAGCAATAACAGATAGAAACAGTTCACCAATCTCATAGTCGCGGAAAAAATAGGCAAAGACAAAGAATGCAATAGCAATTAAGACAACAGCGATCGTTATATTTTTGCCAAATTCAGCTGTTTGCTTCGTTAGAGGTGTCTCCATCTCTTTTACTTCCGTCATTTGTTCGTTAATTTTACCAATTTCCGTGTGGTTACCCGTTTCTACCACAACACCAACACCTGTACCAGATGTAACAGATGTTCCGGAAAATGCCATATTAATACGATCTGCCAATACAGTATCATCTGGTAAAGCACCTACTTGTTTTTCAACAGAGTCAGATTCTCCAGTTAAGGCTGATTCCTCAACCTTCAGATTATCCGCATCTACTATCCTTATGTCAGCAGGTACACGGTCGCCAGGGAATAAGTAGACAACATCCCCTCTAACCAGTTGTTTGGCATCTATTTCAACACGACTTCCATCACGTTCTACCGTTGCTTCAACTGACAACATGTTACGAATACTATCTAATGCTTTTTGCGCTTTACTTTCTTGAAAATAACCAATTAATGCATTAACAATCACTACCATACCAATAACAGCTGAATCAATATAATGTTCTATTAAAAAGGTAATAATTGTAGCTGCGATTAACACATAAATAATAATGTCATGAAACTGCTTGATGATTTTTTTTAATGTTGATTCTTTCTTAATGTCATCAAGCTTATTTTCACCAAATTCGTCTAACCTTTCCTTCACTTCATCTTCTGCTAAACCTAACTCTATATCTGTTTTTAATTCTTTCTGTAGATCATCTATATTTTTTGCGAACCAATTCTTTTGTGCATCATCATCCATCTCGCATTTCCCTTTCCCTTCATATTATTAGACGTCTCCAACAACTACTTATTCGAGCATATATTTATATACCCTATTCCCAATTCGAACTTAAGTAAACGTGGCGATCACTTGGATTATTTTCACGCTCTCTATACATGTTTAATTTAGCAAGATTGGTACATAATACTAAAATAATTCTTGTCATAATTAATATGTTAAAAGGGGTTTCTTCGATGTTTAAGAAAGTAGGAAAAAGAAATATAGCTAAGTCTAATCAATCGAACCGAGAATCGAAAGAATCCATAACATTACACAGTAATCTAACAGCTAATCTTGATCGGATAAAACAGGACCTACCAGCTGAAGATGTTATTATACGGGAATTTAAGATTGGTACCAAGAAAAAAACAAAAGCTGGTATCATCTATGTTAGTGGTTTAGTAGATAAACAAATGATACAAGATTACATACTGGAATCACTTATGATCGAACCAACTAATCTAAAGCAAATTGACAACTCAGATGCTGTGGCACTATTAAAAGATTCACTTTTAACAATCGGAAAAATAGAGGATATTTTTGATTTTGAAGATCTCTATAATGAACTTCTATCAGGGAATTCAATCATACTACTTGATGGAGAACCACAAGGATTCTCGACTAGTACAAGGGGCTGGGAAGATCGTGGTGTAACAGAACCGAGTACACAAAACGTAATTAGAGGACCAAAAGATTCTTTTACTGAAACATTACTTACAAATATTACACTGATTCGCCGTCGGATAAAGGATATTAATCTTCGTCTAGAAATGAAAAAAATAGGAAGAAGAACAAAAACAGACGTTGCGATTATGTATATAAATGGCGTTGCTGATGAAAAAGTAGTGAAGGAAGTACAGAAAAGGCTGGATCGTATTGATATAGATGCGGTCTTAGAAAGTGGTTACATTGAAGAGCTGATACAAGATGAGACATATACGCCATTCCCAACCATTTATAATTCAGAACGGCCTGATGTGATAGCAGGAAATCTTTTAGAAGGTAGAATCGCAATTATCGTAGACGGTACGCCATTTGTGCTTGTTGTACCTGCACTTTTTATACAATTTTTCCAATCAAGTGAAGATTACTACCAACGTGCTGATCTTGCATTTTTAGTTCGATTAATTCGTTATTTAGCTTTTTTTCTATCATTAGTTACACCTTCAGCGTATATTGCTGTTACAACCTTTCATCAAGAAATGTTGCAAACACAGCTTTTAATAAGTCTGGCAGAACAGCGTGAAGGAGTACCCTTTCCAGCCTTTCTTGAAGCTCTACTAATGGAGATCACCTTTGAGATCTTGCGCGAAGCTGGCCTACGTATGCCAAAAGCAATTGGTCCAGCTATTTCAATTGTTGGTGCATTAGTGCTTGGACAAGCTGCAGTTGAAGCTGGGATCGTTTCTGCCTCTATGGTAATCGTTGTTTCTCTTACTGCAATATCAAGTTTTGTTATGCCTGCTTACAATTTAGCAATCACATTTCGGATGTTGCGTTTTGTATTAATGGGCTTAGCTGCAAGTTTTGGACTATTTGGGATTATCTTAGGACTGATCACGATGGTACTTCACTTATGTAGCCTGCGTTCTTTTGGTGTACCCTATTTAACTCCTTTTGCGCCTTTTGAGGCAAAAGAACAAAAAGATGTCATTTTTCGAATGCCTTTATGGGGGATGACTTCACGCCCTCGTTCGATTAGCAAAAAAAATGTAAAACGACAACAACCAGTCTCCAAGGCTAAACCAAAACCAAGATAAGACAAGTAAAGGGGCTTCATATGAAACGGAAATTCAAATTACTTATACTCCTTTTCATAACACTAAGTTTGTTAAGTGGATGTTGGAGTCGTAAAGAATTAGATGAAATGGCAATCGCAACAGCTTTGGGGATTGATAAAAGTGGAGAGGATTACCTTGTAACTGTTCAAATATTAAACCCCGGGGAAATTGCAAGCCAAGCGAATACAGACAGAACAGAGGTCACAACATACGAAACAACCGGAAAAACAATTTTTGAAGCTTTAAGAAAATTAACAACTAAATCTCCAAGAAAAATTTACTTTGCACACACAAGGGTAATCATTTTTGGTGAAGAATTAGCGAAAGATAGTATAAAAAAGCCATTAGATCTAATCTCAAGAGATCATGATTTCAGAACTGATTTTTTTATTCTAGTTGCTAAAGATACTGAGGCTAGTAATGTCTTAAAAGTATTAACTGCAATTAATAAAATCCCGGCTAATAAGATTTTCTCTTCCTTGCAAACCTCTGAAAATGAGTGGGCACCTACAAAAGCTGTCACAATAGACGAGTTAATCGTTAATTTCACAAATGGACGTTCAAGTCCAGTCTTAACAAGTATTATAATAGAAGGAAATTCACAAGCTGGGAATAAGAATAGTAATGTCCATCAAATTGATGCATTAGCTAAACTAAAACTTACAGGATTGGCAGGATTTAAAAAAGACAAACTTGTCGGTTGGCTGAATCAAGAAGAAAGTAAAGGCTTTAACTACATTACAGATAATGTTGAGAGTACTGTTGGTTATGTTCCATGTGAAGATGAAATAATTGCTGTAGAAGTAATCAATTCATCCACAGATGTCACAGGAAAAGTTCAAAAAGGCGCACCTAAAATTAACATCCAAGTTAAATCTGAAGCAAATATAGGAGAAGTACAGTGTAAAAAGGATGTCACTAAACAGGAGATCATTAAGGAATTAGAAGAAGCGTTTGCTGATAAAACAAAAGCTATCATTGAAAATAGTATCAAGAAAGCAAAAGATGACCTAGAAAGTGATATCTTTGGGTTTGGTGAGGCGATATATCGCGCTAATCCACAAGCTTGGAAAGAGATAAAGCAAGATTGGGAACAATACTTTATCGATTTAGAGATTGAGATAAAAGTTAACTTCAAAATCAGGAGTACTGGAACAATTATGGAATCGTTCCAAAGAGAGAAGGACGAATAAAATGTTTATCAAAATATTTGGCGTACTTATACTCAGTAGCATTATCATGTATGTAGAAATCCCATCTCTGTTAAAACAAAAAGCTTTCAAAGATTTAGCTGCGTTTATAACTATTTTACTTATTGCGATTGTTTTAAGTACAATTCATTTTCTCGATATAACAATTCCAACTCCAATGGATGCTATCGAGACTATTTACAAACCGTTAAGTAATTTTTTTGCAAGTTTATTGAAATAGGTAGAAAGGATGGGGGCGCTCATGTTAGAAAACGGGAGAATTAGTATTAAGCAGCTTGCTTCTTTAGTTATTTTTTTTACAATTGGAAGTTCCATTTTAGTTGCTCCGTCTGGTCTAGCACAAGCAGCAGAAAAGGATGCTTGGATTTCCAGTATCCTTGGTGTTCTCATCGGTTTATTATTTGTGACACTATACAATTCCTTACAAAAAGAATTTCCTGATAAAACGCTAGTTCAATGCTCTGAGATTATTCTTGGGAAGTGGTTAGGAAAGCTTGTTGCACTCTCCTTTTTAAGTTATTTCTTTATTCTTGCTAGTGTACTTTTACGAGAAATAGGCGATTTTGTAACTACTCAAATTATGCTGGATACACCAATAGAAGCGATATTAATTCTTTTTGCTGTGGTAGTTATGATTGGTGTACGTCTTGGACTGGAGACATATAGTCGTGCTACAGAGATCTTTTTCCCTTGGGTTTTTATCTTATTTACATTACTTATTACATTTTCTGCACCAGAAATCGATATTACAAAAGTACAACCACTTTTAGGTAACGGTTTCAAGCCAGTATTACAAGCAACATTTCCTTTTTTAGGACTACCTTTTTTGGAACTTGTTGTATTTTTAATGATTTTACCCTATGTAAAAAACCAAAATAAAGCAGGGAAAGCATTTTTAATTGGAACATTAATTGGTGGGCTAACTTTGATTATTATTACAGTCGCTTGCTTGCTTGTACTTGGTCCAGACTTAACAGCACGAAATAATTATCCTAGTTATGTTTTAGGAAAAAAAATGAGAATTACTGAAATTTTAGAACGTCTGGAAGTAATTGTTGCGATTATCTGGTTTCTTACCATTTTCTTCAAACTTGTGATTTGTTTTTATGCAACAACACTAGGACTTGCTCAAATGTTACGATTAAAAGACTATAGATCGTTGGTTTATCCCCTTGGTATGATCTTAGTTATTTTAGCGATTATTATTAGTCCTAATGTTACGTATTTTCATTACATAATGGAAAAAACATGGACACCCTATTCCTTAACATATGGATTATTTCTGCCACTTTTATTGTTAGTGGTGTCTAGAGTGCGAAAAAGTACGGGATCACTCAACAAAAGAAAGTAATCCCTAAATTGTTCTTTTTTTGAGTGATTCTAATTTTTATTCTGACGATTCGGTTCCGTTGTTAGTCTTTTTCGTCGCTGTATGATAGACAACAGTTAGATATTAAGTAGCAGCACTATTATTGGCAGCGTTCCTTCTTCGCCTAGTAATCATGTTAACACCCATTACAACAACGATTAATTCTTCATCTGACAAATTTGGCGAGAAATTTTGTAGTTGATATGCTGATGATTGCATAAATCCACTCACTTTTTTGAAAGTTGCTACTTGTTCGTTTTGCTGATTTAAAACTGTATAATCCTTTGAAAAAGCTGCTGATTCAATGTAATACTCTCCATATTGATACGAAGTGTAAACATATTTTTTTCCAATCGAAAAGAAAGGTTTTTTTAATAGACCTATTTCTTGATCGTTCTTATCCTTGGTGATCCACTTAGAACTCATGAATTTAAAAGAGCCTTTCATTACAATATTACCGTTCGCATCTAGTACATCCACCCCTGATGAAAACATACTCTTCAAATCTAGCTCACCAACAACTTCTTTTGTTTCAGTGAGAATTTCTGTTTTTCCTGCTGAGAATAAATTATTTGAAAAATATAAGGAAGATTCACTCATTTAATTGACTCCTTTCAAAAGCTGGTTTATTTATTAACGATTATACTAGCTAAAAAGTTCCATTTTAAATCAATTTCCACTACTTGTAAGCTCCTCTTCCATGAAGGGTCGATATCAGTTATTTTTTATACTAAATCGCCCCTTCCATCTAGAATATCTGCCCTTCTCCATAATTTATCTACCCTCCAGCATCTCATAGGGTTTATTCGCTTTTATTTTCGGCTATAGTAATACGTATTACATTAAAAAGGTGGGAACAACTGTGGAAATTGCACAAATCATCTGGCTACTATTTATCGGCTTTATAATTTTTACAATTGATAAAAAGCAAGAGAATTTTCCTGTACCAACGATTCTTTTAGTACTCGGAATTGTATTATCATTTATTCCTTACTTTTCCACAATTAATGTAACAGCAGATATGATCTATCATATTTTCCTACCGGCATTACTATTCATCTCTGCTTATCAATTTCCACCAAAAGATTTTAAACAAAATGCCGGAATTATTTTATTCCTAGCAACAATTGGATTATTACTTACAGTAGGTTTACTCGGCGGATCAATTTTTGTCTTAGGCAACTTTTTTACATCCATATCTTTTCTTGGTGCACTCATTATTGCTGCTATATTAACACCTACTGACCCAGTCTCTGTCGTTTCCATTTTAAAAAAATCGACTGGAGATGAGAAGGTTGCCTCTATTGTAGAAGGCGAATCCATGTTGAATGATGGGACAAGTATCGTTGTCTTCACAGTTCTTGCAGGCATGCTAACAAATCAGCAAACCTTTTCCCCTTTGTCATTCGTATTTGAATTCTTATATGTATCAATTGGTGGTGCTTTACTTGGGATTGGATTCGGCTGGCTGATGAGTAAAGGGGTGCACTATACCCATCATAAAGAATATCAAGTAATGCTTAGTATTGTACTTGCTTACGGGATTTTTCATATCGCTGAATTTATTGGAGTGTCTGGTGTGTTGGCAACGGTAGCAAGCGGTATGATGCTATCATTTGAATATGGTCGTACAATTAAAGAAGCGCATTTTAAAGAGGCACTTGACGGATTCTGGGGAATTGTTGAACTGGCTATTCTTTCGTTAATTTTCTTAGTGATTGGGATCGAAGCTGCTGATTATCTTATTTTTGATGGTTGGTTTTTTGCAATTATTATTTTCATCGCAACAATCATGATTCGATTCATATTAATTACTGGTACGAAACAGCTTTTTTCAAACTGGCGTAGCACTACAAATTGGAGTGAAACTTTTCTCATATCTTGGTCTGGATTAAAAGGAACAATCTCTATTTTTCTTATTCTCACACTTCATGCAAAGAACACAGTAAACGCTGAAATTGACTGGATCGTTTCCCTTTCATTTGCCGTTGTTATTCTATCACTTATTGTGCAAAGTTTAGGCATTTATCCCTTATCAAAAAAACTTAGACAATAATTGAGAAAAGGGAACTATTCTCGTTTTTCATACGTATAGTAATAGTAACAAGCAATAATGGGGGTTAGTATATGTCAGAGGAAAAAATATGTCCTAGCTGTGGCAATGATTCGTTCGTTGAAGGAAAATTGGATGGCTATGCTGCTATACGACCAGTTGATCGGATTTTTTCTGGAGGATCCGCGATGATCCTTCGCTTTTGTAATAGTTGTGGTGAAGTAGATTCAATCAAAGTAGAGAAACCGCAGAAATTTAAATGAATAGAAAAAGCTAACTGACTTATATAATCTGTACCCTTTGTAAAGGACTTTTTAAAAAAAGACTATGCGACACTAAAAAGGTGATTCCTGTATTCTACAGGGGTCATCTTTTTTAGATTCCATTGATATCTGTAGTTGTTGTAATAAGTCATATAACTTCTAATTTCTCGTTTTAACTCATCAAGTGTTTCACAGGGTTTAATATATGCCTCATCTTTGAAATGACCAAAAAAGGATTCTTGTGGAGCGTTGTCCCAACAGTTTCCTCGTCTTGACATAGACTGGCCTAAACCATATTGCTTAACCATCTTTTGAAAGACTGGGTTTGTGTAGTGGAATCCTTGGTCTGAATGAATGAAGGCTCCCTCTGCCAATTTTACTCTTCTATTATTTTTTAACTTTAATAGCGTGTCTGTTGCGATATCTAAAGTGATACGATCAGAAACGTTATATGCTAAAATTTCATTTGTTGATCCATCTTTAATCGTGGACAAATAAGCTTTCTTACCCTTTCCATAAAATAAATAAGTGATATCTGTTAATAATACCTTTCCAGGTACATTTTGTTTAAATTGACGATTTAATTTGTTTGGTAATACAGTATGTTCTTTCGTCGCTTTCGCCAACCGACGATAAGGATTAGCTTTTCTGATGGGACATACAATGCCATACTTCTTCATAATTCTGCGAATGCGCTTTAGGTTATAGTTTGTCTGAAAAACATTATCTAACGTCATTTTAATTTGACGAGCACCCTTTTTTCGTCCCTTGTAGTTAAAGGCTTTCAATATCTTCTTTTTGGCCATGTTATCTCGTTTTTCGCGTTGTCCCCTTCTTTCCAATGAGTCTTGAGAGAAATAATTATAATATCCAGAAGGGGATACACCAGCTACCTTACATAAATACCTTAATTTATTTTTTAATTTAAACTTATCAATTACAGATTTAATGAGTTCAAACCTCTGCGATGCAGGAATGGTTATTTCTTTTTCTTCCCCAGTCTCCTCTCTGCCATATCGATCTTTTTTAGTAACTCTACCTCTGCCTTTAATAAATTATTCTGTGCTTTCAATCGTTCATATTTCTCCTCTATCGAAAGCTCCTTCTCATTTGGTCGACCAGACTTAACTTTACGTGTATCTTGCAACCCCGCTATTCCATTCTTCCTATATGCAGCACGCCATCTTTTACCTGATGATTCGACACGGTTTATCCCAATAATATCTATATCAAATCCATGTTCCTCAAAAACTTGTCTTGGAAATTTTCCCTTTTCATTCTCCGTAATAAAGATTCTTTTAAATTCATCCGTGTATGTGATTCCCTTGTTACTAACGGCTGTCACATAAGGGTTTTTATACAATTCTTTTATTTCTTTCCCACTGAATAACCTCGTACTCATATCTCTTCCCCATTTACTAATTTTTTCTTAATTATACATAAAAGTACCCTATAGGTAGACTTTTTTTAAAGTGTCTACTCTATAGGGTACATTTTAATATATAAGTCAGTTAGCTTTTTGTCGTACTCAAATATTGCGCCATGAATACTTATTTGAATACCCTTTACCCATTTCCGAATACAATCTATCGACTTACCATACTACTGCTCAACAAACCTGAATTCTTCATTTTCAAAAACTACCGTCTTAACATTTTCTAATTTCTCTTTATCTAGTTGGATGATAAAAGTCCTTTGATAACCAATATCATCACATGGCCCACTCTCTTGATCTGTATCAATTAATAAACGATTGTCACTTATCTCTAACTGATTAATATCTTTTGCACATGAGTTTTCCGTTGTATGGGCAAATATAATCGCACCTTCCTCAAAGTCAACATTAGGTCTATCTTTTTCAAAATTAAACGAATCCCATGAATTAATAAAATCATCTTTATCATCCATAATTCCCACAATTTTGTTACCTGAAAAAGGGTCATCTGGTGCTGTTCTCTCATTATGAAGTACTATTCCATTCTCTATTTGCTGACCGCAAGCCATTAGTACAACTAATAATACTAATATGAATAATTTGATAATATGTCGGATATCATCACATCCTTACGTAGAACATTAAAATTTTAAACAAAAAAATGACTATACATACTAGTCATTTTTTGTTTTGTTTATCTTCAATACGTCACTAATTCAGACTGTACATAATGATAAACAAGCTTTTCTGTTTGTTCTAATGATGATTCATGTGTGCGTTCATATGCATGAGAAGAATCAATTCCTGGTCCAATCAATCCGTGCACAATATCGTTACCAGCGCGAATTGCTGCAGATGCATCTGACCCATAATAAGGATAAATATCTACTTGATAAGCGATATGATGTGCTTCACATAACTGCACTAAGTTTTTACGCATCTCATAATGATACGGACCACTTGAGTCTTTTGCACAAATGGAGACCGTATATTCATCTGTCGATTGGCCATCACCGATTGCACCCATATCAACTGCCAAATACTCTACCGTTTCCGGGCTAATATTCGAATTACCACCATAGCCGATTTCTTCATTATTGGAAATAAGGAAATGCGTTGTATACGGCAGTGTTATATTTTCATCTTTTATACGCTTGATTAGCTGTAATAAGATTGCGACACTTGCCTTATCATCCAAATGACGTGATTTTATAAAACCATGATCGGTAACTTCTACTCTTGGATCAAAAGAAACGAAATCACCAACCTCAATACCTAACGCACGCACATCCTCAGCACTACGAACTTGCGCATCTATTCGCACTTCCATATTCTCTTGGTTACGTTCTGCTTTACCTGCATCCTTATAAACATGAACAGAAGTCTGGTGCATGAGAATTGTCCCAGTATAGGTCTTTCCACTGGATGTTTGAATCTCACAATACTCCCCTTCCATTGCATTAAAACGAAAGCCACCAATCAGATCAAGCTTCAATCGTCCACTTGGCTTTATTTCTTTCACCATCGCACCAAGGGTATCAACGTGAGCTGTTAACATACGGTGTTCTTTATCATTTTTACCAGGTAACGTCGCAATCAAGCCACCCTTTCGATTACGCTTCGTTTCCACGTTTAAGTCTCGTAAAAACCCCTCCACAAACTGAATCACATTGCTTGTGTTGCCTGAAGGACTTGGAATGGATACGAGTTCTTTTATTAAAAACTTTGTTTCTGTCACATTTGGATATAGAGCCATGTAAATTCTCCTCTCAACATTAATAATTGATACTTTTATTCGATCTCACTAGTTTTCGTACAGGTTAAGTACTTGCCACTTTTATCAAATCAATACCCCGCATAACACGATACAAAACTATTTTCATGCCACGCTTAACTCCACTTTCTGTTATACTAAATGACACAAGTAACAAATAAAGGAGGATACATACATGCAACGACTCGAGTTTGAAAAAGCTTGGGATCGAACCATAGCCCAAGAAGATCGTAAACGAATCGAAAAGATTTTTTCTGAAACGGGACATAAAAACGAGCAAAATATTGTTTTTACCTTATTAAACGTAGCCAGAAACCATAAAAAAGATTTATTGGTAATGGTACTAATTCATAATTTTAGTTTAGAACCTTATCAGATTAAGGATGAAACACTAGAATATAAAGAAAACAATCAACTCGTTGCTAGACATAGATTCGCGTTGCCTACTCCAATGATCCCTGCACAGACAAGTATGCCTTGGACATTTATCTTTCCGGAAAACAGCCTTGCATCTGATGCCAACTTAGTGAATGGTAGTATTGAAAAAATTTGATAACCCATTCACTATGGCTCCTATTTTTTCTTTTTTTTCTCTAAATAATCTGCTAACCCCATTGCACAGATTTGTAGATCTAGCTTTATGTGTTTGTTTAGCTCTTCATTCGGTTCAATTCCCATTTCAACTATTCCCTTTGACACCATTGAAGTTAAGCCTTGAAAGATTGCTTCTACCTTCTCATCAAAATTTCCACCTGGATTTGCTGCAATGACAGTTTCAGCTACATCTACAAACTTAGGTAGCCAAGATCTTAATTGTTGATAAGCAGCTTTCGGTTTTTGAGTAGGCCCATAATGCCCAAAGTAGATCGTATCAACATCTAGTTTTTCTATTTTCTTCAACGAGTTTAACATTACATCTGGATCGAATTGATTCGGTGATGTTGTCGGGAGCACTAATTCAATCCCATTTGTTTTATCTATTGGATAAAGAATGCCAATCGTATCACCTGTAAAAACACCATTACTATAGGAATCATGGATAGAAAAATGATGTTTCGCATGTCCAGGTGTATCCAAAAAGGTTAGCGTTCGATCCTTTCCTATTTTAAGTTTCTCTCCGTCTTCCTTTGTGATCAATCGATTTTCAGGGACTGGTAAAATTGGATCAAATAGTCCATCAAATGTCTCCCCATAAACAGCCTTCGCCCCTTGAATTAATCTCGTTGGATCTGCGAGGTGACGTTCTCCCCGAAGGTGCACGATAACGGAGGCATTTGGACAACTTTCTAATAAAAGCCCAACACCACCAGCGTGATCTAAGTGAATATGCGTAACAATGATATACTTTATTTCTTTCGGATCAATCTGTAGCTTATCTAAACCTTCTAACAAATGTGGAATAGAAGGACTTGCACTCGTTTCAATTAACGTTAGTTCTTCTTCATGAAGCACATATGAGCCTGTCCGCTGTTCCAATTCTAAATCAAACAAATCAATTATACTTACACGTTTTCCTAAATCTTTTGGTTGTTCCATACAATCTACACCAGCTTTCATTATTTAATTTGAATAATTAATATTCCTCTATTATAACCCTAAATGCTTAGCCACTATTTTTCTACAGTTTCTTTCTTTACTTTATCATAGTTTTACTTTTAATAATGCGGGTATATTTCTATTAAGACTAATTTTAAAAGGAGAATTATAATGATTAAATTTAAAACAAATAATATTGAAAATGTGATCGAAATCGAAGTTGAAGGTGCGATTATGGAACAAGATATTAAGGATTTTGAACACTATTTTGAGGAGAAAAAAGCAGAACAAGGAAAGATAAATCTTCTTATGGTGCTAAACGGTGTGAGATATTCTACAAAAGGTTTAATAGAAGATTTCAAATTCGATAAAAATCATTGGGATGATTTTAACAAAATTGCTGTTGTTAGCGATAAAAAATGGATTGAATTTGGTACAAAAGTGATGGAAATATTCCCTAAAGTCGAAGTGGAACACTTTAACAAAGATGAAAGAGAAAAAGCATTAGCTTGGCTTCAATAAAGGATTGTAGTTAAAAAGAAGTGGAGAGGTCCACTTCTTTTTTTGTGGGTGAAAATCAGTTTTATTAATTATTAGGCAGTTTTCATCACTAACGCATATGAAAGTGAATATATTGTCTTAGGCTATTTTTCTAGGAGGATATCACTTATGTATTATTATCAAAACGGTTACTATTATTATCCTGTTTATTACCCTGATACACGTTACTACCCAAGTTACAGACAGCCAGCACCTGTTAATTCTGATCTCCTGTGTCAATCAGCAACTGAAACGAAAAAACTTATGGACGATGCTGTTATTGTCCTTGACAAGTTGTCAGATTCCAAGGAATTTGATGAAAAATTAATGAATGCTGCGCAGATTTCAGATTACGAGGAGGTTGATCGTTTAATCCATTCACTAGGTTTAAAAACGGATTTAGAAGTACATTTTAACCCAGATGGATTGCGATTAGAATTTAAGTCAGATGTAGATAATATAGATTGTTGCAGATTAACAGTTGCATTACGTTGGCGTTAGGTTATAAGTAAATCTATACAAAAGCACCGCGATTATTCGCGGTGCGGTTAGTTATGTGCAATTATAATGGTTTCTCTACTAATTCTGTTACAGAAACACTTTGTTTTATTTCTGGGTTATCAAGGGGATGAACAGTTGCGTTACCCGTGTCTTCATCAACATGCTCAATATAAACCTTTCCATCATTATACGTAACATTAACCATTTCTGGTGAAAAAATAATTTCTTGTGCGCGTTTTGCGTCCATAAACATAACCTCCTACCTATTTAGGTTTATGTTTGACCATACACAGTTAAATATACATATTTTCACGATTTTTTATAAGAGATTTACTTTTTATCAAGCTCCATTGTACTTGTTATCTCGACTCCTTTTAACGCTTGGGATGCTAGTTGGTCAGCTTCACCATTCTTTTTACGTGACACGACGTTATATTCTGGTGTAATCCCTAAATCATCTAGTTTCGTTTCAATCCGATCTGCCCATTTATTTAAATCTTCTTCCACACAAGGCCAGTCACCACTTAACTGGTTCAAAACAACCTGAGAATCTCCGATGAGCGTAATAGTTTGATGATGTACACCTAATTGCTCCAGTTCTTGTAACCCTAAATGAAGCGCTGCATATTCCGCTTCATTATTGGTATTTAATTGTTCTACTTCAGCATTTTTACGAAGACGGTACTTTTTATTATTTTGTTGATAATATATTACACATCCTAAACCTGACCGCTTTGTTTCAAGGTCAAATCCTCCGTCAAAATACAACGTAACATTATGTGGTTCTGTTTCTACTTCCTTTAACAATTTCTTTAAATCCTTCATTGTCCAGGTTGTATCATGGTAATCAACAAACAGGATATTTTTTGTGCGCCCCGTTTTTTCAAAATCTTCCGCAATTAAAACCGCTTTTGCTGCACGCATGTAGTCTGATCGAAAGGAAATCTCTGCTCCCTTAGGCGTTTTGTATGTTAGTTCGATTCTGACTTCCATTATAGAACCATCCTTTTTCACTAAAATATGATTGTATTAATATCCCACTTTTTTCAAAATGCATTCTATTCTATTTTACCATCTTTCTTTTAAACACTTGAGCTTATCTAAGCAAATATATCTATATATTTAGTTATTCATGTTTAACACCTCTAACGCGTGGTATAGTCTAATATACCGTTACTAAAAGGAGGAGTTATAATGAAGAAGATCACAAAAATGATAGCATCTGTAGTTGGAGGTGGGATGATTTTTGGGGCAATCGGCGTTTCAGCATCCGAGACAGTAACAGTAGATCCTGGTGACACGTATTGGGGACTAGCTCAAGATTATGAAAATGTCTCTACTGAAGAAATAGTAGAAGCAAATGAGTATGCTCCTCGAATGATTCCTATTGGAGCAGAGATTGTTATACCGACAGATGAGTCAGAAAAGAGTAGTGACACAAGACAAGATGTAGTGACACACGTAGTTCAGCCAAGAAACACACTCTCGGATATTGCTGCAGTATATGAAGGTGTAACTGCAGATGATTTAGCAAAATTAAATCCTGACGTCGACCCTGAGAGCCTAATGATTGGCTCAGAGATCGTAGTTTTCGACTATGGTAGTGAAGATGTCGCAGAAGATGAAGATTTTGTCTATCACACAGTTCAGCCTGGTAACACATTCTATGAATTTGCAAGTATTTATGATGGTATAACTGTAGATGATTTACTTGAAGCAAATCCAGATGTAGATGCGTATCTATTGCAAATTGGTTCAGAAGTCAAAATTCCAACTAAATAAAAAACTTAAAAATTAGCTCCTGCATCAGATGCAGGAGCTATTATTTTTATATGAATAGTAATAAACTAACGGCCATAACTGCCATGCCACCAATAAGACCATATATCGGCAGATGTGTCTCATCATATTTTTTTGCAGCAGGTAATAATTCATCAAGAGAGATGAAAACCATAATACCAGCTACGGATGCAAAAATAATTCCAAACATTACGTCATTCAAATAAGGCATCAAAATCAAGTAAGCCACAACCGCACCTACGGGTTCGGATAACCCAGACAAAAATGACCATTTAAAAGCTTTCTTCTTACTACCTGTAGCAAAATAGATCGGTACAGATACAGCAATTCCTTCAGGGATATTGTGAATCGCAATTGCAGTAGCGATCGCTATACCTAAAGTTGGATCCTGGATTGCTGAAGTGAAAGTAGCAATTCCTTCAGGAAAATTATGAATTGCAATTGCTATCGCTGTAAATGTTCCCATTTTTAATAAAGCTGGATCATGGGGTTTTTTGCTCATATCTTCTACTTTTTTCAATTCATGAGGATTCCCTTGTTTTGGAATAAATTTATCTATTAAAGCAATTAAAACCATTCCTCCAAAAAAACCGACAACTGTCATCCACTTCCCTAATCCTTCTCCTAAAGCAAGAACAAGCGAATCTTGCGCTTTCACAAATATTTCAACCATCGAGACATAAATCATCACCCCGGCAGAGAACCCCAGTGATAATGATAAAAACTTTGTATTTGTGGTAGATGTAAAAAATGCAAGTACACTTCCAATTCCCGTTGCAAGCCCAGCAAATAATGTTAATCCGAACGCCAGTAATAAATTTTCAGGCATACTTTTTCTCCTCCTTTTTCATAAAAATAATCTCATTTTTTAGAATTTATTATATGTGAAAAACATCATAAGTTGCACAAATAAATAATTGTTTCCTTTGACCAACTTAATTATAAAGTATTTCCTTACTTCTGTAAACACATATCATTTCTTCAATGTACTTTCCTTGAAATCCAAACTATCATTTAAAAAAATTAGGAACATATTAGGTGTTTCTCATCAATATATTTAATTGAAAAACTAATATATTGGTGGTGGACAAAATCAGTAAACTTAAAAGTTATAGAATCATTATTCCTATTTTCGCCTTTTTGCTCTTGTTTTTATCATTTATGTTTATTGGGAAAGAAAAAGTAACCTATGCTTATAGTGCTCTGTTTACACCGAAAAGTACTGAACCCTTACTTGTTCAAGATTTCATCTTCAAAAAAGTCTATTTCAAACCGATAACCGCACTTTCTTTTAGAACAGAACTAACAATCAGCGCAGCCGGGGATGTCACAATCGGTAGTGACGATAGTTTTGGCTACCATGGTACATTCCATCATGAAATGGATAATCAAGGTGTAGACTTCTTCGGTAAAAATGTAAAGTCTATTTTTGAGAATGATGATCTCACTATTGTTAATTTAGAAACAACCTTAACAGACAGTAATCAAAAAGCGAGTAAGAAGTTTCGTTTTAAAGGGAAGCCTGCTTATACAGAAATACTAACGTCTTCAAGCATCGAAGCTGTTAATTTGGCAAACAACCACACCTTCGATTATCTCCAAAAAGGCTACGATGATACGATTGCAAACTTGGAAAAGTATCAAGTAAATTCATTCGGCTATGACAGATTATTATTGAAAGAAATTAAAGGAATCACTGTCGGTGCAATTGGATATAAAGGTTGGTTAGATTCAGCTGATGTTCGAGAAACGATTCAAAAAGACATAACAACACTAAGAGATAATGGAGCACAATTAATCATTGCAAACTTTCATTGGGGAGATGAACGACAATATCATCCAAATGCGACACAAAAAGCATTAGGTAGATTTGCAATTGATGCAGGAGCAGACCTAGTTCTTGGACATCACCCACATGTCGTTCAAGGTGTTGAAAACTATAAGGATAAGTTTATTATATACAGTCTAGGTAACTTCATGTTTGGGGGGAATCGAAACCCTAGCGATAAAGACACATTTATTTTCCAGCAAACATTTCACTTCTCATTTAATAGCTTAACAAATAAAAAAGATATTAAAATCATTCCAACTAGAATTTCATCTACAACAGCTCGCAATAATTATCAACCAACTCAATTAGAAGGTGCGGATGCAGATCGGCTGATTAACAAGATTCTCACCTTAAGCGCGGACTTAAACATAGATGACCGTGTTCCTAATAACGCCTACACTTTACTAGATAACGTTGCATACTTAATAGAAGATCCAGAATAATATTATAAAACCTATCTATTCTCATGTATCTTATAAGTATTTCGACGTAGCTTCTCTAAAAGCTTACGTCGAATATTTAGTTATTTTATAGCAAGCATATTGTATAATTGTAATCATATTTCGTATCATGTTATAATAAAGTGGTTTTAATATTATTGAGGAGGAAATTTTTTTGTCAATCGAGATAGGTAGTAAAGTAAAAGGTAAGGTAACTGGTATCACTAATTTTGGAGCATTCATAGAATTACCTGGTGGCACAACTGGTCTTGTGCATATTAGTGAAGTAGCAGATAGCTATGTAAAAGATGTGAATGATCATCTTACTGTAGGTGATGAGATTGAAGTCAAAGTAATTAGTGAAAAGGATGGCAAAATTGCCTTATCTATCAAACAAACAGTAGAAAAACCAGAAGGACAAACAGGAAACTCTCGACGCCCACGTCAAGGAAGAGATGATAGAAATTCCAAAAATGGTCGCCCTAAAGGGAATCTCAAACCGAAAGAAAGCTTTGAAGATAAGATGGCAAATTTTCTAAAGACAAGTGAAGAAAATTTATCAACACTAAAACGTAGTAAAGAATCGAAACAAGGTGGAAGAGGCTCAAAACGAGGATAATACTCCTCAGAAATCAAATTAATCCCTTGTTTAAATTCAATTGAAACTTTCTTCAAAGAAATGCACAAGAGACTTCACCCAAAGTAGCAGGATAAAGTCTCTTTATTTCTTTTTCTCTTTTAGTTAAACTTCCAAAAGATCGTACATAACTATGCGCATTTACTAAAGAACCCCTCTATTTTCACCCTTTGTAAAAATACTCCTCTAACCATTGTTGAAATAGAATATAGTCCTTTTCCACACGTTCTTTATAGAATTTAGACCATTTTACCATTTCCTTTTTAAATCCTTTTTTATCATCGCCTATTGCTTTCAAAATTTCTTCTTCTCCATGATAGTCTAAGATACCATGTTCAATATCTACATCAGCGCGTGCATGAATTTTTGCGGTAACTTTACCCATTGTCTTTAAAGTTCGCTTCAATTCTTTATAATCATCGAGATTCGTTGTATCTAAATCCTCTTCATAAGCAGATCGTTCTCTCACATAAAATTGCCGGTTTTTGATTGAAAAATAACCTAAATACGGATCAGCTTTGTGATGCATCGCCTTTTGTGTGCTGATTACACGTTTTCCTTGATGATCATTTTCATCCCAAAATGTTTCATTATAGGCACAAAAGTATGCAGCTACAGATGTCCGAGCTTCTTTTGCTTCTAAAAGGACGCAATCATGATTATCATTTTCATTTTGGCCATCAATTAATATATAGAACCGCTTCAATCCTGTTGAGCCAATCCCAGCTCCCGTTTTTTTCACAATATCCTTAATCTTGTAATGCGCTTTTCCCTGAAACGTTTCCTTGTTTAAACTGTTTAAATAGTTATCCCATACTTTGATAATTTCCTTATATTCATTACTGGAGACGTTATCCAATTTAGTTTTTTCGCGATTAAATTTCCGTTCACCTTGTTCATTTATATACGTTTGTTTCTCAAGTTTACGTGTTGCATCACGATTCACTAACTTTTCTAAGGTTTGCTTAATTGGACCTTTTGTATTGTCCATCGTGAATTGTCTTGTAACAGGATCTTTATCCCCTTTTAAGAATTTCTTTAAATGCTGATAATATTTCTTTAAGTAAATCTTAACTAGCTTGTCCTGTTCATCTTCATCAAATCCTTGTTTTTCAGCAACTAATCGGATACTAACAACCATTCGGAGTACATCATATAGATAAGAGCCAAAGTACCCTTCATCAAAATCATCGACATCAAATACAATATCGCCATCTTCATTTTGGAAAGCACTAAGGTTGTCAAAATGTAAATCACCAAGAATCCAGGCTGGTTTATCTTCTGTTGTATGATAAGAAAATGGAATTTTGGTTACATCATAATAAAACAAAAAGATACTACCTCGAAAAAAACTATAGGCATCTTCCTTCATTTTCGCGTATTTAGCGCGTCGATTCTTTTTACTTAACAACATAATTTGCCCATCAAATTGCTCTAATATTTCATGGATCGTCTGTTTTCGCAAATAGTCATTTGTATGTTTGATCTGTTCTTTAACATCTTGAACCATTTAGTACCCTCCTAATTGCTCCTAATTCCTGATAATGATATAAATCATATACATGATATAAAAACTAGCTAAGAGTATACCTTCCCGTTTTCCTATACGATAATTCGTCCCTGAGAAAAGAAGTAAGATAATCGTTAATGCGATCATTACAACTACATCAACAAACAGTACACTATCGACTGCTAGTGGTGCTATTACAGAAGACGATCCTAATACAAGTAAAATATTAAATATATTACTACCAATTATATTTCCAAGTGCAATCTCACTTTGCTTTTTAACTGCAGCGGTAATAGAGGTGATTAACTCTGGTAAAGACGTACCGACTGAGACAATCGTTAAACCAACCAACGTTTCACTCATACCAAACAGTAACGCAATTTCCGTTGCATTTCGAACGACTAACTCTCCACCAAAAATGATCGCCAACAGGCCACTCACTGTAAATACGATATTTTTTCCCCATGCTGGTTTTTCTTTAGGAGTCGTATCTTGCATAGCAGTTGTGCGACTCTTTCTCGCCACTTCGAAAATATAGTATAAAAAAACAGCAAAGAACAATAGAAAAATAAACCCATCACTTCTTGAAATATAATTTGTGGTCAATGACTGAAGTGCTACATCACTCATTAAGATGAGTAAAGCAAGACTTGCAAGTAGCGTAAATGGAATTTCCTTTCTAATCGTCTCATTTTCTACTTTCAATGGGTTAATTAATGCTGTTAACCCAACTACAAGTGTAATATTAAATATATTACTACCGATGACATTACCAATCGCAACACCTGCACTATCTTCTAAAGCAGATACTATACTGACTGTTGCCTCCGGTGAACTTGTCCCAAACGCGACAATAGTTAAACCAATTAGTAACGGTGATACGTGTAATGCTGTTGCAATTTTTGAAGCGCCATCTACAAAGAAATCGGCACCTTTAATTAATAAAACGAACCCAATAATTAATAAAATATATGTCATGTTGCTATTATCCTCTCATTTTAAAATACTATGTGATTAGGACACGATTACCTGCCCAATCATTTCCTTGTTTACCCTAATTTAAATACATTTAATACATTTTCAACAAAAAACCTTAATATCAGCATAGAAATATCCAATTTAATCACATTGGATATTTATGTTAAAACAATATTGAAATTATTCTTTCACTACCGGATCAGAAAAATTGCAAAAGGGGGTATCTTCATGGAAAAGAAATCAATGAAGTTTTTCTTAATAGTATTGGGAATTATTTTAGGAATGGCTTTTGTTTCAGGATTATGGGCAATTATAAACCATCTATTCTAATATAAAGTATTATGAAAAAATAGACAATTGACAATAGTTGTCAACCGCCTATTTAAAGTCATATGTTATCCTTTTTTACTGTTTACTGTTTCGATGGGAAATTTGTAATCATCTCATGTGCTTTTTCTACTTCTTCTTCCGGCACGATTAAATACCATAAATCACCAATAAATTTACCGTTACCAGTAATTTGATAGGTTTCTGTGTTTTTACGTGCACTACTATAGTCTGTCACGAGTGACCTCATATCAGAAAAGTCCATATTAGTACTTACATTGTTCCCTAGAACTTCTAAGATATCATTAATCTTACTAACCCCACCAAAGCTGGCCCCTTTATTAATCACACCTTCAATTACCTGGCGTTGACGTTCATTACGACCAATATCACCTTTAGGATCTTGTTTCCGCATTCGTACAAATGCTAATGCTTCTTCTCCATTTAGCTCTAATTCACCTTCATCAAATTGATGCCCACCATTCTTAAAAGCTAAATTATTATTTACAGTAATACCATCGACAGCATCTACAAGCTGTTTTAATCCTTCCATATTTACACGAACAAAGTAGTCAAGTTCAATATCCAAGAAATTCTCAACAGTATCTACAGCCATATTACTACCACCATAAGCATAAGAATGGTTTATTTTTTCGACCGTACCACGACCTATAATTTCTGTTCGAGTGTCTCTTGGAATACTAACCATTTGCATCCGATCATTATCAGGATCTAGTGTCATCACAATCATTGTATCTGAACGTCCTACATCGCCTTGCCTTTCATCTACTCCTAACAAAAGAACATTAAGAGGTTCTTTCTCTTCTACCTTTTCTTTTGTCACCTTATTATCAATCGAAGTGACAGATTCATGTAGGTCCTCATTTACGGTATGCTTTACGTCAGAATAGACCGAATAAGCATACAATCCTCCTACTAGTACAACTAAACCAACCACTAGTAAGGTGATTTTCCACCATCTATTTTTCTTCCTTTTCTCTATTCGACCCATATTGCACCTCTTTTTTAAAATACAAAACATTTAGACTAGATCTTTTGCAACCTTAGTATCATATCTGATATCAAAGCATTCTTTTTCAATAATACACCTTTTACTGAATCTTTCCAAGATATTATTACTCATAACTCTATCACTTTTCACGTTTCCCCTTTATAATAGATAAGGATTAACTATTAAGAAGAAAAGGTGTTTAAATTATGAGTTTATTAACAGTAACAAATTTAAGTCATGGATTCGGTGATCGTGCGATCTTCGATGACGTTTCTTTTCGTTTATTAGCAGGCGAACATATTGGTCTTATTGGAGCCAATGGTGAAGGTAAGTCCACTTTTATGAATATCATTACAGGCAAACTAGAACCCGATGCTGGTACAGTTGAATGGTCAAAACATACTCGAGTTGGTTATTTGGACCAACATACGAATTTAAAAGAAGGTATGACGATTCGCGACGTCCTTAGAACCGCGTTTCAGTACCTTTATAATATGGAAGAAGAAATGAATAACCTATTTGGAAAAATGGGTGAGGTTGAACCCGACGAATTAGAAAAACTTCTTGAAGAAACCGGACGTATCCAAGATGCCCTTACAAATAATGATTTTTATATGATTGATGCAAAAGTTGAGGAAGTTGCAAATGGTCTTGGATTAAATGAATTTGGTCTAGATCGCGAAGTCCATAACTTAAGTGGTGGGCAACGTACGAAAGTATTGCTCGCGAAGTTATTGCTAGAAAAGCCAGATATCCTATTACTAGATGAGCCAACTAACTATCTTGACGTAGAGCATATTGAATGGTTAAAGAACTATTTATTAGAATATGATCACGCATTTATTTTAATTTCGCACGACCTTCCATTTTTGAATAGTGTCGTTAATTTAATCTATCATATGGAAAATCAACAAGTAAATCGCTATCCAGGCGATTATCATGAATTTCAACGTGTATATGAAATGAGAAAGCAGCAGCTTGCATCAGCACATAAAAAACAGCAAAAAGAAATTGCTAATCTAAAAGACTTTGTTGCACGTAATAAGGCTAATGCTGCCACTAGTAAAATGGCCATGTCTCGTCAGAAAAAACTAGATAAGATGGATGTTATTGAGTTAGATGCAGAAAAACCAAAACCGCATTTTCATTTTAACCAAGCCCGTACACCTGGTAAATACTTGTTTGAAACAACAGATCTTGTAATCGGTTATGATGAACCGCTATCGAGACCACTGAATTTATCAATGGAACGCGGTCAAAAGATTGCTTTATCTGGAGCAAACGGGATCGGAAAAACGACCCTGCTACGCAGTATTCTTGGTGAAATAAAACCAGTATCTGGTTCTGTTCAACAAGGTGAGCACTTGCATATTGGTTATTTTGAGCAGGAATTAAAAGAAACAAGCCAAAACACATGTATTGAAGAAATTTGGGAGGAATTCCGTCATTTTACCCAGCAAGAAGTTCGCGCATCCTTAGCAAAATGTGGTCTTACTAGAAAACATATAGAAAGTAAAGTTCAAGTATTAAGTGGTGGCGAAAAAGCGAAAGTCCGACTGTGTAAATTGATTAATAAGGACACCAATTTACTTGTATTGGATGAGCCTACTAACCACTTAGATATTGATGCAAAGAATGAACTTAAGCGAGCACTTAAGGAATACAAGGGCAGTGTCTTGCTTATCTCACACGAACCAGATTTTTATCAAGGGATTGTAACAGACGTTTGGAACTGTGAGGACTGGACAACAAAGGTATTTTAGCTTATATTTTTTACAGGAATTGAATTGAATTTTACAAGGTAATTTGTTATAATAAGTTGGTTTCATTATTATTGAGGAGGAAATTTTTTGTCAATCGAAATAGGTAGTAAGGTTCAGGGTAAAGTAACTGGTATCACTAATTTTGGAGCATTCGTAGAATTACCTGGTGGCACAACTGGTCTTGTGCATATTAGTGAAGTAGCAGATAGCTATGTAAAAGACGTGAATGATCATCTTACTGTAGGTGACCAAATTGAAGTTAAAGTAATTAGTGAGAAGGATGGCAAGATTGCCTTGTCTATCAAAAAAGCAATAGATAGACCCGAAAGAGAAAAAACTTCTTACACAAAACGTCCTCGTCAAGGTAATGATGACAGAAACTCTAAAAATGGACGCTCTAAAGGTAACTTTAAGCCGAAAGAGAGCTTTGAAGATAAAATAGCTAACTTCTTAAAAACGAGTGAAGAGAATCAGTACACACTAAAACGTAGTAAAGAATCAAAACAAGGTGGCAGAGGCGGAAGACGCGGCTAATCCTTGTATGTAAAAAGACAAGCCAGTTCTGGCTTGTCTTTTTTATATACGCAATTTGATGATAATCCAGCAAATACGTGCGGTAATTCAGCAAAATCTGCTATTATTGAGCAAATGTGAGTACTAATTCAGCAAAAATTGCAATTATTCGGCAAACGTCATATTATTGACTATTGAATTGTGCTGCACAATTCAATAGTCACTTTTCGATTGATTATAAATGTTAAACTAATCTCTTACTCTTTTGCTTCTTTCACTTTCAGCAATTTCCCTTTAACTGTTGTGTGCTCCATTGCTTGTAATACCAATGAACCTTTTCCATTTAAAATATCAACAAAGGATTGGCTATCTTTAATCGTGATAATACCAATATCATCCGCTTCTACACCAGGAATACTTGTAATTGTTCCAACAAAGTCTAGCGCTCGGATCTTCTTCTTTTTCCCGCCATTGAATTGTAGCTTCATGATATTCTTATTGATTCGTTCTGTTTTATTATTTCTTACTATTCTAGTCGTGTTCATCTTTTCTTCAAACGCATGTTTATTACGAGCTACTTCTTTTTTATTAGGCACTTCAATTTCAGGGATTTCAAATCCAATATAGCGCTCAATTGCTCGCAAATATTTCCCTTGATTTGGTGTCGCAAATGTAATGGCCTTTCCAGTACTACCAGCACGTCCGGTTCTTCCTGTGCGATGGACATAGCTTTCTTTTTCTAGTGGAATATCATAATTAATAATTAAAGTAATGTTATCAACATCAATTCCTCGAGCTGCTACATCAGTCGCAATCAGATAACGGAAATTCCCCTTTTTAAAGCCTTCCATTACCGCAAAACGATCGACTTGTTCCAAGCCTCCATGAAGTTTTTCACAAGAATATCCTTCCGCTTCTAACTCTGCATAGACTGTTTCCACATGTTCTTTTGTATTACAAAAGATAATACAACTCTCTGTATTCTCAACAACTGTTACATCTTTTAGCAAGGCTAATTTATCATCTTCTCTAACTTCAATCAGACGATGATCAATCGTTGCGGTTGTAACTCCAAATGTCTCAATCTCAATATTGACGGGATCTTTCATGTACTTATAACAAAGAGATTCCACATCTTTAGGCAATGTTGCAGAAAACACCATCGTAATCCTATCTTTCGGAAGTTCCGCAATTATTTGTTCGACCTTATCAAGAAATCCCATATGGAGCATTTCATCTGCTTCATCGATGACAAGATACTTCACTTCATCTAATGCCACATTTTCACGATCAATATGATCAATAATGCGTCCTGGTGTCCCAACAACTACATGTGTTTTTTGCTTCAATTCTTCTTTCTGTCTAGCAATCGGTTCTTTGCCATAAACAGATACTGCTTTAATCCGCTTAAACCTACCGATGTTTGTGATATCTTCTTGCACTTGAACAGCAAGCTCTCTTGTCGGTGTAAGTACTAACACTTGCGGCTTCTTCTGTTCCCATTCGATTTTTTCACAAATTGGGATTGCAAAAGCTGCAGTCTTTCCGCTACCAGTCTCAGATCTAACAACAAGATCTTGACTCTCCAATGCTCTTGGAATTACTTTACTTTGGACTTCTGTAGGTGTTTGATACTTTAAAACACTAAGCGCCCTTGTTACCTCTTCACTTAAATTATAATCCTTAAATTTTCTTTCATTCATGTATTAACCTCACCTTTTGTTTGTTCGACTTCTATATAGAATTCCCTTAGGAGAAAAAGCATATGCAAAATCGGAATATGTTCATTATACTAGAAAAATTAGAGAATGCAGTTCTTTTGTGGAATTCTCATTAGAAAAGTGGTATTTTTCAAAATACAAGTGTTATAATATGGACTGCATCCTAAAAAACAACCTAAATTTGGAGGTACCATGCTTACATTTGAAGAAAAACTTGCAATAATTGAATCTTACCCTATGTTGGAGCGTAATGATGTATCACTTGGACGCGTCAATTTTAAATTTAAAGAAAGTGTGATCGATAAAGAAAATGTTGTTTACCATCTACATCCAAATGGGAACGGCTATGTCTTCGCAGAATTAATTGATGATGACTATGACATTGATACAAAAGGTATGGTAAATATCCGTGACTTTTCCGAAAAAGCCTTACGTAAAGTGATCGATCAATCAATTGCCTCACTGTCTGAACAAGAACCTTTTGAAGAAACATGGATCAATAGAGATAAGGAAACATTGCTACTGGTTAATGACTTTGATTCCTGGAACATATATGCTGGCAACCTATTAGAAGCCACATATGCTACCTATAATGGTGCCGTTGATTACCTGAAACAAGAAGGTTTTAGACCTAGTCGCTAGAAAAAAATCCCTACCTATCGCATGCTACCATATGCTGCAGGTGGGATTTTTTATCATGTTATCTTTTGTTAATCTTCATCTTTCACATCAACACTTTCTGGAATTGGCTCTTCTAAGATCTCCTGTACCAATTTCTTGTAGTTGTCCACTTGTTCGAAATGGGTATTAAACTGATCATCATTAATCAAATATTTCTCACCATCATGTAGGGCACGAATTTGTTTTTGGTAGATCAGTTGTCTTACTTGCGCTTCCGCCACTTCGAGATATTCTGCCGTCTCTTTAATCGTTAAGTACATTTATATCACCCTTCTAACTAAATTATCTTGACTTACTGAAAAAAGATTTTGGTACGTCAGCTTCAAATCTTAAAAATTCGCCCGTAGTCGGATGCCTAAATGCAAGCACTTTAGCATGGAGCCCAAGCCGCTTTATTTCATTTGTTTTTGCACCATACTTTTTATCACCAACAACCGGGTAGCCGATATCCTCCATATGTGCTCTAATTTGATTTTTTCGACCTGTTTCAAGTTCTACTTCTAATAAAGAAAATTTAGCATTTGCCTGTATTTTCTTAAAATGTGTTACTGCTTTTTGCCCACCATTTGGTTCTTTGTTCGAATGCATTTTATGTGTTTTACTTTCTTTCAACCACGATGAGATGGTTCCTTTTTCTTTCTTTACTTTTCCTTCGACTAGTGCAATGTACGTCCGTTCTTTCACACTGTCCTTCCAATTATCCTGTAGCTTGCGTTTCACTTCTTCACTTTTTGCAAAAAGCATCACACCTGATGTATCCCGGTCCAGACGATGAACAATATATACGCGGTTTTTAGGATTACGTTGACGGACATGTGCCATTAATTGGCGGTATGCTGTCATTTCTTTTTCTTTTGAAGAGGCAATCGAAAGTAATCCTGCTTGTTTATTAATCACAATAATAGCGTCATCTTCATGTAGGATAGTAAGCCCTGTTATTGATGCTTTTTCTACCGCTTCTTTCAATACCGTAACCGTTTGGCCTTTGTTAAGTGTTGCATTGTATTTTGTTTCAACCTGATCATCTACTAAGACTTGTCCACGTGCTAGGACTGCTTTGACATGATTTCTACCACGATCAATTACTTGTAAAAGAAAAGGTAATAATTCTGCCTCTTCCTCTACCATATACTTTGTTTCGTTTGTTGATGCATTATTTTTTTTAGCCATGTTATTCCTACTTCCTTCATTTCTACTTATAATTTATTATAACATTCCTTAAAAGACATACCACAATGCATAAAGCTCCAACCTAGAACAGAGGCTGGAGCTTCTCTACTTTAATTTCTTTAATAACGAATAAAGGTTAAATTAACCAAGATTTATATTTAATTTGTTATTTCGTCTATCTAAATATTTGTAAAGTCCAACCAAGAAGATTACTAAAGTGATGGTTACATACCAAGGTAATTCAGTAATTGCCTCACCAAACGCAGTGTATAGAATTGCAGGTGAAATTAGTCCTAGAACAGAATAATACATATAATCTTTAAACGACTTTGTCATCTCCATGAGATACAGTGAGAGTAAATGGAAATGAACAAATGGCATAACTCGCAAAACCATCACTTGCCCAACAGTAAGTATTCGATTAGGAAATACTTTTTCTTTTAAACGTGTAACATTTCGACGGAATTTTGGAAAACGATTAACCAGTTTATAAGAAATAAGACTCATAAGTGAGAGTCCGATTAAGGATAATATTGCGCCTTCGACAAGTCCGAATAACACACCGCCAGCAATACAAACCACAATAACTGGTAAGAAGAAAAGCGGTCGAAGCACATGTAAAAGAACAAATAGAACCGGAGCTAACCATCCCGCTCCATTTATAAACATTTCAAGGGATTGATCAAATTGATCCATGTTTTTCCCTCCTATCTGCTTAAATATATTACTAACAATGTAGGATAACTCAAAAACAAATGATTTGCAATAGGCCGAAATCTACCGAGTGAACAGCCTATTTCGCTTTAGTCGGACTACCTTCTTTAACTAGACTATTCATGTTATCTATATTATATCCCCAAAATTGAAGTTTTTAATATGGTGTAACATATTTTACAAAGACCCATTTCTTATACATTGTTGCTTAGTAAACATGCGGACTTGATAGAAAATGTAGATTAGCTGTAACTTAAGTTACTAACCGCTCCGTCAGCAGTGGTTTTGGTGGGGCGAGTAATCGCAGCCCCAAATGGATTTCCTTTCCGTGGGCTCAGTCTCAGCTAACTTGGTAAAGAAAAACACTTTACAAGTGGATCTGCGACTTGTGGGACTGCAATTACTCGCCCCATCGAAAACATTAGCTGTTCCCACAGGTGTGTCATCCATTTGCTTCCTCCACTAGTTAGAAGAACTAATTATGATTTATTTACTAACAATCAATAAGTTTTCTGTTGCTAAACAAGGCTGTAATTTATTATTTTATTTTTAGACTATCTAGCGTATCAAATGAAATTGCCGACACTCCTGCAGGAACAGCGCGATCTGAAGATCCACTCGGAGGTGTTCTTTGCCTCCGAGTTAGCTGAGGTCGTGCCCTGCGGAAAGGGAGGCAATTTCATTTGAGGAGCGGATCAAGAAATTCTTTTAAATGCATAGTTTATATAAATTATGTCGTAAACAATCTTTTACAAATTTAACCTTGCTATGAAACGGGTTTCATACTATATGCTATACTGGATTGAAAAGTTAAAATTCTACTTGGCGTAACACAGCATGACTGTGGCGTTACAACTAGAATTTTAGCTTTTTTTATTATTTTCACACAAAAAAATCTCAGTATAATTCTACCAAGATTTTTTAAGTAATATGTCCCGTACTGGGATTGAACCAGTGACCCCTTGCCTGTCAAGCAAGTGCTCTCCCGCTGAGCTAACGAGACACGATATTCTAATAGGTTTTAATAAGTTATATCATAATCTGCAATATCGCGTTTGTCAATATTTTAAAAAAACACCTGTCATACTGCTGCAACAGTAATGAAACAAACATACCTATCCCTGCAAATAGAACCAGCTTTCTCCAAAATTCATCACTTAGTAAACATTTCCTATTAATCTCGCAATCTAGATCAGTTCTGAGTGTCACAGTACCAATCAAATAAAAGCCAATTTTTGGGCGATGAAATACTATGTTACAACTGGTAGCCTTTTAATAGAGCGATAGATTACAAGGAGGGCTACAAATGAAACGTATTAAAAAAATTGCAGTAACACTTGGCTTAACGTTAAGTCTTTTTAGTCTACCAACAATAGCTGATGCAGCAACATCATATACAGTACAATCTGGTGATTCTTTATGGAAAATCGCGAATAGACATGGTGTCTCTCTAGCAAGCTTACAACATATAAATAATAGATATAGTGCATTAATTTACCCTGGAGAAACGTTATCGATTCCTACCACCCTTTCAGCAAGTGACCAAGATTTAATGGCACGAATGGTACATGCGGAAGCAAAGGGAGAATCATATGCTGGTAAGGTTGCTGTTGCAACAGTTATCTTAAACCGAGTTGATCACAAAGATTTCCCTAACACAGTTAGTGGTGTTATCTATCAACGATCTGTTGGTGGCTATTACGCCTTTACACCAGTAAAAAATGGTACAATCAATCAACCTGCTGATGCAGAAGCAAAACGTGCTGTAAAGGAAGCTTTGGCATTCCGCGGCCAAGGTCAAGGATCAATCTATTTTTATAATCCAAGAACAGCAAAAAGTGACTGGATTTTAACACGTGAAGTGACTATTACAATCGGAAACCATCGCTTCGCAAAATAAACTTTATCACTAAACACGGCGCTTAATCGAATGAAAATTCTGATTAAGCGCCTGTTTTTTATCCAAAATTGCACCAATAAGTGATATACTAATCAATATTCGATTGATAAAGGAGTACCATTAGATGAAGATTGTACAAGCATTAAATGATAAAGAACTGCAAGATGCATATACAGTAAGACACCATGTTTTTGTTGAAGGACAAGGCGTTCCAGCCGAACTTGAACGAGATGATTTAGATGTGGAAGCGCACCATTTTGTCGGTTACCTTGACAATAAGCCTGTTGCTGCTGGCAGAGTGCGCATTGTTGATCATTACGGAAAGTTTGAACGAATCTGTGTCTTAGAAGCATATCGCGGAAAATCTTTAGGCAAAGAACTGATGCTAGCTATCGAAGAAGCACTTGTTGCAAAAGACATCCGCAGAGCGAAACTAAATGCACAGACCCATGCTGAATCTTTTTACCAAGCATTGGGCTATCAAACGATATCGAATACTTTTCTCGATGCTGGTATGCCGCATGTTACAATGGAAAAAAAGTTAATTGCTAAAACGAGTTAACGTATAAAAGCCACTCTATTGGCTATCCTAAAAAGATAGTATAAAAATGGGGTGGTGCGTTGATGGAAGATGCAAGTTCAATTTTAATTGAAACGTTATTTGGTTTCTTCTTATTATTTTTGCTAACAAAAGTATTAGGAAAATCACAAATCCGACAACTTACTGCTTTTGATTTTATCTCTGCTCTTATTCTTGGGGAATTAGTGGGTAACGCGTTATATGATGATGAAGTTGGCCTATTTCATATTGGATTCGCCATTCTTTTATGGGGGACTCTGCTTTATGTCACAGAAATTGCTACACAAAAGTTTAAGCGGACGCGATCTCTTTTAGAAGGACGCCCTTCAATTGTGATTCACAAAGGAAAATTACAACGTGAAGTAATGGCTAAAAGCAAGCTTGATGTTAACCAGCTTCTAAGCATGTTACGTTCTAAGGATGTATTTTCAATTCGTGATGTCGATTACGCAGTTCTTGAAACAGACGGTACTGTTTCTGTTTTGAAAAAATCACATTCTCAGACACCTACTCGTTTAGACCTCAACTTAAATCCAGAAGATGTGCGGTTATCGTTCGCATTAATTAATGATGGAGAAATTATCAAGGATAACTTAAAAGAGATAAAACAAGATCAAGCCTGGTTAGAAAATGAGTTACAACGACAAAATATCAATTCTTATAAAGATGTATTTTATGCGGAATACATACAAGGAGAAACTCTATTCGTTCAAACGATCTGAGTTTCTCCTTTTCTCTATATTATACTGTTTTATTAATTGTTCGACCAATTCCCGTCATTTCGGCATATACTTTTTCAGCACTGGATGTCGTATGATTAGTCATTGCTAATCTTTGCTTCTTTTTTTCTGGTTTATCAGAATCAGTAATATAATCATCTTCATTAGTAGACTGCTTTTCATACGCCATATCTAATTGTGCAGGGTATAACCTTTCAATAGGATATGGATCTCTCTGTGGTTGTGTCACTCGATTCTGATACTGTTGATATTGATAATTTTCGATTGGAAGTATATAACCCATATGCCATTCCTCCCTTATATCACTCTATACCCTTTACAACTTATTTTTATGCATGAAATCCTCATACTATTCGAGATGCTTTTCCCATTCATTCATCTTTTTCTCGATAGCTCGCATTTCCTTTTCAACATCATTAATAACTGGCGCGACTTTCTTTTCTGGACGTCGAAGATACTTTTCATTTTTTTCTAAGTGCTTACGAATGATTCCGATATTTTTTATAAAACGATCAACTCTCACTCTGATCCACTTCTTTCAATCTTATTAAAAAAAGGATAACAATTAACTGCTATCCTTGATTTGCGTTATAGCCAGGAAAATGGACGTCTCTCGTTTCTCTCTTCTTTATGTTCGTCTTTTGATTCTAAAATTTCTTCTTCCACTTCTTCATGCTTATCTTCTTTATACTCTTCCTCTTGAACTGCTTCTACTCTTTCATGTGGTCCTTCTTCTCTTCTTTGCCCGAAAAAAGCATCAAATGGACGTTGGCGCTCATATGGTCGATGCTGTTCTTGTTGTGGTTCAAAATATACATTATCTGCTTTTATTACGAGGTCTTTCACGTGAATTACTTTTTTAGGTTCTTTTTTCTCCTCTGACATTTCCTGCTTCACTCCTTTTTATTGAAAGCTTAACCGCTACTAGTCTATGTGAATCTAACTATGTCGCAAGTGATATTCGCCCATTTTTAATAATTTTGCCTAAAAAACTCAATTGCTAACTTCCTTTTGATCAAAACTAGTTATATAACTCATTTTTTACCCTTGAGCTATATGCCCACACAACAAAGTACATGATACATACTCTATAAGTGACGATAAAGTCATTAACACAAATATGGAAAGGGGAAAAATAACATGGCATGTGGAAAGAAATTTGATTCTGGGAATTGTGTAGCTGATATTCTTCGCGAGATTGCAGATGCACAATCAGATTTATTAAGCGATTGCACAACAAGCTGTGAACAATCTATAGCTGATTTATTAGGAGACACAGCACCAGCAGCTAACAACTTAGATACTGTACCCGTAATTTTATACTGTGAAGGAAACTGCAAACCTTTTAAAGGATATGGCGTTCCAGTAGAAGATTTAGGAGCAGCGTTTAGTAGCTTCTACTTCAGAGTTAAACAAGTAGATGAAGACAATTGTGCTGTTCTAGAATTGCTTCGTGAGGATAATGACGATGCAGACCCATGTTCTCCAGTTAAACAAAACACAAGCGATTTGGAAGTAACAGGTGTTTGTATCACTGTAGATCTAGACTGCTTCTGTCACATTACTTGTCTACCAGCAATCAGCGCACTATAATCAAAAAATTAAGGTCTGGCCAATGTGCCAGACCTTTTTTATTAACCATTATCTTAATATTTACTACTTATTCTAATCTAACAAGATATTCAAAAAAAATTTAAAATCCAAGTAATCGAATCGTCTGTATTTCTTCAATTTTAATCTGATGAAATTTCGGTCGTCTAAATGATTCAAATTTTACAATATCATCTTCAATTTCTCTAACAATACCACGATACCTTTCTTTTTCTGTTGTAATTTCACATTTTATTTTAGGGACATGTGCTCTTGATGTTGCTAAGTAGTCAACTTGTTCAACTACAGACATGTCTACAAAGGCTTTTTTGTCTGATGAATTCTTTGATTCTTCCACTTCGTTATCTTGCAAAGCTATATCATCCGATGATTCATAGTGATCATTCTCTACTTCCTCACGATCTACATCTAAATCACTATTACTTTCTACTTTATCTAATGACTGCTCCTTATCTGCTACATTTACTGCTTTTCGCTTTGTTTTTTTTGGACGAACTGGTATTTCTGGCTTATTAGTCGTTTTAGTAGACTCAACTTTTTTTGGTGTACGATATTCTGATTGCATGGATGCTGCTGGCTTTTCAAAATCGGGTTGTGCAATATAAACAGTTGGTCGTTCTGTATACCTCTTCCTTCGTTTTCTCATATTGGGCTTCCTCCCTCACAATAAAGTGAACCTTCAATCAGTGGTTTTTTTGCCTTTCCCCACTGATTGTTAGTTGAACCATTCGGGGTGTTAGCGTCCGTTTACTCCCACTTAAACAACTTTATTTTTCTCGATGTTTTGAAGTGGGAGTTTTACGGACGATTACACCGGGATAAATCAATATCCCTGATAATATATGTAAGGAGCAAATTAAATGTGCCCATTAGTGAACATATCTGCAGATTTATAAACAAGAAAGAAGACCAACTCCATGAAAAATGAGCTGGCCTTCTACATTTCTATATTATGATAAACCTAAAATGCTATAACCTGAATCAACATGAATAATCTCACCAGTAACACCACGTGATAAATTACTTAATAGGTAATACGCTGTATCGCCTACCTCTTCTTGTGTTACTGTACGGCGTAATGGTGCTTTTTCTTCAATATTTTTTAGTATTGCGTTAAAATCACCTACACCTTTAGCTGAAAGTGTTCGGATTGGACCTGCTGAGATTGCATTCACACGTACACCATGTTGTCCTAGATCGTTAGCTAGGTACTTCATCGTAGCATCTAAACTTGCTTTTGCTACACCCATCACATTATAATTCTTCACAACACGCTCTCCACCAAGGTATGTTAAAGTAACAATGCCGCCACCTTCTGTCATCAATGGTTGTGCTGCACGCGATACCGCTACAAGAGAATATGCACTAATATTATGTGCTAATAAGTAACCATCGCGACTTGTATCAACAAAGTCACCTTTTAGATCTTCTTTTTGAGCAAAAGCAATACAATGTGCTAAACCGTGAATTGTACCAACATCTTCTTTAATCTGATCAAATGTTGTTTGTACCGCTTCATCACTTGTAACATCACATTGATAAAATAATGCGTCCTGCCCATCTAAAGTTGCAGCTAAATCTCTTACTGGTTTTTCAAAACGTTCATTTGCATATGTGAAAATCAAACGCGCACCGGCTGCATGCAATGAAGTTGCAATACCCCAAGCAATACTTCGTTTATTTGCAACACCCATAATTACATAGGTGCGACCTTCTAGTGAAAAATTCATTTTGTATCCTCCTATTAATAAGTATTATAAGTTGTTATTAGTACCTACTACTATATTATATCAAAATCATTATAAACTCAATAATATATATTTAAAACAGCCTGCTTACGATCAATGTAAGCAGGCTGTACCTTAACTATATTCTAACACACTTTGTAATTCTTCTACATATTCTGTTGACCCAGTAACAACAAGTTGATCACCTAATAACAAGCGCGTATCACCATGAGGAACTATTGAATCTTCACCACGGAAAATTCGTACCATGATCACATCACCAGTAAACGGAAATTCACGTAACATAATACCATCATAAAGTGAATTATTCATATGAATTTCATATAAAGCATTATCTTGGTTAGTTAAAATATCAACAACATGTGGTGCATCTATCATTGCTTTTAATAACGTTTTTGTTGATAACAATACAGAGAAAACTTCAACACCGTTTTTCTTAAGTTCATTACCAGTAGTTGTTTTTTCTGCACGTGCAATAACACGATCAACACCTTTTTGCTTCGCATGACAAGCTATCTGCGCATTTGTCTCTTCATTACCTGTAGATACTACTACGATATCAACATCGAATATTCCTAAACCTTCTAATTGATCTAATTGGTAAGATTCTAGTTCGGTAATATCAAAAACAGATCGTGTGATTTTCTCATCAATTTTATCCAGCTTTGTGTGATAAAGATGAAATTCAAATAAGTCTTGATCTAATTCACGCACAACAGGTAATGTTGCTTGGTTTGAGCCAATAAAAGATATAATTTGTTTCGGTACCTCTTCTTCTTGATGCACATATAGTTTTTTGAAAATTGGTGGTGTAATTAAACAGCTCAATACAGCTACCAAAATAAGTGCACCTTCCATTTGACTATCAATTACACCAATACGTTCACCAATTGCAGCTGCTGCAATAACTAGGGATAATGTTGTTGTCAATATCATCCCAGATGCAACAACCGTTCTTGTATCATACCATTTCTTTAATATGACAACTGGTACTAATTTTGAAAGTAGAAGAGCTATCAATAATAACGGAATTAGCAGTAAGACCTGTGGATCTTCAAATAAGGACCAAAGATCAATTTCAACACCAACCATCACAAAAAAGATTGGAATTAAAAATCCATAGCCAAAACTGTCTAATTTTTGTACTAGCTCGTGATTTGGTGATAATAAAGATACAAGCGCACCAGCTAAAAATGCACCTAAAATATTCTCAGCACCAACTGATTCAGAGACAGCGACAAGAAAGATAATTAAAGTAAATACTGCTCGCGTACCAATCTGAATCGTACCTTTAGACATCGTTTCAACAAATGTTTGGTTTCGGAAATGCTTCCCTACAAAATATAGTAAGATTCCTACCCCAAACAAAATTAGTAAGAGCCACATACTTCCAGAAGATTCTCCATAAAAGGAAACAAATACTGCAAGTAAGATCATGGTTGCTAAATCTGCAATAACAGCTATAAGTAAAATTGTTTGACCAATCTGTGTTTTCATAGCTTGTGCTTCTTTAAGAGTTGGCACAACAACACCTAATGATATTGTTGAAATGATCAACGTCATTAAGAATACATTATCAATAAAACCAGCAAGAACAAATAAATAAGATAATAGTAATGAGAATAAGAATATTCCAATGAATACGACTGTTGCTAACACAACAGGATTAGGAATATTTTTTGCATTACTTGATACCTTCTGTCCTTTTTTCTTTCTCGAAAATAGACTGAAATCTATTTCTAAACCACTTAAGAACATTAGAAAGATAAATCCTAATGTAGACAGTGTTTCTAACCAATTGCTTTCCTCTACAATATTAAAGCCACTGTACCCAATAATTAAACCAACGATAATTTCGGCTACAACAACCGGAATCATATTCAACTTAAACCGATGCATGATGATCGGTGTTAAAAATGCTGCTAAAATAACAATCACAAGCGAGCTAACAGACTCAGCATGTTCCATGATTAAAACCCCCTTCATTTTCCCTGATGGGTATCACCCATTCTTTTTTATCTTTGACATTTCCCCAATGTCATTTTTAAGTTTGTACTTCATATAAAATCCGCATTAATTAGGTAACAGACGTTACTAGTTAATGCATAGTTTATTTAAATTTAGTCAAAAACACTCTTTATTTACAATAATAAATTCATAAATGCAGTAGCTAATCCAAAGTATATTAAAACTGAAATAATGTCATTAATCGTTGTAATAAATGGTCCTGAGGCAACAGCTGGGTCAATTTTGAATCGATGCATCAGCATTGGTACGAGTGCACCTGCTATCGTTGCAACAAACAAGGTTGCCATGATTGAAATCCCAACAAGTAAGCCTAAGAAAAGGGCACCTTGCCAGACATACACAATAATTGTAATTAAAACCCCACAGCTTACACCAGTAATTAACCCTGTTATAGCTTCCCGCTTTACAATATTCCACTTACCTTGTTTTTCAATCTCTCCTGTTGCAATTCCCCTTACTGCAACAGCCAATGCTTGTGTCCCTGTATTACCAGCCATCCCCGCAATTAATGGGATAAAAATAGCCAAAATTGCTACTTGATCTAAAGTTGCTTCAAATCGACCTATAATACTAGCCGTAAACAAACCAAGAAACAATAGAATAACAAGCCATGGAAGCCGCTTACTAGCCGAAGCAAATGCATTATCATCTGCACGATCCATATCTGAAACACCGGCTAACTTAGAATAGTCATCACTAGCTTCTTCTTCCATAACATCCATGATATCATCGACAGTAATAATACCTAACAGATGATTTTGAAAATCAACAACTGGTAAAGCAAGAAAATCGTAATCACGCATCATTTGTGCTATGTCTTCTTGATTTTCCCCTACTTGAACAGAAACAATACGGTCACTCATTACATCAGAAATAATCCAATCTCCTTCAGCAATGATTAGATCACGTAATGAAATAACCCCAACCAATTGTTTACTCTGATCAATAACATAAATGTAGTAGATTGTCTCTGCTTCAGGCGCTTCTTTTCGAAGATGTCGCATTGCCTGTTTTACCGTTTGATCTGTTTGCACGACAACAAATTCTGTTGTCATAATACTACCAGCGGTTTTCTCCTCATAGTGAAGTAATGCCTTTATCTCTTCGGCAGATTCTTTTTTCATGAGACTTAGGTAGCTTGCTACTTTATTTTTATCCAAATCATTTAATATATCAACAGCATCATCAGTAGCCATTTCAGCTAATGCCTGTGCCGCAAATGTTGGATTCATTTCAGTGATGAACTCTCCTACCAAGTCTTCATCTACTTGTTCCAATACTTCTGCTATTTCTTCTGGCGATAAATAGGTATAGATCAGAAAACGAATTTCCTCTGGTTGTTCCTCAAATATTTTCGCTTGATCATATGGATGAATTTCCAAAAATTCTGCACGAAATTGATCAATTTGTTCGTTTATTAATGCATCCTGCACTTTTTGCCAAAATTGTTCAAGTTCATGTTTATCTAAATGCTCCATATTATTCCCCTCCTTATCGCTAGACCGTATTATCGTAATTGCCTATAAACATTTTGTCAATAAAAATTTTTATGCTACTATTTGATATTTCCCCATACCTTTAATCTACCTCTTTCTTACTTTACCCTTTTTTATATTAAAATGAAAAAACTTTGCTTAAAAAATAGTATAATATGAGGTACACTAAGGAATAGAACATATAAAAATGCACTAAAGAAAGATAGGTATATCATGGAATCAAAAAATAAAACTGCTAATATAGATTACACATTAATTCTCATTATTATTTTACTAGGCATTATCAGCGTTTTCTCCATCTATACAATACAAGATTTTTTACTTTTACCTAATTATTATATTAAACAAATTGTTTGGTATATAGCAGGGGCAATAACCATTGGCGTTATTATGCTAGTTGATTATGATCGACTAAGACAAGTATCTTGGGTATTTTATAGCATTGGTATGATCATGCTAATTATGTTGCATTTTCATTTCCCACCAGGTATCGCCAAAGAAGTTAACGGTGCATGGGGTTGGTTTGAATTCCCTGTTTTAGGGACCTTGCAACCTGCAGAATTTATGAAGGTTTTCCTAGTTATTGCACTGGCACATCTAATTGTCATACACAATGAAAAGTTTAAAGAACACACAAATAAAAGTGATTGTTGGTTATTGGCGAAAATTTTACTAGTTGCTTTACCGCCAATGGGACTTATTGCCTTACAACCAGATTTAGGCGGTTTTTTAGTACTAAGTGCGATAACCGTTTGTATGATTCTGGTTTCAGGTATTAGGTGGCGTATTATTTTTTCTCTTGTTGGCCTTGCTCTCGTAGCCTTGATGTCTATCCTAATGCTTTATATTTATTTCCCTGAAGCAGTAGACACGTTTATTGAAGATAATGAATTTGGTCATGTAGAAAGCCGATTCACCTCGTGGTTAAACCCAGAGGCACATAACCAAGGTGGTGCCTATCAGTTAATTCGGGTAATGCGCGCAATTGGTTCTGGTCAATTAAGCGGGAAAGGTGTAGGAGGATTTGAAGTCTCTCATATTCCTGAACGCCACACCGATATGATCTTCACATCGATTGCAGAACAATTCGGATTTATTGGGTCAAGTATATTAATCACATTATTTTTCTTATTGATTTACCGTCTTATCCATATTGGATTACAAAGTAATGATCCATTTGGAAGTTATATAGTAACCGGAATTATTGGGATGTTTACCTATCAAATTTTTCAAAATATAGGGATGTCAATAGGATTACTCCCGATAACAGGACTCCCACTTCCATTTATTAGTTATGGTGGTAGTTCAACGCTTACCTACATGATTGCAATTGGGATTGTATTAAATATTCATTATCGGACAAAAGTATATATGTTTGATTCTTAAATAAAGATTGCAACAATACCTACCTCAATACATCAAGGAAACATACGGTACAGGAGGTTAAATATGAAAGTAGACATTATCGGAGATGTACATGGTTGTTATAATGAGTTAATCGATTTATTTAAAGAGTTAGGATATCAAATTAGTAATGGCCTTCCCTACCACCCTGAGAAGCGCATTCCAGCATTTCTTGGGGACATTACTGATCGTGGTCCTAATTCAATCAAGTCAATTGAACTTGTGTATCGAATGGTTGTCACGGAGAAAATTGCATATTATGTTCCTGGAAATCACTGTAACAAATTATATCGATATTTCCTGGGTAATAAGGTGCAAGTTACACATGGACTAGAAACTACAGTTGCAGAGTTTGAGGCTCTATCTGACGAGAAACAAAACCAAATACGCGATAACTTTATAACACTATACGAACAAGCTGACTTGTATTTGGTCTTACCAGAAGTGAATGCAGTCATTGCTCATGCTGGTATTCGCGATGATCTAATCGGCCGTTATGATAAAGAAGTAAGGGTATTTGTGTTATATGGTGATATTACAGGGGATAAACACGATGATGGTCGACCTGTAAGACGTGATTGGGCACAAGAACATCACAGTGATCGTTGGATTGTTTATGGGCACACACCAGTAAGGACACCTAGAATTGTGAATAAAACAATTAATATTGATACAGGTTGCGTCTTTGGCAATCAACTAACAGCTTACCGTTTACCTGAAGAAAAACTTGTATCTGTTCCCTCAAACCAACCTTACATTGCTGAGAAATTTAAATACTTTGACTAAAAAATCCAAGAAGGACTGTCATTAAATCGACGTTCCTTCTTGGATTAATTTTTTCATGTCAGTAGGTAATGGTGAAGTGAATGTATAGGATTGTTTTGTGATTGGATGGTTAAAAGTAAGCGATGTGCAATGTAAAGCTTGCCGCTTAATGACTTCCCTACTTCCACCATATAAACTATCCCCCATTAACGGATAACCTAGATAAGCAAAATGAACACGAATTTGATGTGTTCTCCCTGTTTCTAACTTCACCTGGACAAGTGTATATCCCTTCACTTCTTTGATCACCTGGTAATGTGTAACTGCGTGCTTCCCACTTGTATCTACCATTCGTTTAATGATCGAGTCTGGATGTCGGGCAATTGGTGCGTCTATCGTACCTTTTTTTTTCTCCAGTTGACCTGGAATTAATGCTTGGTATCGCCTATCTATTTCACCTTTTTTTTGACTCTGCGCCAAAATCGAGTGACTTAGTTGATGTTTCCCTACAAGTAATAAACCAGAAGTATCACGATCTAATCGTGTGACAATATGCACGGTATAATCCAGACCATTTTCTTCAAAGTGGTGTAAAATACCATTAGCAATCGTACCCGATTTATGATGAATCGATGGCATCGTTGCAATTCCTTGTGGCTTCTCAATTACAAGGACATCATTATCTTCATATACAATAGTAAATGGGACACGCTCTGAAACGATAAACGGACTACGATTTTCAGGAGGAAAACGCACTTCAACTATGTCACTTTCTTGTAATACCTTACGCACAGTAACACTGACATCGTTTACTAACAAACTCCCACCTTGAAATTTAATTCCTTTCACTATTCTTCGAGAAAAACCTTGCACATTTCTCAAATAATCACGTAATAATAAACCTTCTTGTTCGTTAGTAACTTTCCATTTCACTGTCACGTATCACCTTTCTATTCAATCTATCGCTGGTATAATAAGCATATCACTCGTCTGAAACGAAGGAATCCCGCACTCGTTTCCAAAAAGGAAAAGAACGAAACCGAGCGAAGCGTATTTTTTCCTCTGCCACTTGGCATTCAATAGATTTAATATTCATTACGTTTTTTGTAATATGGTCTATTGTAATAAGAAAGCTTTGGTTATCTTCAACTGGTTTAAATTCACAAACATGATGTTTTGGTAATATTAAGGATGAGCCAATTGTTCGATAAACCCGATTATTAATCGATGACATTTCAGTGATTTGAACTGATTCCAGTGATGGATGGATAATAGCGCCACCTAACGCTTTATTATAGGCAGTACTTCCTGAAGGAGTAGACATACATAAACCGTCGCCTCTGAATCGTTCAAAATGTTCGCCTTTAATACTCACATCTAGCACAACTGAGCCTTCCACTTTTTTTATTGAGCACTCGTTTAATGCTAAGTGACGCTCAGATTTCGAATCATCTGTTGAATGAATCTTCATCGACAACAAAGGATATTCCACAACTTGAATTGGATTTTTCGCAATATCTATCACTAATTTTTCTATTTCTTCTGGCACCCAATCCGCATAAAATCCAAGGTGCCCAGTATGCACTCCAATGAATGCAGTTTTATCTAATCGATCACTATACGAATGAAACGCTTCCAGGAAGGTTCCATCTCCTCCTACTGAGATCGCAATATCTGGTTCTTGTTCATTATACTCTAAATCAAAATCCTCCAAATACTGGCGGATGATTGCTTTAATACTTTCTGACTTGTGGTCACCTCTCGATGTGATTGAAAATTTCATTTTTATGGCGATCTCCTTCTTTGAGTTGTTTACGATTACTTTTATTTTGATGAAAAATGCGTTGTGCCTCTTGAACTTCATCTTTTATTTTAGCCATCTCTTCATCCAACCTGAAAGCCGCTTCTGCTGCACGCTTCAATCTTGCTTTTACGTCTACAGGGATTTGCCAATCATATTTATAATTTAGTGAATGTTCATTTGTTGCCCAAAAGTTCATTGCTAATGTACGGATTTGGATCTCTGCAATAACGTGTTTCTCACCGTGAATGGTTGCAACAGGGTAACGGATGATCATGTGATAGGAGCGATAGCCACTTTCCTTTTTATGTTGTATGTAATCTTTCTCTTCTATTATTGTAAAATCATTTCTTGAACGCAACATATCCACAATCGTATAGATGTCGTCAACAAATTGACAAACGACACGAACACCAGCAATATCTTGTAATTCTTCCTCAAACTTTTCCGCTGGTATGTCTCTTTGCTTTGCTTTTTCTAAAATGCTCGCAACTGGTTTTACTCGTCCTGTTACAAATTCAATTGGAGATTGATTTGATTCAAATTCATATTGCGCTCGCATACCTTTTAATTTTACTTTTAATTCTTCAACTACTTGCACATAAGGGGCTAAAAAAGCTTCCCAATTCATTCAAAACACCACCTTAAGATACTTACACTTTTTTTAAAAAATAAACAGGTTAATTTTTACCTGTAGTTGTTTTTATTGTAACACATAGTTACATTAATCTTTTCCATTTTAACTGATATATATTGATCGCTTCTACTATGTTACCATATTACTCGACTTTTACAGGGTATTTCATCTATACTAATTCTAGTTTAAATATTCGGCATCTATTATGACACGAATGTATGGAGGAATTAATAATGGCACAAGAAATCGAAATGGAAAGTAAAAACCTGTTAACAGAAACAGAATATAATAAGTTATTTAATTACCTAGAATTAACCCCCAACCAAATTAAACAGCAGACTAATTATTATTTTGAAACTCCTGATTTCCAATTGAAAGCACATGGAGCTGCATTGCGTATACGCGTAAAAGACGGACAATGGCAGTTAACATTAAAAGAGCCTTATCAGAATGGGTTATTAGAAACACATGATCATCTCACAGCAGATGAAGCAGAAAAATGGCTTTCCAATCAACTTATACCCAAACCACATGTAAAAAAACAATTAAATAATATGGGTATTACATTTGAGTCACTAAACTATGGAGGCGCATTGAAAACGGATCGAATAGAAACACCGTATAAACAAGCATTAGTTGTCATAGATTATAGTGTATATAATAATACCTTTGATTATGAATTGGAAGTTGAATCAGAAACAAAAGAAAAAAGCGAAGCAGTATTATTGGAACTAATTGAACAATTGAATATCTCAAAAAAACCTACCAAGAACAAGATTGAGCGTTTTTACGAGACATTGTAAACAGATAAGTTGCCCTTATAAAGATTTCACTGTTACAATTAATTATTAGAGACAATTATGATTTTATATAGCTATTTAACTGAACAACACTAAAGGGGTTTAAAGCATGACAGAAAAGCGTTCCATCTTTGAATTGATTGGTGGACAGGAAAAAGTAGATGAATTAGTAGATGCTTTTTACCACCTTGTAAGTAAGCATCCAGATTTAACGCCTATTTTCCCAGACGATTTAACTGAGACTGTTCGAAAACAGAAACAATTCTTAACACAATTTCTAGGCGGCCCTTTATTATATAACGAAGAACATGGACATCCCAAACTAAGAATGCGCCACCTTCCTTTTGAAATTACGCCATCCAGAAAAGATGCATGGCTATCTTGTATGGACCAAGCACTTGTAAAAGTAAAGATGGAGGAACCTTATCACACAATTGTATTAGAGCGTTTAACAAGAACAGCACATCATATGATGAATACACCAGAAAATGAGAAAGGAGAATCGATGTGAGTTGGAATTCAACTGAGCCTTTTGAAAACAAGCAGCTAGATAATACGGCGCAGTGTGGCTACTTTGATCTATTGAAAAAACCAATCGAAATCTACCTCTTCGTTGATCCTCTATGTGCTGATTGTTGGTCTTTAGAACCACTAATCAAAAAACTAGGCATTGAATATGGGCGTTTTTTTACCATTCGGCCAATATTAAGTGGAAAGTTAAAAACATTAAATCAAGATATCTTAGAAAGACCTCAACGCTTAAAAGAACATTGGGAAAAAACGGCAAGCAGATCTGGTATGTGTTGTGATGGTGACCTTTGGGTTGAGAACCCTATTTCTTATCCCTACATTGTTTCTGTTGCAATTAAAGCAGCAGAGTTGCAAGGAAAAAAAGCGGGGAAAAAATTCTTACGAAAACTACAAGAGCATGCCTTTCTAGATAAAAGAGATATTTCTAAAGAAAATAACCTTATAACTTGTGCGAAAGAAGCACAATTAGATCTTATAGAATTTAAAAATGATTTACACTCAAATTCAGCTAAAAAGGCACTGCAATGTGACTTAAAATTAACAAAAGAGATGGAAGTTGAGAATGTTCCTTCACTCGTCTTTTTTAATGAAGCTGATGATGAGGAAGGTTTAAAGCTATCTGGTGTATACCCTTATGATATATATGTAAACGTGTTACAGGAAATGCTTCAAAGACAAGTAAAACCAGCAAAAAAACCTAGCCTTGAGGATTTTGTTGCTTACTTTCAATTTATCGGCACTAAAGAAGTAGCAGTAGTTTACGACTGGTCAATAGAACAAGCAGAAAAAGAAATGAAAAAATTACAACTGAAACAAATGGTAGAAAAAGTACCAGTGAAAAAAGGTGTTTTTTGGAAATATATTATGTAGATGGGATTTTGTTTGTTGCAGAATCCTTTTTACTGCTTCTTGAAAACTAAGAAAAACCAGTGATTATCTCATAAGAGAAATCACTGGCTTTTTTTAAAGGTTGTTTATTACTTAAATCATATATTATGCGAAGCAACGCCTTGCTTGATTGATCCGCTCTCCGTTTCTTCCACAAAAACTTCTGCCTGTTGATACGCAAAATATACAAATAAAATAGAAACCAACAAGTAAGCCAAGGAATATTGTGGTGCAGCATTCCATGCTAATTGTGGCGCATGAATAAATCCTGCAAAAGATAAAGCGGCCCCGACTAACGAGAACATACTTGCTTTAATAAACTGTCGATCAATAACAAACACTGTCACTGCCCCCAGAATCACAGCAGTAAACATAGCACCTTGGCCTAGTGGGACGACCCCTTCAGATATACCAGAAACCGTTTCACCTGCAGCTGAATTAAAACGAGTCATGACATAGTTTGCAAAGTATGGAAGCATTGCAATAGTAACAGCTGGGAAGTATTTATTTTGATTAGATTGAAAAGCTGTTCCAACCATTGAAATTCCAACAAACACTAGTATTGGTGCAACAGCAGCAATTGGGATAATAGCTGATAATGCAGCAATAACACCTGTCATAGCAGCAATTCCAAACACGAATGCATTTAATATACTATAGCCACGTCCAGCTCCCATTGACTTAGAACCTACAGTAGCAATGTACACAGTTGTAGGAAACAGTCCACCAAATATCGCTCCAAGCATTGTTCCAATACCATCAACAGCCTGACATTCACGTACATCATAGGAATCCCCAGCGGCAGACATCGCATCAACGTTGTTCATTGTTTCAATTGCATTATATAATGTAATAGGAATGATAACTGCAAGTAAACCAACTAATACTGTAAATAAGTAACCCATTCCCTCAAATGCTGCTAAACTAGGTAACATTGGATAAAAACTAACATTCGCAAGTCCTTCAGCAATCTTATCAGTAGATTGATAACCTAACGTGAAAGCTAATACCGTTCCAATTACAATCGCAAATAAAGAGGCAGGAATTTTAAACGGCATAGTCATTTTCCCAACCACACCAACAATTATAATCACAAGTGTTACTAGACCAACAACAGGAATAGAAAATGTGTTAAACAACATCTCACCTGCGATAAAAGTAAGTGCCACCCCAGCAAGAGCTCCAAGCATTGCAGCTCTTGGAATTTGTTTACGAACCCAATTCCCTGTGATACTTACCAATGCTTCAACTAGTCCACTTAAAAATGCAGCAGCTACAGCAATTTTCCAAGCTAGTTCATGATCATTCGTTAATGCATATGCTGGAGCAAGAACACCAAATAAAAAGACAAACATAACAGGTGTACTTATACCATAGGAAAGTGCTGTGACATTACTTCTTTCCTCTTTTTGTGCAAGACGGTTTGCCATATGAGCGTAATACAAATTTCCAACCATTACTGCTAGAGCAGCACCGGGGATTACTTTTCCAAAAACTATACTATTAGGAAAACCCATTCCAAGCATTGAAACTACTATAATAACAAAGTTTGCTAAATTATTTTGAAATAACGCAAAGAATGCATCTGTATCTTCTTTTTTATACCAAGGGTAGCTAACGACTTTATTCATTTTCAGTTCTCCTATCTATTTTGCAATTTTATTATTTATAGGTAAATCATTTAAAAACGTAATTTTCGAATCGTGTAAAGACTGTATGCGGGCTAATGATTCTACTCTGTACCCTTCTTCCTCGATCGTCTTTCGACCGTCTTGGAATGACTTTTCAATTACAATTCCAATTCCAGCAACAGTAGCACCTGCTTGTTCTACGATATCAGTTAATCCAAGTGCAGCATGACCATTTGCAAGAAAATCGTCAATGATTAACACATGATCTTTAGGAGACAAAAAATTTTTTGAGACGGTGATTTCATTCGTTTCTTGTTTAGTAAAAGAATAAATACTACTTGTATATACATTGTCCGACATTGTAAGTGACTTCTTCTTACGAGCAAAAACAAGTGGAACATTTAGTTCATTTGCTGCCATGAAGCTTGGTGCAATTCCAGATGATTCTATCGTTAGCACTCTAGTTATCTTACAATCATCAAACCTCCTAACAAATTCCTTTCCAATATTTATCATCAGACTTGTATCAATTTGATGATTTAAAAATTGATCAACCTTTAGAACACCCTCTGTTAAAACAGATCCTCTCTCTTCAATTGCTCTTTTTAATTGTTCCAAAACGATAACCTCCTACTCTTGATGTAATACTTTTAAAGACAAAAAAAGCCGAATGAATGACACCACTATTGACTAACAGTGATTTCATTCATTCGACTCTATTTTTACTAGTAAAATAAGTCAGAGAATATTAAGGTATACAAGCAGAAAACTGCTTGCTATTCTCTAAGAATGTCACTTGTAGTCAAGTCATTTACGGTAACTTGGTAGAAACTTGTAGGCCATATCCCCACTATTATACAAGAAAAAAATTATTAAATTATTCGCGTCTGATTGCGATTATATAATAACTCACTAAAAAATGAAACCCCAAAATGAATTAATACGAATGTTTTTTTATAAACCAACACTTTAGTTCGTAATTTGTTAACGAAAGTGGAAAAGAGACTAGACTTAAAATATAAGAAAGACCGGGCAAAAAATCGCCCGGTCCTTGTTAAGCGCTTTTTTCTAAAAGTTCGTAGTTTATGACACAATTTCTATAAAATATGCATTAAGTCTATGTTTCTCTGACCCGCTCCTCAGTGAAATGGACTCGCTTTCCGTGGGCAGGGCTTTATGATGGGGCGAGTAATCGCAGCCCCACGGCTTCAGCTAACTCGGAAGCAAATGTTTTCGATGGGCCGAGTAATCGCAGGCCCAAATAACGCTTCCGAGTGGATCTTCAGCTGGCGGGTAATGAAAGGACCACAGGCTAAAACCGTCCTTGTCGGACAACGCCTGCATGACCCTTGTCGGGCCTCAGGAGTCTCGACCATTTCACTTGATATGCTAGTCAGTACACTACAATTAAGAAAAGATTATAATACGAGTTAAAAACCGTAAACATTGCAATCAGTTTAAAATATAGATTTACTAATCAGCGGAGGAAGCAAAGGCTTGACACTCCTTGAAAATACAAACCGATTTTCTGCGTGCGTTGTCAATTCTAGAAGCACACCTTGTCCTACGGTAACAGCGAATGTTACCGTAGGGGCGAGTAATCGCAGTCCCACGAGCCGAAGATCCACTTAGTAAAGTGACTTATGCTTTACTAAGTTAGCTAAGGCCGTGCCTGTGGAAAGGGAAAGCCTTTGGGGCTGCGATTACTCGCCCCACCAAAGACACCTGCTTCCGAAGCGGGTTAGTAACTCACGTTACAGTTAATGCGCTTTTTCTATCAAGTCCGAATATTGACAAGCAACAATGTTTACGAACAGAGTTTTTTATCATTCACTTTCAAATCTTATAAATGCTCTTAACCCTGGTACATTAGCTAAAAACTTATACTTTTCTACAAGATAAAAAAAAGAGAATATATCAACTAAGATATATCCTCTTCACCTCGCCTACTACAAGACGAGGGGGGGATGGGAGAAAGTTTCAGGTCAAACAAAGGGGTTTTGTTTGTTAAACATCTCACAAGTGAAATATACCAATTTCTACCGATCTATGCAATACTTCTTGGTATAGTTTCACAGAAATGTCATACTTCTATTATGATCATCTAAAGCATAGTATATAGTAAAATTCATAATGGAGTGATTAATAAATGAGAAGCTTTTTTCCTTTTATGTTTTTGGCTATTGCATGTGGTGCCTTTATCCTAAACATATTTGCAATTATGGATATGATCCCATTAATCATTACCGTTCCATTACTGTTTATTTCTATTTATCTCACACTATTCTCTTTTACACATCGCCATACTTTTCGCGGATTTAGATAACCCCACCTCTTTTTCATTGAGATGGGGTTATTTTTAATACTTATTCTATTTTATCCAGCAAAGCTTCCATTTCAGTAAGCTTCTCTTCAAAAACATCCAACGCTTGTAAGATCGGTGTTTTCTCTGTCATATCTACGCCAGCTTTTTTCAATACCTCAATCGGATAATCACTGCTCCCAGCTTTTAAGAAACCAAGGTAACGTTCGACTGCAGGTGCTTTTTCTTTTAATATTTGTGATGCTAACGATTGTGCTGCAGCATAACCTGTAGCGTATTGATAAACGTAATAATTGTAATAGAAATGTGGGATACGCGCCCACTCTAAACCAATTTCCTCATCTATTGTAATTTCTTCACCAAAGTATTTCTTGTTTAAAGCGTAATACACTTCAGTTAACTTATCTGGTGTTAATGCTTCTCCTTCTTGCGCTAGCTGGTGGATGGAATGCTCAAATTCAGCAAACATTGTTTGTCTGAATACAGTACCTCGAAAACCTTCCAAGTAATTATTCAATAAGAATAATTTTTCTTTATCATCTGTTGTTTGATTAATCATATATTCATTTAAAAGTGCTTCATTACAAGTCGAAGCAACCTCTGCAACAAATATAGAATAATCCCCATAACGGAATGGCTGGTTCTCTCTCGTATAATAGCTGTGTAAAGAGTGACCTAATTCATGTCCAAGTGTAAATAGGTTATTTAAGTTATCTTGCCAATTCATTAAGATATATGGGTTCGTACCATATGTTCCTGATGAATAAGCACCACTTCTTTTCCCTTTATTCTCTTCAACATCGATCCAACGGTTGTCAAATCCCTCTTTCACTCTTGCAACATATTCTTCACCTAGTGGTTCTAGCCCCTTTAAAATATGTGTTTGTGCTTCTTCATAGGTGTATTTCATTGAAACATCCTTGACTAGTGGTGTGTATAAGTCATACATGTGTAATTCATCTAATTCTAAAATCCGTTTGCGTAGTGCCACATAACGATGTAACAATTCAATTCGATCATTTATTGCTTCAACCAGATTGTCGTAGACTTTCTCTGGAATATTATTATTATTTAAAGCAGCTTGCCTTGCAGAGTCATAATGACGTACCTTTGCATTAAAGTTATGTTTTTTTATTGCGCCTGATAAGGTGGATGCAAATGTATTGATATAACTTCCATACGTATCATACATTGCTTTAAATGCGCCTTGACGCACTTCTTGTTTGTCAGATTCTAAAAAGTTAATATAACGCCCCTGTGTTAATTCAACATCCTCTCCCTCATCATTCTTAACATTTGGAAAAGTTAAATCTGCATTGTTTAACATACCAAATGTTTGTGCAGCATTATCCGTCACTTCTGAAACTTCAGCCAATAATGCCTCTTCTTTTTTAGATAAGATGTGAGCACGTTGCCTAGTAATTTCGTCTAACGTATGACGATAATGTTCCAATGCTGGTTGTTCTTTGAAAAATCCAGCTAACGTATCCTCATCTATTTGTAAAATCTCTGGCACAATAAAACTCATTGCACTGGATGCTTGTGTAATCAAATTTTCAGCCTTTGCATTTAATGCTTGGTAAAATGAATTAGTTGTATCCTGGTCATAGCGCATGTGCGCATATGTATAAAGTTTGCCAAGTCGCTCTGAAATCTTGTCCTGTAAAACAAATAAATTATAAAGTTGATCGGCTGATTCTGCTAGTTTACCTTGGTACTGTTCAACTTGTGGAATCGCTTGTTTAAGTGCCTTAAGTTCCTCTTCCCACGTCTCATCTGTAGAAAAAATATCTTCCAATCGCCATGTTTTTTCTACTGGGACCTCATCTCTTGTTTGTAGTGCCTGATTTTCCTTTGCCAAAATAATAACCTCCTATAGTAAATCCTTCTATATTTATTCGTTATGAAAAAAGAAAATTCCTTTAATAAATAGTATAACGTACTATCTAATTTTCATGTGTTATACTGCTCAATCTTTCCAATTTAAGCATGAGTGTCTCATCCTGTTTAATTGCAGAGTCCAAAGTAGCATAACCTTCCATTTTCTTTTGAACATGATAGTGAGAATTTATTCTTTTTATGAAACCGAGTTGGATTAAACAATCAAGATATTCTGAGATGGGATTACTCGTGGGATAAATGAGTGGAAAAATTGATGGTGTTTGCCAATACTTCCTTAGAAACGCCTGACATTCGCGTAAGGTGAATGTCGTCTTTTTGTTTAAAAAATCGATACATAATCTACTTTGCCAATTCCATGGGGGTACTTTCATTTGCCACTGACTTTTTGTAGGAAGGTGTATAACTGCAGTCAAAGTGCTTGGTGATAGCCTTTTTAAATAAAGCCATTCCCTCCATTGTCGCTCTGTTCTAGATAGATGTATTGGTGGTTCTGTACGAAACCGTAATTTTTCTTTAAGCCATAGTTGATAACGGATTTGATTTGAATTTAAAACAATCGGTTGGAATAAACCAGGTAATGAACAATCACTAATGGAATAAAACTCTAACGAGCCAATTGCTTTTTTTCTACCTGTTAACAAAATATCTTGAAAGCGGGCAATTTGTTTGGTATTCGGACAGTAGTAGTAGAGGGTGTTTGGAAATGCTTGATTAAATTGATGGATATAATGTAGATCATTAGAAGTTAATGCTAAACTATTATTCGACTTTCGCTTCATTCGATTACCACCTAAAATCCATATAGGGGTAATATTTTCCGTACGATACCCATTTGTTCGTTTAATAAGTTCTGGTAATGAGAGGTTCGCGCATTGGTATTCAATAGCTATTTGTTTTTTACCAATTGTCACTAATATATCTGGACGTTGTGCAATCATTGGCAGGTATTTTTCAATTTGAGTTGAGATACCTTGTCGCTTTAACCAATGATACAAATCTAACTTTCCACGCTCATGATACTGTCCTTCTCCATTTGTTGCGATAGAACAATTACTTTGTTTCTGATGCGCAAAATGAGCAACCATCTTCATTCCAGCCTTTATAATTACTTGTTCACGACATATCGGGCAAAAGAATTTGTTGTTCCGTTTGTATTCATCAATTTTACTATGCTCTAGCAATGCTAAAGTTAATAATTGGCCATCATCACAGACAGCTTGTAACATACACATTCCCCCTTTTAATCTTGATTCATTCGACAAGTCACAACATTATTCCTCCCTTATTTACCAAAAAGTTGAAACAAAATTCTTTTGAACCTTCGGACTTGATAGAAATTGTGCATTAGTAAGTAAAGTAAGTTACTATTACTAACCCCGCTACGTCAGCAGATGGTTTTGGTCGGGCGAGTAATCGCAGCCCCCAAATATATTCCCTTTCTGTACGCTCAGTTTCAGCTAACTTGGTAAAGAAAATCACTTTACCAAGTGGACCTTCGACTTGGAACGATCGGATCACAGGCTAAAACCGTTCTCGTAGGACAACGCCTGCATGACCCTTGTCGGGCCTCTGCAGTGGCATCCATTTGCTTCCTTCGCTAGTTAGAAGAACTAATTGTGATTTAACCAATACGTTTTTCGGCCGCAAAAATAGGCTGTAATGTATTATTATATTTTTAGACTATCTAGCGGATCAAATTAAATTGGTGACACTCCTGTGGGAACAGCGCGAGCTGAAGAGCCACTCGGAAAAGTTATTTACTTCCGAGTTAGCTGAAGCCGTGGGGCTGCGATTACTCGCCCCATCATAAAGCCCTGCCCACGGAAAGGGAACCAATTTCATTTGAGAAGCGAGTCTAGAATTTTTTTTTTACTATTTAAATTAAGTCATAAACAATCTCCCCAAAAAAATAAAGCATTCAGTTAGCGAATGCTTTATTTCTGTGGAAAATATTTTTTTATTTGTTCAAGGGAATCTTGTTCGAAAATTACTTTCCCATATTCTTGTAGCAAGTGTATAGTGATATTGGACTCTTGACCATACTCTAATAATTGACTGGCCATGTCATCTTGTTGATCTTCATTTAAGAATACATCATCGAATTGGACAAGTAACACATATCGATCTCGATAATGATAAAGTGTATCTTCTAGTCCTTCAGTTGAATTAAACTGATAACTTAATTGGATCACATCTTCAAAGTCAGCAAAGCTGATGACAAAGATTAAATCTTGATCAACATTATCAAGTAACTCATCGTCTTCCTCTTCTTCATTAGATCCAAATTTCTCATCTAATAAAGATTCGATTTTTTCATCCATCGGCAAATCAAATGTACTACCATTCTCTGTTGGTAATTCTAAGTTTTGACCATCCTTAGAAATTTGTGCCTTCGTTACGACGATTTCTAATCCTTTATCCAAAGCTTGAACCTGAATCCATAGCGGTCCATCTATGTTAAATTCTTCATCATTATAATTCACTTCATCCATAACTTGCCAAAAAAGTTGCTCACTTTTTTCACGATTATACCATATTTCTTCTCGATCAAATCCACGATTTTCAATATCATTATATGATATATAAAATTTTACCGTATTTTCATTAATTCTTTCTATTTCCATTTTCTTTACCTCTCCCTTCTAAAGATAATTAGGTGGAAGGGATAACTTCACCTATTATACCTTACCCAAATCAAAAACCAGCTAATCATATCCTTGATTACTTAGCTTTCTTCTATTTTATGATAAATAAACGATAATTGAAAATAAAAATGTCTAAAAAAAATATTTTTTTTACTTTGTTACAGATATCCATACACATTTTCTTAAAATTAATACTGTTGAATACTTATCTTAACTTATTTTCACTTGCTTGTCATCTTATTGTGGATAAGTCATACAGATAAATAATTACCATTATTGAAAAAATGAAAACGCAGAACCTATTTCAGGTCTGCGTTTGAAATTAATTAACCATACGTTGTGCTTCACGTAGTTGGAAAGTACGTACTTTTCTTGGTAAGAAACGTCTAATTTCGTCTTCGTTGTAACCTACCTGGAGACGCTTTTCATCAATAATAATTGGCCGACGCAATATGCCCGGATTCTCTTGAATTACGTCAATTAAATCTTTTAATGGCATTTGATCAAAGTCCACTTCTAATTCTTGAAAGACCTTGGATCTCGTTGAGATAATTTCATCTGTTCCATCTTCAGTCATACGCAAAATTTCTTTGATCTCATCCAATGTCATAGTGTCAGAAAAAATATTTCTTTCTGTAAAAGGAATATCGTGTTCTGCTAACCATGCTTTTGCTTTTCTACATGATGTACAACTTGGTGAGGTATAAAGTGTTACCATTGTACCACTCCTCAATTATAATTTAATTTTACTTTTTTTGTATTTAAATGAAAAGAACTTTTATTTAACAATAAGTTTAAATAACTCTCTATGTATTAGTATACTACAGTTGTCAATAGTGTGATATAGTATTATCTTTTTTCCACAGAAATTACATACTTTTAAAAATAATTCTTTATATCTATATTTTATTATTCCCATTTATCTATAGGCCTAAACCTTTTCAATCATTTTTTTTCGCCTATTATAGCAAGCTTTCAACTCTTTGATAGAATATAAGCAAACTTTGCATCAAACTAATCAATCCAAACATTATTGCTGAATCCATATAATTACCTTGAAACTAGGGTTTATTATATTCCGAGAGTTAAAAAGAATCTATTTTCAATAAGCGAACCTCAATTGAAAATAAAAAAAGCTCAAGGCACATTATAACCTTGAACTTAATTCTTCAATCCCAACTCAACATACGAATGTTTATCTAAATATATTATACTTTTTCTGTTATAACATCAAAGATATCATTTGCAGTACGTTCATCATCATAAGATAATACTTCTTCGGCAGGTTGATATGCTTTTCCATAAAGTTGTTCATCTTTATACGTATGGATATCCTCATACATTTTACGCATTTGTTTATAAATCATTTCTTCATCTTCATCATCTGGAGCCCAATAAAGTATTTCCATTGGATTCTCTTCGTTAGTAGCTAAAGAGCGCCGATTATACCCTATTGACTGTGCGTGTTTAAAACCTTCGCGCTTATAAAAGCGTAACCTTTTTTCTGAATCTGTATCTTCATAATCAACTGGCTCTACTTCCAGTATAATGGGTTTTGCTTTTGCTTTTAATTTATCAATTATCTTATGCCCTAATCCTTGTCCTCTTGACTTAGAAGAAACATATAAATAATCAATAAAAATAAATGTTTTAAATTCTGCGTACATTAAGACATGATTTGAACCTTCATCCTTATAATAAACGTCACCTTTTTCTTTTAAGAGCATCTCCATATGTTCTTGTGACTTCATCTCTTCAATTGGGAAATACTCATTTAATTTCTCATACCAATTCATTGATCTGCTCCCTTACGTTTTAGTTTTTCTCCGTTGTACAAATATAATTTGTTTGCATTATTAAGTATAACGAAAAGTGTCAGATTTGTTAAACCGGTTAAAGTACGATCTGTTTATATATACCCTGATATATCCTTATTCATACTGTTATAAGGGTTATATAATTTAAAAACCTCCTTCTCACGAGTGAAAAGGAGGTTTTACATAGTGATTGGCTTAATCTAATGGTGTATAGTCAACACCTTCAGTATACGTGTTTCCAGCATTCCAAAGTAAAAACTCTTGAATACCATTTTCATTAAGTGCTCTAATTTGTGCTTCTACTTCAGCAACACCATATTGCTTTGTTGGACCGCTGTATAGCCATGGCGCTTCAAAATCTTGAATCCAAGGTCTTGAAACAGGAGGATTTTCCAATGCTCCTAATACCTCATTTTCCACTTTACTATATGCGTCAACTAATTTATATGGTTCTTTATCAGGAAAAGAAATATCAAAATAAGGTGTCCAATGACTTGGATAAATCATTGAAGATATTACATCAACATTATCCGATATCTTAGAGAAGTTTTGTCCGATACCTGGTGCTTCTTCTATTGTAGCAGAATAGCCAAAAATATCTACGGAAACATCAATACCATATGAATTGATTTCTTCTCTGGCATATGCAACAAAATCAGTTACTGCTTTTACACGTTTTTTTATATTGTTCATGTCTAGATCTTCATAATCACCTAAGGTATAGTTTAACTCTTCATCACGCTTTTCGAATCCCTCTGGAAAACGAACATAGTCAAATTGGATATCTTGAAAACCCAATTCTACAGCCATTTTTGCAATATCTACATTATACTTCCAAACTTCTTTCTGAAATGGGCTAACAAATGAGTCACCTTTATTATTACTCCAGACTTGTCCATTTTCAGTAAAAGATAAATCTGGACGTTTTTTTGCAAGTACAGTGTCTTTAAAAACTACAATTCGAGCAATTGGATAAATCCCTTCTTCTTCAAGTACTTCTAACATTTCCCTTGGATTATCAATGTAATTTCTAGCGATATCATAATATGGTGAATCTTCATCTGGTTTAAAAGTGATATTACCAAAATCATCTTTAATATCAATAACCATAGCATTTAGATCAGTTGAGCCGACCAAATCAAGCAATGTATTAAATCGACTTCCACCAGCAGAGTGTCCTGTTAGATAGATGCCACGTACTGCATCCGGATATGTAAACGTTAATCCAGAATCGAATACAAACCTTGCTAACCGTATCGAATTATCATAAGCGCTTAGCTTAATCATTTTTGTTGCATGTTCACTAGCCTTCATCTCTTCTGCATCTTGTGCACCATAAGTTGTTGTAGGTATCACGAAACTAAGAAGGAGAATAGTAATGATAAGTATATTCTGTAGCTGCTTGTCCATTTCATCAAACTCCCCATAATTTATTTACCTTTATTATATAAGATATCGTAACAGAATAATACGGTATATTTAAGATTTTTTATGTATTTTTTTGTATAAAGAAATGCATAAGAAAAAGCTGCCACCAAAATGGTAGCAACTTTTCATCATTCAGCTAATTGCTTTTTATAAGCGTCAAATTCTTTTGTTGTACATAAAACCCAATGTTTTGGACGAACTTCGCGAAATTCTGGTACTTCGCTTGTGTCATGATCCGCTGGGTCATAAGAGGTACGAACACGATTACGCTCATAATCTGGATCAGGTAATGGAATTGCTGATAAAAGTGATTTTGTATACGGGTGTAATGGATTTTTATATAATTCATCACTATCTGCTAATTCTACAATTTTACCAAAATACATAACCGCAATACGATCACTAATGTATTTAACCATTGAAAGATCGTGCGCAATAAACAAGTACGTTAAACCCTTCTCTTTTTGAAGTTGTTTCAAAAGATTTACTACTTGCGCTTGTATTGATACATCCAATGCAGAGATTGGCTCATCAGCAATTATAAATTCTGGATCCACAGCTAATGCTCGTGCAATCCCAATTCTTTGTCGTTGTCCTCCACTAAACTCATGAGGGTAACGATTCGCATGTTCTTTGTTAAGACCAACAGTCTCTAGTAGGTCATGCACTCTCTGGGTTCTAGCTTTATCATCTTTTACTAAACCATGAATATCCAGGCCTTCAGAAATAATTTCTTTAACAGTCATTCTAGGGTTTAGAGAAGCATAAGGGTCTTGAAAAATCATTTGCATTTTTCGATTAAACATTTTTAAGTCTGATTTTGATTTTTTACCATGAACATCGACACCATTAAACTTAACATCGCCATCAGTAGCATCGTATAAACGAATAATTGTACGTCCAGTAGTAGATTTACCACAACCAGATTCTCCAACTAATCCAAATGTTTCCCCTTTATAGATATCAAAACTAATCCCATCAATAGCTTTCACTACGCTATGACGTCCAGTTTTAAAATGTTGTTTTAAATTCGTAACTTCTAACAATTTTTCTTCGCTCATGACTCATCACCTTTCTGATCAGAACCATTTGCAGTAATATCTTTCATACGACGCTTCACCGATTCCGGTGGATCTACTTCGGGTGCATCTTCATGAAGTAACCACGTAGCTGCATAATGCGTATCTGATACTTTGAACATTGGTGGTTCTTCTTCAGTATCAATTTTCATAGCAAATGGATTACGTGCTGCAAAAGCATCTCCTTTTGGTGGATTCATTAAGTCAGGTGGTGTACCTGGAATAGCAAATAATTCATCCTCTTTGCTATCCACTGTAGGCATCGATCCTAACAATCCCCATGTGTATGGATGCTTTGGATTATAGAAAATATCATCTACTGTACCGATCTCAACAATTTTTCCTGCATACATAACCGCTACTCGGTCAGCAACATTCGCAACTACACCTAAATCATGCGTGATAAAAATAATAGATGCTTCTGTCTTTTTCTGGATATCTTTCATTAATTCTAAAATTTGAGCTTGAATCGTAACATCAAGCGCAGTTGTTGGTTCATCTGCTAACAATATTTTCGGATTACATGCAAGTGCAATTGCAATAACTACACGTTGACGCATACCACCAGAGAATTGGTGTGGATATTGTTCTATTCTTGTTTTAGGATCAGGAATACCTACTAGCTCCAACAATTCAATCGCTCGTTCTTTTGCTTTAGAACTGCTCATTTTTTGGTGCTTAATCAAGCCTTCCATAATCTGAGTCTTAACTTTCATAGTTGGATTTAAGGATGTCATAGGATCCTGAAAAATCATAGATATATCTCGACCACGAATTTTCTGCATATCTTTATCTTTCATTTTAGCAATATCTTTGCCTTCAAACATAATCTCACCAGATGGAATTTTTCCAGCTGGTTTCGGTATTAAGCCCATTAACGCTTTTGTTGTGACAGATTTACCTGAACCTGACTCGCCAACAATAGCCAAAGTCTCACCTTTGTGAAGATCAAAGTTTATTCCTCGTACGGCTTGTACACTTCCTCCATACGTATCAAACGTAACTTTTAAGTCTTTTACTTCAAGAATCTTGTCCATTTTTGCACCTGCCTTTCCTATTTTCTCATTTTCGGATCTAAAGCATCTCTTAGACCGTCAGCTAAAATGTTAAAGCCAATCATGAGAAGAGAGATGATGATCGCTGGGTATACCAACATATAAGGATACGTTCTATATGAATCAAACGCAGAGTCAATTAACGTACCAAGTGATGCTATTGGCGCTTGTAAACCTAAACCAATAAAGCTTAAGAATGCTTCGAAGAAAATAGCACTTGGGATCGTAAACATCGTATTAATGATAATCATACCAGTAACGTTAGGTATTAAATGCTTCATTAAAATACGTGTATCATTAGAACCTAATGTTCTTGCAGCAAGTACAAATTCTTGGTTTTTAAGTTTCAACACTTGACCACGAACAATCCTAGCCATACCTGTCCAACCTGTAATCGTCAATGCTATTGTTATTGCTAATATACCTGGGTCTAACACGATAATTGCTAAAATTACAACTACTAAATTCGGAATACCTGTTAATATTTCAATTATACGTTGCATAAAATTATCGATACGGCCACCATAGTAACCGGAAACTCCACCATAAATAACACCAATTACCATATCAATTAAAGCTGCTAGAAGACCAATATAAAGTGAGATTTGTGTACCTTTCCAAATCCTAGTCCACAAGTCACGTCCAAATTTGTCTGTACCAAACCAATAATTCTCTTCTTGTAATCCTTTGGCTGGGTATATATCAACTGTCATTTCAACTGTATAGTAGTTATTATTTTCTTCAGTTGGTTCTTCTACTATTTCTGATGAAATTAGATATTGTTCGTCTACTTCATAACCTGTTAAACCATTCTCAATCGCTGCTTCTGGCGTTTCACCTTGAACTTCCCACGATTGATGTCCATTTAAACCTAACCATTCTAAACCTTCAACTCGAGGAGGTAAATTAGTTGCTTCATAATTGTCTTCATCAAATGCATATTCATTCATAATAGGACCAACTAATGCCATAAAAACAATAAATATTAGTACAATTAAACCAGTAATCGCACCTTTGTTTTTTCGTAAACGAATCCAAGCATCTTTCCAATAGGAAATTTCAGGACGAGAAAGTTCTTCCCCTTTATCTGCTGACAATTCGATGGGTTGAAATTGGTCTTTTGATATTTTCTTATCGTTATTTGCCATTAGTCTTTCCCTCCTGACACACGGATTCGTGGATCAATTACACCATATAATAGGTCTACGATTAAAATTACGGAAATAAATAAGATAGAATAGAACATCGTTGTTCCCATTATCATAGGATAATCATTTGAGTTAATAGAGCTAACAAATTGCTCACCTAATCCAGGAATAACAAAGATTTGTTCAATAACAAGTGTTCCCGTCATTAAACTAACTGTCATAGGACCCATAACTGTAATAACTGGTACTAGAGCATTACGCATTGCGTGTTTAAACATAATTGCAGAATTATTGACACCCTTCGCGCGTGCTAGCTCAATATAATCTGATCCTAATACTTCCATCATTTCAGTACGCATGAAACGTGCACAAATCGCTAATGGAAATATCATTAACGCTAAAGTCGGTAATACTGTATATTCTGGCCCGTCCCAAAAAGCGGTAGGGAATAGGCTTAATTCACCTGCTAAATAATATTGCAGAAGTCCTGCAAAAACAAATGATGGAATTGAAATCCCAATAATTGATACAAAGTTAGCAGTATAATCGACCCAGCTATTATGACGTATAGCTGCAGCCATTCCTACAAAAATCCCTATAATAGAACCAATCACCATTGCTTGTGCACCCAATTGGGCAGAAGGACCAATTCGACTTGTAATCAGGTCTGTTACTTCACGGTTGTTAAACTGAAAAGAGATTCCTAAATCTCCTTGGATCATCCCTGCTATATACTTAAAATATTGAACAGGAATCGGTTCATCTAAACCATATCTACTTAGTAGTATTGCCATCTGCTCATCAGATAACTTCGAGGCGACCGAATTAAAGGGAGAACCTGGTAGAAGTTTCATTAAGAAGAATGTTGCTGTTGCAATTATAAACAACGTAACTAACATATAAGCAATACGCTGTAAAACATATTTCCCCATCTGTTGCACCTCCTATAATTTTTCGAATATTATACAAAATTCAAACTTTTTTATCTCAAGGGAAAAGAGAGTATATGCCCATTATGACATGACATATACTCTCTTTCTACACACAAATTATTCCACTATAGTGTTTTATTAGTTTACTGAGTCTTGGTTAAATTTCAACCAGAATACAACCATTTCACTTAATGAAGCATATTCAGGACTAGTTTTATTAGCATCAACTTGTGTACCTGACAATCCTACACGGTCAATAGTACCTTCTTGATAAAGTTGAAGTCTAGTATCTTGGTCTTTAACTACTTGAACATTGATTGCATCAAGAGCTACATTTTCTTTGTCCCAGTACTGGTCATTTTTAGAAAGTACCCAAGAACCATTAGTTCCTGTATCCCATTCAGTTAAAGCATATGGTCCGTTATAAAGCATAGTGTCTGCTTCAAGAGCAAAGTTTTCGCCTTGAGCTTCAACAAATTCTTGATTCAATGGTACAAATGTTGGGAATGCTGCAATTGAATCAAAGTATGGAACTGGCTTAAGAAGTTCTACAACAAATGTGTGATCATCAGTAGCACTAACTCCTAATTCTTCTGGAGCAAGTTCTTCATTGTAGATTTCAGTAGCATTAACTACTTTTCCACTTAGTAAGTACTCACCATAAACAGATGCTGTTGCTGGGTCAATCGCACGTTGCCAAGCATAAACGAAATCATGCGCTGTTACTGGGTCACCGTTTGACCATTTTGCATCTTCATTTAAGTGGAAAGTATAAGTTAAACCATCTTCACTTACTTCTGTTGCATCTTTATCGGCAACACCTGATTCGATTACGCCACCTTGACCAATGCGGTAAAGACCTTCATAAACAGAATCTAAGTATTGGAAACTAACATTATCAGTTGGTAAAGCTGGATCCATAGATGGAATTTCAGCTGTTGCAGAAAGGTTAAGAACCTTTTCATCTTTGTCTACATTTACATATTTGTAACTATAGTCTGGTCCAAATGGATTTAGAGCATCCATTCCAGTTACATATGGTTTTGAAAGTACTGATGCCTTACGTTGCATAACTGGTGCAATTGCAGCTTCTTCAAGTGCAATTTTCTCAGCTTCTTGTAGTGCTTCGAAACGCTCAACAGGCTTTAATGCTAGTTCAGTTCCTGCAGCTTTTACAAGTGCATCATATTCTTCATTAGAATAACCAATGTCGTTGTTAGGGTTATCTGTTGTCCAAAGGTCTACGAATGTTACCGCATCTTTGTAGTCAGGTCCCCAACCAGAGAATGTTAGTTCATATTCTTTTGCGTCCATAATCTCTAGTTGCTGAGACCAAGGTACATTTACTGATTCGATTGTTAAACCTTCTAAGTTTTTCTCTAGTTCTGTTTTGAAAAACTCACTAATATCTTTACTTACTGTTGTGTCACCACTTAAGAAGCTAATTGTAACTTCGTCAAATCCTAATTCTTCTTTAGCAGTAGTCCAATGTTCTTGCGCTGCTTCTACATCAAAAGCAAGTGCCTCGTCACCTTGTTGGAAATCTTCACCAGTTTCTGGGTGTTGAACAAAGTCTCTTGGTACAAATGCATTTGTTGGAATTGAATCATTACCATATACGATATTAATAAATTGCTGCTTATCAAAACCTTTTGCGATTGCTTTTCTGAAGTTCTCATTAGACATCATCTCACCAATTGATGCCTTTTCAACCTCTTCTCCTTGATTTTCCGTATTATTATCTCCATCGTTCTGTTCTGTTGTATCGTCATCACCAGAACAAGCTACAAGTACAGCACTTAGCAACATTGCAAGTACTAATAATAACCATTTTGAATTCTTCAAAATCATGACCTCCCCTTAAAATATGAATTTTCTAAATTTTTTGTGGATAATAAATATCCGTAAGATGAATTATACAAGTTTTCTAACAATTTTGCATTATTTTTTTAAAACTTTTTTTAGAAACACTAATATAATTAGGGTTTCTAGCTCTAAAATAGAACTTTATACCCATGTAATCGTTTTGTTAAAATTTGTTCCATCTTGTTCAATAACTTATAATTATACTTACCAATCAATTAAATTTAATTCAATTAGGGAAGAATTATAATATTATAAACCTTAGACACATTAGTTGATTATTTTATTAAACATAAAAAGGTTGTGTATTTCTGTGAAGCTCTTTAAAAACAAATGGTATTTTTTATTGATCAATTTCATTGTAATTCATCTTATTTTCTTGTTTCAGCAAGTTAAATCTCTTACTACTTATATTAATTCCTACTTCTTTTTAGTAGCTATTTATATTACCCTTGCCCTTCTTCTCTTCATTATGAGAGAACGCTTTTTTGATGGGATTACTTATGGATTCAGAAGGTTTATAAATAAATCTACTAAACAAAAAGATTACTCAGACGACTGGGAAGACAGACCACTTCCTTCTGAACAAGTAAATAAAACGTTTTTACGCGCTATTACTTTTCAAGGTGTTGTTTTACTCTTAATAATGATCGCGTTGTTAGTTTTCTATTATATGTAAAGAAAATACATATGAAAGTTGCACTATCGCTTGTTTTTCTCTATAATCTAATTAAATAATTATACTAAAAAAGCAATGATAGAGATAAGTACTTACTCCCCTCTGATTAATAGAGAGTCTGTAAAGCTGGAAGCAGATATCAAGGGACAATGGAATTGGGCTCTGGAGCAATCAAGACATATCATTATGTCGACGTATTCTAGGCGTTAACTGGACAAAAGTGATCTCATATTCGTGAGATAATAAGGGTGGCACCGCGGTTTAATCGTCCCTTTTTATTTAACGAGCTATGAGTTTTTTTATGCTTAAAAAAGAAAGGTGATAACAGATGAAAACTATTTTTTCAGGTATTCAACCTAGTGGTATGTTAACCATTGGGAACTATTTAGGAGCGATGAAACATTTTGTTGATTTACAGGAAGATCACCAATGTTATTTTTGTGTGGTTGACGAGCATGCAATTACAGTACCTCAAGATCGATTGAAGTTACGTGATAATATTCGATCACTTGCTGCACTTTATTTGGCTTCAGGCATTGACTCTGATAAAGCAACATTATTTATTCAATCAGAAGTTCCTGCACACACGCAACTTGGATGGATGATGCAAACAATCAGTTACATTGGTGAATTAGAACGTATGACGCAATTCAAGGATAAATCTGATGGAAAAGAAGCTGTTTCATCAGCATTATTAACGTATCCACCACTAATGGCTTCGGACATATTACTCTATAATACAGATATTGTGCCTGTCGGGGATGACCAAAAGCAACATTTGGAATTAACCCGAAATTTAGCGCAACGCTTTAACCGAAAATACAATGATATTTTTACTATTCCAGAGATTAGCGTCCCGAAAGTTGGAGCTAGGATTATGTCATTACAAGAGCCTACTAAAAAAATGAGCAAGTCGGATGAAAATCAAAAGGCATCTATCTTTATGTTAGATGAACCTAAAAAAATTGAAAAGAAAATTAAGAGTGCTGTTACTGATTCTGAAGGCATTGTAAAATTTGATAAAGAGAATAAACCTGGAGTAAGCAATTTACTAACGATTTATGCTAGTTGTACTGGGGAATCAATTGAAGAATTAGAAGCAAAATATGCAGGTGTTGGTTATGGTCAATTCAAACAAGATACAGCGAATGCTGTAATTAATCTATTAGAGCCGATTCAAGAACGCTATCATGCTTTAAAACAATCTACTGAATTAGATGATATCCTTGATAAAGGTGCTGAAAAAGCTGCATTAACAGCTAACAAAACTATCGCCAAAGCCAAAAAGGCAATGGGATTAGGTCGTGTGAAGAAAAAATAAAAAGAAAATAACGGAAGGGAGGATTCGCCAATTGGCGGATAAAATCCTCATTCCGTTATTCATTTACAACTGTTTTTATATTATGCGCTTATATGTCTGTAATTTTTGTTCATCATTTTCTAATTCCCACATTTTTTCAAAGTAAGATTGACCTTTAATAATTTTTTTGCAAAAATCCTCATGTGCAGCTGACCAGCCTTGGTATAATTCTTGGTAGAGCTCATTCCACGCAGTATAGCAATCCATTTGCTTAATTGCTTGATAGTTATTCGGCATCCACTCTGTTAACCAATAGTGTATCTCTTTTTTATTATTGGTTTGTTCTAATTGATCAAGTGCCATCATGAGTAACTGCTTTAATTTTCTTTCTCTGCGAGTTAAGCCAACCATAGCTTCTGGTGGTAATGAAAGAATATGATATGGTTTTTCTATAGGATTACCTTGTATGCTAAATTGCTTTTTAGAAGTGTCTTCTAACATTTCAAAAACTAGTCGTTCTTGCCGCGGGATTAATCGACTCTTGCGAACAGGAATACCATACCCCATCGTATCAAATGCTAATACAGATTTTCCATCTGTTATAATACTAGCATATTCTAGCGGTATTCTTTCTTGGTTTTTCCTAAGGTACGCGCGATTATGGATGTATTCTAGCAAATCAGTAGGTACATCAACTAGATCGTTTTCAATTTGTTCATACAATGTAGCATCTGTATAAACAATTGGTACTTGGTCTAGAATTTCAATTCCATCCTGTTTTCGCCATTCATGAAAAGCGCAGACATTATAACTGTTTTCTTCACCTTCAAACCAATTTACCCAAACATCATGTAAATACATCATATGTAAAACCTCACTTCCAGTTCTCACCGGCTTTGTATCGATCAAATTAAGTTGATTATTAATTTAGCAATCAGTATGACCAATTCAAAAAAAATTATTCACTATAAATTATTCACTTTAATAGAGACGATAGTTTGGGAATAGTAAAAAAAATAATCACAATCCCAATAAGAAACAAGTAACATTCACTTCTTGATGAGATAAACTGAAGGTATTCAAGCCATGATAGACCTGCCGGAACTAGGTTTATATATAAAATAATGGTTACGCCCCCTGAGACAGCTAGGCCAAAACCAACTAAAAACAGACTTAAATAATACAAGGTCTATCACTCCTCCTTTTAGCTTGTCCTTCGTTTGTCTAACTATATGTTACGTAATAGAGAAAAATGATAAAAAAAAGCCTCTACCGCTTTGTTTAGCAGTAGAGACTTTCTGTTTTTTTATTAACACTTACACTTTTTTCTAGAAGATTGTTGTTTATGACACAATTTAAATAAAATGCAAATTAAACTACTAACCCGCTCCTGAAACAAATGGATTCCCTTTCCGTGGGCTCAGTCTCAGCTAACTTGGTAAAGAAAAACACTTTACCAAGTTAGCTGAGACTTGAGCTGTTCCCACAGGAGTGTCATCCATTTGCTTCCTACACTAGTTAGAAGATCTAATCATATTCAATAAGCTTTTTATGCATAGTTCTAACCAATGCTGTAATACATTATCAACAACTTTTCACACTATCTAGCGGATCAAATGAAATTGGCGACACTCCTGCAGGAACAGCACGGGCCGAAAATCCATTTTTAGAAGTGCTCTTCTTCTAAAAATTAGTTGAGGCCGTGCCTGCGGAAAGGGAGCCCATTTCATTTGAGTAGCGGGTTAGTACTAGTAACTTACGTTACTGGAAGTCCGAATAGTTACAAGCATCAATCTTTAAGAAAAGAGCCTTTACTCATATTTTTTGAATATTAATGTAGCGTTATGTCCACCAAAACCTAATGAGTTACTTAAGGCTACATCCACGTTAGCTTTACGAGCTTTATTTGGCACATAGTCTAAATCACATTCAGGATCAGGAGTTTCATAATTAATAGTCGGAGGAATGATACTATCTTGAATCGCTTTGATACATGCAATTGCTTCCACAGCTCCAGCCGCTCCTAACAAGTGTCCTGTCATCGATTTAGTAGAAGAAATGGCAACATTGTAGGCATGGTCACCAAAAACTGTTTTCATAGATTTTGTTTCAAAAGAATCGTTTAAAGGTGTACTTGTACCATGTGCATTAACATAATCAATAGCACTAGCGTCAATTTCTGCGTCCTCAATTGCTTGTCTCATTGAACGTGATGCACCTTCCCCTTCTGGAGCTGGCGCTGTAATATGGTGGGCATCACCTGCAGAACCATAACCGACGATTTCAGCATAGATCGTTGCACCACGAGCCTGCGCTGATTCTAGTGATTCTATTACAAGGATTCCAGCGCCTTCACCCATAATGAAACCATCACGGTTTTTATCAAATGGACGACTTGCAGTTTTAGGATCTTCATTAAACGATAATGCTTTTGCTGTAGAAAAACCAGCAAATGACATTTCAGTAAGTGGGGCTTCTGCACCACCAGTGATCATAATATCTGCGTCTCCACGTTCAATAACCTTATATGCATCACCTATTGAATTTGTACCTGTCGCACATGCAGTTACGGTACAAGAGTTAATTCCTTTTGCACCTAACTGAATTGAAATCTGGCCAGCTGCCATATCAGGAATCAGCATTGGAACAAAGAATGGACTCACACGGCGATAACCTTTATCTAAAAAACGTTTATACTGGTCTTCAAACGTTCCCATACCACCTATACCAGAACCAACCCAAACACCTACGCGAGGGGCAAGTGCATCTGTTATCTCTAACTTCGCATCTTCAACTGCCATTTTCGCTGCGCCAACTGCGTATTGTGTAAATAGATCCATTCGTTTTGCTTCTTTTTTATCCATATAGAGCGTTGGATCCCAATCTTTCACTTCAGCTGCTACTTTTGCTGGAAAATCATCTTTATTTACTCTTGTAAGATAATCTATACCAGAATTTCCTTCTATTAAATTACCCCAAAGTGAATCAACTGTATTTCCTAATGGACTTACCGTTCCTAAACCTGTTATAACTACACGTTTTTTTTCCATTCAGATTCTCCTCCTTACTACTTATACTAAATTATTTTCCCCATCTAATAGTGATTGCGCCCCAAGTAAGGCCACCACCAAAGCCAACTAGTACCACTAGGTCTCCATCCTTAACCTTACCTTCTTTTACACTTTCAGATAAAGCAATTGGAATAGAAGCAGAAGATGTATTACCATATTTTTTCACTGAAGTAGCCATTTTCTCGACTGGAATGCCTAATTTAGCTCTGGCAGCTTCCATAATACGAATATTTGCTTGATGTGGGATTAAATAATCAACATCTTCCTTGTTATATCCTGCTTTCTCCACAACATTTAAAGATGATTCCGGCATTTGACGAACAGCAAATTTGAATACTTCTCGACCGTTCATACTAATATAATCACTTTCTTGCAATAGATATTTCCCACCACTACCGTCTGCACCTAATTCAAAGGATAATATTCCTTTATCGTTACTTACCTCACTAACCACAACAGCACCAGCACCATCTCCAAATAATACGGCTGTATTACGATCAGACCAATCGGTAATTTTTGAGAGCTTTTCCGTACCAATTACTAATATATTTTTATATACTCCTGAATCAATAAATTGCTTTGCGGTCACAACACCATACATAAACCCTGCACATGCAGCACTTAAGTCCATAGCAGCTGCTTTTTTTGCATTTAATTTATCTTGTAATATGCAAGATACTGTAGGAAAAGGCATGTCAGGCGTAACTGTAGCTACTAAGATAAGATCAATATCTTCACCTGTTATATCAGCATCAGCCAATGCTTTTTGGGCTGCTTCATATGCCATATCAGATGTATCCACTGAATCATCTGCAATACGACGTTCCTCAATACCTGTTCTGGTTCGAATCCATTCATCATTTGTATCAACTATTTTTTCTAGATCTGCATTTGTTAAAACCTTTTCTGGCACATAATGTCCAACTCCAATAATACCTGTTGCCATTTTATTCAACCTCTCACTATAAAATCGGATTATAATCAATTATTAAGACTTGGTACTAATATAATCGAATTTTTCCAGATAATCAAGTCTTACTTTCTCCTCAAAGTTTAAAATTATGATAGCCCTTTTAACATTTCAGGATAAAAAAACAGAATCAAAGCACATTGCTTTAATCCTGTCTTTCATTTGGTAATAAATTAGTTTCAATATATTGATCAATCTCATTTTCAATTTTATCCTGATACGTTTGTGGAACATCTGGGCTGAATTCACCTAATGAAATAACCTCATCTTGAAAATCATAAGTGTAAATACCTCCAGTTAATTCTCCCTGATCAAAAAGGTTAGCAGCTTTTAAATAAAGCTTGTCCACATGTTGCACTGTACTTGTTAATACCGTCGATCCGCCAATATTTGATTGATCTGTAACAAAGCCGATTGCATATTTATCGTATTGCTTCGCTCGTTTAATTACATCGGAACTATACATATCACCGACAGGAAAGAATACATCAACCTCCTGTTGATTCATTGTTTCAAATATAGTCAAAGCTCGGCTAACATTCTCCCAACTATTAACATATTTTATTGAAATCTCTGCATTAGGATTTTCATAATTAACACCTTCATAAAATCCTTCAATTTCAGGTTGCCACCTATATGCACCGATAATTCCTACATGGTTAGTTGTTGTCATTTTCCCGGCAACCATTCCTGCAAAAAAGCCCATTGCATTAGAATTGAAATGCAAACTTGTTAAATTATTTCCTTGATGTGTACCATTAAAATAGACAAAGTGAACATTTGGATACGCTGAACGAATATTATCAAAATACTCACCATATGTATTGCCATGTCCAAAAATAATATTCACACCACGTTGAACAAATTCTTCAACGGAACGATTTACTTCAAGTTGAGTATTAATTTCTTCTTTTAAAAAAACATCTACATCTAATGATTCCTTAATATCTAAAAGACCCTGATATCCTTTTGAACCCCATGTCTGGTCATTAATTGAATTAGCAACCAGCATTCCGACTTTATTAATTTCTCCACCAGTGTTACAACTAGCTAATAACGGAATAAAAAGAATAATACTAAATATAAATACAATAGCTTGTTTCAATTACAAGCACTCCTCTGTTTAAGAGACTTCACAACCATTTTACCTTTTCTTTATGAATGCGTAAACAAAAAAGCAAAATACAACATTGTTAATTCTTAGTACATTTCATTAAACCGTTGATAATGCGCTTCAACTTTTTCTAAGTTCCTTGTTGGTGAATTACTCGGCAAAATAAATAGATCAGTTACACTTGATTGTTGTTCCTGTAATTGCTCCGGTGTATAATAGCTAACTGTTGATGGAGAATTCGATGCATCACTCAATTGAATTATCGCACCAATAAAATCTTTTATATAGATTGCTTTTTCTTTAAACAACGCACTATCATATTGAATAAATTCATTACTATTATAAATGCCGTTCTCATCTCGATCCATCCACTCTCCATATAAAAGAGGGAGCTTAACCTCTATCACTTCTTGTTGCCCTTTTTGCTTTGGAAAGAATTGAATATATTTTAATGAAGAAATAGATTTTCTATTGAATGATTGTACCTGATCACACATAAATACTGCTTGAATGTGGTTATTCAAATTATTTTTTTTCACCTGGTCTAACGTTTCATAATAGGTAAAGTTTGCATTCCTACCAACAAACATAGATAGATGTTCTCTCTTAGGGTGATCTAATTGATCAACTCCAATTACCTCTTCCCCATTTTGTAATAGTGTTTCCAATAGATGAAAGCCAATCCAGTTAAAACAACCAATTATGACAAACATTTCTTCACACCTTTCGAATTAAAAATAGACTTTCTTACAAACTAAAAATAAAATCAATCTGAGCCTTTTATGACAAATAAAATTAGCTTTATTTCTAAACTTTTATTTGTTATTATTAAAAGAGTATCAATAAATTGAGGTGAGACTATGCGTTATTTAGGTGGTATTTTTTGGTCTTTTCTAATCAGTACATTACTTGGTTATGTATTAACAAGTATGACTGGTGACCCATTTTCATTTGCACCGGTTCTAGTTATGACCGTAGCATTTAGTATAATCGTTGCGATCGTTGGGGATGGTATCATTACCCCAGATACAAAGAAAACAGTCGAATAGTTCGGTAATGAACCCTTGCCAAACCTATTGGCAAGGGTTCAACTTTTCTAACAGGATTAATCTTAATTCAAATCCACGGAAGAACACTAAGAGCAGTTAAGGCTGCTAATGGTAAAACTAATCTTCTAAAACGAACTGGTCCACCATAAGGATAAGGATAGTATCCATAAGGTGGCACTGGACCATACGGATAACCACCATATGGAACAAAGCGCTCATTAGTTTCCATTCCTGATACATTTGGAATGGCAAGATGGACATTATTCTCGTCAACATCGATAATGATTCCATCGATAACAGAGCCGTCAGTAACTTCTAGTAATACATAACTATGCATGTGATTTTTACAAACTTCATACATATGGTGTTGGGTTGGATTATATTTAGGTTGATTCATCTTATAACCTTCCTTTCTCACCCATATGATATGCTTTTTTACTATGATGCGTGTCAAACGCGGAAATTTTAATTAATCGGGGGAAATAAAATGGCGTCTTTAGACAGTTTTGAGTTGTTAGTGAAATATATCTTTTTTGGATTTGTACAAGGGTTTACAGAACCAATTCCAATATCGTCAAGTGGACACCTAGTAATTTTACAAGATTTATTTGGATTAAAAATGGAGAATTTATCTTTTGAAATACTCGTTAACTTTGGTTCTTTAATTGCTGTTTTAATTATTTATAGAAATGATATTATTCGTCTAATTCAAAATGGATTACGCTTCATGGTAAAAAAAGAAGCGGATGCGAAAGAGGATTTTAACTTTATCTTTTATCTTATTGTTGCTACGATTCCAGCTGGTGTAATCGGTATTTTATTTGAAGATCAAATTGCTGAGACATTTGATAAATCAAAAACAGTTGGGATCACTTTGATTATCACAGGTATCGCATTATGGATTATACGAAACTTACGTGGTAAAAAAGGTGATAGCGCATTAACGATCAAAGATGCGATTATTATTGGATTAGCTCAATCTGTCGCTCTTATTCCAGGTATCAGTCGTTCTGGCGCAACAATAGTCGCCGCGATGTTAATTGGTACGAAGCAAGAAACAGCTTTACGATTTTCATTCTTACTTTATATTCCAGTAAGCTTAGGAACACTTTTATTAAAAATAGATGACCTATTCGAAAGTACGGCACAAAATTTAGTGATCCCTTATTTATTAGCATTTATGACAGCAATTATCGCAACTTACTTTTCACTACGATGGTTCATGCATATAATGGCACGTGGCAATTTAAAATACTTTGCTTTTTATTGTTTTATTGTCGGATTCATTGCTTTTATTTTATTGTAAAAAAGCTTAGAATAATTATAACGAAAATTGATTTGTTAGGAGCTGATGCACGTGCCTAAAATCCCTGGATCACAAAGCGTATCTCCAGAACTTGCAAATATTTTGTCAACAGTAGATCATAAGATGCCTATCAAAAAAAATACTTTTCTCTTTCAGCAGGGAGAAACAGTATCAGAAATATACATTATTCTATCTGGTAGAGTTCAAATCGGAAAAATATCACCTGATGGTAGGGAATTAACGCTAAGAATTTGTACAAAGCATGATATTGTCGGTGAACTAGCGCTTGATGACGAAGAGATTAAATACATTTTAAACGCTAAGGTAATGGAAGACGGTGAAGTTGGAGTTATTAAGAAACAGACATTAGATGAAAAGTTGCTTACTGATTCAAAACTAGCAATGGAATTCTTAAAGATTATGAATCTCAATTATCGGCGCGACCAAACAAAATTTAGAGATTTAGTATTACATGGTAAAAAAGGTGCATTATATTCTACACTTATTCGTCTTTCAAATAGTTATGGTGAAAAAAAGCAAGACGGCATTTTACTAAATATTAATCTAACCAATCAAGAATTAGCTAATTTTTGTGGCACATCACGTGAAAGTGTTAACCGTTTATTAAATGAGTTAAAAAGAAATGAAATCATCGGAATGGAAAAGGGAAAGATAACCATTTACGATTTAGACTATCTAAAAGACGAAATAAATTGCGAAAACTGTCCAATAGTACTCTGTACGATTGACTAAAAAGCATCAAAAGAAAAGGAGAAAAGATACATGGCAAACGACTCCATGAGAGAACTATTTCAGTCTCTTCCGTTATTTAAAGATTTATCAACAGAAGAAATTGACCCTATCCTTTCCCTTACAAATTCCCAAGTGTACCCTCGTGGTGCACATATTTTTATGCAAGATGAACCAATAACAACTGTTTATTTTATTAAAAGCGGAAGTGTAAAAATTTACAAAACAGATATTCACGGGAAAGAGCAAATCGTTAACGTATTAACTAAAGGGGATATGTTTCCGCATCAAGGCTTTTTCAGACAAGGGAACTATCCTGCACATGCAGAAGTCGCAGAACATGCAGATATCTATTCTCTACCTATCAAAACTTTTGAAAATTTTTTAGTTCAAAATCCTTCTATTAGTATTAAATTAATTCATGTACTTGGCGAGTTAATTATTGATTTACAAAAGCGGTTAGAACAGCAAATATTACATAATACCTACGAACAAATCATTATGTTATTATTACGCCTTGCTGATAGACATGGTAAAAAAAATTCAACCGGATGGATCACGATAGATACAGCATTCTCAAATCAACAACTTGCAAATATGATTGGTTCTAGTAGAGAAACCATTAGCCGCACACTTTCCAAACTGAAAAAGCAACAAATTATTACCAAAGATTCCTCCGGCAACCTAATGTTAGATAAAGACAAATTAAATCAATTATTATTCATTGACCATTATTAAAAAAAGTCTCTTCAGCAGAAGAGACTTTTTTTAATCAATCTGGAATACCAAGTGCAATTTTCGCGTAACGTGACATACGATCTTTGCTCCATGGTGGACTCCATACAATATTTACTTGTGTATCTTTTACTTCAGGCAGATCTTCAAGCACTCGCTTAACATCTTCTTCAATATGTGCTGCTAAAGGACAACCCATTGCTGTTAGAGTCATAGTTACAACCGCAACCCCATCATCCTGAAGTTCAACACCATATATAAGTCCTAAGTTTACAATATCTATTCCAAGCTCCGGATCAATTACATTCTCCAAAGCGCCCATTAAATTTTCTTGTAATGCTTCTTCCATAATAATGAACCCCTTTCTAACTTATAATACATCTTATAATACATTATAAACATAAAAGCTTTAAAATTAAATGATCTAAATCACAAAATTTTAAAGTTGTAAATCGAACCAATCAATTGTTTCTAAAGTTGCAAAACGACTTACTTTATGTCCTCTGCCGACTTCACGTAAAAATCGTATATTTTCTGGGTTTTTATAATCTTTAACGACTTGTTCATGAAAACTGTATGAATGATCAAATGGAACAACTTGATCTTCTTCCCCATGCCAGAAAAATAACGGGCGTTCAGCAAGTAAGCTAGGATGTATAGACAAATCAATTTCATGTAAACTTTCAAGTGTTTCTTCTATCTCATTATCTGTCAGTGATAACTGAGCTCCTTGTTGTTGGATCGTGTTTATCACTTCACGCGCATAAGAAGTGATTTTAGGTGTCCCCATTAAAATAGCGGCTGCTTTAATCCAAGAAAATTGTGTTAAGGCTGCTGCAGTAGTAATTCCACCCATACTAGTACCCGCTAAACCAAAACGATTATCTTTTATCCAACCACGCGCATCAAGCTCATCTTTAATTGTTTGAAGATCAAATAAGTTTTGTTTTACAATTTCAAAAAATTTTAATTGTCGCTCTTTTTCATTCACTTCAACTACGCGTTCCCCATGTAAAAAGCAATCTGGAAGCAAAACGCGATAACCTCTTTCAGCCATCAAATATGCAATCGTTAGATTATGTTCTTTCGCACTTGTAAAACCATGCATATACGTTAATACTGGTAAAGGCTGTTCTTTTTTGAAGCTATCTACAACAATTAGTATAGGTATATCATGCCAATATTCTTTTTCAATATGTATCATTCGATTTTTCCTCTCTACCTAATATTATATATGTAATCTTATCATATATTTTCCATTAGTCAGATGCAAAAAATATGCTATCAAAAACAACAAATTCTTTACAGACACTAAATTCTTCTTTACACTATACTTACTAATAAGAGGTGATATTTACATGACAAATAAACAACATTTAATTGCTTTGGATCTAGATGGAACATTATTAACAGATGACAAAGTTATTAGTGAACGAACAAAAAGAACAGTTTTAAAAGCAAAAGAAGAAGGACATATTGTTGTAATTGCAACTGGACGACCACATCGTGCAAGTATTGATTATTACCACGAACTGGGTCTACATACACCAATGGTAAACTTTAATGGCGCATTAATACATCATCCAACTGACTCGAAATGGGATGCATTACATAGTCCGCTCTCTATTCGAACCGCAAAAGCGATTATTCAGACCTGTTATGACTTAGAAGTTAAAAATATCATGGCAGAAGTTATTGATGACGTCTACCTAGACCAATACGATGAGCAATTCATGGAAATCTTACATACCGACAATGAAGATAACCCGATTACGGTAGGAAGTCTTAAAAATGAATTAAAGGAGGATCCTACATCCATATTAATTCACCCACGTGAAGATCATATTAGTAACTTGCGCGAACAACTTGACCTTGATCATGCAGAAGTTATTGAGCACCGCAAGTGGGGAGCACCATGGAACATAATTGAAATTGTACGAAAAGGGATGAACAAGGCAGTTGGTTTGCAACGTATTGCTCATTATTATCATATTTCAGAAGATAATATAATTGCGTTTGGTGATGAAGACAATGACTTAGAAATGCTTGAGTATGCTGGGGTTGGTGTTGCAATGGGAAATGCAATAACAGAACTTAAGGATGTTTCAAAGCACGTAACACTGACCAATCAAGAAGATGGTGTTGGTTTATTTTTAGAGCAATATTTGAATTTAAAAGTAATGCGATCTGATTCAAACTAGATCCTTTACTCATTCATTTGTCTGAATAAAATTATTAATTTGTTTCAAACTAAGCTTGCATCCATAATTGGGTGCAAGCTTTTTTCGCATATTGATATAGGAGGGTAAAGCATGACTAAAAAAAGTAAATCAAAACGCTTTACTGCTCAAGGAGCAGAGTCAGTTAAAAAGCATGATGAACGCTTTCCATATCGCGGAAGATTAGACGAAACAGTAAATAACACAACCAATAAAACAGACTTGTAGGAGGAATACACTATGGCCAATCAATTTATCCAACAAGCAAAACAAGCTGTACAGCGCATGACAACTGGAGAAAACTATTCAAATCAGGATAAGCAAGCTGCTACCAATGCAATACAAGCAGCTTATACAAAAGCAACACCTGAAGAACAAAAAGAATTACAACAATTAGAACAGCAGTTAAGAGATCACCAAGAATTACAATAAGAACAAAAGCTCCAGGCGCCCGGGGAGCGATGTACGGACTGGGGACCCTAGATTATTCGCCCCACTTTCCGGGCCCTCGTATTGAGGGAAGTCTCGCTAGACGCAAAAAACCAAGCGGTATACTTTAAGGTATACTGCTTGGCTTTATTTCGTAAATAATCGTTTTACCAACCGCTTAATTCTCGCTTCTAGTTGTTCTAAACTAAATGGTTTCGTGATATAATCATCTGCCCCTAATTCCAAAGCTTTTACCATATCACTGTCTTTTTTCCTGCCAGTTAACATAATGATACCCAATTCTGTTTCATTAACCATTTCTCGCAATAAATTTAATACCTCAAGCCCATCCATTTTTGGTAAAACACCATCTAATAACACAATTTTTTTCTCTCGTCCTTTATACCAATCTGATGATAAAAATGTTTCTCCATCCTTAAATGTTGTGTTCTCAATCTTGTATGGCTCAATTTCTAACTTATTTAACTTATCATGTAAAACACGTTGAATAAAACGATCATCATCAACAATGGCGATTTTTAGGACAGGTTGTAATTTCGAAAATTCAGGATCATTGTATAATTCTGACTGGTATACTTCAACCCTTTTTCGTCCTTGTTCTTTCCCGTAATATAAAGCTCTATCACTTTGTTCAATTAATAATTCCATTTTATCGATCTCTTTGGTCATCTCCGCAACACCAGCAGTGAAGCTTATATGAATTTCATCCTCTTTTACTTGATGCGCTACCTTAGTGAATCCTTGTAATAGCTGATTTATAAATTCTGCAGCTTCACCCAGCATTAATTCAGGCATAAGTAAAATAAATTCCTCACCACCATAACGTATGAAGGCATCCTGTTGGCGCTTATGCTCCAATATATAAGTTGAAAAATTCTTTAGAATAACATCCCCTACCGCATGGCCATATTGATCATTCACTCGTTTGAAATAATCAAGATCTATTAATGCTAAACTGAAGGTTTGGTCTCTATCAGTAAATTTTTTATATAAACCCTTCCATATATTAACTAATGAAATACGGTTAAAAGCTTGTGTTAACTCATCAACTAGAACATTCTTTTTAAAATAAAATTGTTGTCTTAATCGATTACGCAGTAAACTATCTAACACCTCATATTGAATTGGCATTTCAATAAAATCTGTCGCCCCTGCATCATAGACTTTAACTTTTAAATGGTCAGAATCTTTCTCACCAATCACAAAAATTGGAATCATCGTTTCACTTGCGCGTTGGCTAAACTGATTTAAAATATTTAATATTTTACCTTCTTCTTTCAAATAGCCATTAATCAGAATAATATCTGGATGATAATCATAAAACATTTGCATTGCTCGTTGTATTTTTGTTGCCATTAGGACTTCATAATTTCGTTCTTCTAATTCTTCCTTCAGATAATTTAGTGAATCCATATTATCATCTACCAATAATACTGACCTGCGACTTATCACCTTAGTGTCTTCTCCACTAAATAAAAGGATAAGCGGTTGAATAAAATTACTCCATTCCTCTTCAGACCATAACTTTTCAGGCTGATTATCCATTTCATTTAGTAAGGTAGATGCAACCTCAGATAAATTATTTAATTTAATGTGATGAGCACTATTTGTTATCTCTTTTAAAAATTGATATAGTTCTTCATATGTAATGGCATCAGAGTGCTTCCATCTTTCCACTATATTTTTATATCGTTTCATAAAGATATCTTGATAGTTATTTATTGTGTCCACCTCCAATGGGTTATGACTTTAAACAATTGTATACTGTATATTCTACTACTATTTATAATCTGTTAACTCTATTACTATCTATATCCATCGTAAAGTATGATTGTATCTATGGCAATAAGCTTTTTGGCTTTAGTATTAAATAAAAATTTGCTACACTATTTATACATTAATTGATTTAGGAGGAAACAGCAATGAGTGTCATAGTAGAAGCAACACCGAATCCAAATGCAATGAAGTTCTCAACTGATTCATTAATATTCGAAGGGGATGCCAGTATATCGGTTATGCCTGGTCAAACAAGTGAATTTCAAATTATGAATGATTTAATGAAATTAGAAGGTGTCGATAACGTATTTGGTTATCAGCATTTCATTACAATTAATAAAAAAATGGATGTGGAATGGGATAACCTTGTTCCTCAAGTTGAAGAAATAATTAATAAATATGGTTATTAAAAAAACGTCCGTGTTAGATTGAACTCTAGCACAGACGTTTTTAAATTCAATTATATTAATTGTTAAAAATAATTAGATTTAATCTCCTTTTCTGAAGAAGCCAAAGATTCCTGTTGTCTGTACAATATTTGTAAATGCATGTGGATCCACTTCATAAATGATTCTTTCTAAATCATATAATTCATATCTAGTTATAACCAAAACGAGCATTGACTTATCTTCTTTCGAATATGCGCCGCGTGCTGGTAAAATTGTAATACCACGAACCATGGTATCGTGGATAGCTTGTTGTAATTCATCTGTTTTCTTCGTTACAATCATTGCTGTAACTTTTTCGTGACGCGTATGCAATCCATCAATAACACGCGTTGAGACATAAAGTGCCAAAAGTGTATAAAGCGCATTTTCTGGTTCATTTAAGTAACCTGCTAATACAATGATAACACCATTAATAATCATCAAATAGCTGCCAATCGGGCGATCTTTCACTCGTGAAAGCACCATTGCAACAATATCAGAACCACCCGTGGAAGCACCCCACTTTAATGTGATACCAATACCAATACCAGCAATTACCCCACCAAATACAGCATTCAGCATGATATCACTTGAAAAGCTCATAATCGGGATAATCTCAAGAAATATTGTTGTAACTGCAACAGAAATGAAACTATAAATCGTAAAATAGCGACCGACTTTAAACCAACCTAATATAGCAACTGGAATATTTAATAGTAATAGTAAAATACCTGTACTTACCGCATCTATTCCCAAGTATTGCGAAAAGACTGTAGATAATAGCTGTGCGATACCAGTAAAACCACTGGCATATACATCTGCTCCAATCAAGAAGAAGTTAAGTGCTAATGCATTTAATAATGCACCAATAATAACCACAATAATTCTTTTTGCTTCAAACAAAAACATAAAATATGTAACCCCCTTATTAACCAAACTCATCCATAGTTTCTACTGCACATATGTTATACATACCCATTATTACAACTAAGTAAGCTATTTTTTAGGTTCTTTTCTAAAATATTGCTATTTATGACTGGTCTGCTGTGGACATTTGTTCCGCTATTTGTCTCTAAAGCGACCAATTTCAAGTGATTCTCCTAAAATAACGTACTAAATGTCCGCCATCCGCTTAAAATAGCTGTTTTTAGTATAAATAACGTATTAAATGTCCGTGAAAAATTTAAATAGCAACAATATTTGCGTTAAAGAGACATTTTTTTAAAAAAGCTATACAAAAAACTATAATTACTTTGACGAATACCTTCGCTAACTATAAACTAGAAGTAGTTGCTATGCAATGGATTATAAGCTTAAAAATAAAAGATCTATTTTTTCTACAAAAGATGGGTAGATTAAATTTGGAGGTGAAAGTGTATGACTGTTCAAATTATTGCTGACTCAGCTAGTGATTTATCATCTGAGGATTATCAACACTATCAAGTCGAAAGAGTATCATTAACTGTACATTTAGATGATCAAGACTATGAAGACGGGAAGACAATTTCAGCTAAAACAATATATGATGCGATGCGTGATGGAAAAATTCCTAAGACATCACAAGTTACACCCGAAGCATTTATGTCTACATTTACAAAATATGCAAAAGAGAACACACCCTGTCTCTACCTTGCTTTTTCGTCAGAACTTTCAGGTACGTATCAATCAGCTAAAATTGCGGAGGAAGAAATCAAAGCAACTTACCCTGATTGGAAACTAACAATTATAGATACCAAATGCGCATCACTCGGCTTTGGTTTAGTTGTTATGCGTGCTGCAGAAGCTGCACAAAATGGTTTAGAATTAAATGAAGTTACAACAATTGCCCAATATCATGTTGACCATATGGAGCATATCTTTACTGTTGACGATCTTGAATACTTATATCGAGGTGGTCGTGTAAGTAAATCAGCTGCATTTGTTGGTACATTACTTAAAATAAAACCATTACTTCACATGGAAGGTGGCAAATTAATCCCATTAGAAAAAATTCGTGGATCTAAAAAAGTTTGGAAACGTATGCTTGATATTATGGAAGAACGTGGAGAAGACTTAATAAACCAACGGATTGCAATTAGCCATGGTGATGCGTATGATACAGCAAAACAATTGGCTGATATGATTGAGGAAAGATTTGGTATAAAAGATATTCATATTAATATGGTTGGTTCGAGTATTGGGGCACATTCAGGTCCAGGTACTATTGCATTATTTTTTCTGAATGACACTTATAAATAAGATATTGAAATTATATTCTTCATATGTAATAAAACCGCTACTATGTGTACCTAAACATAGTAGCGGTTTTTTATTGATTATTGTTTGAGATTTACTAGTCTTATTTGTATATTGAGTAAAAAATAAGGGTATACATAGTGTAACTTTAACTATGTAAGGGGACCTGATCATGCCAAATAATCAAAAGCAAACAATTCAACCAGAACAGCATCAAAACAGACAGCCAGGTATCGAATCACAGATGCAACCACTACCTATTTATGATAATGGATCCTATCAAGGAAGTGGTAAATTACAAAACAAAACTGCTATTGTTACAGGTGGTGATAGCGGGATTGGCCGTGCTGTCAGTGTTCACTTTGCTAAAGAAGGTGCTGACGTAGCAATAATTTATTTTGATGAACATGATGATGCACAAGTAACCAAAACTGCTATTGAAAAGGAAGGTAGAAATTGCTTACTCATTAGTGGTGACCTTGGTGATCCTACTTTCTGTCAATCAGCAGTTGATCAAACGATTGATCAGTTTAAAAAAGTTGACATACTAGTAAATAATGCCGCTGTACAATATCCACAGAACGATATTTTAAACATCAGTAATGAACAACTTGAGAAGACATTTCGTGTAAACATATTTTCGTTCTTTTATATGATTAAAGCTGCTTTGCCACATATGACTGAGGGCAGTTCAATCATTAACAGTTCTTCCATTACAGCCTATCATGGAAGTGCTAACTTACTTGATTATTCCAGCACCAAAGGAGCAATCACGTCATTAACGCGTTCCTTATCTCAATCTTTAGTATCTAAAAAAATTCGAGTCAATGGCGTTGCACCAGGTCCAATATGGACACCACTTATTCCTTCTACCTTTGATGCTAAATCTGTTGGTCAATTCGGTTCTGATAACCCAAGTGGAAGACCTGGTCAACCGTATGAACTTGCTCCAGCATATGTTTATTTAGCTAGTCAAGATTCTAGCTATGTCACAGGACAAATGCTCCATGTAAATGGTGGCGTTATTGTAAATGGTTAAGAAAAAAGTTTAGGGTGATCGATCAGTGAAGTATGACTGAGGAAAGTTATTCAAATTCTATCTAATATATATTCTAAAAGTAACAGAGAAAGTGGGATTCTTTTTAAAGGATCCTGCTTTTTATATTTGTGAACTTGTGTAAAAAATTGAAAAATGTATTAGGTTCTTTAAAAAGTCATTGCCTTTTTTTTGTAGTAGCAGTAAAGTAATGAAGTGTGTAAAGAAATAGCCACACGTTCTTTTAAGTGTTCTATTTCTTTTCTGAAAATAAAGGGGTGTTTTTTTGAAAGATTCAAATACAACAAAGAAAATGACATTATTTGCATTAACTTGGCCCATTTTCATTGAAATATTGCTCCACATGTTAATGGGAAATGCTGATACACTTATGCTCAGCCAATATTCCGATAATGCTGTTGCAGCTGTAGGTGTATCAAATCAGATTTTATCTGTTGTTATCGTTATGTTTGGTTTTGTTGCAGCCGGGGCTGCAATTTTAGTAGCACAGAACCTTGGTGCAGAAAAGCCCATTGTTGCAGGAAAAGTTGCTGTAACCTCCTTAAGTCTTAATTTAATTTTTTCTTTATTATTGAGCCTTGGATTATTTTTATTTAGTCAAACTATTTTAAAGATGATGGACTTACCAATCGAATTAATGCATGAAGCTGATTCCTATATGAATGTTGTTGGGGGATTAATATTCGTGCAAGCATTAATCATGACAACGTCTGCTATATTAAGAAGTTACGGCTTCACTAAGGATACGATGTATGTCACAATTGGTATGAATATTGTAAATATAATTGGTAACTATTTTGTTATTTTTGGCCCATTTGGATTCCCTGTACTTGGTGTTGAAGGTGTAGCATACTCTACAATTACAAGTCGTTTCCTTGGATTTCTGACATTATTATTTATTTTAGTGAAACGAAATAAAGGTACTTTTCCATTTAAGTCGTTTTATAAATACGAGAAAGCACATGTAAAAGATTTGTTGAATATTGGGATTCCATCAGCTGGAGAACAGCTCTCTTACAATGCCAGTCAGATGGCAATCACTTATTTTATTGCGCAAATAGGAACAATGGCAATTACAACTAAAGTATATGTCCAAAATATTATGATGTTTATCCTCTTATTCTCGATTGCAATTGGCCAAGGCTCACAAATTTTAATTGGTCATATGATTGGGGCAGGTGACATTGACTCTGCTTATAAACGTGGGCTAAAAAGTTTAAAAATTGCAATTGCAGTTAGTACATTCGCTGCTATTGCCATCTATTTTTCAAGTGACTTTTTATTAGGGATATTTACGGATAATCCAACGATTATTGAAGAGGGCGCTTTGCTTTTACTTGTAACTATTATTTTGGAACCTGGTCGTGCATTTAACATTGTTATTATTAATTCCTTACGTGCTACAGGCGATGTGAAATTCCCAGTATTCGTGGGCATTCTATCGATGTGGGGTGTTAGTGTGACAGTTGCTTGGTTCTTCGGGATCTTCCTTGGCCTTGGACTTATCGGTATTTGGATCGGATTTATTGCAGATGAATGGTTACGTGGCATTCTTATGCTTAGACGTTGGCGTTCTAAAATTTGGGTCCGTAAATCTTATGTAAAACAAGCAGAGCATTAATGCTCTGCTTGTTTTTTATTTTTCTATTTCAACTTCGTATTTACGCAACCAATAATCTACTTGCGCTAAATAAGCTAATAATTGTGGACCCTTCATTAATTGCCCAAACCATGGTGCATCAATTTCTTCTCCTTTTGTTGCGACAAGTTCTCTTATTGCTTCTTTGTCAAAAAGTTCAAATAAACGTGCATCTGGATCATCTAGAATTTGTTCCATCCACTCTACTACTGCATTTGTATAAGCTGGATGGTGAGTCTTTGGATAAGGACTCTTCTTTCGATATAAAATATCATCTGGTAATAAACCTTCAAGTGCTTTTCGGAGAATTCCTTTTTCTCTATTTTGGTAATTTTTCACTTCCCACGGTATATTCCAAACATATTCAACTAATCGGTGATCACTAAAAGGAACACGAGCTTCAAAGCTAGCCCCCATACTCATCCGGTCTTTTCGATCTAATAAGGTCGGCATGAACCAGTGCATGTTTAAGTAAAACATTTCTCTACGCTTTTTTTCTGATTCACTATCGCCTTCATATTTTGGTGTTTCATCTATTGTCTCTTGGTATCTATTTAGCATATAGGTGTGAAGATCCAATTTTTCTTGCCATTCTTTTGTAAGTAACCCTGTACGAACATCGCTTGAGCGAATCCAAGGAAATCCTTCACGCTCTAAATCTTCTTCCCGATAAAACCAAGGGTATCCTCCAAATATCTCATCTGCACATTCACCAGATAATGCCACAGTCACTTCATTTTTTGTTTTTTGACAAAACCATAATAATGAGCTATCAACGTCAGCCATCCCTGGTAAGTCACGATATTCGACTGCCTCTTTTAATAATTCTGCTAGTGTCTTATTATCCAATATATAGGTGTATTGCTCGGTTTGATGTGCATCTACCATTTTTCCAATAAAGTCCGCATCGCTATTCGGTTGAAAAGTGCTTTTTTCAAAATAACGTGCATTATCTTCATAATCAATTGAGAATGTCGGGAGCGTTTGATTTTTGTGTTTTTTTAAATAATTGGCAGCTATCGCAGTTATTGCACTAGAATCAATACCACCTGAGAGAAATGTACCTATTGGAACATCTGATACAAGTTGTCGTTCTACAGCATCTACTAATAATGTACGAACACTTTGCGCTGTTTCTTCGAGGGTTTCTGTATGTGCTTTGCTTTCAACATCCCAATACCTCCTGGTTCGCAAGCCATCTCTGTCAAAGATCGCTACATGGGCAGCTCGTAATTCATGAATTCCCTTGAAGACACCATTTCCCGGTGTTCTCGATGGACCAAGTGATAAAATTTCACTAAGACCTTCTTCATCTAGAATTGGTTTTACAGCATCATGAGCTAATAATGCTTTGAGCTCAGACGTAAATAACAACGCACCATCTTGTTCTGTATAAAATAACGGTTTAACTCCTAGGCGATCACGGGCAAGAAAGAGTGCTTCTTTATTTGAGTCCCAAACAGCAAAAGCAAAAATACCATTAAATTTTTCTACACACTTCTCTTTCCATTCAATATAACTTTTTAAGAGTACTTCTGTGTCAGAATGTGAATTAAAACTCCACCCTTTCGTTTGTAGTTCCTTTCGGATATCTTCCGTATTATAAAGTTCTCCGTTATAAACAAGTACGTAGTCGTTTCCCTCTTGTAGGCAATGCATTGGTTGTTTACCACCGGCTGGATCAACTACTATTAATCTTTTATGACCAAATGCAACATGCTCTGAGATCCACTCCTGTTGCTCGTCTGGACCGCGGTGTTGCAATGCATTAGCCATCGTTTTTATCTGACTTTCCTGCTTCGTTAAATCATTGTTAAAATCAATCAAACCCGTTATCCCACACATAATCTAACCACCACATCCTTTCGCTTATTGAAGATTATCTGTATATGTATCTATATGATGACGTAGTGAGATTGTGCCTATGGGATTATTTTTTTGTTGTTTTTGAAATTTTGTTCTTGAAGGGTTGATATAGCTCAGGAAAATTGATATATCTGCCCTTCGCATGGAAATATCTACCCTTCATCTGAAAATATCTACCCTCTAGACTGAGATATCTACCCTTCACGAGATTATATCGGCCCTTTCTCAAGATATATCTACCCTTCGTATAAAATTTACGGAATTATATATTTTGCACCTTTATTTTCTCCGACTTTTTTACAATTTGAACGCACCAGTATATTTTTTACTATTTTTCTGGAATCTAGATTCAAAAATCTTTCCGCTTGATTACTAGTAATCTCTCTTCCAAAAAGAGTTTTATATTCTTGCAATGTTTTGAATGATGCATCAGGATCTCTATGCCTACAGCTTGGACAATACCAATTTCGACTTTTGCGAATCATATACTCGCGCTTACAGCTTGTGCACCATACGCCACTCTGTATTACACTGTGGTTAATCTGAAATTTTTCAATTATATTTACTGTAGATGGCTCGTGTGCATCTTTTAATTGAGTTGCAATTTGCAACAGTTCTGACTGCTTACAATTAATGCTTTTATTTGCAGTTAATAATTCAGTGATTCGTTGTGGTAGTCTTTCTCGTAGGAGCATGTTTGGTTGTTGACCAAGAATATGCAATAAGCAATTTGGGTTGGAAAATACAACTAGAGTGTAAATAGGAAGGTTGCCGAAACTTAAGTACCTTTGCAATCGGTAGCGTTGAAGTTGAACTTGTGCAATAGGATCATCAAATCGATCAATCTTGCCATTTTCCTTTTCACGTGTAAGTAATCCTGTCTCAACATCATAGGCTAAAACACCTGCATAATTTTTCACTTCTACTATAAGAATAAAATTTTGAAAAAACATCAATGTGTCAATTTGAAAATAGGCAGATGATTCATCACGTAGTCGAAGACCATGAAGTAGAAGAGGAGTTTTAGGCAGCTGTTTGTAGTAAAAATCAAGCGATCGTTCTCCACTAAATCCGGATTGCTCCCGCTTCAAATATTCAAGTAATGTTGGATATAACGGATCTTGGGTAGACAGTCTAGGGGTAAGTGTTTCTAATTGTATTTGAGTGGGGGTTTTTTGATGGGGTAAAATAATCAAAAAACAAGAACCTCCTTTTTATTTTTCTTTTAGTATAGCGTAACTCGACATTTTTTGGAACTGTAAGTTTTATAAGTCATCCGGATTGTTAAAAACAAAAAGAGCTCTAAAAATCGATTTTCCAAAGCTCTTTACGCATATTTCTCTTAGTTAAACGCACGCACCTACTAATTTAAAATTTCAACTTTTTTTGAAAATTTTGTCTATATAATCAAAATCAATACTGCTTTTTTTACCTGTATAGAAGAAACCTTTATATCTTATTTTATTATTACTATTAATTATAAGTTCTTTTTGTTCTTTTCCGTTGCCATCGTATATTGTCATACGAAATTTGTACCCCGTGTACCCAATACTTGGTTTACCTTTGTTAAAGGTGATCTTGTTAAGATTGGATATTATATGTTTTATTTGCTCTGAATCGATTACAGTAATCTGTTCACCCCGATTTCCGTCAAAAACATCTATTTTTGATACTTCAGACGCGTCCATTGTTATAATCTTTTTGGGAATATAAGTGGTACCATATAACATTCCAAACAGTATAATTGCAGATGAAATTAATAAGAAAATCTTTTTACTTTTTTTCAAAGTAATTCTCCTCCTTTAATTACAAATCATTAATACGCGTCTTTTCAACCTCCTTTTGCCTCCTTCTCTTTTTGTCCCATACGTAACTTTGTATGAAATAGATTAAAAAGGTTAGAACTGTTAGGATAATACCTATAATTCCTAATGGAATAATTGAAACCACAGAAAAAACAGGGATCAATAATCCTAGTTTATTATTGATTCTAAGTAACAGAAATTCTACCAAACAGATCCCTACAATCATTGGAATGGTCACTAATATCCAAATAATATGCACTATTCTTTCTCCCCTTTCATCGATTTTTTGTATTCATTTATTAGTAACTTCGTTGTATCAAGATCAATTTTATCGTTGATTGCTAACTTTTTAATCAGTGAAATATATGGTTCATTCGAGATATCATCGTTAATTTTAATCTTTTGAATCAATTTATCTAGTCTCAAACGGACCGTAGGGTAACTTACATCATATTGAGTAGCAACCTCTTTAAGTGAACCAGATGAAAGCATGAATCTTTTTATAAAGCCCCAATCTTCTTCATCCAAATTCGATGCCCAGTCAGGCAAATTATTTATTGACACCATTACCACCCCTTTATTTAATTATACCATAAATAAATTATATATTTAATAAAATTTAAAATTATTTTAACTTTATTAAAGTAAACTTAAAAAAATAAAAAGTGTTTCTGCCTTTTAGCAAAAACACTTTTCTATTCACGTATAAATTATTTAGTTATTTTTAAAAAGCAGAACCCTTTCACCTCATAATATTATAACGGTAAAAGTCCCCATGGCAAGCGACCAAATCCTAAGGCAAGCACAATAACTAGCGCTACAATTAGTTGTACAAAAAAGCCCTTTATCGGTTTACCTTTAGCATAACGGACTAATAACATTTCTAAACAAGCTACTACCCATAAACCAGCGGCAATTTTCACAATCATTTCTGCCATATATGCATCCCACGTACCTGATGTGATATAGCCATACAACAAATCGCCACCTGAATAAATAATCAATAAATACGTTACCCTTGTAATCATATGGCTGATTTTTGCAGGTTTTTGTTTATCCTGTTTATAAAGCGAATATGTTACCGCAAATAAAATAAGCGCTAATACCCAAGATGTAATGTGTAAATGAATCATATTCTTTTCCCTCCATCCAAACTAATATAATCTTAGCATGTTTTCTTTCACTTTTCATTCTAATAAGTTTTTTATCTTTTATTTGGTAGTCTTTCCATATACATCAATCGTCTCCATAACCACTCTAAAGGACCGAAACGATAGCGTTCCATGTAAATCCGGCTTAAGAAAATTTGCCCGAGATAAACAGCAAATACAATTCCGATACTTCCAAGCGGGCTTATACTACCATATAACCCAAAGCCAACTGAATAAAACAAAATAAAGCAAACGACTGATTGAAAGATGTAATTGGATAACGACATTTTCCCAACATACGTAAACGGCTGGAAAAGTTTTTCCCCAATACTACTCCGATAAATTAATGTAATAGAAGTTAAATAGAAGATCGCAGAAGCAGAGCCTCCAATTGTATCTTGCAACATCGATAACCAGGTTGGATTCCCCCATAGATAAACACCAGCTTTTATTCCAATAAATAAAATGAATGAAATGAGCCATACTCTTTTCAAAAACAAGTGATTTCTTTCTATATCATGTAACCATTTCCTACGTGCTGTCACCATTCCCAAAAGAAATAATGGTAACAGGTTAAATATCAAAATAATATATGTGAAAATGCCATTACTGTAAGACCAATCTTTAAAATTCTGTTGCCATACCTCAAATAAACTACCAGTTCCATAATGTGCAATTGCTTGCTGTATCCCAGCTAGATTATAGCCATCTAATTGATCTCTCACTAGATATAATAAACCTGTATATAGCAAAGTCGGGATAACCAATAAACTAAGTGCCCATACAACCAAAGTCCGATCTGCTCTTTTAAAGAATAGAAATAGAAACATGCCAATGATGCCGTATGTTAATAGGATATCACCATGCCATATGAAAAAAGCGTGAATCAAGCCAAATCCGATTAAAATTACTAAACGACGAAACAGTAATTTATTAACGGGTTGTTGTCTCTTCTGAATATTTTCAACAATGATTTGAATACCGAATCCAAATAAAAAAGAAAATAACGTATAAAAACTTGATTGAAAAAAAATATCAATAATCGTTTGAATTACATGACCTGCAGTACTAGACTGAAATACTTCTTCTCCACCATATAAAAAGTAAGGTGCATTAAACGCTGGAACATTTACCATAAAAATCCCAAAAATAGCAAATCCTCTTGCAGCATCTATCCATGTTAATCTTTTTTTCTCTGTAAGTGGTGTGGCATTTGAATTCATAAAGAGAGCTTCTCCCCTTTCTATTTTACGCGATATGTACTGACTTCTATTCTATATGAAAAGAACATCTTACTCTACACAAAAGGAACAAAATTGGACGATTTTCATAAACTGCTAGAAAAGGAGGAATCTAAAATGCCTGCTATAGTTGGGGCAGTTAAAGTTATTTCTATTGGTTCATCCAGTATTTTTCATATTGGTGATGTTTATATGATGCAACCTTACTCAAACGCAAAAACTTTTGCAGGTGGTGGCTCCTTTATCACGGGAGATGGTATTACTGTTGAGTTAAATAAGTCAAATACACTTATAAATGATCAAGATAAATTTGATCAAATAGTTTCCAGTATATAGAGGTGCTGCACATGCATTTAACCGTCCATCAATCAATTATGATTCAAATGTTAAAAATAGGAAGTGTTTCAAATGCTTCTGTTCTTCAAATCGGTAGTGCGGGCTCGATCCAATCTACAGCTGATCTTAACAATACAGGGGAATTTCAGGAATTAGCTGAAGAGGCGGAGCCAGCTATCGAAACACCATTGGTCCCACTAACTCCTCCCACACTTTAATCACACTTGGGCTATTTTCACATATGTTATTACTACTGAAACAATTGTAGGGAGGGGAGAATTATGAATGATCAGGCTTGGTATGACTATATTAATCAACTGCATCAACATATAATCGAACAAGATAAAAAGATTCAAAACCTTACAGATCGCATAGATCAATTGGAATATCAGCAACCAAATAAAGGCCAGCAAACGACGATTGAAAAATTAGAATACCATTTTGATCAGCTAAAAATTGAGCGAATGGATGGTACGTTGCATATTGGTTTGTCACCTGAAGATCTAACTAAAATGGATAACTTCTCATTACCTCTTCGTAATCAACCAAGCAATCAACCATACCCGCAGTTGATTCGGCATTTGGAAGAATTCGTAGATCAAGATGGGCCTGCGATGTTACAACAATTTGAAACTGAATTTCAATCACCATTAGATGATACAAAAAAGAACTTAATCATACAGGATATTCGAAAACAACTCCCTACACGCGTTGCCTATTATGAAAAAGAAGCGAAACAACAAGGTATTCCCAAGCAACAGTTTGAAAAATATATGTATCAACAAATCCAAACGGAAATTGACCATTCATTACGTCAATTCTTTAAAAATCAAGGAGAGTAAAGCCTATGTATTTTGAAGTGCATAACTGGGATTTAAAGGTTGGGAATGTAGATATCAAAGCAGTCTCCTCCTCCTCGTTATTTTTAGTTGGGGATAATGATTGTATGCAACTTTATTCCTTCTATGACACTCCACCGGATTCTTATATTGTCGGATCACTGGTACCATTAAGTCGCGTGGGTGGTGTGGAAACAGCTAATGATACGAACAACCAAGGTTAACTTTTTTAGAGTTAACTCTGTCGCTTTTTCATCAATCCTGGAGATTGGGGATGCTACCCATTGTTATCCTGAAACTAACATCATTGCTGTTCAAAAGGAAGGTGGAGTTGAATCTGATGAAGGATACGAATTTGACAAGTATTCCTTGTTTGATAAACAAAAACCTCCACTTCCCCCAATAACCAATGTCCCAAAAAAAACATACAACCACAAAAAATCACTTCATGTCGATGCAATTAATATCACAGGTGTCACTAGTTCTGGTGTCGTGCAATTAGGAAATCTAAAAAATGTGGAGGCAGAATCACGAATTAAGCACATTCGTATTCTAGAAGATGAACAGGCTGATGATGAATTGAATAGTATAAGATAAATAAATCAATATATAGGATGTGAAAAAAATGCCATCAATAGTCGGTCCAATTAAAATAAATGAAGTTGGAGGGGTTATAAACTTTGGTGATAGCTTTTACCTGTCACCAAAAAGCGCTTCTAAAACAGCCGCTGGTTCAGGTGCTTTTAACACAGGTGACTTCATTAACACCAATAACGGCTTAAACGCAACCAATTCTTTTGACCCTGATGCTGTCGATCAAGTTGTAAGTGGAAATGCATAAAAAAAGTGGGGAATCCCCACTTTTTTTTACATATACTCAATTAAAAGGAACTAACTATTCTACTTCCACTACTATTCCCTTATCAAAAAAGTACAAGTACTTTTCTTTAACAGGTTGTTTCCATATCTGTTCTAATGCTTTTGCATATAAGTTCATTTGTACGCGATAGCGTTCACGTAATGTTTCCTCTTTTTGTTGGTCAATATTTCCTTGGATTGTATCGGTTTTATAATCAACCAATGCCCATCCATCCTCAACAGGTAATAATAGATCCATTACCCCCTGAATAAAGACGCGCTCTTGTTCGCGATCATCCCAATTTGAGTAAACCTCTTCTGCATTTACAGTCAAACTAAATGGAACCTCACGGTGAAGATCTGTTGATTCAATCACACGTTTTCCAATAGGTGTTTCAAAAAAATGAGCAATTGCCTCTAAATCGATTACATCTGCTTGATCCTGTGTAAGGATTTCTTTTTCAACCATTGCTTGCACTACTTCTGCTACTTCTGCTGCCTTCCATTTCTTAGTGAACGGAATGTGCTGCATTACCGTGTGCATTGCTGTTCCTATTTCTGTCGCACTTAATCGTTTCTCTTTTTGCATAAAAGCTGGACGTCTAATAATTGGTGCTTGAAATGATTGAACAAGCTGGGTATCACTGTATGCATCCTTTACTTCTTTTTGTCGCTTAATCTCTGTCACTGTTTGCTTGGCACGGTAACTTGCTGCTTGTTGATATGGATAGGTGAAAGTCAGCCGTTTTGTAACCTTTTCATCTAAGGTTGGATCGACTTGATCAATCTCCTGCCAGTTTTTTATTTTATCTGTCAGGTCAACTGATGCCAAATCAGCCTCTTCTTCCATGGCTCGATACGTATCCGCGTGCTCAACTTGTACATTCCATCTCGCTTCATCTTCTCTGATAACAGCAGAAACTTGTACATCTATTGGTTGATCACGTAATACATCCGCTTGTTCATTTCGAATCAAAGCAGATCCTACCCAATCCAGATACGTATTTGTTTCCAAACGATAGTGTGCAGGCAATACCCAATCTGGATGTTCTGCAACCTCTTGCCATTTTGCCTTTTTCTTTTCAAAAGAAGCAACTGTTCCAATCATGACCAACTTCTCTTTCGCACGCGTTAACGCAACATATAATACACGCATTTCCTCTGCCCACATTTCCCGCTGCATTTGTTGCTTCAGTGCATGATAAGCTAGGGTTGGATACATGATTCGTTTTTCCGGGTCAATGTATTTACTTCCAAGTCCTAAATCTTTGTGTAACAAATACTTTTGACGTAAATCTTGTTGATTAAACTGTTTATCCATTGCGCCTAGAATAACAACCGGAAACTCTAATCCTTTACTTTTATGAATTGTCATAATACGGACTACGTCTTCCTGCTCCCCTAAAGCACGCGCTGCGCCTAGGTCATCCCCTTTTTCCTCCATCCGATCGATAAAACGTAAAAATCGGAATAAACCACGGAATGAGGTTGCCTCATAACCGCGTGCTCGGTCATACAGTGCACGTAAATTCGCTTGGCGTTGTCTTCCACCTGGAATGCCACCAACAAAGTCATAATATCCTGTCTCACGGTAAATTTGCCAAATCAAATCGGCTAATGCGCCTTGACGTGCTTCTGTGCGCCATGCTTGTAATTGTTGTAAAAATAGTTCAACAGATGCTCGTTTAGCTTGATTCTGTGTTGCCTTTACAAATTGTTGTAAGGCCTCATAATAGCTGACATGTTTTTTAGCTAACCGAATCTGGGCAAGGTCATCCTCATTTAATCCAACAATCGGTGAACGTAAAACACTTGCCAGCGGAATATCTTGTTTCGGATTATCAATTACTTTTAACAAGCTTAACATTACTTTTATTTCAATTGCTTCTAAATAACCTGTAGCAAGTTCCGCATAGACTGGAATCCCTTGTTGCTTTAACTCTTCCATTATGGTTGGTGCCCAAGTCATGGAACGCATTAAAATAACAATATCGCGGTAATGGATATTCCGCTTCTGTCCGGTTGCTTTATCTACTACTTGCATTGGAGCTGTATCCTGATTGCCAATCCAACGTTTAATCCGTGCTGCATAAGCTCTCGCTTCAATCTGTGCTTTTTCCAAATCCTCTAAGCTTTCGGTTTCTTCCTCTCCTTCTGTTTCTTCCTGTGCTTCCCGATCAATCACGACGACTTCCGCATCCGCATCTGTTAATGTTAATTCATCATAAATGAAGTTCGAATAAATTAACTCTGCGTCTTGATCATAGACAATCTCACCAACTTCTTCATCTAACAACTGCCTGAAGATATAGTTAGTTGCCGTTAATACTTCTTGTCTACTCCTGAAGTTCCGTGCTAAGTCAATTCGTTTTGCTGGATGATCTTCATATGAAAATTGCTTATACTTTTCGATAAATAAAGATGGCTCCGCATGACGGAAACGATAAATACTCTGCTTAACATCTCCAACCATAAACATGTTCCCAGGATCTTTTTGTGAGACCAAACTTAAAATTGTTTCCTGTACCACATTTGTATCCTGGTACTCATCAACAAGTACTTCCGTGAATTTAGCCCGTAATGCCTGTGCTACAGCAGAAGGAAGAGGCTCTTCTGGTGTGGCTTTTTCCGACAACAAAATTTCCAATGCATAATGCTCTAAGTCAGAAAAATCAACAAGCGCTTTCTCTTTTTTCAGTGTGGCATAACTTTCTTTAAACTCTTTTACTAATACTACTAGTTGTTTCATCGTTGGATATAAAGCTTCCATATCCGCTAAATAGGAAGATAGTTTTCTAGAAAACCAATCACTTGCTAGGTCATTCCATCGTTTTTTGTACTTGTTTCGAATATTTTTAACTTGTTCTTTCTTCTCTTCATCACAGTCAACTTTTTTACGTGATAGAGCTTTGAACTTTCCGTCTAAAAATATAGGTTGGACATTTTCCCAGCCCATTTCTAGCATTGCGCTAGCTTCTTGGATCATTAATAAATCTGCATCAAGTGCTTCCCCGTAGTGATAAGGCCCATCACTTTCTCTTGTCAATGCAAGTGCCTTTTCCACTTCTATACGCATCGCATAAAGTTGTCTTTTCACATCTTCTTTTAAGATTTTCAACCAAACAAGCTGGTCTTCCTCCATATCTGGATTAACCTGATACATCGCTGCAAGGTTATCCAACCACTGTTCTGGCCACGGATTTTGCATGGCGAAATCATATAATTTAAGAACAAGTGATTCTACTTCTAAATCATTTCGATCATTTGAAAATCTATCGACTACTGAAAAGAAAGCTTCCTGTTGTTCCGCTTCTTTTCCATACCAGCTTTCAAATAACTCCTCTAACACTTCTTGACGGAGCAAGTCCGCTTCCACATCATTTGCAATTCTAAAGCCTGGATCAATATCAAGTAAATACGCGTTACGACGAATTAAATCCATGCAAAAAGAGTGCAATGTCGAAATAGAAGCTTGCTGTAATAAAGATAGCTGTTTTTTTAGATGAAAAGAGCCAGGGTTAGCTTCTAATGCAGCATCTAAAGCTTCTGCCACCCGGTTACGCATTTCTTGAGCAGCTGCATTGGTAAACGTCACAACAAGTAATGAATCAATATCAATTGGTGCATCTTTGTTAATTACTTTTTGAATCATACGCTCAACTAGTACAGCGGTTTTTCCTGACCCAGCTGCAGCTGCTACTAACGTATCACTCCCACTCGTGTAGATCGCCTCTTCTTGTTCTTTTGTCCATTGTGGCATTAGAGCTCCCCCTTTTCTTTCATTTTCTGTAATACTTCATCATCTTTTAGAGCTTGCAAACGGCGATAATTATTTTCTGGTAAAGTAGCATCAAACTGACAAACAGAACGGAATGCACAATAGGTACATGCTGTCTGTTGCTTTTGTTGATAAGGGTTCAATGTTACCCCACCATTACTAATATCTACTCCAGCTTCTGTCATCAACTGCCGTACATAACCTTGCAGATCATTAAATGTATCTGACGTAGCGATTTGTGAACCACTTCTAAATGTCCCATCCTTTTTCAAACCAGCTGGCACAATGGAACTCATGCCGGTATCTAAATCAGTATCCATCTTTTGCAGTACATTTTCATCTTCCATTAACAAACCTTGCATTTTAAATTTCTTAAACAATTTTTCCTCAATGGACTGTTCGTTCAATGCTTTTGATTCTGACAGCATTGGGTTATGGACATGAAAATACAATACTCCTGCAGGTGTGGCCTTAAGTCCCAACCAATTTTCCGAATTGGATAAAATCACATCTAAATAGGCAAGCATCTGCAATGCTAATCCATAGTAAACCTCAACTAAGTTCAATCCCTTAGCACTTGATTTGTAATCAATAATTCGTAAATAAAGCGCCTCGTTTAAAGTAGCCTTATCAACACGGTCAATTCGACCACGTAAAACTAATTCATATCCATTAGGCAATTGTAATTGCAGTGGATCTAACTCACTTTTTGGTAACCCAAATCCCATCTCTAAACCGATCGGAGAAAAATCACTTTTTCTTGATTGTTCACTTAACACGTAAGTCGCTCTTGCAATAATGCGTTCGAGCTTTGTTTTCATATAATGATAGCGATTCGAACTGTGTAATATTTGATGTTGCAAAATTGGTGCTAGCTTCTCAACTGCTCGCGTTGCATATTGTGTTGCATCTTCCTGATAAATATCATTAAATGCTTTTCCTTCCCCTTGAATCCATTCGGTAATTTGCCTTAATGCCTCGTGGAACAGTTGCCCGATATCTGGTGCATCTAGCTTATATGTCTGCCGTTCTTGTAGGCCTAAACTGTATTGGGCAAAATGTTGATAAGAACAACGATGATACATTTCCATACGTGAAACACTTGCTTTTATTTGTTTTGGATAAAGCTCTTCTATTGTATCCTTTGATAAATTGGTCGTACTATTTTGATAAAAGAGACTTTGTAGTATTCTGCTTGTCTTACTATCTTGCTTCTCACTTCTAACAAACCAATTAAACACACTCCACCAAATTGGTTCAACTGGATATCCTCGTTGATATTTTGCTAGTTGCGCTGTTAGTGCTGCTTTTGTCTTAGCTGGTGTTGTAACAAAGCGATCAGCTTGTGTCATTTCTTCTGGATCTTGTAATAAGACTGGTTCACTACAAGCAGGAAAAAGATCCTGTATCCGTTTGATCACGGTTGATGGCATTTTTGCTTTTCCTTCAGCATCACTTAGTAAATAACTTACCCAAATACGATCAGACGCAACAGTGCATGCTAAATAAACATAAAACCAATCATCTAATAGTTGTTGTCTTTCACCATCCGCTAACTGCATGCCATGTTCCTGTAAAGAGGAACGATCTTCTTCTGACAACACACCATCAATACTTGGCTTCATTGGCCAAGTGCCTTCATTCACACCAAGTAAGAAAGCTGCTTTAATGCCACTAACCCTCGAACGATCGATTGTTCCAATGACAATATGATCAATACTTGGTGGAACATGTGCGAACTTCAGTGTTTCAAAACCTGTTTCTAAACTTTGCTGAAATAACTGTAACGATATATTCTCATTACCAATAATCTCAACCATTTCATCTAATAACTGCATGATCGCATCCCAAACTTGTTCTTGCTCACGAGCCGCTTCAATTTTACCGGTATCATCTAATTTATCGCGAAGCTTTTCTAGTTGGACAGGGATCTGGAGCGCTTCTAACCATGTATAGATAGCGACTGCTTTTTGCTCGACAGTTTCTGCTTGATGTAACCCTTCTTCTAATGGTTCAAGAGCCTCGACTACTTGCTTTCGATAGCGATTGATTTGCTGTTGCATTTTTCTTTCTTGGTCTGTTTGTGTGGCATGATCAAATCCACGAAAACGTTGGAAAATCCAATCATTGTCTCCAAGCCATTGATTACGTCCTCGTATACCATACTCCAATACATAGTTTTCTAATGTATCAATTGCGTCTGCGTCAAGTGGAGACTCCTTATCCTGCGCTGGAATTAATCCTGTCTTCAATAAACGGAAAACAGCATCATAGCGCCAATTACCAACTACCACATCTAATGCAGAACGAATTAACTCTATTAGTGGGTGGTGTAGCATTGTCCGTTTTTCATCGATAAAAGCCGGAATCTGATAATCTTCAAAAATGGTTGCAATTAAATCATGATACACATCTGTTTCCCGAACTAACACAACCATGTCTTGATAACGATAGCCTTCCTCTCTCACTAATCTTAAAATCTCCTGCGCTGTACCTTCCACTTCTGCACGAGGATGCACGGCTTGGGCAATTTGAATCGGTGCTTCCCCTTGGTATGCGGGAGCAGGGCGTGTTTCAAAATGCTTTTCCAAGTGTGCAAAATATGGTTGTACATCTGATTCATCTGTTGGGATTACTTCCGTCTTCACATTTAATCCAATATCCCCAGCTATTTGTGTTAACACATGATACGTTTCTTTTGTTTGAGAAAACAGATCAAATGAAGAGACCTCATCTTGACTCGCTTGATCCAGTGTTAACGCAATAGTCATATCATCCGTTTTTTCCATTAACGCTGCGATTACTTGTTGTTCCTGCGGTGTAAAGCGATGAAAACCATCAATATAAATTGTCGCGTCATCTAAAAAAGACGTTTGCGGGATTTTTTCTGCTAGTAAAGCAAGTTGATCTTCATTGTCTATGTATTGTCCATACAACACATTTGCGAGATTTTCATAGATATAATGTAAATCTTCTAATTTATGTTTTAAACCAAGTTCACTTTGAGAAAGGTGATGGAATCGATCCATTTCCGCAATTTGTATCTGCAGTAGGTCTGGTGTTACACAATAACGCTTAAATTCCGTAATAACTCTTTCCATTTGTTCAATGAAACCTTTTTTCTCAATTGATTTCTGAAACATCTTCCAATCCGACGTATGCTCTTCAATAATTTTGCGTAACATCATTTGTACACCAGTTGAGCTAACAAATTGCTTGGTCGCTCCCCCAGTTTCTTGCAGTACACGCCATGCAAGACGTGAAAAGCTAAATACCTGAGCACGAATACTGCCGTTCACACGCTCTCCTTGCAAAAGGGCATATTCTTGTTGGAAAGTCATTTGGTCTGGCACTAAATAGATAATGGCTGAACCTTGTGGATCATCTTCCAATGACTGTTTTATTTCATCTAAACATTGCGTACTTTTAGAAACTGTAGCATTTCCTACTAAAAACCGAATCCCCATAGTATTTACCCTCCCCTTCTAGATCAATCGACTATTTGTTCGTTTATTTTATTTTAACACGTATGATCAAAAAAATAGAGCATGAACATCTGTTGTGTTCATACCCATGTCACTCTTCTAGTCTTGTGGATACCTTGTTCTTCTTTGCAATAGCCGCTCAATATATTTACCAACTAACCAAAATAACGAGATACTAATACCCACTATAATTGTTTTCACTGGATTTTGTGCAAAGGATGCAATACTACTCCCTACATACGCAAGTGTAAAGATCATTACTGTTTTACCTAATAAAACCGCTAATATAAATTGATATTTGCTAATATTCGAAAGTGCTGCAACCGTGTTAATTATCGCGGATGGTGAAAATGGGAAGCACATTAAAATAAATAAAGGACCAAATCCGTGACGTTCTAACCAATGCGTCACACGTTGTACTTGTTTATTCCTACGAATCCATAGGAAAAATCGTTTGTCACCTAGCTTACGAACTAGAAAGAAAACAGCTAGAGCACCGGTACTTGCACCTGCCCAAGAAAGCAAGAAACCTTCTAATAAACCATACGCTGCAGCATTTGTCATTACAAAAACTACTAAAGGTAAAAATGGTAAAAATGCTTCAACAAATGGTAGAAGCAATCCAGGTATAGGTCCAAAACCTTCATATGTTTTTAACAATTGTTTCAATAGTGTATCAAATTGATTTGCTTCTATTAATTCCTGTATTTGATCGATGTTATTTATGTTAGATAGATACATATGACTTTGACCCCTTATCTTACCATTTCTTTTTATTATTCCACTTCTTATTTTAAAGTAAACAAACAAACTTTCCTAATATTTAATAATTCTTTTTAATTTGATGTATTTTGTATTTCAAATATGCATATAATACGTTATAATAGAACAAACGTTCTTAAAAGGAGGTTACACCATGCGTTATTTAACAGAATCTGAATATGCCTTAGGCTCAAGATTTTTATTTTTATCGATGGCTATTGTTGTCATTCAAAAAGATTTAGTAACAATTGAAAAAGAAACTTCAATTAAAATAAAAGAACCATATCTTGAATTATTACAGAAGATGGAAAAGAGGGCATTTTTAGAAAGAAAGCAATTGCATAAGTATATGAGAAAGCAAAATGTAAAAGTCATTTCTCTAGAAAAAAATGATACTTTTTCTTCTTACTTATACGTTTGCCAAGGAAGAGAAGAAAAACGCAATTATTTTAATCCTACTATTCGCAAAAAAGTTGAACAGATCATACGTGAATTAATGGAGAATACCACCACCTTTTCTAGTCAATATTTAACCAACTCCTGAAAATAAGACCATTCACATAAAGTGAACCTTCAATCAGTGGGGGGTTTTGCACTTCCCCCACTGATTGTTAGCTGAACCATTCGGGGTGTTAGCGTCCGTTTACTCCCACTTAATCAACTTGATTTTTCTCGATGTTTTGAAGTGGGAGTTTTACGGACGATTACACCGGGATAAACATTGTTGCTTTTTAATAGACGTACTTGATAGAAAATGCACAATAACTAAGGATATCAATTCTTTACCCGCTACTCAAATGAAATTGGCTCCCTTTCCGCAGGCACGACCTCAACTAATTTTTAGAAGGAGATCACTTCTAAAAATGGATTTTCGCTCCGTGGGACTGCGATTACTCGCCCCATCGAAAACATTTGCTGTTCCTGCAGGAGTGTCGCCAGTTTCATTTGATTCGCTAGTTTTTTCGTTTTATAAATTTTACTATACACTCAGATTAAACCCTCTAAACTAGTGAAGGAAGCAAAGGCTTGACACTCCTTGAAAATACAAACCGATTTTCTGCGTGCGATGTTAATTCACTGAAGCATTCCTTGTCCTACGGGAACAGCGCGAGCCGAAGATCCACTTAGTAAAGCAATTTTTGCTTTACTAAGTTAGCTAAGGCCGTGCCCGTGGAAAGGGAAAGCCTTGCTTCCGGAACGGGTTAGTAACATATGTTACTAATTGCTGACTTAGCAGATTAGATTCTTACGACGCATCATATGGTTAGCCCCCCAAAAAGGACGTTTTCAAAAAAACACTTTTCAAAAACCACAATATGCTGTAGGTTGACTAATATACGTCGTACTTTATATTAATTTAGTCTTAAAAAAGTCTAAATTAAAAGAGTCACACGAGTATTAAAGTGGACTCTTTTAAAGTTTGTTACGATTTTCACAAATATAGGTATTCGTATGTATTACTTATAGATTATCTATGGGTTATACAACATATTTTCGAATGAAACGAATAACCAATTAATAATTTGCATTTGTGAACACACGTTTTTTAAAATATCTTTACGTAAACAGGAAAAAATCTTCTTCCTCTGTCTCTTTAGTATCCTTATTCTTTTTCTTCATTGTAGTAAAATGAATTCTTTTATCCAATAAATAACGGAATTGTGCAGTACGTTGAAGTTGATTAATCATAGAGCCATAGGAAACTTCTAAAATGATAACGCTACCATCTTTAAAAACAAATTCTGTACCCCGGCCTGGAGCTTTACGGATGCGGTCAATATATGTGTGTGAGATCCAAGAACAATATGGATTCTGAGGAGACGCAGTCGGAAAAAAGTACATTCCACTTGATGGATCGACTGATATTGGAACTTTATTTTGAATACCGCAGACATCTCGCGCGCCTTCTTGCCTGCCTTGTAAACTACTTCCAAAGTATTTACAACCTAAATCCATTATCTTTCTTGGTGAACGTTTAATGTGCTGAATTGATTCTTCACTAGCTTCAATCACTTTTGAATGGTAATGTCCATTCACCTTCATTGCAATTATAGCAATTGTTAAAGGGTTAATTTCATAATCCGACTTTACTTCCGTTTCATCTTTCACATTCTCCATTCCCTTCTCGATTTTGTTTTCTTCCATCTACTCAGCCTTCCTTTCATAATTAAATTACTTTACTAATGAACTGTTTCTCCTTTCTTCATTCTCTTTTTCGATTAATTTCAACCTTTATCACCTAAATTCTTATAATAAATGGAATATTTAACCGAAAACACATTTATAATATACTATTACTTTGTAAAAAATGGTAGTATAAAAGTGATTTGTACCCAAATTTGTCACATTTACGTATTAAAACTTTATTTTGTTATACTGAGCATAGGTATTAAGTATAATCTATATAGACATAGTTATATGGGAACAGACTAACATCGTCCTTGTCGGGACTAGGAAGGAGTATTATATGTGGAACCCATTCAAAAAAAAGAAAACAAATGAATCTGACAAGAAAAAAGATTATCCGATTATTGATATATCAATAACCGAATTAAAACATGCTCTTCATGAATATGGAATGGAGCTCCCAAAAGAAATTCCATTAAGTATAGTAGTTAAAGATGACTTAAGTATTGATTATCAATTGCTTGCTCCAATTTTAAAAGGGATCCCTCGTAAAAACTATTACATGTCTCGTGAAACATATGATTTATTTGAAGAAGAAGATCGACAACTCGCTGTTGATTTTGATAACGTACAACGTGCTGTTGATACCTATGTGCAACAATTGGATGATCTCCCGGTCATTCATGGCGATCCTTACCACAAAGTAAGTTATCATAAATTAGAGAAATTAAACCTACTAGACTACCGACCACACGCTGAGTTTTATATCACCGATGAAGAAAATCTGATTACGAATGTACGTCCTAGATAATAAAGAAAACTTGGCTAGCACCATTCCTCCTGGCGCAGGTGATTGCCTAGTTGGACTTATACTGATTTCCTAAAAAATTTTTACTACGTTGGCTGCTAAAATTTTATGCATTCCTAATCAGTGCACCGAAAAGGGAGTATCCCATGAACACTCCCGCCACTTAATTTTCTGACGAAAATTTGAAGTGGGGGTTTCTTGTCAAAACCTTCAGGTTCCTTCTAAGTAGTTCGAGGTTTGCTCAAATCTACATGCACATTGGTGCGGAAGAATACGCAAAAGGGTACAACAAGCAACACGCACCGTAGGTGCGAGGGTCGTGACAGACCATCTACTACTTCTTGCGTTAAGCAATACGTAGATACGTTATGTTTTCGATATCGATTTTAAGGTCTCGAATATCTTTATAGATATACTTCGAAAGGATATTCCGAGCCCCATGAATATCTCGGTGACATTCATAACCACATTTACATTTATAATTTCTAGAAGAAACTTTCTTTTTCTTCCCGCAAACGGGACACGTTTGCGATGTGTAGGATTCTTCCTGTTTGTTAATAGACATGCCTTCGGCATGCAATTTATATTCTAGATATTTGTAGATTTGACCAAAATGCCATTGAGCAGTTTTTTGGTTTGTCTTACGACTTCTGCGTTTCTTTTTATTTTTCTTTCGCTTTGATGTATTTCGTTGAACACCTTCAACATCACCGATAGCGACCTCTTTGATCTCGTTTTCTTTACACCATTCCACGAATTGGCGTGTGGTTTTATGCAGTGCATCTTTCAGTTGTCTTCCGGACTTTAATAGGATGTAGCGCTTTACTCGATTGTATTTTTTCCATTTCTTCGAGCCTTTTTTGCATTTGGACATCTTCTTTTGAAGTTCACCCAACTTCTTATTGCGCAGTCGCTTAATGGAACGAACCTTTCGCCCCGTAATAATGGTTGCTTGCCCATTTTCTGCGAAAGCAGAAATGGAGTGGATCTCTCCTGGATCAATCGCGACGCGATTGGTGTTAGTGTTTTCTTTTTCTTCTTTTCCATCGTCATAAGACATACTTAGCAAGAGACCGTTATCATAAGAGAGCTCAATCTCTTTGATCTTCCCTTCGGGAAGGTTATCAGGTTTAACCCATACTATAATAGGTTTTCTTCCGCGGCCTAGACTTAATTCAATTTTTCCATTTTCATAGATTTTGTAGCCAAGGTCCACCCATTTTGTGTTGAAGTGTTTTTTCTTCTTATAAGGATATTTGGTATCTTTGAACCCTTTGTCTCGAGCTTTCTTTGCAGCATCTCGAGAGAAGAGATACTTATGGCATACTGCTTGTATCGATTGAGAATGGATCGGATAATTTCCTTTGGTTTCCGCCTGCAACTGTGTTTTGTTAACCCATTTTCCGTGCGATACATAATAAAATTTTGCGATTTCTAGTACATCATTCCAAATATCTCCAGAGATTCGATTGCATTCGAATAATCGATCTATATTATATTTCGTAGCAAAAAACTTTGTTTTATGCGCTCGGATCATCATTTTCACCTCCTAGAACAAGAATATATGTTCTTAATAAATTATAACAAACTATCTAATTTTCTCCAATATTCATCTTTTTCTAATCGGAAAAGAAATAAAAAAGAGCGATTCATCCCCCACCTTACACTCCGTAGGAGGTGGAGGAATTCTCGCCTAAGATCGTTAAAATAAGTCTTTCCCATCTCTCATTCATTAACTTAAGTGTGTTATATGTTTCCTCAATTAATTTTTCAAGTTTAACTAACGTGTCATTTGTCTGCTGATAGATATTTTCTACTTTTTCTATTGAATGGTTAATCTCATCTTGAACAAGCCAATCAGAAATAATCCCATCAAAAAAGTAATCCATAAATGTTAACCCACCAGAAATGGATAAGTCAGCGTTAAATTGCTGTCCAATATCATCTAATTCCCTACTGAATTTTCTTAATAGGGATTGCGCTTGGTGAACCTCTCGGCTAGCATCATCAATTTTTCCATGTTTAATCGTCGTTGTGATAAAACCACCACCAAACATGTCAACTGTTCCCCAATTTTTTGCTTTATCTAAGGAGGTTAACGCTTCAGATAATGCATGCTTTGCTTGTTGACCTGCTACAAACGCTTCTTCCATTTCCTTTTTATTCGATTTCAAATCTGCGATCGTATCATCTAATTCCAACAACTTTACACCAGTTTCACTTGTTTCAGCTACTATTTCTTGTTGTTTTTGTTTAAGCAAATGTTCATATGTTTCTTTTGGATTTCCAAGCGCTTGCATTTTTTCTTTTATTTCTTCCAATTCTTGACGGGTTTCAGCTTTTGATTGTTTTGCTTCTTGGTATTTTAATTGCGCTTCTGCTACTTCACGTTTTTCTTTTGTTAATTTTTCTTGTTTTTTGCCGATAAGCGTTGTGAATATTCCCGTAACACTAATACCTTCTAATCGTTCAACATCGACTTTCTCTTCCATTAACTTTTTATGATACCGTTTTTCCTTAAGCTCCAGCTCGTTATGTTCTTGATCTATCTTCACTAACTCCCGTTCAAGTTTTTCTAAGGATCGAATATTTTCCTTAGCTTTGATTAATTGACTATGTTCTACACGCATCATATCACCTCTATATTGTCTACGATCCTATTATTCATTTGGTTTCACGTTCTTCAATCGCATTTTTAATTGATTCAATCCGATCTTGCATTGGTGGATGGCTATAACGCATCCACTTCACCCAAAAGACGGGATCAATATCACTTTTAGATTGAACCGCCATTCGTATTGAACCCTCAATAGCTGGTTCTAGTTCTTCTGTATGTTCTATCGCATAGGCATCTGCCTGTTTTTCCATTTCCCGAGACACATATAAAGAAATTGGTTCAAGTACAGTTAAGAAAAGCATGGTAATAAAAAGAAGAACTGGAATCGCGCGCACATCATAAAGCCGTGTATGTGGAAACTTTTTGCGCATAATAGCATGGTAAACACGTGCAATCAGAACTAGTAAAACGAGTGCAAATACAAGATAACCTGTAACTCCCCAGTATACGTGGTGCATCACATAGTGACCGATTTCATGAGCTAAAATAAATAATATCTCAGACTGATTCATGCCCTCTAACGTTGTATCCCATAAGACAATACGTGCATTTCCAAAAATACCTGTCACATAGGCATTAAATGTTGTTACCTTTTCACTCATATCAACCTGTAATAGTGTGGCATCTTCTAATCCAGCCTCAGCTGTTAGTGCTTCAATTGACGTACGCAAGTCTCCTTCTGGTAATGGCGTGAAATCTTCATATAGTGGATCAATCCAAACTGGCTGAACGTAGATTACAAATACAGCTACAGGTATGGTGACCAACCACAGAAACAACGGCCAGAAACGTTCTGTTTTTTTTACTAATAATTGAAAGACTAACAAAAGAGCTGTTAAAGCTAACCATAGTAGCAAAAGATCTAAACCTAATTCCCAAAACCAATCCAATAAAGATTGATGACTTACTCCAACAGCATGGGTAACGTAAAACCAAAAAAGAACGAATGGTAATTGGATCAATCGATATAGTAACAGTAGAAACAATCCAATCATACTCGTTTCAATTAATCGATTCCGCCACTGAAAGATTGTTTGCCACTTCTTTATCCACTGTTTTGTGATCACAGCATATAAAAGAATAAAGACAAGCGGAAGTTTGCTAAAGAAAATTGCATGCGCAATTGCTGCATACTTGGTATCACTAAAAGATTCTAGCGGATAGAAATATAGAAAATAACCGAATACAATAACTGTGTAAATAAAATAGGAAAGCAGTATTTTCTTCATGTTCGCACTCCATTTCATTCAATATAGAAAACTACCCTTATCGAAAAATAAGGGCAGTTTAAAATTAATATATCAAATCGATTAATTGTTCTTTTGTTATTTTTCCTAAATAATGCGGTACGTCAATATCTTTTAGTGCTTCTTCTAATGCTTGTCGTTGATAGCGTACTCCAACTAATGCATCTGCTACCACATTAACATCACCAATACCAAAGAAATCACCATATATTTTACAGTCTTTTATAACACCTTTGGATACATCCATACGAACATCAACTAATCCTGAATCAAATTTATGTGATTTTTGAATATCAAATTTAGGAGATTTTCCATAATTCCATTCCCACTGCTGATAGCGCTCTTCAGAAAGTAGATGGATATTCTTCCAATCTTGTTCTGTAAGCTTGTAACGTGGCACATCTGCAACATCTTCTACATCGAAGATATATTTTAGAATAAACTCTTTAAACTGCTCCATAGGCAATTTTTCTTCCATGAAGTCAGAAATATTCGCTACACGACTTCTGATTGATTTGATTCCTTTTGATTTAATCTTTTCTGCATTCACATTTAATGCTGAAACGACATGTTCAATTTCTGAATCATACATTAATGTACCATGACTAAACATTCTACCGCGTGTGGTGAATTGTGCATTACCGGAAATTTTCTTCCCATCGGCATGCAGATCATTTCGTCCACTCAATTCTGCTGGAACACCCAGCTTCTGTAATGCATCAACAACTGGTTGGGTAAATTTTGCAAAGTTATGAAAACTGTCCCCATCATCTTTGGTTATGAAACTAAAGTTTAAATTTCCTTGATCATGGTATACAGCACCACCACCAGAAAGACGACGAACAACATTGATCCCCTGCTCATCAACATATTTGGTATTGATTTCTTCAATTGTATTTTGGTTTTTCCCAATAATAATGGACGGTTGATTAATGTAGAATAATAAATATGTATCTTCTTCACCAAAATTATTTAATACATATTCCTCAATCGCTAAATTAATATGTGGATCTGTTACACCTTCGTTATCTATAAACTTCATAGTATGTCCTCCTTTTTACTATAAGTGCGTGTTTGAACTTCCTATTTAATGTTTTCCATATACTAGTCTAAAATATTCAGACTTGAAAGGCAATTTATAAGACTTTACCCTTCCCAAATGTATCCAGATTTGGCCAACTCAATATTTCCAGTGAATGTTTGCTTTGCTTCTTTTACTAATTCCGTTCGATCACCAAAATGTGGATAGTGACTCAATAGCAGCCTGCCCACATCTGCCTCTTCTGCAAGTATTCCACAATCGATACTGTTCATATGCCCTGCACTCGACCCATCTTGTCCAGCATAAAAACTGCAATCTGTAATCAGCAAATCGGCTTTATGACTAAACGGAATTAATTCTTGCATAAAACTCGTATCAGCAGTATATACAACTACCTTCTCCCCATCTGTTATGCGCATCCCATAGCAATGCACAGGATGCTCTGTTTTAATAAATGTGATTGAAAACGGTCCAATTTGTAATACTTTTTCAGGATCATACCCAATACCAGCAGTATAGTGATGCGTTAGTTTTTCAAACCCTGCTTGATCAGCGGTATGACCGTAAATCGGTAAAATTTTGTTTGTTTTATGTATTTGATTTTGAACAAGCCAATTGTATTGCAACACGCCAATATCCGCAATATGATCATTGTGATAATGGGATAAAATAACCGCATCTAAATCCATTGCATTCGTATACTTTGGTAATTGCGCTAAAGCTCCACTACCACAATCAATTAATACAGTAACATCATCTTTCTCCAGCAAATAACTAGAAGTCGCAGCCCCTTCTTCAGGATAAGCACCCCAAAAACCAATCACTGTTACTTTCATCTAATCACCTCATAATAAGACAAGTTTAATTTATGTAGTCAGTTTAACACAAAAGCTAGCCTTCCGTTTTGGGAGCTAGCTTTTTGTATCTATCCTATAATATTATTTGTTTACTTCAATAACGTCACCTGTTACATCCGTATTTTCTGGTACTCTGACATAGATATATTCAAGTCCGATAATTGATAAGCCGCTATTTAAGTTGTTGCTGCCAGTGAATTGATAAGCAGTAAAGGGATGGTTTTTTAGAGCAATATCGATTGTTTCTTCACCTTTCGATGGTTCCACATAGAGATTTTGATCAACTAACTTAACCTGATATAAATCCATTAATGATGAAATATCTATTCTTAAAAAGCTGGTGTACCCTTTATATTGTAATACCTCGATCGAATCAATTAATTCATCAGTTTTTTCAACAAAAATAGGCCCATTCATATACCTGTCTTCTTTCAAAGCTGAAATAGTTAATTGATCATCAAAAAGTGGGAATGTTGTTTGGTCAAAAAGATGAGCAAATTCAGAAGCTTCCTGCCATTTCCCCTTTTCTAACAAAGGATATATTTTATCATTTATCGCTAGTTTATCTGTTAACTCCTGTTCACTCATTAATTCTAAATCAGAACCCTCACCAACTGTTAGAAAGGTACATACCACTACACCTAATAACAGAACTACCACATAGCCAACTAACAGTTTATATGTGTGCATTCGATTAAATAAACGATGATTAGGTAATTGTACAATTAACACAATGAATAGAAGTACAAGGGGCAAAACTAATATCATTATTGTTGCACCTCCATACGTTTTCCGATTAAAAATGCTGTCACAAATAAGATAGTTATAAGAACAAAGATTTTTAAACTGAATAATACAAATATGGATTCTTGTATAATAAAATAATAGGACTTTGTTATGAAATTGTAGCCGTCTCCTAATCTGACCGCTTGCACAATTGTCCCGACAAAAATCGCTGGTAATACTATAATAAAGACCTTATGCAATTGCACACACATACCTATGAAATAGCCAATTATTGTCATAAAAAGTAAATAAAAAAATAGAGAACCTATACTTAATAATAGCTCAGAAATGATTAGTGGATTAGTTACAAGTTTAACATCATTAAAAAATACATTAACTGATTGAATGAACCCCCCTGCCAATTGAGCTGTTAACGTTCCAATAATACTGATCGCCACTAAGAATAATAAGTTTGCAACCTGACTCATTTTACGCGTTGTTACAAATAAAAAATCTACCATATAGTATTTTTTCGTAGTCAGTAATAATCCAGCAACAAATCCCCAAACAAGTGTAAATCCCACAATAATATCACCCGTATAATAGCCTATATTTACATGTATGGGACCACTAAAACCAAAGCTACCACTGCTGATCGGCCCACTTAACGAAAATAACATTGCAAGGATTTGCACTAAAATAAGTGATGTGAACAACGCTGAATAAGATTTCAGTTTAAACAGAAAAAGTATCTGTAGTATTTCACTCTTCTTGAGATTAGCTAAGGACATCTACAATCCCCCCATTTTTCGGATTAGTCAAATAAATACAAAGATCATTCAAAGAAACAGGTAATAGTTTAATACCATCTGCTTGTAATTGAGCAAATTCCCTTTCAGTAAAATCATTTTGCACAACCACATATATCCCTTCTGAACTATATGCCTTTTGATAAATGATAGATTTATTCGCACACCAAGATGTGATCGTATCTCTATCACCATGTAAACCAAATGCATAATCTTTAAGTGTATCAACCGATTCGTGCATTAGGACTTTTCCATCTTTAATTAATAAAACCTCTTCTAAAAGTGGTTCTATTTCTTGTAATAAGTGACTCGACAAAAGGATTGTTCGAGGAAAAGCAATATAATCATGCAACAGTGCCTGGTAGAAATCCTTTCGTACCGCTTCATCCATCCCAGTCGTTGGCTCATCAAATAATGTTAAAGGACATCTTGCTGCTAACCCAATTATCATATTAAACGTACTTCTTTTCCCTTTAGATAATTGATAATGCCTTTGATTCGCTTCAAACCCAAAATAATTGAATAATCGATCAGCTAAATCCATATTCCAATTTGGATAGAATTGAGCATTTTGTTGTAAAATTTGTTTCAAGTTTAATGTATCGGGATAATACAATTGATCGTCGATATAAATTGTATTGGCGGATGCCATTAATGAATCAAATGGCTCTTCATTAAAAACAAGTAGTTCTCCAGCTGAAGGTCTCCAAAAACCTGCAATCATCTTTAATAAGGTCGTTTTTCCAGCACCATTTCGACCAATTATTCCAGTAATGGTTTCTTCTTTGATTTCAAAAGACATCTGCTCAATAACCTTCTTGCTTCCAAACTTTTTCTCAAGCCCATCTGCCTTTACAATCTGCATTTATTTACTCTCCTTTCTAATCTCTTCATTAGCTTTTTTGATCATATCAATTAATGACTGCTCGTTAATTTCTAAATAGTTTGCTTCGTTAACTAAGTCGATTACTTTTTCTTCTAGCAAATTTGTTTTGCGCTTATTTTGAATAATTTTTTTCGCTTCTTTGGTAACAAACATGCCAAGTCCTCTTTTTTTGTACAAAATTTCTTCATTCACTAAAATGGTTAATCCCTTAGCAGCAGTAGCGGGGTTAATTGTAAACATCTCTGCAAGCTGATATTGAGAGTAAACTTTTTCATCTTTTTTAAGGCGGTCACGCAAAATCTCTGTTTCTAACCATTCAGCAATCTGAACATAAATCGGTTTGGAACTATCTAATGAAATCACCCCGCACCCCTCCTTTCACGAAAATTAGTACATTACTGATGTAATGTACTATATACCATTATAATCCACCTTGCAATACTAATTTGGAAAATAACAGTAAAATAAAGTGCTTTTCACAACTAACATTACCCTTCAAGATACGAACTTGATATAAAATCCGCAATAACTAGTAACCTGAGTTAATTACCCGCTGCGTCACCAAATGGATTCCCTTTCCGTGGGCTCAGTCTCAGCTAACTTGGTAAAGAAGAACACTTTACAAAGTGGATCTTCTACTTGAGCTGTTCCCACAGGAGTGTCATCCATTTGCTTCCTCTGCTAGTTAGAAGAACTAATTGTGTTTTAATCAATAAGTTTTTCTGCTGCTAAATTAGGCTGTAATGCATTATATATTTTTAGACTCTCTAGCGGATCAAATGAAATTGACGACACTCCTGCAGGAACAGCGCGAGCTGAAGATCCACTCGGAAAGCGAATTTTGCTTATCCGAGTTAGCTGAAGCCGTGCCTGCGGAAAGGGAGTCAATTTCATTTGAGGAGCGGTAGCTTCCGTTACTAAATATTGACTAAACGATTTAGGTTCTTAATGCGCAGTTTATCTAAATTATTCATTAATAACTATCACCATAAAAAAACTCCCTTTCCTAATTAGAAAAGAGAGTTTCCTTTGCATTTATTCACTTAAAAAATCTAACACATTTTCGCCAGCTTTTTCCCCTTGATCAATGCAATCTGGGATACCAATACCTTGATAATTATTCCCTGCTATAAAAGTACCTGGTAAGGCTTTATCTATTTCATTTCTGAGCTTGCTAAGTCGTTCAAGATGTCCGACTGTATATTGTGGCATAGAATCTTTCCAACGTGTGACAACATGAAAATCAGGCTTTGTTGTAACGCCCATAACCTTCTTCAAATCCTTTAAAGCAATAGCTGCAATTTCCTCATCCGTTAAATCCACAACCGCTTCATCTCCAGGACGTCCTACATAACAACGAAGCATTGCCTTTCCTTCAGGTGTCGTATTGGGCCATTTTTTATGCGTCCATGTACACGCAGTAATACGATAGTCGCTATTACGCGATACAACAAAACCAGTCCCGTCTAAATCAGTTGGAATCGCTGAGGCATCAAATCCAAACGCAACATTGGCAACAGACGTCGCTTTCGTTTCACCAAACACATTCCAAAAATCATATTGACTTAAGACTCGCTTGACTACTGGAAAAGCTATTGTCAGAATCATGCTATCAACTTTTTTAACATCACCACTGTCGAGTAACACATGATAATGATCTATCTTCTTCTCGATATGATCAACTGCAGTTTCCTTATGTATTGATACAATACTCGGATCTAAGTGAGATTCAATCGCATCAACAAGTGACTGCAATCCATCTTTTAATGAATAAAATTTACTTGTTTTCTTCCCTGTTCTAACTTTCTTAGGCAGTACTTCACGTGATCCTTTAATTAAACTGCGATGCTTTTGTTCCATCTGATAAAATTGAGGGAAAGTAGCCATTAAACTTAGGTCATCAATGTTACCAGCGTATATTCCAGACAGTAAAGGTTCAATTAAATTCTCCAGTAATTCATTTCCAAAACGTTTACGGAAAAACTCGCCTACAGATTGATCAGCTACAGGTTCACTTTTCGGTAAAACGAAATCAGATAGCAAACGAATTTTGCCTTTTAATGAAAACATGTTGGAAAATAAAAAAGGAGATAATTGCGTTGGGATACCCATAAAAGATCCCTTTGGCATTTCGTGTAACTGATCACCAACAAGTACATACGCTTTACCTGTTCCATTCTTAACAAGATCGTCAGCTAAACCAACTTCACGTGCTACTCGTGCAGCAGATTCTTTGCGGATCAAAAAAGAATCTGGACCTCGTTCAATGGTAAAACCGTCTTGTTTCATTGTATCAATCTTTCCACCTAGCTTATCACTAGCATCAATCAAATCAATTTTATAGGGTAGTTGTTTTGCTTTAATTTCTTTTTGCAAATAATAAGCAGCAGATAAACCGGTAATACCTCCGCCTACAATTGCAATGTTTTTCTTACCTTCACTCATACCATTTCAGCACTTTGATATTTTTTCAATACAACGTCAGCCAATGTTTCAATAAACTCAGGTGCGATATTTGGCATTGGTGGGCGATAATAACTTGCTCCTAATTCATCACAAACTACTTTACACTCATAGTCATTGTCATAACGTACTTCCAAGTGGTCTACAATGAAGCCAACTGGGGCATAGACAAATGTACGATAGCCTTTTTCCTTGTATAGATCTCTTGTTAGATCTTGCACATCAGGTCCTAACCAAGGATCAGGTGTATTTCCTTCACTTTGCCAACCGATTTCGTAGTTTTTAATACCTGTTGCTTCTGAAATCATTTTTGCCGTTGTATTTAATTGCTCTGGATATGGATCGCCATCTTTTAAAATCTTTTCTGGTAAACTATGTGCAGATACGATAAGTACTGCTTTTTCTTTTTCTTCTGGTGACATTTTGTCGTATTCACCTAAGATCGCTTTCTTCCAGTAATCGATAAAACCGGGTTCATCATACCAGCTCTCAACAGATGAAATAACAGGTTTCCCTTGTTTTTCAGCTTCTGCTTGTGCGCGACCATTATATGCTTTTACACTAAAAGTAGAGTAATGTGGTGCTAATACAAGTGAAACTGCCTCTTCAATCCCATCGTCAGCCATTTGTTTTACAGCATCTTCAATAGAAGGTTCAATATGTTTTAGCCCTAGATAAGGAACAAATTCTACTTCATTTTGCATTTTATTCGCTTGCTTAGCAATCGCCTCTTTTTGTTGTTCCGTTCTTTTAGCAAGTGGGGAAATACCACCAATTGCACGATAGCGATCCGTTAAATCTTGCAGGGCTTCAGGGCTTGGTTTGCGTCCATGTCTAATGTCCGTATAATACCTTTCAATATCTTCCTCTTTGTAAGGTGTACCATATGCCATTACAAGTAATCCTACTTTTTTCTTTGCCATTTGAAACATCCTTTCTACTGTTTTGAATAGTGATGAACTAGTTCTGTTACTTTTTTCAATATAGCTGGATCAATTTCAGGAGTAACGCCATGACCTAAATTGAATATATGAGCAGGTAAATCTCTCCCTTGATCAATGATTGCTTTCGTTCGCTCTTCGATTGTTTTCCAGTCAGATAACAAGATTGCTGGATCCAAGTTACCTTGCAGTGGCTTGGTAATTCCAAGATCTCTTGCTTCCTTAATTGAGATGCGCCAATCGATTCCAATCACATCAACAGGCAGATCGTTCCATTCCATAATTAAATGACTTGCGCCAACTCCGAACAATATAAGTGGTACATTCTCATCTTTCAATTCAGTAAATATTCGCTCCATTATTGGTTTAATATAATAGCGATAATCTGGAACAGATAGTGCGCCTACCCACGAATCAAAAATTTGAATTGCTTGTGCACCAGCTTTAATTTGTGCTTTAACATACGTGATTGTTGTATCAGCAAGCCTTTCCATTAACGCAAACCAGGTAGCAGGATCTCTATACATCATAGCTTTTGTTCGGTGATAATTCTTAGAAGGGCCACCTTCAATCATGTAACTTGCCAATGTAAATGGTGCACCACTAAAACCGATTAACGGAACATCTAACTGTTCTTTTGTCAGTAATCGGATCGTGTCCATTACATACGGAACATCAGACTCAGGGTCAATTGTTCCTAATTTCTCCACATCAGATTTCGTTTCAATTGGTTGATCAATCACCGGGCCAATCCCTGTTTTAATTTCCACATCAACCCCAATAGCCGGTAATGGTGTCATAATATCCTTATATAAGATTGCTGCATCAACACCATACTGTTCCACTGGTAAACGTGTTACATATGCGCATAACTCTGGTTGATGGGTAATCTCAAATAATGAATACTTTTCTTTTAACTTACGGTATTCCGGTTGTGATCTCCCAGCCTGACGCATAAACCATACTGGCGTATAATCTGTTTTCTCACCTCTAAATGCTTGTAAAATTGTTTCATTCTTTTTTTTCACTACAGCTTCACCTCTACATGACAATCATTCTTTTTTCTAAATAAACTTTACTTTGCGTTGTTAAACTTTTAATTATAATCATTACAAATAAATAACACTTGTAATTATAGCGCATTACCGTACAAATGATAAAGTAATTTGATTTGACGGTTCTCCTTCTTGTTTTGTTAAGCTATTATATGGAACAATATAATACGTTGAAGGTTGAAATAAAGAGACATTATCTAATGTAAAACTTCCTTTTCCTTTAACTTCACCAATTTTATTAGCTCCTGTACTGGTTGATTCATATATATGGTAAATAACACGTTGATCATTTGATGGAGTCCAGTTTAATTCACCACGAATAAGGGAGAAACCACCAAATTTATAACTAGCTTCTAAATCAGTAATCCCTGGCAATACTATTGGTTCCTCTACATCTTCAACACTCGCTGGTTTAGAAAAAGTACTTGATAGCGTTTGTTGTTGATCCAAACTTTCTAATATTGCTTTTGTAGCTTTTGTTGGTGCAGAACTTCCCTCTGTTAGATAATGCGCCTCGTCACTTTGATCATAACCCATCCACATGGTTGTCACATAGTCAGGAGTTATCCCGGCAAACCATGCATCCTTCACTTGACCGGCAACATGTGGATGTTGTGTTGAACCAGTTTTACCAGCTAACGCTTTTTTGTATACTCCTGACTTGGCTGTACCATGATCAACCACACTCTCTAACATACGTAACATATTCCATGCTACTTGTTTAGAAAATACTGTTGTTACATCAGGATCTGCTTCACCGATCACTTCGCCATTTCGGTCTTGAATAGAAGCAATCGAGTGTGCCTTTATCCATTCTCCTTCATGAATAAATGTGCGATAGCCTTGTGCTACTTGTATTGGACTGATACCTGTTTCTAACCCTCCTAATGCAATTGCCAGACCTTGATCTTCAATGCCTAACTGCATCTTTTTTAAATAATCTTTACTATAAGGGATCCCAATTTGATCTAATAACCAAACAGCTGGTGCATTTTTTGAATATTGTATTGCCTCATACATGCTTACTTCTTCACTGTAAACATTATCGTAATTGGTCGCAGTGTAACCATCATATTCTTGCTTGCGATCTTCTAATAAGCTATATGGACGATAGTCAACCATCATCGCCGGACCATAAACCGCTAATGGCTTCATGACAGAACCAGGTTGTCTTTTTACCATAGCCCGTTGATAATCACCTATCTGAAAATCTCGTCCACCAATTACCGCTTCTAACTGACCTGTTTGTTGTTCCATCAATACAAATGCCGATTCTACATTAGGTTCGGAACCTTTAAAGTACGTATCTTTTTGTAATTCTTGATACGCAATTTTTTGTGCTGTTTCATTAAGATTAACCGTAATTCGGTACCCACCGCGCTTTAATTCAGCAATGGTAAGTTGATACGTGTCTTTCGCTTCTCGAATAACAATATCAAGATAATCATCTAACCAAGGCTTTTCTTCTGTCTTCTGTTCGACAACCCCTAACGTTCTCCCTTGTAGTGTTAACATCTCTTCTGTTTCTAGCATACCTGCTTTTTCCATTTGTGACAAAACAATATCACGTCGTGTCTTTGCGCGATCAGAATCAATATATGGTGAATAAGTGTTAGGTGCTTTTACTAACCCAGCAAGCATTGCACCCTCTGCAACGGTTAGATCTTCTACAGGTTTTTCAAAAAAATATTTTGCCGCTGTGTTCACTCCATAGTTTCCATGTGCAAAATAAACTTCATTCATGTATAGTTCTAAAATCTCACTTTTAGTGAAATGACGTTCCAAATAAATGGAGGCCATTACTTCTTTCGTTTTGCGCATCCATGTCTTATCATTATCTAAAAATAAATTCTTTGCTAATTGTTGTGTAATCGTACTTGCACCTTCGACTTTATCAAGAGCAACAATATCACGATAAACGGCACGCATTACTGATTGAAAATCCACGCCTGCATGCCCGAAAAACCGGACATCTTCTACTGCTATAAAAGCATTTTGCACATGTTCAGGAACTTGACTAATTGATACCAGTTCTCTATTTTCCTGATATATTCTACTAACTAATGTACCCTCTTCTGTCTCAACTATCGTTGTTGCGGGTAAAATTAAATCTTTTTCGTCTACAATCAGCCTGCCACCGTATATAATAAATAGAAAACCAATTATTCCTAATAAAGCAATCATTCCAGCCGTTAAGCTAATCCATTTAAAGAAAGGATAGCCTTTCATTTGTTGAAATTTTGATATATATTTCACGTAATCTTCACCTCACAGATGTGTGTCGAAAAAACAAATTTCGACAAATCGATTCTATCAACGCACTATTATACGCTAGAATAAGAAATTGATAAAGAAATATCTATCCCCCCTACCTAAGGAACATATACAAATGAAAACGAACTTGTTAGGATTAAAATAAAGGTGTTTAGGAGCGATCACGTTGAAAGCTTACATGACCAACGGAACATTAGATCACTTGGAAAAAATAGCTGAAAACCATCCAGAAATTAATCTTTATTTCATGCGTAATCAAACAGCAGCAGTTGCTTATTACGAGGACAATGGTCCACCAGTTTTTGATGAACCTCGCGGATACGAAATCTTTGTAACGAAAGGCACACTTCAATTAAAAGGATACGTGGTAATGCAACACATACCCGTTTCGGATGATGGAAAACCCATCTTTGAGTCGGAATATCAAGACCAAGCTGATAAAATTAAAGCACAACCAGGCGTTTATGCTTTACGTGTATTACGACCATTAAGAGGTAATACGTATGTCGTTTTTATCCAGTGGGAGAATGAAGCACGTTATCAATCCTGGTTTAAAGCTGATATGTTAAAAAACACTTTTGGAAAGAAAAAGAAGAAAAAAAAGAAACCAAAATATCGCGCAGGAAAACCTTTCTCAACCAAATATACAATGGTTGATTGGGATGAAGTTTATCAAGAAAGAATAGAAGAACAAAACCAAACAGAACTAGATGAAGAAGAAAATAACGATGACATATAACATCCATCCAATTCTATAAAAGAAAAGTCGCAGAAGATCCTGATTCTTCTACGACTTTTACTCTTTAAATTATTATTTACGAATTAAGCCATTTCGATGGGCGTAGATTGCTGCTTGGGTGCGATCATGAACATCTAGTTTACTTAATATATTACTTACATGTGTTTTAACAGTTTTAATACCAATAAACAATTTGTCACCAATTTCCTGATTGGTTAACCCCTCTCCAATACACATTAAGACTTCCAGTTCCCTATCCGTTAATTGTTGATGTGGCTTATCTTGTTGCACTCGAAAACTAGTCATCATTTTATTCGCAACTTTCGGTTCAATGACAGTATTTCCTTCATAGGCTTTATAAATAGCTGAAGCAATCTCTTCAGCAGAAGAGGTTTTAAGCATGTAACTAAATGCTCCAGCTTCTAGTGCAGGGAAAACTTGTTCATCATCATAATAGCTTGTTAATATAATTACTTTACAAGTTGTTAGTTGTTTCATTATAGCTTTTGTTGCATCAATACCATTGCCATTTTCCATAATCAGATCCATTAAAACAACATCCGGCTTCTGTTCTAATACGACTTTTATCCCTTCATTGCCACTAGAAGCTTGCCCAACTATCTCTAAATCATCTTCTGTTTGCAAATAAGCAATAATTCCTTTACGAACAATATCATGATCATCTATTACCACTACTCTTACCATCTCATAAAACCTCCCCATTAAATCGGAATCCGAATGTCTATATGTGTTCCCTCGTTTTGTTTGGAACGTATCACAAATGTTCCGCCAATTTCTTCACAACGTTCCTTCATTGTTTTTAACCCATACGAAGCTTTTTTCTGGTTATCACCAGATAAATCAAACCCTTTTCCATCATCCGCAATATGTAAAAATACTTCATTTTTGTATTGTCTAATTTCAATCGTTACCTCATTTGCCTCAGCATGCCGTAATGTATTTGATAAGGCTTCCTGCACCACTCGAAATAAGTGTTCTTCCGTTGTTTCAGATAACCGTACAATATCATCTATATGTAAATGAAACGCAAGTGGGCACTTCTGTTCAAGTTCTGTGACCAACTGACTAATCCCAACTGGCAACGTATCACCTGACAAATGAACAGGACGTAAATGTAATAATAACGCTCGCATTTCTGTTTGGGCTTGTAAAGCTGTTTCCGCAATTTCTTTAATTTGTGCTTTTGCTTTATCTGGATTTTTTTCAACTATCTTTAACGTTGCTTGTGACATCATCGTTAAGGCGAATAATTGTTGACTAACTGCGTCATGTAGATCACGTGCTAATCGTTGTCTTTCTTCAATAGTCGCCGCTTTATGAGCAGTTTTTGCGAACTCTGCCTTCTCATCAGCCAAGCGTTGGAGTGATTTTACCTGTCCTTGCATTTTTTCACCTAACTCGTTTAATTCCTCACCAATGCGAGCAATTTCATCGTCTCCATTATCGTAAACACGTGAAGTGTAATTTCCTCGAGCTAATTGGGCAATAAGAACAGATAAATAATCCATGCGGGTTTTCATATCACCGCTTGATTTAAAACCTATATATATAGAAAAAATAAAGCCAACTACAAGATATGCAAAAATAAAAACAAATATACTTACCTTATTAAGCCATCCAGGCTCAAACAAGACATGAATCGAAAGCAAAATTGCTAACAAGGTAAGCATTGTTAAAAATAGCGCATATAAATGAGATCGGATATACGTATAACGAATTGAATTTAATCGTTGTAACAAAAAAGTTCCTCCTCTCTCCTACACTTTATCGATTCGAATCGAACCTGCTTTTAGCTTTAAATTCAATGTTAATTTTCGAGTTGCTTCCGAGTAACCAGGTGTCTCATAGGAAAGGTTACGTTGAATTCCTTCAGATGTTTGTTCAAATACAATAATATCGCCTGCTTTCACTTCAGCTTCAACTGCAAACTCAATATTCTCAGGCATTAATATTTGAATATCTCCAGCCCAACCGTGAATGCGAATTGGAATTTCTTTGTCTGGGATAAATGCTTTTGTAAAATCAATGTGGTAATCGCCTACTGCATTCCAAATTCCCATTGGTTCAACTTTCCAGTTTGGTGTATTAAATTTGTGATCACCTATCATAAACTTTTGGTTTTTACCGTACATCGATTCACTTTCTTTATAATCGTCTGAATCAAATAATACCTGAAACTTTTTCTTCTTTTTATTTGACGTGCCAAAAATAGTAAACCCTACATAAATAATTAATAATGGCCATAGCTTATAGACGTCCCAAAACGTAAAATCAATTTTATCAAAACGATCCATTAATAATAGAGAGCCAAAAATAACTAGAAAGGATCCTGAAGTAAAACCTCCTTGTCCCCGAAAACCATCCCAACACCATTTCATGCCTAACAAAACAAAAAATGTTGGATAGATATAATACCATGCTTCTGCAAATTCCAATGAAACCAAGCCAATATTAGTCAATACCAAAGCTACCCCTAATAAAATGATACTCAGCGCCACTATATTTCGCAAAAAACTATTTTTCATCATTTTTCATCCCCATCTATTTAATATTTTAATTTAAAGTAAATGTATTTCCATTAAGTATAGTGTAGCAAAGTCTATTTACTACTAACTATATTTATATTATACAAAAAAAGCTGTCGTTCAATAACGAACGACAGCATGGTTTTATCTCAGTCCTAAGGCGGAGACATTTATTTATTTGATACATAGTTATTAATTCTGTTATAGAAGCCGATCCAGGTTGCTAAAAATAAGAATCCGAATGCAAAGCCTGCCACTACATCTGTTAAGTAGTGTACTCGAATCACATAGCGGCTCATTCCGATCAATACTATCAGCACTACTCCGACTATTTGAAGTGTTAATTTTGTATTGTCATTTTTTAAATAAACAGTTAAAAAGTGAATGACTAAACCATATGCAATCATTGCACCCATCGCATGACCAGATGGAAAACTAAACCCTACACCTTCAGCTTCGGGCAATAGACTAGGTCGTTCTCTTTCTATTAAAATTTTAATCCAATGATTTGCCCGGTAACCAAGTAATGCACCCAACGGGATCATAATACTAGCGATAAGATTTTTACTAAAATAATAGTAAGTAACTGCAAAAACAACAAGGAATGGCGCAATAAACGTTCCAGACCCTAATTCTGTAATCCACCTAAACACAACAAATAAAGTAGTTCCTTGTAACGTATCAACAAATGGCGATGACCATTCATCTAATACTGGCATGTCTGTTGTTATGACACGTACTGTAAGCAGAACTGCTATAAAGATAGCTGACATTATAATTACTAAATTATTATATGGATACCATTTCACAAACTCACCCCAGAACTTTATTTATAAAAATATTCCCTATCCTTCACTTTTATAACATTATTATACCGATTAGCAATCTTATGTTTAAAAAAAATTGGAATGGGAATTGTATCTCTAAAGCATATTAATTATTTAAACAAGAAAGGATGTACTATAATGGCAGAGAATGTAAGACAGATGAAGAACAGCAGTGAATTGGAAGAACTAATTAATGGGTTAAATGAAGACTTAGCTAATGAATATGCAGCTTCGATTATGTATACGTATAATGCATCAGTAATTGAAGGATTATATCGTCCTATGCTAAAACCTTTTTTTGAAGATGAAATTGAAGATGAAATGGGACACGCATTGTACTTATCTAACAAAATTAAAATTCTCGGTGGTACACCAACTACAACACCTGCTAATGTCAAGCAACTTAGCAATCCAAAAGATATGTTAGAAGACACATTAAAAGCGGAGGAAGATACAATTGTCCGTTATCAAAAAAGAAAAGAACAAGCTGAAAAACTCGGCTTAACAGAACTTTCGGTTAAACTAGATGACATGATTGCAGATGAAACTGGACACAAAGAAGAAGCAATGCGCCTCTTAAATGATGCAGCATTCTCAAAATAGTCTTAAAAGAAGGCCTTCATATGAAGGTCTTTTTTTAATTGAAGTCATTAAATTATGTTATACTATTAAGACAATTTCGGGGAGGTTTTATCTATGTGGTCAAAGATATCCGATATGCTTGATCAAGAATATAACAACATGATAGAGATTAGAAGATATTTACATCAGTATCCAGAGTTGTCTTTTCAAGAAGAAAAAACGGCACAATTTATTGCCGATACATATCAAAAATTAGGGATTCCCTACGAGACAAAAGTTGGAGGAAATGGTGTTGTTGCGCGTTTAGTTGGAGCTAAACCGGGTAAAACAATCGCTCTTAGAGCAGATTTTGATGCACTTCCAATTCAAGATGAAAAAGAAGTTGCCTATAAATCAACTTGTCAAGGTGTCATGCATGCTTGTGGACATGACGGACATACAACAATTCTTCTAACTGTAGCAAAAGTATTAAAAGCATACCAAGCTGATTTAGCTGGCACTATTGTGTTTATCCATCAGCATGCAGAAGAGCTTGCACCAGGTGGAGCTAAACCAATGGTTGATGCTGGTGTTTTAGATGATGTCGATTTAGTATTTGGAACGCATTTGTGGACAAACACACCATATGGTATTGTTCAAACAGCACCAAAGGAGTTCATGGCTGGCGCAGATCGTTTTTCCATAACAGTCCAAGGAAAAGGTGGGCATGGTGCAATGCCACACCAGACAAAAGACGCCATTGTAATTGGTTCACAGTTAATTGTAAACTTACAACAAATTATTAGTAGAAGAATAAATCCATTGCATACAGCTGTACTAACACTCGGTACATTTCATGCCGGAAACACGTTTAACATTATTGCGGATACAGCAACAATTACTGGTACAGCACGTATTTTTGATAAAGATTTGCAAAGATTTATTATTGATGAAATGGAAACGATCATTGAAGGAACATGTCAAAGCTATGGTGCTTCCTACTCTTTTGAATATGACAAAGGATATCCACCAGTAGTAAATCATGAACAAGAAGCACATGCAGTAATTGAGGCAGCAAAACAGGTAAAAGAGGTCACAACCGCTGAATTAATTGAGCCTAGTATGACTGGAGAGGATTTTTCGTACTATTTATTAGAAAAACCAGGTGCATTCTTTTTTACAGGTGCACAAGCGGAAGGGAACTTTCAAGCACACCATCACCCAAAATTTGATTTTGACGAACGTGCTATGCTAGTAGCTGCCAAAACATTCATAGAATTAATAAAAAAATATCAATAAGCAGAAAAGCCAATGTTCAAAAATTTGAACATTGGCTTTTTTATCTGTTAGGTTAATTTTCGTTTCATATACCCTTGTACAAATAATAACACTACAGCTCCCCCACTAATCAACATCATAATCATTCCATTGTAATTGGATAAAAGAAGAAAAACGAGTGCGAACCCTAGAGTTTGCAAACTTAATAAGCGTTGGATCCATCCAGTAAAGGAATGCATGCGTAGCGCTTTAGAAACAGGATATAAATCTAACCATAAAATAGTTTTATGATGGTGCCACATCGCCATTAACTGTATTCCAGTTAAATAAATAAATAAAACACCAAATACTAGTGCCATCCATTGGTTTGGTACATAATAAATCGCCAATGCTCCTATAACAAATAGCCGTAAGTACATTCCTAAGTATTCACCACTTCTGATTGTCGTAATTCGATACAAATAATTAAACGTACCCACTTTGGCAAAAGGAACAAAACTTGTGGTGAGAGAAACAAGCCAATGTCTTTTTTTGACTGTTGATTTCAAATGGGGAACATCTGTAAACATATTGGCTAATCTATAGAAACTCCGCATTCTAGTGCGATCCTTCTCCACTAACAAGTCCCATGCAAGAACATTTTGTTTAGTTGAAATATGGAAGTTATAAGTAAACATGAGAAACAGTAGCACCGTTGTTATAGCAGCAAAAAAGTGTGCTCCATCAATAAAGAAATAAAATAAAACTACCTGAAGTGCAAATCGGACCAAATGATCAATTGAGCGACTAACTTTATCTCTAACCTTTAACATCCACCAACTCGCTAATAAATTCCACACTTTTAATAGTAAAAGGACAATTACAAATAGTAAATATGTATTGCCTGTACTAGAAGGATAACTTGCGAAATACAAAGGCGACAACGCTGCTACCACAAGGATTACAAGGTATAGTTGAAAAATGTAACTATACACCAATGCATTACGAAAATATGGACCCATTCGATGCTCAGCAGGTAAGACAAAAACAAGATCAGCTTCTTTTAATAATGTGTGTATAGGACTATAGGTTAAAACAAAAGCAAAAAATACTGCTATCACCCAAGCAGAAGGAAAATCTTTTGGTAGCTCTGCTAAGACTTGCTGATAATAATAAGCTGCTGCTGCTATTAAGAAAAACAGTGCAATTGCTGTGTGCCCATTAAAAATATATTGTAAATATCGACTTGTTTCTTTTACATACTCTCGAAAACGTTGCATGAATAATTGGTGGGCATTAAACATGATGATCTGCTTCCTTTGTTAGTTGTATATATAAATCATCTAAAGTTGCCTTTGGCATAGAAAATTCTCTACGTAAATCATCCAATGTTCCATACGCTTTGATCTTGCCTTCATGTATAATAACAAATCGGTCACAATAACGTTCTGCAGTAGCAAGGATATGCGTTGACATTAGGATACCAGCACCATTTTTCTTTTGTTGATCCATTAATTCTAGATAAGATTGAATCGCTAAAGGATCTAGCCCAACAAAAGGTTCATCAACTATATATAAAGGTGGTTCAACTAGAAATGCACACATAATCATCACTTTTTGCTTCATACCCTTAGAAAAATGAATTGGAAACCACTTCAATTGTTTCTTTAAACGAAAAGCATCTAGTAATGGATCTAAACGCTTTTCAAATGTTTCCTGGTCAATATTGTATGCCATTGCCGTTAGACGTAAATGTTCATACAACGTCAACTCATCATACAATAACGGCATTTCAGGTATATAGGTAAATTGCTGTCGATAGGTTTCAGCTGCATCCTTAAAAGTACTGCCATTTATTTCGATCTGTCCTTTTTTAGGGTGCATTAAGCCTATTATGTGTTTGATTGTCGTACTTTTCCCAGCACCATTTAATCCGATTAAACCGACGATTTCATTTGGATAAACATCAAATGATATCCCGTGTAATACATTTTTATGGGTGTAACCGCCCTCTAAATCCTCTATATGTAACAGTGATTTCACAAATACATCCTCCTTACGAGCGTTCTTAATCAAATTTTACCATCTTCTTTCCATAAAGCCAAAATTTTATTGTATATTTTTTAAAATCCGGTTCATACTAGTTATTGAAGGAGTTAGGAAATAGCTTTTACAGCAACTTATCAAGTGGTTTTCCACGAAATGAGGTGTCGGTGAAAGATATACTACGCTTGTAACTAACCCCTTTCGAAAGAAAGGTTAAACACAACAACTTAAAATGAGGTGTTGGCGTTGACTAATTACTAGCAAAATCGTTTGAATCATTCCCCTGATTGTTTAAACAATAGTTGTTTAACAAACGAATTGGTATCCTTCTCCTTCAGCAAGTGGGTTATCTGGAAACAAGAGAGTCTTTACAAGACTTAATTGTAACAGATATACCCACTTGTTTTTTGTCTGTTTTGCTTTTCCTCTATTGACAATGATAAAATAAGGGCAAATTACTATAGGAGTTGATATGTATTATGACAGAAGAAAATTGTATTTTTTGTAAAATAACGCAAGGAGAGATTCCTTCCGCAAAAGTTTATGAAGATGATGATGTTTATGCTTTTCTAGATCTAAGCCAAGTAACAAAAGGGCATACATTAATTATCCCGAAAACGCACGCTAAAGATATTTATGAAACTTCTGAGGAAACAGCAAGTGCATTGTTTGCACGCGTTCCTAAAGTAGCAAATGCTATTAAAAAGACCTATGAGCCACTGGGTATTAATATACTTAGCAATACAGGTGAGGCAGCTGGCCAATCCGTTTTCCATTTGCACATACATTTAATTCCACGTTATGGTGAAGGAGATGGTTTTAAACCTGTATGGAAAACAAATGGTGATGCCTACAGCCAAGAAGACCTTAAAAACATCGCCGAATCAATTCAGAATAATATATAAGTAATACTTCTTTTTTTAAAATTTAACCTTTTTAATCAGAAGAATATTTGTTATAATAATTAAAATACTTCGCATTCGGCAGTCAGTGCACGAATGGAAGTAAAATAGTTGAGCTTAGTTTAGCGGAGGAGAGAATAGTATGAAAACAAAAGTATTAATTTTATTGTCGTTATTTATTTCGATTGGTGCTGTTTTACACATTGTTGCACCACCTATTTTTGGAGTAAAGCCAGACATTATGCTTACCATGATGTTTTTAGGAATTTTACTATTTCCAAAAATACAATACGTCTTCTTATTAGCAATGTCGACTGGGATTATATCAGCATTAACAACAAATGCTCCGGGAGGACAAATTTCTAACTTAGTAGACAAACCTATTACAGCATTTATCTTTTTCGGATTATTGTTTCTAATTCCAAACAAACTAAATAAAAATATAGCAGCGCCGATCTTAGTGGCGATTGGAACAGCAGTTAGTGGTAGTGTATTTTTATTTATGGCTATATACGTAGTTGGCCTTATGCCAGGAACATTTACAGGCTTATTCCTAGCAATCGTATTACCAACAATCGCGATCAATACAGCATTAACTTTTGTTCTATATCCAATCTTACAAAATATAATGAAACGTTCTCAAATAACAACAGCATAATATAAACGTCCCTCATTCAATGAGGATTACAAAGGTCTTTCACAAAATACTGTGAAAGACCTTTTATTTTCAAAAGCTCTCTTAGTAAACTTTTTATGATAATTCACAGTTGATATAAAATCCGCATTAGTAAGTAACGTAAGTTACCGCTCCTCAAATGAAATTGACTCCCTTTCCGCAGGCACGGCTTCAGCTAACTCGGAGGCATTTGCTTTACTAAGTTAGCTAAGGCCGTGCCCGTGGAAAGGGAAAGCCTTTGGGGCTGCGATTACTCGCCCCACCAAAACCACCTGCTGACGGAGCGGGTTTGTAACTTACGTTACAATAGTTAATGCATAGTTTATATAAATTCTGTCATAGTTAAAAATAAAAATTAGTCGATTAAAAAAAATTCATCTTTTTTTAGGTTTGAAGCTGATAAAAGTAGAGAAAGTAGTATAATATAAGGGAAAGGAGTGTAAGCGATGGCAAACGGTAAATCATTATTATTTGGATTTTTAGCTGGAGGCGTTGTTAGTGCAGCTGCCACCTTACTTAGTACACCAAAGTCAGGTAAAGAGTTACGTGATGATGTTAAATTACGTGGTGAAGAAATCGTACATTCACTCGACAGAATTAAAGATGAAGGAAAGCTGTTAACTGAACAGATTACAAATACATCTAAAGAAGGTGCAGCCCTAATCAAAGAATTATCTGGCGATGTGAAAAATTCAATTGAAACTTGGAAAAATACGATTGAACCACATCAAAAAAATATTCAAAAATATTTAACACAAATTGAAGAACGACTTAAAGAATTAGAAGATCAAACAAGCACTCGAGCATAAAAAACTCGCCATCGGCGAGTTTTTTTTATTATAAAGATTATCTATAACTAAAAAGAACTGCTATTACATAATCCATGTAATAGCAGTTCTTTTATCTTTTCAATTCAGTTTAGATGTTACTCTAAACCTGCTGTCCATTCATCAACTTTATCTTGGTTGTTTTCAACCCAGTTAGCTGCTGCTTCTGAAGCATCAGTACCGTTTTGAATTTCAAGCATAACTTCTGCCATTTCTTCTGCAGTCCAGTTAAACTGGTCCAAGATTTGATATGCTGCTGGACTATCTTCTGCAAGCCCTTGACGCGCAAATGTTTCAATTGTCTCAGCCCCACCAAATGTACCTTCAGGATCTTCTAAGTACTTAAGATCATACTCAGCAAATTTCCAATGTGGAGTCCAACCAGTAACAACTACTGGCTCTTCATTTTCGATAGCTTGACCTAGTGCAGTAGCCATTGCGCCACCAGATGAAGTTTGTACTTCAAAACCTTCTAAACCATAATCTTCAATAGATTGTTTAGCAGCTTTAACAACACCAGAACCTTCTTCAATACCAGTAATTTGACTATCTAACCCATCAGCAAAATTAGCAAGGTCTCCAATTGTTGTTGCTTCCATGTATTGTGGAACAACTAAACCAATTTTTGCACCTTCAAGGTTTACACCAAGTCTATCCAAATCGTCACCAAATTCAGCAAGTTGCGCTTCGTGTGTTGCAGGTAACCATGCACCAACCATTGCATCTGCTTCACCGTTTGCAACTCCTTGCCACATAAAGTTGTTACTTACAGGAGTAATGTCAACGTCATAGCCTTCACTTCTTAAAACTTCAGCAATAACATTAGTTGAAGCTACTTCAGAAGCCCACTCAACATAAGTTAACTCTAAGTCAGTTTCACCTAACTCTACACCTGTTGCTTCTTCTCCATTATTTGTATCACCGTTGTTGCCAGTGTCAGCAGTATCTTCCTCAGTATCACCACATGCAGCCAATACTAGTGATAATACAAGTACGCTTAATAGTCCTAGATGTTTCCATTGTAATTTAAACATAACTTAAAAAACTCCCCTTTTACATTTTTTTATATGAAAACTTTTCTTTTGAAAAGTAAACAAACACTATTTGTTTAGATTTTGTGTAAAACGATCGATGATGATCGCTAAAATAACAATACTAATACCTGCTACAAAACCTGAACCTACATTTGCATTTTGCAGTGCAGATACGATTTCTCTTCCTAGTCCAGGAGCACCAATCATTGATGCAATTACCACCATAGACAAGGCTAACATAACTGTTTGGTTTATCCCAGCCATAATTGTACTCTTAGCCATCGGAAGCTCAACTTTGAATAATTTTTGAGAACCTGTACTACCAAAAGCATCAGAAGCTTCTACTAGTTCCCGTGATACTTGTCTAATACCAAGGTTAGTAAAACGAACCGTTGGTGGTGTTGCAAATATTAGTGATGCAAATATACCAGGAACCATCCCTATTCCAAAGAATGCTACAGCCGGAATAAGGTATACAAAGGCTGGCATTGTCTGCATGAAGTCCAATATTGGAGTAATAATTGCTTCAGCTGTTTTACTTTTTGACATTAAGATACCTACAGGGATACCTATTAAAATGGATAACAAACTAGCAATTAAGACAAGCGTGAATGTAAATACTAGTTCTTCCCATAGTCCTTGGTTGTATATCAACCATAATCCTACAATTGTAAAAATCGGTAATCCTATCCGTTTATCAGTAAGGAAAAACGCAATTACTGCTACAATTATAATTACAATAATTGGTGGGATTAAAACTAACATATCTGAAGTCCAGTCTAAGAAATCTCCACCTTGATTTTTGATTGGATCAAAAATAAACGCAAAGGCTTCTGTTAGCCAATCAGTAAATTCCTTTACCCAGACAGCTATTGGTATTTGTGCAATAAAATCAAGCATCTATATTCACCTCATTTTCTCCAGCTAAAGCTGCTAACACTGCTCCTCTTACAATAATACCTTTTAATTTTTCATCTTCCACTACAGCAATCGGTACTGGAGAATCATGAATAATCTCAAAGATTTCTTGCATCGGTTTATCCATGCCCACGGTTGGAACATCCGTTTTTAGTATTTCGTTTATATCTCTAATTTCTTTTTTACGTGCTTCAGATGCGTCATCTGCCGTAACATAACCTTTTAAATTACGTTTACCATCAATTACATAAATACTTGAAAGCCCTTCTTCACGCATACGCTCTAGTGCTACACGAGGTCCATGCTTTTCAATATTAATTGTTTCTGGGCGCTTCATAATGTGTTCTGCAGTTAATACTTTCGAACGATCGACATCTTCAACAAAGCGTTCTACGTAATCATTGGCAGGATTAACAAGAATTTCTTCTGGTGTACCAATTTGTACGATAGAACCATCTTTCATGAGTGCAATTCGATCTCCAATACGTAATGCTTCATCTAAGTCATGTGTGATGAATATAATCGTCTTTTTCATAGCTACTTGTAATTCTAATAATTCATCCTGCATGTCCTTACGAATTAATGGATCTAGTGCTGAGAAAGCCTCATCCATTAATAATACAGTTGGATCGTTAGCAAGCGCTCTTGCTAAACCAACACGTTGTTGCATACCACCAGATAGTTGTTCTGGTAACTGATTTATGTAATTACCTAAACCAACCATCTCTAAAGATTTTTTAGCTTTTTCCTTTCTGTCTTCCTTATCTACCCCTTGAACTTCTAAGCCGAATTCCGCGTTTTCTAAAATCGTACGATGTGGGAATAATCCAAAGTTCTGGAACACCATACTTAGTTTTTCTCTACGGACGCGACGAAGATCTTCTTTGTTCATTGTAGCCAAATTCTCTCCGTCTACATATACATTTCCTTCACTAGGTTCGATTAGTCGATTTAACAAACGAACTAATGTAGACTTACCACTACCAGATAAGCCCATAATAACAAAAACCTCACCAGCTTCTACGTCAAAAGAAGCACGGTTAACACCTACTGTATCACCAGTCTGTTTTAAGATTTCTTCTTTTTTCATACCGTCATCCAAAAGCTTTAATGATTCTTTTACATTTTTACCGAATACTTTTGATAATCCTTCTACTTTAATAACCGGCATCGAATTCACCTCGTTTACATTTATTAAATAAATTTAACAGTACCTTTTTAATCACTTTAAAAATTGGTTCCACTGGAATTTACAAGTGCTATTTACATACTGTGTTTTATTAAGCATAAAATGCTACCTTAATACTATATCCTTTTTTCGCTAGATAATTCAAATGATAAATACCGTTAATTTCGAACAAATTTTACGTACAGTTTAAACTGTACGAACTTTTATTGCTTTTTACTTAAAAATCCTCCCCTTTTCTTCTAATATCTACTAAAAGCATGATTTCCATTCATCTTAATTTTAGTGTAACCTAAACTAAGCAACTTATTTTTGTAGGAGGGTACTATGACAAATCCATTAGAGAATATGCAACAATTAATCATTAATGAGTTTTCCAAGACTATTGAGATGTTTGATGTATCTCCTTCAGAAGCACGACTTTTTTCTATATTATATATTGAAGATTCTCCAATGACGTTAGATGACATGAGCGAAACATTAGGTAAAAGTAAAACTGCAGTCAGTACTGGTATCCGTAACTTATTAGAATTAAATTTAGTTGAGCGTGTATGGAAAAAAGGTGTTCGAAAAGATTTATACACAACTGATTCCAACCTATACCGTAAATTCATGAGTACCTATATTCATAAATGGATTGATCATACTAGCTCCCAAGAGCAATCTTTAGATGATGTTGAGAAGATTCTTGTAGAAGAATCTAAAAGTGACAATTTACCAACAAATGATACGTTACAATTGGAAAAAAAACTTGCTGAGATTATTTCTTTTAATGACCGAATAAAACGCACATTTCAAGCCATAAAGCCTGATCCAAGGCGAATTTAAACACTTCCTCTTTCAAAGAGTGTATAAGTATAATGTAAGTATGCATTATGCTTATTTTTTGTGTCTAATTTTTTTTTAAAAAAACTATTGATTTCCCCCAAAAAACATACTATAGTCATTGAAGGATATTTCACGAATTCATTCAATTATTCGCTATATAACGTAAGGGGAGGTATCATTCATGAATTGTTGGAAAACTGTGAATGTGCAACGAGAAATTGGTATTAATCGAATTTATTTAATCTCATTTTTGGTAGGATTACTATCGTTCATTTTATTATATTTACCCTTTTCCATCGTGCATCAAACCAGCAACGTGAAAGATCATGGTATCTTCCCGTTACTGATAGGCTTACTTTTACTACCGGTTGTTCATAAGTTTGTGCACTTTATTCCATTACTATTAACTAATCGAACTTTTAAATTTAACTGTCGGTTACACAAAAAAACATTTCCAATAATTAAAGTATTATTAAGGGCGAAAATGTCTAAGCGTACGTCTATCATTACATTACTCGCGCCAACTATTTTCCTAACTATACCTGGACTTGTGGCTAGTTACTTTTTTGGAGAGTATTTTGTTTACTTTCTTATAATTTCTGCAGTTAATATTGGTCTCTCCTATACAGATTTTATTTATACTGGGCAATTCATACGTGCCCCGAGAAAATGTATTGTTGTAAATGATGGAACTGGTTATGATATCTTAATTTCACGCTAAGCTAAGGCACCCCTTCTAACTAAGAGGTGCTTTTTTTATTAATGTTTCACTGTTCAAATGGATCTATTTTTGATAAAGTAATAACATGGATAAAAGGAGGGCATTGGTATGATAACATTTTTCGTTCCCTTTGCATTATTTGTATTATTTTTGTTTAATACACTGACAAATCGATTGTGCCTACAAACTGAGATGTCTAAAGAAAGACAACCTAACGTATTTCGCACAATTAATGTGTTAATTACTATTTTATTAATTTCTTCATACATAGAGATTATTTATACTTAAGAAATGATCTGTTAATGAAAATAACAAAAGGATGTGATTATACAATCACATCCTTTTGTTATTTAATAAAGTCAATGTAGGATTCACTAGCGCACTAATGTGGAACAATTATGTAAAAAGTAAGTAATTTAAATTTAGACTATTTATTTCTAAAAGAAGTGTGTTATATTATCTCATGGGTGCAGTAATTGCCAAAAAAAATCAAACTAACAACAATAGGAGTGTAATTAAATGAAAAAACTAGCTATAGCAGCAACCCTAGCAGCAGGAATTTTCACACTATCTGCTTGTTCATCAGATGATCCAGAAACAGTTGTAGAAACAGAATCTGGAAATATTACAAAAGAGGCATTTTATAATGAATTAAAAGATACAAGTGGTGAAGCGGTATTACAACAAATGGTTATGTTACAAATATTAGAGGACAAGTATGATCTCGAAGAAGGAGAAATTGACGAACAAGTTGAAATGTACAAAAGCCAAGTTGGCGATCAATGGGATGCGTTTTTATCACAACAAGGTTTAGCTGACGAAGAAGCACTACGTGAAGTTTTAAAGATAAATTTACTAGTTCAAAAGGCAGTTACTGAAGATATTGAAGTAACTGATGAAGAAATCGAAAACCGTTATGAAAGAATGCAAACGGAAGTGGAAGCAAGTCACATTTTAGTTGCTGATGAAGAAACTGCAAAAGACTTAAAAGCACAATTAGATGAAGGTGCAGATTTTGCCACACTAGCAAAAGAACACTCAATTGATGGTTCAGCAACAAGTGGTGGAGAACTGGGTTATTTTAGTGCCGGAAAAATGGTAGCACCGTTTGAAAATGCTGCTTTCAGTTTAGATGTAGATGAAGTTAGTGAACCTGTAGAATCTACCCATGGTTGGCACATTATTAAAGTAACGGACAAGCGTGAATTAGATACTGAAGTTGAGCCTCTAGAAGACATTCGTGAGGATCTAAGACAAGAAATAGCTTTATCTAAAGTAGAAAATTCTAGTGAAAAACTAGACCAAGTACTTGAGGAAGCAAATATTGATGTGAAAATAGAAGACTTTGAAGACTTATTTGCTAAAGAAGAAGTAGCTGAAGATATAGTCGAGTAATCTATTTGAATCGTTGAGACTAACATAAGGAAATCTTATGTTAGTCTTTTTTTGCTTAGATATTTAGGAAATAGTCGAGAACCCTCGTGACTTCAGTCATGAGATGAATCGACTTCGGACAAGGGTTAGCTTCTGCTAACTCAATTGTCCGACATGTTCTATCGGACTAAATCCATTCATAAATCAACGTTTTTCTATATGCATGTGATATAATGAACATAAGGTGATAGCCATATCAAAAGTAATTATATCCAAAACCAAAAAGAAAAATAATTGGAGGTGAAACCAATGCTTGAATTAGTAAACCGCGGCTATGTGTATCGTGCTATCCCTATTTCTGATGAAGTAGAAACGTATTTGCGACAGTGTTTTGGTGCAGATAGAAAGATGTATAACCTTCACGTTGCCTATCTATATGACTACTTGGAAAAGAACGATTATCAAATTGGTGACAAACTACCTTCTTTAAAGAAAATAGGTATGCCGACTGTTTCTGCATTTAAAAAACAAGCCGTAAGTGACGATCATGTAGCCTACTTGTATCTTGTGGACGCCTTTGCTTCTAACGAAGCAAAACAACACTTCAACAAGGCAGTTACAGCCTTTAATAAAATTGCCTATAAAAAACAATACAAGAAAGCTGCCTTGAAACGTCAGAAGACACTAGGGATAGAACCGACATTTCGTGATTTAAAAGGAATGCCCAAATTCCATTCTCGTAAAGGTAGCAAAGCTAGCTACACGACATTTAACCAAAACGGAAATATTTACATCGAAGATGACATATTATATCTTCCATCAGCGCAAAAATCTTCTGTGAAAGCCGTTGGATTGAAGTTGCATACACATAGACCATTGCCACAAGGTAGTAAAATTAAAAATGTAACGGTTACGATGAACATGAAAGGACAATTTGATGTGTCTATTTGTGTTGCATTTCCAAAGGAAATTACAAGCATTGGTACACCAAATCGCATTTTGGGAATAGATTATTCTCAATCTTATTTTTTCGTAGATAGCGAGGGTAAGAAAGCCAATTATCCGCAATATTATCGAAAAATGAAAGAGCGTCTAGCCAAAGAACAACGCATATTGTCACGCAGAGTGAAGGGCTCTAATCGTTGGGAAAAACAGCGACTAATTGTTTCAAGACTACAGAACAAAGTTGCGAACCAACGAAAAGATTGGCTTCACAAAAAAGCCTATACTCTTGCGAATCGCTATGACATGATTGTAGTAGAAAACATAGACCTTCGTGCAATTGGACAAAACAAGCATTATGCCATAAATCAGCAAGATAATGGATTTGGTAACTTCCGCTTGTATATAAAATATAAACTAGAACAGCAAGGAAAATACTACGTAAAAGCACCGAAAAATTTTGCATCTACACAATTATGTTCCACTTGCAGTCATAAGAATACGGCACTAAAAGGAAATGTAGCTGTTCGTGAATGGGATTGCCCTTCTTGTGGCGCACATCTTGACCGAGATATTAACGCTGCGTTCAACCTTAAGCACTATGGGGAATACTATACGAAAGATGAAATTCTGCTACAAATAGTTGTGGCTTAAATGATAAAAAACGGGTTGCTTGGAGCCTAAACAGCACCTCTGGCGTGGTTTAAAGGGCAAGACGCTGGTCTTGTTGTCCGCTGTAAATTCTAAAGGTTGTAAGACCTTACAAGCCCGTGACTTCAGTCATGGGTTGTTGACACTATTAAAACATGTTCTGCTACGTTACAATATAACAGTGATCATAATATAATCTATCTGGAGTGAAATATTTTATGAGTGATAACGCTTCTTACTTTTATAAATTTATACCAATTTCCTATTCTATTACATCTGAACAGAAGAAGGATATTCTTAATTCATTTCCTCTCCCTGACTTACCGGAGGGTGAAACATCTTTTAACATTCAAGATGAACAACAAGGAAATAGGGTAAGCGAACGATTATTATTAAATGACTTTGAAGTTAAATTAACTAAAAACGGAAAGCAATATTTACGTTTATCTTTTAGCAATAATATTGGAATGATCCAAGCGAAAATGTGGGATAACCAAGGTGAAATAGAGCAGCATCTCCCCTCTTTAGAGAAATTTTCTGTTTTTGATATTGAAGGAACTGTTGATTCATTTCGTGGACATAAATCAATCACGATCAATCAACTACGTTCCTGTGAAGAAGAGATAAATCCTTTTTCCTTCTTACCCTACACGCAGCAAAATTTAGAAGATTTAACTACAGAGTTATTTGCATACATATACGAATTATCTTCTCCTTATCAGGATATTTCACTTGCCATAATGCGACACTTTTGGAACGATTTTCGATTAGCACCAGCCGCTAAAGGTTTTCATCACAATTATTTAGGTGGTCTATTAAAGCATACAGTCGGCCTAATGCGATTTGCACGATATGTGACAAAATTTGAAGATAACCATATTCAAGCTACAATAAAACTAATTAGTGTTGTTGAAAAAGCATATAAAAACGAACTTTGGACTGGCTTTACGCAGGAACAAGAACATGTGTCACCAATTGTTTGGAAAGATACAATTGATCACCTTTATCATATGTTACATGGGATGATGCAATATAAGGATGCTGCTCCGCAACACGACTTATTGATTACAAGTATCTTATTCCATGATATTGGTAAGTTATTAGAATATGATCATGCCGGAAAATCATTTGAAGCATTTAAGTTTTTATATCCAACAGCCGACTTGTCTAATATACAAAACCGAAAACAAGCTGGTATATCCATGGACCCTTTAGGTGTTATGGTTGGCCATATTCCATATGGTGCTATGCTGTTAACAAAAATTATTGAAACAGAAAAAATTACCATTGGAATAGAAAAAATACATGAAATGACACACTGTATTCTTTGCCATCATGGTTTACCTGAATGGGGATCATGCGTCAGACAACCACAGTCTGTTGAAGGATACCTAATTCACATTGTCGACTACCTAGACAGCCGCTACGAAAACACCGAAAAGATAAAATAAAAAGACTTTTATTAAAGCAATCATACATCACAGTCGATATTATGATGCGACGTAACTAAAGATATGAATGCCATAACCGCTCCATAAGTGAAATGGACTCGCTTTCCTTGGGCACGGCTTCAGCTAACTCGGATAAGCAAAGATCGCTTTCCGAGTGGATCTTCAGCTCGCGCTGTTCCCACAGGAGTCTCGACCATTTCACTTACTTCGCTAGTTGGAATATCTAACCATAATTAAAGTGCTAACACTCACTAAGCTTTACAGAGAATAAAATATGCGTATGCATTTTTTTGAATGTCTAGCGTATCAAATGAAATTGGTGACACTCCTGCAGGAACAGCGCGGGCCGAAAATCCATTTTTAGAAGTGTTCTTCTTCTAAAATTAGTTGAGCCCTTGCCTGCGGAAAGGGATCCAATTTCATTTGAGAAGCGGGTTAGTACTAGTAACTCGCGCTACTAGTTATGTCGTATCATATAGATTATACGTAATAGTTTATAGACATTCGCCAGATAAAAAGATGCAAGACAAGTCATTATGTAATGATCTTGTCTTGCATCTTTTTAGGTTCATTTAAGTTCTGTCATGACGTGGAACATACTTGAAGATTTCACCAGACTCCACTACTTGAATAAAACGCATTAGCCAGCGATAATAATCTTGAGCATACCGAAGATGGTCAATATCCAATTCAATTTTATCTAATAATTCTTGATCTTCTGTTTTATCAGCTATTAATTTCAATTCATGGATTGCCTCTTCCGCTTCTTCGATATTGGTTTCAGTATGATGGCGCCAACGATTTCCAAATAGGGATGTAAAAGATTTGTACCAATCTTCCTCTGATTTATATAAATCTTTTCGTACACCTTTCCTAAAAGCTGGTTCAACCATTTTAATTTCAGATAATGCACGAACACCAGTAGACATGCTCGTTTTACTCATAGCCAACGCATCACGCATATCATCTAAAGTCATTGGGGTTTCACTGAAATATAATGTTCCATATAAACGACCAACCGAAGGCGCAATCCCATACAAACTCATATTTTTAGCTATTACTTGAATAAATTTGTCCATTATTTCTTCGTAGGTTGCCCATTCATCCCTACCTTCATGTTTTGACAATATTTGACCCTCCAACACTTTGAATTTTTGAAGTGGTATATTCATTTGAATTTAACAATTTAAAGGTCGTTACAATAAAACTTATCCTTTTACATCAAAATTGAAAACATACACTTAATCAAAGTAATCTACCATTGAAAAATTTCTTAAGTAAATATCTTAAGATATCTTACCATTATTTTAATTGGATTGCTAACCAATATTGATTAAATTTGTACTATTTGCGTATTTTTTTTATCTGGTGTCATTTTACCCCATGTTGTGTCGTTAGTAAATAAAATAATTTGTTGATTCTCAGTCATTTTTTGAAATATTTTAATAATCTTTTCTAGTCGATTTGGATCAAAATGAACAAATGCATCATCAATAAAAAATGGCATCCGCATTTGTTTTTGAAACATTTCACTTAAAGCAATCCGTAATGAAATATATAATTGATCTCTTGCTCCTTGAGATAATTCTGCTACATTAAAATGGACTCCTTCAAAATCTTCAACTTGTAAGATTGCATCTTGATTTGTGACATAAACATTCACGTATTTATTATTAGTAATATAATTAAAATGAAATGTTGTTCGTTCCAATACTTTTGGTAGATAATAATGCTGAAAAACTTCCTTTGTATCTTGCAATTTTTCTATTGCCAATTGATACACAGCCCATTGTTTTGCATGTTGTTGCAATTCGCTTTGTAAAGTATAGTAGCGATGTTTTGCATCTACATATAAAGTGGATGTTTCAAGTTGTTCTAGCTCTAAATGAATAGTAGCTAATTGTTGTTGTTTTTCCTTAATCTCAGCTTGAATCTCCTTTAATTTAGCAGTTACCATGCCAAGAGCTTCATCCTGTTCGACTTTTGTAACTAAATCCCCTTGTGATAATCGCGACCACTCCTGCTCCGATAGAAAAGCAACTAATTGCTGTTGGTAAACTGCTAACTCTTTCTCTAAGGCTTGTTGTTCTTGCTTTTGATTTCCCTTAGTGATGTACTGTTCTTCGTCATTTACTTTAGCCTTTTGCCATAGTTGCTTAATATCAGCTTGATAAGGTTGCAACTTCGATTGAATCGCTTGCTTTTTTGTCACTAAATCATCCGATCTCATTCGGATTTGAGTTTGTTCTTCCATTTTATATTTTTGACCTTCTGCTATTTCTCGTATTGCTTGCAGCATTTTACTTTTATCTTCTTCCTTTTGTGAAAAGTGCTGATAATATGCTTCCTCTAAAGCTAACGAAAAATCCCTAATATCAGCTGCAAGTTGATCAGCTTCCTTAGTCAATATATAAATCTTTTCTGCTTTTTCCATTGCTTTTTCTAAGTGATGATATAGTTTTGGCCAGTGGCTAACCAATACGTCTTGTAAAAATGGGTACTGTTTTATTTGTTCTGTTATTTTTATGGTAAGCATTTGTTGTTTCTGCTTATAGAATTGTTTCCTTTCCTCTAACTTTACTTGCTCAAGTTGAAGATCACGTAATGCATTTTCTGTTTTGTCCACTTGCAGTTGTAGTTGGTTCTGTTCTTGTAAGATGGCTTCTGCTTCTTGAAATTGTCGTTCATCAATTGACTTAATAGTGCTATCATCTGTTTTTGCAACAAATAATGGTTCCATCGATCGTATCGATTGACGAAGAGAAACTTGCTGCAACAGGATAAAAATCAAACCTATTATAGAAAATCCATACCAATAGAAAGTTGATTGTAAAAAACCAATTATTCCTGATATGAGTATTAACCCAAAACTAATTAGACCAATTCGATTTGCATTTCTAATTTTTGTTTGTTTCATTGACTGCCAGCTTTGTTTTTGCTTATTACGGTTAGCTGTCAGCTTATGCTCCGCTTCTACTTGCTTTTTGTGGTCCACTTGTTCAACAAAACGATTAATGGTTGCCTGGTCTAATTGATTTTGTTCATATGTTTGTTTTTCTTTCGCAAGAAAATTCTGCTGTTCTTTCAAAGTTGCTTGCTCATTTTCTATTGTTGCAAACTCTCTTGTAATTTGCTCTTGTTCTTCTTTTATTTCTTGCCATATCTCTTCTGTAGCAAAGGAAAATGAAAAACCTTTAAAGGAGTCAATTGTCAATCCTACTTGCATCAAATGAAGTTCCTGTGTTAATCGTTTCTCTAAGTCTTCTATCGATTTTTTAGTGAATTGTAGTTTATTATCAATATCTTGATGTTTTTTTGCTTTTGTAATTAACTCTTCAAGGCTATTAACTACTTCAGCATTAAGTAAAGATTCCTCTACTTGAATTAATTGCTGATTTTCTTTTTCCAAGTTTGATTCTATTAGTGTCAATTCACTTTTTAACGGATACATTGCTTCTTTTATTTGCTGGTAACGTGTGAGCCCTTGTTCTGGGAATTCAATTTCTGTTGAAAAACTTGCCAATTTCTGTTGTGTCTGATGGAATGCTTCAATTGTTGGATATAAATGAAGCTTTTGTTCCGTTTGTAATTTTTCTTTCCGTAATACTTCATATTCTTCCTGTAATTCTGAAAGAGTATCTTGCAGGATCGTTTTTTCCTGTTGTTTTTGCTGATAACTTTCTACTTCTTGTTCCATTCTAACTAGTTCATTTGTTTTTTCTTCTATCGTTTCAAGCAACTGATTTATTGTTGGTTTTTTTCCATGTGGTTTAAATAATTGCTGTAGTTGTTGATCAAGCCACTTCTCTGTCCAATAGATCTGATCAGTTCCGGTCATACCTATACCTAATAACACTTCTCCAATATCAGCTTTTTTTATCTGCTGTAGTTGTTGTAATGTAACGGAATCAAACGAAAAAATAGCAGAAAAAGCCTGAGCATCTAATCCTTTCAACCTTTGCTGTAGCCATGATTCATCATATTGATTGCCATCCTCATGGTAACAAGTAGCAAGTGCTTTATTTCGATCATGAAGGCGTTCGATTGTAAAGGTACCGCAATCTTCTGTTTGAATCGTTAAACGTCCACCTAACTTTCCACCTTTTTTCGGTAAAAATTGTGCTCGTTTTTTTGGCTGCATACCAAATAACATAAATAACATAAATTGACGCAGTGTTGATTTCCCTGATTCATTTTCTCCATTAATTACAATAAGTGATCCCTTAGAAAAATCGAGAGAAGTTTGAGACCATTTGCCAAAGCCATATATGTCCGCATGTACTATTTTCATCTTTCTTCCTTCCTTAATAATTGATAGATTAACAGGTTCTCTGCTTGGTCAATAATTTCTGTTTCATCTTCTTTGGTAAGCTTTGTTAGATGTTTTCTTGCTTGCCTGTGCTTCCATAATGGCTCAAGCTCTTCCTTTAGTTCAGTGTTTTCAAATGAACGTAGCATTTCACCCAAGAAATGGTCACCTTGTCGTAAAGCTTCTTTATCAATATATTTCTGCTCTGAAAGTTCTATCGCTTGAATCCAGATCCAATCATGTTTGATTGTCATTTTTTCATTTAAAAAGGCAATAACATCTGCGATCATCTCTTCATAAAACCATGTTTCTACTACCTCTTGAAAATTTGTTAACTGGATCCTTAAAATTGTTTTTCCATATGTGTTATGAATTTGTTCTATTTTTTCGTCAAGTGCTTTTTCTAACTGTTGTATGGTTGTGCACTGATTTACATCTAATGTAATAGTTTCAAAACGAATAGTTTGAAGCGGGCAAAACGTTAGATCTACACTATTCCCGTCCATTTCTACATAATAACAACCTTTTTCGCCTGTTTCTTTTTTTGATCTTCCTTGTATATTTCCCGAATAGACAATAGGTGGGGCTTGTTTTAACTGCTGACGCTTATGAATGTGGCCAAGTGCCCAATAGTCAAACCCTTTATTATCTAATTCACTAACTTGAAAAGGCGCATAGACATCATGGTCTGTTTGTTGTTTAACACTTCCATGAAGCATACCTATATGATAAGGCGTGTTTGATACTTTTTGATATTCTTCTGTTTTATTTTTATGTACTGCTCTTTCTAAATAACTAAATCCATAAATGGTTGCAAGTTGCTTTTGATTTTTTTCAAAAATAAAAGACCCAACCGTGTCATCAGTGAAAATATGGACATTCTCTGGGAATTTAAACTGTAATAAACTACGTTGTAAATAGTCGTGATTTCCGAATGAAAGATACACAGCTATCCCTGCGTGATGTAACGTTTCACATGCTTTTAGAAATTGCATTTGTGCGTAAACACTTTGGTTTGTTTGATCAAAAACATCACCGACCATTAGGATAAAATCAACTTTCTTTTTGATTGCTACATCTATTAAATTGTCTAATGCTTTAAACGTGCTTTTTTTTATTTCTTGAAATATTCGATCAGGTAAATGATTCAATCCGGTAAAAGGACTATCTAAATGTAAATCAGCACAATGAATAAACGATAATTTTTCCTGCATTTTATAATCCCTTTCTAACTATCTTTTCTTACTATTATTGTAGCAGACCACAAAAACGAATGCACGTTCGTCAACTAAAAAAAGCTTGTAATAGATTAATCCATTACAAGCTAATTTTTAACTATTCTTTTTTTGATAATTTCATTGCCTGTTTAAAATCTTTTAATGAAGCACCACGGCCATACATTAAAACACCACCACGATATACTCTGGCACCAATAAATGCTAAGAAAGCAATTGTTGCAATCATAATCGCAATGCTTAATCCTACTTCCCAAATCGGAACATCTAGCATGCCTACACGTAAGAACATAACCATTGGTGTGAAGAATGGAATAAACGATGTTACTGTCATAACACTTGATTCAGGTACACTAATTCCAAACATAGCTAACATAAAGGCCACCACGATAAGTAAAATAACCGGCATCATCAGTTGATTGACTTCTTCCATTCGACTAACTAGTGAACCAAGCATTGCCGATAATGTAGCATAAAGTAGATAACCTAGTAAAAAGAACACAATCGCATAAATAAATGTTGCGACAGAAATTTCTGATAAACCAAAGAATTCAAAGAAACCTCCGACTAATTCATCTTGTTTTTGTTGAATCATGATAAAACCAACAATTAAAAACAAGCCGATCTGCGTTAATCCTAAGAGTGCAATCCCGATAATTTTTGCAAACATTTGACTAACAGGGGATGAGCTTGAAATTAAGATTTCCATCACACGTGAAGATTTTTCATTGGCTATATCCATTGCAATCATATTCCCGTATGTTAAAACAGCAAAATATAATAAGAAAAGCATCACATAGACAAGACCACGTGCACCATTTAACTCTTCTTCCGTTTTCGCTTCCCCACCGGATTCGTTTTCAATTGCAACTGTATCAAATTCAATTGGTGCGTAAATCGACTCAAGTACAGATTGATCTATCCCAGCCTGATTAGTTGCCAACGCTACTTTGATTTGTTGTAAATGATTTTCTAATTGTGATTGGATCCTTGTATTGGACAACTGACTTGTATGATAACTTGCAACAGGTAAGTTATCCTTGCTTGACTGAATACTTAAGACACCAACATATTCACCAGATTTAACCGCTTCTTCTGCGTCTTCCACTGTACCATCAAACAATTCAAGTGAAATATTGTTATCCGTCTGAGCAAAATTTTGTGAAAGCATGTCATATATTTCATCTGTTTGATCAACCACAGCAACAATATCCTGTTCATCTTCATTATCAAACAATCCAATAATTGATTGGATATTAGCTAAACCAAGAATAAATACGAGAAAAATTGCAGTCGTTATAATAAATGATTTTGATTTAAACCGAGTCCAGTATGTGTGTTTCAATACAATCCAAAACTTATTCATAAGCTTCACCAGCTTTCTCAATAAAGATATCATTTAAAGATGGTTCTTCTAGCTCGAATCTGCGAACAAAACCTTTATCTTGAATTGCCGCAAAAACTTTTTGTGATATTTCCTCATTTTCAATTTGTAATTTACAGCCCTCTGGCGTTTTTTTCTGTGATACAACTCCTGAAATATCTGTAAGAAAATCTAAATCAAAATCAGCATGAATAAATAAGTTTTTCTTACCAAACGAACGTTTAATCTCTGTTAACTTCCCATGTACTATTGGTTTACCATGTTGCATAATACAGAGATGTTCACAGAGGTCTTCTACAACTTCCATCTGATGGGATGAAAAAACAATTGAAGTTCCTGCCTCTTTTAAGTCCTCCACGGCCTTTAACATCATCTCTACATTTACTGGATCTAATCCAGAAAAAGGTTCATCTAATATTAATAACTTCGGCTTATGGATAACAGCAGAAATAAATTGAATTTTTTGCTGGTTCCCTTTTGATAATTCTTCAACTTTTTTATCAATGTAATCCGGTACTTTAAACCGTTCAAGCCACTCTTCTAATGCAGGAACTATATCTTTTTTATGCATGCCTCTTAATCGTCCTAAGTAAATAAGCTGTTCTCTTACCTTTAACTTAGGATACAGGCCTCTTTCTTCTGGTAAATAGCCAATGTCATTACTATTTCCATAATCAATTGAATTGCCATTCCATGTTACCTTACCTTGTGTTGCATCCATCAAACCAAGAATCATACGAAATGTTGTTGTCTTACCAGCACCATTGGCCCCAAGGAAACCAAATATTTGTTTTTCAGGTATTTCGAGTGAAAGTTGGTCAACTGCAGTAAAATCCCCAAACTTCTTCGTCACCTGTTCCAATTTCAATGTCATTAATGCTTACCCCTTTCTAAAAAAACATCCTTTTTAATAGTACGGTTAAACTTGATAGAAGTTTCACATTAAATAAATAATTCTTCTCTTTATTTGTAAAACTGTTTTTTTGTTGTTTCTCACGAAATCGCCATAAACTACGACGCAAAATAAATATGATGCGACATAACTATTAGCGTGAGTTACCAGTACTCACCCGCTCCTCAAATGAAATTGGCTCCCTTTCCGCAGGCACGACCTCAACTAATTTTTAGAAGAAGATCACTTCTAAAAATGGATTTTCGGTCCGTGCTGTTCCTGCAGGAGTGTCACCAATTTCATTTGATAAGCTAAATAGTCAAAAAATAATTTATACAGACCATTTACTCTTAGTAAAGCTTATTGGGTGTTAGTGTTTTAATCATCATGATTAGGTCTTCTTGTTAGCGAAACAAGTGAAATGTGCGAGACTCCTGTGGGAACAGTACGAGCTGAAGATCCACTCGGAAAGCGGACTTTGCTTATCCGAGTTAGCTGAAGCCGTGCCCACGGAAAGCAAGTACATTTCACTTGAGGAGCGGTGACTCACATTACTAGACTAGTTACGACGCATCATAATATCGACTGTGAAGTTTGATTATTTGAACGTAACAAGGTTTGCGGATTTGATTTCACAAAAAACTCCCGCTATGATGAATAGCAGGAGTTTTAGGTATTATTATTGTTCTTGTGCACCGTATAGTTCTTCTAATGGCTTCGTGATCGTTTTGCTAATGTCATTGATCAAAACATTTAAGTTTTGCTCTTGTTCCATTAGTTTAGAGATCTGATCATGTTGTTGTACAGTCTCTACAACCTTACGTGCTTTTTCAATTTCTTCTTCTGTAATTTCTTGACCTTGCATTTGCTTTTCTTGTAATTCTATTTGCGTATTACGAAAGTCTTCAAACATTTTTTTCGCAACTTCATCAGCCATAACTGTTTCATATGCTTGTTTCAAATTTTGAAATTCATCACTGTTTCGAATTGCTTCTTCTAATTGTTGTGCACTATCTTGAATATTTGCCATCTTGTTAATTTCCTCCTAGATTTCTTACTTAATCATTTTTCTTACTCACTAACTATAACAAACCTATATCCATTATCCAACCAATACGACAATAATTCCTTGAATTAAGCCAATTAAACCGCCTAACAGTGCTCCCAAATAGGTGATTAATTTAAATTCACGTCGTGAAATATTTAGCACGAGTTGCTCCACTCTTTCTAATGGAAAAGCTTGTACTTCATTTTCAACAATTTGTTCTAAACCTAGCCCACTAATAAGTTTTCCTATACGTTTGTTTGCCGCTTGCATCAATTGAGTTGATGCACCAGTGACTATTTGTTCTATTAGATGATTAATGGAACCAAACCATACTTTAAATGGTTGATCAATTATATTATCTACTGGTGCGTATTGATCAATAGTATACCCAATAAGTGTTTCGACCGTATCTTTACCTATTATCACCTCTACTTCCTTAATAGGTTTTTCTAGGAGAAATTCCCATTCCTGCTGCAATAGTTTTTCTAGCTCTTGCTTCATATCTTGTGAGTCTACATAATTTGTTAGGATAGGTTGGATTTTATCAATTATCGTTCTTCCACCCATGACGGAGGCAAACATATTACCAAAGAAACCTTTTTCCGTGAAGTAGGAATCGACTAGTTCTTCCATCTTACTAGTGGCTCCTTCACTTCCAAGGTAGTTAACCCCTCTTTGTTGCAATACTTCTGCTACCATAGGGAAATAACTTACTAACCTTCTTTGTACATTTTCATCTATTATTTCTCCAACTAATTTCGTTGCATTGTCTTTCATCCAATTATCATAATATCCCTTAGCCTTTTCTTGAAGAACTCGTTTTATCTCTACCTCGTCCAATATAAAATCGAATTGTGCAGCTACTGATCGTAGCGTATTATCCGACACAAGTAATTTATTCACTTCTTTTTCTAACCAGATTTCAACTTGTGTTTGAAAATCTTGATTTACTAACTTCTTTCTTAATCCTTCTTCTGTTATTAAATGTTCAACAACCATTTTTCCCAATTGTTTCGCAAGTTCATCTTTTCTTTTGGGAATTAAGCCTGGAGTAAATGGTAACTTAAACTTACCGATATATCTTGCATGATAGGGTCGAAATAGCATTTTAATTGCTAAAGAATTGGTCACTCCTCCAATTACTGCACCAATTGCGACCATCATGAAAATGATTAATACTGTTGACATTTCAAAACACCTTCCCATGTTGCCTATAATAATTTTTGTTGAAGTCTATTATATAGATCTTTTTTAACAATAGAAAGTATGTTATATGTGCGAATTCTTAGTGATTTGTTATAATGAAATAAATGAAAATTAAAGAGAGAGGCTATTTTATGTTGGACAAACTAAAAAAAATTTTCCCAACGTTAATCGAGGGACAGATTAACCAATCAAATTTGAGTAAGCATTACGCTTGGTATTTGACTCCTGACAGTCTACTAATCGGGATAGACAAAGAACAAATAGGACCTAAAGAAAAAGAAATTTTAGACGTTTTTTTACAACCATATGAAGCAACACAAACACCACTGACCAAAAACGAAGAAAAATGGAATCAGTTAATATTCAATCAAAAGCTACCAATCTGGAAAGATAAACCTAAAGTGTACCGATTTGTCTATTTTTCTTTATCTGATGATCTCATTGAAGCGGATGCATTCAAAGAAGCCATTCATGGCATCTTTCCTACTCACACACCTATTCTATGGGAGAATAATCGAGAAGGCATCATAATTGAAGAAACAAAACCTCCACTAGATGAAGAGATAGATTATAACAACATGATTGATGTATTCATGAGTGATTTTTATTTAGATCTCCATCTATTTGTTGGGCCGTTTTTCAGAAATTTAGAGAAGGCTCCAACGTACTATCAATGGGTTAAAAAATGTTCCCATTTCTTGCGTAAGTTTAACAAAGGTCCTGTGATAAATTATGTATCCGGAGCTCCCTATCTATTAATTGAAGCATCTTCAGAAGCTGACTACAGTATATTAATTGATGCGATACTACAAGAGACGAATGATGATGAAGAATTGTTAAAAACAATTCAAGTTTTTTTAGAATCTAATTCCAATACAAGCTTGGCTGCAAAGAAAATGTACATGCATCGTAATAGCTTACAGTACCGTATTGATAAGTTTATTGAAAGGACAGGAATAGACGTAAAACAGTTTGATGGAGCGCTTTCCGTATATCTAACTTTACTACTAAAACACAAAATGAAACACGGTATGTAAGCGTGCACAAATACGGACAAGTTTTTTTGTGCACGTTTGCCATTTACCACTCTCTTAACTTAAAGTAAACTATAAAATATAGATTAAAACGTTTTCAAAAACTAGGAGGGTTTCACATGGCAGAGTTAACATTTAAAAATATTGATAAAGTATATGAAAAAGGTGCATTAAAAGCGGTTGATGATTTCAACCTTGAAGTATTAGATAAAGAGTTTATCGTTTTTGTCGGACCATCTGGTTGTGGTAAATCAACTACACTACGTATGATCGCTGGATTAGAAGAAATTTCAAGCGGAGAACTCTACATTGACGATAAACTAATAAATGAAGTAGCACCTAAAGATCGTGATATCGCGATGGTGTTCCAAAACTATGCACTATATCCACACATGAACGTATATGATAACATGGCATTCGGTTTGAAACTTCGTAAATTTAAAAAAGACGAAATCGATCGTCGTGTACAAAATGCTGCAAAAATTCTTGGACTTGAAGCATACTTAGATCGTAAACCTAAAGCACTATCTGGTGGTCAACGTCAACGTGTGGCACTTGGACGTGCGATTGTACGTGACGCAAAAGTATTCTTGATGGATGAGCCGTTATCAAACTTGGACGCTAAATTACGTGTGCAAATGCGTGCTGAAATCCAAAAATTACACCACCGCCTACAAACAACGACTATTTATGTTACACATGACCAAACAGAAGCAATGACAATGGCAACTCGCCTAGTTGTTTTAAAAGACGGTATTATTCAGCAAGTTGGTGCACCTAAAGAAGTATATGATAAACCTGATAACATTTTTGTTGGTGGATTTATCGGATCCCCTTCTATGAACTTCTTTAATGGAATATTAGAAGAAGGACAATTTGCAGTTGAAAATCATGATGTAAAACTTGAGGTACCTGAAGGTAAAATGAAGATTCTTCGTGACCAAGGTTATGTAGGTAAAGAAATTGTCTTAGGTGTACGTCCAGAAGATATGCATGACGAACCTGTTTTCATAGATGCAAACCAGGGTTCTACCATTACAGCAACTATTGATGTAGCTGAATTAATGGGCTCTGAATCATACCTTTATTCAAAATTTGCTGGCCAAGATTTTGTTGCACGTGTAGATTCTAGAACTGATATCTCTGGTGGTCAAAAAATTGATTTAGCATTAGATATGCATAAATCACACTTCTTTGATCGTGAAACTGAATTACGCATTAAATAATAATTTTTCTACTAAAAGAAGCGGTTTGGTTATACCAAACTGCTTCTTTTTTAATGATAAAAAATTTCCTGAATTGAAACATGATCTGTTTGACCGCAAATTTGACATTGATATACATGGACACACGTGTGATTTGTCTTTGATTGTGTGTCTCCATCAAAAAGCTTCATTCCTTCGTCATCTAAATATGGTGCATAGTCACCTAGTTGTTCAATCAGGCGGCCCTGTTCTTCCATGTTAACCTGGCAATTCGCACACATTTTTGTTGTGTTTTCTAATCCATTACAGACTGGACAAATATACATAAGCTTCACTACTTTCTATTTAAAAGAGACACTGAAAAACAGTGCCTCTTTATATGCCATATACTATTCAATTATTGTTGTGGACCAAATTGTTGTTCTGCTTGTTGAACTAAACGTTTTGTGATTTCGCCACCTACTGAACCGTTAGCACGAGCAGTTTCATTTGCTCCTAATGTCACGCCAAATTCTTGTGCGATCTCATATTTCATTTGGTCTAATGCTTGTTCGATTCCAGGTACTAAAAGTTGATTTGATTGATTTCGTTGTGCCATCTTCTAATCACCTCCTACAATAAATAGTGTGAACAGAAGATGCTAAGTTATTATAAAAATACTTGGTAGTCTTTCCATAATTCTCTGTAGAAAATTAGACCATATCTTTTGGATCAATAAACTGATCAAATTCTTCAGCCGATAAAAAACCTAATTGAACTGCTGCTTCTTTTAACTTCAATTCTTGCTGATAAGCTAACTTTGCTATTTTTGCTGCCTTTTCATAACCAATGTGTGGGTTTAACGCTGTTACAAGCATGAGCGAATCGTTTAAGTATTGAGTCATCTTTTTTTCGATTGGTTCTAAACCTTGCATACAATGCTTATCGAATGAGAGCATGCTATCTGTTAATAATTGTACAGATTGTAAAAAATTAAACGCAATTACAGGCTTAAATACATTCAGTTGAAAGTTCCCTTGACTCGCCGAAAATCCAATTGTTGCATCATTTCCCATAACTTGTGCAGCTACCATTGTAACAGCCTCTGCTTGTGTCGGATTAACTTTTCCTGGCATAATCGAGCTTCCTGGTTCATTAGCCGGAATCTCTACTTCACCTAAACCTGCTCTTGGGCCACTTGCTAACCAACGCACATCATTCGCAATTTTCATTAAATCTGCTGCTAGTGCCTTTAATGCACCATGTGTATGAACAAATTGATCATGACTAGTTAATGCATGGAATTTATTTTGAGCTGAAACAAATTCATTGTTTGTATAGGATGTAATAGCTTGACATACCTTCTGTGAAAAATCTGGATGTGCATTTAACCCTGTTCCTACAGCAGTGCCACCAATTGCAAGTTCTCTGAAATAAACCATACTTTCTTCAATCATCTTTTCAGCCTTAACCAGCATATGATGCCAACCACTAACTTCTTGGCCAAAAGTTAAAGGCGTTGCATCCTGCAAATGCGTTCGACCAATCTTAATTACAGCTTGGTAATCAGTCATCTTTTTTGCTAGTGTATTTTTTAATTTTCTTACACTAGGCAATAGATGATTCTCCAATTGTAAGGTAGCGGACAAATGCATCGCAGTTGGATATGTATCATTTGAGCTTTGTGATTTATTTACATCATCATTTGGGTGTAGTCTAGCCGTGCTGTTTTGTTGCTGAAGCCATTTATTACCCACATTTGCAATCACTTCATTTACATTCATATTTGTTTGTGTGCCACTACCTGTTTGCCAAACAACTAAAGGAAAATGTTCCGCTAAGTTACCGGTTAATATCTCTTCAGCCGCATAGACAATCGCATCCATCTTTTCTTTTTCCAAAAGATCTAATTCGTTATTTGCTATTGCTGCACTGCGCTTTAATATAGCAAAAGCTGCTATAATTTCTTTCGGCATTTTTTCAATACCTATAGCAAAGTTTTTTATACTTCGCTGTGTTTGTGCTCCCCAATACTTCGATTCTGGAACATGGACCTCACCTAATGTATCCTTTTCAATACGAAAACACACGAAAAAAACCCCTCTCAGTAAACTCTCTACATTCATTCTATCGTTTTTTATTAAATATAACTACTCAACTTTTAACACAGTTTTGCTAATTTACATATTCAAATTAAATTTAGAAAAAATCCTTTCTCATTCAAGAGAAAGGATTTTCATTAATAACCATAGCCAAAATATTCTTCTAACGTGATATCTTTATTATATATTTCAGTAGCTATTTCCTCACCGATGTAACGTATGTGCCATGGTTCATAATTATATCCTGTAATATTACTTTTCCCTTCAGGATAACGGATAATAAAACCAAAATCATGTGCATTCTCTGCTAACCAGGCACCTTCACTTGTTTGCCTAAATGATTCTTCTAATAAAGTTGCTGCAGTTTCATTAGCAGATCCAACGTCCATTGCTAAACCTGTTTGGTGTTCACTTGTACCTGGCTTAGCTGAGTATTTGTCTGCATGTTCTTGGCCTTTGTTTTCTACATTGTAATTATAGATTATCTTTTGCCTGTTATAAGAACGAAAACCTGACACAGCAATTAAATCAATCCCCTGCGCTTTCGCTTCAGCAAATAATGCTTCTAGTGCAGTGGCAGCTACTTGTCGCATTTGTCTTTTTGGATCATCTTTAGCAGCATAATGCGCAACATCTGGAACAACTAAGTTATCAGGAGTATATCCTGTTGGAAGCTTTCTTTGTTTATTCACATAAACTTTGGTACTCCCTGGATTATCGACAATATGCAATCCAGTTCCTTCTTCTACTGCAGCAATATGCTTATCTTGTTTTGTTTGTTCTTCATCTTTTTGTTCATTATTTTCTTGTTCTTCGTTTTTGTGTTCTTCCCCTGTACCTTTTGAGCCTTCGTTATTCTTTTCCTCTTCTTGCCCTTGATCAGAATTATCATTATTTTTATTATTACTTGAATCTGATTCCTCTAGATCTATATCATCTTCTTTTGACCTATCATCCAGTTCTTTTTGTTGATGTTGATCACTGTCTTGAGATAAGTTGTCTGGTTGACAGGCAGTTAGCAATAAGCTACTAACAAGGACAAAAAGAAGAAAAATTGTTTTTTTCATATCAAAAATCCTTTCATAAGTACTATCTACTTCTCTTCACTATAACATATCTAGATAACCCTATGAGAATGAAATTATTAGAAAAATTATTGTTAAATTGAAACTTCCTTCAGCGGGAGCTGATAATACAAGAATAAAAAATCCTTGCCAAAGAACCGGCAAGGATAACCTATTTAGTATTCAAGTGTGTATGTTTGGTATTGTTTACTTAGTTGAAGAAACCTCTCTTTATCTTGCTTGTCGATGGAATCATTAATTTGCTTTTCAAGATTAGATTTATTCCAATCTGAAACTAATGCATCCAATATTAGCCTAGAGGCAAGCTTGATCTCAAATGAAATTTCTCGTTTTGCTTCAATTGATGCATTCTTTCTACCATCAAATGCTTTTAACGTGTAATTCACTTTGTGCTTCTTCATGGAACATTTCCCCCTTGTTCCTTTTTTTTATTATCTTAAATTTTAATATAAATTGCAATAGTTGAACGTCGAATTTTCAGAATATATTTATTATTCATTTACCCTCAATATATTATATTAAACTTAACCCTAGAAAATTAAGAAGCCTCCGGTTTAATTTTAAAAAATGAAAACAAAAGGGCGATTCCAATACTTACACTAAAAACTACGATCATCCATAATAAATCAAATCGCATTACAAATGCGGTTATTGGAGGACCTGCCGCAACACCTAAATAACGAGCAGAACTATATAAGCAGGTAATGGTTCCTCTAACCTCTTTATCCATACTCTCTGTAATAATTGCATCCAAACATGGTAAACCAACACCAATTCCAATTCCCCCAATTAAGAAAATAATTAAAATATAGATGAAATGTTCGGAAAACGAAAGTGAGATAACAGACACTGCTACTACTAGGAGTCCTATAAATACTGTCCACTTCATAGCTTTTATATTTGAGCCAATCTTTCTCCCTGTCAGATATGAAGCTAAACACAAGGCTGCAAGTGGCCCAGCTAAATAAAGCCCTTTTTTTATACCTGTAATATTATAATTGTCTTCTAACATACTCGATAAATAAAATAGAATTCCAAATAACACAAACATTAGGATCGCACCAATTATGAAAATTGCGACTAACCATCTTCCATGCTTTTTGAATGTTGACTTCGTATCCTTCCAATATGTTCGAAATTCAATTGGTTCCTGTTCTTTTTTTGGTTTTTTTACTAAAATCAGTACAAGCAAAGCTGAAACCACACAAAAAATCGGAATAGAGAAAAAAGGTAAATACCAAATAACACTTGCTAAAGCAGCTCCTAATATTGGGCTTAATACTTTTCCGAAAGTATTGGCTGTTTCAACAAGTCCTAAAGTTGTACTAACATCCTTTTCCCGCTTAAACATATCTCCTACTAAGGGCAAAACAATCGGGGCAGTTCCTGATACACCTACACCTTGTAAAATTCTGCCCATTAAGATTACCATAAAAGGCGATTCCATTTTCCAGGCAGCATAACCAGAGAGTAATCCGCCGGCACCTGCAATTAATAACGCAGGTATAATTACAATTTTTCTTCCAAATCGATCTGATAAGAAACCTGCTATAGGAATAAGTACAATTGCAACAATTGAATATACCATTATAATATAGCTTGATTGAAGTGCAGTAATATCCAACTCTTTTTCCATTAATGGTAGCACAGGTATTAACATAGAATTTCCTAATGTCATTATCAAGGGAATCGATGCTAACGAGACAATTGCCCACCGTTTCTGGTGTAACTCATCCTCATTATTGTTTCGTGTCTTTTCTTGCGTCATTTTACCCTTCCTTTTCTCCAAAAAATCTTCATGAAATTATTATGCAGATTTGTCTTTAATTCATGTATGAACAAAAAAGAAATACTAAAAATAAAGGAAACGATAGAAATGAATTGTTTCCTAAAGTAAAAAGATGTTACTTTAGGACGCTTTTTTTCTCTAGACTCATTTAACATCTATTTGTTAAGCTATTATGCAGATAGAAAGTATGGGAGGAACTGCCATGGATCAAGATCAGTATGAAAACTTAAAAAAAGGTGAAAAAGGTGCATGGTTAAGTATTACTGCATATCTTCTTTTAGCAACTATAAAGTTAATTGTCGCAACAATCGGGAACTCATCCGCTTTAAGAGCCGATGGGTTAAATAATACAACTGATGTCATAGCCTCCATCGCAGTCTTAATCGGCCTCCGAATATCTCGTAAGCCGCCAGATAAAGATCATCACTATGGCCATTTCCGTGCAGAAACGATTGCTTCACTTATAGCAGCTTTTATTATGGTTACTGTTGGGTTGCAAGTTATTATCGGTACGTTTCAGTCAATTATAGAAAATAACTACACACAGCCTGATATGCTAACTGCATGGACAGCTTTAATTGCGGCATTTGTTATGATAGGGGTTTATATCTATAACTTACGACTCGCAAAAAAAATTCAAAGTAGTTCCCTTTATGCTGCAGCACAGGATAACAAATCAGATGCGCTTGTAAGTATTGGAGCATTTGTTGGTATTGTCGGTGCTCAATTTGGATTATATTGGCTAGACCCTGTTGCTGGTCTACTAGTTGGTTTTATCATATGTAAAACTGCTTGGGAGATATTTCGTAACGCAAGTCACACATTAACGGACGGTTTTGACGTGGAAAAACTAGAGGTAATCCGAGCAAGTATAAAAGAAGATGCAGAAGTTTTAGAGGTGAAGGATATGAAGGGTAGACTACATGGCAATCAAGCATTGATTGAAATTACAATTTATGTTGACCCTGAATTAACAGTAAAACAAAGTCATCATATTACCGACCGAATTGAAGCACTATTAGCAGAAAAACATGCCGTACCACACGCTCATATTCACACAGAACCCCACCCTTCAGATGAATAAGCTTATATGTTAAAAGTAAATTTTTGATTCTTATCTGCGCATTAAACGTTTAACCCGCTATGTAAGAAAATGGATTCGCTTTCCGTAGGCTCAGTCTCAGCTAACTTGGTAAAGAAAAACACTTTACCAAGTGGATCTTCGACTTGTGGGACTGCGGTTACTTGGCCAACCGAAAACATTTGCTTCCTAGTTAGCTGAGGCCGTACCTGCGGAGAGGGAGTCAATTTCATTTGAGGAGCGGTAACTTACGTTACTTGCTAATGCGCATACTATATCAACTATGACGTAATATTTATGCTCTATACTTATTTTGTTTAAGTAGAACAATTGATAATCTAAAAAGCCAACGTGAATGAATGCTTCACGTTGGTTTTTTCTATATATATTTAATTTAAAATAAATACAGTGGCTGCTGCTCCGATGACCACTACAATAATATTCACTCTAAATACAGCCAGTCCAATTGCAACGAGTCCTCCAACAAAACCTATCCATGGTTGTTCCGGGATAACAGTTAAGATTCCAGGAAAAATCAAGGCACCTAATGCAGCATATGGAATAACATTAAGCCAGCGGTTTACCCAATTCGGAAAGTTTACTTTATCCATAATAAAAGCAGGAATCAGTCGTGGAATCACAGTTACAACCGCCATACCAATAATTGTAAACATAATCATTTTTGTTCCACCTTCACAAAAAAGATACCGATATAACTAGCCAATATTGTACTAAGGACAATTGCCCAACCTTGATCCAAGTGAAGACTAAAGAAATAATTAAAAACCATTGCTATAACTGCAACAATTCCATAACGCACTTCCACCTTCACAGATGGTATTAATAAAGCAATAAACATTGCATATAATGCAATTCCCATACTTTGGCTCAATGCTGCTGGCATAATATCCCCTAATATACCTCCTAGAAATGAACCTATTACCCACGATAAATAAGCTGTCAACATCAAAGTAGCATAAAAGTATGCTCCTCTTTCTTGATTTGCTTCTTCCTTATGTACAGAGGAAACTGAAAATGATTCATCTGTTACACCTAGCGAAAGAGGTATCTTCCATTTTAAGTCAAGTGCTCGGGCACTATTCATAAAAGATAAACTCATAACAAAATGACGAAAGTTCAAGACAAAAGTGGCAATAATAATTTCTATTGACCCTGCACCGATTGCAATCATATTTGCGCCCATAAACTGAGCTGCACCTGCAAAAACCAGTACACTCATCAGCGTTAATTCTATTAGTGATATTCCGGACTGTGAAGCAAGTACACCATATGTAATCGCAATTGGTAAATAACCAAACAAAATAGGTAAGCCAGTCACAAACCCTTTTTGCATCATTTTTATTCGTTGTGATGACTGATGCTCAATCAAAGCTTTAGCCATTACCATTCCCCCAGTAATCTATGTATTAAGAAATACTTTACCATATAACCGTAAGTATGTGGAAGATTTAATTTAGTAATTTCAATCAACGATCGATATAACAACAGCACTTTTGGCAAATATAGAAGATTTTCTTCTCACAAAAAAAACAAGGCAGCATAAGCTACCTTGCCACTTCCACTATTGTTTAATCTTGATCTGTCATAATTATCGGTTCACCTTTTGTCACAACAACCGTATGCTCAAATTGAGCGGATCTTTCTCCGTCAATTGTTCTTGCTGTCCAATTATTACTATCCATCTTACTGTGCCAAGAACCTTCATTAAGCATTGGTTCAATTGTAATAACTGTACCTTCTTTTAATCGAGCTCCTTTACCAGCCAAACCATAGTGTGGAATATGTGGTTCTTCGTGAATAGTTGGTCCTATTCCATGCCCAGTAAAGTCTCGTACAACTGAATAGCCTTCCGCTTCTGCAAATTGTTGAATCGCATGCCCAATGTCTCCAATACGATTCCCAGCTCTCGCTTGTTCAATCCCTTTGTACAGGGATTCTTTCGTTACATCTAAAAAGCGTTGTGTCTTTTCATCTGCTTCACCAACAACGTAGGTCCAAGCTGAATCTGCTAGCCCACCTTTTAAATTTACAACCATGTCGATTGTCACAATGTCACCATTTTTTAAAGGTTCATCTCTTGGAAAACCGTGACAGATTTCATCATTTATAGATGCACAAGTCGCATATTCATATCCATTGTACCCCTTTTGTTCAGGTGTAGCCCCGTTCTCTGCTAAATACTTCTCAACAAATTCATCAATATCTTTTGTTGTAACACCTGGTTTCATCATCGTAGCTATCTGCTTATGACAAGAGGCTAATAACTTCCCAGCTTCTTGCATCATTGCTATTTCACGTTCACTTTTTCGTGTAATCATCGTTCATACTCCCTTTCCTTACTTGCCATACCATATTTTGTTTTCACTATTATGTATGCATTAATACAAACAGTTTATCACAAAATTGATATTTTCATGTCAATTTTGCATAAAAAAATAGAGGAACCTGAAAAAGGATCCTCTATTTCTTCGTATCTTTTAAAACTTAGTATGCACCAAAGCCCCAAGATGCACCGATGATAATTAACAAGATGAATAAAACAACAACCAATGCAAATCCGGAACCATAACCATATCCTGCACTCATCTTAATAACCCCTCCTTTACTTATTACACTTATAGAATATGTAATAATCTCCAGAGTGGAAGGCCTAACTCAGAAAATGGGTATTAGCCTTTATTTTTAATTGTTGTAACATTTTTAGTGTTTGTTGATAAGCAAATCGCAAATGAACTGTCGTTATACTTATAGCACATCTTTCACGCTATAATACTCACCATTCACCACATTTTCTGAATCCATTAATATGTCTACTAGTACGTTTGCGACTGTATCTGTATCTCTAAGACTATCTTCTTCTTTATACTTTTGAAACTTATCAACATCCTGAAATGCTTCTTTACTTGTAGAACGAATCTCCTCCTGCATATCTGTATCCATAATACTTGGATCAAATAAAATGACCTTATTAGATGTCGCTAATTGATCTTGCTCTAACGCTACAGATGTTGTATAGCGATTTAATCCAGCTTTTGTTCCACAATATGCGCTCCAACCATATACCGATCGGTCTGCTGCTCCCGAGGTAACACTTGTTACGATAAGTGGAATTTTTGTTTTATTTGCTTTTTTAAGGAATACTCCTGTTGTAATCATTGGTGCAATTAAGTTAACGTGAACATGAGAGTTCAGTGATTCTACAGTGTGCTTATCCGCTGTATTGATTGGATTAACTGTTCCAGCATTATGAATTAGATAAACAATATCTGTCTGTTTTTTAAACAATTGATCTGCAATTATCGAAAATATTTTTTCGGTTTCTTCTCCGTTGGCAAGGTTACATGCATAATCTTGATAAGAACCTGTTGTTTCTTGTGCCAATTTTTTTAAAGATTTATTCGCGTGACGCGCAACTCCTATTACATGGATTCCTTGTTGCATAAGTAATTTTGCGATTGATTCCCCTAACCCTCTTGAAGTCCCAGTAATTACTGCATATTTCATCACATAACCCTCCTGAATTTTTTAATAAAATATTATTCTGAACTTATTATACATAATCAGCAAAACAGAAAACACCTTACAAATTACGTAAGGTGAATTTTAAGATTAATATTTGGATTCTACTATTGCTTGTTCAAATGCTGCAATAATATCTTCAGCATCTTCAATTCCTACCGAGATCCTAACTAATCCTTCGGTAATACCTAGTTCATCTTGTGTTTCTTTTGGTAACGCTCGATGGGAAGTAGTTAGTGGATAAGAAACTGAGGTTTCTACTCCTGCCAAAGTTGGCACTATTTTTACCCAACCCAAAGATTGAAAGAATTTATTAATATCACATGTACCTGTCACATCTATTGATACAATCGCACCATTTCCATTAGAGGAAACCTCTTTTGGATAATATACTTTTGATACATTAGCATTTTTTGTTAATGCATCAGCTAATGCCTGAGCATTTTTAACATGACGTTCCATACGTACACTTAAGGTTTTTATCCCACGACATGCTAACCATGCATCAAACGGGCTTAAATTAGTACCGATATTAACTACTTTTGATTTTGCATTATTTATTAGTTCTTCATCACCAACAAGTACACCAGCAGTCACATCACTGTGTCCACCTAAATATTTAGTTGCACTATGAACAACCAAGTTAACGCCGCACGTATATGGTTGACATAAGTAAGGCGTTGCAAAGGTATTATCTATCATCGTATAGAGATGATGTTTTTTAGCAATTGCAACAATAGACGCAATATCTTCAACACGAAGCAATGGATTGGTCACAGATTCAGAATATAATAGTTTTGTATTATCACGAATACTCTGTTCAATCTGATCTTTTTCAAAATCAATAAAGGTCACTTCTATCCCAAAGTCCGCCAATTCATGTGCTAATAATTGATAAGTTCCACCATATATATCTGTAGAAGCTAATACATGATCTCCAGCTTTTGCTGTAGCTAATATCCCCACTAAAATTGCTGATAAACCAGAAGAAGTTGCAATACCTTCTGGCGCACTTTCTAATTGGGCAACAGCAGCCCCAAGTTCATCAGTATTTGGATTTCCTACTCTGGAGTAGAGATAATCTTTTTCACCTTGATAAAAACGTTCTAAATCGTCTAAATCAGTAAATTTAAATGCTGAAGTTTGATAAATAGGTGTTACTTTACTATCTACAGCATTTTTATTTTTTAATGCAAGATGCACTGACTTTGTATCAAATTTATGAGCCATCGTTCTCTCCCCTTTGTATATATTATCTACCACTTTACCGTACTACTAAGAAAAAGCCAATCACTATGATTTTAAAGGTGTCGATAAACTGTTAAATTAATTTTATTCGAACGGCTAAACTGAACTCCTTCTTGTTCAAGCAAGCCTTTTTGAGATTCTAACCTCTCACCACTTAAACTAATTTCACCCTTACTATTGATCACACGATGCCATGGAAGTTTATATTTATCACTCAAGCTATGTAAAAGACGTGCAACTTGTCTTGCAGCTCTTGGATTACCTGCCTCACGAGCGATCTGTCCATATGTCATGACTTTACCTGCTGGTATTTTTTGAACAATATCAATCATATTCTCCGTAAAATTCTCCACTTAAATCAATCCCTTGTTTTTAACACAATTTAAAACACCTGCTGATAGTTATCATATAGTATATCATGAGCAATTAATTAGAAAAAAATAAAAACAATTTCCCCTACAATAAATGTGGAAAATTGCTTTTATTTTTTTCTATTGATGACGTGCTTCATGATAATGCGCCCCCTCTCTCACACATTATTTTGGCCGCCGATCTATGATTTTACTTTCTAATTCATAAACGTTTAGCATAGCTTTAAACCTCCTTATCTACCAATCATTTACGTTTGCGCTCATTAATGACTCCTTGCATTTCATACACATTCATTTCCGTGCACCTCCTTTGCTCTTGTTAATGTAAGTATAATATTTCCTCAGAACATTCTACACCGCTAACAGTTTGAATTAGCTTAAGTCTACAGACCGATTTATTTCTAAGACCATTAAAAAAAGTGCAAACACGTTGAACGTGATTGCACTCTTTTAACTTCAGTTCTAATTTTTTAAATTACATCGCTGCGTGTCCTGTTGTTAAGACCCAGATTGATCCTGCTACAACAACGATTGCTAAGAAAATCGCATACGCTATGTTAATTATGTTAATACCACCAGACTTACCTTCTGTAATGTGCATAAACATAATCAACTGTATTAACGCTTGAAAGATAGCTAATGTTCCAATGATATTCATCTTAACTGATGCTGAAAAATCTGTTTGATAGACAATAAATACAGCACCTACAGTCAATGCGATGGACAAAACAAAACCCAACACATGATTTAAAGGAAACATTGATTGTTTTTTCATCTACATCAACGCTCCTTTCAAGTAAACAAAGGTAAAGATGAAGATCCAGATTACATCTAAGAAATGCCAATATAAACTCACGATAAAGAATTTACGAGATGTTACTGGTGTGATTCCTCTTCGTACCAATTGGATAATTAATAGAATAACCCAACCAATACCAAGTGTTACGTGCACACCGTGTGTTCCTAGTAATGTAAACAATGCTGATCCAAATGCACTTGTTTGCATTGTCACACCTTCATGGACATAATGAATAAATTCGTTAATTTCCATATACATAAAACCAGCGCCTAAAAGCAAAGTAATAACTGTAAAAATAAGCATGCCTTTTAAGTTGTTTTGACGCATTTGATGAAGTGCTAAGCCCATTGTAAAACTACTAGTCAAAAGTAAAAATGTTTCAATTAAAACATCTTTCATCATAAGGATATCTTTTAGTGTCGGCCCATCTGCTACACCATTTTCTAATACAAAGTATCCAGCAAATAAGGTCGCAAAAAGAACGATTTCCGCACCTAGAAATATCCAAAATCCTAAAATAGTCATTTCATTTTGGTGCGTGCTATATTCTAACGGTGTTGATGTTTGTGATGCCATTATAGATCACCTCTCCACTTACGTTCTGTTTCTAAAACTTTTTTAGCTGGAATATGATAACCATCATCATAATCAAATGAATTAGCAATTAAACAAGCGATTATACCGACTGAGAAAATTGCTGATAAAATAAACATCTCAAAGACTAAGAAGAAACCTACTATTCCAAATGCTACACCCATTATGATTGGAACAGCAGAGTTACTCGGCATATGAATATCTTTGATATCTTCTTTTTTAATTTTGTTTGTACCCTCTTTTTTATCTTTCCAGAACTGATCTAATTCCGTTACTTCTGGAATCACAGCAAAGTTGTATTCTTGTACTGGTGATGCTGTTGCCCATTCGAGTGTACGAGCATCCCAAGGGTCTGATCCAACATCACGTGATGCGTAACGGAAACTCCAGTATAGGTTATACACTAAAGCTGCAAAACCTGCTGCCATTACTAAGGAACCTACAGCTGAGAATCCTAGCCATGGTGCCCAACCAGTACTTTCTGAATAAGTGTACATACGACGAGACATGCCGTCTAATCCAACAAAGAACATTGGCATAAATGTTAAATTAAATCCTATCACAAATAACCAGAAGTGCCATTTACCGATTTTTTCATTTAATGCAAAGCCAAACATCTTTGGCCACCAGTAATAAAGACCAGCAAATACTGCAAACACTACACCTGGAATTAATACATAATGGAAGTGTGCTACTAAGAACATCGTGTTATGGTACTGATAATCCGCGGCAGCCATTGCTAACATAACACCTGTTACACCACCGATAGTAAAGCAAGGAATAAATGCTAAGGACCATAACATTGCATTTGAAAATTGAATTTTACCTTTTCGCATCGTGAACAGCCAGTTAAATATTTTAACACCAGTCGGTATTGCGATCATCATCGTCGTTATTGAAAAGACTGAGTTAACTGCCGCACTATTACCCATTGTGTAAAAGTGGTGTACCCAAACAAGCATACTTAAAAATGCGATTGCTACAATAGAAACAACCATTGTTACATAACCAAATAAATTTTTTCTAGAGAATGTAGCAATAACCTCTGAGAACATACCAAACGCTGGTAATACCACAATATAAACCTCTGGATGTCCCCAAAGCCAGAAAAGATTTAGCCACAACATCGGATCTCCACCTGCAGCAACTGTGAAGAAGTGTGCACCAAACATTCTATCAAGTGTCATCATCAACAACGCAATAGTCAAAATTGGAAATGCTGCTACAATTAAGACAGATGTTACAAGTGATGTCCATGTAAACATAGGCATCTTCAACAATTTCATACCAGGTGCTCTCATTTTAAGGATCGTTACAATAAAGTTAATCCCTGTAGCTAGCGTCCCGATACCTGAAATTTGTAGTGCAATTGCGTAATAGTTATTACCTATATCAGGAGAGAACTCTTTTCCTGCTAAAGGAAAATACGATGTCCAACCTGCATCAGGAGAACCACCAATTACAAAGGAAATATTAAATAGTAGCGCCGCTACAAAAAACGACCAAAAACTTAATGCATTTAGTTTTGGAAATGCCACATCACGTGCACCAATTTGCAGTGGAATTAGCACATTCATAATACCAATTAACATCGGCATTGCCATAAATAAAATCATTACAATACCATGTGTCGTGAATATCTCATCATAATGTTGTGCATTTAAAAGTTCCAACCCAGGTCGAGAAGTCTGCGCCTTCATCATCAGACCATCTACTCCACCACGGAAGAACATTAAGACACCAGCAATAATATACATAATCCCGATTTTCTTATGATCTACAGTGGTAAACCACTCTTTCCATAAGTAAGTCCACTTTTTTAAATACGTAATAAGTGCAATTAAACCGATCATTGTTAACCCAATACCAATTTGTGACATCAAAATTATTGGGTCACCTGTTACAAAAAAATCATATTTCATACGCTTCTCACCCCCACCTTAATTTCCTTCTTGTTCTGATTCATCTTCCACTTCTTCTACTTCAGTATCTGTAATTGACAGATTTGAATCTACTTCGTCCAACTCGCCTTGCTCATAAAGATGTTCTTCATAATCTTCTGGATTGATATATTTTTCTGATCCGCCATGAGCATGATCGATCCATTGTAAATGTGTTCCATTGTATGTTTTTCGCCCTATTATACTAGGAGTCAATATTTCTGCATATTCATCTTCTGTTAATGTGTTAGCAGTATTTTTAATATCATTAACCCATTCATTAAAATCATCTGGAGATTGAGCAATAACCTCAAAAGCCATGTGTGCATAGCCTTCACCATTAAAGCTTGTGTTTCGACCAACATATTCCCCAGGACGATCAGCTACTAAGTAAAGATCTGTCTGCATATTTGCCATTGTGTATTTTTGTCCCGCTAATGATGGAACCCAAAAAGATTGCATCGTACCCGCAGAAGTCATTTTGAACTCAATTGGATGGTTTGCAGGGATATTAACATAATTCACGGTTTCAATATCTTGATCAGGATAACTAAAGATCCATTTCCAGTCTGCAGAAGTAACATGAATAACCAATGGTTCTTCGTCTTCATATCCCGCAGGTATGTCCTCAACATCTGAAATGGTAATCACAGTTGGAATCGTTAAAGCTATCACAATTAATACAGGAATTAGAAACCATGTTATCTCTAGAGCTGTACTCCCCTCTTCATGTGGAGGTTCATAGTCCTTATTTTCAGGTTTCTCACGATATTTCCAAACAATAATTCCAAATAAAACAAAAACAACAAGTACAATTATGGCCATAAAAATAATCGAAAATAAAATCAAATCTGTTAAGTTACGAGCAACAGGTCCTTGTGGATCAAACACTGTTAACTTTGACTCGCAACCCGTTAATGTCAATGTTGTCATAAGTATTGCAATCATATAAAAGATAGTACGCATGCGCTTCATTAAACCTTCTCCTTTCTTACATCTTCATAAAAAACTTTTTTCATAACCTAAGATATTATACTTAAATGTTTATAAAGTGTAAATAATTAGTTTGTATTTTAATTATACCAATATATGTGATCGAATTGTGACTAAAATAAAAACGTCACAAAAAGTTCACAATTATTATTTATCATAATCACCATAAAAAAACTTCAAAAACGGACGAATCCGCTATTGAAGGCTTTAAATCAGATACGCTTTGAAATAAATATACGATCTTTTATAAATCCATGTTTCTGATAAAAACGATCAGCTTCTTGATTGGCACCCCAGTAATCTAATTCTATTCGATTGGCTCCCGAATCTTTCCCTAATCTTGTAATAAAATTCATTAAAGCAGAGCCATAACCTTGTTGTTTTTTTGAAGGCTCAACACTAATTTGCCTAATAAAAATTGCACTATAGGCATAATTGAATGGACTTTCTGGATAGTTGATAAATTCGATCCATGCATAGCCAGCAGGACCTAAAGCTTCATCTAGTGCTAGCAAAAAAATGAATGATGGATTTTTCATCATCTCTTTCATATAACTTAATACAAGTTCTTGATCATAAGGCTTAAAAAGATCTGGATATAAATGAACATGCAAATCATGCACCGACTTATTTAATTTTGCTATCGTGTGATAATCCTGTGTTTTTAATATTTGCAATTGGATCATACTTCCTTTTTAATTTTTTATAAAGAAACCGCTTGGAATGATTCATTCCAAGCGGTTATCGTCTATAACACTATATTCACCTATGGTTAGGAAGATGATTATCAATTTCTTTTTTATTCTGATAAAGCTGTTTCTATTGCTTTTAAATTTCTCTCCATTAAAGTGAAGTAATCATCACCATTTTCAATATCCTGCTCAGTTAATACCGATAAATTGTGTAGTTCCAACGACTCGATACCAGCCTCGTTTTGTATCACAGTTGCCACTTTAGGTGTGATATTTTGTTCAAAAAACAAATACTCAATATTATTTTCTCTAACAGCTTCAATAATTCTTTCTAATTCCTTTTGTGACGGCTCATTGGATGATGATAGACCTGATATTGCAATTTGTTCTAATCCATATGCCTTCTCCCAATAACCATATCCTGCATGCGAGACTAATATTTTGTTTTGTTCATAGCTTTCAATTGTCTCATGGAATTCGGCATCTAAATCATTTAAACGTAAAATTAAATCTTGGTAATTTGTTTCAAACGTCTCTTTTTGCTCAGGCATTAGACCTACTAGAGTATTTTTAACGTTTTCTGCTAATTCTTGGGCTAGAATAGGATCCAACCAAACATGAGGATCAACATCTCCATGATTATGACCATCATCTTCTATATGCTCTTCAGCTTCTGCGTGTTCTTCTTCATCATGTCCTTCATCTTCATGGTCATGGTCATTGCTCTCTTCTGTAGACACGTGTACTGCTTCTTCTTCATGTGCATGGATAGTATTAAGTAAATCTATGCCTTCCGTTGCTTCAACCATTTTTACATTTTCTTCACTCAATGCTGCTTGAATCTTTTCTGCATACGTCTCCAAATTTGCCCCATTGTATATAAACGCATCCGCTGTTGCAATGTCAACCATAGTTTTTGATGTAGGTTCATAAGTATGCGGATCAGCTCCTGCTGGTAAAATTGAGATAACATCTACATATGCTCCTCCAATTTCATTCGCAAAATATTCTAATGGATATAACGTAGTATATACTTGCAATTGTTTTTGTTTTTGTTTTTGTTTTTGTTCTTGTTTTTGTTCTTGTTCAGACTCTAATTCTGATTGGGTTTGCTCCTCTGTTCCACAAGCAAACAATAAACCACTTACTACTAATAATAGTAATAATTTATATAATAACTTCATCACTTTCTCTCCCTCTACTTTAACGTCTAGATAGATTATATCGTAACCATTACGTTTTGTAAATAGTAATCGTTACGTTTTATTTTCATCAAACTTAGTACGGTGCTACAAAAAACTATAGGTACAAAATAATATATAACTTGGAACAGATTAAAATTCATATAAAAACAATATTAGTTACTCTTTGGGAGAAATTATAAATATTAACTTACGTTAGTTTCGTTTAATTAATAATAACTAACCCAAAAAATTCACACAGATTTACCTGTACTTTATTAAATGGTAACTTCTTGATCTAACTAATCATATATATTATAATATGAATACATGAACATATGAGTTATTATAGGAGGGATATAATGGGACATGAGCATGATCATACTCATAATGCGAATAAAAAAGCCTTATTATTAAGCTTTATTTTAATTTTTGTATTTATGGTAGTCGAAGTCATTGGTGGGTTAATTACCAACAGTTTAGCACTATTATCTGATGCTGGTCACATGTTAAGTGATGCTGGAGCACTAGGGCTTAGTTTGTTAGCCTTCAAATTTGGTGAGAAGGCTGCAAGCTCTACCAAAACTTTTGGTTATCGACGATTTGAAATCTTAGCTGCATTTATTAATGGAATTACGTTATTAGCTATATCTATCTATATTTTCTGGGAGGCATATAACCGTTTCTTAGAGCCTCCTAGTGTTAATGGAAGTATGATGGTTATAGCAATTATTGGGCTTGTAGTAAATATATTAGTTGCTTGGATTTTAATGCGTGGTGATACGGAAGATAATCTAAATTTACGCAGTGCATTACTACATGTGTTTGGGGATCTACTCGGTTCTGTTGGGGCGATCATTGCTGGGATATTGATTCTATTGTTTAATTGGAATATAGCTGATCCAATCGCAAGTGTCATTGTCGCTGTCTTAATCTTAATTAGTGGTTGGCGTGTCACTAAGGATTCTTTTCACGTTTTAATGGAAGGTATACCAGAACGAATTGATATTACAAAAGTTGAAGAAAAACTTAATTCAATTGATGGCGTTAAGAGTACCCATGACTTGCATGTTTGGGCAATTACTTCTGATTTTCCTGCATTAAGCTGTCATTTAATTGTTAAACATGATTATGACAGAGATGAGATTTTACAAAATGCTTCCAAATTACTATTAGACAACTTTGAATTAAAACACACAACCATTCAAATTGAAGGTGAAGGATCGTTAATACAAGATCATGAAGATTGCTGTAATTGATTGAAATAAGGGGTGAGCATAATGGACCAAATAAGAAAAGAAGATTATCACAGCCTTGATGAGGAGACGCTTTTTATTGTTTCTCAGACATTTAAGGCATTATCTGATCCAACACGTATTCGGATTTTACATTTACTATTTGAAAAAGAGTGCTCTGTTACAGAAATATCGGATTGTTTAGAACTAAAACAATCCAATGTATCTCATCAGTTACGCTTCTTAAAAAATTTACGTTTAGTGAAATATCGACGAGAAGGTAAAACAATTTATTATTCCCATGATGATGAACATGTAATGAAAACACTTCAGCAAACAATTCACCATGCCTTACACGAATAATACATCAAGACAGGGAAGTAGTTAGTAATCCCTAACTGCTTCCCTGTCTTGATTATACTAAGCTGAATTAACGACCCATTTCACCGAATTATCGCTTAGTTAAAAATGAAGTGATCAGATATATTTCTTACTAACCCTAGTGCCATCATAAGTAAATAATGCTAGTTTGTCTTCAACTTCAGTTTCTATATGAACTGTCCTACCCCATAGTTGATAAATATAAGGCAATGTTTTCTCTAGATAGTGCAGATCAAGTTCTATATCTTCATAATGATGCTTTAAATAAAGCTCACCATTTCCAAAATAATCTCCATTTTGGACAGTGATATATGGAAATCCACCATTTACACGCATTGTAATTAATTGGTCACGAATCCTTTCCCAATTTTTATCAATCACCTTATAATCATTTCCTTTTTTTTGGAAAAGATATAAGTCTTCTCTTTCCACTAAATCTTTTGTTAAATAATTTCTCAAAAAAGATATATCTGACTCAATCTCTCTTACTTCAAATATCTTTTCACGACCTTTTCCAGGAACTGCTCCCCACTTTTTCATTTCGTCTGAAGGATGATCAAATCTCTTCTCTATATCCTCGAACATTTTCACGCCCAAATAATAGGGATTAATTTGAGTCTTAGATGGTTGCACAACACCGGCGTTTAGACTAGCAAACTCAACTGCTTCTCCACTACCTAAATTCATTTCTCGCAAAATTCTTTGATGCCAGTAAGAAGCCCAGCCTTCGTTCATAATTTTCGTCTCTAATTGAGGCCAGAAATAAAGCATTTCCTCTCGCATCATGGTCATGATGTCACGTTGCCAATCCTCTAAGTTACGACTATATTCCTCAATAAAAAGAACAAGATCCTTTTCAGGCTTAGGAGGGAACATTTTTTTCTTTTTGTTTTTATTTTTGTTTTTTGAGTTATATCCAGTCGATGGAACTTCATCTAATTCCCACAAGTCTTCATAGCTAGATTGTACGACAACATCATGATCATCTGAATCATCAAGGCTCCAGTCTAATTCAGCTTTTATCAGGGATGGATCTATATGTTCTTGAATTGCTAAAACTGCATCTAGAAATTTCTCTACTTCTTCAATACCATGTTGCTTTTCATAAGCAGCAATTCGTTCTGCAGTTGCTGCCATACTTTCCACCATCTCACGTTGCGTGTTTTGAAAACGTGCATTATTTTTAAAAAAATCACAATGTGCTAAGACATGTGCAACAATCATTTTATTTTGGATTAAACTATTTGAATGTAATAAAAAAGCGTAACAAGGGTTTGAATTAACAACCAGCTCATATATCTTGCTCAGCCCTAAGTCGTATTGTAACTTCATCATATGAAATTGTTTACCAAAACTCCAATGTGAGAAGCGAGTAGGCATGCCATAAGCACCAAATGTGTAGATAATTTCAGGAGGACAGATTTCATATCGCATAGGAAAAAAATCAAGCCCAAACCCTTTCGCGATTTCAGTGATCTCATCAATTGCGTATTCCAATTGTTTCTGATCTGCTTGCTTCATCCGTGATCTCCCCTTTTACTGAATTATCTTCAGTATATGATTCAGGCAAGCGAATGATGAAAAGGTATTGGACTTGATTATTTTGAGGATTTTATTTCAACTCGGAAATTATCTACTCTTTACTAATAAATTAACAGCTTGATTGACGTAATCAGCTGTATCTTCCCCTTCTTCTTCAGCTCTTTTAACACACTCAACTAAGTTAGAGCTTACAACAACTCCCATCGTGCGATCCATTGCTGTACGAGCTGCAGACATTTGTGTAATCACATCTTTACACTCGCTACCCTCTTCCATCATTTTCAAAATCCCACGTAATTGACCTTCAATACGTTTTACTCTATTTTTCATCTGATCTGTGTATTCCACTGTAATCCCTCCAGCTATAATAGTTTTAAGCTAATTTCCCTAATTTATCCTTACATGTGCAATTAGTGATTTTATACCCAATAACCTGGTATCCTTTATGTTTTAAAATACGAATACCTAAGTTTCTTTCTATTTTATCAGAAGCAATCAAATAAATATACTTTGATGGTATTTCATGATGATAGCGATTCAAGTAAGCCACAGGCATAAAAACAGAATTGTCAACCGTCTCTTTTGCTGATGTGTTATAATCTCGTATGTCTAGTGTAACACTTTTGTTTCGGACTTCTAATTTATCTTTATCTATACACGGTACCCCTTTAACAGGGTAGTATCGTAAATATAACATATATCCTATAATACTAAATAAGGTCAATGACAAAAAAATCATTTTAAAACCTCCTATTATTAAAACTTTTTCCGACAATCATTTTATACCCTGTTAGGTATAAAAGTCAATAGAAACGAATTTCTTTTATACTATGCAATATTATTAATTTGGTTTCGCAATAACTACAATATACGTTCATTCTACTTGTTAACTATTAGAATACAAAAAAAACGCTCAGATGAGCGTTTTTTACTTATATCAATTCCTTATTCTTAATCATTTCTGACTGCATTCCAATAGTATACCAATGTTTCCATTCCCTTGTCATAACTATCTAATGCAAAGCTCTCATTAGGTGAGTGAAGGCGATCTTCTGGTGTACCAAAACCTAATAAAACAATCGGCATGTGATAAATTGATTCAATCCACTCTACAACTGGTATAGAACCACCCATACGCACATAAACAGTTTCTTTACCAAATGCTTTTGTATAACTTTCAGCAGCTTTTTCTATCAACGGATGGTTCGGATCTACTTTATAAGCCTTTGCGGACAATGGTTCGCGCTTTACCTCAAGCTTAACTCCTCTTGGAACGTTTTCTTCTAAATGTTTGACCAACAAACCTTGGATTACATCAGGGTCCTGTCCAGGTACCAAACGGCATGTGATTTTAGCAGTAGCAGCAGACGGAATAATCGTTTTTGTACCCTCTCCTTGATAGCCACCAAATAAACCATTTACTTCTAACGTTGGACGAGCCATTGTATGTTCTTTTGCTGTATACCCTTTTTCAGATACTGTCTCTGGTATACCTGTGGATTCTTGATAATTTTCACCTGGTACATTATCAATTAATCGTCTCTCTTCCTCACCTAATGCTTCTACACCATCATAGAACCCTGCAACCTGCACTACTTCTTCTTGATCTTTTAAAGAAGCCAACAAATGGGCCATCGCTATTGCAGGATTTCTTACTGCACCACCATATAATCCGGAATGCAGGTCATTAGAAGGGCCATGCAACGTGAACTCAAGACCTGTAAAACCTTTCAAACCATACAAAATAGTCGGTTGTCCACTTGCAACCATCCCTGAATCAGAAATAACAGCAAAATCTGCTTGAAACTGTTCTTTTCTTTTTGTTAATATATCATATAAATTTTCGCTACCTATTTCCTCTTCTCCTTCAATACAAACCTTCACGTTAATTGGCAAGGTACCCTCTGTCTTCATAAATGCTTCAAAGACAGCTAAATGCATAAATACCTGACCTTTATCATCACTAGCACCACGCGCATACAAACGTCCATCACGTACTTCAGGTTTAAATGGTTCACTATCCCATAACTCTAATGGATCTGCAGGTTGCACATCATAGTGACCATATAATAATATTGTTGGCGCATCATTTCCAGCACCTAACCATTCGCCATAAACTAATGGATGACCTTTTGTTGGTTGTACTCGGACCTTATCAAATCCAATTTTATCTAAATATTCCTTAACAAATTGTGCCGCTTGATGCACATCTTCTTTATGTTTACTGTCAGTGCTAACACTTGGAATAGATAAAAAATTATGTAATGCATGTAATTGAGCTTCCCGATTGTCTCTTAAATACTGTAAAACCTTTTCAGTCATTTTTACACTTCCCTTTCCTTATTTAAATAAGAAGAGCAGTATATTTCTGATCTTCATGATTTGCTCTTTCACTCTTCTTGATAATTTTGTTTATAGCTTTATGTAGAATTAACATAACACAAAAAAAGTTTCACGGGAAGATATTCACTAATGCATAACAAAACGACTGTCCTAATAAGAACAGCCGCTTACTAATCAAATTTAATTAATCTGCTTGTTGTGGAAAAACACGTTCAATCATTTCACCGAATTGATCAAAAAAACCTTCAATTGGTTCGCCATTTTCAACGTTATCTGCATAATCTGTCGTCAAATTCATAAAGTCAGGATTTGTTGATACATAGACGTAATCAACATTCTGTGTCTCAGCTTTTACTACTTTGGCAATTTGTCGTTTTATCCTGTCAGTTAGCCCATCATCGTTATTTGTACCATTTGTATTGCCACGTCGATTTAAATCAGCAGCTACATACGCATTATTACCCTTTGTTACAACATAAACATTATCAACACCTTGCACCTCATCATTAACGCGATCAGCAGCTCTATCAGCTACATGATACCCATTATTTGCTCTTTTGCCATTGTTGTTCATGTTGTTCATGTTATCTCTTTGGATTACATTATTTTGAGCACCGTTATTCTCTGCTGTCGGGTCGTAACCAATTTGATAGTTACCATCATAGGTAGTGTTACCTCTGTTGTTTGTAAGTTGATCATCCTGTCCATTCCCAACATTTTGATTGCGAAGCGGTGTATCTAACGTTGTGTCATTCCGAACTGGATCAATATTATTCATACCTTGTTGACCCACTTCATTATTATCTTGAGCACCGCAAGCAACCAAGGTAGACGCTGTCAGTAATGCAATACTTACTTTTTTCCATTCCATACACTAACTCCTCCTTTTTTAGAGTCATGCATAGTATGCGAATGTATTTTACCTTTATGCATTCTTTAAAAGCAGTAAATCAGCCTAAAATTAACACAAAAGACTTATTATTCGCATAAGATAAAACAAATGGAAATTAAGCCAAGAATGTATTGGCGTTATATTAATGAATTGAGTCATACTACTAGTAACCCTTTAAATATTTCCGGATAACGGGATCATTTAATGAAAGAGGGATAAAATATGATGGAAATTCCCGATTATGATAAGGCACTATACTTTACGCTTTGGGGACAATGGGATGATTTATTAGTGCTAATGGTACGCACTAATGATGACATCTTATCTAAAAAAATCGAAACATTTTTACATGCTTTTCATTACAGTCGTGATGATCAACAAATTATGAATAATCACGATTCATTATTACACTATATCGATCATGCAATGAGCTATACACCTATTGCAACAGTCGATTATTAATATTTAATGAGGGAAGGAAACTTTTTCATAGTTCCTTCCCTTTCTTATATTACTTAATTCTCAACCATATCTTGTAATAATTGTTGTGATTTCAATGCTTCATAACCATCGACATCTGGCTTCTTCTGTCTTTCAATACAATCAATAAAATGATTTATTGCACCTTCAAATCCTCTTAAATCTCCAACAGTTTGCCATGAGCCAGGTGTTGTTAGTTGGGATGCGTTATCTTTGTTAAAAACGAGATCACGCATATTTGTTACACTTAGAATTCCACCATCTGTTGTCAGTTCTAGTTTTTCTAAATCTACACCTGCTTGCCGGTGCATCCTAGATGAAAATAAGCGACTTTCACTTTCATAAGTATGATTAGCAAAAATCATCTCTTCTTTTTTTGTTCTTTTTGAAAAAAAGTGTCTTACTTCAAGATCATCAGTCGCAAACCAACGAACTGTATCAACTAAATGTAAATAATCATCTAACATCGTCTCGGAAAATGAAGCAGGACCAATCCCCTTAGGCCGATGCTTTTCAATATGCATTGAATCAAAATTACCTGCCAACTCTTTCGCTTGTAAATACACTGGCGCAAAACGTCGATTAAAACCTACCATTAAAATACGTTTTAACTTTTCACTTTTTTCCACCAAACGTGACGCATCTTCTAAGTTAGCTGCTAACGGCTTGTCAACATAGACATCTAAACCTTGGTCTAATAGATAAGACACGACTTGATAATGCGTTTCAGTGGTACTATGTACAAACACAGCATCACACGCTTTACTCAAAGATTCTAAACTGTCAAAAGACTGCATACGATAATTCTCACAAATGATAGCACGCTTTGCTTTATTTGGTGTATAAGCTCCGACCAAAGACCAATTTTTTTCATTTGATAAAATCGGTAAATAAGCTTTTTGAGCAATACCACCTAATCCAACTATTCCAACACGTACCTTAGTTGTCATATTATTTCACCACCCTATAGAACTTGTCCATATTGTAGCATATTTCTGTTATCCAACACCTTTTAAATATTCTTTCAGATAAATGTAATCTCCATCCAAAATAACAAATAAAGCCAATATAAATTTACGATTTCGTTCTAACGTTTTTTTACTTACGGTTACATGAGGAATTAAATCTTTAATTGGGACTTGCTTTTTCAACTTCACATATTCACGCATTGTTTCATTTTGATATAAGGTTAGAGCAACTTTAATAGCCGAATTGCGAGCATCTCTATGTTTTGGCGCATTATTTATAAGTTCATTAAAACCTATTTGATAATTATTCAACTGTTGAACCAAAGCCTTTATTTCTTCACGTTGATGCCATTGTTCTGTTTTCAAATGATATATTTTGCTTGCAATTTCTACTTCAATTGCATTATCCATTTGTTCATCATTATAACCATCATCTAAATATACAGGCAGTTGTCGTTTACTTTCTTTTCTAATATAATCAATTGTTTTTCTCTTTATAACTAACCGAGCAAATGCTAAAAAGGAGCAACCTTTCTCTGGAGAAAAATCAATCATTGCTTCATTAAATGCACTTAGTCCGATACTAAATTCATCATCACTTGTTGAACTAATATATCTTTTGCATACTTCGGAAACAGTTTTCACAATAAACGGCTTATAAACTTTTAGTAATCTATTTTGTAATTTCCGATCACCTAATTGGACTAATCGAACATTTTCTTCTAACGTATTCTCCCTTGTTTCTAAAACTGCGAGACTTTTCATCTTTTTTCACCACCATCAATTTAACTTTATCTATTTAATGAGTTATTATCTAGATCTGCTTTGCTCTTATATCATATAAAACATCTATACCGGAAACCATCACAGGTACTTAACATTTCATTAAAAATAGATATCAAAATTTAGGTCTTTAAACCTAATTTAAAATTAAATTGATAATAAACTGGTCTTATTTTCCTTCTCTTCAATTTAAAAACCACACTCATAACTTAATATGTGCGTGGTTTTTCGTATCACTCTTCTAATGCTTGATAATAATAATCAACCGGAACTGCTAAACCTACCTTACCATGTTCATCATGTTTTAATGTTGCAAAAATAACACCGATAACTTTTCCATTTTGATTAATAACAGGACTACCACTATTCCCACGATATATAGGTGCATCTAACATAAGCACCTGTTGCTCCCAACTTTTTAGATCTGTATAACCGATAATATTACCTTGATTAGCTATTCCATTAAATCGCAATGGATTTCCAATAAAATGAATATGCTCATCTGACTCAAACGTAGTCTCTTTTGCTAACTCTAAAAAGGGAAGTTCATTTCCATCCACTTGTAACACGGCTAAATCAATAGACGGATAGGTTGCAACTATTTCTGCTGCAAATAATCCCTCTTCCGGAAAGGCAATTGAGATTACTTTTTCGTCTTCAATAACGTGGTGGTTTGTAATAATCGTTCCCTCTGGCGAAATAGAAAAACCTGTTCCTTTAGAATTTCCCGCACTTACAACTACAACCGATTCTTGGTATTCATCAATCACTGGATCAACTGATAATTTTGCAGATGTAACTAAAAATTCTATAGCTGGAATAGAAAATGTTTGTGGAAAAATTGCAATAACATTTAAAAACATTGCACTTGCAATCATCCAAAACGCCCATTTAGGGAAGGGACGCTTTGTAGGTTTTTCTTTTTCAGCTTTCTCTTTTTCTATAACCTTTTGACGTTCTTGCTCCAATATTTCAAGCAACTCATCATCATCTATTTCTTCATACAAATCTTCATCAATAACATCTAATTTATTTCGTTCATCCATCCTGTCACCTCAGTATCGAAACAGCACCTTTTTAAACTATACAGATATTTTAACAGATTATTATACTGAGGATTATATTTTTTAATTAAATATTTTCTGAAATTTAATCAGCGACAAGATTTTCAATACTAACAAAAGTGCACATTGATTTCCCAGGAAATATATCTACTAACCGCTTCCTTTCCACCATTTCACTTTAATCATCACTATTTCCTTTGATTCAAATATTATCATTATTCTTACTCTCCTTTCAGTATCATCATTATTTACGGCAAATAATAAAAACAACTTGATCAAGTTTGAAACTTTTTTCTCTTCTTGTAACAACACATATTAGTGCGTATCGTTTCATTAATTGTTTTAATAAATACACAATATCACCCGTTTCAATAATTATTCTTTTTATCAACTGTCATCTTTTCTCACCATTACTCCTGCTTGTGTTAGAATGAATTTCAACATAATTCACATCTCCTTTTTAATTAGTCTTAATCATAAATATTAATTTATATAAAAAATAGCACACACGTCCAAGGACATGTGTGCTATTCATAAACACAAAAAAAGTCACGGACATTATGCGTGACTCAAACTTAACTAGACTTATTTCCCAAAATTTTAATGTAATAATTTATCCCATTAATTTAAGAAAAGTTATCCGAGGAGGTCACGCCAGTTATAAAGTTAGTTGAAACTACTACTAGATTAAGCTTATTTTTCATTTTCATGACCTCCTTTCTACAATTTACTAATCACATTATACTATTAGCTGTAAATACAATCTGTGAAGAATGTTACATTGATCCAAGTTAACTATTATCGTAAAAGACTTGAAAAGTATATGTGCTATCGTCTAAGATATAATGAAGTACATATAGGGGGAATGGACATGCTTTTAGAGGAAATACTCAGCTTCAATCACCAATTTGTCGAAAACAAGTCGTATCAGCCTTATGAAACAGATAGTATACCAAATAAAAAGGCTGTTATTTTTACATGTATGGATTCTCGTTTAATTGAATTATTACCAAAGGCTTTAAATATCCATAATGGCGATGTGAAAATCGTTAAAAATGCAGGTGCAATTCTTAGAGATCCGTATGACAGTGCAATGAAAAGTATATTGGTAGCAATTCATGCCTTACAAGCTGAAGAAGTTTTTGTTATAGCGCACCATAATTGTGGCATGAATCAACTTGATACAGAAACATTATTAGAAAGAATGAAGATACAAGGAATTACAGAAGAACAGGTTGCACAACTAACCGTCGATCCTAATGAATGGCTAAAAGGCTTTGATCAAGTTGATGAAGCTGTTAAGCAATCCGTTTCTGTAATTGAAAACCACCCATTACTTCCAGTAGATATTCCTGTCCACGGATTAATAATTGATCCTCACACAGGTAAGTTGGATCTTGTAACTAATGGATATGAATAAAATTCTAAAGAATAATGGACTGTATCTAATAAAAGATACAGTCCATTATTCTTTAATATGGAAAGTGGTCAGGATGTGGGCCGATACGGTTGTCCTGATCTAACATATCAATTGCAGTCATATCTTCACTAGTTAATGCAAAGTCAAATATTGCTGCATTTTCCTTTTGTCTTTTTTCATGAACAGACTTTGGAATAGAGACGATATCATTTTGATAGTGCCATCTTAAAATAATCTGGGCAGGTGTTTTACTATATTTTTTTGCTAAGTTCTGTAAAGTTGGGTCGTCTAGATACTTCGCTTTTGCTATAGGAGACCATGCCTCTACTATTATGTCATGATTTTTACAGAATTTTCTTGTTTCAGTTTGTGCCAATTGCGGGTGTAACTCTATTTGGTTTATCATTGGTTTAATCTCTGACTCTTGAATTAAATCATCCAAATGATGCGGAAGAAAATTACTCACACCTATCGCCTTTGCTTTTCCATCTCTATAAAATTTCTCTAATGCTTTCCACGTCTCTTTATATTTACCTGGAACTGGCCAATGAATTAAATAAAGATCGATATAGTCTAAGTTTAACTTTTCAAGGCTTTGATCAAAAGCATCTAATGTATTATGATAACCTTGCTGATCATTCCACACCTTGGTTGTTACGAAAATTTCATCTCGTGGAACTCCACTATCTTGAATTGCCTTGCCAACACCTTCTTCATTTTGGTAAAAAGAAGCAGTATCAATGTGACGATAACCAAGTGCAAGAGCGGATTTAACTGCTTCATAAACACTTTCACCTTCTTCCATTTTGTAAACACCTAAACCTAAAACAGGGATTTCAATACCATTATGCAAAGTAGCTGTTGTAGTTAAACTCATGGAAAAACTCCTTTCATTATCTATATCTTCCATTGTACTTTAATCCATGTCTAATTTAAAATAATTGAACCCAAAAAAGCAAAAGGCTTAAGCCCTTTGCTTTTGATTTTACTCTTCTGTTTTCTTTTCTTGATAATAACCATGGTATTCTTTGCTTTCCTCAATATCTTCTGCAACTAAACCTGATAGTACGTGAACTCGTAAGATTAGTCCTTCAAGTTTGTTTTCTTCATTAACTACAGCTAAAGGAAACTTAGACTCAAGTGCTTTTGGTATAATGTCACTAACATATTCATCTTTACTTGCTTTTGTAATATTTGTATCAAGTACGTCTGCTAGTGTTTTTTTCTGTTTAATACCATTTATAGCTGCATCTATTGTGACAATACCTTTTAGGTGACGACCTCGATCTACTACAAACACACTTGAAATACCATTTTCTCGCATTTCTTTTACAGCTACGTTTAAACCATCTTTCATTGAAACTAATGCATTTGGTTTTGTCATAACATGCTCGGCCTGTAATATCTTTGAACGATCAATATCCCGAATAAAGTCAGATATATAATCGTTAGCTGGTGCCTCAATTATTTCCTCTGGTGTTCCTACTTGTTCTACTTTACCATCCTTCATTACCGCTACACGGTCACCTAGCTTAAATGCTTCGTTAACATCATGGGTGATGAAGATAATTGTTTTCTTTAAACGATCTTGAATATCAAGTAACTCTAACTGCATATCTCTACGAATAAGTGGATCTAACGCACTAAACGGTTCGTCCATTAATAAAATATCTGGATCATTAGCTAAGGCACGTGCTAAACCTACACGTTGCTGCATACCGCCAGATAGTTCATCCGGATACTTATCTCCATATCCTTTTAAACCAACTAAATCAATATTTTTTTGCGCTATTTTTTGACGTTCCTCTTTCGGTACGTCTTTTATCTCAAGACCATACTCAACATTACCTAATATAGTACGATGATTAAACAAGCCAAAATGTTGAAATACCATTGCAATTTTATTCTGACGGAAATGATTTAACTCCGAGCCCGAATATTTGACTATGTCTTCTCCATCAACTTTTATTGCACCATCTGTTGGTTTATTTAACAAATTAAAACAACGGATTAATGTTGATTTACCACTACCGGATAGACCCATTATAACAAAAATTTCGCCCTCATTAATTTCCATTGATGCATCATAAACACCAACAGTATGGTTTGTTTTCTTTAAAATTTCAGCTTTTGACATGCCGTCTTTAATCATTGGTATAACTGATTTTGGTTTTGGGCCAAAAATTTTAGAAACATGTTCAATTTGAATTTTCTTAGTCATTATTTAGCCCCCCTGTGTTTCTGAAATTTATCAGCTATTCCACCTGTAACACGGTCAATAATGATAGCTAAAAATACAATACTAATTCCCGCTTCAAAACCTAAAGCAATATCAATTCGATTAATTGAAATCAATACTTGTTCACCAAGGCCCTGTGCACCAACCATTGACGCTATAACAACCATCGCTAAAGCCATCATTGTTGTTTGGTTTACACCAGCCATTATGGTTGGTAAGGCTTGAGGTAATTGAACTTTCTTCAACATTTGTAAACGAGATGACCCAAAAGATTGTGCTGATTCGATAACTTCTGGATCTACCCCCCTAATAGCTAGTTCGGTTAAACGAATAACTGGTGGTAGCGCATAAATTAATGTTGCAAATATAGCCGAAACATTACCCAATCCAAAGAAGAAAATTGCTGGAATTAAATAAACAAAACTAGGCATTGTTTGCATTGCATCTAAGATAGGACGCATGATGGTAGAAAAACCTTTACTAAATGACATTAAGATACCTAGTGGTATACCGATTAATAAGCAAATAATTACCGCACTAAGTACAATTGATATTGTCATCATCATTTCTTCCCAAAGTCCAAAAGTTCCGATAACAAAGATAAAAGCCCCATATAAAATACCTGATGACACTGACTTAATATACCATCCTAAAAGAAAGATTAAAAAAATAAATACCCACCAAGGTAAAATAAGTAGTAATCCTTCAATACCATTAATTATTCTTGATGAAATAAAAAATATTAAATCAAATAATGGATCTAATGTTGTATCTAAAAAATCAACAAAATCACTAACATAATCTCCTAAATTACTTTGTATATTTGGAAAAATCCCCATAGGCATGACTGCTTATATAGCAGCCTTTTCACCTCTCATTTCTTTATTTTATTTACTGATAAAGTGAACCTTCAATCAGTGGGGGTTTTTGCCCTTCCCCCACTGATTGTTAGCTGAACCATTCGGGGTGTTAGCGTCCGTTTACTCCCACTTAACCAACTTTGATTTTTCTCGTTGTTTTGAAGTGGGAGTTTTACGGACGATTACACCGGGATAAAAAACAGCTGGCCCTTTAGACCAGCTATTTACTTTATTCAATTGCTTCTAAAACATCATTTGCTACATCTTCTGGAACCCACTGTGTCCATATATCCTGGTTTTTATTCATCCACCAATGTGCAGCTTCATCTGCATCTACTTCATTTTCATTCATATAAACTAATGCTTCCTCAGTTAATGCACTACTTGTCTCATAATTACTCAAAAATTCCGTTACCTCTGGAGCTAGCTCTGGAATATCTTTGTGCACTGCAACAACTACGTCATTCGGTGGAAATTCTGTACCACGCGTTTCATTCCATGTATCTTCATCATATTCAGGTTCAGCCAACAATGTCAGGTCATACATTGCAGTAACAGCTGTTGGTGACCAGTAGTACCCAACCCATGCTTCACCTGAATTGTACGCGTCAGCTAGAGATGTAATAATAGCGGCATCTGAACCTGGCATAAAGTTATTCATTGTTTCATCTAATCCATATGTTTCAAATTTTGCATCAATTTGTTCTGCTACTGCCCATCCACTAGGCGCATTAAGAATTCTTCCTCGTCCAGGATCTTCAGGGTCTTCAAATACCTCTGGATAGTTTTTTAAGTCTTCTACAGTTTCTAAGCCTGGTGCTAATGGCTCTATCCCACGTTCTTCATCACCTTCAATTACATATGTTGGAACGTAGAGACCTTGTTCATTATCATCAAAGTTAACTGATAGCGTTTCAAATTCACCTGCTTCTGTTGCTTCTTCATAGACTTCTTTTATGTTATCCGTCCATACTTCCATATAGACATCGATATCTCCCTCACGTAAACCTTGAATTGTTGCAGCAGTTGAACCTGGTGTTACCTCTGTATCATAACCATAACCATTTTCAATAATTGTTTGTGCAACACTATTATGGAATCTAATACTATCCCAACCTGCATCAGCAAGTGTTATTGTATCAATTGTTTCTTCATTATCTCCCCCACAAGCTGCTAATAGTCCTAGCAATACAAGCGATAAAATCATAAGTACCTTTTTCATTTTGTTTCCCCTTTTCAATGTTTTATATATTTTTTAATATGAAATAAATCATATTATTCATATTTCCGATTACGCAACAAACTTAATTATAGTTTACTTATTAGTTAATTCCCAAATTCGATAAACAACAAGATTCAATGATTTACATTAAAAAAATAGCATCTCACACGAATAACTATGCCAGTGAAACATTTAAAGGGAAATACAGCATAATACGACACCATCTAACACATTTCCTATATTAACTGAAAATTCAATATAAAAATAACCACCAATTGGAATAGCTTTTTTCCAATTGGTGGTTATTTATATCTATTTAGGTACTCGTCTTTCATATAAAAAATAAGCTGTCAAATGAATCATTACATTATAAAACGCAATCACACCTACTAACTCACCGCCCATTCCCAGTGAATCTGTGGTGAGGAACCATATAGCTATTCCTAATAAAAAGACGAAGCGTATGTTACCTGCTACACCATTTACCGGTGTCCAAAAACTCCAAATAGTTCTTGTTTCTCTTTCTACTGTTTGATAACAAACATAATGATAAGGACGTATTCTAAACATATTACTTACTGTTACAAGTTGATCTCTTTTTTCGATTGGCTTCTGACAATATGGACATATAACTGGCTTCAATTTTTTCCTCCCACAAGCTTTGTGGTATTAATTTTCTATTATAAACCACTATTTAGCTGTATCTTTAATTATTTTAATTACTTTATCCTTTGCTTCATGACTCTCATACTTACGCATATTTTTTTGAAGTGTCTTACCTTCTTGTTTCAACTTTCGTAAAGCTTCAACTAACTTTTCAGGTTTTAAAGTTTCTTCATCTAATACATGTGCATAACCTTGTTTTTCAAAAGAATCCGCATTTAATAGTTGATCACCTCTACTTGCTTGTCGAGATAATGGAATTAAAAGCATTGGCTTTCTTAATGCCAGAAATTCAAAAATGGCATTAGCACCTGCACGTGATAAAACAAAATCCGTTGCTGCTAATAAATCAGGTAATTCATCATGAACATATTCAAATTGTGTATAACCTGCCATGTTAATTGTTTCATCAACATTATCTTTTCCACAAATATGAATGATCTCAAATTGTTTCGTTAATTCTTCTAGTTTTGTTCTTACTGCTTGATTGATCCGTTGTGCACCAGCACTTCCGCCCATAATAAGCAAAACAGGCTTCATCCCAGTTAAATTCGCATACACAAGCCCCTTCTGTTTACTACCTTGTAAAAGTTCAGGCCGGACAACTGCGCCAATCCATTCTGCTTTCTTTTCTGGTAAATGTTGCATCGTTTCAGGGAATGTTGCAAGTATTTTTTTCGCAAAAGGCATCGCTAATTTATTAGCTAATCCCGGAGTAATATCTGACTCATGAATCACAGCTGGAATACGACTCATCCGTGCTGCAATTAATACAGGGACCGAAACAAATCCTCCTTTTGAGAAAATTACAGTTGGCTTTATTTTTCTTAAAATACGATACGCTTGCTCAATCCCAATTAACACTTTAAACGGGTCTTTAAAATTTTCCTTTGAAAAATATCTACGTAGTTTTCCCGTTTGAATTGGATGGTATGTAACACCTTGCAATCTCTCGATTAATTCACGTTCTATACCTGACTTTGAACCAATATAATCTATTTTCCATCCTTGCTCTTGAAAAGTAGGTATAATGGCAACATTTACCATTACATGTCCTGCTGTTCCCCCACCAGTAAATACAATACGCTTATCAGTCATTAATAAAATCCTTTCTTTTTCCCGCATGGGGAGTTCACTGCCGTTAATATAAGAAAAAGTGAAACTTCAATAAGTGGGGTCTTAGCCCTTCCCCCACTTATTGTTAGTTGAACCATTCGGGGTGTTAGCGTCCGTTTACTCCCATTTAAATACTTTGATTTCCTCGATGTTTTTAATTGGGAGTTTACGGACGATTTCACCGGGATAAATGGCACTATCTGCATAAAGTGAACCTTCAATCAGTGGGGGTTTTTGCCCTTCCCCACTGATTGTTAGCTGAACCATTCGGGGTGTTAGCGTCCGTTTACTCCCACTTAAACAACTTTGATTTTTCTCGATGTTTTAAAGTGGGAGTTTTACGGACGATTACACCGGGATAAAACTATGTTATAATCCTTTTTATCCTCTAAAGGAATTTTAGCATAAAAGGATGACGTATATGTATGAAACGACAACGATTAGGCAAAAAATAAATCTTTTTATTACCATTCTTCTTCCTATTTTAATCACGCAACTAAGTATGTATGCAATGAATTTCTTTGATACGATTATGTCAGGGAATGCTGGTGCGGAGCAATTAGCTGGTGTTGCAATTGGTTCTAGTTTATGGATCCCTATTTCAACTGGTATAAATGGTGTTCTAATTGCGATCTCACCAATGGTGGCACAATTACTTGGTGCCAAAAAGGAAAAAGATATTCCTGAAACTGTACGACAAGGAATCTATTTAGCCATCGGATTAGCAATTGTTGTTAGTGTCATTGGATTTTTCCTAATCAATCCAATATTACGAATTATGGATTTAGAAGCCGAAGTAAGTCATGTGGCTAAGTTTTATTTAATTACAATTGGTACTGGTATTATTCCACTTTTTATTTTTAACTTACTTAGGTGCTATATTGATGCTTTAGGGCAAACAAGGATATCTATGTTTATCATTTTACTATCGTTACCTTTAAACATTCTATTTAACTACATGTTTATTTTTGGTGAATTTGGTGCTCCTGCCTTAGGTGGTATTGGTGCTGGTGTAGCATCGTCCTTAACTTACTGGCTTTGTAACGGAATCGCTGTTTGGGTAATCTGGAAAGTACGACCATTTAGAAATCAACACATTTTTCGTAATTGGACACTTCCTTCGATTCGAGTCTGGTGGGAACAATTGCGGATTGGTGTTCCAATTGGCTTCTCTATGTTTTTTGAAGTAAGCTTTTTCTCAGCTGTTACACTATTTATGAGTGAATATAATACGTATACCATTGCAGCACACCAAGCTGCACTTAACTTTGCTTCCTTTCTATACATGATACCACTCAGCATTGCAACCACTTTAACTATTGTAATCGGTTTTGAGGTTGGTGCAAATAGACAAAACCATGCTCGCACTTATTCCTTTATGGGAATCATTACTGGAGTCATCATTGCTTTTCTAGCAGGATTCATTCTATATGCTTTTGATGAACCAGTTGCGCGTCTTTATAACCAGAATCCTGAAGTTATTTCCTTAACCAAAAACTTCATTTTCTTTGCTATCTTTTATCAATTTGCTGATGCATTTGGCGCACCAATACAGGGTATTTTACGTGGATACAAGGATGTTGATGTTGCCTTTTGGATGTCACTTGTCTCGTATTGGTTAATTGGATTACCAAGTGGTTGGCTGTTAGCACAATTTACAACTCTAGGGCCTTATGGTTATTGGGTTGGGATAATTATTGGTTTAAGTGTAGGGGCAGTTGCATTAGTAATACGAATGCTGTATTTACAGCGCAGGCTCTTACAAGAAAATCAGATTCAATCGTAAAGTAAAAGCACCTTTTTGAGAAAGGTGCTTTTTTTATGCTTGAAACGATTTTGCCACTTTTACTAATTCAGTTTTCGTTACCGTGTTAGAGCCATTGTCACTATCAATCACTCCGGAACGGAATACTAATTTATAAGATATGCCCTCCATACTCCAATAGAGTGTTTTTGCAAAACTATTATCAACATATGTACCACTTATCTGTTGATTAATCTCAACTGACTCTCCGCTAATATCCTCTGGAAAATGTCCGTCAACTGCTTGAAGGGTTAACAGATCGTTTTGACTTGAATAAAAGCTAATATCTAACGCTTCTTGATCTGTTCCAGTAATGATGTACTGATCAGAAATAATAAACTCAACTTGAAATGGAAGAAATTGAGGTAATTGTGATTCAAATGACAAACTCTCCACTCTCTCATTTACTTCTGTTTTTTCATAATCATAATAGCCCTCTGGAATGGATACTTGTTCTTGTTGTTTGCATCCAATTAATGCCAGGAAACTTATTAAGCAAAAAATAAGATACTTCCTCATTATGACTGGTCTCTCCTTCCATACTCTAAACTTGTTGAATTTCACCCTATAGTTTAGACGAATGCAATTACGTTTATGTTGCAATTTTCCGCATAAAAATTTAATTTCAGACATCATTAATCAGTATTATGAATGATTATTATAGTTTAGTTATCAATCATTTTCACTCTGTTTTGTATGGCAATTTTAATGTTTTCATTAAAATCAATCGGATCAATACACACAATTGAATTCTCATTAAACATTTGTTGAAACGCAGTAACTGTCTGCTCTATCTTCTCTGGGAAGGAATTAATAGAAAAGAAATGTGGAACAACATAAATCACCTGATAATCTGTTTTAACTAATTCTTCTAGTTTGGCTTTAAAACTCGGTTCAGAAGTTTTTAAGTAAGAATCATAGACTGAAATATCTTTTAATTCTTTTTGTAATTGTTCTGTAAAAAGTTGAAAAGTCTCACTTGCTTCCTTATATCTACTTCCATGCGAAACAAGTAATACAGCTTGTTTCTCCTTTGTCTCTATTTTCTTATTGAATATCCGATCTGCAGTATCAGTTATAAGCTGACTACTTGCAGCTAACGGTTCACCGATATGAATAGTAACATCTGGGTAAGTAAGTTGTGCACTATGTACTTGCTCCGGAATATCTTTGATAACGTGCACACCTGGTAAAAGAAATACAGGCATAAGGATAATTTCTGTTGCGCCTTTTTTTACACATTGTGCAATCCCTTCTTTAATATTTGGATCTGCTTCGAGGAATGCAACCTGCTGGATTTGCATATCAACTAGTGAACTTAGCTTTTCTAATTCTAATCGCATCCTCTTATTTGTTTGTTCATTTTTGCTACCATGTGCTATGTAAAGAACTGCTTTCATAATTTATCTCCTTTCATGGAACCCACTTTAATATTAACAAACGAATAAGTATATACAAAGAAATCCAGCTCTCAACGTATCTGAAAGCTGAATTTTATTCTACTCATATACGTTTTCTTTTTCTTTATTAAAAAAGTGTTGCATTGCATAATATACATCTGCCTGCTTTCGCAATATAAAGTAATCAAAATTAGGCTCTGAAAAATCCTTAAATACTTGCATTAATGTGGAATGTCTTTGGTATTGATTTACCTCAGCATATCCGAATAGACTAGCATACGATAATAACTCTTTTACCAATCCCACACAACGTCGATTATCTGAAGTTAAATTATCTCCATCCGATATATGAAATGGATAAATATTGTACCGATCCGGAGAATATTTATCTTTAATTAACTCCAATGCTTTCTTATATACAGATGAGCAAATTGTCCCACCACTTTCCCCTTTTGAAAAAAATGATTCTTCGTCAACTACTTTTGCTTCTGTATGATGTGCAATAAATTCTATCTCTACAGTCTCATAGTTTGTTCTAAGAAAACGCGTCATCCAAAAAAAGAAACTCCGTCCCATATACTTCTCAAACTGCCCCATACTTCCACTTGTGTCCATCATAGCAAGGACAACTGCTTTTGATTCTGGTATTTCAATTTCATTCCATGTCTTATAACGTAAATCATCAGGATAAATTGGGTGAAATTGTGCTTTACCTTTTATGGCATTTCGCTTGTATGCCTCTAATAATGTTCGCTTTTTATCAATATTTCCTTCCAAACCTTTTTTTCGAATATCATTAAACGTTATGTCTTTTGTTACGATGTTATCTTTCTCTTTTTCTTGTAAATTAGGTAACTCTAACTGCGCAAAAAATGCCTCCTGTAATTCTTCCATTGATATCTCTGCTTCATAATAGTCTTCTCCTGGCTGATCGCCAGCACCCTCACCTGGTCTAGCAGCTCTTTTAGAAGCGTCTCCTTTGGCAACTGTATCACCTACCTTACTATTACCATCTCCTTGACCAGCATGCTTATTTTTTTCTTTGCTGTAACGAATTTTGAATTCATCCAATGAACGAATTGGAATCCGAATAACATCTTTACCTTTAGACATTATAATATTTTCTTCACTTACGAGGTCGGGGAGCTTTTGTTTTAGTACGTCATTAATCTTATCTTGATGACGTTTCTGATCATCATAGCCTTTACGATGCAGCGACCAATCTTCTTCAGAAATCAGAAAATTTTTCTCTTTCATCGGTAATCCCCCTCCTTTTTTATCTGTTTACATATTTTATGCAGTAGGAATTGGTTTGATTAAAAATTTAGAAATCTTATTTCCGAGTAAGGATATGCTTTTTTATCTTATAAAAATACCTTTTTCTAAAAGATTGTTCTTTACGACACAATTTATATAAAATGTGTCGTAAAAAGAATTTCCAGACCCGCTCCTCAAATGAAATTGGTTCCCTTTCCGCAGGCACGGCCTCAACTAATTTTTAGAAGAAGGACACTTCTAAAAATAGTCCACGGAAAGCGAGGCCATTTCACTTATGGAGCGAGTGTGAAATTTATATCTTTAGTTACGATACATTTTATATATCAAGTCTGAATATTTACACTAACAATGTTCACGAAAAGAGCCCATAAAAAAAGAGCCATAAACGGCCCTTTTTAATCTAGATAATCTGAGATTAAATCTTGTGGATCTTCTAATAATTGTTTTATACGTGCTAAAAATTGTACCGCTTGTTTTCCATCAATAATGCGATGATCATAGGATAAGGCGATATACATCATCGGCCTAACAGCAATTGTATCGTCTTCAAGTACAATTGGTCTTTTTTGAATCTTATGCATGCCAAGTATACCAACCTCTGGAGTGTTTAATATTGGTGTGGAAAATAAAGAACCAAATACTCCTCCATTTGTTATCGTGAATGTACTTCCTGCCATATCATTAAGGTCTAAATTTCGGCTCCTTGCTTTTTCACTTAGGTGGCTAATTTCTGTTTCGATTTCTGCAAATCCTTTTTTATCTACCTCACGAACCACCGGAACAACTAAACCCTCATCAGTGGAAACCGCAATCCCAATATCATAAAACTTTTTCAATAATATTTCATCATGAAGCAGTTCTGCATTTAAATAAGGAAAATCCATTAAGGCTGTTACAACTGCTTTTGTAAAGAATGACATTAATCCTAATTTAACACCATACTTTTTAATAAATGCTTCCTTGTGCTCTCGGCGTATATCCATCACAACAGATAAATCAACTTCATTAAAGGTTGTGAGCATTGCAGCTTGTTGCTGTGCTTCAACTAAATGTTTTGCAATTGTTTGGCGACGCTGTGACATCTTAATTCTTTCAATTGGTTTTTCAAGGTCAGCTGAGTCAGTAGATACTTGCTGCTCTAAAGGCTCTGCAAACTTTCCATAATTAGACACTTCTCTTTTTTTAAACGATTCAACATCACTCATCTTGATTTTACCTAATGGATCACTAACTGAAATGTCTTTTAAATTAATCCCTAATTGCCGTGCCCTTTTTCTAGTAGCTGGTGAAGCGACGATATAGTCCTCCGCACGCTTTAATTTCCCAGTGTGAATTGTTGTGTTATGTGTCTTTTCCTTATCACGATTTTCAATCTCTGTGTGTTCTTTTCCTTCAGTTGTATTAGAAATAATAGCAACCACATCACCTACCTGTACTTGTTCCCCTACTTCTTTTTTTATAGAAGTTAAAACACCGTTTGTTTCAGCAGGAATTTCAATATTAATTTTATCTGTTTCTAATTCTAATACAGGTCCTCCAGCTTCTACTGGATCACCTATAGCTACAAGCCAGGTTGCAATTGTTCCTGTTCTAATTGACTCTGCTAATTCCGGGATCTTTAATTCCGTCATAAGGGCACCCTTTCAATTTCCAAATACTTCTCTATTATTTCACTATCGACACATATGAATTAGTTTCAGATTGTGTTAGTTCTAATGCTGTTTGAATAATACGCTTTTGTTCTTTTTGATGACTTGTTAAGTCGCCTTCAGCTGGAGAAGATCGTTCACACCTGCCAACATAGCGTAGTTTCACTTTTTCAGGTAATAGTTGATGAATCTTATCTTTCACAAAACGCCAAGCCCCCATGTTTTCTGGTTCTTCTTGTATCCAAACAATTTCTTCTATATTTTGAAAATCAGTTAAAAGGTCTTGAATTTTATTTTCATGAAAAGGATAAATCTGTTCTAAACGTATCGCTCGTAACCACGTATAATCTGTATTGTCTGCTTTTTCTTTCATTAACTCAGCTAAATCAACCATGACTTTACCAGTTCCAATAACAATTCGTTTCACCTGTTTTGGATTACCTTTATCTACATCTTGTTCTAAACAAGTCTGAAATTCCCCATCTGACAAAGCAAATACTTCTGAGGTAATTGCTTCATGACGTAATAAACTTTTCGGTGTCATAACAATAAGCGGTCGAGCAGCATCACTATCTAACAAAGTTGCCTGACGACGTAATAGATGAAAATATTGCGCACTTGTCGTGACATTAGCAATGATCATATTATTCTCTGCAGCGGCAGTTAAAAATCGTTCCAAACGACCACTAGAGTGATCAGGTCCTTGCCCTTCGTACCCATGTGGCAATAAAATAACCATATTAGATTTTTCTCCCCACTTCGCTCGACCAGCTGTAATAAACTCATCAAACATTACTTGCCCAACATTCATAAAATCACCAAACTGTGCTTCCCATATCACTAATGTTTTAGATGCTTGAACACTATAGCCATATTCAAAACCTAAAGCAGCAATTTCAGAAAGTGGACTATTATGGATATCAAATGAAGCTCGTGAAGACGACAAACCATGTAATGGACTGTATGTTTTCTCTGAATTTATATCATGTAAAACAAGATGACGATGCGCAAATGCACCACGCTCTGTATCTTGGCCTGTTAATCGAATGGAAATGCCATCTGCTAAAATAGATCCAAATGCTAAAAATTCAGCACTCGACCAATCTACTCTCTGCTTCTCTTCAAATACTTGAGCCCTTCTCTTAAAAATCCCTTCAATCTTTTTAAAAGCACTAAAGTTAGCTGGCCGTATTAATGACTCTTGATTTAATGTATGAAGTAAGTCAAAAGATACAGCTGTATCACTTTTATATAGATCATTTTTCAATGCGGTTGGTGCTACATTCTGTTCTTGATTTGTATTATTATTTTGTATCATATTAAAATAGATTGATTGAAAATGATGAGATGCACCTTTTTGCAACTGACTAAGTTTGCTTTTAGGAATAACAGATTCATCTAATAACTTTTCTGCATAAATCTTTGTAACCGAAGGATGTTGGTCAATTTCTCGGTATAGTGTCGGTTGTGTCGCACGTGGTTCATCCATCTCATTATGCCCATATCTTCTATACCCGACTAAATCGATTAAAAAGTCCTTATTAAATTTCTTCCGGTAAGCATATGCCATTTTCATTGCAGACAGACAGGCTTCAGGGTCATCAGCATTAACATGAATAATTGGAATTTCAAATCCCTTAGCTAGATCACTTGGATACTGTGTAGATCTACTTTGATTATAATTCGTCGTAAAACCAATTTGATTGTTCGCAATTATATGAATTGTTCCACCTGTTTGATAACCTGTTAATCCACTTAAATTTAATGTTTCGGCAACAACACCTTGTCCTGTAAAGGCTGCATCACCATGAATCAATATGCTGCAAGCTTTATCTTGATTTTGTATTGGATAGCCACTTTGATATCGCATGTCCTGACATGCTCTTGTAAAACCTTGTACAACAGGATTAACGAATTCCAAATGGGATGGATTATGTCCAAGCGTCACTTTAGTAGCGTTGTTTCCGTTTTCAATATGTCGTTTTGTACCAAAATGATATTTTACATCACCAGTCCAACCAATAGTAGAATCTGTAGGTGAACTCGGCATTAACACCTTGCCTTGAGCATGGTAAAATTCTGAGAGTAATCTATCAAACGGTTTATCTAATATATGCGTTAAGACATTTAATCTTCCACGATGTGCCATACCAATTAATACATTGTCTGTATTATCGTAGAGTGTTTGTTGGACTAAATACTGTAACATTGGAACCAATACATCTAATCCTTCAATTGAAAATCTTTTTTGAGCAACAAATGTTTTTGCTAAAAACCGCTCAAATTCCTCTACATCAACTAACAACTTTAATAGATCCTTTTGTTCATCATTTGAGAGGTAAGCTTTGTAAGTACCTGATTCAATTTGGTCTTGAAGCCAGCTTTTTTCAACTTCGTTATTTACATGATCATACTCAAAAGAGATTGTAGAACTATATTGCTGCTTTAACTCTTTTACTATATCCCATGCAGTTTTTAAGTGATTGGGTGATTCTTCCCAAATAAATGATGCAGGAATATTTTTTAAATCGGCTACAGTTAACCCGTAGGTTGCTTCATCAATTAATGTGTTATCTTGTTCTTGTTTCATTTGTATTGGATAAATATTAGCTGCTAAATGGCCAGAACGTCTTATTGCGTCAATGAACCGTATAGCTTTTGTTACTTTTTTTATAGTATTAAGTGATACATTATCTTGATTATGCTCACTCTCTTGATTCGTTGTCCATATTGGAGGACCATATCGCTCAAACAAATCACGAACAGAATTTTGAACAGTTTCAGATTGTTGTAAATACATACGATATTGCTCTTCGATGTACCCTTTATTTGCGTCATGAATAGTATGCCAGAATCCTCTATTAGATTCTTTTTCCGTCACGTATGAGACCCCCATAATCTTGCTTAAATTCTGTCTTACTCTTTCTTAATATACCCTATTCTTCTTATGGAAACAACGTGCTATCCATTAGATTTCACACATAATTTCCTAGTCTAAAAAACCCTCACAAGGAGGGTTTTTATTTTAACTATTATCTTTATTTTAAAAGATTGTTCTTTATGACACAATTTATATAAACTACGTCGTAAAAAGAATTTTTGGACCCGCTCCTCAAGCGAAATCGGCTCCCTTTCCGCAGGCACGGCTTCAGCTAACTCGAAGGCAAAAACCGCCTTCGAGTGGATCTTCAGCTCGCGCTGTTCCTGCAGGACAAGGAATGCTTCAATGAACTCACATCGCACGAAGGAAATTGAACTATATTTCCGAGGAGTGTCACCGATTTCGCTTGATACGCTAGTGTTGTTCACAAATTAAGAAGAGTTTAAAATGCTTTATTTTATTAAAACATAAGATAGCAGTAATAGAGAGTGCAAGGTATATGAAAAAAGATGCGCTATCTAGCGAAGGAATCAAAGGCTTTTCACTCCTACGGGTACAGCGAATGTTTCCGATGGGGCGAGTAATCGCAGTCCCACGAGCCGAAAATCCATTTTTAGAAGTGCATTTTCTTCTAAAAATTAGTTGAGGCCGTGCCCGTGGAAAGGGAAAGCCTTTGATTCCGTAGTGGGTTAGTAACTTACGTTACTAGTTACGACGGAGTTTACCTCAAGTCGGAACTTTAAATGCAACGAAAAGAGTTTATCTATTCAATAAACTTCCAACATAACGTAGCAAATCGTTAGCAGATGTTGAGTTGTAACCATACGTATCAATTAAAGTAGCAACAACTTCATTCATCTTTTTCAATTGTTGTTCATCAGGTGTTTTGGTTGACGTCGTAATTTTAACAACGTCTTTCAAATCTGCAAATAGTTTTTTCTGAATTGCTTCACGCAAGCGTTCATGTGACTGATAATCAAATTTCTTACCTTTACGAGCATATGCTGATATGCGAATTAAAATTTCTTCCCGAAAAGCTTTTTTAGCATTTTCCGAAATACCAATTTGCTCTTCAATGGAACGCATCAGCTTTTCATCAGGCTGCATTTCTTCCCCGGTTAATGGATCTTCTAATTTTGATTTATTGCAAAAGCTTTCTACATTATCTAAGTAATTATCCATTAATGTTTTAGCTGATTCCTCATACGAATAAACAAATGCTTTTTGGACTTCTTTTTTTGCTAATTCGTCATATTCTTTGCGAGCAATAGAAATAAAATTTAAATATTTAGCTTTATTCTCTTTTGTAATAGATGGATGAGCATCTAAACCATCTTTTAATGAACGCAACACATCAAGCGCATTAATTGCTGTCATTTCTTTTTTGATAATAGTAGAGGATATCCGATTAATCACATAGCGCGGATCGACCCCGCTCATTCCTTCATCATTGAATTCTTTCTTTAGTTCAGGAAGATCAGCTTCACTAAATCCATCAACCGTCTGTCCATCGTATAGATACATTTTCTTAAGTAAACTTATATTTCCTTTTGTAGATTCTTTTAGTCGCGTTAAAATGGTAAACATTGATGCAACCCTTAACGTATGTGGGGCAATATGCACATTCTTCATATCACTTTCTTGAATCATCTTTTGATAGATCCGCTCTTCCTCACTCAATTTAAGGTTATACGGAACAGGCATCACAATCATTCGTGAATGTAAGGCTTCATTTTTTTTATTTGCAATAAAAGATCTATATTCTGCTTCGTTCGTGTGCGCAACAATTAATTCATCAGCAGAGATTAACGCAAACCTTCCTGCTTTGAAGTTTCCTTCTTGTGTTAAGGATAGCAAATGCCAAAGAAACTTTTCATCACTTTTCAACATTTCTTGAAACTCCATCATACCACGATTTGCTTTATTTAATTCACCATCAAACCGATACGCACGCGGATCTGATTCGGAACCAAACTCTGCAATCGTAGAGAAATCTATTGATCCTGTTAAATCCGCAATATCTTGTGATTTGGGATCTGATGGACTAAATGTTCCAATTCCCTTACGTTTGTCTTCAGAAAAAAATATCCGCTCCACCATTACATCTTCAATCCTGTCTCCATACTCCTTTTCTAAACGCATTGTATTTAATGGAGAAAGATGTCCTTCAATTCTTATACCAAATTCTTGTTCAAAATCAGCTCGCAAATGTTGTGGGATCAAATGAAGCGGATCTTCATGCATCGGGCAGCCTTTTATAGCGTAAACTGCACCTCGATCCGTCAATGTGTACGCTTCTAAACCTCTTTTGAGTAATGTAACCAAGGTTGATTTCCCACCACTGACTGGTCCCATTAACAAAAGAATTCGTTTTCTAACATCAAGACGTTTTGCTGCTGGGTGTAAGTATTCTTCAACTAAACGTTCTAATGCTTCCTCTAACCCAAAGATGTGATCTTGAAAAAACTGATATTTTTTCTTTCCTTCTATTTCTTCTATCCCTTGATCTTTAATCATTTGATATACCCGTGAATGTGCAGATTGCGCAAGATATGGGCGCATCTTTAGAAGCTCTAAATAATCGGCTAGTGTACCTTCCCATTTTAACTTTTCTTGTTCTTCACGGTATCCTTTTGCCTTTCTTAAAATGTCCATCAAGTTGCCTCCCCATAAATATCCCAATTAATTGATACTTATACTTTATGTCTGGAACAGAGAGAAAATGATTTTTCACTAGATATAACAATTGAAATGCTCTGCTAATAAAAAAAGCACAGTTCGCTAGTGATATACTAGAAAACTGTGCTTCAATTCTTAATGCATATTTGGAAATCCTTGTTGTTTTAAAACATCATAGACAACAATTGCTGCAGTATTAGACAGGTTTAAAGAACGAACTTTATCATTTTGCGCCATTTGGATTCGGAGACAACGATCTTCTTTTCCTTCTAGTAAGGATTTAGGAATGCCGTTTGTTTCTCTACCAAAAACAAAAAACAGCTCTTTCTCAGGATCACTAAAATCAAAATCCGAATAATATTTTTCACCGAAATTTTCAATATAATAAAAGTTACCATCTGGATAACCCGCATACAATTGTTCAAGAGAATCATGATAGAAGATATTCACATCATGCCAGTAATCTAACCCTGCACGACGAAGCATTTTATCATCTGTTGAAAAACCTAATGGATGGATCAAATGTAATGTAGCGTTTGCTGCTAAACAAGTCCGAGCAATATTTCCGGTATTTGCAGGGATCTCTGGTTGATATAATACGACATGTAAGCCCACTTTTCTTCACCTCAAAAATATAAGTGCGTGTTCAAAAAAGAATAGAAACTTTAAAGAACGACCGATTTAATAACTCACTTATTATAGCACAATCCTCAATCTTCACCAATTCGAAAAAATTTATATTGGCAATTAGATGTCCATGCATATGAATCTTTATAATCCCAGTAACGATGTCGGCTGTTATTGGTATGCGCATTTACTAACGGCATACCATTCGCATCCTTACTTACGACAATCGTATTATGATCCCATTTGCCATCACCCTCAAAATCATAGCAAATGACATCACCAGGAATAAGTTGCTCCGGTTTTTCAATTGCCTTCCCTTTTAAGCCTTGTTTTGATCCACTTAAATACCATCGTAAAGCATGTGCAACAGACCAGCTGTAGCTCCATTTTTCATTTTGGTACCACCAACCCTTTGATCGATCTGGATAGCCACGCATCGGTGCACCACCAGCATGTAAACATTGGGAAACATAATTGGTACAATCGACATCAAATTGCTTGTAAGCTGGGTTATAATCATTCCACCAACGCTCAGCATATTGGACAGTTGCATGCCGATCATACGAAAATCTTTGTTCTTTTTGTGATCGACTCAACACGTCTTTTTCAATATTAGGTGTGTCTTCTTGACTAGATGGTTCGTCTGATTTCAACTGATCCTCTACAAGGGTTCCTTTATAAAAAGAGGCTACATGTTCTCTTTGTTCTTCTTCTCGATAAAAATGATCGCCTTGTTTAATTAGAAATGTTACACCAAGTAAATAGTTTACTTTCATTTCATCTCGTTCAAGTACCATATCCCGAATAACTTTCCCTTGCCCAGAGATATGTGGCACTTTATGTCCTCTTTGTTCATGTAATGCTTTCTTCGCTTGAATCCAATTCTCAGATTCCTCTTTACGGTCAATTGCCAGGTTATCCTGCCAATAGTCTGTCAGTTTTTTCATTAGTTCCATGCTTACCAACTCCTCTTACCTTAAGCGTATGAAGGAGCATAGCAAAGCATGAAGTATATATTAGATATTCTGTTTAACTTTTTCAAAGGCTAATCCCTTATCCATCTCAATTATTACTTCCTCATCCGTTTCTTTTTCTCTCGCTGCATGGATCGCATCAAAACCATCGCTTGTACCAATCTTTCCAATTGCCCATGCTGCAGTACCACGAATAACAGGTCGCGGATCTTCTTTCATTAAACGAATCAATTCATCTACAGCCGCTTCATCTTTATAATGCGCTAACGCTATAATAGCATTACGTTGAATCGGTTTTTTGCCACGCCAACTTCCTGCCATTGATCCAAATTTCTCTTTAAATTCACGGTTTGATACTGACAATAGTGGGATTAATTGTGGTTTAACTAATTCTGGATCAGGCTCGAGTTCTGGATGTAGATGCGTATCTACTTGTTTGTTTCTTGGACAAACGAGTTGACACGTATCAAAACCATATAGTTGGTTTCCCATCATTTCACGGTAATTATCTGGTAAAAACCCTTTTGTTTGTGTAACAAAAGCAATACAGTTTTGTGCATTCAATCTACCTGGTGCAACAAGAGCACCGGTCGGACAAGCATCCAGACATTTTGTGCAATCCCCACACCCATCATCTACAGGTTCATCAGGAGGGAATGGAATATTTGTTATCATCTCACCTAGATAAACATAAGAACCAAATTCAGGGGTAATGATCAACGTATTTTTCCCACTAAAGCCAATCCCAGCTCGCTCGGCCACTGCCTTGTCTGACAATTCCCCTGTATCAACCATAGAACGGAATTGAAAGCCTGTTATTTTTGTTGCGATAAAAGTACTTAATTTATCTAATTTTTCATTCAACACATCATGATAATCTGTTCCCCATGATGCACGACAAAAATTACCACGGCGCTCACCTTTTTTACTTTTAGGTGGGTTCTTCATTCGTGAGGGATATGCAACAGCAATTGCCACAATTGATTGGGCATTAGACAATAATAATTCTGGTTGTGTCCGCTCTTCATTTGTCCCTTTTTCAAATCCAGACTGGTATCCAGCTTCTTGTTGTAGTTCCAATCGAGATTTCATTTCTGAAAATTCATTAGCAGCAGCAAAACCAATTTTATCAATGCCTATCTCCTTACTATAAGCAACAATCTCTTCTTTTAATTGTTCATAAGCCATTTCTCCCCCACCTTTCTAACGGATTTATTTAACTTTTGCTGTTCGGATTCTATTTAACGTTGCTGCTATTTCAAAACGCCTTGGTCTAGCTAGTTCTCCTGGATGTTCATTAGGGCGTGTTGCAAATGAAGCAAGACCTACTGTTTCAATTTGCTTCTCTATTTTATCTAATAATTGTGTGATTGTAAGTTCTTTTTTCAAAATTTGTTTCTGATCCAAATAACGAATAATTTCAGCAATCATATTTGTTTGGGAACTGTCGACAAGTTGCTCAAGATAATCCAATTGAATATCAGTTTCACCCATTATTATAGTGGATAATCCTTTTGCTTGCACTTTCGATTTCTTACCTTTATAGGTTTGCAAGCTATTTTGTAGGTATACTCGATTTGATACTTTACCAGAAGACTGCTCAATTTCATCCTCGCGATATGCAGGATATTTTGTTGCGATGTCTTTCGCCTTTTCGGTTACATTAGTAGGTTTATATTGATCCATCATAATTACTTGGTCTGCCACATCAAAATAGTCGCCTGAACCACCCATCACAAATATAGTTGACGTATCTAGCTGATCTTGTAACTGTTTAATCTTATCAATAAATGGTGTAATCGGCTCTTTATCTCTAGCAACAAGTTCTTGCATTCGTCGGTCTCTAATCATAAAGTTTGTTGCACTTGTATCCTCATCAATTAACAATGTTCGTGCTCCCGCTTCAAGTGCTTCTATTATATTGGTGGCCTGTGATGTGCTACCACTTGCATTATCAGTCGTGAAGTGTGTTGTATCCTGTTGATGTGGTAAGTGATTGATAAAAGCAGAAATATTCACACCACTCACTTTCCTTCCATCTTCGGCACGAACTTTTACTGCTGCAGGATCAGTCAAAACATACTCACGTCCATCACCTTTGATGTGATGATAGACACCACGTTCGATTGCTTGTAGTAAAGTACTTTTCCCGTGATAACCACCGCCAACAATTAAAGTAATCCCTTTGGGTATAGCCATACCATGAACGGGTTGATCTCGATGTGGTACGTCAATTGAAACGCAATTAGCAGTCGGACTGTTAAAAGGGACAGCGTTTTTCAATGGACGATTACTGATACCACTTTCTCGGGGGAGAATTGATCCGTCTGCCACAAATGTAATCCAGTTATTTTTCTTCATCTCTGATCTTATAGCCTGATGTTGATCCGACAGTTCAGCTACTTCTTCAAGTGCATCATCTTTTATTGAAAAGATTGAATCGGATAATATTGCTGGTATTGCATCAAAGAACAGCCTTTTCGCTTCTTTTCCATTAATTCGACGACCATTTGCTGGCAAACCAACTGTTAAACAAATGGTTACGTGTTCCGGGTCTAACGAAACAGCAGTACGTTCTAGTATTTCTTGACCCGGTGCATCAATAGCAATTAAACCACTTTTCCCAGTTCCTCTTGGTTGAATCTTATTTTGAGAAACTGCTTTACCAATAGAGCGTGCTATTCTATCCTCTACATATACTTTTCTATTGCTGTCATTCTTCCATTCTGCTTTGATATTTCGATAGGCAGTTGGAATGATAATTCTAATTTTTGAAGGTGCTGCAAATGGATCACCTTGGACATAGTCAACATGCAATTCATAACGATGAAATGAATACCTGCCTTGAATTGTCTTATAAGATTTATAACTATTTCCATCTATTTGTTGTAACATATCTTGTAATTGTTTCAATTTAAAATCTCCTTATAGTGCGTGTTCAAACATTCGGTACATCTGAAGCAAGCAAATCAAGGTAGCTTCAAGAAAACCAAAAGAATCTGGACATTTAAAAACGCAATACTTCGTTGTCATTCAACGAAATACTGCGTTGTTCACATATGTTATGGAGCGGGTGAAGGGAATTGAACCCTCGACATCAGCTTGGAAGGCTGAGGTTTTACCACTAAACTACACCCGCATTCTAAAATGTTCTTTTTCTCTAATCCGCGCCCGTAAATACTAAATCTAAACTGTGGTTACACTGTCCCTGCATCTGCTAGGATACTCATAGATGATTTATGCTTCGGGACAACTCGGAGTATATTCGGTGATGTATCGCTCGCCACTAAACTACACCCGCATTCTAAAGTGTTCTTTTTCTCTGAGTTAACTAAAATATTGGCTCGAAAGGAGTTGATGTTTTACATTATACTAATCGAACAGGTTGGATGCAACCCCTTTTTGCTAGTTTATGTCGATTTTTTTGATAACATGACGTTATTTGTTCCACTTTTCTTGATTTACATCTATCTTAGGCTGATTTTATGCATTCAAAGAGTTTATTATGTGCTTGTTTAGCAAAAAAACTAAGGCTCTTTTCATAAATATTGTTGCTTCTAAATATTCGGACTTGATATAAAAAGTGCAATAACCAGTAACGCAATTTACTATTACTAACCCGCTACTCAAATGAATTTGGCTCCCTTTCCGTGGGCAGGGCTTTATGATGGGGCGAGTAATCGCAGCCCCACGGCTTCAGCTAACTCGGAGGCAAAAAACCACCTCCGAGTGGATCTTCAGCTCGCGCTGTTCCCACAGGAGTCTCGTCAATTTCATTTGATACGCTAGATAGGCTAAAAATAGATAACTGGATATCACAATACACAGATATTCCAATACGTTTTTATCTCTTACTATTTTTTACTTAAAAATTAGTTGAGGCCGTGCCCGTGGAAAGGGAAAGCCTTTGGTGACGTAGCGAGTAACATAATGCGCACTTTATATAAATTGTATCATAAGCAACAATCTTTTAGAAAAAAGCGAAAACTAAAAAAGGATTTATACAATTTATTAGAAAAAACTCTATCAGTTTAATTGTCTAAACCTATGGGTATGTTAATTATAAAGGAGTGAATTGGATGATTTGGACAGTTATTAGTATTTTATTATTAATCTGGCTCGTTGGGTTCTTATTTGAGATAGCTGGTGGACTGGTCCACATTTTATTAGTAATTGCTCTAGTCGTATTTATAGCAAAAATGCTACGAAGTTAAGTAAAATAGACATCATTTGTTTAAGATTTACCTACAAAAAAAGTTGTCAGTTAACTGACAACTTTTTTCATGTTATTAACTATTCACAGATTGTAATAACTGATCTATTTTTCCCCGTATTTTTTGCTTCGTATAATGCTTCATCCGCATGTTTAATTAATTCTTTCACAGTGAATTGGTTATAACTTGGAACAACTACTCCAATACTTGAACTCATTTCAAAATTAAACCCTGCTATATTCCACTGTTTTGCAATGCTCATTTCAATACGGTTAACTACTTGTTTAACATTTTGCAATGATTCAACTTCTGATATCAAAATAACAAATTCATCGCCACCCATTCGAGCTACCATATCCATTTCTCGAATTGTACTTTGTAATCTATGTCCAAACTCTTTAATTACTTCATCACCAACATCATGCCCCAACTTATCGTTAATTTCCTTGAAATTATCTAAATCTAACATCATAACAGCAAAAGCTTTTTCATTCCGCTCAAATAATGCTAACATTTTTGTTAGATGATCTTGAAATAAACGACGATTTGGTAAATTTGTTAAATAGTCATGATAAGCATAATTTTTTAGTCTTTCTTCATATCGCTTTCGTACAGTGATGTCACGCCCTACAGTAACCATATGTTGAAATTGGCCATTTTTCTTAAAAACTGGTTGACCATTTAATTCAAACCAATACCACTCATTTTGACTGTCTCTGATCCTATATTCTATAGTAAAAGCAAATTCATCTTCAATTGAATCTACAATTGCTTGACGCAGCAGTGAATGGTCATCCTCGTGAACTAAATCAAGCAATGATTTTCCAATAAAATCCTCAGTTGGAAAACCGAGTACATAGGCATGTGAAGGCGATGCATAGATGATATCTGCAGATCTATCTATTAATGCGATTAGATCATAAGAATACTCCGTAATAAGCCGGAATTTCTCCTCATTCTCGATTAATTTTTGCTTCACCTTATTCTCCACAGTCATATCTTTTATAATTGCATAAACGCCTTGTACACTTCTGTTTAATATAACTGGTGCTAATTTAACTTGTAAAAAAGCATCTTTTAAGAAGTAGGTATTTATTACAGTATTAAAATATGCTGGTTTTCCTTGAATTGCTTGATAAAATGCTTTTTTCACCTTGCCCTTATCTTGTTCTGGAATTATATCTAGTATAGAGATCCCTTTTATAAAATTTGCTTTTATTCCTGTTAACTTTTCTAATGCATTGTTATCTCTTATTAAGTTACCCTTTAAACCTATATGAAAAATTGCTTCTGGATTATGGATAAATAAAGACTTATAGCGTCGTCTACTAATTTTCATTTTCTCTTCTAAATGTTCTCTTTCCCATTCTGCGATCTTTAATTTAGTAATATCGCGCGTTACTGCGACTATTTTGTTTATTACATTATTATCCCATAAAGGGGTTAAAGTGGTCTCGCTAACCATTTGCTCGTTCTCATATCTGTGAAAAGTGTCTTGATAGGTAAGTGGTTTTTCACTTACTACTACTTCACGATATTTATCATACAAAACACTTGTTACATGTGTAGGATTTACACTAGCCAATTCTTCCCCGACGATCTCTGTTGTAAGCCCTAATACTTCTATAGCTTTTTTATTGATATACTCATAATAAAAGTACTGGCCATCATTACTCACGCGCATCACAAAAACCATATCCTGCATTCCATCTATAACAGATTGATAATATAATTCTGCTTTTTCCATGCGCTTAATCCCCTTTAGATCAATAGTTCTATTTTACCGATTTCACCTATTAAATTATAGCATTAATATTCATATAACTACACCTAAAATATCATATTTTCACATAAGAAAAGGCCCTTAGTTTAAGAACTAAAGACCTTTAATATTATTTAGAAATTTTGTGATAGATAACTTTTACTATTTCCATCATGATAACTGCAGCAATTGCTAATGCAGTTGCAATCACCCATTCGTTCCAACCAAATGTTGCTGGTATATAAAAGATATCACGTGTAAATGGTAAAATTGTTAGGCTGTATAGCGCGAAACATACAGCTACTGCACCAAGTACATACTTATTACTGAATACCCCTACGCCAAAGATCGTTTGCGTATTAGACCTTGCAGCAAAGGTTTGTAGTGTTCTTGATAAAATCAAGGTTGTAAATGCCATTGCAACACCCATTTCATCTGAATGCTGTAAACCAATGAAATGTGAAATAATTACGGCAATACCAATCATCGTTCCACGTGTAGCAACGGAACGCATTGTCCCACCTGCAAAAATACCCTCATCAACACGTCGAGGTTTACGACTCATCACATCTGGTTCAGATTTCTCCATACCAAGCGCAATTGCTGGCAGTGAATCATTTACTAGGTTGATGAACAATAGTTGTAAAGCCGTGAATGGATTAGCCCATCCAGCCACTACAGCAAACAATATCGCAATAATCGCACCTAAATTTCCAGCAAATAAATAACTAATGGCTTTTTTAATGTTATCAAAGACAGTACGTCCAACACCAACTGCATTTACAATCGAAACAAAATTATCGTCTGTCAAGATCATAGCAGCTGAATCCTTTGCAACATCCGTTCCGCTTCCCATTGCAATACCAATATCTGCTTGCTTCAATGCTGGTGCATCGTTAACACCATCCCCAGTCATGGCTGAGATTTGATCTTTTCTTTGCCACGCTTTTACAATCCGAATTTTGTTTTCAGGAGACACTCGTGCATAAACAGAAATATGTTCTAACTTATCATCAAGTTCTTGTTCGGATAATGCATCTAGTTCCTGGCCAGTTAAAGCAATATCGTCCTCTTCCATCAAGCCGATTTTACGACCAATTGCTTCTGCAGTTGTTTTATGGTCACCAGTAATCATAACCGTTTTAATGCCTGCTTTTTTGGTCTGTTCAATTGAACCATATACAGCTTCACGTGGTGGATCCATCATTGCAGTAAGTCCAACTAAAACTATTGAATTTTCATCTTCATATTCTAAAGCTGTTTTATCTTGATTAAAGCGTTTATAACCAAATGCCAACACACGAAGTGCTTGCTTTGAGTAATCTTCGTTAGCAACGTGTAATTTTTCTTTCCACTCAGCTGTTAATTCTTGTTCTTCTCCGTTTACTAGAATATGACTTGCACGGTTGAACATAACGTCAGGTCCACCCTTAGTTAACATCAACCTTTCACCTTTAATAGTATAAAGTGTAGACATCAACTTACGGTCTGAATCAAATGGTAACTCCGCAATTCTTTTATGTGTCTCACGCAATTCATGATAATCTTGATTATTATCATTTGAAAAATTAATTAGCGCAACCTCAGTAGGATCACCAACTTCTTTTCCATCATTATTGATATAAGAATCATTACATAACACTGATATATTAACTAAAAGACGCTCTGATTCACTCCAATTTTCAGGACTTTCAGGTAAATGCTCTTGCTCACCTTCTGGAACGAAGTAATCTGTAACTGTCATTTTATTTTGTGTTAATGTGCCTGTTTTGTCGGTACAAATAACACTAGTTGAACCAAGCGTCTCAACAGCAGGCAGCTTTCGAATAATAGCATGTTGCTTTGCCATTTTGTTCGTCCCAACAGATAATACAATGGTTACAATTGATTGTAACGCTTCAGGAATGGCTGCAACTGCTACAGCAACAGCAAACATTAATGCATTAAGAATTTCCGTTGTAACATCGACTTCCGCATCTCCAAGCCAAATACGTGCGGCTTGCACTGCGAAGATAACAACCGATAGTAGCAATATACCGAACCCTAATTTTTTACTGAACGCATCTAATTTTCGTTGCAGTGGTGTTTGTTTTTCTTGAGCTGTTGACAGCAAGTTTGCTATCTTACCAATCTCAGTATTTTCCCCAGTGCCCGTAACAACAAAAGTTGCACGTCCATATACAACAAGGGAGCTACTAAATACCATGTTAATTCGATCACCTAGTGCGGCTTCTTCCTCAATAACATCTGTCATTTTCTCTACAGCTTCTGATTCTCCAGTAAGCATTCCTTCATTTACTTTTAATGATCCACTTTCTAAAATACGACCATCCGCTGGAACAAAGTCACCAGCTTCTAAGTATACGATATCTCCTTGTGCCAACTCTTTTGCAGGAATCGTTTGCTTTGTACCATTACGCAACACTTTGGCTTCAGGAGCAGACATATCTCGAAGTGCATCTAATGAACTTTCTGCTTTTTTCGTTTGCACAACACTAATTATTGCATTCATAATTAATACAATTACAATAACAATAGTCTCAACAATTTCACCTAAAATTAACTGCACACCAGCAGCAATTAATAAGACAATTACCATTGCGTCTTTAAAGGTTTCTAAAAATAATTTCCAAGTTGGAACTTTTTCCTTATCTTCAAATTCATTATAGCCATCTCGTTCAATCCGTTTTCTTACTTCCTCAGTTGACAGCCCTTTTTCAGTTGCTTCAATTTCTTTTAGAACATCAGCCTTACTTTTACGATAAAACTCCATTCTTTTCACCATCTCCTTCAGGTCAGCTAGCTTAGTTAAGCAAATGCAATTTAACATAGAAATATTGTAGCAATGCAGCATTATTACATATAATAATTAGTCATTTCTTTATAGTTTAGACAAAAATCGCTGTTTAAACCATAAAAAAAGACCTTTACCGTTTGAAAGCACACTCAAACGGTAAAGGTCTTGCTAACAACGTCGGTTGCCAATTATGCCGGAGATTATTCTCGTAATGACGACATAATTGTAGCAGCTACTCCCCTTTAATATTGAATTCATCATACGACTAATCACTTTTTTTGTCAAGTTAAATTATGGTATTCAAAATATACTTTACTATTTATAAATACTTTTAATATACTCAGTTATCCCTTATAATGAAAAATGTCTAAGGAAAAGATTTCAAAAGTAGTTTATATCCTAGATACTTATTGATCTTACATCCAAAAAAAACAGGAGTTGAACATAAATTGAAAAAGAAAGTAATTGTCGCATCTGGATTAATTTCCGTTTTAATAGTCGCTTTAATTGTTGCAGTAAACTATAAAAGTACACCAAGTAATAATGAAACCCAGGATATTAAACAATTAGTCAATGACTATAGTGTTGGTGAAATAAATAATGAAACTGCTTCAATCACACCAGAGCAATTGATCATAACAGACAGCAATGAAAATGAGTCGACCTACGCTTTACCTGAAGATGAATTTTTTGTTTCTATTGCACCATATGTCACACAAACACATCCTTGTGCTATCCACAGCTTAACTGGCTGCCAAGGTGAATTGGTTAATGAAGAATTTAATGTATATATCGAAGACATGGATGGTAACGTGGTAATTGACGAAACAATGCAATCACAAGCAAACGGCTTTATCGATTTATGGCTACCGCGTGATAAAACGTATCAAATAACAATTTCAAATAACGGAAAAAAACAAAGGTCACAGTTTTCTACATTTGAAAATGACAATACTTGCATTACAACGATACAGTTAACGTAACAAAAAAGCACCCAAATACGGGTGCTTTTTTGTTACTTTTCGTTGAAGGGAAGATATAACTCAAATATACAGCTTTATCTCCCCTTCACTAACTAGCTATTTGGTTCTACCCTACTTGAACGCCTTGATACTTCATTCGTAATTCTAATGCCTTCATCGCATCTGCAACATGTTCATGCTCAATTGCTAGCTTTAAGTCATTCAAATCAAATGTATCAAATACCGGGATTCCTCGTTCAATCGTAGCAAGCTCTTTACTAATAAAAACAGATTCTTTACCTTCTGTTAATTTCTTTTTATACCGATTAAACTTCGGATCTAACCCATCAAGTTGCTCGAACAATTGCTCTACATTTACATATTGTTGTATTAGTGGAAGTGCTGATTTCACTCCAACACCAGGGCAGCCTGGGATATTATCACTAGCATCACCTAACAACGCCTTCACATCAACCCACTGACTTGAATCGATGCCGTATTCTTCTCGGAAGTGATCAATGGTATAGACAGTTTCCTGACGTTTTTGTGCAATAATTTGTGACGTCTGTTTATTTAAAAGCTGTAATAAATCTTTATCATTACTATAGATCAAGCAGTTATCTTCTGTTTCACTCGTCCATTTCGTAGACAATGAACCAATCACATCATCCGCTTCATGAGGAGGTACCACCAACTGATTAATTCCCATTTGATCAAGAATTTTCGTTAATGTTTCATACTGCTGAATAAGAGGTGCTGGCAATTCATTTCTACTAGCTTTGTAGAAGTCATATTTCACTCTTCTACTTGTCTCTTCACGCTTTACGTCCCACGCAATTGCAAGATGACTAACACCGTGTCCATCTATTAAATTAAATAGTTTTTGGAAAAATACACGTAATGCATTTGTATATAATCCATCACTTGTTTTCGTAAGTTGGTCTTCTGATTTATTATAAGCAGTTGCAAAATAGCCTCTACTTAATAGATTGAAACCGTCAATTAATAATAAGTTCTGTTGCGTCATCCTGACTCCCCCTCGTCGATAAATTCTATTGTACCACTTCGTCGACTTTTTTTAAAAAACAAAATCTCTGCTCAATCATTTCCTGTCTATTTTTTTTATAATATCTGAATTTGGTCTGAAATTATCTTGTAGTCAGAAACAACATTCAGCAATTACAGGTAAGATTAAACAAAAAAGCAGGTGTCATATAATATGGCTCCTGCTTTTTGTTTAGTTCAGATATTTTCCGTGATCTGGAACTGCTATATTATCAAAACCATCCACTAATCTCTTTAATCCTGTTTTCAATCCTTCTCCTGAAACAGGTTGACCATGACCGGTCACCGCAACAATTGGATTTAGTTCCGCCAATTTCTCAACGGATTTTCTTGAAGCTTCCCAATCAGGAGTGAAATATCTAGGTGGTCCATTAACCTCGACCTCCTGTGTAAAGACTTTATATAACGCATCTTGTTTTACTGTAACAAATGCATCACCAACAATTAATGTCTGATCTTTTTCCCTAAAGAAAGAGACATGCCCATCTGTATGACCAGGTGTATGCAACCATTTAAAATCTGCCATGAAAGGAACAGTGCCATCAGCTGGCAAGGGCTTCACATGATTTGTTAAATCTATTGGTTCATTTGGGAATAAACCTGAAACTTTTGCAATAACCCCACCTTCTACACTCGGGTCTGGTTCAGGATAGCTTTTCACACCTGTCAGATACGGAATTTCTAATTCATGTGCGTAAACAGGAATATTCCAATAATTAACTAATTCCAAAATAGCTCCCACATGATCAAAATGTCCATGTGTCAGAATAATTGCTCTTGGTTGACGGTTGCCATATCTAGATTCTGTTACTTTTATAATCTCTTCTGCTGAATTTGGCATACCTGCATCAATCAAGACAAAATCATCAGCGTCTTTCTCACCAAATAAACAGATATTAACAATTTGTATAGTATAACAGTATATATCAGATAAAACTTCAACACCTACTCCATTACCAATAGATGTTGCTGGAATGAACTTGTAATCATCTCCATACTTCATTTCTTTTTCCATTTAAATGATCTCCTTTTAAAACACGTAATTTATTATAAGGATATTTATACTATTAGGATTTAAACGGAATTTATGTATTAAACTAAACTTCTCTTGTATGTCGATATTTTCATTTTTTGGTGCATTTACCGTGCCAACGTTCAGTTATAAACCATACTGTATACTAGCTGAGTGAAATACAATTAAAAGGGGGAATCCTCATGTTATTTGGACCACCACCGCAGCGCAACCCATACAGAGGTCCACAGCCACGAAGAAGACAACAATCAGCCATGAACTTTCCGCCTCAAAATAGACGTCCTTTTAGACAAAGTGAGAATCCATTCCAAAGAGATTTTATGATGCCTCAAAGGCCGCAACCTTATAATCAACAAAATCAAACAAAACAAAGTCCGGTGGAAGGGTTATCATCTCTTATTAAAGATGAAAACGGAAATATAGATATGAATAAGGTTGGCAGCAGTGTACAGCAAGTAATGGGCATTTACGGGCAAGCTGCCCCATTAATAAAAATGGTGCGCGGATTTTTCTAAAATTATAGTTGGTTGTTTAAAGGAATAACTTTAGGCTTATTCCTTTTTTTATTGCTTAAAATATAAAAAACTAGAATGAAATTAATCATCTGTAACAAATTAAGATCAAGATAAAGTGATGTTCATACTTTGAATATCTATTTAATGGAGGCATTTACTTAATAATGAATAGAGAATATATCGTTAATGCAATTAAAGAAGAGAATGTTGAATTTATCAGGCTTGAATTTACCGATTTGTTAGGTGATACGAAAAATGTAGAGGTTCCTGTTAGCGAAATTGATGCGGTGTTAGAAAAGAAAGTGATGTTTGATAGCTCTTCAATAGTTGGTTTCACCTCGATTGAGGCTAGTGATATGAACCTACATCCAGACTTAGAAACATTTAATATTGTCCCACCAGCACTTGAGGGTGGTGAAAGTGTTGCTCGTTTTATTTGTGACATTTACACACCAGAAGGAGAGCCATTTAAAGGTGATCCTCGTTCTATTTTAAAACGTGCTCTAAAAGAAGCTTCTGATTTAGGGTATGATGTTAAACTTGGACCTGAACCTGAATTTTTCTTATTTCAAAAAGATGAGCGTGGTTATCACACGAATGAATTAAATGATCGAGCTGGATACTTTGACACTTCTCCATTTGATAGAGGAGAAACTTGCAGGCGTAATATTGCTAAAACACTACAAAAGTTCGGATTCGTAATGGAAGCTTCTCATAAAGAAGTAGCAAACGGGCAACACGAAATTAATTGGCGTTTTGATAGCGGGTTAAACACAGCCGACAAAATTCAAACATTTAAATATGTCGTCCGTAATATTGCTGCAAATTACAACATGCATGCAACGTTCATGCCAAAACCCCTATCTGGCCAAAATGGTTCAGGTATGCACATTAATATTTCTCTATTTAAGGATAATAAGAATGCATTTTTTGATGAGAATAAAGAAGACAAGCTATCTGAAACAGCAAGATATTTTATATCAGGAGTCTTGAAGCATGCGAAAGCATTAACAGCTATCACCAATCCAACCATCAACTCTTATAAACGACTTGTACCTGGATATGAAGCTCCTGTTAGTGTGGCATGGTCTCACTCTAACAGAAGTTGTATGATACGTATCCCTGCAACAAGAGGTCAAGGTACTCGTTTCGAGGTGAGAAGCCCTGACCCTACAGCAAATCCATATTTAGCAATAGCTGCTCTTATTTATGCAGGTCTTTATGGCATAAAAGAACAATATGAACTTGGGCCTGTTGAGACACGCAACTTGTTTGAAGTCGAATCAGATGATGTTCCAACATTACCAACCAATCTAAAAGAAGCAATTGAGTTTCTAAAAAAAGATAACGTTATTTCCGATGCACTTGGAAAATATGCATTCCAAAAATTTATTGAAGAAAAAGAAGATGAATGGTTGGATTACAACCTTCAAGTAACCGAATGGGAACGAAAAAAGTATATGAGTAGATAAAGTGAACCTTCAATCAGTGGGGGGTTTGCCCTTCCCCCACTGATTGTTAGCTGAACCATTCGGGGTGTTAGCGTCCGTTTACTCCCACTTAAACAACTTTGATTTTTCTCGATGTTTTGAAGTGGGAGATTTACGGACGATTACACCGGGATAAAAGAAAAAACAACCTGCATTGTAGGTTGTTTTTTCACGTTTCAATTATTCAAAAATCGTATTTTGTAAAATTCCATGCGTTAAAATTGTAATGGTAGCTGAACCTAAAAATAACAAAACAGATAACCCCCAATATTTTACCTTATCCTGCTTTATTACGAATAAATTAAAAACGATAAAGATAATTAACATCAATACTATTGAGCCAATTCCAAATAGCGCAATTCCACCCTGATTTGCCCACGCCTGAAAAACCGAAAATAAATAAACAGGAAAACTGATAATACCTAAGATGATATTGCCAACACTCCACATTATTTTTTGTTGTTTCGTCAACTTTATCACTCCATTCTGTTATCTATTATTTACAAGCATAACATGGATAATTGATATTAAAAAATGTCACCAGCTTTTAGAAATCGTATTCCGCTTCTTTTTCTTCTCGTATTTTTGCATAGGTTTCTGTTAATAAAACAGTATCTTCTACTAACCGTTCAATTCGGAATAGCACATCATCATTTGTAAGTTCTTTTCGATAAAAGTTAGCTTCTTCAATAAACACATAGGTCTGCACAATTTGTGCTTTCATATAACCTAATATTGGTTTCAACTGGTTTTCTGCAATTAAGTAATGCTTTTGTGAACCAGCTGTTACAAGCATGCTGACTATTCTATCTCGAAAAGCATTAACCGGAAGTAAATCAAAAATGTTTTTTAATGTGGCTGGAATAGATGCCTGAAAAATTGGTGTTCCAATAATAATAGCGTCGGCTTCCATAATAGTTTTGGTCACATGTCCAGTGTCACCTTGATATTCCAAATAATTACGTCCATCACTAAATTGAATCTCATATTCAGCTAAATCAAGTAATGTCACTTCAGTGTCAGGATATTTTTCAGTAAGTGCTTTAATTGTGTAGTTCATCGCTGTTCTCGTTTTCGACCCAACATTAGAACCTGATAGTGCAGCAACCTTCATCTACTAACCCTCCAATTTCTTTGCTGTATATTTCTTAATAGCTGGTAAAATTTCTGATCCTATCAATTCAATGTTTTTCATCAATTTATCAAACGGCATGCCACCAAAATCAATTTGGGCAATATAACGTTGATGACCGAACTGTTCATGTTGATAAAGTATTTTTTCAATAATTTCTTGTGGACTACCAATATTCATTATATTATGCGGATCTACTCCTTGGGCAAAGTGCTGTTTTGGAAAACCTTGACCATTCGTTTTCTTCATACCTTCATTAATATGAGGATACAAATCTTTTAACGCCTGTTGTGATGTATCAGCTGCATAGAAGAAACCGGCTGTTGCAACAGGTAACTGTGCGGGATCAAAACCACCTCGACTTGCAGCCTCACGATAAGCATCAATTGTCCGTTTAAATATTGATGCCGGTCCACCCAAATGTGCCATGAACATTGGAACACCAGCATATCCTGCTTTAATCGCGCTAGCAGGTGTTCCACCAACTGCACGCCAAATCGGTAATGAACCATTTTGTGGACGTGGAATAATTTCTGCATTATTTAAAGCAGCGCGATATTCACCACTCCAATTTACTACTTCTTCTTCATTAATCTTTCGCAATAAATCAAATTTCTCCTCAAACAATCCTTCATAATCTCTAACATCATAACCCAATAAATCAAAAAGTCCAATTCTTGAAGCACGTCCAGCAATCAGCTCTGCTCTTCCCTTTGAAATCAAATCAAGCGTTGCAAAATTCTCATAGACACGAACTGGATCAGATGTAGAAATAATTGTACTTGAGCTGCCAATTTTTATCTTTTCTGTCGCCTGTGCAATAGCTGAAAGAACAACAGCGTGTGCTTGTGTTGCAAAATATGCTTGATGACTTTCCCCAACACTAAAAAAATCAAGTCCAGCCTGATCTGCTAGCTTTGCGTATTCAATAATTTCATGAATGCGTTGTTCTGCAGAAATACGCTCCCCCGTTAAAGGGTTCGCCAAATGATCGCCTAATGTATAAATTCCAAATTCTAAACCTTTACTTTGATCAATACGATAATTTTCCATATATATTTTTCAACCTCTTTTATGTTATAACTATACTTTTTGTAGAATTCTCTTTATAATCTATACCCTCAAAAGTTACTTGTACAATAAAATGCTTAAGATAAATCATTCCACCTAATAATCTTCATAGTTTGTCCAGCTGACTCATAGGATAAAACAGAAAAGGAGGTAGACAAATTGGGGATTTTTCATGAATTCCGCCTGTTTACGATGAAAGGTAGTGCAGTTGATATGGGGGTCGGTGTAGTATTAGGAGCTGCTTTTAGTGGATTTATTGATTCACTAGTCAAAGATATCCTCCTCCCACCAATTGGAATATTTTACAACAAAATGAATTTTGAAAACTTACACATTACATTAAGTGGACATCAGTATGATTCCTTAGCAGATGCTAGAGAAGCTGGTGTTGCAACAATAAATTATGGCTTGTTCATTACTGCAACCGTAAGATTCGTAATTGTTTTATTTGTAATATTTCTCGTTATTCGTCAAATTAATCGATGGAAAAAACCACATTTACATCCGTTAGATGCAATGGCAAAAAAAGATTGTCCTTATTGTTTTACATCCATTCCCAATCAAGCAATTATATGTCCAAATTGTTCCTCATCTATTAGTGATCCACCTGATAATTTTAATAAACAAAGTAAACCACGATTGAGAATCAGATAAAGTGAACCTTCAATCAGTGGGGGTTTTTGCCCTACCCTCACTGATTGTTAGCCCTAAAGCTTGACCTAAAGTCCTCTGAACCATTCGGGGTGTTAGCGTACGTTTATTCCCTGTTAAACAACTTTAATTTTTCTCGATGTTTTGAAGTGGGAGTCTTACGGACGATAACACTGGGATAAAAATATTTTTGTTTTTATATTTATGTTAATATATAACATATTTTTTTGGTCTACTATCTATCAATTCAATAAACTTAGAGATACAATTAGTGAGTGCAAAACATGGAAATATGTCGTATAATAAACATTAACACTCGAAATATGTTCCTATTTAATATTCGTTAGTTATTTAAATACACCTTTATAGGATTTGTTCAATTGCAAATTTTTTTAACTAATTTGCGCAACCGCTTTCACAAAATTAAGGAGTGAGAACCATTGTTGAAAAAAAACAAAATAAAAACAAAAAACAAAAAAACATTTTTTTCTCTTACATCTCTCTATGGAAAGTTACTGTCAGGTTTTTTAATTATCATTATGTTAACGATTTTTTTTGGTGCATTTAATTTATACTCATTAAATAATATTAAGAAAGAAACAGAAAACATTGTGGATCATGAACTTTCTGAATTACTTTTAATTGATCAATTGCGTTTAAATGTCTCCGAGCGAGTTAGTTTAACCCGGGCGTATGTTGTATTTGGTTATGAAGCGTATTTGGAACGTTATAACATTTTAATAGAAGAAAGCAATCAATTGGAAGAAGAATTGCAATCAAAAATAGACCATGAGATTTTAGACAAAACAATTGAGCATAGCAAAACATTAGCAATACAAACGCAAAATAATATATTTAACAAATATGATACTTCCGACAACACATTAGCAATTGAAAATTTAACTATTGTAAACACATTAACCGATCGGATTATAAATGGTTATGATGAACTTGCAGCCAATCAAGATGCAAAGATCACTTCTAGTGGTGAGACACTTATATCAAATACTAACTATTTATTAATCGTCGGTATCGCACTAATTGTAGTAATCACTATTATTGGATTAATTATCTCATTTTTCTTATCTCGTTCTATTAGTAATCCTATAAAAAAAGTCAGCGAAAGAATGCAATCGATTTCGCAAAAAGAATTAAATCACGAGCCATTACAAACAAAAAGAAATGATGAAGTTGGTGATTTAATTCATGCCACCAACGATATGACATTTCAATTACAAGAATTATTAGAGGAAATTAAAAAAACTTCTGGGGAAGTAAAAAAACAAACCAATCATCTAAATTTTACTACTGATGAGGTAAACAAGGGTAGTGAACAAATTGCAGCGACAATGCAAGAATTGTCTTTAGGTGCACAAAATCAAGCTAATACATCTACAGACTTAGCACAAAATATGGCCTCCTTCCATACAATCATCCAAGAAGCTAATGAAAAAGGAAATCAAGTCAGTGAAGGTGCAAATAATGTTGTTCAATTGACGGAAGATGGAAGTAATGTTATGCAACAATCTGTCCAACAAATGGAGGCAATTGATGCGATAGTGAAAAAGTCAGTCAACAAAGTAAGTGATTTAAGAGACCAATCTACAAAAATAAATAAGATTGTAGATGTAATTAAAGATATAGCTGATCAAACAAATTTATTAGCCTTAAACGCTGCAATTGAAGCTGCAAGAGCTGGTGAGCACGGTAAAGGCTTTGCGGTTGTTGCAGATGAGGTAAGAAAATTAGCCGAACAAGTATCTGTTTCAATCTCTGATATTACTTCAATTGTTACCGACATAACAAAAGAAACTGATTCAGTTACTAAAACATTAGAGACAGGTTATGAACAAGTTGAAAAAGGAACCAGTCATTTAACTACAACTAAGCAAACATTCCAAAGTATAGAAACTGCTATTCGCGACATGCGTAAGGATGTTACAGCCATTTCTGATAACTTAGGTACAATTAAAAACTCTAGTGAAAAAATGCATACTGCTATAGAAGACATTGCTGCAATTTCAGAAGAGTCTGCAGCTGGTGTTGAAGAGACTACCGCTTCTACTGAAACAACTAAAGAAGCAATGGACCGTGTATCAGTTGCTTCTAAGTCACTAACTGACCTTACAAATAATTTAAATAACCTAATCAACAAATTTAAATTGTAACTAACTAGGAATTTTAATTAACTATAAAAAAAGGACGAGGTTTACCTCATCCTTTTTTGTTACAGTAAAACTTGGTGGTACGGACAGCTTATATTGCTAGAGCACCACTTTTTGTCTAATAAAAGTAAAATTATACTTAATAGTGTGTATTATCTTCTTGCGCATTCAAATTCAGAATCGCTCTTTCCATCTGTTGCTGTGCTTCTTCCACACGTAACTGTGCTTCGAATAACGGTTCAGTTGATGTGCCGCTTCCATTAATCGCTTTACCACGTGCACCTTGAATTTTGTCTTGAACATTTCGTAACTCTTCATGAAGCTGTTGCATCTTATCAAGGTCTGCATTATTTTTCGCATGGTTAGCTGCATCCTCTAATTTTCGAGAAACTTCTGTGAGTTGCTGTATCTCAAATTCATTTTGAATAGGCATAATTTTTTTCCTCCATATCTATAGTCAATCAATAGTTTTTACCGTATTCCTAAATCATACTCTTTACTTTTCAAAATTTTCACCGGAAACTTTACTCTTAATGAAAATCTGTTAATCTGGGTAGAATAAAAATTATTACATTTTAAAAGGAGGGTATTACTATGTCAAAACAGTTGATATTGGCCTCGTCATCCCCAAGGAGACAGGGACTCTTAGAACAAGTTAATATTCCCTTCAGCATTCGAAAACCGGACATAGATGAATCGCAAATTAAAACAAATGATCCTTATGAAAAAGTAAAGCAATTAGCGATACGAAAAGCTCAAGAAGTTCAAATTGAAACTGAGGATGAAGTAATCTTAACTGCTGATACGGTTGTTTCTTATAATCAAACTATATTTGAGAAACCAAAAAATAAAGAAGAAGCTTATAAAATGATTGCTTCCCTAAGTGGAGAGATACATGAGGTATTTACCGGTTTTATGATTAAATCATTAGATAATGAGGTTGTATTTGTTGAAAGAACAAAGGTTGAATTTTGGCCTTTATCATCAGATGAAATCAATTGGTACATATCCACAAAAGATCCTTATGATAAAGCAGGTGCTTACGGAATTCAAAGTTATGGAGCAATGTTTGTTAAACAAATATTTGGTGACTATTACAATGTTGTTGGGTTACCTATCTCACGCGTTGTTAGGGAATTGAGGAATTTTTCTATTTACCCGAAAAATAGCTAATAAAGAAAACTTAGCTAGCACCAAGCCTCCTGGCGCCAGTGATTGCCTAGTTGCACTTATACTGATTTCCTAGAAATTTTTACTACGTTGAATATTCACCCATGCTAAAATTTTATACTTTCCTATCAGTGTAAAAAAGGCTGTTATTACAATCAGCCTTTTTATCAGTTGTTAAAAACGTTAATAATATTTTCGTGCGTAGCTCCAAACATACTTAACCGATAATTTTTTGATAACATTTCCAATAACTTTATGCCAGCAATACTATTTCCTTTATCATCTAATGCTGGACCAAAAATACCAATACCAAATCTTCCCGGGACTGCCCCCATAATACCACCAGCTACGCCACTTTTGGCAGGGATCCCAATATTTATGGCAAATTCACCAGAAGCATTATACATGCCACATGTCACCATAAATGTTTTACAAATACGCGCCACTTCTTTCGGTATCACTTGTTTAGACGTCTCTGGATCTACGCCATCCATCGCAAACACCATACCAATGCGAGCAAGATGCAAGCAGTTCATTTCAATCGCACACTGTTTTGTATATAGATTCAATAGTTGTTCTACATCCTCATTCATGCGGTTATGCTGTTTTAAAAAATAACATAACGCTCGATTCAAATCAGCTGTTTCATATTCAGAACGAGCTATTTCCTCGCTATAACCGATTGTTGAATCGTTTGCTAATGTTTGAATAAACGCTAAAAGTCGGTCAAGCTTCTCATCATTTGTACTCCCTTTTAACAAATGTGTAACAACTAGAGCACCAGCATTAATCATAGGATTAAGTGGTTTAGCAGGGATCATTGTTTCTAATTTAGCAATCGAGTTAAATGGGTCTCCAGTTGGTTCCATCCCAACATGTTCAAATACCTCTTTTGACCCTCTATCTATCAAAACAAGTGCTAAACTAATTACTTTTGAAATACTTTGAAGGGTAAACTTTTCGCTTACATCACCAGCTGAGACACAGTGACCATCGGGATAGTTAATAGCAATTGATAAATCATTTGGATTTGCTTTTCCAAGTGCAGGGATATAATCGGCAACTTTTCCATCCTTTGTATAAGTCCTTGCTTCCTCAACTAATGTCTTAAGTTCCTTGTTTGATTCACAAAACATACACATCACCCCTTACTAGTATGAACAGTTAGTGTTGCTAATATTATAAGAAGATATACAAACAAAAATTTAATAATCTAACAAAGTGGAGGCATTCCCCTGTTCCGATATGGAAAAGGAAAATGCCTCCACGTTAATATCCAATATCTTTCGTTATGTGTTACGAACCAACTCCAATTACTTCCAACAATACTTTTCCTGAGTGTGAGGTGAAATGTAATGTTATATTGTTTATGTCTTCTTTCTCAAATTCTTGGTTTACTTCTTCAAATGCTTCAATTGGTATTGCAAAAGTTTGAAAAATAGGCTCCCATGCGTTTTCGTATTTTCCATCTCTAAAATACCTATCCATTAATCCAAAGTGGGTATACTTTGTTAAAATAACTGGTGGAAATGGAATAAAGTCATCTAATGAATGCTCTACAAAAATACCATCCGCTGCTAACTCAACCTGAATATCTGGTATGTCTTCTTCAGTTTGCAAATTCGCCATTCTTATATAGATATATCTGATGTTCTCCGAATCAAGATTGCTTAAATAGTTGTCTGGTAGACTAATACTGTATGTCGCATGATCTTCCCATTCAAGCAGAGTCGCATCGACAGGTCGATTATTACCACGTCGGTCCTCTGGTGTGATCCATTTCCATACATTAAATCCATCTGCAGTAGCAATAACTCCATTTTCAAATACCGCTTTATCATCTTGATGTTCTATGATCGGCGTATAAGTTGAATTTTGGTATTTACTAACTAGAGTCGTATCAGGTAACCAGTGTTTTCCATATTGATAGTCTCGAAAAAGTTTTTCGTAGGAGGTTTTATTATGGAATACTCTTTCAAAAAATGCTGAAATATAAACTTTAGCTATTTGACGTTGACTTTCTGGTTCCATTATTTGCGCCTGATTCAGAAAAAGCCCTCTTGGTAAGCTATTGTCCATTCGTCCCCAGTTTGTATTGAATTGACTATGATTTGCATCTTCTATATAAAGAGAAGCTTTAAATCCATCGCTCTCCTTATCAAAATTGGTACGATAAAATTGTCGCTCACCACGTAGATTATTCACATCACCATCTCTTGCTCCTTGCAATAGTAGATAAGAAATATTATCTAAACGAGGACGCTTTCCTTTTATTATTTTATCTGTTGGGGCAAGTGATACAACTCCTTTAATTTGAATGTTTTCCATACTATCTACGAATCTATTATCATCAAAAAATCTTTCATAATCAGCAACCATCTGAACAGCCTGACCTCCTCGTGAGTGACCGATTAAACCAACCCGTTCGAAATCTATTTTGTTGAATAAAGCAGTTTCAGTATTTTGATTCATTTCTTGTAGTTGAATAAAATGTTCCAGTATCGTCCAGACACGCAATTCATAATTACGATTAGGACTCCCTGAAGTATTTGAATAATTAATGAAATCCTCATCAACAGAAATGGTAAGGAAGCCTCGACTTGCTAATAACTCTCCTAAGTAATCATATCCACTGGTTGAAAAATCCTCCATTGTATGATTTCCGTGGACAATTAGTATGACTGGAAAAGGTCCATCGCCTTTGGGAAGCCATACCCTTCCGTTAACAGGTAACTCTGATTGATCAAATCCCCAAAACTCTTGTCGTTTTTCACCCCATTTAGTTATAAAACTAGAAGCATCTACGGCTTTGGTAGTAATATCAACACTCTCACCAAACTCTTTTCGATATTTATCGTTTCCATTACCATAAGTTAAAAATGTATAAGGATAATCCCCTTTTTCAGCAGGGTTTTCATCTAAAATCATATCTGTAACATCTGCAAAAGCCGGTTGCGATTTTACACTTTGATTTTTGTTTTCTATTGTATAAAAAACAAGATAAATGGTAGTCGATATAAGTACTGTAGGCAGAAGAAATAGAATAACTACTTTCCTCATTCTTTTATGACAAATAAGGAGCAAAATTAGGACAACTAATAAGCTAACTATGCTGTAGCTAACACCCACAATATAGGAAAAGACTTCCCCACTATTTTCATTTAGTAACATGACAATACTAGAATATATTGCATAACTAATACTCCCCAAAAACAGACGTGGTAAGGGAAGGTAAATAAGAGATAGGAATACACCAATAATGACCGTCCATAAGAGAAAATAGAGTCCATTAATTGAAACTGCCTTCCATATATCCATGTACCGCGAAACAAAACCTACACCTGTTGGATTTCCCAGCGCTTCTATTATACTAGCTATAGTTGTCGCCATGAATAAACCAATAATAAACCAAGTTGCAATGATACGATCTCTTTCTGGAGTTCTTACCAGTCGTCGACATAACCATTGTCCTACCTTAACAAAAAAATTTCTCACTACTCCACCACCTAAAATTCCGATGTAGATTACTATTATATGTTTCTATATTACCATTTATATAAGCGATAAGCATGGACTTTTAATGTCTTTATGTTGTTGGTGTGTCTGCTAAACCTGTAACCTTCATTTTTAACTGTTACCAATAACAAGATGAGGCATGCAAGTATTTCTAACATCTTTTCCAATCTTCTTCACTTCCCATTGATGATGATAGTGATGTTCAGTCGCCAATTGAATAGCCTGATTTTCGTTAGGTGCAGATATAACAGATTCATAACCATTGCAAGTAGTACATTTTAAATAATATAAATAAAATGGTGGGTGTTTGATATACTTGCGCAAACCAAGAATTTGCTCTAACTTTTTTTCGAATTTCTCTAAGTTTGCTATGGAGTGTTTACTTTCTTTATCGTAGCTTTGTGTATCACCTAAATAATGGTCAATTTCTTTTACAAATCCATCATCAAAAATAACTTTTGTAATACAAGAAGGTTGATCGGTAGCAAACATATCTGGTTCGGGATAAGTAAACGAGCGATAATCAAATTCTTTTAATAGCATTTCGATTTTCTTTATTTTGCTTTTAGTTATGTTAAAATCTGCTTTCCCAAGATGATAAACGGACCATTGACCGTTCCATTGAACATTTCCAATGTTGTTCACTATTACTTGATACTCTGGACAGTCACCCATACAAGGTGTTCTGGATATAAATATTTCAGTAAACATTGTCTCATCACCTTTTCATTTAATCTATCTATACAATACTATAGACATAATTAAAACATAATAAAAGAGCATACTTATTTTCTATTATGTTGCACAATGAGTTATAAACTTTATATTTAGCTATTACACCTTCAGGGTCACTTACAAATGGGGTTCCTTTTACTATAGGTAAAAGTTTTGCACCATAGCATATTTCATGGTAGAATATAACTAATTCAATATGGTTATCAAGAGTGAACGAGAGTACTGGCTCTATGACTTCACAGCAACCTACCTGAACAGGTAAGGTGCTCCCTCCAGCAAAGCAAAATTTGCTTTGAATGATAACGAACGGTGCTTTAGCCCTTTGTATGCATTCATTGCTGCAAAGGGCTTTTTCAATCTCATTGGTCTTGAAACCTATTGGTATGAAAATAATAGGAGGAATGCTAAATGAACACGACTGGATTTATTCGCGGCTATATGGCTAAAAATCAAGAAGGAGAAAAATATTTGTATCATGTAGTTAGGGTGGTTGAGCAGCAACTTCAGGAATTGGATGAAAACTATAAGGTAGAGTTAATGAAATCAGAGGGCTGTTATACGATTTCAATCCAGGGAAACAAGCCAACTTTAGAAGTTATCATTTCAAACTCTAACTTATTAGAACTTCAGTCTCGCTCACCATATTCCTTGGACAGATATATTTGGACAGATCTAAAGAAAAAAGGTGTGGATTTTAAAGAAGCAACTGGGAATTATTTAGAATACGTATTTATATAAGTTATCGTTTTCTAACATAAACAATTAAATACGTTACATTCAAAAGAATTCATGTAGACTCTGAATAGATTTAAGGTTAAATGGGAAAAAGCATATAGAGGAGGAGTCTATATGCAGGTAACAGCGTTCGCATTTGCAATAATACTAGCAAGTATGCATATCTTTGCTAAGAATTTGCGTTTTATACGTATTATTCCTAGAAGTCGGTTTCTATCATTAGGTGGCGGTGTATCTGTCGGGTATGTATTCATTCATATCCTACCTGAATTAACGGAACATCAAAGTGTAATAGAACATAAAAGATTTTTGCTTTCTTATCTTGAACACCATGTATATTTACTGGCAATGCTTGGTTTAGTGATATTTTATATTTTAGAAAGTATCGCCAAGAAATCTCAGAGAAAAAATCAGCAAGACACAGGTAAAAAACAACCAAAGAAAAAAACCTTTTGGATTCATATCAGTTCCTTTGCAATCTATAACGGGCTAATCGGATATTTACTTATTCATAGAGATTCAGAAGGGCTATTAAATTTGATTTTATATGTAATTGCTATGGCATTACATTTTATTGTCGTTGATTATGGCTTACGAACTCATCACAAAGATATCTATAATCGTATTGGTCGATGGTTATTAGCTTTAGCTGTAATGATCGGATGGGGAATCGGTGTCATAACTGAAATACCCGAATCAGCTTTAGCCCTACTTTTTGCATTTTTATCCGGTGCAATTATTCTAAATGTGTTAAAGGAGGAACTACCTGAAGATCGAGAAAGCAGTACTTGGGCATTTTCATTAGGAGCAATTGGATATGTAGTTCTCCTTTTAACTATCGCTTAGAGGAAAATTTGATACCTTTTCTGGTCAATTATCAAATTAATAGTACACAATGTTTAAACTTTTAATTAACACCATGTTTTTCTTCTTTTGCAATAGAAATCTGGAACGTTTTCTCATTTGAGAGAACGTTCTTTTTTTCATTAAGGTACAGCTCCTCTTTCATACCCCAACATATATAATAGAGCCAGTAATAATCGTTTTGCAAATAAAAAACGCTTCTTACAAAGTGTAAGAAACGTTGATATAATAGCATTTTTATGTACTTAAAGTACCGGTGGTCGGGGTCGAACCGACACTCCAGAAGGAACACGATTTTGAGTCGTGCGCGTCTGCCAATTCCGCCACACCGGCATATTGTGTATGGAGGCGGTAACCGGATTTGAACCGGTGATAAAGGTTTTGCAGACCTCTGCCTTACCACTTGGCTATACCGCCATAATAAAAGTATATAAAAATGGAGCGGAAGACGGGATTCGAACCCGCGACCCCCACCTTGGCAAGGTGATGTTCTACCACTGAACTACTTCCGCAATATAATGGCTGGGCTAGCTGGATTCGAACCAGCGCATGACGATACCAAAAACCGTTGCCTTACCGCTTGGCTATAGCCCAATAATATATGGGGCGACCGGTGGGAATTGAACCCACGAATGCCGGAACCACAATCCGGTGCGTTAACCCCTTCGCCACGACCGCCATAACTAAAAAAACAGGGGTAGTAGGAATTGAACCCACACCGGAGGTTTTGGAGACCTCTGTTCTACCTTTAAACTATACCCCTACAATATGAAATTTCATGAAATAAAAAAAATGGTGGAGGGAGTAGGACTCGAACCTACGAACCCGATGGGAGCGGATTTACAGTCCGCCGCGTTTGGCCAACTTCGCTATCCCTCCACTATTTAAAAAGTGGTGGCTCGGGACGGAATCGAACCGCCGACACACGGATTTTCAGTCCGTTGCTCTACCAACTGAGCTACCGAGCCAGATAAAATTGGTATATAATTACTTATATATTAAAAGTGGCGGTCCGGACGGGACTCGAACCCGCGACCTCCTGCGTGACAGGCAGGCATTCTAACCAACTGAACTACCGGACCAATTTTGGTTGCGGGGGCAAGATTTGAACTTGCGACCTTCGGGTTATGAGCCCGACGAGCTACCAGACTGCTCCACCCCGCGATAATGTAGAATTTTTATTAATTCTAGTATATTAATTTAGTGTTTTAAAATGGTGGAGGATGCAGGGCTCGAACCTGCGACCCCCTGCTTGTAAGGCAGGTGCTCTCCCAGCTGAGCTAATCCTCCAATTTGGTGACCCGTACGGGATTCGAACCCGTGTTACCGCCGTGAAAGGGCGGTGTCTTAACCGCTTGACCAACGGGCCCATATACAATCGATTTCTAAGTAACAGTGGCGGAGAGCGAGGGATTCGAACCCTCGAAACCGCGGTAGCGGTTTACACGATTTCCAATCGTGCTCCTTCGGCCACTCGGACAGCTCTCCATATGGCTCCACAGGTAGGATTCGAACCTACGACCGATCGGTTAACAGCCGATAGCTCTACCACTGAGCTACTGTGGAATGGATACACGCCTGGCGACGTCCTACTCTCGCAGGGGCAAAGCCCCAACTACCATGGGCGCTGAAGAGCTTAACTACTGTGTTCGGCATGGGAACAGGTGTGACCTCTTCGCTATTGTCACCAGATCATTCAGAGTGAATCGAAGTAATTTCTTTTTCAATGACAAGAAATATTATACCTGATTCTCAGAATAAAATCAATACTTTTAAAGGAAAAATATTATTTATACCTTCAAAACTAGATAAGAAGTACAACAAGACAACATATATATTATAGTTAAGTCCTCGATCTATTAGTATTCGTCAGCTACACGTGTCACCACGCTTCCACCTCGAACCTATCAACCTCATCGTCTCTGAGGGATCTTACTCTAAATGATGAGAAGTCTCATCTTGAGGG
>NZ_QJSH01000041.1 GCF_003426025.1 Paraliobacillus quinghaiensis
GGGATTTTGTGTCCGGCTTCCTTCAGATTCTATCTCACGATAGACACCCTTGCCTTTCACTAACAGTTCCTACTGCCAAGTCTGTGGTGGACTTTCACCACCTAGTTATAACTCATGCCGGGCGCACGATCCATTTTCAGAAGTGTTTTTCTTCTGAAAATTAGCTGAGGTTGTGCCCCAGGAACGCGTAGTGTATTTCCGTAGCCGTAGCTACGGTTGAAATAACTACATCATCATACCCTTCATTTAACTTCCAATCAACTCCCACATTTCACCGAATGCTACTTGATCCATTTGAAAGTAAACAGGCATAACTCCATAGTAGATATACCCACCTTTTAATAACATGAGACTCACTCTTGTGCCATCTTCTAAGTGAATAGTCAGTTCCCTGAATTCCTCGTTATTTCGCGTTTCTTCATTTAATGGTTCATCTCTGTTACGTAGTAAAGGTTGTGCTTGATACAGACTATCAATAAAGTCACTCACAACTTCGCTATTCTCAATCGGATGATAATTTTCAATACTGTTATTCCAATCACTATAGATGCGATATTCAACATCTTTAATGTTTCCAGCTATTTTTAATTTACCAAATACATCTTCTCCACTAGAGACTGTAATCCCATTTAAATTTTCATAAAATGTAACTTGATTTTGTTCGTACGTCATGATCCTGAAATCTCTGTCATAACCTTTCACAGCATAAACATCCGATACACCTATTGTTGATGCAAATTCTTGGTCGTACGCCTCTTGGTCACTCCACTCGTCGATGGTAGCTTTTGTTGTACCTAGTTTTTCACCTAACAAGGCTTTACCCGCTTCTACATCTATTTCTGTTCTTGTTTGGGTATAAATTTTTCCTTTATAGACAATCAAACCAATCATATCTGCACTTGAATTATCATCTGGTAACTCAATCATTGGGATTTCTACACTTCCATCTTCAGTAACAACAGGACCACCTTCGTTTGATGTACTAAGATCCTGATTACTGTTGTTATAGATCACAAAAATACCAATAGCTAAGACAAGACTAGCGGCTGCAACCAACCCTTTTAATGGAAGTCTTCTTTTCTGTCTTTGTTCTGACTTAGCCTGCAAGACTCCTTTTTTACTTCTCTCATGCAATTCTTTTGGGATTTCGATTTTATTAAGCTCTTTCTTTATTTTGTTACTCATGCACTTCATCCCCTTTCACATACGCACTCCGAAGTTTTCTTAGGGAGCGATAAAGAATTGATTTTGCTGTACCTAATGGGATATCTAATGTCTCCGCAATTTCTTTAAAGGAAAGATCATGATAAAAGCGTAAAAGCACAACACTTTTTTCATCCTCTTTTAAATCATCAATCAAATCTTCTAGGGTTAATGCAAGTGGAATATCTGCATCAACTACCCCCATAAACGCTTCGTAATCGGCTTTTATTGGGACAATTTTTTTATTCCTTTTTATTAAATCAATTGCACAGTTAATCGTAATTTTCATTAACCACGTTTTACAATAAGCTGGTTCACGCAACGTATGAATGGTTTTAAACGATCGGTAAGCCACTTCTTGCACAACATCTAAAGCATCATGTTTATTTTTGACATAAACAAAAGCCATTCGGTATATATCTGTTTCATATTCCTGGAAAAGCTTCAAAAATGCTTTTTCATTACCCTTTTGCGCCTTTTTCACAAGTTTAATGATAGGAGATCACCCTCTCTTTTTTGCCTTACACCAATTAGACTAAGAAACGACCCATTTGGCTTCATTTTAAAAAACTTTTTCACTAAGAGTTTATGACCCAATTTAAATCAACTGCGCATTTAGAATCTAAACCGTTTAGTCAGTAATGAGGAACGTAAGTTACCGCTCCTCAAATGAAATTGACTCCCTTTCCGCATGCACGGCTTCAGCTAACTAGGAAGCAAAGAACGCTTCCTAGTGGATCTTCAGCTCGTGGGACTGCGATTACTCGCCCCATCAAAAACATCCGCTGTTCCTGCAGGACAAGGAATGCTTCAATGAATTCACATCGCACGAAGGAAATTGAACTATATTTCCGAGGAGTGTCGTCAATTTCATTTGATCCGCTAGATAGTGTGAAAATACAATAATGCATTACAGACTATCTTAGTGGTAGAGAAGCTTATTGCGTGTCATTACATTAAATTATCATTAGATCCTCTAACCTTCTATCTAGCGAAGCGCTTTTTATATCACATCCGAATGTTTACGAAAAGAGGCTTAAAAAAATCATTACTGATATATACGTATTTTTCAATTAAAATTACGCAAAATAAAAACTCTATGATTATTTTTACAAATACAGGAAAAGATAATATTAATGTTTGTTGCGAAAGGAAATTCATATGGGCTTTGATCAGATCATCATGATGCTTATTTGGTTAAGTGGAATCACAGGTTTTGTTGTTTTAACACCCAAACATCTTAAAAGAAGACTACTATTAGCTACATTTAACTTTCAAGCGCTCGTTTGGCTTTGTAGTTTAATTCTTGTGAGTAATGGATTTATTTCATACCCCATTCGTGACTTCCCAAACGCTATAGACGTACTGCTTGCAACTGAATACGTTCTCTATCCATTACTTTATGGGTTTCACATTATTTATAAGCCAAAGAATCTGGTAACACGTCGTATCTATTTGTTAACTTCTGTTTCTATAATAACAGCTATTGATGTAATCCTTGTCTATTTTACAGATTTAGTTCTTTATGTTCACTATACATGGTATTGGAAGTGGATAACTATTTTCGTTTTGTTTCATTTAACAAATATCACTTTTAATTGGTTCATGAAGGAAGAAGTAGCTTTTGAAAATGAAAAGAGGGTTTCACCATGAGCTTAGAGTGGGGAATCTTGATTTTTGTTTGGAGTCTAACGTTTAGTTTAATCTCTCTAATTCCCAAAAATAAGAGAAGAATAGCCTTTGTAGCTTTTCTATCCATGCAAGTAATTACAAATCTTTTTGGTGTGCTTGTTGTTGAGTTCAATTTAATTTCCTACCCTGTTCGTTTTTTTTCTGAAGTATATCGAGCCAGTTTTACTTTTGAGTATTTTATATATCCCTCTGTATGCAGTATTTTCACAGTTTTTTATCCATACTACAGGAGTTATTTATATCGATTTGGCTATTATGCTGCTTTTAGTACAGCAATTACAGTACCAGAGTTTTTTTTAGAACAATATACAGATGTTATCAACTATATTCAGTGGGAATGGTACTGGACATGGTTCACATTATTCCTCACATTACTCTTGTCGAGGCGACTGATTGTGTGGTTCTTTAAGGATTTATCAAATGAAGTATCTTCAAATAATAAAAGATAGAAGTGACATAGATGATATCAAATGATCAACTTGAAAAAGTTTTATGGAGTATAGCCTTACCAGGATTTGCCCAAGTTTTAAGCGGCAGACTAATTAAGGGGTTTCTTTTTATTGGATTAGAAATCATAATTAATGTTCAATCCAATTTTAATGAAATCATTATCATGAGTTTTCAAGGGAAAATTGAACAAGCAATCCAACATACAGACTATCAGTGGTTAATGTTTTACCCTTGTCTCTATTTTTTTGCTATTTGGGATGCTTATCGTGATGCAGAAGGGAAAAAAAGACCGTTAGCCTTTCTTCCGTTTGTTTTTTCCGCTTATCTCGTTACTCTTGGACTGATTTATTCACCCATTTTTGAGGTGAATGGTATGTTACTCGGACCTATGTGGTTACCGATGTTGTCTCTCCCTGTCGGCATATCGGTTGGATCATTGATAAGATATAGTCTTTTAAAATTTATTTATAATACTGAGCGTAGTTAAAAAAGTCTTAAATGTAAAAGGGGTGATCATAGATGGAACGCATCACAACCATACAATTATTTACCCTAATTATGATATTTGAAATTGGGAGTACTACCCTGTTTGCACAAGGCATTGGAGCTGATCGGGATGCATGGATTGTTATCTTAATTTCTTATGTTATAGGTTTGGGGCTAATATGGGTGTTTACGCAAATACCTAAGTATTATCCAAATAAAAATTTTTCTGAAATATTGACTACTACTTTAGGGGCAAAAATCGCCAAGCCTTTGTTGCTTTTATTTGGATTGTATTTTCTTAGTCAAGCACTACATAACTTTTATGAATTCGGAATGTTGATCAATATGACCGCATTATCGAAAACACCACTTTTAGTCATACTGTATTTATTTATAATTGTCATTATCTACATTCTTAGCTTAGGTGTCGAAGTGTTAGCACGAACAGCAGAAATACTTCTTCCATATTTACTGCTTTTTTTGATTATTACATTTATCGTAAATTTTTTCTCCGAAACATTTGAACTAGATAATTTATTACCAGTCTTAGGAAATGGTTTAAAACCTGTATTAGCAGAAGTCTATGACGTTGTTGCTTTTCCATTTGGTGAAATGGTTGTATTTCTCATGTTTTGGCATTACGTAAATAAACCAGCATTAATTCGCAAAACAACTTTTCTTGCTGTCAGTCTAGCAACTATATTGATTATGATGAACCTAATCGTAATGCTTGCTGTTTTAGGTCCAGAATTAACTGCCAACACCGAAATACCCTTATTAGAAACACTGTTATCCATTAATATTGCTAATATTATTACAAACTTAGATAGTGTAGCTGTATTCATCATGTTTTTTGGTGGTTTCTTCAAAACAGCCATTCACTTTATGGGATTTTGTTTAGCAATAACTTGGTTATTTAATGGAAATAAACCAGAGTGGTGTATCACCATTTTCGGTCTACTATTCCCACTTATGGCTATTTATCGCTTCTCTGGAATAGATGATCAAAGGTGGAAAGGAAGTGAAGGTGGGATTTACAGTATTTTGTTATTTTCAGCTTTACCGATTTTATTATTAATCATTATCTTTTTAAAGAAAAAAAACGCATCCAAAAAGGAGGATACGCATGTTAGTTGAATTATCATTATTAAAAGCAGACCCACTCTTAGCTATTATTCTAATTGGTGGGAGTATTTATATTATCATTTTACTAATGTATCTATCTTTCCAAATGCTTAGGTTACTATTTAAGCGTTAAGGTTACTCTTGGGGTTTAAATGGACCTTGTAACAAACCTGAACTAATAATCTCGGCACGTACATTTACTGTATACGGCACAGTAGCAAATGTTTCTGACCAATTCTCTTTTTCTTTATTCCATACCTTTGGATAATGTTTATATAATATATCTCCAAACGCAAAGATATCTGATTGAAATTCCTTTTGGGCTTTATCTATTACTCTTTTTATTTCCGCTTCGATTTTCTTTTCGGCCTCTCCTTGTAGATCATTTAAATAATCAGTAATTTCTTTTCTGTCTTGTAGTTCAACAGTAGATTCTTGACCAGTCATTCTTAATTTTTGCTCGACATTAATTGTAAAAGAGATTTGACCATCTTCATTAACATTCGGTTGAATGTCCGATTTAAGGGCTCGCAGTAAAACTGTTACAAACTTATCTTTTTCCAATAAGGAAGGTAGCGTCATCGCACCTTGAACAGGAGAAGCTCCACCACCTGTTATCCAATTATATCCCCTTGTTTCACTTTCATCTAAAAAACCAACTAATTTATCCTTTTTAAAAGCTGCTCCTCCTGAAAGCTTTACCCGTTCATATGGCTCAATATCTGTTTCTTCACGTATGAGCACACCTACTACGGAGTCTTCCCCTGCACACAGCACCTCTTTGTAGTAAGTGAGTAAATCCACAGTAGTGGCATCATACTCACCATTTTCAAATAAATTACTCAATGCATTAGCTGGTACTCTTGATATCTTTTCCTGTTTTATTTGCAGAAGTTTTTTCGCCTCAATATCTTTTGCTACCGAAAACCAAACATGCCCCCGTACTTCTTTACCACGTTGAAACGCATCAATAACAGGAATTAATCCATCTCTAGCTACTTCCTCACTAATAATGATTACTTTATTGTGCGCAAAAAAACTTTTCCGATCAATTGTATAATTGGCTTTGTTCATGACAGCTGCAATGGTTTTTCCAGTAGTGGAAACCACTAAAAATGGTTGTTCCGGTGTTGGCGTTTGTGTACTCTCTGCTGCTGGCCTTAAATATTGTGAGGTCATAATATATTCCCCTGTTTCGGAATTCTTATCAATTGCCATTCCTGCTACAATCCCAATTTCACTTAATTCCTTTCTATCCCAACATCCGGTTAACAGTAATAGGCACAGAATCATGATCCACTTCTTCACTATTAATCATCCCCTTCCTTTAGGACGCTGCGGCTTATTTTTCGTGCCTTGTCTTTCTGACTTTTTCCAAGTGATCGTTTGTGGTCTTGAATGTAGTAGCCATAACGGCATACGAATAATCGCATCTTTCCATTCACTTAAAATAACTGGAGCAATAGGTGTTAGATAAGGGGTGCCAAATGAACGTAAGGAACTTAAGTGTGCTAACATAATAAAAGTAGCTATTAGAACACCATAAAATCCAAAAGCACCAGCCATAAATAGTAATATAAATCGCATTAAGATAATCGCGTCATTTAGAGCTGTAACAACAAAGCCAGTTATTGCCGTTAGTGCAACAACAATAACCATTGGCGCGCTCACTAGTCCGGCTGTTACTGCCGCTTCCCCTATAACCAATGCACCTACAATACTAATCGCCGAACCAACAGGTCGTGGAAGTCGCACTCCCGCTTCTCGTAGCAATTCGAATACAATCGTCATCAACAATGCTTCTAAAAACGTTGGGAAAGGTACTTTTTCTTGCGCTGCTGCCATCGTTGTTAAGAGCAGCGCCGGAACCATTTCGTGGTGGAACGTTGCAACCGATACAAATATTGCAGGTGTACCAATCGTTAAAAACAATGCTAATACACGAAACATTCTCAGTAGTGATGCTAAATAAGGCCGTGAATAATAGTCTTCTGGCACTTGAAGTGCTTCAATAAATACGTGTGGCACCGTTAAGACAAATGGTGTGCCATCACAAAAAATTGCAATCCTCCCTTCTACTATTTTCGCAGCAACTTTATCTGGCTTTTCACTATTCCCTATCGTTGGAAATATAGAGTAAGGGTGATCTTCAATAAATTGTTCAATATAACCAGATTCCAAGATCGAATCTGTGTCAATTCGTTTTAACCGTTGCTTCACTTCTTCAACAACTTTAGTATTAGCAATTCCCTCTATGTAACCAATTCGTACAACTGTTTTGGTCTCTTTACCTATTTCCATATCTTCAAATATTAGATTCTTATTTTTTATCTTCCTTCGAATCAATGAAGAATTAACATTTAGCACTTCATTAAAGCCTTCACGAGGACCTCTAACACTAGCCTCCGTTTGTGGTTCTTGTACATTTCTTGATTCAAATCCTATTGATTTTATTAGAAAGGCTGATGCATACCCATCAATGAAAATAGCAGTGGCTCCAGATAAAACCCCATTCACTACATCGTCTATTGTGTTAGCTTCTTTCATGCTTGATGTGCTTATTATCCTGTCTTTTACTTCTTTAAAGAAATCGTCATTAGGTAACGGTTCTACCTTGTTTAAAAAATCGGGTTCCATCAATGGTTTGATAGCAAAGGAATTAATACTATCTTCTTTCACTAAGCCATCAATAAAACACATAAATACATTAATAGGCGTTTTGCCATTATAAACTTGGTAATCCCTATAGGAAACATCTGCACTCTTTTTGAAATTTTGCTTTATTCGTTGGACATTTTTATCCAGATCTTTTGCAATTGGTTCAGGAGGACTCTGCTGTTTATTCTTATTTTGCTTGGAAGATGATATTGCTTTCTTTTGTTTTAATTTAAGCCTTTTAACCATTACGACCGAGCCTCCTTTAACAGAATTAGTTATTATATTGTTTGTATTAAACAAAAAATAATACAACAGTTAAACAAGAGCGATTGATAAACTAAGATCTGATTGGCTAAGGATTAAATAATCCAGCGTTTACCGGATTAATTCGGCGTTCGCTGAATAAGCGCTGAGGTTGCCGGATTATTGCTGATTTCACTGAATTATCACCAAATTCGCCGGAATATGCCCTGAATTTGCCGAAAAGATATTCCTGGATTGCGGCTTTACTTTGTCCCATTCATCAGGATGTCAAAATAGTATACCTCTTTAGTCAATACAGTTACTTTTAATAAATCAAAATAGGCTATACAATAACGTTGTAAACGATTACAAAAAGGTGGTGGACAAAATGGAATCGACCGTTAAAAAGAACAGTAACACTGAAAATAATACAACGATTAAAACAACTAAGAAAACAAGTAAAAAGATGAAAAAATTCCTATCCTATGCTGCTTTCGTTGGACCAGCACTATTATTTTTTATAGTCATTCAAATCATTCCTTTCTTCATGGGTGTTTACTACTCCTTTACTTCTTGGAATGGCGTAAGCTCTGCTGTAGAATGGATCGGCTTTGATAATTACAAGCAAATATTTACAAATGACCCAAAATATTATGACTCGTTCGAATTTACAACTAAATTTATGTTTGCTGCTGTAGTTATTAGTAATATAATAGGCTTCACTTTTGCACTAATCTTGAACGCAGCTTTAAAAACAAAAAATGTATTACGAACTGTTTTCTTTCTTCCAAACGTAATAGGTGGTCTACTATTAGGTTTTATCTGGCAATTCATATTTGTTAGAGGTTTTTCTGCAGTAGGAGATCTTACCAATATTGACTTTTTTCAATTACCATGGCTTGGAGACGCATCTACTGCATTTTGGGGGATTGTTATCGTATTTGCATGGCAAATAAGCGGTTATATGATGGTCATATATATTGCAGCTTTGCAAGGGATTGATACTTCATTAATTGAAGCAGCAAAAATAGATGGTGCTAGCTTGTACCAAATGATAACGAAAATAATAATCCCTTTAATACTGCCTGCCTTCACCATATGTTTTTTCTTAACGATATCAATGGCATTTAAAATTTTTGATCTAAACTTGTCATTAACAGGCGGTGGTCCTTTTAACTCTACTCAATCTGTAGCTATTAATATTTATCAAGAAGCATTTACTTACAATAACTACGGGGTTGGATCAACCAAAGCCATTATTTTCTTTATCATTGTAGCAGTCTTTACAACTGTTCAAGTTATGGTAACGAAGAGGAAGGAGGTAGAAGCATAATGAGAGATAAATATGACAAAAAGACATTATTTCTTGAGATCTTTGCTATTTTGCTAGCACTACTCTTTCTCGTACCGTTTTACTTTGTCATCGTTAACTCCTTAAAAAGTTTTTCGGAAATCTTAGTAGATGCTGCTGCACTACCTAATAAATTTCTCTTTTCAAATTACGTAAAGGTATGGGATATACTTAATTTCCCAAGAGTTTTTGTTAACTCACTGATTATTACCGTCTTTAGCAATATTGGTATTGTGATTATAAGTTCAATGGCTTCTTGGAAAATGGTACGAACTCCAGGAAATTTCAGTAAAATACTTTTTATCTTTTTTGTATCAGCAATGGTCATTCCATTTCAAACAGTAATGATCCCACTTGTTAAACTAGGTGGAATGCTTGGAATTATGAATAGCATCCCTGGAATTATCATTATGTACTTTGGTTTTGGTGTACCACTATCATTATTCTTATATCATGGATTTGTAAAATCAGTACCTGTAGAAATTGAAGAAGCTGCAAGAATTGATGGCTGTTCTCAATTTGCTGTTTTTTGGAGAATCGTATTTCCGCTACTTAAACCGATAACAGTAACCGTTATTATCTTAAATACACTATGGATTTGGAACGATTACTTGTTACCATTACTTGTCTTACAAGATGAGTCGATTAGAACGATTCCTTTAGCAACTAGCTCATTCTTTGCTCAATACACAAAGCAATGGGATATGGGACTTGCAGCATTAGTTATGGGTATAACCCCTATCATTATCTTTTTCTTATTTTTACAGAAGCACATTATTAAAGGTATTGCTGCGGGATCTATCAAGTAATTTTATTGGTTTCAATTTCTTGTGGTTAATCACTGCAAGAGTGAAATAGAATACAAAATAAGAGGAGGTCATTTACGTATGAAAAAATTATTTATTTTTATTGCATTCCTATTTGCCTTAGGTATCTTTGCAGGGTGTTCATCTGATGACGCAGATAACACAACAGGTGACGCAGAAAATAATTCAGAAACAACTAATGCTGGTGAAGAGGAAAACAACTCTGGTGATACTGAGAAAGAGGAAGTAACTTTAGATTTCTTCCAATTCAAAGTGGAAATTGCAGATCCATTAAGAGCTATGCTAGACGAATTTGAAGCTGAACACCCTCATATTACTGTAAACCTTGAAACGGTTGGTGGTGGAGCGGATTACGGTGCTGCACTCAAAGCAAAATTTGCTTCTGGAGAAAAACCAGATATCTTCAATAATGGTGGTTTTAAAGAGTTGGATTTATGGTTGGAGCATTTAGCAGACCTTTCAAATGAGCCATGGGTAGATAATTTACTACCAATTGGTAAAGTTCCGATGACTGCTGATGATGGCAACCTTTACGGCATGCCGGTTAACCTAGAAGGCTATGGTTTCGTTTATAACAAAGATTTATTCGAAGAAGCTGGTATTACAGAAAAGCCAACAAACTACACAGAACTTCTTGCTGCAGCTAAGCAACTTGAAGAAGCTGGTATTACAGCATTTTCAGCTGGATATGCTGAGTGGTGGGTAATCGGACAACATCTATTAAATATTCCTTTTGCGCAACAAGATGATCCAGTCGCATTTATTGAAGGTTTATATGAAGGTACCGAATCAATGATAGGAAATCCTCATTTTGAAGAGTTCCAAAACGTCATTGATATGGAAATCAATTACGGAAATGACAACCCATTAACAACAGACTATAATACACAAGTTACGCAATTTGCTGCTGGTGAAACAGCAATGCTTCAACAAGGTAACTGGACAGAAAATATGATCTACGAGATCAATCCTGACATCAATATGGCATTTTTACCAATTCCATTAAATGATGAAGAATCTGCCGATAGCTTACCAGTAGGTGTACCAAACAACTGGGCACTTCATAAAGACTCAGATAACCTTGAGGAAGCGAAATTACTTCTTGACTGGATGGTATCTTCTGAAACTGGGAAACGTTACATGACAGAAGAATTTGCTTTTATTCCAGCATTTGATAATATTGAGCCTGCTGGCTTAGGCGCTTTAGGCGAATCGATTCTAGAGTATTCTGTTGAAGATAAAACTATTCCATGGACATGGTTCAGATGGCCAGATGGAGCAAACCAAGAGTTCGCTGCTACAATCCAGGAATACGCTGCAGGACAAATTGAGTATGATGCATTACTAGAGAAATTCCAAACTATTTGGGATAATTTAAAATAATAAAAATTGCTAGGAAGCATGTTCTGTACAAGAGCATGCTTCTACTTTATACTGAGCATATGAACTAAAACTTCTATCATATCCAGTCACTTCATCACCACTAGGGGGGCGATCTTTAGTTGTTTAAAACTAATATTCGAAATAAATTAATCGTCTTACTCTTAGTAATCACAATAATACCTTTTGGCCTCTCTATCTTTGTTACTTTTATATTTACAAAAGACTCTTTAAAGGAACAATCCATTCAAGAAAATGTCAACCTTCTCTATCAAGGAAAGATTAATATACAAACGTACATGAAAGAGCTAAACAATCTCGTTCTTTCTAGTTATAATAATCGAGAATACATAAATTATCTACGATCAGCCAAATATGAAGATACGTCCCCATCTATGATATCTGTTAATCAAATCTTACAATCAACTTTATATGGGGATGATAGCGTAAAAAAAGTATCAATGTTTATTGTAGGTAACAATAAAGTAGTAACCACATCAAAGCAATCTACAATTATTTACTCTGACTATGTTAGCGACTTAAATACAGATTATTTTAAAAAGGCAAGAAAGAGCCCAAACAACCTTTCTATGGAATTAATGCCTAACCTGAATAAATTTATTCTCCATCGAGCATATAAAAATGTTCCAACAGAATCAGTTCTTGCTTATTTTTCTTTAGAGGTAAAGCTAGATAAAATAAATCAACTAAGTGAAAACCTCTATAATAAGAACTCAGATGAATTCTATATTATCACACCAGAGGGTGATCTCGTGTTTGGATCTACCCCTCTCTTGTCTTCTAATGAAGATATACCATGGGTAACCACGTTAATTAACAAAAATGAAGAGAATGGACAAATGGAATGGTATGACAAGTCATTTCAAGGAGTTATGATCTTTGACAAAATCTCTGCTGCACAAGGTGGATGGATTATAGTAAAAAGAATACCTTTCACCACCCTTTATGAAAGCGCTTATAGTGTTGCGACGATTAATATAGTCTTTGGTATGATTGGTTTACTTCTTGTCATCCTTGCATCGATATTAGTATCTTTTAAATTCTCTAAACCTATTAGAGTTCTTGCAGAAAATATCAAACAAATAGAGAAAGGGAATATGCAAGTTCAATTTTCATCGCTCGGAAAAGACGAAATAGGTATGTTAGGACACAGATTTAAGATGATGGTAGAAAGACTTAATCATTACATTAATCGAGAATACAAACTTGAATTAGAAAATAAAACAAATCAATTAAAAGTATTACAATCACAAGTAAATCCGCATTTTTTGTACAACACTTTGCAATCTATCGGAACAATGGCTCTTAAAAGTAAGGTGCCAGAAATATATTCTTCATTAACCGAATTATCACAAATTATGCGGTATAACATGAAGACGGATGAAAATATTGTACCTTTAGTAAAAGAAATTAATTACACAAATTCATATATGCTATTACAAAAGCAACGTTTTAGTGATGATTTACAATATAGCGTGGACATTGATGATGAACTCCTTGATGTATACGTTCCAAAAATGATCTTACAACCAATTATCGAGAACTATTTTAAACATGGATTTCAAAAAACATATTCTATCGGTGAAATTAACTTGGTATGTAAGAAAAAAGGTGATTTTTTGTGTATAGACATCTATGATAATGGCGTTGGCATGAACGAGAAACAATTAAATGACATCCGGCAACATCTATATGTGGAAAGCAACAAAAAAACCGATATGTCACATATTGGTTTAAGAAATGTATACAGACGGCTTAAACTTTATTATCCTGAAAAAGCCACATTAGAACTTCAAAATCGATTTGAGGGTGGCCTCCACGTATCAATGAGGCTTCCGTTAGAGATGGAGGTTGATATGGATGAAAGCACTGATTATTGATGATGAGAAACATGTTCGCGAAGGGTTAATTCTACTAGCAAACTGGGAAAATGTTGGCATCACTTGTATCTTAGAGGCAGCAGATGGATTAGAAGCGAAGAAATTAATCCAGCAACACAAGCCAGAAATTATATTTACCGATATGCATATGCCTAAGTGTGATGGCATTCAATTAATTAAATGGCTTTATACATCAGAATGTACATCAAAAATAATTGCTGTTAGTGGATATGACGATTTTAAATATATGAAAAATGCGATCACGTATGGCATTTTTGATTATCTTTTAAAACCTATTAACATTAATGACCTAAACGAGACATTAAGTAAAGCGGTTAAAGAATGGAAAGAACAAAATAAAGTTCGTTTATCCAATAAAATACATGATCAAGCAATTTGGGACCATCAACTGTCTAATGTATTAGATAAACCCAATCCTCCTCTTATTATTGTCGATTACATTAAAGAAAAATATGACGTCAATATTGTTCAAGAGTTATGTACTATTGGGTTATTTTCTATCAAAATGTATTTAAGCAAACATAATCAAGAAGACACAAGGTCAATAATTTCCTCCATCTTAACTATTTGTAATGATAAATTAAGCAAGTACAAAAAGGGAATCGCTTTTCGCAACATCAATAAAGAAGATGAGATTGTTCTACTATTATGGCAATTGAATGAAGAACATTACGTTATTAATCAGATAATTTTGCAGATAAAGCAAGAAACAAATATCAATTGTTTTATCGCTTTAGGAGAACCAGCATTACAGCTTGTCGATACCTATCAATCAGCTAGGGAAATCTACAAAACGCATAATCTAATGGAAGTGGATTTCCAATCTATAGTAACAAAACAACAAACAAACGATTCATTTCAAACAACACAACTTTTCGATTACACAGAAGAGATCAAGTGGGCAATGCAAAGCGGTAGTATGGAACAACTCGATAAAATTTTAAAGAAAATTTTTACTACTTTCCAAAAAAACAATTGCTTCACCATGGAGCAACTAGAATTATGGGAATCTCAATTTAATATTTTAAAAGAACACTGGTTAAAAGAATATGAGATAAATAAATCAGATCATATATACATTGGTACTGACTATTGGAATGAGAATGGTAGCTTTAATTTCAATAAATTCCAAGAAGAAAAGAGAAGAGAGTTTTATGATTTATTAACAAAAATGCATCATGTTCATTTTAGAAAGGAAAAAAGTAGTGTTCAACTGATCGAAGAATACATCAAAAATAATTTCCAAAAAGATATTACACTTAGTGACATAGCAGAACGTTTTTACTTGAGTCGAGAGTATATTTCCAGGAAATTTAAAAAACAATTTAATAAGACAATAACAGACTATATTACCCAGTTAAGAATTGAGAAATCAAAAGAACTATTGAAAAATCCACATCTAAAAGTATACGAAGTTGGTAGTTCTGTTGGTTATAAAAATGACAAGTATTTCATTAAAGTTTTTAAAAAGATAGAAGGTATTACACCTAGAGAATATGCAGACTCAACTAGGACAACAACCAACACATTAAACAGCTAGCAACTCTGCTAGCTGTCCAAATGATAAAACGTTTTTGTATTGTGGTATACCTGTTGATAAATTCTATCAACCTGCACCTGTTTTAATTCAGCAACCTTCTGTATTATTTGATGAATCATTCTTGGGTGTGTCATTTTTCCTGAAAATGGTCCTTTGAATGGCCATGGTCCATCTGTTTCTACCATCATTTGCTCGAGTGGATAGTCTCGGATTAATTGTTGAATTTCCGCTTCGTACAAGCAATCTGGTGTAATCGAGATAAAGTAGCCATTATCAATCATCCTAGCAGTTGTCAATTGATCCCCTTTAAACCAATGAAAGTGCGCCCTACTGCAATTATATTTTTCTAACAAATCACAAACAAGTGGTGCATCCTTATAGACCGCATGTAAAACAATTGGCTTATCTACCCTTACCGATTGCTCATTGAACTACCCCCACCTAAATTTCTAACGAAATTTTGAGGAAGGGGATTCCCGAAAGATGCACTTGCGCACAACCAAAGCCTGTTTTCCAACCGAGACAAACCTATTTTCTCAAAGTCTGTGGTAGCACCTTGCGGAAATAGTGAGCTCCAAGAGCTCAACTTGTTTTGGCTAGAAAACTCTATCTTGTAGAAAACGTGCACTCTAGCAAAAGATAGGCAGGATGAAACAGACCCCCATTGCGCCCAGTGATGTAGACCTTGTTTCTGCTCTGGAACAAGTGAATGCAACGCTGGTGGAAGCTTTTCTTTAAAACCCATAGCTCTTCGAGCTATTGTATAGGAAGCAGATTCGTGAATGGAAATTCCGAATCTTTTCATGTATTTCATTTTACCAATTTGGCTAGTGTAAGCTGGATTTACTTCGTAAACTTCAATCCCGGCTTTATCAGCTCTTGATTTTATAGCCATTACCATTTTATTATAAGCGAATTGACTCATGCGTCGGTTCGCTTTTTTATTGCCGTAAGCATGTTTAACTTTGGATTTTGTTGTGTTAAGCTTCTCTATTACGAGTGGTTTTTTATGCTTCGCAGCATAATCAACCAATGCAATTACTTCTGCTTCAATAATTTTTGAGAGTTGACCACTTGTCTTTCCTTCGACCTCAAAATCCAGAGAGAAAGACTCAATCAGTTGCCCAATACTATTAACGTTAGAAATAGCCAAGTGGTCAACATTACAATCCACACCAATAACACCCTCCGATTTAGAGTGGTTCACATAAGGATTTGGTAGTACGTCTACTAAACACTTGAATACGAAGTATTCTCCATGGTCCTCAACGGACCATGCGATAGGCTTACCGAATTATTTTTTGTTTTTTAATCCCATCTGCGTATTGATAGCGTTGTCTACGTTTTCTTGCCCATAAGGAAACACAACATTATCAAAAGTTATAACATTGCCGTTTATCGCTTTAAAGATTAACTGGTTGGTATCTGTGTTGTAATGAAAAACAAAGTTGCCAGTTTTCGCATCTTTTCGTCCCGAAATAGTCATTTTACCATAACGAGTCAGATACCAATCCTGTTTCCATAACCCAGGATTATTTTGATACTTTTCTGTCGTCGTTCTAGCTTTTGCTAGTTTTTTACTGCCAAAACAGACGCTTTTTACGCCGTTTTTAAGACTTGCAATTTGTTTTTCGAACCTATCTAGTTTGAACTCCAACCGTCCCAAACGGGACGTTAAATGCTTAATTTGAACATCTAAGTAAAGATGTTCAAAATCATAAGCGTTGTAATACAAATCGATTTTTGATTTGAATTCCACAACGAAAAAGTTTCCTTTTTGTTGTTCAGGCGAAATTTTATTGAATCTCGGATTTCCTTTTATAAACGAATTTTTGATTTTGTTCAAAACAGTTAAGCGAGATTTCGTACTTTTAATTTTCTTTTTAACAGAGCTTATTTGTGCTTCTTTGTTGGAAATATACATTTTTGTTAG
>NZ_QJSH01000042.1 GCF_003426025.1 Paraliobacillus quinghaiensis
GGAATGCCCAAATTCCATTCTCGTAAAGGTAGCAAAGCTAGCTACACGACATTTAACCAAAACGGAAATATTTACATCGAAGATGACATATTATATCTTCCATCAGCGCAAAAATCTTCTGTGAAAGACGTTGGGTTGAAGTTACATACACATAGACCATTGCCACAAGGTAGTAAAATTAAAAATATAACGGTTACGATGAACACGAAAGGACAATTTGATGTGTCTATTTGTGTTGAATTTCCAAAGGAAATTCCAAGCATTGGTATACCAAATCGCATTTTGGGACTAGATTATTCTCAATCTCATTTTTTCGTAGATAGCGAGGGTAAGAAAGCCAATTATCCGCACTATTATCGAATAATGAAAGAACGTCTAGCCAAAGAACAACGCATATTGTCAGGCAGAGTGAAGGGCTCTAATCGTTGGGAAAAACAGCGACTACTTGTTTCAAGACTACAGAACAAAGTTGTAAACCAACGAAAAGATTGGCTTCACAAGAAAGCCTATGCTCTTGCGAATCGCTATGACATGATTGTAGTAGAAAACATAGACCTTCGTGCAATTGGACAAAACAAGCATTATGCCAAAAATCAGCAAGATAATGGGTTTGGTAACTTCCGCTTGTATATAAAATATAAACTAGAACAGCAAGGAAAGTACTACGTTAAAGCACCGAAAGGTTTTGCATCTACACAATTATGTTCCACTTGTAGTCATAAGAATACGGCACTAAAAGGAAATGTAGCTGTTCGTGAATGGGGTTGCCCTTCTTGTGGCGCACATCTTGACCGAGATATTAACGCTGCGTTCAATCTTAAACAATATGGGAAATACTATACGAAAGATGAAATTCTGCCACAAATAGTTGGGGCTTAAATGATAAAAAACGGGTTACTTGGAGCCTAAACAGTACCTCTGGCGTGGTTTAAAGGGCAAGGCGCTGGTCTTGTTGTCCGCTGTAAATTCTAAAGGTTGTAATACCTTACAAGCCCGTGACTTCAGTTATGGGTTGTTGACTAAAACAGAAATGACACGTGTCTTATGGGCTGTTGCACCAGAAAACACACCTTATACGGAGATAGTCGCAAGTACGCCAACAAACATAGCGATGATTTTAGATACATTTCCAATCCCATTTGTTGCAAAAGAAGTGAGGAATTCGATGGGAAGAGGTACCTTTTTAATAGAGAATGAACAACAGTTTATGGATTATGCCAAGAAAAATGATGTGCTCTATGTTCAAGAACACCTAGAAAATGACGGAAAAGATATGCGGATTTGCGTTATTGGTGATAAGATTTTTGCTTCTTATTGGCGTGTTGGAATGGAAGGGGAATTCTTACACAATATTGCCCAGGGTGGTGAGCTTTGCTATGATTTTATACCTACTGAAGCAAGTGATCTTGTATTACGCATAGCCAGAGATCTAAATATAAATCATGCTGGATTTGATGTAATGATTAGTAATGGGAAGTTTTACATTCTTGAATTTAATATTCTGTTTGGTAATCAAGGTTTACAAACTGCAGGTGAATCTATTGAACAAGCAATCTATCGTTATATAAGTGAGGAATTTGATCGACCATTTCCCACTACACCATTACCATCGAAAAAGATAGTTTCATAAGGAGCGAGAAAGCTATTTGAGATTCATGCAAATAGCTTTTTAATATGTCGATTGGTTTTGGGTATTAAGGGGAATAGATAGTAATATCATTTATCAAGAGAGGGATAAGTATGAAACGTAAAACAATAATCATGTGGTTTCGTAATGATTTAAGATTACATGATAATCCTGCATTATATGAGGCGGCAAAACAAGGAGATGTACTTCCCGTTTTCATTGATACATCCGAAGAGTCAATTCAAGGAATAGGATCGGCAGAAAGCTGGTGGTTACATCACAGCCTTGAGGCACTTAAACGAAGTATGAAAGATTATCAAACTCCATTAGTGATTCGAAAAGGTCGTAGTGAAGAAGTATTACAACGGTTAATTAAAGAGGTAAATGCTGATGCCGTATACTTTAATCATTCCTATGAACCAGGGGTTTACGAACGTGATCAACAGATTATCAACACATTGAATAACCAAGGAATAATCGCACGAACATTTCATGCGAACGTTTTATTTGTTCCTGGAACAGTGAAAAACAAACAAGGAAATGTTTATAAAGTATTTACCTCCTTCTGGAAACAGGTTAGACAGCAGAAAGTAGAAAGGCCCGTTCCCGCACCTGAAAAAATAACGATGAAGTTGCCAGAGGATTTTAGCATAGGTAACGTTAGTATGCTTAATTTAATACCAGATCAGCAGTGGCCAGAAAAATTTCATGCTTATTGGAATCCAGGTGAAAAAGGCGCGAAAGAAAGATGGCAGGACTTTTTATTGGATGCGATTGAATTTTATGATAGTAAAAGAGATATGCCTGCTCTAGAAGGTGTTTCTGGATTGTCACCACACCTATCCTGGGGAGAGATTAGCCCACGGGTGATCTGGAATCAAAGTAAAGAAAAATTAGATGAAGTCAGTTATGAAAAAGGGTTAGGTGATCGTTATCAACAAATTGAGTCCTATTTGCGACAGATAGTTTGGCGAGACTTTGCTTATCATCAATTAGTAGCTTATCCGCACGTTTTAACACAACCATTAAAGGAAGAGTTCAAGTCATTTCCTTGGCTAGAAAACGTCGAGGGACTAGAGAGGTGGAAGCGAGGGAAAACGGGTTATCCACTAGTTGATGCAGGGATGCGTGAATTATGGGAAACTGGTTGGATGCACAATCGCATTCGAATGATTACAGCTTCCTTTTTAGTTAAACATTTGCTAATTCATTGGTTGGAGGGGGCAAATTGGTTTCGTGAGACACTAGTTGATCACGATATTGCGAATAATATAATGGGTTGGCAGTGGGTGGCCGGATCAGGATTCGATTCATCACCATACTTCAGAGTATTTAATCCGATACTACAAGGCGAAAAATTCGATCCGACTGGAGACTATGTCCGAAAATGGGTGCCAGAAATTGCGTCACTACCTACGAAATTCATTTTTGCTCCATGGACAGCACCAGAAAGTGTGTTACAAGAGCATGGTATTACATTAGGAGAGACATATCCAGAGCGAATTGTTGATCATAAAGCAGGTCGTGAACGAGCTTTAGCAGCTTATTATGAAATGAAGGAAAAATAAAAGGGTTATTGGTACATTTTTAAAGTTAAAATCACTACAAAAGCATCAAACAACACCTGTGGATAAACGAACTATTCCACAGGTGTTGTTTTAAAAAAAGTAAGCAACTAAACAGTTGTGTATAAGTTGTTTGTAATTTTTTTAAATAGTAAATAATTGCTTCATATTTAATGCAGATTTCTCAGTTAGATTAATATGCTCAAAGGTGTCTTTCTTAGGGTTATAACGATAATCTTGTTCCCATATATCAGAATATTTAACAATACTCTTGATTGCAAGAAGAATAATTCTTAATTCTTTATTGGACATAACAGGATGTAGAGAGATACGTATCCATCCTGGCTTTAAAGACATATCGCCAGCTTCAGCACTTTTAGCCATTTTTTCAGAATAAGCCTCGTCAATACCATATAAGTAATGACCATATGGACCTGCACAAGAACAACCACCACGAGCTTGAATGCCGAATCGGTCATTTAATAATTTAACAAATAAGTGATGATGAATATTTGAAGCATGAAAAGCAATAATTCCTAACCTTGGTTGAGTGGATGGATATTCTAAAATAGTGATTCCGTCGATTTTTTCTAATTGGGGCAATAGGAATGATAGCATTTGCTTTTCTCGGTAGAGCATCTCTTCAATCCCCATTCGTTCCTTCAACTGGATACATAAAGCTGTTTTTATTGCTTGCATAAAACCTGGTGTACCACCATCTTCACGATCTTCTGGATTCAATGCATATTTGTAACCACCCCACATGTCTGTCCAAAGAACAGTTCCGCCTCCAGAGTTGTCGGGAATTGAACTTTTCAGTAAATCTTTTGATAGAATTAAAATGCCACTCGTACCAGGCCCTCCTAAAAATTTATGAGGTGAAAATAGGACACCATCTAATTTTTCTAAAGGATCTTTTGGATGCATATCAATTGATACGTAAGGGGCGGAGGCAGCGAAGTCAATAAAACAAATACCACCATGTTTGTGCATTATTTTAGCAAGTTGGTGATAGTTTGTTTGCTTTCCGGTAACATTTGAACAAGCAGTGAAGGCGCCAATTTTCACAGTTCGATCTTTATAATTATTAAGTTGAGTATGCAAATCTTTCGTGTCAACACAACCATTTATATCTGGTGGTAACATGATTACATCACCAATTGTCTCTTTCCACGAAAGGTAGTTTGAATGATGTTCCATATGGCTAACAAAAATTATAGGGCGTTCCTTGTCTGATAATGTTAGTTTTTTCTGGATGGGATCTGGAGCACGTAATCCAAGCAATCGCTGTAACTTATTTACAACAGCAGTCATACCAGTTCCGTCCGAAATTAAGATGTCATCATCAGAAGCGTTGACGTGTTTTTTTATAATTTGTTGTGCATGATGATAGGCTGTAGTAGTTGTTGTCCCAGTAACTGTTGACTCAGTATGTGTATTACCGATATATGGGCCAAAAAGGTTAATAAGTTTTGTTTCAATTGGACGATATAGTCTTCCGCTTGCTGTCCAATCTGCATAAATTAATTTCTTTGATCCATAAGGAGATTTGAATATATGGCTGTATCCGATAATATTTTCTCGAAACGGTTTAAAGTGTTGCTCCAAATCTCCAGTAGTATAGTGAATTGTATTGCCAATTTTAGCTTTAAACATGATAATTTCCACCCTTCCGCTCAAAACATCTACATTAGCCTATGTTTTCAGTGAAAAAGTGTTATTGAAGATAAAAAATGACATGGTTTTGTCACAGAATTTCTAAATAAACAATTGCATATTGGATTGTAATGCACTTTTTAGATATGTTTTTGCGTCAACAATTTCTAACTCGGGAATGAGCTCTTCTTCTTTAAAACCCATAATTTCCATAGAAAGTTTACACCCATAAAATTTAACATTCTTTTTACGAGCCCCTTTTAAAAAATGAATCAGATGCGGTGCGTGGTTATCATCAATCATTTCAACTAATAACTTTTTACCTACTCCATTAAAATTCATTTTAGATAATGGCAGGTCTTCAGCCCCTTTTGGTGAAAATGTACTAAACATTTTTTCGTAGACAGTTTTATCTTCATTAGAAATCTTATCAGGATCACGGAGGAGCCATAGCCCCCAAAAAGAGAAAAACATTGTAACATCTACATCTATTTCGCGTGCAGAATTTGCTAAAATTAATCCTGCCATTGCTTTGTCGTAATCCCCACTAAACATTAATAAATTCATTTCTTCTGGCATAATTAATCACTCCTTTTTTGGTGATAAAAGTAGTGTGTGCAACTAAATGTAAAAAATGCTGTGAGAAATATTTCAATTTGATTAAAAAACATATAAAATATAGACTTTTTCCTGAATGATGGTAAAATCAATTGTAATAGTACATAGGTGAGGAGGGAATGTATAAGATGATTTGGTTGAAGCGGATATTTGTTATTTTCATTTCAATTTTAACGTTCGGCATGTATGTACCACCTGTACAGATTACTACAAATGCAGAAGCGGATAGCAAAGAGGTAGAATCTTCTAAAGAAGATTCTAATGCTAATCAATTTAATGTCTTTATGCAAAACGAGCAAGCTAATTCATTGGTTGATACATTCCCTGTTGTAGAACCAGATCCGGTTGATCAGTTAATTGAGCAAGCTAAAATGCAAACGGTAACAAAGATGGGCCCTAAAATTGCGAGTCAAATAGAAGAAGATTTTACCGCCTCTATCTTACCAGGAATAGAAGAAGTAATTGAATCAATCTTAGATAATATTGGGGAAGAAAAAGTTCCTTATATTAAAATATCTGAAGAACAATTCGCAGGTTATGGAGAAAAGATTTTTACTTTATATGATATCAGGACTAAACAGGATATTGCGAGATTTGATGTTCGGAGAGATAATCGACCGCAAGAGGGTTATTGGTTTAACTTTCATTATCATGTTGAACGGGATAACTATGAAACGCATCATGCACTTGGTGAAATTTATTGGAGTAAAGATACACCACCGAAATGGATGTCATAATAAATGAAAAAAAAGGCGCTAATCTTGGGTTAGCGCCTTTTTAGTTACTTCATTAATTCACCGACAATTTCATAAGATCGCAATCGGTCCTTTTGGTTATAAATTTGCGAGCTGATAATTACTTCATTTGCATTCGTTTCTGATAAAAAGCGTGCTAGTTTTTCTTTCACTAGTTCTTTATCACCAACAATTGTTGAGCGTGAATCAAGTGTTTTTTCAATCGCATTCTTTTCCTGTAAGGACCAAACAGCATCGATATCGTCAATTGGAGGCTGCAATTTTGCTGGTTTACCACGAGTTATACTTAAAAACTGCTGTTGTTGGGAAGTAGCAAGCCATTTAGCACGCTCTGTGGTATCTGCTGCAACAATATTAACCCCTACCATTGCGTATGGTTCTGCTAAAACGTTTAACGGTTTAAAGTTATCTCGGTAAATATTTAATGCTGGGATTGTGTAATCTGGTGAAAAGTGACTTGCAAAAGCAAACGGTAGACCTTTTTCAGCAGCGAGTCTGGCGCTAAATCCACTAGATCCTAGTAACCAAATAGGAACATCTAAACCTTGACCAGGTACAGCACGAACTCCTCGGTTTCCTTCTTCAGAGAAATAAGCTTGTAACTCTTCTAATTGCTGTGGAAATTGTTCAGGCGAACTGTTAAGTGTGCGACGTAAGGCATTAGCAGTAGCTTGATCGCTTCCTGGTGCACGACCAAGTCCAAGGTCAATACGATTTGGATAAAGTGATTCCAATGTACCAAATTGTTCTGCAATTACAAGTGGAGCATGATTTGGTAGCATGATTCCGCCTGATCCTATACGAATTGATTCAGTCGCACTTGCAATGTGCCCCATTATCACAGAGGTTGCTGAGCTTGCTATTCCTGGCATGTTATGATGTTCGGCAAACCAATAGCGGTGAAAACCTAACTCCTCTGTTTTTTTCGCTAACTCTACGCTATGTTTAAACGATTCTGCTGGAGATCCACCTTCATTGACAGGGGCAAGGTCTAAAACAGATAACGGTGTATTAGTAAAGTATTTTTGTCTAGTCATATATACAACTCCTATTTTGTGATTCTAACTAAATCATACGCTTCCCCCTTTAGCTTCGTCCAATAATTTGTTCTTAATAGTGCATGTGACTAAACATGAACCTATCACCCGTGATATAGTAAAATAAAGCCAAAAATGAAAGAGGTTAAGAAAGAATGAATCACTCCGATTTTTTACATAAATTTAAATCAACAATAACGCTCCCTGATTTTTTGGATGCGGTCAATTCAATGGATGAAGTTGGTTTAAGTATTGTTGATCCAACAAAAAAAGACCTGCCTTTGGTTTATATTAATCAAGGCTTTATCAATATGACTGGTTACGATTCAAAGGATGTGATTGGTGAGAATTGCCGTTTTTTACAAGGGGTTGATACAGACCAAAGAAAAGTTAATAAAATCAGAGATGCCATTAAACAAAAGCGATCAGCCTCAGTTATTTTAAAGAATTATCGAAAGAATGGTAGTACTTTTTGGAATCAATTTATTATTAGTCCCGCCTATAATCAGTGTGGTGAATTAGCATACTTTATTGGATTACAATTTGATGTAACAGAAGATATTAAAGAGAAAGAGCATACAGAAAAGAAAATAGAAAAATTAGCTCACTTTGATAAATTAACTGGATTAATGAATTTAGATTATTTTAAAAGAAACATTCAACAAGTAATAGATCGGCATGAGGGTGGAACTATTTTGCGAATTAATCTAAAGCGATTTCGTAATGTTAACAATAGTTATGGTGAAGCCCAAAGTGATGGCATATTGCTAGAGGTATCCCAACGCTTGCGTCAAGTGTGTCCAACTACGCCAATGTGTCGGAGTTTTGCTGACGATTTTATTATATTATTTCCTGAAAAGCACCCATTACTAGTTGAAGATATTATTGAACTGTTAAAACAAAAGTTGATTAAGCCATATGTACTACAAGGAGAGGAGATTCATTTAGATTATAGAATTGGAATTAGTAAATTTCCAGAACATGCTGATGATGTAGAAAGCTTGCTCACGTTTGCTTCCCTTGCCATGAATGAGGCCGCAAAGGAGATAACAGCAAAGCCGTATGTTTATTTTAATTCAAAACTATCTGAACGATTAGAAGAGCGTATGAGCATTGAGAAAAGATTTCCACATGCGTTAGAAAATAATGAATTTATCCTTCACTATCAACCGAAGTATACAACTGAAGGAAAAGTGGTTGGGATGGAAGCACTTGTTAGGTGGTTAGACCCTATTGTAGGTGTAATTAATCCGGCTCAGTTTATTTCTGTTGCAGAGGAAACAGGGTTTATTGTAGAACTCGGGACATGGGTGATGTACGAAGCGTGTAGGCAAAATCAAGCATGGCAAAATCAAGATTTGCTTCCTATTCCAGTATCGGTGAATGTATCAGCAATTCAATTTGTTCACCCGAATTTTGTAAATTCAGTGGAAGATATTTTACTGAAAACTGGACTAGATCCAAGATTCTTAGAACTGGAAATTACAGAATCTCTATTAATAGACGTAGACCATATTATATCAAAACTCCAAAAGTTAAAAGCATTAGGTGTATCCATTTCAATAGATGACTTTGGAACAGGTTATTCATCAATAAATTATTTAAAAGATTTCCCTGTTGATACATTAAAGATTGACCGAACTTTTGTTATGAATGTCCCTGAAAATGAACGGGACGCTGCACTTTTGAATTCCATAATGCAACTTGGCAGGTCATTAGGTTTAACTATCTTAATCGAAGGTGTAGAAACAAAAGAACAACTTCAATTCTTTAAGGAACATGGTGGAGATCTAATTCAAGGGTATTATTTTAGTAAGCCATTAACTAAATTTAAAATGTCGCAATTGCTGCTAACAAAATGAAACTTGCATTACTGTAGGGGTTATCTAACTAAGATTTGGCCTTAAATACGCTTGAGATAATTGGACTTTTACTGCCATTATCTGTTTGAACTTTTGTTAATGGGGTACATTATATATATAATACCTTGATTAAAATAAAGGAGAGGGTGCATAACATGTTTAAAAAAATTCAAGCTTATTTCAAGACTGAAGATGATGCTGAGGATGTTCATGCAACGTTAAACAAACTGAACATACAAAATGTGTTAGTTGATCAACTAACTGAAGAATCCGATAGAAGTTTTATTGCACCATTAGGCGTCAATGGCTCAACGTCTGCAGCAAATCCAGTAGGGTATCCAGTACCATCTGATTTTGAAGAAGATGACAAGAAAGAACGCAGTATAATGTTAGAATTTGAGGTCGAGGAAGAAGACTTTGGAGAAGCGTTAAATATAATAAAAGAAAACGATGGTCACGTAAATAGAGAATTATTCTAAGCTCTCTAAAGTGATTTTACTTAACAGTGATCTAACTCACAACCTTCTAAATTAAAGTGCGATATGCTTTATATACACTTTTTTAGGAGGTTATTTTATGCAATTTTTTCAGATAGATGATACACCAGCAGATATTGTTAAAACTTTTCCGAAAGCTAGTGATCTTTTTAAGAAAGAGCGCATTGATTTTTGTTGCGGAGGAGATAAGCCACTTCGTGAAACATTAGAGAAAAGGCAAATTGATGGGGAAATGTTGCTGCATGCGTTAAATGAATCGTATAAAGATTGGAAAGATGCTGGTAATATTGAGACGGATTGGAATAAAGTATCTAGTAGTGAATTGATTGATCACATTCTAGAACGTCATCACTATTATTTACAACAAGAGTTAGAACCGCTTAGTCAATTTGTAACAAAAATATTTCGTGTGCATGGTCAAAACCATCCACACCTAAAAGATCTTCATAAGGTGTATCACGAATTTAAAGCAGAGATTGAAGCTCATTTAATTGAAGAAGAGAATGAACTATTTCCATTGGTACGTCAGTATGAAGAAACACAAGATTTAGCTGATGCGGCTCGGATTCAAGAATTAAACAAGAATATGGAACAAGAACATCAAGTAGCTGGTGATTTGTTGCGTGAAATGCATACAATAACCAATGGTTTTGTTCCACCAGAAGGTGCTTGTAATTCCTATCGAATTACTTACGCAAGACTTGCTGAATTAGAAACAAACACATTTGAGCATATTCATTTAGAAAACAATATACTATTTAAGAAGTAATTACTATACACCAACGGTTTGTTGGTGTATTTTTTTGGTTTAATTTGGTTATAAAAAGAATTAATTATTATTATTGACGAACTTGTATATACAAGATATAATGAAACCGTAATCAATTACATGTATATACAAGTTTAGTTGATGTATAATTTTTTATGTTTTGAATGAAACTAACATAATCTTTCATTGGAGGAAAGGGGTAATAGTATGGCTAAGTACACTGATTCAGCAAAAGAATTGTTGGAATATGTAGGTGGCAGTGACAATATATCTGTGGTAACACATTGTGCAACACGGATGCGATTTGTTTTGAATGATTCAAATAAAGCAGATTTAGACAAGGTTGAAGAAATGGATCTTGTCAAGGGAACATTCACAAATGCAGGTCAATTTCAAGTGATTATAGGTAATGAGGTCTCAACTTTTTATAATGAATTTACTAAAATTGCTGGTGTTGGAGACACATCAAAAGAAGATGCAAAAGTAGCAGCAAAGCAAAATATGAATTTTCTTCAACGAATGATTTCACACCTTGCTGAAATTTTCACACCATTAATTCCAGCTTTAGTCGTTGGTGGTTTAATTCTAGGTTTTCGTAATGTCATTGGTGCTATTCCAGAATTCGGTCCTAATGGTAATCAGACTTTAATTGAACTTTCGCAGTTTTGGGCAGGTACGCACGCATTCTTGTGGCTAATTGGTGAAGCGATATTTCACTTCTTGCCGGTAGGAATTGTTTGGGCTATTACTCGAAAAATGGGTACGACTCAAATATTGGGTATTGTCCTTGGGATTACGCTTGTATCCCCTCAGTTATTAAATGCATATGCAGTTCCTGGCGCAGAAGCAATCCCGTTTTGGGACTTTGGCTTTGCAACAGTTGAAATGATTGGTTATCAAGCACAAGTAATTCCGGCAATATTAGCAGGTTTCGTGCTGGCGTATTTAGAAATTGGTTTACGTAAAGTGATACCAAATGTTATTTCGATGATTTTTGTACCATTTTTTGCTTTGATACCAGCCGTTTTAATAGCACATGTTGTGCTTGGACCAATTGGTTGGGAAATAGGTTCTTGGATTTCAAATATCGTATATTCCGGCTTAACATCGGCATTTGGTTGGTTATTTGCAGCTGCATTTGGCTTTGCTTATGCTCCTCTTGTTATTACCGGTTTACACCATATGACGAACGCAATTGACTTACAATTAATGAGTGAATTTGGTGGTACGAATCTATGGCCAATGATTGCATTATCAAATATTGCTCAAGGTTCAGCGGTAGTAGCAATGATTATTATTAATCGTCATGATGAAAAAGAAAAGCAAGTTTCTGTACCATCAGCAATTTCCTGTTATTTAGGTGTAACAGAACCTGCAATGTTTGGTATCAACTTAAAATACGGCTTCCCGTTCTTAGCGGCGATGATCGGTTCGATGACAGCAGCTGTTATCTCTGTAGGTAGTGGCGTAATGGCTAACTCCATAGGTGTTGGTGGTATACCAGGATTCCTGTCTATTCAAGCTGATGATTGGGCAATGTTCTTTGTTGCCATGGCTGTTGCGATAGTGGTACCAATTATTCTAACAATGATATTCTCAAAAATGAAAATGGGTCAAAACGCATTTGAACGTTTAGGTAAGAAATAAGAGAAAAATAGATTAAGCAGATTAAGCAACCATATTTAATATGGTTGCTTCTGCCATATTAAAAAGAGAAGGTGAACGCAAAATGAAACAACCTTGGTGGAAAAAAGCAGTTGTCTATCAAATTTACCCAAAGAGTTTTAATGATACGACAGGTAATGGAATAGGCGATTTGCATGGCATCATAGAGAAATTAGATTACTTACAAAGATTAGGGGTTGACGTAGTCTGGCTCACTCCGATTTATGATTCTCCACAAAACGATAATGGTTACGATATTAGTGATTACTATTCCCTATATGAAGAGTATGGTACAATGCAAGATTTTGAATTGCTACTAGATGAAGCACATAAGCGTAATATTAAAATTATTATGGATATTGTAGTAAACCATACATCTACTGCGCATAAATGGTTTAAGCAATCACAGGAATCCAAAGATAATCCGTATCGTGACTTCTACATTTGGAAAGATGGGAAAAATGGAGATGTACCTTCAAATTGGCAATCAAAATTTGGAGGATCTGCATGGGAGTATGACACAACTACTAATCAGTATTACTTACATCTTTTTGATAAAACACAGGCTGATTTGAACTGGGAAAATGAATCTGTTCGAGATGCAGTATATGAGATGATGGATTTTTGGCTAGAAAAAGGTGTAGATGGTTTTCGACTTGATGTTATTAATTTGATTTCAAAAGATCAGGATTTTCCTGATGACGATGGTTCCATACCACCTGGTGATGGCAGAAAATTTTATACGGATGGACCGAAAATTCATACGTATTTGCAGGAAATGAATGAGCAGGTTTTTTCGAAATACGATATTATGACAGTTGGGGAAATGTCATCTACTTCAATTGAAAATTGTATTAAGTATACAAAAGCCGAAAGAAAAGAACTAGATATGACCTTTAACTTTCACCATTTAAAAGTTGATTATCCTAATGGAGAAAAGTGGACAAAGGCGGCCTTTGATTTTCAAGCTTTAAAACAAATTTTATCGCAGTGGCAATCTGAAATGCATAAAGGTGGAGGGTGGAATGCGCTATTTTGGTGTAACCACGATCAGCCTCGAGTAGTTTCACGATTTGGTGATGACGGAACGTATCATGAAGAGTCAGCTAAAATGCTAGCAACAACCATTCATATGATGCAAGGTACACCTTATATTTATCAGGGCGAAGAATTTGGAATGACCAATCCAGGTTTTTCTGAAATAGAAGATTATCGAGATGTCGAGTCATTAAATATGTATGAGATCAAGAAGGCAGAAGGAATGTCAGACCAAGAGATCATTGATATTCTTAAACAAAAATCACGTGATAATTCTAGGACACCTGTACAATGGAATGCTAGCAAGCATGCAGGATTTACAACAGTAGAACCATGGATTGAAGTAGCGGATAATTATAAAACGATTAATGCGGAAGCGGCTGTAACTGATCCAAATTCGATCTTTTATCATTACCAAAAGCTGATTAACCTCAGAAAACAGTATGATATTGTGATAGAAGGGGACTATCAGTTGATTTTAACTGACCATCATGCTATTTTTGCTTATATACGTAACAATGGAAATGAAAAATTATTGGTAATTAATAATTTTTATGGAGAAGAAACGGAGTACACATTATCAAGTGATTTAGGCCTTTCGAATTGGGAAAGTGAAATCTTACTGTCGAATTATCCTGATTCATCTGAGCAATATATAGAAGGCAGACTTCGTCCATATGAGTCCATTGTTTACCATCTGAAAAAGTAAGCAAATGAGGGCAAAAAATGTATGATTAATAAAAAGTATTTGGTGATTTATAACGAAATTGCAAAGCAAATTGATGAAAAACTATGGGAACCAGATCAACTATTACCGTCAGAACATGAATTAAAAGAACAGTATAATACGTCACGTGAAACAATTCGCAAGGCGTTAAATTTGTTGTCACAAAATGGCTATATTCAAAAAGTGAGGGGGAAAGGCTCGGTAGTAATTCCGCGTAATAAATATGACTTTCCTGTCTCAGGTTTAGTGAGTTTTAAAGAATTGGCTGAGAAGATGAATAATCAGACCAAAACGATTGTCCATGATGTTTCCTTAATAAAGCCTAATAGTTATTTAAAACAACAATTACAATTAAATAGTAAAGATCAGGTTTGGCAGGTTATTCGTGTAAGGGACCTTGATGGGGGTAAAGTGATTTTAGATAAAGATTTTTTTAATGAAAGATATGTTCCTTTTCTCTCGAAAGAAATATGCCAAGATTCGATTTATGCTTATCTTGAAGGGGAAATGAATTTATCAATTAGTTTTGCAAAAAAAGAAATCACAGTTGACGAACCAACGGAAGAAGATCAACAATTGCTTGATTTAGATGGATTTCATAATGTTGTTGTAATTAAAAACTATGTTTATTTAGATGATGCAAGTTTGTTCCAATATACAGAGTCACGACATCGACCAGACCGTTTTCGATTTGTTGACTTTGCAAGGAGACAACAATAATGTAATAAAAAATAGACACATTCATGTGTCTATTTTTTGTGTGTTGATTTATTTTTTCCATTTTTCATAAACACTTGCATCAACTGAACGCAAGTGTAAGTCGCGTTGTGGAAATGGAATTTCAATTTGATTTTCTTTGAGAATGTGATGAATACGGAAGTTAATATTCGTTTTGACACGAATAATATCATTTGGGTTAGAAATCCAAATGAATAATTCAAAATCTAATGATGAATCACCAAATCCGATAAAATTGACGAACGGCTCAGGATCTAATAAAACAGACTCAGTTGAAGTGTACTCCTCATGTCCAACTTGAATCAATAACTCCCGAACTTTTTCAGGATCTGTTCCATAAGCAACGCCAATCGGTACTACAACACGCATGGTTGGATCACTATAAGATCGATTGATCACATGTTCTTCTAGAAAATAAGAATTTGGTACAATAATATGTTCATTATCAATGGATTTAATAATTGTCGCGCGCATATTTATTTGCTCAATATCGCCAATGATTTCATTTACAATTACACGATCGCCAACTTTAATAGGACGTTCAAATAATAAAATAATACCTGAAATAAAATTCGAGGCAATATTTTGTAGACCAAAACCAATCCCGACCCCAAGTACACTAGCAAATACAGTTAAGGCACTTAGGTCAATGCCGACAGTAGATATACTAATCAGAATGGCAAGGATCATAATAATGTAGTGAGAAATACGATTAAAAGTAAACTGAATACCCCGATCAAGTTGATAACGGTCATAAACACGAGGCATAAACAAACTTGTTACGACCTTTGAAACTTGATAAGCTAATGATAATATTAAAAAAATAACTAGTAGTAAAGATAATGTGATGTTAGTCGAACCTAAGCTGTATAAAGGGCGTAACATCCAACTTGTATCAGCGAAATAATAGAAAAGAAATAGAATTATGCCATAAAATGTGATCCAATTAAGAAAATAGCGTATTGCTTGTTTTCGATCTGGATTTTCTTTAGTTCTTCTAGTTACCGACCAAAAAATCAAAAATCTAACGAATAATATCATTGCTAAAATGGAAATAACAAAAATCAACTGACTAATGATATGATCTTGTTCAAAGATGTCATTTATAATGTCCACATATATCACCTATCTAAATAAGAGTAGTTTTATTTTATCATAATTATTGAATTACTACCTCGTAAGGTGAAAAAGATGGTATAGTAGCTGTATTGATTTTGATAAAAAAGAGGTGATTTGTATGCGTAATATTATAAAAGTAATGAAACCACTAGATATAATTATTATTGTTATATTAATCGCGATATCTTTTATACCACTAACTGTTTTTTCTATGACACAAACATATAATGCAGGTGATAAAGTAACGGCAGCCATTATACAAGATGGAGAAGTTATAAGAGAAATTGAGTTAACAGGGCATGAGGGAAATGAACAATTCGTGATAGAAGGAAAAGGTAATCAATATAACTTAATGGAAGTAGATGATGAACGAATTCGCATTAAAGAAGATAATAGTCCTGACCAAGTAGGAGTAAAGATGGGATGGAAAGACAAACCAGGTGAAACAATTATTTGCTTACCACATAAGCTACTAGTCGAAATTAGAGCAGAAGGAAATAACACAGAAAGTGAAGAAATAATTTCTTATTAATTTCGTTTAAATATTTTGTTAAATTTGTTTCGCAGTAGATATATGATGCGACATAACTAGTAGCGTGAGTTACTTACCCTAACCCGCTACGTCAGAAAATGGATTCCCTTTCCGTGGGCTCAGTCTCAGCTAACTTGGTAAAGAAAAACACTTTACCAAGTGGATCGTGCGCCCGGCATGAGTTATAACTAGGTGGTGAAAGTCCACCACAGACTTGGCAGTAGGAACTGTTAGTGAAAGGCAAGGGTGTCTATCGTGAGATAGAATCTGAAGGAAGCCGGACACAAAATCCC
>NZ_QJSH01000043.1 GCF_003426025.1 Paraliobacillus quinghaiensis
CGTTTTATCAATTAAAGCAATTTATCAAAGAAAGGGCTTTAAAATTCAATATTCCGGTTGTTGATATTAATCCATATAAAACGAGTCAAACTTGCTTTTGTTGTAAACATGCAGATAAAGGGAATCGCCGCAAGGAAATATTCAAATGCAAAAAATGCGGATACAAAAACCACGCTGATTTAAACGCGGCTAACAATATTGCAATTAGCACTAGCTTGGCGGTGTAGGTGATTGACGTCGTAAGACGGGATTTCACCGATAGACCAAGTGCCTGCGCGGTATAATCTGACGTAGGAGTCTCGTGTGGTACGAGATATAGCGGTCATGTTCGAAAGTGGGTCAGAAATGGAACAACACGGGTACTGTCGTGAGATAGAGCTTCCACTGTAATGAGCCGCTCCCACCTCTCTTTGAGAGGTCTTCCCTGTGAAGCTTGGCATTTCAATGCCGAGATGATGTCACTTGAGTATTATTATGATCTTTTATATAGCTACTCTGCTAATCAGTTATCTGACAACGAGAAAATTATTATTAGAGCAGCGAATATTGATGAAGCGGTGCAATTAGTGCGTGATCGATTAGCTCATCATGAAATGAAAATAGTTTAGGTGATAATTTTGTAGACTTTTCATTTTCTTGTCCTTTCTGTATAATGAATAAACGTGATATTAAATAGATATTCGGCTCCATAGCTCAGGGGATAGAGCATTGGTTTCCTAAACCATGTGTCGCAGGTTCGAATCCTGCTGGGGCCACTCTTTAATCCACTATATAAAAGAATATTGGAGAACCTATAACAAAAGGAATTAAGCAGAAAATAGCGATCCCACCCATTTTGTTCCCATCCTTAATAACGATACGTCCATAATTAATACAATAAATTGTAATGTAAATCGCAACAACCGTCAGAATTGAAAGAAACATACTAATCCCTCACATCATTTAAATTTGAATCATTCAACATTTTCCCAAAGTCAAGACGCTTTAACACGAAATTAACATCAATCTCTGCATTTGGAAAGATTTTTTTATTCCAGTCGCCTTTTTCATATGCTGGAATATCTTTAAAGAATTTTCGTATATAGAGTGACCAATAAAATGGATCAGAACCATACTCTTCTTGACTTATTTGGATAAGCTCTTTTGTTTTATTTTCTAAATTTTTCTCAATTGATTTCCGTAATATCTTTTGATTTTTCTCATTTTGTGCGTAATCAATCATGCTTGGTATTGCAAGTATTTCCAAATTGAAGGAAACAGTTACACTGATTTTTGCATGGTTAGTCTTCTTGTTGTACGATACATCAATTACAGGTTCTTCTTTTTGAGAGTAGTCTGCCGAAATACGATATTTAGGTGCAATCGGATCTGGATAAGTTGATAATAACTCCTCCATACCCATTGTTTTGTCTAATGTATTACATATTCGTGTCTCTTGTCCGTCGATAATATCAATCAGCATACCTTCTTTAAAAACAGCAGAACCCATAAACTGGGTTACATTTCCTCCTTCTTGGGGAATTTGACCAGCAATATATTCATCTTCAGTTCCCGTATCTTCTGTTTCTGCTTTTTCTGTTGTTGCATATATAGCTAAAAATAAATCAGCATCCCCTTCAGTAATTTGAAAAAATCGATGAAGGTCTGCTTCTGGAATAATTCCTGTTTGTTTTGCACGGTTAAGCATATATTGATAATATTTGTGTGGACGTTGCTCCATTTTTGGGTCGTTGTTGTTTAAAAAATCACTTGCCTTTTCTTTTGAGACAATCATTTCTACCCCTCGTCTAATTTGTGGTGTTCGTGATGCGGATTGAATGACACGAAGGAAATCTTCCGAACGAGCTAATTCTTCAGAAACAACAATCACTTTTGTTTGATCTAAGACAATTCGTTTTGTAACAAAAGAATTGGCCGTATTGGTCGCAGTCACAATATCATTTCCTGTTATCGAAATGGTTTCTTCTGCTTCCTCATCCGAACCGGCTGATAATGTCGATCCAACCTCAGGGTTTGCGATTTGAAAGGTAAAAGAAAAGGTTCCCTCTTTTTCACCTTTATCAAGACCAATAGCTATCACATAGGATTGTTGCTCCAACTCTGCTTTATCATAGCAACCTGTCAGTAGGATAAATAAAATAAAAATAAATATTATTTTACAAAAGTTCTTCATTGTTTTTTTAAATCTCCTCTCGCTAAAGCAACTCCCCATAAAAGAATAGGAAAAATCACGTAAAGAGGAGTTACATAATTTAATAATGTATCCCGATATACGGTTTCGTTAACAACGGAATTATCAGGAATCATTCCTATAACTAATGTGATAAAGCTTAATGGTAATAGGAGTGGTTCGAATTCTGAAATATTAAAGATTGCTCCGAAAATCCATGTAAGTAAATAGATATAAATAATAAAACGTAAAAAACCTGCTAATAACCAAAACACCATAAAAAAGGTCTCAATATTAGTAAAGTAATCACCTAGACTAACAAATTGTGTTAGATCATGAAAAGGAAATGATATTTTTTCGATGGAGTTATAATCAAATACGGTTGTGTAAACAAAGAAAAAGAAAACGATTTCGAAAAGAACGAAAAAAGCACCGAATAGAGCTCCAATTCGAAAATCTGCTGTTTTTCTTAAAGATGTATAGGCAATCGTCAATAAAAAAAATTCTGAAAAAATTGATCCTTTTAACACCCCTTCAGTTAAAACAATAGTTAACCCTGAACCAAAAATAGGGAAAATACGTTGCCACACAACTTCTCCCATAATTAAAATAGCTAAGATAAGTACAGATATTTTAACAAATGGAAGGCTAATTTTAGAGGCGAAACCAATAACTTCAAATCCTTTTTTTGCACCCAAAAAGACAATACATAAAAGCAGAAAGAAAATAACGGTATTGGGTGATGCGGGAAAATATAATAATTTAATTTGTTCAATATGACTACGACTATCTAATCCAATCAATAAAAATGAACTAATAAAAATGAAGAAACCTAGCAATTTCCCCATGACTGAACCTAAAATAGATTCGAGTAATTCAACTAAATTCTTATCTTGATATTTTTTTAATAGAAATAGCAATAAAAGAAAAGAAGGTAGGATCACTAGAAATGAAATAATTGGCATCACCCAAAAAGCATTTTGTGATTTTTGCGCGTAAAGTGTTGCTGTTGTATCGGTAAGCTTCATTCCGACTAACATGGTAACCATTGCGAACATTTCACTTGCTTTTAATGTTTTTTTATCATGCATATCACTACCTCCTTACTTAATTTTTCTTTTTCTTTTGTATATCTTTTTGTGTTACATAAGTTGGTCGCCATATTTCTGCCCTTAGTACTTTACGGAATAATGTATCACCTTGTGATTTATAATTTGGAGCAACTGGTGCAAAGAAAGGTATACCAAATGACTTAAGTGAAGCTGCATACATAAACAATAAAAGAAATACCCCGATTAAACTGAACATTCCCATAAACCCTGCGGCTAAAATAAATATAAAACGGGAAATTCGAACACTATAATTTAAGCTAACATCAGAAATAGCAAACGAGGATAGACCAGATATTGCCGCTACAATTACAATAATTGGACTAATTACATTCGCTTCTACCGCTGCCTGTCCTAAAATCAAGGCACCAACAATTCCAATTGTTGGACCTAAAGGATTGGGAATACGTATTCCAGCTTCTCGAATTAATTCAAACGCAATTTCCATAATTAATATTTCCATAATTAATGGAAATGGAACACGTTCTCTTGCAGCCGTAATAGCTAAAAGAAGGTCAGGTGGAATCATTTCACTATGAAAGTTTGCTAAAGCTACATAGATCGCAGATATCATAGTAGTAAGAAATAACCCTAAAAAGCGAATCAATCTTGTAAGATTACCAAATATATATCTGGTATAGCGATCCTCAGGGTTATGAAAAAAATCCCAGAAGGTCACTGGCAAAATTAAACACGCTGCTGAATTATCCATTAAAATAACGATATACCCATTCTCTAAGTAAGCAGCAGCGTTATCTGGACGTTCGGTATATAGAATACTTGGAAAAATTGAATTAGGCCTTTCTTCAATTAATTGCTCTAATAATTCAACATTTCGAACTGTATCTATTTCAATATTTTTAATTCTGTTTTTAACATTCTCTAAAACCTCATCATTTACTAAGTCATCAACATAAACTAAAATAACACTTTGTTTTGCGCGTTCACCAATGCTTGTCAATTCAGTAATCAATTGTTTATCACGAATTTGTTTGCGCACGAGAGACATATTAACATAGAGTGATTCAGTAAATGCTTCCTTTGGTCCTTTTATGACACTTTCATTCTCGGCTTTTCCTATTGCACGATGTTGGAATTGTGAAACTTCCATGCCATAGCCGTTATCATCCCCATCAATAAAGATGATAACTTTACCATTATTAATATTTTCTATTGCTTGCTGATAATCAGATATTTGAGTTATATCTTTATTTGTAATAACGTCCGATACAGATTCTCCCTCTTCTTCAAGCAAAGGTTTAATAACAAATTCTTCAATACTGTTACTATTCACAATAGATGAGTAAAAAAATAGATAAACCTTTTTTTTATTGAAAGCTGCTATCAGTTCTCTAGATATGAAATCTTCATTTGTTCCATGAGAAAATAATCTTTTAATTTCTTCTGCATTTTGTTTTGCATCTTTGTAAAGTGTTTCTTTTTTTGCTGGTGTTTTTTTATTTGATTTTTGACTATGTAGAAGACGTGCCATGTATTCACCTCGCTATGTTTCTGTGGTTAGTGTGTGTTGTGTGGTGTTTTTTATACTTTTACAGAATTGCAAATAAAAAAGCATGGAGAAAATTCCCCATGCTTTAACTAATCTTTAATATCTAGGCGTCTTTCACTGCTTCCAAATCAATTGTGAAATTAATATCTTTTCCAATTAAAACACCGCCAGTTTCTAATGCGGCATTATAAGTTAATCCATATTCTTCACGATTAAGCGTTCCCTCTGCGCTGAAGCCGAATACTTGGTTACCCCAAGGGTCTTGACCTTGACCTTCGAATGTAACTTTGAACGTTTCTTGTTTTGTAACATCTTTAATTGTTACATCACCAGTTATTTCATATTCATCGTCTGTTATCTTTTTGACATCCGTTGATTTAAATAATATATTTGGATACTTTTCAACCTCAAAGAAATCACCTGTGCGTAAATGGTTATCACGATCTTTGTTACGTGTATCGATACTGTTAACATCGATATCAAATACAATTTCAGCTGTTGTTAAATCCTCAGGGTCGGCTACAAATTGCACTTGAAAATCGTGAAATGTTCCTTTTACCTTTGAAACCATCATGTGTTTAACTGAAAAGTCGATACTTGTGTGTGTTGGGTCTACCTTAAATGTTGTTTTAGTCATTGTAATTCCTCCATCACCTTATTGTTATTTTTAAATATTAACTTACTTTATGTAACTAAGTGTATTATAGTAATTAATTAACGTCAAGTAATAGCTACAAAAAGTTTAATTTATTCCTATTTTCCTATTGCCGTTAGAGTGAAAGAGTAAACAATTGATGACCAATTTAATACGTTTTTTAAATAAACTGCGCATTAAGAACTAATCAGCTAATTCAGCAATTAGTAACGGAAGTTACCGCTCCACAAATAAAATTGGTTCCCTTTCCGCAGGCACGGCTTCAGCTAACTCGGATAAGCAAAGGGCGCTTTCCGAGTGGATCTTCAGCTCGCGCTGTTCCTGCAGGAGTGTCACCAATTTTATTTGATACGCTAGATAATTTAAAAAGTTCAACCTTGTATATGTGATAGATATACAGGGTTGAACTTTTATAATCTATACGCGTTTTTTAATGGTGAAATTATCTTCTAATAAGAGCCAGTTTTGCGGGAAAGCTAAACCGAGTTTCCAATAGCTAATACCTCTTAAATTTAATTCCTTGATTAGATCGAACTTTGCTTGAATAGATCGAGCATCTTCAAACCATACCTCATGACGATTTCCTTCTGTATCTGTATAAAAGAAGAAAGGTGCCTGAGCGGTTTGATCATATTCAATCGCAACATTATTATCGCGTGCTAAAAGAATCGCTTGCTGCGGACTAACTGCTTTTGCATACTCACCGCCAGGTTCATAAGGTAATGTCCAATCATAACCATATAAATTTTGACCAAGCATAATCTTATTGGCTGGCATCTCAGTCAGTGCATATTCAACCACTTTACGGACCTGATCTAAAGGAGAAACAGCACGAGCTGGCCCACCACTATACCCCCACTCATATGTCATTAACACAACGAAGTCAGCAATTTCCCCGTGTGCAGCGTAATCATGGGCTTCGTACCAAGCACCTTCTTGTTCTGCACTTGTTTTTGGTGCTAATGCTGTAGACATAAGCAGTCCAGCCTCTGATAAACGTTTTTTTGCCTTTCGTAAAAAAGTATTGTAAGCTTCTTTGTCTTCTGGTGGTAAAAACTCTAAGTCAAAATGGACATCACCAAATCCTACTGATTGTGCTGTCTGAATAACCTCGTCTAACAATTTGTTTTGGACATTTTCATCTGTAACAATTAGTGATCCAAGTTCAGCACTAAACTCGCCTTCTTCCAAATTTGTAACTACTAACATCAAGGCCGCATTATTATTGGCTGCAATGGTCGCAAAGTTATCTAGTGGTGGTGCTATTAAACTGCCATCTCGATTAACCTGATAACTAAAAGGAGCTAAATACGTTAAGAAAGGCGCGTTCTTTTGTGCTGCATTGACTAATGTATCTGAAACACTGCCGCCAAGCGGTTCAATATAAGCATTGGATTCAATTGTTGGACCAGGTAGTTCTGGGATATACAAACGAAATCCAACAGATAAAGGTGTGTTTGGGTCAATATTGTTAATTTCAGCTAAACGCTGGTAACTAATACCAAATTTTTGTGCAATTGAATATAAACTATCCCCAGGTTGAACAAAATAGAATTGTCCGATAATAGGAATTACGACTGATTGCCCAATAACAAGCTGGTTTGGGTTGTCTAGCTCGTTTGCATCTGCGATTGCTTGATAACTCGATCCATATGTGTTTGCAATTGAATAGAGCGAATCGCCTTGTTTCACAACATGAATTTGCAATTTATTCTCCTCCTCAATACTAAAATATCCTTAATTAGCCTATGAGGAACACAAGGGAAACGTGCGGTTCTTTTTTAAGAAAGGATTTGATACAATGAAGGGGAAGTAATCTATTTAGGAGATATATGCTAATGACTGATACAGATTATGTAATGACTGATGAAGATTATATGGAATTAGCGATTGCTGAAGCAATAAAAGCTAGCCATTTAGGAGAAGTACCAATTGGTGCAGTGCTTGTATATCAGGATGAAGTTATAGCAAGTGCTTTCAACCTACGTGAAGCATTGCAAACAACGGCTTCACATGCTGAAATGCTCGTAATTGACAAAGCAAATGAAAAGATAGGCAGCTGGCGTTTAGAAGATTGTACATTATACGTGACACTTGAACCGTGCCCGATGTGTGCTGGTGCAATTCTACAATCTCGTATTCCACGTGTTGTTTTTGGTGCTTCTGATCCCAAGGCAGGGTGTGTCGGATCATTAACCAATCTATTACAAGACGATCGGTTTAATCACCAAGCTACTGTTGAAGCTGGTGTATTAGAAGAAGCATGTGGGTTATTGCTAAAGAATTTCTTTAAACAGTTACGGGAAAAGAAGAAAAACAAACAGAACAATGACAACAATGACCCTCTTTAAATTTAGAGTGTTTGTAAAATATTAACATCGATTTGCTCTTGCTTTTTACTGAAAAACTAGCTATAATAATAAATGCGCTCAAACAGCGCACATAAAATTGTTAGCAAATTTGCCGTGCTAGGTGGGGAGGTAGCGGTGCCCTATACTCGCAATCCGCTGTAGCGAGACGGAACTCCCATCCGAGGTGCGTGACTTTAAGGTCTGCCATAAGGAATTGGTGTTGACGTTTGGGTCCTGCGCAACGGGAACCCGTGAATTCTGTCAGGTCCGGAAGGAAGCAGCAGTAAGCGGTCTTTCTCGTGTGCCGCAGGGAAGCCTGGACTGAGCCATGAACTTATGTAACGCTTAGGGTTACGTCATCGACGATGGGTGCACGGCGTTAATTATATGATAATTAAACCTCTTGCCATTTTGGTAAGAGGTTTTTGTATGTTTTTTTAGTTGAAATGTTCACATTTATAGGTTGATTCAGTTATAATAGAAAAGAATTCCGAAGAGAGGGTCATGAAAAATGAGCTATCAAGCATTGTATCGTGTGTGGCGTCCGCAAAATTTTGCAGACGTAGTAGGACAAGGACATATTACACGAACACTCCAAAATGCAATTATGCAGGAGAAGTTTTCGCATGCCTATTTGTTCTCAGGTCCAAGAGGTACGGGGAAAACAAGCGCTGCGAAAATTTTTGCGAAAACAGTCAATTGTAGGCAAGCACCCGCAAAAGAACCATGTAATGAATGTGATGCTTGCAAAGGAATTCAAGATGGATCTATTTCGGATGTAATTGAAATTGATGCTGCTTCCAATAATGGAGTGGAACAAATTCGTGATATTCGGGATAAAGTAAAATATGCACCAAGTGCTGTAACCTATAAGGTATACATTATCGATGAGGTACATATGTTGTCAATTGGGGCATTTAACGCGTTATTAAAAACATTAGAAGAACCACCTAAGCATGTCATTTTTATTTTAGCGACGACTGAGCCACACAAGATCCCGCTGACTATTATCTCAAGGTGTCAACGCTTTGATTTTAAACGAATTACACAACAAGTAATTGTAGAGAGAATGCAAACAATTATTGATCAGGAACACATATCTGTAACGAAAGAAGCACTTGATTCTGTGGCGTTAGCTGCAGAAGGTGGTATGCGTGACGCGTTAAGTTTATTGGATCAAGCAATTTCCTATAGTGAGGATCAGGTTGTGTTAGAAGATGTGCTAGCAGTGACAGGGGCTGTTTCTCAAGAGAAACTAACCGAGATAGTTCATGCGTTATATGATAAAAATGTTCAAAATGCTTTACGGTTAGTAGATGGCTTTATTCAAGAAGGAAAAGATCCAGGACGGTTTGTTCATGATACGATCTATTTTTTGCGAGATATTTTACTATATCAAAGTGCGCCTAGTTTAGAGCAAGTACTAGAACGCGCAATCGTTAATGAATCGTTTAATCAACTAATAGAGAAAATAGATGCTGTGTGGATTCAACAAGCAATTTCTGAGTTGAATCATTGTCAACAAGAGATGAGATGGACCAATAGCCCGAAAGTATTTATTGAAATTACAATGTTAAAAATAACAGAACTAAGGCAATCTGCAGCTACTAGCATTGATAATGAATCGATTATGGCATTAGGACAGAAAATTGAACGGCTTGAAAAAGAGTTATCAGAAATAAAAACAAACCCGCCAGTTCCTCAAGCGGAAGCGGGAGGGTCAAATACAACACCAAAAAGAAAACCAGCACCAACAAAGAATCGCTTTAAGATTCCGTATGAACGTATTCGCCAAGTGCTAGATGATGCGTCTAAATCAGATATAAAAGAGATTCAAACAATTTGGGCTACTTTTATGAAAAAGTTAAAACAGCAAAATGCACCAGCGCATGCTACTGTGCAAGATAGTAAGCCAAGCGCAGCATCTGAAAGTGCCTTGATTTTAGCTTTTAAATATGAAATTCACTGTTCACTTGCTTTAGACCATCAAAAAACGATAGAATCATTATTAGCGGAGTTAATTGGAAAACAAATAACTATGATTCCGATTCCAGAAAGTAATTGGCAAGAAATCCGCCAAGAATACGTGCATAAACAAAAACAACAATCTAGTACAGATCAAGATGGGGATCAAGAGGTAAAAGAAGAAAATAAAGATCCCTTAGTAGAAGAGGCGCGTAAACTTGTTGGTGATGACTTGCTAGAAATACATGAAGATTAGAAAATAAGAGGAGGTTTTTTCCATGCGTGGTGGAGGAAATATGAATAAAATGATGAAACAAATGCAAAAAATGCAAAAAGATATGATGAAGGCACAAGAAGAGTTACAAGAAATGAGTTTTGAGGCTACTGCAGGTGGCGGTATGGTTAAAGTTGTAGCAAATGGTAATAAAGTGATTACGGATATTGAGATCAATGAAGAAGTTGTAGATCCAGATGATGTAGAAATGCTTCAGGACTTAGTTTTAGCTGCAACAAATGATGTGTTAAAGCAAGTAGATGAAAAATCGAACGATACAATGGGACAGTTTACAAAAGGGATGAATTTACCTGGAGGAATGTTCTAGGAGGTATAACTTGTGTATTATCCAGAACCGATTTCAAAGCTAATTGATAGCTTTACTAAATTGCCAGGAATCGGACCGAAAACAGCGGTTCGTCTGGCTTTTTTTGTTTTAAATATGAAAGAAGACGATGTGTTAGATTTTGCAAAGTCTCTAGTTAGTGCAAAGCGTGAGTTAACTCATTGTACTGTCTGTGGACATATAACAGACCAGGATCCATGTGCAATTTGCCAAGATGAGACTAGAGATAGTTCTTTAATTTGTGTTGTACAAGATCCAAAAGATGTAATTGCGATGGAGAAGATGAAAGATTTTAGTGGTCGCTACCATGTTTTACATGGCGCAATTTCACCGATGGATGGTATAGGTCCAGAAGATATTAATGTACCTAGTTTGTTAAATCGATTAAAAGACGAAGAAGTGGAAGAATTGATACTTGCCACCAATCCAAATATTGAAGGTGAAGCTACTGCAATGTATATTTCACGATTAGTTAAACCTTCAGGAATTCATATTACTCGAATTGCCCATGGATTACCTATGGGTGGGGATTTAGAATATGCTGATGAAGTTACACTTTCAAAAGCACTAGAAGGAAGACGTGAATTATAAAGGCGGTGGTCTACAAAATGGCTTTCGGTAAAAAAAATAAAAGAAAACAAGTAGATGAACGACTACTACAAGAAATTTATCTTTTAAAAGATGAGTGGATGCGACTCAGAGAAATTATTGAAAAAAGTGTAGAGCCAAGTGTGACAGGGTTGTATGACCTAAAAGTGGCGGAAATAAAATACTTTTATTTACTTCGGGAAGCAAGAAGCCGAGGGATCAGTGCTAAGCATCGTTAAAATACTATAAGTTCTACTTCTTTCCTTTTCCTCATAATTATATTAATAGAAAGGACAAGGGAAGGAGGGAGAGTGGTGGGCTCTTCTATAGTTATTATAAGTATTATTGCGCTAATAGTAATCTTATTGGTTGTAGGTGCACCAGTGAAGCCGATGCGTTGGTTGATGCACGGAACGGTCAAATTAGTAATAGGTGTTTTGTTTCTATTCTTTTTCAATGCATTTGGGGCATCTATTGGTTTACACTTACCAATAAACATTTTTACTGCAGTAATTGCTGGCTTTTTAGGTATTCCTGGTTTGGTTTCCCTCACAGCTTTACATATCTTTGTATTTGCTTAGAAGATTAAGCTGTTGATTTTATAAGGAGTAACAGAAAAATTGCCTTGGCGTTTTTATGCCAAGGTAATTTTTTTGTTTACAAATGGTTTAATGATATGATATATTTAATCTCGCTGCTTTTTGAAGAGCAGTGCCAGTGTTTTGAAAAACAAATTATCTGTTGACTTTTTTTATAATGATGATATAATTGTTTAGCTGTCGAAATAATAGATTTCTGGTTAACATATCATACAGCTTACTACTTTTCAGAAAAAAGTTGTTGACATAACAGATTGATAGATGGTATGATATATAAGTTGTCGCAAACGAGCGGTAACAAAAATTGATCTTTGAAAACTGAACGAAACAACCAGTATGTTAAGTAAGAAACAAGCTAGTATTTTAAATGAGCAACCAAGCTCGCATTTTATGGAGAGTTTGATCTTGGCTCAGGACGAACGCTGGCGGCGTGCCTAATACATGCAAGTCGAGCGCGGGAAGCAAGATGACCCCTTCGG
>NZ_QJSH01000044.1 GCF_003426025.1 Paraliobacillus quinghaiensis
GGAACTTATAATTTAGTACATATCTTTAGATGGAACGCGGAGTGCTGGGAAACTAGCACGCTCCGTGTGGAGCAGGGGAAAAGCTGGAGATAACCTCAAATGCTTACCTATTGCTGACATATGTTGAATAAGGAGTTGTCGATGCGACAGCTCCTATTGTGTTAAAGAGGCAGGATTGTGTAAGAAGAAATGAAACAGTGTTAATAGTGCAATAACTGTTTGAATAGAGAGGAGGAATTAACTTGCGACAAAGAATTTCTATTTTGGTAATTTTCTTATTTACCGTGTTATTTATTTCTGCATGCGATAAAAGTGTAGGAGACAATGAAGAGTATCCCTATGGACATTATGAAGATGATAAAATGATAGGAACTGTATTGGAAGTAAATAAAAGTGAAAACAACATTGTTGTTAATATTTCTGAATGGGAAAAACGAGATAGAAAAGGTCCTGGTATAAATGATGATGGATTCTCTTATAGAGCTAACTTAACTATAGAAACAGTTATTAAACACGAAGATGAAACGGAAGCATCTATCAATGATATAAAAAAGGGACAAAAAGTTTTAGTCAATCCACCAAGAGGGGATGATTTCGGAGGTCAGCCAGATGAAATTATTTTATTAGAGATGTCTTAAGAAGAAAAATATTCACGACTTCAATCACATATAGACGGGTTTAATTTAGCTGTAATGTATGAAGATGGGAAAAAGTTACCAACGGAAATGCAAGAATCAGTCTATGAGAACGTTATGAACATATTGGAGGGCACAGAACAAAGAGCCGTAGCTTCGTGGGTGCCTTATGATGATAATTATGTTGTTGATTATAAAGAAGAGTTGGACATAGAACAGTTTCCAGCAATACTAGTCTTTAACAAGGAAGAGTTGCTTTATGAATTAGCCGAGAACACTCGTGACTTCAGTCATGAGATGAATCGGCTTCGGACAAGGGATGGGCATTTGCCATCTCAATTGTCCAACTGTTTGCGTGCTACATGTAAGTAATTAGATACGAGTTTTTGTACAAATCATCCCCTTGAAATTAAGGAACAAATGTTTGTTTCACTCTCTCGAAAATGGTATAATTGACCTAATGAGGAGGTGAAACTATGATTGTAAACAAAGCCTATAAATTTCGCATCTATCCCAATAAAAAACAGACTGAACTTATCAATAAAACCATTGGTTGTTCAAGGTTCGTTTTTAACTTCTTTTTCGGGAAACAAAAAGAAAAAGATGCTTATTGGTATATCAGCCAAGAAATGGTTCAAAATGGTCACTTACCAGCGAACAACTGGAAAGGGACGTGTTTAAATAAATACAAGACGGTTAAAGCTCTCCCTGAATTAAAGAAGCACTATGTGTTTTTAAAAGAGGTTGATAGTATTGCCTTGCAAAGATCAGTTGAAAATTTAGCCAATTCCTATAATCGTTACTACAAGAAACAAAATAAGTACCCCCGTTTCAAATCTAAAAAGAATCCTGTTCAGTCTTATACAACAAAACAAACAAATGGAAATATTGCAGTATTAGATAAACACATTAAACTCCCAAAACTGGGGCTTGTTCGTTATGCTAAAAGTCGAGAAGTAAAAGGTAGGATCTTAAATGTTACCGTTAGGAGAAACCCTTCTGGAAAATACTTTGTGTCTATATTAACCGAAACACAAGTTAAAGAATTACCTAAAACAGGCTCAGCTATTGGAATAGACGTAGGTCTGAAAAATTTTGCTATTCTTTCTGATGGGACAATCTATTCTAATCCAAAGTTTTTCCGCACCATGGAAAAAAAGTTAGCTAAAGCACAAAGGATTATGAGTAGACGGTCAAAAGGTGGTGCAAATTGGAATAAAGCTAGAATCAAAGTAGCTCGTATCCATGAAAAAATTACTAATTCACGAAAAGATTACTTAGATAAAATCTCCACTGAGATTGTCAAAAACCACGACGTGATCGGAATGGAAGATTTGTCAGTAAGTAATATGCTCAAAAATCACAACCTGGCAAAGGCAATCAGTGAAGTATCGTGGGCAGAATTCAAATCAATGCTTGCGTACAAAGCCGAATGGTATGGCAAACAGGTTGTAACAGTTGCGAAGAATTTCCCATCCAGTCAGCTTTGCTCCTGTTGTGGCTATCAAAACAAAGACGTTAAAAATCTCGGATTACGTGAATGGGAGTGCACGAAGTGCCATACCCATCTTGACCGCGATATTAACGCAGGAATCAATCTTAAAAATGAAGCCGTAAGACTTCTTAACCTCAGGACCTGAGGGGATCGCCTAATCAATTAGAAACCGGTAGGTTTCTGTACTTAGGAATCTCGGTACTTCAGTGCCGAGTAGTTCAAAAAGCTTACAATGTTGAAGAATTATACGATTACTTTAAAAGCTTGAACGAATAATATAATACTAAAATGTACATTCCAGTGGATATGACAAGATGTAAACAATAATAGGAAAGGAGATTATTCGATGAAAAAAGTTAATTTACACTATATTCTTAATAATTGCGGTGGCTCTAACCCTTGCTATTTTTTTGTTTAACTCCCCAAACGAAATTAAAGCTACTAAGGTGATAAACATAGTTCAAAGTAATTATGTTTCGCTTGAAATAAATGACAAGCTTATTCAATCAGGAACAGAACAACAATACTTGTTGGATGATTTTATTCCGAAGTTATCAAGGTACACTATTAAAGACTATGAAGGAGAGTTACCTAACAATCAAACCTTCAAGGTCAAAATATTAGGAGATAAGATGATTACTTTGTATGATAACGATTACCTAGTAGTAGGTGAAGAAAAATATAAGATACAAGAAGGAGAAATAAATTTAGAATGGTTTTATAACTATTTAACAAACTCACAATTATCTTATACAGAAGTAAGAAAAGAAAGTCTTAACAAAGATATTCAATCATTTTTCCAAGGTGTTAAAGAAGAAAACGGGATTCACCTTTACTTGGATAACCACAATGCAGCTATATTTGTATATTTGAATGGGTCCAATGTTGTTCAAGGTGAAGAAGCTATGTACTTTACTGAATTTGATGTTGAAAGTGATAATGAAACATTAAACTTATTATATAAAAGTGATAAGACATCTGATCATTCAAATTCTACATGGGAATACGAGCTTTTCTATAAAGTGAACTTAGATAAAGATTATGAGGAAATGAAACTTTTTAATAATGGTAATGAGACACACTTAGGTACAATATCAGGAAATAACTAAATTCCTTTAGAATTGACTTCAAGGTATTTGAGACGTAGAAAAAAAGAACGATTGTATTATAAATTATTAATGTGGAGGTGACTAACTTAATGACTAAAAAATTTTTTACAATTACTCAAAATTTCGTTAGGTCAATAATCACTTTAGTTTTTATGGCTCTCGGTATATTCCAAGACAATCTTTATTATATTGTTATTGGAGCTATAATCTTAGGTATATCTGAAATAAGTTTCTCAGCTTATAACAAAAAAATAACAAAACAGACGAAAGGGACGGAATTGTAGAGTAGAAGTCGTGTAATGAGAGAATGAAAACTTTAGGAGCAATATTATAAGTACCATACTAGCGTATATGGGTGGCTTATCTGTAACATGAACCGTAGACTTTATTGTGTTAAAGGACAGGATAGTGGAATAAGAAACGTGGTTTTTTAAATTATAATAAGTTGAAAAAAGGTCTAAAACCTTTTCGTACATTCTATAAGGAGTTAGACTCCTACTAAAAAAACACCCCATTTTCAGTGCCAGGTACCACGTTCGGACATATGTCCGAACGTGGTACCTGGCACTTTTTTTATTATCCCCCATTTACTAGACTGTCCAAAAAGGATTACGAACGGTGCCAGGCACTGTTCGTAAAAAAACTCGTGAAATAAAGATTATTCGGGAAGTGACAGGCACCTAAACTATCGACAGGCACCTAAACTATCGGACGTAGGCACCTTGCATCTGCTTTGTAACGATTACGTATATGAGAGGTGAATTAAAGGAGGATGAAATGATGGAAGCTTGTACGATTACGGTGAAAGATGTAGCGAAGTATTTAGGGGTGCATACGGATATGATTTATTATTTGGTGCGTGAGGGGAGCTTGCCACATATTCGGTTTGGACGGAAAATTCTTTTTTCTAAAGAAGCGATTGATGGATGGGTTCAAGAAAAAGCGAAGACGTCTGTCGTAAGAAAGGGCGGGGAATGAAGTTGAACTATCTTAAGGAACTAAATGCATTCAAAGAATGGATGGCCTTTCATGAAATGCCGCCTAATGCGGTGCTATTATGGCACACACTGATGATGCTGAACAATACAGCTAGGTGGAAGCCAACGTTTAATGCCCCAAATACAATCATCAGAAACTTATCAGGGTTAACCAGTCAAAGGATAATAGAATCGAGAAAAATACTGATGGAAAATGAACTGATTCATTACGAACCTGGGGTGAAAAACAAAGCAGCAATGTATCAAATGAAATCGTTGGTTTTCTATTTTGAAAAATTAGCACAAACTTCACGCGAACAATGGGAGTTACGAAATAAGGTACCAAATCCGGTGCAATTCGGTTACCAACCCCGGGACATACTTAAAGTAAAAGAAAAAGATAAACAAAACAGAGGAGAAGGAAGAGCAAACGAACAAAATGCTTATACTGTTTATGAACAAAACTTCGGCATCATCAAACCAATTGTGCGAGAGTCGTTTCTTGCTTGGTGTGATGACTTAGGCGATGAAATTGTGATCGAAGCTATCAAACTTGCCGCAGAGAAAGGTGGCAGAACATACAGTTATCTTGAAGCAATTTTAAAAGAATGGCAACAAGCAGGCATAACGACCTTGGAACAAGCCGAAAACTATCAACTACAGAAAAACAAATCTCAATCGACACAGTTTTTTGTCACCAATAAAAGTAAGAATCGGGCAGTGTTAGATGAAATTCGTAGGGAGTTGAAGTCATGAATAATGATCAAGCATTAGAAGTTCTAGGTACGATTGCAGAGCTATATCCGAAGTTTGATATCTCGAAAAGAAAAGTAGCTATTCTTCTGCCAAAGTTAAAGAAGATGGATTACAGCAAAGTGATGAAAAAGCTATCTGCCTATGCAGCGGAGCACCCGTATGCACCGACCCTTTCAGAAATCGCTGTCTACCCACCAGAAACCAACATCTATCTAGAGCAGCAGAGGCCGCAATGGGAGAAAGAAGCAGCCCTGGTTTCTGAGGAGACGAAGATCGAGTTTAAACAGCAACTAAACACGCTTTTCAGGGAGATGAGTCTATGAATCTTGCAAACTACGAAGCGGAAGAATCGGTATTAGGTTCCGTCTTGTTGGATAGCACGCTGTTTAGCAATTTGACCGTCACCGAAGAACAGTTTGCATCTGAGAAACACAAGCTTATTTTTCGGGCTATGCAACAAACAGCTGACAAGCAGCAAACGATTGATTTGGTTACGGTGACCACGAATCTAAACGTAAACATAAAGCAGGTGGGTGGTGCAGCTTATCTGTTAAAACTTGCCGAGTCAGTCCCTAGCACAGAAAGTCTCGTTCACTACGAGCGACTGCTTTTCGAAGCATATCGTCACCGTAAAACGCGTGAACTAGCAGTCAAGTTTGCCGTCAAACCAAGTGACGCAGAATTAAAAAAACTGATCGGTTCCTTGCAGACGTATCAGGAATTCGGCATGGAGAAGCAAGAAACAGATAACACGGATTGCCTGAAAGAAATCGCAAACATGATCTTCACAGGAGAAGGCGCAGCTCCTGGTATTCCAACGTCCTATGCTGATTTAGACAACATGACCGGTGGCCTGCAGCCAGGTGAATTAATTATCATTGCGGCACGCCCATCTGTTGGAAAAACAGCATTTGCTTTAAATATAGTAGCAGCACATTGCCGTAATCAGGGAATGAGTTCATTTTTTAGCTTAGAAATGGGAAAAAAAGAACTACTGCAGCGACTCATATCAGCCGAGGGAAATATCTACAATCAAAAATGGCGCAACTTACTGTTCAATGAAAATGACTATGCCACCGCAATCCAAGCAGTCGGTGAGATTTCCAACTGGAAGCTTTCCATTCAGGAACAAAACCGATCGATCAGTGATATTCGTGCATCTCTAAGAAAAACCGTTCATGATCATCCAGATGAAATGCATCTAGCTGTTATTGACTATTTGCAACTAGTGAAGCCGGGCAGTCAGGGGCAACGGCGTGACTTAGAAATAGGAGAAATAACCAGGGAGTTAAAACTACTAGCATTGGAGTTGCATATTCCAATCGTGCTACTGTCCCAGTTATCTAGAAGTGTCGAACAGCGTCCAGATAAACGACCAATTATGTCTGACTTGAGAGAATCGGGCAACATTGAGCAGGATGCGGATGTTATCGCCTTTTTGTATCGGGATGATTATTACGATAGGGACACGGAAAATACAACCAGCTTGGAGCTTATTCTAGCAAAACAACGCAATGGTCCAACCGGAATGGTCGAGTTAGCCTTTCTCAAGGATTTTGGTAGATTTGAAAATTTGAAAAATAACGAAATGAGGGAAAAGAATGAAGGAGCATAGCAGGCTTGAGGCTAGCTGTTGCTCTGTAAACGAAGAAAGCCAATCACAGATGGAAACAGACGCAAAGGATTTAAGAAAACAGCTAGCGGGTGAAGCGGAACCAATGACACAAATCACAGCCGCATTAGATACGGCGCGGGTAAGACGAGTCATTGATGCAGACACGATCGAAGTGTATCTAAACGGAAATGTTGTTGATGTGCGCTTACTGTTAATTGATGCACCTGAAACAGTGCACCCAGATATCGCAGACGAACCTCTTGGTGCAGAAGCGGTTGCTAGGGCGAGACAGATACTGATAGGAAAACAGGTGCAGTTGGAATATGACGGCCCGCGGTATGATAATTATGGTAGATTGCTAGCTTATCTATGGGTGGATGGCGTGATGCTAAATGAGTTGTTGTTAGAAGAAGGATTAGCCCGCCTAGCCTATGTCTATCATCCGCCCTATAAATATTATCAACGGTATGTCAATGCACAGATGAGAGCGAAGGTTGGCTGGAAGGGGATGTGGGGGAGGAACGTTATTTTACCCCGGTGTAATCGTCCGTAAAACTCCCACTTCAAAACAACGAGGAAATCATAGAGTTTAAATGGGAGTAAACGGACGCTAACACCCCGAATGGTTCAGAGGCCTTTAGGTCATCCTTTAGGGCTAACAATCAGTGGGGAAGGACAAAAACCCCACTGATTGAAGGTTCACTTTTTTGGCCTATTATTCTACTAGCATTCATATACTGTAAAAAGCCCTGAAGAAAGTGGTTTTGTATATATTGTTTATAGCCACATTGGTGGCAGAAAGGAAGGCTCAAATGAAAAGAGATGAAGTGTTAACTGCCCTTAAAGCTGGAGAATTTGATGGAATAAGTCATACGTACCAACCATACAGCGGTTATGGGAAAAATAGTCATCAGAAAGAGATGAGTGTATCTTATGGGAGTATTGAGGTAACGAAAATTACGACAGGAAAAATCTTTAACGGCAAGGAAAATGAAAGATTTGAAGACAGGACAACTGAAGTGTTAAGTGATTCTGAAGCGGTAGATTTTATAGAAGCTCACCCGTATTACTTTTCACAAAGAACACCGGATTTGTTTTAGAACGAGACTTGAAATCTTCTAATAATACAAACAAACTAGCCTGCCAGCATATGAATCGTTTTGCTGTAGCTGACTAGGAATCAATGGTCAGTCCCTCTTTGTGGACCTTTTCCATATGAAGGATCTGACCCTTAGTTTAGGAGCTCGTTAAGCAAGTATTGTTAGAAGGTAAAAATCCAATTTAATGGTTTTTAATTGGGAAAGAGGTTGAAAAAATAGAATATAAGGTCATTTTACATATGCTTTTGTAAAGGGAAAATACATTTAAATTAAAATAGGAAGAAATCATTTATATAGCGTAAGTGACGGTTCATTTATGATATACTAGAAATAGATTAAATGAAAAGAGAATAGATAATGATATATGATGTAAATACACACAAAATTATCGGTTGCTACTTTCGAGAAGTAAAACGAGAAGAAATAATTCACAACAATTATAATCCTAAAGGGGGATGGAGTTTTAATTGGTTAAAACCAATTACACATTCCTTTGAAGTTTATGGATTAGTAACAGAAGATTATCCAGATTTAATTCAAGGGTTAATTGCTCTTAAATCAAATTATGATGAAGCGTTCCGATGTGTAGATATAGATATAATCGAATCAGCTCCGCAAAATAAAAAAGTGGTTAAAGGCGAAGAAAATAATCATAGAAGGTACATTGGAGTTGGAAGATGTTTAGTTGCTTTCGCTTGTGAATATAGCTTAAGTGCAGGCTTAGAGGGATTTATAGAATTAACATCAAAATCCTCTAAAATTGACTTTTACCAAGATCTAGGTGCTTGCTCTACATATGGCCAAAACATGATGATAACAGGTGATAGAGCCATCGAATTAGCAAAGTGTTATTTTTCAGGAGGTGTTCAGTGGTGGGAAAAGTAATCGATGTTTTTATTTCTACAGAAAACGGGTATAATATTAAAAAGGTCGGTGAGAAAAAAATGATTGATCAAATAAAAAAATTTGACAATAATTTTCCTGATGGCGTGTTTGCTGTTCCACGCTCCTCAAATGAACCACGAGTAAAAGTAAGAGCTTTGCATGATTACTGTAAGAGTCGAGGCATCACCCCAGCAGATATTAGTGAAGAAGAAATGGAAAAGTTTCTGGATAGATAAATGATGATAAATTTCTTCATTGCGATTATGAATACTAGATGTAAAAAGAACCCAAACCACAAATGGTTTGGGTTCTTTTTGAGGAAGCAGGGGACGGTTCGCTGCACCCGTAGGACTTTTTCTCCGGTAATGGGGCCAGACCCTGTCGAAAGACAAAGTGAAAGTTTTGTCTGTAAGGGAAGGACATTATGATGTGGGGTCACCCAGAGTGAAGTAGTTTAAGAATTGTCAAGGTCGTAGCCACGCTGTATAATAATAAGTTAAATAAAAACAATGTGCGATTTAAATAAAAAGGAGTATTAACATTATGACATTTAAAGAAATAAGCCCTAAAATCAATATTAAAGAAATGAAAGAGCTTGGGAAATTATCAGGAGAAGCGTTAAAGCATAAAGAAAAACGTGATAAGGAACTTAATGCAATTATTAAAGGTGAAGATGATCGCTTGCTTTTGATAATCGGTCCATGTTCATCTGATAATGAAGAAGCTGTTCTTGATTATGCTCATCGCTTAGCAAAATTGCAAGAGGAAGTTAAGGATAAGATTTTTATCGTAATGAGGGTATACACGGCTAAACCCCGTACCAAAGGTGATGGATATAAAGGCTTAATTCACCAGCCAGATTCAAAAGGGAAGCCTAGCTTAATTAACGGTATCAAGGCTGTTCGTGATTTACATTATAAAGTAATTACGGAAACTGGTTTGACAACAGCAGATGAAATGCTATATCCAGAAAATCTCCCTTTAATTGATGATCTTGTAAGCTACCATGCAATTGGGGCAAGAAGTGTAGAGAATCAACAACATCGATTTGTTGCAAGTGGCATTGATGTAGCAACTGGTATGAAAAATCCAACTTCAGGTAATTTGAACGTAATGTTTAATGCTATCTATACTGCTCAAAATGCACAAAATTTCTTATTTAATTACGCTGAAGTAGAAACAGAAGGCAACCCTCTTGCTCATGCAATTTTACGTGGAGGGTTAAATGAATATGGGAAAAACATCCCTAATTACTATACAGAAAATTTACTAGATTCAATCAAAATCTACGAAAAAATGCACCTTAAAAATCCATTTATTATAGTTGATACGAATCATGATAACTCTGGTAAACAATATTTAGAACAAATTCGTATCGTTCGTGAAATTTTGATTAATCGTAAATGGAATGAAGAAATTAAGAAATATGTTCGTGGATTTATGATTGAATCTTATATTGAAGAAGGACGGCAAGAAGAACCAATAGAATTTGGCAAATCAATTACAGACCCTTGTCTTGGATGGGAAAGTACAAAAGAACTTATTTATGAGATTTATGAATTAGCCGAGAACACTCGTGACTTCAGTCATGAGATGAATCGGCTTCGGACAAGGGATGGCCATTTGCCATCTCAATTGTCCGACTGTTTGAGTGCTACATGTAAGTAATTAGATACGAGTTTTTGTACAAATCATCCCCTTAAAATGCAGGAACAAATGTTTGTTTCACTCTCTCGAAAATGGTATAATTGACCTAATGAGAGGGGGTGAAACTATGATTGCAAACAAAGCCTATAAATTTCGCATCTATCCAAATAAAAAGCAGACTGAACTTATCAATAAAACCATTGGTTGTTCAAGATTCGTCTTTAACTTCTTTTTCGGGAAACAAAAAGAAAAAGATGCTTATTGGTATATTACCCGAGAAATGGTTCAAAATGGTCACCTATCAGCGAACAACTGGAAAGGGAAGTGTTTAAATAAATACAACACGGTCAAATCTCTCCCCGAATTAAAGAAGCACTATGGATTTCTAAAAGAGGTCGATAGTATTGCCTTGCAAAAATCAGTTGAAAATTTAGCTGATTCCTATCACCGCTACTACAAGAAACAAAATAAGTACCCGCGTTTCAAATCTAAAAAGAATCCTGATCAGTCTTATACAACAAAACAAACGAACGGAAATATTGCAGTAGAAGATAGGCATATCAAACTCCCAAAACTGGGACTTGTTCGTTACGCTAAAAGTCGAGAAGTAGAAGGTAGAATTTTGAATGCAACCGTTAGACGAAACCCTTCTGGAAAATACTTTGTCTCTATATCAACTGAAATAGAAGTTAAAGAACTTCCTAAAACAGGCTCAGCTATTGGAATAGATGTTGGCCTAAAAAATGTTGCTACTCTTTCTGATGGGACAATCTATTCTAATCCAAAGTTTTTTCGAACCTTGGAAGAAAAGTTAGCCAAAGCACAGCGGATGATGAGTAGAGGCACAACAGGTGGTGCAAATTGGCATAAAGCTAGAATTAAAGTTGCTCGTATCCATGAAAAAATTACTAATGCACGAAAAGATTACTTAGATAAAATCTCCACTGAGATTGTCAAAAACCACGACGTGATCGGAATGGAAGATTTGTCAGTAAGTAATATGCTCAAAAATCACAACCTGGCAAAGGCAATCAGTGAAGTATCGTGGGCAGAATTTAAAGTAATGCTTG
>NZ_QJSH01000045.1 GCF_003426025.1 Paraliobacillus quinghaiensis
GAAATGGGGACTTAAGGATATGAACATCCTCTACCAGATAAGATACTCAAAAGGTTGAACCGCCGTATACGGATCCGTACGTACGGTGGTGTGAGAGGTCGGGGCTGTGAAGCCCCTCCTACTCGATTTCGACTTGTGGGACTGCGATTACTCGCCCCATCGAAAACATTAGCTGTTCCCACAGGAGTGTCATCCATTTGCTGACTTCGCTAGGTAGAAGAACTGATCATAATTAAGATACAATTAATAGGTTTTTCTACTGCTAAAATGGTCTGTAGTGTATTATCAAATTTTTAAACTATCTAGCGTATCAAATAAAATTGGTGACACTCCTGCAGGAACAGCGCGAGCTGAAGATCCACTCGGAAAGCGCCCTTTGCTTATCCGAGTTAGCTGAAGCCGTGCCTGCGGAAAGGGAACCAATTTTATTTGTGGAGCGGTAACTTCCGTTACTAATTGCTGAATTAGCTGATTAGTTCTTAATGCGCAGTTTATATAAAATCGGTCATAAGGCAATGATTTTTTAAAATTGTTTTTGATAAAGAAAGTGACCTAGATACACTGGTATTTTTCTTGAAGTAATATCCAAGAAGTTTTTGATAAATGGATAGTCTTTTGTTGCTGTTGTATGTAATAGGTCCCCCCACCATTCTGTCTCATAGCGTGCAATCATACTTAAGTTATAGAGTAAAATGTAATGGTGTATGATTTCATGGCTATAGTTTGGTAACTGATTTGTTAAGGCAAAATAGATACTGTTTTCATCTAAGTGATAAAAGAAAGGTCCTTTTGCTAGAATAGAGATAGGATGCTCAAGCTCACAGTATATCTTCTCTTTATCAGCATGAATTTTATTTGTCAGTATATATGGAGTCAATTTCGCTAAAAATCGTTCCTGTGATAGATGATAGGTATCAAGAATATCAAGTGGGAAATTAAGTTTGGTTTCATTACGATTGGCTACTTTAATTAAATGTGTTTGTTTTGAATGCATACAGAATAATGCATTCATTTCAGGAATTGTTTTTAACATAGTCTCCATTGAAAACTTATCAGTTGGCCACTGTTTCACATGAAACAAGTTCGCTGAAAAGTATGGAAACAAACCATTTGATTGAATTTTAACTTCATCTTGTAAGAAGTCATAGTGTTGCTTTTTTCGTTTTCTAGTAGATAGACCATGTGCAAGTAAGCTAGTGCTGTGAGGGTAATTTGGTATTTCAGATAATAAACAAGCCTTGATTAAATGAGTCATACCATAAAAGTAAAACAGAGGTTGAGTCTCTGTAGCAGCATGGTTTGCTGTTTGATAATACAGTAAACCATGTTTAATATAATAAAAAAAACGATCACTATTTTGATAACTTAGCTTTTGATAATCGGAGATCTGCTGTTGCTTATAACAATGAAATAGATATTTTTGTGCGGTTTCAGTTGATTGTAAATAGTTTAAAAAGAGTTCAATGGTTTTAATCATAAAGGTTGTTTCCCTTCTAATCAGATAAGAAAGAATATTTTTATAGTGTTCAAATGAAATTGCTTACATTTTTTCACTTAATTTATAGGGAATAAAAGTGCAGTAAAAGGTTGAAAAAGCTATACTGATGTCGTATTGTATATAACAATAAGATTATAAAACAAGCTTCAAATACTTTTATAATAATAGTGTAACCAGTAGCATGTATTTTCATTAGTAATTTATCTATTCATATTCATTTTAAAATTTACGAGGGGGTAAAGTATGAGAGAGGATAAGTTTGCAAAAGAGGGATTAACATTTGACGATGTCTTGTTAGTTCCAGCAAAATCGGAAGTATTGCCACGTGATGTTTCAATTAAGACAAAATTGTCTGAAAAGATTAATCTAAACATTCCGTTACTTAGCGCAGGGATGGATACAGTTACTGAGGCAGAAATGGCAATTTCCATGGCTCGCCAAGGCGGCATAGGTGTGATTCATAAAAACATGTCAATTGAAGAACAAGCTGAACATGTTGATCGTGTAAAAAGATCAGAAAGTGGCGTTATAACTAATCCATTTTTCCTCTTACCAGATAATCAGGTGTTTGATGCTGAACATTTAATGGGAAAATTCCGTATTTCCGGTGTACCAATTGTTAATAATTCTGAAGAGCAAGTACTAATAGGTATTTTAACAAATCGTGATTTACGTTTTATTGAGGACTATTCAATAAAAATATCTGAGGTAATGACTAGTGAAAATCTTGTTACAGCTCCAGTGGGTACTACACTAGAACAGGCTAGCAAGATACTACAAAAACACCGTATTGAAAAGTTACCATTAATCGATGATAAAGGTGTATTAAAAGGCTTAATAACAATTAAGGATATTGAAAAGGTTATTGAATTTCCTAACTCTGCAAAAGATGCAAAAGGTCGATTGTTAGCGGGAGCAGCAGTTGGTATTACAGGAGATTCAATGACTCGGATTGAAAAGTTAGTTGAAGCAGGTGTTGACGTGCTTGTTATTGATACAGCACATGGGCATTCACAAGGTGTAATTGAACAAGTGAAAAATGTTCGGACAAAATACCCTGAACTAGATATTATTGCTGGAAACGTTGCAACTCCAGAAGCAACACGTGAGTTAATAGAAGCTGGAGCAAATATTATAAAAGTAGGAATTGGTCCAGGTTCAATTTGTACAACTCGTGTTATAGCAGGTGTTGGGGTTCCACAAATTACTGCTGTAAATGACTGTGCTTATGAAGCAAGTAAACATGGTGTTCCAGTTATTGCTGATGGCGGTATTAAATATTCAGGAGACATCGCGAAGGCACTTGCAGCTGGTGCACATGCAGTTATGCTTGGTAGTTTATTTGCAGGTGTAACAGAAAGTCCAGGTGAAACAGAAATATTCCAAGGAAGACGTTATAAGGTGTATCGAGGAATGGGTTCTGTAGCAGCAATGAAATCTGGATCAAAAGATCGTTATTTCCAAGATACTGAAGATGCAAAAAAATTAGTACCTGAAGGAATTGAGGGGCGTGTTGCCTATAAAGGTCCATTAGCTGATACTGTCCATCAATTACTTGGAGGCCTGCGTTCTGGAATGGGATATTGTGGTGCATCAGACTTAGATGTATTTCGTAATGAAGCACAATTTATTCGTATGACAGGTGCTGGTTTACGTGAGTCACATCCTCATGATGTGCAAATCACCAACGAATCACCAAATTATTCATTATAATAAAAACAAGAAGCATGCACTGGGTGGTTACCAGTGCATGCTTTTTTATACTGATTAAAAGCTCATTGTTTAAACATTGTTGTCTCTCAATCTATGCTTATTTAGTCATATACAAAACATTTCTATTAAATTAATAATGTTAGGCTATATTTACTATTTTAGAGTGATATGAAAATTCTCCAAAAATACCCTACAAAAGTATATTCCACTTTTCGTCGTGGTGTGCTAAAATAACGGGTATGCAAACAGATTATAGTAGTGGAGGTAGAGAGAGTTGAGACATAAATTAAAGGTGCTCCTTTTAATAATAACAGCAGTATTCATTACAGTCACATCATCCTTAGTAAATCCGATAAAGGCAAGTGCAAATACTTTTGATGTAGATGCAGAAGCAGCTATTTTAGTGGATGAAGGAACAGGAAAGATTTTGTTTGCAAAGAATGCAGATGAACTATTACCAATAGCAAGTATGACAAAAATGATGACAGAATATCTCGTTTTAGAAGCAATTGATAATGGAGAAATAAGTTGGGATACAACAACAGAAATTAGTGATTATGCTTATCAGGTTTCAGCAAATATAAGTTCTTCTGGAATTGGATTAATTCAAGACAAACAATACACAGTCAGACAATTATACGAAGCAATGGCTATTAATTCGGATAATGCTACAACAATTTCTCTAGCAGAATTAATTTCTGGTTCTGAAAGTGAATTTGTTAGATTAATGAATCAAAAAGCAGAAGAGATGGGATTACCAGCATATGAATTTGTCAATTCAACTGGTTTAAATAACGCTGATTTGGTAGGTAATCATCCAGATGGAACAGCTGCTGATGCAGATACCTTATTGTCAGCTAAATCTACAGCAATGCTTGCATATAATTTAATAAATGATTATCCGGAATCATTAGAATTTTCTAGTCAACTTACTTCAGAGCTTGATGGCGTTGCATATGAAAACTGGAATTGGATGTTACCATGGGAAGATAATAACTATACGCAATTTCATGTTGAAGGTGTAGACGGTTTGAAGACAGGATATACAAGTAATGCAGGAAACTGTTTTACAGGTACGGCTAAACGTGATGAAAGACGCCTTATCAGTGTCGTGATGAACACGGAAAGTAGACAAGAAAGATTTCAACAAACAGAGAAATTACTAGAGTATGGATTTGGTCAATTTGAATCCAAAGAATTATATCCAGCAGGTTATCAATTAGAAGATAAATCTATTCTAAATGTAGCAAAAGGTAAAGAAGATACAGTTGAAATTGAGTCAAGTGAAGCGATAACAGAGGTTGTTAAAAGCGGAGATGAAGAAGCTTATACAGTCCAATATCATATTGATGAAAATCTATTAAATGATGAGGGCGAATTAATTGCCCCAATTGAAAAAGGACAAACAATTGGAACAATGGAGTTAGTTTATAACGGAGATAACACTTATGAGTATATTGGTGAAAATGAACAAATTAAATCAGTAGACCTAATTACAACAAGTGCTGTAGAGAAATTAAATTGGTTTATGCTAACGCTTGGTGCTATTGGAGACTTCTTTGGTGGTATTTATAACACAGTAGTTGATACAGTTACTGGTTGGTTTTAATCAAAAGGCACTGGAATTTTAAATTGTAATAGATGAGAATAGTCTAACAAAAGCGTAAAATCTCAACATAACAAATCCGTTATGTTGAGATTTTTTTATTAAATTTGCATGGTTTTTAAAGATATTAAAGAAGTGTTAATATTGCAGGTGAAGAATATGGAGGACAGTGCTTGCGCTTGGCTATGGTATTGTTATACAATGTTGAATAATAGTATACTTTACGAATCGCTTAAATTTTAAGATAAATAGGGGGACATAGTATGTCAAACATAGGGACAGATAGAGTTAAAAGAGGAATGGCTGAGATGCAAAAAGGTGGCGTCATTATGGACGTTGTTAATGCGGAACAGGCTAAAATAGCGGAAGAAGCTGGTGCTGTAGCAGTAATGGCACTTGAACGTGTACCGTCTGATATTCGTGCAGCAGGTGGAGTTGCAAGAATGGCTGATCTTAGTATTGTGGAAGAGGTATTGAATGCTGTTTCAATTCCAGTAATGGCAAAAGCACGTATCGGACACATTGTAGAAGCACGTGTTCTAGAATCTATGGGTGTTGACTATCTTGATGAGAGTGAAGTATTAACACCTGCAGATGAAGTATTTCATTTAAATAAAAAAGACTATACAGTTCCGTTTGTATGTGGTTGCCGTGACTTAGGTGAAGCTGCTCGTCGTATTGGTGAAGGGGCATCTATGTTACGTACAAAAGGTGAGCCAGGAACAGGTAATATTGTAGAAGCGGTTCGTCATATGCGTGAAGTACAAGGTCAAGTGCGTAGACTAGTCGGAATGTCTTATGATGAAATAATGACATTTGCTAAAGAGTTAGGCGCGCCTTATGAAGTATTAGTAGGAATTAAAGAAAATGGTCGTTTACCGGTAGTGAATTTTGCTGCTGGTGGTATAGCTACCCCTGCAGACGCAGCTTTAATGATGGAGCTTGGTGCTGATGGTGTTTTTGTTGGTTCAGGGATATTTAAATCAGATGATCCAGCAAAATATGCAAAAGCAATTGTGGAAGCAACAACACATTACCAAGACTATGAACTAATTGCAAAAGTTTCAAAAGGAATTGGATCTGCAATGAAGGGTATTGAAATTGGTACAATTGCACCTGAACAAAGAATGCAAGATCGAGGTTGGTAAGATCATAACTAGAGACATAAACACGGATGTTTAAAAAGGGGACAGATCGTGATGACTAAAATAGGTGTTTTAGGCTTACAAGGTGCTGTTAGAGAACATGTTCGCTCAATAGAGGCGTGCGGTGCTGAAGCTCTGATTGTAAAGAAAAAAGAACAGTTAGCTGAAATTGATGGGTTAATTTTACCGGGTGGCGAAAGTACTACAATGCGCCGTTTGATTAATCAATATGATTTTTTTGAACCACTACAGCAGTTTGGTGAAAGAGGAAAACCTATATTTGGAACTTGTGCAGGTTTAATTTTGTTAGCAACAGAAATTGTTGGACAAGATAATGCCCATCTACAATTGATGAATATGAAAGTAGAACGCAATGCATTTGGTCGACAAAAAGATTCATTTGAAGCGAAACTACACATTACTGGTGTTGCAGAAGATTTTCAAGCAGTCTTCATAAGAGCACCTTTCATTGTAGATGTTGGTAATCAAGTTGAAGTATTAGCAAGACATAACGATGCCATTGTAGCTGCTAGAGAAGGACATTATTTATGTAGTGCTTTTCATCCAGAATTAACTGAAGATGACCGCTTAACGCAATATTTTGTGAACATGGTTGAAGAATCCAAAAAAGAACTTGCATCTTAAGTCTGTTTTCGCTATTCTAATAAAAAATGCGTTAGTTTATACAGGAAACACTTTGAGAGGAAATAGTAACAGCAATTTTTTCTATAGAGAGCTGGTGGTTGGTGCAAACCAGTGAAAAAATGTTGTGAATCCATCCTTGAGTTGGTATGCAGAATGAAAAAGCATATCCGGTTAATACCATTAGCCGTTATTTAAAATAAAGCTGGAAGAAGTTTATTCTTCAATCAGGGTGGTATCGCGGGAAAAAACTCTCGTCCCTAATTATTATTAGGGATGGGAGTTTTTTGCACGTTGGGAAAGTATAAAATGTTAGCTATGAAGCGGAATCGACGTAGTGAAAATTTTTATGTTCCAAGTATAAGAAAAGCTAACGCATTAGCTAAGGACGAGCGAATGCAAGTTTTTCTAATATGTACAAAAGACATTAAGGAGGAAAATGATATGTTAGATATGAAGTATTTACGTAGCAATTTTGATGAAGTAAAACAAAAATTACAGCACCGTGGAGAAGATTTAACAGATTTAGATTTATTTGAAGACCTAGATCAACGTAGAAGAGAATTAATTGCTGAAACAGAGGAATTAAAGGCAAAACGAAATGACGTATCAAAACAGATCTCTCAATTAAAAAAGGAGAAAAAAGATGCAGATGCAATGATTGTTGAGATGCGTGAAGTTGGTGACCGTATTAAAGCAATTGATACGGAGTTAAAAGAAGTAGAAGAAAGATTAGAAAGATTACTACTGTCTATCCCTAATATCCCACATGAAACAACGCCAATTGGTGAAACAGAAGATGATAATATAGAGGTTCGTAAATGGGGAGAAGTAGAAGCACCGGATTTTGAACAGAAGCCACATTGGGATTTAGCACCTGAACTAGGGATGTTAGATTTTGAACGTGCTGCTAAAGTAACGGGAAGTCGATTTGTGTTTTACAAGGGATTAGGGGCGCGTTTAGAGCGGGCTTTACTTAACTTTATGATGGACTTACATGCTGAAGAACATGGTTACGAAGAAATGTTACCACCATATATGGTGAATCGGACGAGCATGACAGGAACTGGTCAATTGCCAAAATTTGAAGAAGATGCGTTTAAAGTGGAAGATTGGGATTACTTTTTAGTACCGACAGCTGAAGTACCTGTAACAAATTATTATCGAGATGATATTTTAAAACTTGATAATCTTCCACAAAAATTTGTTGCATTTAGTGCATCTTTCCGTTCTGAAGCGGGATCAGCGGGAAGAGACACAAGAGGTTTAATTCGCCAACACCAATTTAATAAAGTAGAGCTTGTGCAATTTGTAAAGCCAGAAGATTCTTATCAAGCTTTAGAAGAATTAACAGGTCATGCTGAAAAAGTATTGCAGCTATTGAAATTACCTTACCGTGTTATGAGCATGTGTACGGCTGACTTAGGTTTTACTGCTGCAAAGAAATATGATATTGAAGTTTGGATGCCAAGTAATGATACGTATCGTGAAATATCTTCTTGCTCAAATTTTGAAGCATTCCAAGCGCGTCGTGCAGGAATTCGTTTCCGTCGAGAAGAAAAAGCAAAACCAGAGTTTGTCCATACACTTAATGGATCTGGTTTGGCAATCGGAAGAACAGTAGCAGCTATTATTGAAAACTATCAGCAAGCTGACGGTTCTGTCCTTGTTCCAGAAGTTCTACAGTCTTATATGGGCGGAAAAACAGTTATTAAATAATTTTTTTAAAAAAATTAACGAAAAATGTTGACTTATTTCAATGGAACTGATAATATAAGTTTTGTCGTCAGTTTCGGGGAGGATTACCCAAGTCTGGCTGAAGGGATCGGTCTTGAAAACCGACAGGGGCTTCGCGGCTCGCGGGGGTTCGAATCCCTCATCCTCCTCCATTTTTATTTTTAATACATAAACATTGAACAAATAGCTAACAGCGCTTAACTTTATCTAAAGTTAAGCGCTGTTTTTATATGTGGTTTTTGTTAAAGGTATTAGATGAACTGCGCAACAGACACTTATCCGCTTCGGAAGCAAATGGATTCGCTTTCCGTGGGCTCAGTCTCAGCTAACTTGGTAAAGAAAAACATTTTACCAAGTGGATCGTGCGCCCGGCATGAGTTATAACTAGGTGGTGAAAGTCCACCACAGACTTGGCAGTAGGAACTGTTAGTGAAAGGCAAGGGTGTCTATCGTGAGATAGAATCTGAAGGAAGCCGGACACAAAATCCC
>NZ_QJSH01000046.1 GCF_003426025.1 Paraliobacillus quinghaiensis
CCGAAGGGGTCATCTTGCTTCCCGCGCTCGACTTGCATGTATTAGGCACGCCGCCAGCGTTCGTCCTGAGCCAAGATCAAACTCTCCATAAAATGCGAGCTTGGTTGCTCATTTAAAATACTAGCTTGTTTCTTACTTAACATACTGGTTGTTTCGTTCAGTTTTCAAAGATCAATTTTGTGTCGTTGTTTTTCGCGACGAGATATAATATATCATGGTTACGAAAATGTGTCAACACTTTTTGTTAAATTAATTAAATTGTTTGGTCAGTTCATTTTGTGTTTGATCTGACAACAAGAAATAATATAGCATATACCAGAACATCGTGCAATAGATTTTTGAAATAAATTTAAAGAAAATGTATTTATTTGTTCCACTTTATGTTCTTAGGCATATATTTGATCACTTCTTGCTGATTGGCAACACGACGAAACAGTTGAAAAAGTACCTTGTATCGATCTGATATTGCTATTTTCACCATTTTATCCAAATGATTATCCTGCAAATCAAATAACAGTTCATCTAATTCTCGTTTTATTAAATATTCTATCTCTTTTTGTTCCATTTCATCGATTAACATTCCTAACATATTTATCCCTCTTTCAAAATATAAACTATTCTATTATTTTATATCAGTCTTCTTTTATTACACATTATTGCAATAATCTTCTCATAAGATATAGCAAGTCCATTAAAAGGGGAAATGAATATGACCTATTTCTTAACAATTAAGCTAAAGAAGATTAAAAGAACTAGCCTATTACTTTTATTAGCATTCTTTACTGCATTATTTTTATGGGTTGAATCCGAGAGTGACTTTTCTGTTTTTTCTTCAAAGGATAACCCAGCTGCTCTTAGTCAAGGGAGCCCAGACGATGCCTCCATTGCATTAACCTTTAATATTAGTTGGGGAAATGAGATGGTTGAACCAACATTAAAGAAATTAAAGCAAAATGATGTAAAGGCAACATTTTTTTTGATTGGTGAATGGGCTGAACATCACCCAGATTTAGTCGAGCAAATTGAAGCAGATGGACATGAAATCGGCATGATGGGTTATCGTTATAAAAGCTATCTAAAACAGGAAATTGAACAAGTTCGCAAAGATTTGATTAAAGCAAAAGATGTTTTTACAACTCTTGGTTATCCTGAAATGAAACTTTTACGAACACCTAGTGGTCACATAAATGACGAAATATTGAAGCTAGCTGAAACACAAGGATATGACGTGATTCAATGGAATATCAATCCAAGAGATTGGAAAAATCCAGGTACTCAAAAAATAATTGACCGTGTAATGAAAAATACAGATAACGGTGATATTATTTTATTAAACGCTTCTGACTCAGTTAAGCAAACACCAGAAGCATTAGATACCATTCTTCCTGGATTAAAAAAGAAAGGTTTCTCCTATGTAACAATATCTGAAATGATCACTAGAGCTAAAGCTGAAAACCATGAAGTTAATTAATACCTAATACATTTATATCCTTTCACAACTATCTTTTTACATACATAAAAATACAACTAATCCTCATATTAAGAATAAGATAAAAGAAAGAAAGGATATAAATCCAATGATTAAAAAGATATACCTAATTGCATTCCTCAGTCTTTTTCTTCTCTCCGCTTGCGGTGGTAATAATGACAATTCCGGTGGAAACCAGGAAACTTACGACACCACAAAAAAAATGGTGACAGATATTTTAAAGACTGATGAAGGAAAAAAAGCCATTACTGATGTTTTAGCCGACGAAGAAATGCAAAAGACTTATGTGCTTGAATCAAAAGTCGTTGAACAAGCCATATCAGACGCCCTTACATCTGACAAAGGGAAAGAGTTTTGGGAAAAAATGTTCTCTGATCAAAAATTCGTTGAAAGTTTTGCAAAATCAATAAAAGACCAACAGGAAGATGTTATAAAAGGTTTAATGAGTGATTCGGAGTATCAAAAGAAAATGCTAGAACTATTAGCCAACCCTGAAATGGAAGATCAAATAGTAACTGTGCTAAAGGGGCAGCAATTTCGCGAGCATTTAGAAAAAACAGTGCAAGAAACATTGAACTCTCCATTATTTAAAGCCCAGATGACAGACGTTATTTTAAAAGCAGCAGAAGAGATGAAACCAACTGAAGGTGGCTCTAGTGAACAATCTGGGGAATCAGGTGGCGCAAGTGGATCAGAAGAATCTGGAGGTAGCGAAGAACAAAAGTCTGAAGAGGAATAAGGTTATACTTATAATAAATGAGGACATCAAATTAATGATGTCCTCATTTATTATTTTAAAAATTATCGTCTATATGTGTAGCAATCTGTTGATACACTTTTGCTAAAGGATGATCTTCTTGATAAACAGAGGCATGGGATTCACCTTCTTGATACGGTTGAGCAAGCGGTAACTGCCCAATTACTTCAGAGTCTAGTTCCTCAGCCAACTTCTGACCGCCACCTTGCCCAAAGACATATTCACGTTCCCCTGTTACTCTGCTTTCGAAATACGCCATATTTTCTATTACACCGATTATATCGTGATTTGTATTAATAGCCATTTGTCCAGCTCTGGCTGCCACAAAGGCTGCAGTTGGGTGTGGAGTCGTGACAATTAATTCTTTTGAAGTAGGGATCATGTTATGAACAGATAAAGCCATATCACCCGTCCCAGGTGGAAGATCTAATAAAAGGTAATCTAAATCATCCCATTCTACCTCAGTGAAAAAGCTTTTAAGCATTTTTCCAAGACGTGGCCCTCTCCATATAACAGGTGAATTATCTTCAACAAAAAAGCCCATAGATATCATTTGTACACCAAAGCGTTCTACCGGGACAATTCTATTTCCTCTTAACGTAGGCCGATTTTCAACACCCATCATATCGGGAATACTAAAACCATAAATATCCGCATCTATAATCCCAACTTTTTTACCTAAGCGAGCTAAAGCAACTGCTGTATTAACTGTAACAGTTGATTTCCCTACACCGCCCTTACCACTAGCTATTGCTAAAAATTTGGTTTTTGTTTTTCCACTTAATAATGTTGGTTTTGCCGGGTCCTCTGGGCTAAATTTTTCAATTACTTCTTCTGATAACTGCGAGAAACGTAATCCTACGGTTGGCACTCCCGCTTCTTTTAATATCGTTACAATTTCTTGTTGCATTTGCATTTGTTCTGCAGTATTAGGTTTTGAGATTGCAATTTTAACGCTAACATGTTGCTTCTCTTCTTTTATTATAATATCTTCTATACCACCTGTTTCTGCTAATGTTCTATGTAAAAATGGATCTTTAACTATATCTAATTTTTCTATCACTTGTTCTCTTGTTAACAATACTGGCACCGTCCTTTCTAGACTAGAACTGTTTGTATGTTAGTATAGCATATTTTAAAAGCTTTTAAATAATGAGACACTTACTAGCGTTACTCATTATCACTTGTTGCATAATGCAATATACCTTCATAGATGCTAGCTGCCATTTTAGTCTGATAGGACGTTGTCTTCAATAATTCTCTTTCATGAGCGTTTGAGAGAAAGCCGATCTCTACTAAAGCACCCGGTGGATTTGTATGCTTCAATAAGTACATATTATTTATAGCTAATACATCACGATTCGTATTCTCTAAATTACGTTTAATCTCATCTTGAATACTCTTCGCTAAATTTTCACTTTTTTCCAAACCCGGGTAATAAAACGTCTGCGCTCCACTCCACTGTGTTGCAGGTAATGCATTTAAATGGATGCTTAGAAAAAAATCCGGTTCTTTGCCATTGATAAAAGCTACTCTGTTTTTTATATCTTCCACTTTTCGATTTGCAATTCCTTTTGTATCTGTTGCGGCTAAGTCACGATCTGATTCTCTTGTCATGTACACCAACGCGCCCGATTGTTGTAAATAATCACGAATCTTTTTTGTAACTATTAAAGATATATCTTTTTCCAAAGTCTCTTCTACACCAACCGCACCACCATCCACTCCACCATGACCAGGATCTAATACAATCACTTGGCCAGCCAAAGGTAACGACCATGAATCCCAAGAGTCAGTTGTTTGCTGAATAGGATACTGTATTAATATAACTAGCAAAATAGCACCACTAACCCAAAGCGCGACCTTCATTACTTGATTCATCCTACTTCCTCCCATACCTTTTCCTGTTCTTCACTATATGGGACAGGACGCAAATTTATGCCTCAAACAACGATTCAATTGATTGTCATGTTTATTGATTTTCACGATCACAATTGAAAATCTTCTAACTTAACAAATACAAAAAAGACCTCCAACCAAATTGGTTGAAAGTCTTTTGAATTGTAAAAATTAACGCTTTGAGAACTGAGGAGCTCTACGCGCGCCTTTAAGACCGTATTTTTTACGTTCTTTAATAACACGAATTCAACTGAATTCAGCACGGTTTAAAAAACGTTGGTATAAAGCTATTCTTCTTCAATTGAATTAAGTTCAATTTATTGAAATTTAATTAAAAGTGAGTCATTTGTGAGTCAAAAATATAAAATACTGGCGGGCAATATATAATATAGTAGAATTAATATTTCACTAAAAATGATAACAATCCTAAGATATTCAAAAAAACTATATATAATGAAGGAATTAATCATTATAATAAAATCATGAAAGATGAAGAGGTGTTAAAATTGATACAAGATATAAATCTATATGTCGATGATTTAAGGGATTGCCCAAAAGGATTTGTAGTCGCAAGAAATGTAGATGAAGCAATACACTATCTAGAAAATTATAAGGTTGATATCCTTTCGCTAGACCACGATTTAGGCGAAGATAGTGAAGGTAATCTTTTGCCAACTGGTTACGACCTTGTTAAGATTTTCTGCGAAAAAGGGTATCGTGCCGAGAAAATATATCTGCATACCGACAATGGAGTTGGTCGCGAGAATATGTTCCATACATTAAAAGGTGCTCAAAGAAGAGATTTTATTGATCAAGACATTGAGATATACCATTATTCAATAACTGTAAATAAATATACTCGAGAATAAGACCTTCCAAGGTCTTATTCTTTATCCATTTTAGCAATCCAACAGTTATTTTATTTAATTTTAGCTAACAGAAATAAACTTTTGTTCTACTTGCTAAAATGCTAAATTTTCATCTAATTCAAACCAGCAGAACCATTACAAACATCTCTATCTAGATTAGTATCTTTTTCTTTCTTATTTACTATGATACAAGTATGGTATATCAAGAATTCTTATTTCTCTTGTGTTTCCGACGATACCTGAATATCTTCCATCTTTAGGAACCTTCTCCCCTTTATCCACCCCTATTCCTGCCTGTCTTAAACGTTGAATAATATACTCTTGTTTTTGAATAAATTGCTTTTCATCAGAGTTCTTCAGCATTTTAATCACCTAACCTTTTAATGTTATTATACACGTTACTTCTCATCACTTATTTAGTTCTTCTACTTTTTAACCCATAAGGTTATTTTAAATTAAATGACTTATGAAATTCTTCTTCTCCATAATTGCTAACATACGTCACTGAGTAATCAATACTTGCCAAGGGTTCTTGACTCTCAATAACAAATGGTTGTTTTTTCAAATCATCTTCTAAGTAAAGTGATGGTTCTGCTACATACAAACTATCACTTCCAATTTTTATATTTAAATTTTTCATCTCATACCCATTTTCTTCATAATACCCTGTTATAATATATGCCCAACTAGAATCTTGCTTTTCTTTATGAACTGAAAAAATTAAACCATTTTCAAGTTTAAATATCTCTTGGTTATCATCGTTATTTTCATTATCCTTATTAGCACCTGGACTCTCATTTGATTGTCCATTGTCCTTTTGAATTTCCTCGTGTTTTGTATTATCTTGATTACCTATTTGTCCTTCAGAAGTACAAGCTATAATACTTACCATTGCTAGCAATATTGCAAATAATAAACCTACTTTTTTACTCATATTAACCCCCTTGTAAATCTTGAAACAACCACATATCTTATTAAACATAAGCACTATTTAGTTGAGTAATTTAATAATTTACTGACTTAATTCTTTTACAATTTATAAATAATATAATAGCGTAAAAAGGTACATATCCTAACATACCTCCAAGTGTATTTAAAATTAAATCATCAACATCAAAACTCCCAAATTTAAATACGAATTGAATAAGTTCAAAAGTTAAACTTAAACAAAATGTTGCTATGGTAACTTTCTTCAATCGAAATCGTTTTGATAATAAAGGCAAAATAAAACCAAACGGTGCGAAACCAATTATATTCCCAGCTAAGTTCTCAACTCTAATATTGAAATTTATGTCTGCTAAAAACAAATAATAGATTATCGTTTTAAAAGGAATAAAGTTATGGTTGTTCCAGTAATAACCATCATAATAACTAAAAGTAAAATGATTAATAATGTCAGGAATTGATAGATATTTAAATAAAATTAATTTTGAAAGAACCAATAAATAAAGACACAATAATATTACTAAAATTACTTTTATAAAAAGCCTCATATTTTTAAGAACTCCAATCTTACTTTCTTTAAGTAACTTCCCCGTTCGCTCAATATACAGTAGGAGCTGCACATCAACAGCTCTTTGTTTCACTAAAGCTACCCTTTAATTTAAGTACATCATTTCCCATATTCACCCTAGTTTTAATATAATTTACTTTTACCTTTAGGAATGATAAACCGTATAATCTCATTTAAAAAACCTATAACTGAAACAAACAACACTGTATAAGCAAGAAGGTCATTAGCATTTCCCATAAAAATAATTTGAATTATAAAAATCACAGCAAAAATAAAAGCAGTAACTAAGTAGTAAATATTTTTCACAGTATCTCCACCTCTTTTTCTAAATTTGCTTGTTGTGCTAAACTGCCAGTAGTGAAAAAGCGACTGTTCTTATTAAACAATCGTACCTTTTAGTTGAAGAGTTATTATTGTTTAATTTATTTTTTCAGCAGACGGGATTGCTCCGTTTAATAATGTGTTTAATTTTTCATAATCAACCTTCCAATAATAACCGTTACTATCCTGAACATAGTTCATTCCTATAACCCACAAATCGCCACCATAAGTAGTATTATCCTGTGTTTGAAGCAGGATTTTAGTGTGTTTTTCAGGTGTTTCATCAGGTGGAAAATTATTATTTTTAATTTCTGAGTATTTTTCTGATTTAGATAACAACTTTGCTATCTCCGATACTTCCTTTTGATTGGTAATTAGATATTGAGAAAAACCCTCTTTACTTTCACTACTGACAATGACCTGTTTTATATCATTTTTAGAAAAAGAAAATCCCCAAATCGATATATGTGTTTGATAATAAAATCCAACATATGCAGTTACTACTAGAACATTTGATAGTAAGACAATCCATTTCTTTCTGTACAATTTTCTACCTCCTACTTTAATAAAACCAGTAAACCAATTCATTGGAAAACAAAATACCCCTTTTGAATGACTGTTATTCAGCTAAACTGCCTTGTTAGCAAAATAGGAGCTGCCGCAACGACAGCTCCTTGTTCCACTAAAGCCATCCTTTTGTTGAATAAGAAATGAATACTAATTTAATATTTTCTGAACAATTCTTGTTCTCCAAATACAAAATCCTATCAAAGCACCAAGTATATTAAGGATAAAATCATCAATGTCGAAACTTCCTCTTCTTGAAATCACTTGAATAAATTCAAGAGAAAATAATATCGCAATCATCGAAGTAATAAACACACTTACTTTACTTATTCTTTTAATGAAAA
>NZ_QJSH01000047.1 GCF_003426025.1 Paraliobacillus quinghaiensis
ACCATCGTTTTCATCTCCTATTGGTTTGGGTTTAGTAAATTGGAAGTTCTGTGATAGGTACTTCTATTTTACTATGAAAACGGTGGTCTTTTTATATTTAATTGAACCTATTTACTATACTAGGCACCTAGCCAACAACTGCTTTTTTCTGCCACTTCTTACTACGCCAACGTAAGAACATTAAGGAACCGCGGAACCATTCGTCCATAATAATTGCTATATATATCCCTATTAATCCATAGCCCAGCGAGATCCCAAAGAAATAGGCGAGGGTAACACTTATTCCCCACATCGAAAGGACACCTATCATTACTGGAAACTTTGCATCACCAGAGGCACGTAGCGCACTAATAATTACTAAATTAAATGTTCTTCCAGGTTCTAAAATAATACCCATAAATAGAAGCGTAGCACCTAATGAAATAATCTCAGTATCATCAGTAAAGAGCCCTAGTAAAAATTCTCCAGATAAAGCAAGGATCACCCCAACTGATAAAGATACTGCTAAAGCAAACCTTAAGCCTCTATACATTTCCTTATATGCTGTCTCTAACTTTCCAGCTCCTACAAGTTGACCAATATAAATTTGCATACCTTTTGCAATTGAAACGGAAAAAACAGTCATGAAGTTCATTAAATTGTGTGCATATACCCTTGTTGCTAGTGCATTTGCCCCTAACATGGTAATAAACACAGTAATTGTCAACTGACTTAAATTATGTGATAAATGCTCACCTGCAGAAGGAACACCAATACCTAATATTTTTTTTACATAATCTTTCTTTAAATGAATGTAATCTGCCAATTTAACTTTCACTTCTAAACGTTTGTATAATAGTACAAACAATACAACCATCGCTAGCGCTCGACATATAGCTGTGGCAATTGCAACCCCCATAACACCTAACTGTGGGACGCCTAATGCACCAAAGATAAATAAATAGTTTCCAATAATATTAAGTAAATTCATCCCTAATGCGATATACATAACATCTTTTGTCAACCCTTGTGCTTGAAGTGCAGAAAAGATGGTTAATACCATTGCTTGGGTAAACAATGTGCCCCCAACTATAATCATGTATATATTTGCATAGTCCATTAGTTCAGGTGATAAATTAAATAAATTTAAAAAAGGATATCTGAATATAACAATCATACTACTTATAAAGACACCAAATATCAGATTGAGAACAATAGCATTAGCAATCGTTACACTAACATCTTTTTTCTTTTCTGCTCCAAAAAATTGTGCAACAACTACTCCCGATCCCATTGCTGTGAAATTAAACAATATAAAAGTAAACATCATAATTTGGTTGACTACCCCGATCGCCGCAACGGCTTCATCGGAAATAAAACTTAACATAAAAGTATCCGAAATACGCATGAAAATATTTAAAAATACTTCCACAAATATTGGCCAGGTGATTGCAAGTAAGGTAACTTTTTTTAGCTTGGCTTCTTTCTTCTTGTTAAGCATCCTGAATCAACCAATTCTCATTTCCTACCACTATTCTTCTGTCCATTATTCTCTCTCCCTTATGATTGCACAAGATGACTACCTATAATTACATTAAAAAAAGACCGCTATTATAACTAATTCAACAAAAAAATTGAATTTCCTCTAAAAAATTCAGGTGCCTTTTTCAGGTGCCTGTCACTTCCCGCTTTTTGTCGAACTCATAACTTAAATTTTATTTATCTAAAATTAATAGAACTATAGTGTGTTATTTACCGTTTATTTCTCAGAGATTACTCTATCTTCTTTTAAATTTGATAAAGCAAAATCAACTTAAGCGCAAAGCACTCTTGCAGAGACAAAAAAGCGAGGAATCCCACCTCTTAGGAAGTAAGATTTCTCGCTTTAAGTACTGCAATATCGATATATTAAACCGATTTTATAAAGAATTTAATTGCTAAAAAGTGATTTGAAATTAAAAAGATCATCCAGCTGATCAACATTCGACAAATTACGGGAAGTGACAGGCACCGATTTCGAATCCTTCTGTTGTTGCGTCTGCAAGGGATACGTGGCCTGCTGCGTCTCCGATTACAAATACGTTATCAAATTGCTTTCTCATTGATTCTTCTAATGGGTTATAAGGCATTACGCCCATCGCAATCACAACTTGATCAACGTCCAATTCCATCTGTTTACCTGTTTCTTTTTCTTCTATCACAATAGAATTTGGAAATATTTCAACTACTTTATAGCCTGTAATGATTTCTACATTATTTTTTCGTAACCGTTCAAGTAATCTTGCTCTTGTTGGGGGACTAATTTTATTTCCTGACTTTGTTGGTAATTCTATTAATGATACATCGTTTCCTTGTTCTCTAAGTTTACGGATAACACTATGACAAACCATACCACTACCCAATACAGCTATTTTCTTATCATTAAATAGTTTACGTTCTAACTTTACATCATGATAGTTACAAACATTGTCAAGCTCCTGTCCCTTTATACCTGGATCACGCGGTTGTCCACCTGTTGCTAAAATGACGGCATATGGTTCGAGAGATTTGATCATATTAACTGTAACTTCCGTTTTTAACCGGATATCAATATTTAATCGCTTCATTTCATTAATAAAATAATCAATATACCATTGCATTTTCTTTTTATAGGTTGGTTCTGTTACCAGATTTAATTGGCCACCAAGCTTGTCACCTTTTTCAAATAACGTAACACCGTATCCCCTTAACGTGAGGATACGAGCCGCTTCCATGCCACCAGGTCCACCACCAACAATTACAACATGCCGTTTTTCTGACGTTTTTTCTAAGTTGTCATACTCCAATTCCCGACCAGCTCTAACATTAATTGAACATGTCACATGTGGATGTGTTTGAGAATAGACACAGTGTAAACAAGAGATACACATTCTAATTTCTTGCTCTCGACCTTGATATACTTTATTTACCCATTCAGGATCTGCAATAAGGCCTCGGCCAATTGCAACGAAATCTGCTTTTCCGTCAGCTAAAAGAGCCGAAACAAATTTTGATTCACGTATAGATCCTACCGTAATTACCGGTATCGAAACTTCATTTTTTATCGCTTCTGCGAGATAGACTCTCCAGCCTTGTTCATATAACGGTGACTCGACCATTTTATCCATTGAATTATAGTTTCCTGCACTCGCATGAATTCCATCTACCCCTATTCTTTCTAAATAACGGCAAACCTTCTTGCTAAGTGCAATATCCATTCCACCTGTATCAAATTCATCAATACTTAAACGGATAGTAACAGGAAAACTGGCACCACAAGCTTTTTTTATCCCAATGACTATTTCCTCAACAAAACGCATTCTGTTTTCAAAATTGCCACCATATTGATCTGTTCGTAAATTAGTCGTTGGACTCAAGAACTGATTGATTAAATACCCATGAGCGCCATGAAGTTCTACACCATCAGCTCCGGCCAATTGACATCGAACAGCTCCTGCAACAAATTTATCAACTAATTCTTTAACCTCAGCAGTCGTTAATTCCCTTGGCACCTCTCCAATCGCTTCGCACGTAACTGGGCTTGGCGCAACAATTTGTTGCCCCCCAAGTAATGCACTATTTGATTCTCTCCCTGCATGATGCAATTGGACAAATATTTTTGCATCATATTTATGTACAGCACTTACTAATCGCTCTAATCCTGGTATGAAATCATCTTTATCAATCCTTAGTTGATTGATTGCACCTTTTCCAAAATCATAATCTATTGTTGTAAATTCAGTAATCAGTAAGGCTGTTCCACCTTTTGCCCTTTCCTGATAATAACGAATAAGCTGGTCGGTAATTTCGCCATTTGGACCTCCCAGATTTGTGCCCATCCCAGGCATGATAATACGATTTTTTAATGTTGTATCCCCTATTTTTCCTTCCTTAAAAATTGGTTGATTATCCACTATTCACCCCTCCTAAATGTGACCTTATTCACAACTATATTGATACCATTTTTTAACCCTCTATACACTGCTGTCGAATTGTCATTAAAAATCCATAAATTTTCCTATATGTTTATAGTATCACATTATCAACTATACTATCATTATACGTAGATTACGATAAAGTGAACCTTCAATCAGTGGTGGGTTTTGCCCTTCCTCCACTGATTGTTAGCCCTAAAGGATGACCTAAAGGCCTCTAAACCATTCGGAGTGTTAGCGTCCGTTTACTGCCACTTAAAAAACTTTGATTTTTCTCGATGTTTTGAAGTGGGAGTTTTACGGACGATTACACCGGGATAAAATTTATAAAGAAATTAGGTGAAACAGATGCCCCACCCACATGGTATGCATAAGACAATCGATTATAGTCAAAATCCATTTATTGCAATTTGGGAGGTGACACGTGCTTGTGAGTTAAAATGTGTACATTGTAGAGCTGATGCACAAACAAAACCACATCCGAATGAGTTGAGTCATGATGAAGGCATCGCGTTAATTGATCAAATTTATGAAATGAATAATCCGCTTTTAGTTTTTTCTGGTGGCGATTGCATGATGCGCGAGGACCTTTTTGAACTGGCTGATTATGCAATTAAAAAAGGAATGCGCGTTTCACTCACACCAAGTGCAACTGATAATGTAACAAAAGAAAAGATGGAACTGGCAAAAGATACAGGTCTGTCTCGTTGGGCTTTTAGCTTAGATGGACCAACCGCTGCGATACACGACCATTTTAGAGGAACTTCTGGCTCATTTGATTTGACCTTAGAGAAAATCAACTATCTAAATGATCTCGGTATGCCACTACAAATTAATACAGTAGTTTCCACATACAACTATGATCACCTCGAGCAAATGGCAAAGTTGGTAAAAGAACTTAAAGCAGTTATGTGGTATATTTTTTTCCTTGTACCTACTGGAAGAGGGCAGCAAGATGCATGTATTAGTGCTGTCGAGCATGAAAAAGTTTTTAAATGGTTGTATGATTTAAATAAAGTAATGCCTTATGATATTAAAACAACCGCAGCACAACATTTCAGACGGGTGGTTCTCCAACAAAAAGTAAAAGAACAAAAGGTAGATAAAGGTACGATTCGATATGAAGATGCTCTCACCTCTGATGATGCATCACTGATTGATGGTTTAAAAAGGGCACCGAAAAGTGTCAATGATGGCAATGGGTTTATTTTCATCTCCCATGTTGGTGATGTTATGCCAAGTGGGCTACTACCGATCAAGGTTGGTAATGTGAGAGAAAATCAATTAAAAGATATTTACCGGGAATCACCTATATTGAAAGAAATTCGAAACCCAGATTTGTATAAAGGGAAATGTGGTGTTTGCGAATACCGCTTTGTTTGTGGAGGATCCCGCTCACGAACATATGCAGTAACAGGTGATTACCTAGAAAGCGAACCCTACTGCATTTACATCCCAAAAGCAATGCGATAGCCGGTGCCCGGTGCCTAGTATAGTAAATAGGTTCAATTAAATATAAAAAGACCACCGTTTTCATAGTAAAATAGAAGTACCTATCACAGAACTTCCAATTTACTAAACCCAAACCAATAGGAGATGAAAACGATGGT
>NZ_QJSH01000048.1 GCF_003426025.1 Paraliobacillus quinghaiensis
GAGTAACTAGGAACTTATAATTTAGTACATATCTTTAGATGGAACGCGGAGTGCTGGGAAACTAGCACGCTCCGTGTGGAGCAGGGGAAAAGCTGGAGATAACCTCAAATGCTTACCTATTGCTGACGTTAGCTGAACTAGGTATCGTTTATGTCGCAGCTCATTGGCTTATTGAGTTAACGGGCAGTAGAGTTGAACACAAGGTATAAATTATAAAACTAACATTTAGGACATTTGTAGGAGGTAAAGTATGTTAAGGAAGAATTTATTCTTGGCAATCAGCTTGTTTTTGTTAGTGTTTTTTGTTGCTTGCACAAAAAATGAAGAAGTAGAAATGAAGTTAGAAGAAGAAAATATAGAAGTAATTGAAAAGGTAGAAGAAGGTAATACAATGGTTTATAAAGTTAAGGTAGAACAGCCCAAAACTGAGATATTATTTGAAGATAAAAAGATGGTAGAAACCTTTAACCCAAAGGCGATTTTACAAATTACTGAAGATGCAAACGGGAATATTACATCAAAATTACTATACATTAATGTTAGTTCGAACGAAGATATTGAACTTGAATTACCACAACCGTGGAACAAAGTGGATGGTAGGTCTAATACATATTCACAGCTTGTTTTAATTAAAAGTGAAAGATATAGTATTGCTGGGGTTGTTGAATTCACAGTAGTATCACCAACTGATATTGATTTTCAGATTAAGTATTAACCATTTAACTAAAGGGTGGCTTATCTGGAACAAGAAGCGTAGACCTTATTGCGTTAAAGGGCAGGTTAGTTTAATAAGAGACATTTGCTCGTAAATTACAGGAAGGGGTTAGGTATATTGCAATTAAGTAAAAAATCCAAGAAACGTTATTTAGTAATATTTGGTCTGTTATTCTTACTATTATTAGTAGTGTATTTTGTTCCGTCAGTGCTTGGAGGATATGCTTTAACTGAACATTCTGCAATTCGTTATACGTTCCCCACCAAAGATGGTGAAGTAGTTTTCGAAGAAGAATTTGAAGATAAAAAACTAGTCATTTGGGATACAGGTAAGGTCAATTATGTAAAAGTAATTGATAAACCTTTTGGTATTTTCAAACGTCTCACCGATTTCAACGCGATTAGTGCACAAACAGTTGATGAAAAAATGAAAATTACTTGGTCTGGAACCCCAATAGAAAATGAACTTTATCATGATGTAATATTCGCAGCAGAGGTATTAGATAAGGGAATTGAGAAGGTAATTGTTAGTAATGAACAATATGATAAAAAAAATACACCATTAAGTATTGTTAAAAAGCATTCAACTGTTTTTATTGAAATGAATGTAAAAGATGGATTTGCAGCTCATTACAGTAAGTTACCAAATGGAGATGTAGGTAGTTTCAGTTTTCGAGGGTTAAATAGCGATGGAAAAATTGTATCCTTTTATTAAATGACCAATTATTTTAAGTGGTTGTGAAACCTTGCACTTAAACTAAAGGGTGGCTTTAGTGGAACAAGGAGCTATTAATGTCGTAGCTCCTATTGCTTATTGAGATAACGCCGCAGTTTAGTGGAAGAAATATATATTATAATTTTATTTTTGAGGAGGGAGAGTATTCCAATGCCTTTAAAGAAAAAAATAAAGCTTACGTTTTAACTGTAGTTATATTGATTGCAATATTTATTTTTTATTTTTTTGATAATATTGGCAAAACGTATGGAAACGATAAAGAATCTATAGAAAAAGTTATTCAATCTATTGAAGGTTACGAAAACGAATCAATAGATATTTTGGAGATTAAAGATATTTATGATGAAAGGTTAGTTGCGTTTCTATCTAATATGTCGTAAGAAAAGGTTCTTTTATAACTAAAGCCCTTATACCTGATTTTTCATTTTCTCCCCGAAAATGGAAAGTGGCTTCATCATAAGTCAATGTTATATCTTTTCCTGAACCATGTGCTGCTGGTTCTTCCCCGTACTCATTTGACTCCCCTAATAATTCCTTGACCCTAGCTATTGTTATGTTCTCATGGGATAGTACGTCTGAAGCAACAAATAACTTTTCGTTAAAAACATCAAATATTGGTATGTTCTCTTGTTGGTTATTCACCTCTACAAGTTCCTGTTCGAGTTGTCGATTTATTACTGCATAGTCATCAAGGTTACTAGACATTTTTTCTAGTTCACCTTTCTTATTTTGTAATTCAGTCTCAAGTTCCGTTAATTCTGTTTTTAACTTTTGATTTTCTTCTAGTAACATTTCATCTTCTTGGCATCCTACAAGAATTAAACTAACTGTTATCATTGATCTACTCTAAATTCCTGTTCTATTTCCTGATCATTCACATTTAATTCCATTTTAGCAATATTATTTTTTTGATTAGTAACAATCATAAATTTTAAAAGATTAGATTCTTCATTCGTTACGTGAATTAAGTATGTAGCAAATGATTGACCTTGACTTTTTTCTATATGTAACCATTCATAGTTACCTTTTTTATTTTTTGAAAATTGAATGTAAGCAGGGTTATTCAGAGGGAATTACAATTGGTTCGACACAAGAAAAAGTAAGAAGTATATATGGGGAGTATATCAATGAGGAGTATTCCCACGATGAATACGATAATGTTATTTCCTTAGGTGGTAAGACTGGTATGTCATTTAGGATTATTGATGACCGTGTTTCTGAAATATTTATTTGGTTTTCATGTGAATAAATAAGACAAGATACGCTTATTATCTTCAACTATCGGATGCGTTTCTTTAAGAAGAATGATGAATCAGTTAATCGAACTTGTTTTTAAGGTTCTATTATATATGTTGGGGTATGAAAAAATTTAAGCATAATAAAAGACACTGTTTTTCTAATTTTTTGTATAATTACATGCTTTTTTCCACACAATATATTTAGATTAATTATATTAATATAAGAAGGTGGAGCTTGTGTTAAATAACCCTACTTGGCAAGATATAACGAATATTCGTGAAAACTTGTTTCAAACATATTTAAAATATTGGCTTGATAATGAGTTTTTTTCTTTTAATTGGTGGGTACTTTTAACATTATTATTTGTTATCCCTATAATATGGTGGATATTAGCCGACAAAAAAAGAATATTTGAACTATTGACATATGGACTTTTTGTTTCTGCACTTGCTACTTTATTTGATTCATTATTTATGAGTATGGTGCTTTTTGGACATAAGACTAGGTTAATTCCAATACTACCACCGTTACTACCTTATTTAACTATGATTCCTTTTATTTATATGTTGATTTATCAATGGTTTTCTACATTAAAATCAAAAATAATTGCTACTATAATTCTAGCGTTAATTCTAGCGTATCTAGCTGAACCAATTCTAGTATGGATGGAAATATATGACCTGCAAAAATGGACGCACACATATTCGTTCGCAGTTTATTTGACACTTGGTATTATATCAAAGCTACTTATGATGTTTTTAGTTAAAGAAGAAGCGAAGGTAGTAGAACGTAGAGACTACGAGTAACAGTAGACCGCATCAAATAAGACATACGTTTCAATCGAACTTGTTACAAGAAAGAACGCACCTATAACGGTAGTAAAAGAAGTTCTTGTTCATAATACGCTTGAAATGACTTTACACTATACAATAAACAACTTACGAGAAATTAAGCGAATGGACTGATTGACCTTGCGCAATTTAAAGCGATGGGTCTTTTTGTTTTCGATAATAATTGAACTGTCCGATTTACACTAAACGTGAGAAGACCATTTAATTACATTTATAGTTCCATAAATTCCATTTCCATTTGTTTTTTTGATATCCTCTAAACGAATGAGTCTATTCTTGCCGTCTGGTCCAATTGCCCAAAATCCATATTAAAAAAATAGTTGTCTTGACGAATAAGGTTAAGCGATAGTTAACAGGAGAGCCAGATACCCATTCGCTCCTAATGAAAATGCCCAAGCACTGCTTTCTCGGTCTTCAGGTAGTTCCTCTTTTAATACATTTAAAATTATTGCACCAGATAAAAATGCAAAAAGTAGGGCTAAAGCGAAAGTATTTGCCGGTACCCCTAATTCTTCTTGTAGTGTCATAGCTTCGCTTGTTATACGAGATCATAGTCCCAACCAGCCTCAATTATGTTTCTACAAGTAGGGGGCGAACAGTTTAATTGACGGGATCAAGTCCCACGGGTGCTTTAATGGAAGATGAGTTGTCTATATGGCATCTCCTATTGTGCTAAGGGCGCAGTAGACTTTAGTACAAGAGAATTTAGAGGAGAAAACCTATGAAAAAAGGATTAGTCTATTTAGTTACACTTATATTTTTATTTTTAGTTGTTGCAGGAACATTAAAAACTAACTTTCCAACAATATCATTTTTCCTTGCAATGTTAGTAAGTCTTTTCATTATTGATAAAACCAATGGATTGTTGATTTTTATGTGGATGCTTATTCAGGAAAGAAAGAAAAAGTTGATGAAGATAAGGGGGAACAGTCAATAATTCAAACAATATTTTGCTGCTCAACAAACGCGAGCATTGGCGTAGGAAGAGAATGTTTATTTTACGATAATTTGGCAGAACGCACCTTATTTCAATGAGGTGATGAATGCCTAAGGTCTATTTCTTTTTTTGGTTTTTCTTTAAAAATAAGTGTTTTGAAGCGTTTTTCAAACACTTGTTTGGTATAATATAAACAAGGAGGTGAAAAAAATGGCAACAAAAACTATCCTAGTGAGGCTTCAAAACGTAACAAAGAAAAAACACAAACACTTCGTACAAGAGCAAACAGAGTTTGCTACTTGTGTTAATAATTGTGTAAAACGCCTTCATAACAGTGAAAAGCTTTCTTCTAAAAATGTGAATTTTAATTTTAAATCTGCCATTAAAAACGAAGCGATTCGTCGTGCTAGAAAAGCTATTTCAGATTTCAAAAAAGGAAAAGCAAAAACACTTCCTACATTTAAAAATTCACTTGGCATTAAAATCAATAATCAAAATTGGAACAGCGTTGAAAAAAACGGAAAATGGTATATTGCTTTCACATCAAATTTAGGAAAGAAAAGCATTCCTGTTGTAGAAAGCGAAGATGTAAAAATGTATTTTCCTTTTCTATTAAAAGAAAACAAAGAGCACCGCGGAACAATGGAATTGTTCCGAAAAGGAATAGATTGGTACATTGCTATTCCTATCCAAGTAAGGTCTGAATTATACTTCACTGAAACACATAAAGAAGTAAACAAAGACTTTGTTGATTATACACCTGTAGGTGTAGATTTAGGTCTTCGTTACCTTGCGGTTCTTTCAGAACCTACTAGTGGAAAAAGACAATTTTTTTCAGGAAAAGAAGTCGGATATAAGCGACGTCACTTTCGTTCCCAGCGCTGTTCGTTAGGAAAGAAAAAGGCACAGCGTGCTATTGAACGCATTGGTAAAAAAGAAAGTC
>NZ_QJSH01000049.1 GCF_003426025.1 Paraliobacillus quinghaiensis
GACTTTCTTTTTTACCAATGCGTTCAATAGCACGCTGTGCCTTTTTCTTTCCTAACGAACAGCGCTGGGAACGAAAGTGACGTCGCTTATATCCGACTTCTTTTCCTGAAAAAAATTGTCTTTTTCCGCTAGTAGGTTCTGAAAGAACCGCAAGGTGACGAAGACCTAAATCTACACCTATAGGTGTATAATCGACAAAGTCCTTCATAGTTTCTTTGAATTCCAATTCAGAACTTACTTGGATGGGGATAGCAATATACCATTCTCTTCCTTTTCGGAACAATTCCATTGTTCCACGGTTCTCTTTGTTTTCTTTTAATAGAAAAGGAAAATAGATTTTTACATCTTCGCTTTCTACGACAGGAATGCTTTTCTTTCCTAAATTCGATGTGAAAGCAATATACCATTTTCCGTTTTTTTCAATGCTATTCCAATTTTGATTATTAATTTTAACACCAAGTGAATTTCTAAATATAGGAAGCGTTTTAGCCTTTCCTTTTTTAAAATCTGAAATAGCTTTTCTAGCACGACGAATCGCTTCATTTTTAATGGCAGATTTTAAATTAAAATTCACATTTTTAGAGGATAGATTTTCACCGTTATGAAGACGTTTTACACAATCATTAACACAAGCAGCAAACTCTGTTTGTTCTTGTACGAAGAGTTTGTGTTTTTTCTTTGTTACATCTTGAAGCCTTACTATCATGGTCTTTGTTGCCATTTTTTCACCTCCTTGTTTTCATTATACCGAACAAGTGTTTGAAAATCGCTTTAAAACACTTATTTTTTAAATAAAAAAAAGAAATAGACCTTTGGCATTCATCACCTCATTGAAATAAGGTGCGTTCTGCCAAATTATCGTAAATCTGCTTCAATTTGATTAGCATTTGGAGTATGAATGCGCCTTTTAATACTTTTAAAAGATTCTAAGCATTCCTGTTTATAAATATGTATACCTGTATTGCTCCCTTTTGCCATTTCCAATGCATGACCAAGTAAACCAAAACCCGTTACATCTGTACATGCATGAACAGTATAAGGCTCCATTACCTCAGCCGCTGTATTATTTAACGTTGCCATTACCTGTATTACACGTTCCGTCTCGTCTTCAGATAGTAAATTATTTTTAATCGCTGTTGTGAAAATTCCTACACCAATAGGTTTCGTTAAAATAATTTTGTCGCCTGGTTTTGCTCCTGTGCGTACTTTATCAGGATGGACAAGGCCTGTTACAGCAAGACCAAATTTGGTTCTTTGTCATCAATTGAGTGACCACCGACTAGCGTAACACCTGCCTCTTTCAACTTATCACCTGCACCACGTAATATATCTGTTAAGATTTGTTTATCTAATTTTGCGATAGGAAATGCAACAATGTTTAGCGCTGTTAAGGGCTTTCCACCCATCGCATAAACATCACTGATAGCATTTGCTGCAGCAATCTGCCCAAATGAATAGGGATCATCAACAATTGGCGTAAAAAAGTCCACAGTTTGGACGAGTGCCATTTCATCATTTAATCGATAAACACCAGCATCATCACTCGTATCTAAACCAACAAGTAAGTCTGGATTTGGTAAAGTCGATGGTAACTCTCGTAATACTTGCGCTAGATCTGCAGGGCCTATTTTGCAGCCACAGCCACCTTTTGACGATAAAGAAGTGAGTTTTATTTGATTTGTATCTGTCATTAGAAACAATCACTTAATACAATCTATTATAGATTAACCTACCATTTTTTACATACTTCCAAAAATATTACATTATCTAATTTGCGACAAAATGTGATAGAATAGTGATTGTCAATTTTGTTATGCACGAACCGGTAACAAATGTTTTATAGGAGGAAATTGTATGCACCAAGTACCCTTTTTAGCAGTAGAAGGCCCTATTGGAGTTGGTAAGACATCTTTGTCCAGAAAAATCGCAAGCCATTTTCAACTACATTTATTGAAAGAAATTGTAGAAGAAAATCCTTTTTTGGGGAAATTTTATGATGATATAGATGAGTGGAGTTTTCAAACAGAGATGTTCTTTCTGTGTAATCGATTCAAACAGCTAGAAGATATTGATAATCACTATCTAGCATTAGATAAGCCCGTGATTGCTGATTATCATATCTCAAAAAATATGATCTTTGCTAAACGTACATTACAACAAAAGCAATTTGAGAAATATCATCAAATCTATCATATCTTAACGAATGATATGCCAAAACCAAACATGATGATTTATTTAGATGCTAGTCTTGATACACTTCTAGCTAGAATTGCATTACGTGGACGTGAGGTTGAAAAAAATATTCAAGCGTCTTATTTGCAGCAACTGAAACAAGACTATCAAACATTCATGGCGGATTTCGAAAAACAACACCCAGAAATTCCCGTAATCCGGATTGATGGTGACCAACTTGATTTTATTAAACATCAAGATGATTTAGATCTAATACTCAGTCAAGTTCAACAACAAATCAATAAAGGAGAAATTATCCGATGAATTTACGAGAGAAATATCAAATTCCTCACGACAGTGTCATTACAATAGCTGGAACTGTTGGTGTTGGTAAGTCAACAATGACTAATGCTTTGGCCAATGCACTTAACTTCCGTACATCGTTAGAAAAAGTCGATACTAATCCATATTTAGATAAATTTTATGCTGACTTTGAACGTTGGAGCTTTCATTTACAAATCTACTTCTTAGCAGAACGTTTTAAGGAACAAAAGCGTATTTTTGAATATGGTGGTGGATTTATTCAAGACCGTTCGATCTATGAAGATACTGGTATTTTTGCAAAGATGCATCACGAAAAGGGAACAATGACACCAGTTGATTATGAAACTTACAGTAGTTTGTTTGAATCAATGGTGATGACACCTTATTTTCCTCATCCGGACTTATTAATTTATTTAGAAGGCTCATTTGATGATGTAGTAGATCGCATTAAAAACCGTGGCCGTCCAATGGAGCAACAGACTCCACTTGCTTATTGGCAGGAAATGCACGAACGTTATGAAAAATGGATAAATAGCTTTAATTCTTGCCCTATACTTCGCATTAATATTGCAGATTATGATCTGATAAATGATCAAAATGCTGTAGAATCCGTATTAGATAAAGTCGGTCATTTCATTCAACAGTCACGAAAATGGGAAACACGATTAATTAAATAAATACAACATGGGGCGCTTTTAATAAAGTGCCCCTTATTTTAATTTTCTCCTAATTCTTTTGAACGATTTGACGCTTGATAAACAGCAGCCTCTATTGCCTCTTTCACACTATGTTCTTCTAATGTCTTTATCCCCCGCTCTGTTGTACCACCTGGACTAGTAATTTTTTTACGTAATAACGCAGGTTCATCATCAGTTTGTTTGAGCATTTCTGCTGCACCTAAAATAGTCTGGTAGATTAATTCCTTGGCATCTACTTGATTTAGCCCACCTTTTTTGGCTGCTTCCTCCATTGCCTCTACTATGTAATAAAAGTAGGCAGGTCCACTTCCTGCTACAGCTGTTACAGTATGCATTTGTTCTTCATCTACTATTGTTACCGTTCCAACTGTTTCAAATAATGTTCTAGCTAGTTGTATTTGTTCCTCTGTCACAAATGCCCCTTTAGTTAATCCTGTCGCACCATAACCGATTGTTGCTGATGTATTAGGCATCGCTCGAATTACCGAAAGGTCCATTCCAAGTTGATCTGCAATAAATTTCGTCTCTGTTCCAGCAAGAATTGAAATAATTACTTTATCTTTTGAGACAAATGGCTTTATTTCAGCTAATGCTCCAACGACATCTTTCGGTTTCATCGCTAGAAAAATTGCCTCAGCACCAGATATAGCAGTTTCTGTATCAGAGGTAGATTGTATAGCATACAACTGTGTTAACTCCTGTAACCTTGTCTGATTTGATCTATTTGTAACGTAAATCTGATTTGGCTCTAATACCCCAGATTTCACAATTCCAGCAATCAGCGCTTCTGCCATTGAACCAGCACCAACAAATGCAATTTTTTTAAACATACTAACCCCTCCGTTGCTAACTTTCCCCTTATTATAATAGAAAAAAAGCATGCTGTCTCTCACAGGTTCCGTTAGGTATCGAAAACAGTAATTAATCTCGAGAAAATTCAGAACAAAAGCTACATGTATTGAGTTGCTACTTTAAATCATTTCTATTACACTTTAATTATACCTAATATTGGAATTAAACACTATGAAGGGGTTAGTTGGAGTAGTATTGGCTTCAAAGTATATACGGTTACTAAACAAAGGAGAGAGTGCTTTTGAATAATTACGCTGGATTTGGAAAAAGATTATTAGCTAGGTTTTTAGATGTTATGATTCTTACGATTTTAATTGGTGGTTTGTTTTATATTTTTACAGGTGAATATAGTATTAATTTCGAAAAAGGAGTGGCGTGGGATTTCTTTTATACACTATACTTGGTTATCGTACCTTTAATATGGAGTGGGTATATTATTGGAAAAAGAATTTGTAATATCAAGTTAATACAAAAAGATGGACACAAAGTTAAACTTTCCAATACGTTTTTAAGAGAGCTTGTTGGTTTCCACCTTATTGGTATCATCACGCTTGGAATATCACTAGTAGTAAGTACTTTTATGGTCATCTTTCGAGAAGATAAAAGAGCAATTCACGACATAGTAGGTGGTACGTACGTAATAGAAAGTTAAACCTTACTCTTTATTCAGATTTGATATAAAATGCACAATAACTTGTAACGTGAGTTACCGCTTCTCAAATGAAATTGATTCCCTTTCCGCAGGCACGGCTTCAGCTAATTCGGAAGCAAATGTTTTCGGTGGGCCGAGTAACCGTAGGCCCAAAAACCACCTCAAAAACCACCTCCGAGTGGATCTTCAGCTCGCGCTGTTCCTGCAGGACAAGGCATGCTCAATGAATTGACATCGCACGCAGAAAATCGGTTTTTATTTTCAAGGAGTGTCACCAATTTCATTTGATCCGCTAGATAGTCTAAAATTTGATAGCGCATTACAGTCTAACTCGTTGAGTGTTAGTACCTCATACCATGATTAGTTCCTCTAACTAGCGCAGGAAGCAAATGGGTGAGACTCCAGTGGGGACAGCTCAAGTCGAAATCGAGTAGGAGGGGCTTCACAGCCCCGACCTCTCACACCACCGTACGTACGGATCCGTATACGGCGGTTCAACCTTTTGAGTATCTTATCTGGTAGAGGATGTTCATATCCTTAAGTCCCCATTTC
>NZ_QJSH01000050.1 GCF_003426025.1 Paraliobacillus quinghaiensis
GGTTCTGTGATAGATGAACTTTTTAAAAAATGATTTTAAGAGTTTTAATTAAGGTCGGTCTTTTTTAGGTGCAAATGAGAGTTGACTTATTTACCATTATACGCTGTCACTTCCCGTTTTTTGTCGACTGAGGAGCCTTCATTAAGGCTCTGTTTTTTATTTAAATTATGGAGTCAAATGTGAAGATTATGAGATAATAATTGGTAACACTTTAAAACCATCATTTTAATTGTAGGGGGAAAAGTAATGAACAAAAAAGATGAGCAAAAGCGAATAGAAAAAGCCATAAGATCAGCTAGAGCATCAATGGAAGCAGAGGGGTATCAAGTAGAAGAGGAGTGGGTTGATCATATAAGAGAAAAAGCAGCCCGTCATTCCGATTCGACAAAAAACGGGAAGTGACAGGCACCACACTAAAATAAATCTGTTAATTTTTCAAATTCTTCAAATGGGTTATGTGAGCGTCGATAAATAATCGCAAATTCCCGTTTTGATGATTCGAATGCTTTAGCTAGACCAGGGTCAAATTGCGTACCCATATTCATTTCGATTCGTTGAAAAGCTTCTTCAATTGGAAGTGCTTCTCGGTATGATCTCGAAGAAGTCATTGCATCGAAAGCATCTGCAATACATAGTATTCGGGCAGAAAGTGGAATTTCTTTTCCCTTTGCACCTGTTGGATATCCGGTTCCATCCCACTTTTCGTGATGATAAAGGACACCGTCTTTCAACCCTTCTAATCCTTCTACTTTTTCAATCATTTGTGCTCCTAATGTAGTATGTGTTTTAATCTGTTCAAACTCTTCATCCGTCAATCCAGAAGGTTTTGTTAGAATATATTCAGGGATATTAATCTTTCCGATATCATGTATAAGACCACTTAAACGCAACCTTTTGAGTTTATTCTTTTGATTAAATTCGGGTATGTTTTTAGCTAATGTTTGCGCGTAATCACTTACTCTTTCACTGTGTCCAAATGTATATTGGTCTTTTGCTTCAACAGCTACAATAAAACTTTGCACTACTTGTTCTATTGTTGTTTCCATTGATTGAATTACCGTATTTACTTGTTTTTTATATAGTGAAAACAACATATTCAACAATAGGTAACTAAATGTTGCGACAATTATATATAGTAAGATTCGGTTAGAAAAATCAATTGCATCTACAATATAATGAGTTTGCTGAAAATAAATATTTAAAATTATTAAACAGATTAATCCTATTATTGAATAGATAATGGATAAATTTCTATCCCCATATAAACTCGTAATAATTGGCAAAAGTAAAAAGTAACTCCAGGATTCTGTAAACCCCGATCCAAAGAATAGACAAATAACGGTAAAAATAACAAATAATAGAACAATATGATTCATTGTGCTTGTGGGTAATTTTGACAAGTGTAATGTTAGATATACGACAAACCAAACCACTATGCAAGTAAGTAATAGTGAAAGATTGGCCCTTGAAAGCTGAAGATCAAAAAAATGAAAAATAAAGTTCCAAAAAATACTTAGTACAATGTAAATGAATCCAATTTGCATAATTCTTTTATTCAAATTATTATTATGACTTCTAAATAATTTTTGTAATAGTGTGTCTTTCTCACTCATGTTGTATACCGTCCTAATGTTAGAATTTATGATAGAATTCTAACATTAATTAGTCGAAATAACTAGAAGGTTAATAGAATTGCTTTCATTTTGTAGTTAACTGTCCTTTAATAGAAGTGTAGATAACTTTAAAGGAGGACGTTAAAATGAATAACATGAAAGATTACCATTTTGGAACTGTAGAAGGAATTTTGAGAGAAAAGGCTGTTAAGTTACATCATCAACGGTACTATGAGGTAGGATATTTTAAAGAGAATGATGTTGATCCGTATGAAGAATGTGCTACCTATTTTGTTGCACAATCTGTCAAGAGTAAAGAAATTGTTGGCGTTACTAGACTTATATATGAAGAATTGCATGAACTTCCAACAATGAAGAACTTTAATATTTATGACATAGAAAATTTAAAGTTATCAAAGCTAGACAAAAACAAGGTTGCAGAAGTTAGTGCATTTACAAAAATGAAGAAACATGATGTCGGATTAGCGATCATTAAGACAGTATTAAATTATTCGTTAGATCAAGAAATGACCCATTGGATCTGCTGCATTGATGAGAGGGTATACAATTATATGCACCGAATCTTTAAGTTTCCATTTGAGGTTATCGGTGAGCCTCAAGTGTATCTTGGATCAAAATCAATACCATGTTTATTAAATTTGTCTCAATGTTTAATCCAGCTCAAGGAAAAACGTCGGCCATTATATGATTACTTTGTTTCCAGTACAGAAAATAGTAAGGAGGTAGTAAAATAATGAAAGAACAATTTGTCCGTAATTTAGGTATTATGTCAGAAGAAGAAGTGCAAAAACTACAAGGTTCAACTATTGCGATAGCGGGGTGCGGTTGTATTGGTGGTTTCTCTGCTGAATTACTGACGCGAATGGGCATAGGGAAACTAAAGCTAGCCGATCCGGATGTATTTGATATATCTAATATAAATAGACAATGTGCATCTACATATGACACGGTTGGTAAATTAAAGGTAGATGCTCTTAAAGATCATTTACTTTTGATCAACCCAGACCTTGAAGTCGTGTGTTATCGTGATGGAGTAACGGAAGAGAACACAGAGAGTTTTGTAGAAGGAGCAGACTATGTAATTGATGCAATTGATTATTTTGCATTCCCTGAAGCGGTTGTTCTCCACCGTGCTGCTCGAGCAAATAACTTGTACATCACTACAGCAGTTGCACTTGGATTTGGTACTTCCGTCTTGAATTTCTCACCTACTGGAATGAAATTAGAAGAATATGTGGGGATTCCAGACGATGCAACGATTGATAGTTTAAGAGGACTAACATTTCCGGCAGAAAAGTACAGTAACAATCTTCCGGAATATGCAACAGAAGAAAAGGTTACAGAATGGATAAAAAGTGAAAGTATACCTACGATTAGTGTTGGACAAGCATTAGGACCAGGTGCACTTGTTTCTAAACTGGTGTTACATTTATTAGGTAGAAAAGAACCTTCTTTTGTACCAGATAGTTTTCAGCTACATTTTGAATAAGTTCAGTTCAATTCGCTCAATAAATTTGTCGTTCATAGACTTCACTCATATAGAAAAATGGTAAGAAACAGATTAGATTTAAGGAGGGTTTTAGAATGGATACAATAATTTTTGATGTTGATGATACGTTATATGATCAGGCGCTATCATTTCATAAGACTTTTAGAAAGATGTTTGATATTGAAATGACAGAAGAAGAACTAGACAAGCTATATAGAACTAGTCGGAAATATAGTGAGATCCTGTTTGATCAAAGTGAAGCTGGAGAGATATCTGAATCTGAGTGGCAGACAGGACGTATCACAAAGGCATGTGAGGATTTTGATATACCAATCGATGCTGAAAAGGCACTAACTTTTCACGAAGTCTATGTTGCTGAACAGCAAAACATTACGTTATTTGAAGAAGTAGAAGAACTATTAGATACTTTACACCAACAAGGTAAGCAACTAGCAATTCTTACAAACGGTGAGGAAAAACATCAGTCGAAGAAGATTAAGCAATTAGGTCTCAGCAGATGGATTCCTGTAGAGAATATTTTTATTTCCGGAAGTCTAGGTTACGCAAAACCGAAAAGAGAGATCTTTGAAATAATTGAAGAAAAACTTGATCTTGATAAGACAAAAACGGTATATATAGGTGACTCCTTTGAAAAAGATATTATAGGAGCAAAACAAGTAGGGTGGAAAGCCATCTGGATGAACCATCGCAAAAGATCTATACCCACAAATACTAACATTAAGCCAGACAAAGAAGTATATAATGCGAAAGAGCTTTTGCTGAGTGCCTAGTATAGTAAATAGGTTCAATTAAATATAAAAAGACCACCGTTTTCATAGTAAAATAGAAGTACCTATCACAGAACTTCCAATTTACTAAACCCAAACCAATAGGAGATGAAAACGATGGT
>NZ_QJSH01000005.1 GCF_003426025.1 Paraliobacillus quinghaiensis
GGGATTTTGTGTCCGGCTTCCTTCAGATTCTATCTCACGATAGACACCCTTGCCTTTCACTAACAGTTCCTACTGCCAAGTCTGTGGTGGACTTTCACCACCTAGTTATAACTCATGCCGGGCGCACGATCCACTTGGTAAAGTGTTTTTTCTTTACCAAGTTAGCTGAGACTGAGCCCACGGAAAGGGAATCCATTTGCTGATGTAGCGGGTTAGTAACTTACGTTACTAGTTAGTGTGCTTTTTATTTCAACTGTGTATTATTAATAATATCTTTAGAGTCATTTATTAAAAAACACCCCAATAAGTTATATTTTCTCTCTAACTTTTGGGGTGTTTTTTATAATTAATATTTTTTAAATTCTCAACTGATACTAACTAATTATTTCTTCAATATATAAGTTTTTTTGCTCTTTTAAAATAATAATTTTTTGATTGGACTCCATTTGTACCATTGGACGGGTTGGATGTGCCGATTCCATATAAACAATGATTGCAATTTCATTATTGGACAATCTAACGCGTGTGCCTGTCGTAAAATCAGTTAAACATGTTATAAATGCTTGAATCATTTGATGATCAAATTTTTGAAATTGATCTTGTTGCATCTGTTCCATTACAAGAAATGGAGATTGTTTTTCACGATAAAAGCGTTTAGATGTCATTGCATGGTATGTATCACAGATTGCCAATATTTTTGCAAATGGGTGAATCCTATCTTCTTTCACCCCCAGAGGATAACCTGTACCATCTAGTCGTTCATGGTGTTGAAGAATTGCTAATTTTGCACTCTGTGATAAAGAAGGAATCTTTTCTACAAAACGATATGAATACGTTGGATGTTTTTTAACTTCTTCAAATTCTCCAGGTGATAGAATTCCCTTTTTTTCTAAAAGGAAGTGATTTAATTTTGCCATACCACTATCAGCTAAGAAACTAGCAATACCTATTTGTATCGCCTCTTTTTTCCAACCAATTCTTTTAGAAAACATTGTAGCAATCAAACTGGTGGCAACACTATGATGATAAAAGTAATCTTTCTTTATTACGTATTTATATAATAAAAAGACTTGAGAGCCTACCTCTTCTGTACGCTCTAATAATGGTATCATTAATTTTCGAACTGTTTGGATATCAATAGGTGAACCACTCCGCCACTGTTCAAATAACTGCTTATACTCTTGTACAACTTGATTGTAGTGTTCTAAAAAAGTTAGAGCCTTTTCTTCCTGCTTCTTAGTTTGCTTTTTTTCTTTTTCTAATGCTTGTTCATCCAATTTATCAGGGATAAACGGTGCACCACTCGCTAGTTTTGTAGCTACTTCAACTCGATCAATTAAAAATCGTTTCAATACATTAATATGTATTTCCTCAAGAACTGTGTCTTTTGGAACAATCGGCCGATTGGATTGACCAAAGACGTCTGTTGTTAGTATGCATTTAGGAATTAATTGTGTTGGATGTACCCGCAACGTCATCGCCACCCTTAATATACTAGTTTATTGTTCGAAAAGTCCCGTCCTTGTCTTGCTCTTACATCGGCATATAGAAAATTCATGTATTTTGTGATTAAAGCTAGAATCATCTGAATTTCTCGTTCTTTTGAACATGCACTTATAATAGAATGGCCCCCTATTGTTAGACACAACAAGGAACCACTATTTATATCTAATCTTTATTTACTTCATCATCTAAAACTTCTGTTTTTTCTGCTTCTTCTATATCTTCTACATCTTCTGGATCTACTTCAATACGAGCAACTGTTGCTACTTTTTCTTCTTCTTGAAGACGTATTAAACGAACACCTTGTGTATTTCTACCTGTAACAGATATTCCTTCTACTGGCATACGTATTAATACACCAGCTGCAGTAATGATCATAATATCTTCATCACCTGTAACAGCCTTAACCGCAACAACTTTACCGGTTTTTTCTGTAATATTACAAGTTGACACACCCTTACCACCACGATTAATTATTCGATAATCTTCAGCAGGTGTTTGTTTTCCATACCCATTTTCAGTTACATTCAATACGTGTAACCCATCTTCAATGATCTCCATGGAAACAACTTCATCATCACCTCTTAGAGAGATACCTCTAACTCCAGCAGCAGTTCTTCCCATTGAACGAATTTGTGTTTCTTCAAAACGAATCAATGAACCGTTACGTGTTCCAATCATAATATCCTTATTTCCATCTGTTAAGCGAACTGAAATTAACTCGTCATCTTCACGTAAATTTAGCGCAATTAATCCACCTTTTCTAATGTTAGCAAACTGTGAAAGCGTCGTTCGTTTCGACACACCATACTTTGTTGTGAAGAATAAATACCAGTCATCTTCAAATTCATGTACGGTAATAACAGCATTAATCCATTCATCTTTTTCAACTTCTAATAGATTAATGATTGGAATTCCTTTTGCAGTCCTACTGAACTCAGGAATCTCATATCCTTTTGCTCTATAGACTTTCCCTTTATTCGAGAAGAATAAAACAGTATCGTGTGTGGATGTTGATACTAAATGTTCAACAAAATCATCTTCGTTAGTGTCCATTCCTTGCACACCACGTCCACCTCTACGCTGTGTCCTGTATGTCGAAGCTGGTAATCGCTTAATGTATCCTTTATTCGTTAGGGTAATCACTATATTTTCTTCAGGAATAAGATCTTCATCTTCAAAGAAATTAAATCCGCCAGCTACTATCTCTGTGCGGCGTTTATCATTAAAACGCTCCTTAATTTCAGTTAATTCTTCTCTGATAATTTGTAGTAATTTTTCTTCATCTGCTAAAATAGCCTTTAATTCTGCAATTAGAGCTAATAATTCATTATACTCTTGTTCTATCTTATCACGCTCTAGCCCTGTCAAGCGTTGCAAGCGCATGTCTAAGATCGCTTGTGCTTGTTTCTCAGATAGCTCATAATTCTCCATTAACCCTGTACGTGCAATATCTGCGGTCTCGGAACCACGAATTAATGCGATTATTTCATCTATATGATCTAGCGCAATACGTAGTCCTTCTAAAATATGAGCACGTGCTTCCGCTTTTCGGAGTTCATACGCTGTTCTACGTTTAATAATTACTTTTTGATGTTCTAAATAGTGCGATAGTGCCTGCTTTAAATTCAACACTTTGGGTTGGCCATCGACTAATGCTAACATATTGATCCCAAAAGATGTTTGCAGGGATGTTTGTTTATATAAATTATTTAATAATACATTTGGATTAGCATCACGGCGTAATTCAATTACAATCCGCATTCCATTACGGTCAGATTCATCGCGTAAATCAGTGATACCTTCAATCTTTTTATCACGAGCCAAGTCAGCGATTTTTTCAATTAATCTAGCTTTATTAACTTGATAAGGTAGCTCACTAACAATAATTGTTGATTTACCGTTACTATGTTCTTCAATTTCAGCTTTTGAACGAATTGTAATAGAACCCTTACCTGTCTCAAACGCTTTTCTAATTCCACTTCTACCAAGGATTAAACCACCAGTAGGAAAATCTGGACCATGTATATACCCTTCCATCAATTCATCAATTGTAATTTCAGGGTTTTCACTAACAGCAAGCACTGCATCAATTGTTTCACCTAGTTGATGTGGCGGAATATTCGTTGCCATTCCAACAGCTATTCCTGATGCTCCATTTACTAATAGGTTTGGAAAACGAGATGGCAACACTTGTGGCTCCCGTTCTGAACCATCATAGTTATCCATGTAGTCAACTGTATCCTTATTAATATCACGTAACATTTCCATCGAGATTTTGGACATACGAGCTTCTGTGTAACGCATTGCAGCTGCAGGGTCTCCATCTACTGAACCAAAGTTACCATGTCCATCTACAAGCATATTACGATAACTGAAATCCTGCGCCATTCTTACCATAGCTTCATATACAGAAGTGTCACCGTGTGGGTGATATTTCCCCAATACATCACCAACAATACGGGCAGACTTTTTGTAGGATTTATCTGCTTGGATTCCCAAATCATTCATCGCATATAGGATTCTCCGATGTACTGGTTTTAAACCATCTCTCACATCAGGAAGTGCACGTGCTACAATAACACTCATGGCATAATCCAAAAAAGATGTTCGCATTTCATTTCCAATATTTATTTCTTGTACATGTGGACGTTGATTTTCCACCATACGACTGCCTCCTATCCAACTAACGACATTACTTCTTTTATTACAACATTTTCATAAAATATGTTTAAATCTCTATACATCTAAATTTTTAACATAAACAGCATTGTCTTGGATAAAGTTACGACGTGGTTCAACCTTATCTCCCATCAACATGTCAAAAATTTGGTCAGCTTCAATCGCATCTTCTAGATTAACCTGAAGTAATGTACGATTATCTGGATCCATTGTTGTTTCCCAGAGCTGTGTTGCGTTCATTTCACCTAAACCTTTATAACGTTGTAAGCCTGGTTTTGGTTGTTTCGCTAATTCACCAACAATTCGTTCCATCTCTTTTTCATTATAGGCATAATATGCAGCCTTACCTTGTTGAATCTTATACAACGGCGGCTGTGCAATATAAATATATCCATGATCAATTAATGGGCGCATAAAACGGTATAAAAAAGTTAATAATAAGGTACGAATATGAGCACCATCAACATCAGCATCTGTCATAATAACAACTTTATGATAACGGGTTTTTGTAATATCAAAGTCCTCACCTATACCAGTTCCTAAAGCTGTAATAATCGTTCGAATCTCGTTATTAGATAAAATTTTATCTAAACGGGCTTTTTCAACGTTTAATATCTTTCCTCGTAATGGCAATATTGCCTGATAGTGACGATCCCTTCCTTGTTTAGCAGAGCCACCAGCAGAGTCACCCTCAACAATATAAAGTTCACTTTTGGTTGCATCACGTGATGAACAGTCAGCTAATTTACCAGGTAAGTTTGAGATTTCCAATGCACCTTTACGACGCGTTAATTCACGTGCTTTTTTTGCTGCCATACGTGCACGTGAGGCCATAAGTCCTTTTTCTACGACAATTTTTGCAGTATCAGGATTTTCAAATAAAAATTTAGAGAATAATTCACTAAAAGTAGAATCTGTTATAGTTCTTGCTTCACTATTTCCTAGCTTAGTTTTTGTTTGTCCTTCAAATTGTGGATCTGGATGCTTAATTGAAATGATTGAAGTTAAACCTTCTCTAACATCATCACCAGTTAGGTTAGGGTCGTTTTCTTTAAATAGGTTGTTTTTTCTTGCGTAGTCATTTATCACACGAGTTAGGCCTGTTTTAAAACCTGATTCGTGCGTACCGCCTTCATACGTATGAATGTTATTTGCAAATGAGTAAATATTACTTGCAAATCCATCGTTGTATTGCAAAGCAACTTCGACAGTGATTCCCGCTTCTTCCTTTTCAGCAAAAAACGGCTCATGCAATACTTCTTTTGAACGGTTTAAATGCTCTACATAGGAACGAATACCACCTTCATAATGAAACGTTTCTTTTTTGTCATCATCCCGTTTATCTTGAATTGAGATTGTTAATCCTTTATTTAAAAAAGCCAATTCACGTAAACGTTGAGAGAGTACATCATAACTATATGTTATTGTTTCATCGAAGATTTCAGCATCTGGTACAAAGTGAATTCGCGTTCCGGTAAGATCTGTTTCACCGATAACTTGTAATTCTTCATCCGGGATCCCGCGTTTAAAACTTAAGTAATGGATTTGACCATCTCGATGTACATATACTTTTAAAGAAGTGGATAGGGCGTTAACAACAGAAGCTCCAACACCATGAAGACCTCCTGAAACTTTATATCCACCGCCACCAAATTTACCACCGGCATGTAATACAGTCATGATTACTTCAACAGCAGGACGTCCTGTCTTTTTTTGAATACCAACTGGTATACCACGACCGTTATCCATTACTGTAATACTATTGTCTTCTTCAATAACTACTTCAATTTGATCACAATATCCTGCCAATGCTTCATCAATACTATTATCAACAATTTCCCACACTAAGTGGTGTAAGCCTCGTTCGTTTGTTGAACCAATGTACATACCTGGACGTTTACGAACTGCTTCTAATCCTTCTAATACTTGAATTTGATTTTCATCATATGCATGATCTGTTCCAAACTTATTTTCCATTGTCATTACATTCACCTACACTTCTATTTCGGGAGAACGAATCTATCGTTTCTACACCGTTTTTAAACTACATATGTTAAAAATTATATTAATTGTTTAGTCTTCACCTAAACTGTCATCAGTATCAAATGCATCACTATAATCATCTAATCTACTAATGGTTGAGATCATACTGGCACGTTTCTTTAATGTCAATACAGATAGGGGGCTATAGTAAATGGAACTATTTGTAATAACGATTGCTTTTGTTTCCTCTTCTTGTAAATCAAGTACATTATTTGCTTTTCTTTGATTTGTAATCATTTCATCATTTATTGTGGAAGAAGCAATAAACTGTTGATCAATAATTGCAATGACATCCTCTGATCGGATGACATGATCTCCTCCAATATGAATAAACATTTCCACTCCCCATTTCTATTGCACAATTATTCCGTTTTCTATATGAAACAACTCAGCTTGACGAATCGTATCGTGTTGAATATCACTAATACTTGTTGTAGAAACAAACGTTTGTACTTTTCCTTGAATTGTATGTAACAGATGTGACTGTCGATAATGATCTAACTCACTTAGAACATCATCTAATAAAAGAATAGGATATTCTCCAACTTCACTTCTAATTAATTCAATTTCTGCTAATTTTAATGACAGTGCTGTTGTTCTCTGCTGGCCTTGTGAGCCGTATGTTTGTACATCTTTACCGTTCACATAAAAAACTAAATCATCACGATGTGGACCAATCAATGTATTTCCTCTGTCTATTTCCTTTTCTACAATTTGAGAAAAAGAAGTTTGATACGCTTTTCTTATTTTTTCCTTATTTTCCACTTCTGATACATCAGTAGAGCCTAAATACTTAATTTCCAGCATTTCTTTCTCTCTACTTATTCCTTTATGGATCGGAGCAGCCCATTGTCTTAGTAATTGTAAAAATACAAAACGCTTTTCAACTATTACACTAGCGTGTTCAATTAATTGCTCAGTTAAGACATCCAGCATCGTACGATCATTCGTCTGCCTGCGCTGTAGGCTTTTCAACAAATGGTTTCTTTGTTTTAAGACTTTTAAGTATTGTCCTAGATGATAAATATATAAAGGCTGGATTTGACCAATTTCCATGTCAATAAAACGTCTTCTGATTTGTGGGCTCCCTTTAACCAGATTTAAATCCTCTGGTGCAAACATCACTACATTAAGAGCTCCGATGTAATCACTAAGACGTCTTTGTTCAATATGATTTAGTTTTGCTTTTTTCCCTTTGGAAGAAAGCTGAATTTCTAAGGGAAAGGTACGTTTTCTTTTATAGATAGTACCTTCTATTGTAGCATAGTTTTCATTCCATTGGATAAGTTCTTTATCACGAGGGGTTCGATATGATTTAGAAAAAGCTAATACATAGATTGCTTCCATCAGATTGGTTTTTCCTTGTGCATTCTCTCCAATTATAACATTGACTTTATCATCGAATGGTACTTGTATTTGTTGATAGTTTCGATAATTTTTGAGCGTCAAATTTTGAATATGCATCGTTTTAACCTTCCTAACTGTTCTTGTTGATACATGTTAGGCATCTTCTTCCTTCACAATTTCATATACTCCTACGTCAGGAATAGTTATCTGATCATTAGGATATAATTTTCTGCCTCTACGTTGTTCTTGTTCATCATTCACAAACACATCATATTCGGCTAAAAATATCTTCACCATTCCACCTGTATCAATGACACCTGCCAATTTCAGGAATTGACCTAATGGAATATAACCTGTATGAATTGAGATTTTTTCTGTATGCATATCGAATCACCAAGCTTTCTTATAATTTAATCATTCTAATAAAAGTGAACATGAAATGAACCGTTCCATTTATAAGTCTTCTACCTATTTTACTAGATATTCACCCATAAGCAAAGTATTGTTGTTCTATTCAATATATTTTTACCGAAAGAAAATTGTCCTGCAATAAAAAAGGACAGAATAAGAATTCTTACTCCATCCCAATTATATTTAATATGTCCGAACTGGCAATATTAATTGTAAAATATGCTCATTATCGATTGGTCGAATAATAAACGGACGCATTGCGCCAGTAAATTCTATCTTAACATGATCCTCTTCGATAATTTTTAATGCATCAATCATATATTTAGCACTAAATGAGATTTTCAAATCTTCACCTTCGATTGATTCTGTTGTTACATCTTCATTTACCTGACCAACTTCTGGTGTGTTACTACTAATTTCAATTTCATTGTTAGACTTTGTTTGTAGTTTAACCACATTATTACGATTCTCTTTTGCAAGTAATGAAGCACGATCAATTGCTTGTAATAATGTTTTGGTTTTTGTATGAACAATTGTTTTGCTTTGTTCTGGAATAAGTCTAGATGTTTCAGGGTAATTGCCATCTAATAGGCGTGACAAAAAGTATAAATTTTTTGTTTGGAATAAAATTTGGTTTTCGGTCACACTTATGGTAATTGTCTCTTCATTGTCTTCTATTATTTTATTTAATTCAATTAAACTTTTTCCTGGAATAACCACATTTTTAAAAGAGATATTTTCATTATTTAAGTTTAGTGGAATTTTTCTTGATGCTAATCGATGACTATCTGTTGCAACAAAATCTAAGTGTTCTTCCTCTATTATCATATTAACTCCAGTTAAAATTGGTCGTGTTTCAACTGTAGAGACAGCAAAGACAGTTTGTTTAATTAAATCTTTTAACAGATCATTTTTTAATTCAAAACTATTATCTGTATGTAGCTTTGGTAAATGTGGATATTCTACAGCATCTTGTCCATTTAAATGAAATTCTGCACCACCAGATTTAATAGTAACTTTATATTGATCATCTGTAATCAATTCAACAGTTTTTAAAGGTAACTTACGAATTATATCTGGAAAGTATTTCGCTTGAACTACAACACTTCCTTCTTCAATACCTTCTACATGTTCTAGTCCATATTCCTCTTTTGGTATAAATGATTCAATTGATATATCTGAATCACTTCCTGTTAACTTTATTCCCTCTTGTGTAGCTTCAATTTTTATTCCGGTTAAAATTGGGATTGTTACACGTGAAGAGATTGCTTTCATTACATGTTGAATACTTTCGATTAATAAATCACGTTGAATGATAAATCGCATAAAATAAATCCTCCTAAGGGAAGTTATAATATATATATTTTATTATATAAATGTCGTAGTAATAGTAATAGGGCCTGTGATTATGTGGATAACATGAAATTCGCAGTGTTATATCTATCTAAATGGGTGTGGATAGATTGTTAGTAAGTTTGCACTAATTATCCACGTTATACACATGTGAATAAACAGTACGTAATGATTATTTTTACATACTGTTATGAAATGAACTATATTAGAAATTTTTAAGCTGTTCTTTTATATCTTCTATATCCTTGTGTAATAATTCATCTTGACTGATTAGTTTTGAAATCTTTTCATGAGCGTGAATAACAGTTGTATGATCACGTCCTCCAAATTCCTCTCCAATTTTCGGTAATGAAAAATCAGTCAACTCTCTCGATAAATACATCGCAATTTGTCTAGGAAATGCAATCGATTTTGTTCGTTTTTTTGCAGCAAATTCATCTAATCTAATATTATATTTTTCAGCTATAACTTCTTGAATTGCAGCAATTGTTATAACTTTTGGTCGCGAACTTGGAATGATATCCTTTAATGCTTCTGCTGCTAAAGAAGCGTTAATATCTTTGTTTATTAATGATGAATAAGCAACTACTCGTATAAGTGCTCCTTCTAATTCACGAATATTTGTATCAATTTGATTCGCGATATAAAGCATAACTTCATTAGGAATATCTAATCCTTCTGCTTTAGCTTTCTTACGTAAAATAGCGATTCTCGTTTCTAAATCTGGTGGAGTAATATCTGTAATTAGACCCCATTCAAATCTGGAACGTAAACGATCTTCTAATGTGGGTATTTCTTTTGGTGGTCGATCACTAGAAATAATAATTTGCTTACTTTCTTCGTGTAACGTATTAAATGTATGAAAAAATTCTTCCTGTGTTTGTTCTTTTCCAGCAAGAAATTGAATATCATCAATTAATAGGACATCTACATTACGATACTTATTTCTGAAATTAACAGCTTTATTATCTCGAATTGAATTAATAAATTCATTGGTAAATTTTTCAGAGGATAGATAGACTACCTTTGCAGATGGATTATGATCTAAAACATAATGACCAATAGCATGCATCAAGTGTGTTTTACCAAGCCCAACGCCACCATAGATAAACAAGGGATTATATGCTTTAGCAGGTGCTTCTGCGACAGCCAAAGATGCTGCATGTGCAAAACGATTACCTGAACCAATGACAAATGTATTAAATGTATATTTGTCATTTAACATAGTTTTAGGGGATTCCCCATTTTCTTGTTGTTTAATTGTAGGTACATTTTTAGTTTTTTCGCTAATATCATCTAACTTATTTTCACTTTCAGGAATAACAAATTTAGTTTTTAACTTAGCACCAGTTACTTCAAATAATGCATCTGAAATTAAATTGGTATAGCGACTTTCTAACCAGTCTCGAGCAAATTCATTAGGGGCAGATACAATTAGAGTATCATCGGTAATACTATCTGCATTGGTATTTTTAAGCCAGGTGTCATAGCTAGGTTTACTTACCTTCTCCTTAATGGACTCGAGTGTACTCGCCCATAAGTCTTCAATATTTTCCATAGACTGTCTCCTCCTTTCAACAAAATAGTAAGTAAAGAAATAAAAAACCTCTCGCAATCTGTTTGAAAGACAGATCGAAAGGTAGTAGATCATAAATATACTGTGGATAATTTAGAATAAGCTAAATAAGCTTTTTTTACAGTTATTAATTTTCTTCACAAGGTTGTGTATAAGTCTATAAACAAAGATGTGAATACATGTCCACAATCTATCCACAAGCTGTGGATATTATTTGTGGCCTTTTATTTTTTTCACATGTTAAAACACAAATATAATACCAAATAAATACTAATAGTGCAAGGGTAATTCGACACTTATCCACATAAAATACAGTTTGTAGACAAAATCTATCCACAACACTGTTTTTTGTTATTAATTTGTTTATAAGTTGTTGGGGATAAAAAAAACATTAAAAATTAATGGACAAGCGATGTGGATAACCTGTTTATGACGTAATTTAAATAAATTGTGTATTAAACTTCTAACCCGCTACGTCAGAAAATGGATTCGCTTTCCGTGGGATCAGTTTCAGCTAACTTGGTAAAGAAAACCACTTCACCAAGTGGATCTTCGACTTGAGCTGTTCCCACAGGAGTGTCAACCATTTGCTTCCTTCGCTAGTTAGTGGACCTTATCGTGATTTGAGGTGTTAATGCTCAATAAGCTTTTCTCTCACTAAGATGGTCTGTAATGCATTATTATATTTTTAGCCTATCTAGCGGATCAAATGAAATTGGTGACACTCCTGCAGGAACAGCGCGAGCTGAAGATCCACTCGGAGGTGGTCTTTACCTCCGAGTTAGCTGAAGCCGTGCCTGCGGAAAGGGAGCTAATTTCATTTGAGGAGCGGGTAAGAAAGTTTCACTATGTCGCATCATATATCAAGTCCGTATGTTTAATAGAAAAATGAGTGTTGGAGAAGTGAAAAGAATTGAGATTTGAAATTAATAGTAGGTGAAGCAGGATAGTTGTTGACAGATGGTTAATCTATTCCGTATAATGTATTGGAATGTCTTCTTAATATTGGAGTTATTATTCCTCAGGGAGGTGTACTATACATGAAACGCACATTTCAACCAAATACACGTAAGCGTAAAAAAGTTCACGGCTTTCGTTCTCGTATGAGCACTAAAAATGGACAAAACGTAATTGCTCGTCGCCGTAAAAAAGGAAGAAAAAAATTATCAGCATAGGCCACTGAGTTAATGTCAGTGGTCTTTTTTTTCCTATTAAGAGAAAAAAGATGCAATGAAAATGGATAAGCTCGTTTAGATCAATGGATTAAAAAACGGGCTATTTCCATACATATGGATGATCTGATAATGGAGGTAACATTCCATGAAAAAAAAATATCGATTAAAAAAAATGGATGAATTCCAACTAGTTTTTAAACAAGGAAAGTCTTTTGCGAATAGACAGTTAGTACTATATTATTTAAATAAACCAGAACAATCGCATTTTCGAATAGGTTTATCAGTAAGTAAAAAGATTGGAAACGCGGTTATGCGTAATCAAATAAAACGTTATTTAAGACAAGCTTTTTCAGAATTTGATGGGCAAATAGACAATAGATATGACTTTATTGTAATTGCAAGAATTCCAACTAAAGATATGGATTATCATGCGATCAAGAAAAGTCTAAATCATGTATTATCAAAATCACATCTATTAAAGAGATTGTAATATAGGGAATAATTTGTTTAACAATATTGTGGCAACTATTTACTATGGGATAAATCTTTTGTATTATTATGATGATTTGATTTTACACTTATAGCTATAGAAACAAGAACTAGTTAATGATAGAATATAGACTAGATTTTTCATATATATGTTAAGAAGTGAATGAGGAGGAAGAACATGCGCAAAAAGCTCTTACTGTTTGCGGCTTTGATAGGGTTAGTGTTACTACTATCAGGTTGTGGTGATATCGAGACAGATATTACAAGTGAAAGTACCGGATTTTGGGCAGAGTATTTCGTTTATCCATTGTCCGTGGTAATTATTAATGTAGCAGACTTTTTTAGTGGTAGCTATGGATTGGCAATAGTTGTTGTAACAATTGCAATACGGTTGGTTTTATTACCATTAAATATTAAACAGTTAAAAAGTTCAAAAGCTATGCAAGATATCCAACCAGAAATAACTAAAATTAGAGAGAAATATAGTTCAAAGGATGCAGAAACACAACAAAAGTTACAGAAAGAAACAATGGAACTTTTTCAAAAAAATGGTGTCAATCCAATGGCAGGATGTTTACCGATTATTGTACAAATGCCAATATTAATTGCATTTTATCATGCAATCATGCGGACACCACATTTAGATGAAGGTAGTTTTTTATGGTTCCAATTAAGTGAACCGGATCCATATTTCATATTGCCAATTGTGGCAGCTGGAGCAACTTTCTTACAACAGAAACTTATGATGGCAGGTACGAATTCAACACAAAACGCTGCAATGCCGCAAATGACGATGATGCTTTATATGATGCCGATTATGATTGGTGTTATGGCGATGTTCTTCCCGTCAGCACTTGCATTATACTGGGTAGTTGGTAACGTATTTATGGTATTACAAACGATCTTTGTTCGTGGACCAATGATGAAAGATAAGGAACCTAAAGTGGGAGGAAACAAATAGTGAAACAGGTAACTGCTTCTGGACAAACAGTCGAAGATGCGGTCCAATCAGCATTAAAGCAGTTAAACACCACAGAGGACCAAGTGAATGTAGACATTATTGACGAAGGTAAAAAAGGAATGTTTGGGATATTTGGTACTAAAAGAGCTATTGTTAAAGTAACGGTTGCAGAAAACCATTTACAGCAAGTTGAAACTTATCTAAAGCAAATAGTTTCTGCTTTTTCCGAAGATGTATTTGTAGAAACAAGTACAAAGGGAAGTACAGTGACATTTGATCTATCTGGTAAAAGTATTGCATTACTAATTGGTAAACGTGGACAAACGTTAAATGCAATCCAATATCTTGTGCAGGTGGCTTTAAATAGATTATCTAAAGAGCGTTATCATGTGGTTGTAGATGCAGAAGGTTATAGGAAACGTAGAAAAGAAACATTAGAACAATTAGCACATCGATTAGCTGATAAGGCTAACAAAATAAAAAAACATGTTTCATTAGAACCGATGCCTTCTTATGAAAGAAAGATAATTCATAGTGCATTACAACACAATGAACAGATTGCAACCTATTCAGATGGAACAGAACCAAACAGGCATGTAGTGATTAAACCTGTAACAAAGTGAATAGAAATTAAAAAAACGTCCAAGAAACAATTGCTGTTTCTTGGACGTTTTTTTAGATGAAATAGCATTATCAAAAAGTTATGCACAGTGGATAACTTTTTGATAATGTTAGATTTGATTAGGTATGTGTATAACTTAGTCGTATAATTTTCATCCACATGTGTATAAAAAGAGTGAATAGATTTTCAAAACGTGGTATAATGTGCTATTCTTTTTAGTTGGGTGACATGTTTATTTTTAATAAAAAAAGAGCGTTAAATATATATATAAGTTTAAATAAAAAGTGGGGTGTAGAGAATTGGAAACAGATACAATAGCAGCAATTTCGACACCAATTGGTGAAGGAGCAATTGCAATTGTTCGATTAAGCGGAAATGAAGCAATAACAATTGCAAATCAATTCTTTCAAGGGCGAGATTTAACAAAGGTGGATTCACACACAATACATTATGGTAAAATTATTGATCCAACTATAGATCAGGTTGTAGAAGAAGTCATGGTTAGTGTGATGCGAGCACCAAAAACTTTTACAAGAGAAGACGTAGTTGAGATAAATTGTCATGGTGGACTAGCATCTGTAAATCGTTTGCTTGAGCTAGCTCTGCAAATGGGAGCACGTCTTGCAGAACCAGGCGAGTTTACAAAACGAGCTTTCTTAAATGGGCGGATTGATTTATCGCAAGCTGAAGCGGTAATGGATTTAATACGGGCGAAAACAGATAAGGCGATGAATGTCGCGATTAAACAATTAGATGGAAAGTTATCAAAATTAATTCAACGTCTGCGTCAGGAATTATTAGAAACTGTTGCCCACGTTGAAGTAAATATTGATTATCCAGAATATGATGACGTTGAGCAGATGTCACATGACACGATGTTATTAAAAACGAAAGAAGTGCATCAAGAAATTGAGCGATTATTGCAAATGGCTAAGCAAGGGAAGATTTTACGAGAAGGAATTGCTACTGCGATAATAGGACGTCCTAATGTCGGTAAATCCTCCTTGCTTAATGCCTTAGTACATGAAAATAAAGCAATTGTTACGGATATTCCTGGAACAACGCGAGATATTATTGAAGAGTATGTAAATGTTCGAGGTGTACCACTGCGATTAGTTGATACTGCAGGTATTAGAGATACTGATGATATTGTAGAAAAAATAGGTGTAGAACGCTCACGACAAGTATTAAAGGAATCTGATTTAATATTACTTGTATTAAATTATAATCAGGAATTAACTGAGGAAGATATTCAATTGTTTAAGCTTGTTGAAGATCTTGAAGTAATTGTTCTTGTGAATAAAACAGATTTAGCTCAAAAAATTGATCTAGAAAAGGTAAATGAGTTGGTGAAGGGACATCCTGTCATCACAACAACTTTAATAGAAGAAAAGGGATTAGATGAATTAGAAGCGGCAATTGCTAAAACATTCTTCTCTGGTGAGTTAGAACCAGGTGATTTAACATACGTATCAAATGTACGGCATATCCAATTGTTAAAGCAGGCATTGGCTGCACTAGATGAAGCGATGAATGGAATGGAAGCAAACATGCCAATTGATTTAGTTCAAATTGATGTAACGCGAACTTGGCAGCTACTAGGTGAAATCGTTGGGGATACGATTCGCGATAGCTTAATTGATCAACTGTTCTCCCAGTTCTGTTTAGGAAAATAAATAGCTAAGATACCTGTAGGAGAAAGCAGGAAAACAAAGGAGAGACAATAAAAATGACATATGATGCAGGACATTTTGATGTAATCGTCATTGGGGCAGGTCATGCGGGTGTAGAAGCTGCAAATGCTGCAGCGAAACGTGGCGCAAAGACGCTAATGCTTACACTAAACTTAGATATGATTGCTTTCATGCCTTGTAATCCATCAGTTGGCGGACCAGCAAAAGGTGTTGTGGTAAGAGAAGTTGATGCTTTAGGTGGGTTAATGGGGAAAGTAATTGATAAAACATATATTCAAATGCGAATGCTTAACACAGGGAAAGGTCCGGCTGTTCGTGCTTTACGTGCACAAGCCGATAAACCTTTATACATTCAAGAAATGAAGTATAGATTAGAAAACCAAGAAAACTTAACTTTACGTCAAGCGATGGTTGAAAAGTTAATTATAGAAGATGGTGTATGTACAGGTGTCATTACTGAAACGAAAGCGGCATACCATGCCAAATCAGTAATTATTACAACAGGTACATTTATGCGAGGGCGTGTCATTATTGGTGATTTATCTTATGAGAGTGGACCAAATAATCAACGCGCATCAGTGAAATTATCAGAGCATTTAGAGGAATTAGGTTTTGAGCTAGTTCGCTTTAAAACAGGAACACCACCAAGGGTGAACAGTCATACAATTGATTATTCAAAAACAGAGATTCAACCTGGGGATGATCATCCAAGTCATTTCTCTTATGAAACAACGGAAGGAATTTTGGATCAAATACCATGTTGGTTAACTTACACAAATGAATTCACGCATAAGATTATTGATGACAATTTAGGTCTATCTGCTATGTATTCAGGCATGATAAAAGGAACAGGTCCGCGTTATTGCCCGTCAATAGAAGATAAGGTAGTACGTTTTCATGATAAACCACGTCATCAGATCTTTTTAGAACCAGAAGGAAGAGATACGGAAGAAGTTTATGTTCAAGGTCTATCAACATCCTTACCAGAGTTTGTCCAACATGAAATGATTCGTTCTATTGAAGGATTAGAAAAAGCTGAAATAATGCGGGCGGGTTATGCAATTGAATATGATTCGGTTGTTCCCACTCAGTTATGGCCAACCCTGGAAGTGAAAAATATACCAGGTTTATATACTGCTGGTCAAATTAACGGAACATCTGGTTATGAAGAGGCTGCAGGTCAAGGGTTAATGGCAGGAATTAATGCGGCTGCACGAGCCCTTGATAAGGAAACTTTAATCTTAGATCGATCACAAGCATATATTGGTGTTCTAATTGACGACTTAGTTACAAAAGGAACAAATGAGCCGTATCGTCTATTAACATCACGCGCAGAGTATCGTTTACTTTTACGTCACGATAATGCGGATATGCGTTTATCAGAAATAGGCCATCAATTAGGATTAATTTCAGATGAACGTTATAACAAGTTTCTTGAGAAAAAAGAGCTCGTTGATCAGGAAAAAATAAGATTAGAAAAAGAAACAATTAAACCATCTGAAGAATTGCAAAAGTTAACTGATGAAGTAGGTGCAACACCTTTAAGAGAACCAACGAAATTAGCTGATTTGGTTAAACGTCCTGAAATAAGTTATTCCTTAATTGAGCAGCTATCACCAGCACCAAATGAATTACCTTCAGATGTTAAAGAGCAAGTCGAAATACAAATTAAATATCAAGGTTATATTGAAAAGTCAAACCAACAAGTAGAGCGTATGTTAAAGATGGAAAACAAATGGATTCCTGAAGGCATTGATTACGATGCTATTGGTGGTATCGCAACTGAAGCAAAAGAAAAATTGAAAAAAGTTCGTCCATTATCTGTAGGACAAGCATCTCGCATATCAGGTGTAAATCCAGCAGACGTATCTATTTTATTAGTGTATATAGAACAAGGAAACATTGCTAAAATGGAATAAAAATATGCCTTTTCATAATTCACTTTTAAAACATTGTTTAGAAGAGAATATAGACTGCGTCGTAAAAAGAATTTCCAGACTCGCTCCTCAAATAAAATTGCCTCCCTTTCCGCAGGCACGGCTTCAGCTAACTCGGATAAGCAAAGTGCGCTTTCCGAGTGGATCTTCAGCTCGCGCTGTTCCTGCAGGAGTGTCGACAATTTCATTTGATACACTAGTTAGCTCGCTACAATTAAGAAAGGTTTAAAATGTTAGTTTAAAAAACATTACCAAGCGTTATAAAGTGTAGATAAGCTATCCACCGAAGGAAGCAAATGGATGAGACTCCAGTGGGACAGCTCAAGTCGAAGATCCACTTGGTAAAGTGATTTTCTTTACCAAGTTAGCTGAGACTGAGCCCACGGAAAGGGAATCCATTTGGGACTGCGATTACTCGTCCCACCAAAACCGTCTGGTGACGTAGCGGGTAAGCAAGTTATTACGCATTTTTCATCAACTGTGAAAAGGACTGAAAGTTATCACTTATTTTGTATGAAAGGAATTAATTGTTTATGAACGCACAATTATTTGCTACTAAATTAAAAGAACAAGGAATTGAATTAACGGATCAACAATTGCATCAATTTGATATTTATTTTAAGACGTTAGTAGAGTGGAACGAAAAGATAAATTTAACAGCAATTACAGATGAAGCAGGCGTTTATTTAAAACATTTTTATGATTCAATAACCGCAGCATTTCATTTTGATTTTAACAAGGAACTGACAATTTGTGATGTTGGAGCAGGAGCGGGCTTTCCAAGTTTACCGCTTAAAATAATATTTCCCGATTTAAAAGTGACAATTGTTGATTCATTACAAAAACGTATAACATTCTTAAACCATCTTGCGAGTGAACTTAATTTAACAGGTGTAGCATTTTACCATGATCGAGCAGAAACTTTTGGGAAAAACGACAAGTTTCGAGGTTCTTTTGATGTCGTAATGGCAAGAGCAGTCGCTCGGACAGCTGTTTTGAGTGAATTATGTTTACCATTGTGCAAAACATCTGGTACATTTATTGCCATGAAAGGACCTAATGCACAAGATGAGCTAAAGGATGCACATAACGCAATTGAAATTTTAGGTGGAAAAGTAAATGTTATTCATACATTCGATTTACCACAGGATAATGGAGAGAGAAATATTGTCTTAATTGACAAAGTACGTAAAACACCAAAAAAGTATCCACGTAAACCAGGGGTACCTAATAAAACACCGATAGAATAAGTAATCATTGAGTGCTAGTAACTATAGAAATACTAGTACTTTTCTTTTAGATTTGCATGATAACTAATATTGTTAAAAAAATTGCTACATTTTTTCTGTTTATAGCTATACAAGCATACGCATTAGAAACAATATGTGATAGAATAATAGAAGAATATAACGTCGTAGATAAGATGAATAGATTAATAGTATCAAAAATGCGCTTGATTCTTATCTCATAGAAACACAAAATGTTTCACGTGAAACATTTTGTTCAAACTACTTCACAGGTAGAGTGATTTGTATTTTATCGTAGTGTGATTAAAGAAGCTATAACCCTAAACGCTAAGATATACATACATCTTGCATAGGAAATAGGATAAAGGTGGTGTTTGTTGATGTTACACCCTTTCAGCCGAATATTTGGCATAGGTGACAAAACAGAGGAAGGAATAGAAGAGTACCTTCCTGATGAAGTTCTTCAGATTCCAATAAATGAAATTGTTGCAAACAGGTATCAACCTCGTGCTGTTTTCAATCAAGAAAGAATTGATGAACTGGCGCAAACCATTCATACACATGGGATGATTCAGCCTATTGTAGTTCGCAAGCTGGATGATGGAGAGAAAAAATACGAATTAATAGCAGGTGAGAGAAGATGGAGAGCTGTAACCTCTTTGGGGTGGGAAACAGTACCTGCGATTATCCGGGAGATGTCGGATGCCGAAACAGCTTCAGTTGCTTTAATTGAGAATTTACAACGAGAAGAACTTACTGTTATTGAAGAGGCCAATGCATATGGTCGTTTACTAGAGATTCATGGTTTAACTCAGGAAGCATTAGCTCAACGTTTAGGGAAAAGTCAATCTACAATTGCGAATAAGATGCGGTTGTTGAAGTTACCTGAGAGTGTGCAAATGGCTATCTATGAAAAAAAAATCACGGAACGTCATGCACGAGCGCTTATTATTTTAAAAAATCCAGAAACACAAGAAAAAATTGTGAATGAAATAATTGAAAAAGGTCTGAATGTGAAGCAAACAGAAGAGCGTATTGCTAAACTAATGGACAATACACCAAAAAAGAAAAAGCCAAAATTAAAAGGTGTAAACAAGGATATGCGCATAGCTATGAATACAATTAGGCAGTCATTAAATATGGTAACGGACACCGGAATAGATTTAGAGACTGATGAAGAAGATCATGATGAGTATTATCAAATTACAATTAAAATTCCGAAGAAAAAATAATAAAGATTAAAAAGTCCCGTCTTCGATTAATGTAAGGTTGGGATTTTTTAATTTTTAAGTTAAATAAAAAAACAATCAATTTTTGAACATTTTTATGACTAATTGAATAAAATTATCGATTTTATTGATTAATATTAAAAACAAAACTATTTACCAATGTTTATTTCTAAAAAAAGTGATAGAATACAAATAATAGAGTTTTTACTAGGTAGGTGACACCATGGGAAAAGTAATTGCCGTATCTAATCAAAAAGGCGGCGTAGGAAAAACAACATCCTCAGTTAATTTAAGTGCTTGTTTAGCTTACTTAAATTATAAGGTTTTATTAGTTGATATAGATCCACAAGGAAATGCAACAAGTGGAGTAGGGGTTAATAAGGCTGATATGGATCAATGCATTTATAATGTATTGGTTGAGGACTTAAGTGCTAAAAAAGTTTGTGTTCCTACATCAGTAGCAAATTTAGACGTGATTCCGGCAACAATTCAACTTTCCGGTGCCGAAATTGAACTTGTTCCAACAATTTCGAGAGAAGTCCGTTTAAAAAAAGCCTTAGAACCAGTTGTAGATCAATATGACTTTGTAATAATTGATTGTCCCCCATCATTGGGATTGTTAACAATTAATGCATTAACAGCATCTGATAGTGTATTAATACCTGTTCAATGTGAGTATTATGCCCTAGAAGGATTAAGTCAATTGTTAAATACTATTCGACTTGTTCAAAAACATTTAAATAAACAATTAATGATTGAAGGTGTCTTGCTAACTATGTTAGATGCCAGAACAAACTTAGGTATTCAAGTGATTGATGAAGTAAAAAAATATTTTCAAGATAAAGTATATCAATCAGTTATTCCAAGAAATGTGAGACTTGGAGAAGCGCCAAGCCACGGTGAACCGATCATACTATATGATCCGAAATCTAGAGGTGCTGAAGTATATCTTGATTTAGCAAAGGAAGTGATCGCAAATGGCGAGAGGATTAGGGAAAGGAATTAATGTTTTTTTTCCGGAGTTAGAGACGCAGGAAGAAGAAGTGGTACAGCACGTTTCAGTGAAGTCATGTCGTCCTAACCCATATCAACCTCGAAAAACATTTCAAGCAGATGCCATTGAAGAACTAAAAGAATCTATTTTAGAATTTGGTATTTTGCAACCTTTAATTGTAAGAGAAAGTATTAAAGGTTATGAAATTGTAGCTGGCGAGAGAAGATTTCGTGCCGCAAAAGAAGCTGGTTTGGAAACAATTCCAGTAATAATAAAAAAACTGACAGATCAGAAGATGATGGAGTTAGCATTATTAGAAAATTTGCAACGTGAGGATTTAACCCCTATTGAAGAAGCTCAGGCATATGCTAATTTAATAAAAGAATTTAATCTTACGCAAGATGATTTGGCAAAAAAATTAGGGAAAAGCAGACCATATATTGCTAACCTTACTCGATTACTTAGCTTACCACCTTCGATAAGCGCATTAATTAATAATGGTGAGTTATCAATGGGACATGGAAGAGCTATACTCGGTTTAAAAGATAAAAATAAACTACAACCATTAATTGATAAAATTCGAAAAGAAAATTTAAATGTAAGACAAGTAGAGCAATTAATTACTCAATTAAATGAAAAGAAACCGAAACAGAAAAAAACAGAAGAAAGAAAAGATGTATTTATTACTGAAAGAGAAAGTCAATTGCGTGATCACTTAGGAACAAGTGTTAAGATTCAAAAAGGAAAACGAAAAGGGAAAATTGAAATTGAGTTTTTCTCGGATGATGACTTGGACCGTATATTAGGTTTATTTGAGTAACATGTAAGTCTGGCAAAGGGTATCTAGACCTGCTGTCAGGCTTTTTATATCGAAAATGTTTCACGTGAAACATTTTGAATGGTGGTGTTAGTAATATGGCTTTATTAGGGACAATCATTAATGGGATTGCAATTATAACTGGAACCATATTAGGGCTGTTTTTTTCAAAAATTCCTGAACGTTATAAGGAAACAATTCTAAGTGGTATCGGTTTAGCGGTAATTTTAATTGGACTACAAATGGCTTTACAAGTTAATCACATCATTATTGTCTTATTAAGCATTATGACTGGTGCGTTAATAGGAGAATTGTTAGATATTGAAAACAAATTAAACCAAATCGGTGCATGGGTAGAATCTAGTATAAGTAGTCATAAAGTAGATTCTAAGATTTCGCAAGGTTTTATTACAGCAAGTTTAATCTTTGTTGTCGGTGCGATGGCGATTGTTGGTGCATTAGACAGTGGTTTAAGAGGTGATCATGGTGTGTTAATAACGAAGTCAATCTTAGATGGATTCACTTCTTTAGTTTTAGCGACAACATTAGGTTTTGGTGTGGTATTATCTGCGATTCCAGTAGTTTTATACCAAGGTTCGATAGTACTACTAGCAACAACAATTGAAAATCTAGTACCAGAAGCTTTTTTAGACAGCTTCATTATTGAAATGACAGCAACAGGCGGCCTTTTAATTGTTGCGATTGGTTTGAATATGTTACAGATTACATCGATTCGAATTGCTAATCTATTACCATCTTTAATTATGGTAGGTATTTTACTTGCAGGTTACCAATTTATAATAGGATAATCATGATTAAATAGATTAACTATAAAGAATAGAAACTTTTTTTAATTAAAGAAAAGTTTCTATTTTTTTGCGTTCCATTGTTGGGTATGAGAGAGCATGATGCAAATAATGCAATGATTTTGCAATTGTTTCTGCCATTCTCATAACAATATGTAAGCGGGTGCTTTGTAAAACCATATAATCCATATAGCCATTAACATTAACAATTCCAGTAATATAAAGGTCACCAACAGCAGGTAAATCTTTTTCTAAAGCAGCACCAGGTCTAATTGTTCCTATTCCTGTCGTGATCATGCCAACGGATGCTCTTTTACCCAAACATGCATCAACCGCAATTATAAAAGGATTAGTATGTTTTTTATTGATATTATCTAAGCATTCCGCTAAATTAACTGCATGAACAGGGTCTTCCAAGCTACCATATACAGTAAAGTGCTGATGTTTCCATTTGTTTAATAGAGTGCCTGTTAAAGGTCCAAGAGAGTCACCTGTAGATCGATCTGTACCAATACAAACTATTACAAACTCATGCGGATCTGATGGTAGCCTTTGATATAATGTCTGACCAAGAGAACGATATACAAGGGGATCATCAAAATGAAATCGTATTTCTCTTTTAGTAAAGGTTGACTCTTTTAGATTCATAGCTTTCCCTCCAATAGCATATTTGTATTAGTATACGAATTTTTATCTAATTCTATACATCTTATAAATATTTAGGAGTGAATATAATGGGAAAAGCTAGTTTAAAGTGGATTTTTCTAATAATAGGAACAATGATAGGTGCTGGTTATGCATCAGGTAGAGAGCTATGGCAATTTTTTGGGCCGGAGAGTGGACTAGCTATTGGTTTATTTTCTATCCTGTTTTCAATCTGCTGTTATACGATTTTAATTATTAGCTTTGAAAATAAAACAACACATTACTTACCAATACTAAAAATATTAGTAGGAAAGCGTGTTGCACATTTGTATGATATGATGATTATTATTTATCTATTTACAACTACTGTAATCATGCTTGCTGGAAGTGGAGTAACTGTTGAAGCATTTCATTATCCGTATTGGTTGGGAATAGTCCTGATGTGTATCCCTTTAGTGCTCGTTTTTGTTTGGGGTATTGATGGTGTATTATCATTAAATAGCTTTATATTACCCTTATTAATTGTTGGTTTAGTTAGTGTACTGATCTCTTTTTTATTTAAAGAAAACCTTACATTACTTACGACAATGGATCAACAGAAGAATTGGATGGCTGCTCTACCCTTTACAGCATTAAACATTCTACCTTTAATCGCTGTTTTAGGCGCGATAGGTAATCAAATGCAATCAAAAGGAGAGGCTTTACTTTCAAGTGTTGGAAGTGGCTTGATTCTCGGTTCTATTTCCTATCTATATAATAATAGTTTGGTGCAAATTGCGGATGACATATTAGTTTATGAAATTCCGTTATTCGCTATTTTAAAGTATTATCCATATGCGATGTTCCTTTTCATGTCAGCATTATTGTGGTTTGCCATTTTTACTACTGCAGTGTCTGGAACATTGGGTTTGGTAACTAGAATTCGAGATATGGTTCGTGTGCCATTATGGTTGCTTGTGTTAGGTTTAGTATTAGCAATGATACCTCTTACAAAGGTTGGCTTTGCGACCTTAATAGAATATTTATATCCGTTATATGGGTTATTAAATTTGTACATTATGTCAACTTTATTGTTGTATCCGATTATTAATCGATACAAAAAGGAAGCAAAGTGATAAAATACATAGTAGAAGTTAAAAGTATGAGAAAGTTTATATAAACTAATTAAGTTATTCTGACTAATGCATTATACTTTAGTAAGCGGTGCATGTGTATATTCTAATTCTAAAAATAATATTACAGGGGAGGAGAAACTAGTGGAAAAAAGTTATCAATTAAATGATTTCGTACAAATGAAAAAAGCGCATCCTTGCGGTGAAAATAGATGGAAGATAATACGAATGGGGATGGATATTCGTATTAAGTGTGAGGGGTGTGGTCACAGTGTAATGATCCCTCGTAAAAAATTTGAGAGTAAATTAAAGAAGGTATTGATTCAAGCGGATGAATAGACATATACAGCTTGTATTGTAAGATGATACAATTACATTAATAATGTTTCACGTGAAACATTAAAAAAAGCAAAAACGATTTATGATGTAAAGAAAAGCATCAATTTTCAAGAAAGATAGGGAATAAAAAACAAAAATAAGCGGAAAAAACATAGTTGTATTCAATTTTTTAATAACTTGTCAATTTGTTTGACTGTAACTATAATTGGTATGACTGAAACGTTCATATGAGCGGTATATCCTTAAGGAGTGGAAGTTTTATGGCATTAACAGCAGGAATTGTAGGCTTACCAAACGTGGGGAAATCGACATTGTTTAATGCGATTACACAAGCGGGTGCGGAGTCGGCAAACTACCCATTTTGTACAATAGATCCTAACGTAGGTATTGTAGAAGTACCAGATTATCGATTAGGAAAATTAACGGAACTAGTGAAACCAAAAAAGACAATACCAACAGCTTTTGAGTTTACTGACATTGCAGGTATCGTAAAAGGAGCAAGTAAAGGGGAGGGATTAGGTAACCAGTTTTTATCACATATCCGTCAAGTAGATGCAATTTGTCATGTTGTTCGTTGTTTTGAGGACGAAAATATTACACACGTATCAGGAAGCGTTGATCCAATTTCTGATATCGAAACCATCAATCTAGAGCTTATTTTAGCTGATTTAGAAACGGTTATAAAACGAATGCAGCGTGTTGAGAAGATGGCGAGGCAAAAGGATAAAGAAGCCGTTGCAGAATTTGATGTGCTTACCAAATTAAAAGATGCATTTGAAGAAGAAAAGCCTGCTCGTTCATTAAGTTTTACTGATGATCAAGAGAAACTTGTAAAAGGGCTTCATTTGTTAACAAGTAAACCTATTTTATATGTTGCAAATGTAGGAGAAGATGAACTTTTAGATGCAGATACAAATCCCAATGTAATAAAAGTTCGTGAATTTGCTGAAAATGAAAAGGCTGAAGTGATTGTAATCAGTGCAAAAGTGGAATCTGAAATCGCTGAATTAGATGGCGAAGAAAAAGAAATGTTTCTTGAAGAGCTAGGGATAGCAGAGTCTGGTTTAGATCAATTAATTAAGGCGACATATCATCTGTTAGGTCTAGCAACATACTTTACAGCGGGTGAACAGGAAGTTCGTGCTTGGACATTTGTAAAAGGAATTAAAGCCCCACAAGCTGCGGGTATAATTCATACAGATTTCGAGCGAGGTTTTATTAGAGCAGAAACTGTATCATATGATCATCTTGTTGATGCTGGTTCAATGGCTGGTGCAAAAGAAAAAGGGAATGTACGATTAGAAGGAAAAGACTATTTGGTGAAAGACGGCGATGTAATGCATTTCCGTTTTAATGTGTAAGCCTGGATCATTACAAACGTAAGCTCAAATTTCCGTATAAAAGTATATATTAAGTTACTGTTGCACTTTACAATTAAGTTTGGTATAATACTTGATTGTGAGTAATGTATATAATTACTCCTTGTTCCTTTTAAATAAAAAGGAGCCGCTAAGACCAAAAGGAGGTGCAAACGGATGAGAAATTATGAAATCATGTACATCATCCGCCCAAACATTGAGGAAGAAGCGCGTACAGCTTTAATGGAGCGTTTTAACAGTATCCTTACTGATAATGGAGCGGAAATCGAAAAAGTTGATGAAAAAGGTAAGAAAAGACTTGCTTATGAAATCAATGACTTTCGTGATGGCTACTATGTAGTGATTAAATTTAAAGGCGATGACAAATCAATTAATGAATTTGATCGTCAAGCGAAGTTCACTGATGACATTATTCGTCATATAGCAGTTCGCGAAGACGACAAATAAGGAGGGGTTCTCATGTTAAATCGTGTCGTACTTGTCGGCAGGTTAACGAAGGATCCAGACTTACGCTATACTGCAAACGGTGTTGCAGTAGCTAATTTCACCATAGCCGTTAATCGACCATTCTCTAACCAACAAGGGGAGAGAGAAGCAGACTTTATCAACTGTGTCGTATGGAGACGTCCGGCAGAAAACTTGGCAAACTTTATGAGTAAAGGTAGTCTTGTTGGTGTTGATGGTCGTGTGCAAACTCGAAACTTTGAAGGACAAGATGGTAAGCGTGTATTTGTCACAGAAATTGTAGCAGATTCTGTTCAATTCCTTGAGACAAAAGGCGGTGGCGGATCAAGTTCGCAGCGTAGTGGACAAGGTTCAGGTGGGTATAACCAAGATCCGAACCCAAACCAGTCGTCTAACAACAATAATAACAATAATACGAACCAATCAAATGAACGTGGTCCGTTCGAAGATAACGGAGAACCAATTGATATATCAGATGATGATTTACCGTTTTAATTTTGATTTATAAAGGAGGGCTTTCAGATGGCAGCTCGTCGCGGACGTTCAAAACGTCGTAAGGTGTGTTACTTCACAGCGAATGGTATTACACATATTGACTATAAAGATGTTGATTTGCTAAGAAAATTTGTTTCTGAGCGTGGGAAAATTCTTCCTCGCCGTGTAACAGGTACTTCTGCAAAATATCAACGTAAATTAACAAGAGCGATCAAACGCGCACGTCAAATGGCTTTATTGCCATACGTGAACGATTAATTTGTTCAAATGAAAACCTATCTTTCTGTTTTGTCTGTAAAGACAAATTCAGAAAGATAGGTTTTTTTGTTAGTCTCTATTTGCAATATGTTATTAAAACATTCGTACTCGATATATGATGCGACGTGACTAGGCGTGAGTTACTAGCCCGCTACGCCAGCAAGTAGTTTTGTTGAGCCTAGTAATCGCAGGCCCAAAAATCGCTTTATATTTTCAAGGAGTGTCAAACCTTTTCTTCCTTGCTGGATAGCGCATCTATATTTTTATATTGATTGCAATGTTTAGGTTTTTTAACTCTCGTATTTTTAGCTTTTATTGATTGTAGTGTACTATCTAGCGCATCAAATAGAATTGTTGACACTCCTTGAAAATAAAAAACGATTTTCTGCGTGCGATGTGAATTCATTGAAGCAATCCTTGTCCTGCAGGAACAGCGGATGTTTTTGATGGGGCTGCGATTACTCGCCCCATCATAAAGCTCTGCCTTCGGAAAGGGAAATAATTTCATTTGAGAAGCGGGTCAGAGGAACAAAGGTTTAATGCGTAGTTTATAGAAAATCTGTCATATTGGTTCATACAACACTTATGTAAGGGTTGTTATAACAAATTGTTATTGTTTTTTCATTAAAACTGTTGACAATTAATTTAATCGTGCTATGATAAATGAAAATTCAAAATACTTTGTAAATGATAAATACTTAGATGAAGATAAGTTTATTGTTGCTGATTCATTAGAGAGCTGGTGGGTGGTGTAAACCAGTGTTTCACACAATAGATAGCACTTCGGAGTATGCAGATTGAACATTTAGTAGATCTGCACGGTTATGCCCGTTACGCATTATTCCAATGAAGACTGTATATTATTTTCAAATTAATACAGTAAAATTAGGGTGGTACCGCGGATGTTCCAACTTTTCGCCCCTTACGTAAACGTAGAGGGTGGAAAGTTTTTTTAATTGCTTTTTTTCACTGATAGGAAAGTATAAAATTTTAGCATGTTTTTAGGAAATCAGTATAAGTGCAACTAGGCAATCACCGGCGCCGGAAGGCTTGTTGCTAGCTAAGTTTTCTTTTAGTTGAATAATGTACCAAAGTTATAAATAAAACAAAAGAAAGGAGCTCAATCTTTATTCATATGATTTATAACAACTAATAGTATTGCAAGCTTATTTAAGGTATTAAAAATAACTAGGGGGTAATCTACATGACATTTCGAGTATTAATAAGTGATCCATTAAGTGAAGATGGGATTTTTCCATTACGTGAAGCAGAAAAAATAGAAGTAGATATGATAACTGATTTAACACCGGAACAATTGGTAGAGAAAATTAAAGATTACGATGCACTGCTTGTTCGAAGTCAAACGAAGGTAACACGTGAGATTATTGCACAAGGAGAAAAATTAAAAATTATTGGCCGTGCGGGTGTTGGGGTTGATAATATTGATTTAGAAGCTGCAACAGAACATGGTGTAATTGTAGTGAATGCTCCTGATGGTAATACAAATTCAGCTGCAGAGCATTCAATGGCGATGCTGATGTCTTTAGCTAGAAAAATCCCACAAGCCTATAATGCACTAATGCAGAAAAAGTGGGACAGAAAGTCATATGTCGGAGTTGAGGTAAAAGGTAAAACATTAGGAGTCATCGGCATGGGGCGCATTGGTAGAGAAGTCGCAATGCGCGCAAAAGGTCAACGGATGAAGATTATCGCATACGATCCATTTCTAACTGAAGATAAGGCAGAACAACTTGGGGTTGCATATGGATCAGTAGAAGACGTGATCAAAGCAGCTGATTTCATTACAATGCATACACCACTGTTAGAAGAAACAAAACATCTAATTGATGCAAAAGCATTTGAAAAAATGAAAGATGGCGTACAAATCGTCAATTGTGCTCGTGGTGGTATTATAGATGAAGATGCTTTATATGATGCAATTGTATCTGGAAAAGTTGCTGGAGCGGCTTTAGATGTGTTTGAAGAGGAACCAGCTACAGACCATAAGTTATTAGAATTACCACAAGTAATTGCAACACCACACCTTGGTGCAAGTACTGTAGAAGCACAAGAAAGCGTAGCAATCGATGTTAGTCATGATGTTGTAAGATTATTGACTGGTGGACTTGTGCGTAATCCAGTTAACTTGCCATCTGTTTCAAAGGATTTAATGCTGAAAATAGAGCCATACTTTTATTTAGCTGAAAAGTTAGGACTTTTCTTAACACATAGTACAGAAGAAGTGATTGAAGAAATTACAATCTATTATGCTGGTGAATTATATGAAGTAGAAGTAACACCACTAACAAGAAACACAATTAAAGGACTGCTGAAACGTCATTTTGGTGATCATATTAATGATGTTAATGCAGCATATTTGGCGGAACAGCGCGGTATAGTGATTAATGAGCAAAAAACAAGTACAACAAAAGGTTTTACAAACTTAATCACTGTAGAAGTAAAAACAAAATCAGGTACTAAAACTGTAGCAGGCACATTGCTAAATGGTTTAGGTGCTCGGATTGTTAAAGTTGAAGAGTATAGTGTTGATGTGGTCCCAGAAGGGCACTTAGTATTTATTCACCACAAGGACCAACCTGGTGCAATTGGAAAGGTTGGAAGCATTCTTGCAGAGCATGATATTAATATTGCGACGATGCAAGTTGGTAGAGCAGGGGTTGGTGGAGAAGCAATTATGCTACTTACAGTTGATAAATTATTAGATGAGGCAGATATTAAAGCATTAACTGAGCTCCCAGATATTAATAAAGTAACTGCAATGAATTTATAAACAAATTAACAATTATAATAACTAGAAAACACTCAGGGAGAGCTCCCGGAGTGTTTTTCTTAGTTAATCTAATTTTGAGTTATTTTTTCCATTTACTAAAGTGGAGGAAAATGCTTGTAAACCAATAAGCAAATAAGGCTAACCCATAATCAATAAAAAAAAGATAGAAATTATTCATTCCATTAGATAATCTATATAACCCTAACCATTGGAGTGTTCCAGCATAAATGAATGCAAAAAATAGACTTAATACAAATCCGTAAGCATAGAAATTTTTATTTTTGTTTAGTGTAAACTGATACAATAAAAGGTATGAAACGGGAATTAGAGCTGCATCAATCGCAATGTTTGATGTTAAAAAAGGAATCATAAAATATGGATACTCCCAAAAATTATTTCTATTCATAAAAGCATCTAAATATGACAAGAATACATGAAATGTGTAGCCATAAAAAGATACAAGAAATAACTTTTTCCGATCGATAAAATAAACAAAAGCAACTAAAGGCATAATAAACATAAATAAAATTAGCCAAAATTGCCATGTATCATATGAGGAATATATTTTCCAATAGTGATTAATTACATTCGATAATTCTCGCTCCATGTTGTTAATATTTTCAAGCATTTGTTCCTTCAACGTTGAATTCCCCCTTAAAAGGATTATGGAGGTAGTATTTGCAAGTATTTTTAAATTATTTCAATTAAAAGATGTAAATGTGATTGAAAAAGTGAAGATCATTGTTGCACATATTGGTATTGGTCTATGTGGTAATAAGTTATTAAGTCAAAAAAAACAACAAAAAGCCGATTTAGCTTTTTGCTGTTTTGGTTAACTATTTTTTCATCAACTTTTCGAAATATTTATTGCCATTATCTTCTTTTTGCTCAAAGCCCATTTTTCTTAAATATTCTATATGTTCATCGTTTGTTGAATAGCTGATTAACCTGTTATACCCTCTATCTAAGAAGTAATCTTTACTTTCCTCATAAATAAAGCTTCCAATTTTAAAATCTCTATATTCTGGAATAACAAAATCTAGTTCTACCTTTAAAGTGTTTTCATCATACTTAGATCCTAAAAACACACCAGCTGGCACCATGTTTCGTAAGATGTAAAAGCTAACTTCGTATGTGTTTTCCTTTAGCTTAGCAGGATCTACAAATTTTTTGATTCCTTCTCTATAGAAATTTAGGAAATGACTAAAATACTCAGAATCCCTTTCTATTGAGAGTATTTTAAAGTATTCTTTCTTAGCTCTAGCACTATATATTTTTACAAGATAGTAAACATTAATGATAGCGATACCTAAGTTCATTAACCCAACCGGTAAAGCACCTATTAAAAAACCATATAATGAGAATAAGCTAGACCCTAATAAATTGATCCACCTCAGCTTAATAATTGAACTCATTAATAATGAAATAAGTACAATAAGTGAAGCTAAATACCCTAACCATTCTAACCAATTAAAATCCATTCTTCTTAAATCCCCTTTCAAAAAATCAAGAAATTAATTATAACACAATATGAACAGATAGATATAATTAATAATAGTTTGTGAAGAATTCAGGTTATGATTCGTCTCTTCACGAATTAAAGTTATATTTAGTTAATTTTTTTTTGTTTGAGGAGAAATTTTTGTTCTCCATTTGATAAAAATTAATTGGGAGGGAGGAAGAGTGTCGGAAGATGTCTATGCTGACATTATAGATTCACCGAAACCAGGCCAAATTAAAAAGATAGCAGTATAATTGACAGACCAATTATACTGCTAAAGGTTTAAAATTAATGCTTGTGACTTTTTATTGGTTTACAATTCTCGCGAACACATTAGTTTCGTTTCATTTCATCTAATCAAATTAATTCAAATAATTCTTCAAGATGCTTTATTTCATAAGTCGGTATAACTTCTTGCATTTCTTTTTCCTCTCGATTAATCCAGACATTTTTAATTCCGGCTCTATTTGATCCTAGAATATCTGTCATTAAGTTATCACCAACCATTAGTACTTCTTCTTTTTTTACATTTGCAAGCTTTAAGGCATGTTCAAAAATACTTGGATCAGGTTTCCCTTTGCCAAAATCACCAGAAATGAGAATATGATTAAAATATTCCTTTATTTCAGGAGTGATAGCTAGTTTTTTTTGTTGCAAAGATGGAGCGCCATTGGTTAATAACAATAGCTGATAATTCTCTTTTAGTTTACCTAAGACAGAAAACGTTTCCTCATACACATAAGGGTGTCTTTCCCGTTCCTTTATAAATTGCTCTGCTAATTGTTCTCCAAAGTCAGGGTCATCAATACCGCATGCAGTCAATCCATTTATCCATGCCTGCTTTCTATAGGTAGGGATGACTTCATACATTTTACGAAAAGATGTATGATCATCATCAAACGTGCCCCAGAGCCCTTCAAACGGGTTAATTCCGATCATCTGCGTAAATTCGAACGTGTCATAACTAGCGTATAACTTACGTGCTTCACCACGAACAGCATCTTCTAATGCTTGTTGCTTTAACCCGTGTTTTTCATGAGCTAGCTTGCAAGTTGCTTGAAATGCTTGTTGGATACTTTTTTTATCCCAAAGTAAAGTATCATCTAAATCAAAGAATAGTGTAGTTATCAACTTTTTTGCTCCTTTGCCATATAAACTGCATCTATTATAGCAATATCGTCGGCCTTTTTCACTAAATATTCTGAAAAAATCAATGCTATGCTTTTGTACGATAGCCAAGGTTATGCGATTTTAATGTTTCGTCTTCACCAAATAAGAAGTGCTTTTCCATATTAGGAGAATACTTTGAATTTAATGTTTCAATTCCTACTGCCTCAGCAACAGCGCGTAGCATTGCTGGAGAAGCACCACAGCAAAGTCCGATATAATTAACGCCTATTGCTTTAGCTTCTTTAGCCCATGCGGCCAACTCATAACGATTATGATAGAGTGGGTCTAACGCTGTTGGAAAAGATGTTTCTAAAGAGCCGTGACAACTACAACCGCCATCAGGTAAATTAAAAAACGTTGGGTGTTCCTCAGTAGTTCGATATGGAACAGGTAATCCTGCAACATGACCATCTACAGTTTTACAAATTTTTTCAAGGTAGGGTTGCATTGTATCGGGTCCTCTAAAACAATTCATTCCTACAACAAGTGCCCCTTTTTCTGAAAGGATTCTGCAAGACTCTTCTACGCTATAGCCATCTCGCAGAATATTTTCTCCCATTAAACCTAAGGTAATCACAGCAGGAAGCTCTTTGTTTTGAATTTCTTCTAAAGCGATAACTGCTTCTTCGTGATAATAAAATGTCTCCCCATTGATATAATCAACTTGTTCTTCTTTACACCACCCAACCATCTCAGCAAACATGCTTCTTACTTTCTCTTTTGATGCAGGGTCTTCTGGATCGAAAATGTTCGTGTTTGAAATATTACCTGCTACAAGGGCTTCTTCAACAGGATGTTCTTTAGCTACTTCTTTAGCTAAACGTATCGCATTTCGATTTAAAGGTTCTAATAGATCTTCTTTTCCAATAATGCGCATCTTTTCACGGTGTGCATTATAGGTGAAGGCTAATACAACATCTGACCCCGAAAACATAAAATCTCTGTAGGTTTGTTTTAGTGCTTCAGGGTTGTCGAGTGCTACCTCTGGCACAAAAGAACCAGCCTGTAGATACCCTCTTCTTTCTAATTCAAATAAGTAACCTTCGCCAGCAATTACAGTACCATCTTTTAATCGTTCTTCTAAACTACGTTTCATTTTTTTCCTCCTTAATTATGTGTTTTCAGAAATAAAAAAACTCTTCTTAAGATAAGAAGAGAATGTATCGCATGATTAATGTGCGCTCTTCTTATCTTCAAGCATTTTGCTTCTGGAAGTAGCACAGTACCAAATAGGGTCTGTTGCTGAGGTATCAAAGGGCCAGTCCCTCCACCTCTCTTGATAAGAGTTATAATATTTTGAATAATTTGATTCTTGTTAGTTTAATATAGATATCCATAAAATGCAATAGCCTTTTTGCAAACAATCATTTGTTATTTTCTATTGATATCGTTTATAATCATATAGTGGGAAAAAATAAATGGTTATGAAAAGATTAACCAGCTATAGAAGATAAAAGAGCTATCACATCAAGCACAGCGCAATAGCTGTGCTTTTTCTAAGCAAATAGCTAGTTTAGTTAAGGAGTTTTTGACTGATGTATGATGTAAAGAAAATTCAAGAGGGTGCAGTGTTAGGTGCAATTTATGGACTATTGTTAATGCTAACATTGTTTGTTCCTGGAAGTGAATTAGTAACAATATTTCTAATGCCAATACCATTTGTAATTTACACGACCCATCATGGATATAAGTCGACCCTAGTTTTAGGTGTTATTGTAACACTATTATCTTTTTTAATAGCCTTTGTTATCTCAGTACCTCTAACAATTTTGGCTGTATTAGGTGGAACGATGATAGGGCAAGCTATTCATAAGAAAAGACATGCTTATGAAACATGGGCAATGGGAACTGTTGGTGTGACAATTGGATTAGTAACATTATTCGTGTTGATTCAACTGATCACACAAATTAATTTAGTTGATCACTATCAAGAATTAGTGGAAGAATCAATGGTGACAAGCCAAACGATGCTTACATCAATTGGAATGGATATTTCACCAGAAGAAATTAATTTAATTGAAGAAGAAATGAAAAATATTATCAATCTATTGCCGTCAATTTTGGTGATTTTTGCAATTGCTATTACTTTTGTAACACAATGGACAAGTTATAAACTTCTAAACTGGAAAGAAAGTAAAAATCTAAAATTTCCACCTTTTCGTATGTTACAATTACCCAAAACAATTATTTGGATTTATTTAATTACAATTATGTTTACTTGGTTTCAACTAGATCCAACAAGCAACTTGGCGTTTTCGGTGATGAATGTAACGAACCTTATTGGTATATTGATGGGTTTACAAGGTATCTCTTTTGTTTTATTTTACTTTTATCATAAGAGATCTTCTGTAGCAGTTCCTATTATAATTATTATTTTTAGTATTGTTTTTTTACCAGTAGGGCTGTATATGTTGCGGATTATAGGTATAATTGATATTGGATTTGGACTTAGAGAAAGATTAGGAAACAAAAAATGAGCTCGTGTTTTGGGTGTAGGAGCTGACAATTATGTTAGATTTTTTTAAGAAGCCAACGTTGAGCAAACATTTATGGATTATCTATGGCTTATCCCTTCTATTCTTAGGGTTTATTTGGTATTTCCAATGGATGTTAGGTATTGTAATGACAGGTCTTTTAACGGCTTCTTTATATTATAGTATTCAAGCGGAAAAACATCTGTTGAACGAAACAGAAGAATATATTACGACACTATCACATCGGGTTAAAAAGGTAGGGGAAGAAGCATTACTTGAAATGCCGATTGGTATAGTATTGTACAGTGAAAATTATAAGATTGAGTGGACCAATCCATACATGAATAAGTTTACAAAGGATGAGACACTGGTTGGGCAACCATTAAAACTTCTTTCTGAAGATTTAACAAAAATGGTACAAGAAGAGCAAGATGAGGTTTGTATACCTTTAGGAGAATATGACTTTAAAGTTGTGATAAAAAAAGAAGAGCGTCTCTTGTATTTTTTTGATCGAACTCAACAAACAGAAATTCAAAACTTATATCACAATGAACAAACTGTTTTAGGCATAATCTTTTTAGATAACTATGAAGAAATTACGCAAGCAATGGATGATACAAACAAAAGCCAAATCAATTCTAAAGTTACATCAATTCTAAATGACTGGTCATTGGAATATGGTATCTATTTAAAACGAACTTCACAAGAGCGCTTTCTTGCTGTGATGAATCAGCAAATCTTAGAACAATTGGAAAAATCAAAGTTTGAAATCTTAGATGAAGTTCGCGAATTAATTTCGGATAATAAAAATGTACCACTGACACTAAGTATAGGCGTTGGTTTAGGTGGTGTGGCTCTACCAACCTTGGGTGAACTGGCACAATCCAGTTTAGATCTTGCCTTAGGACGCGGTGGTGACCAAGTGGTTATTAAAGAAGATGCAGGAAAGGTTCGCTTTTATGGTGGAAAAACTAATCCAATGGAGAAGCGAACACGAGTAAGAGCACGTGTTATTTCACATGCATTAACAGAGTTAGTTCGTGAGAGTGATCAAGTAATGATTATGGGGCATAAGGCTCCTGATATGGACTCAATTGGTGCAGCAATTGGTATTTTAAAAATAGCACAAGCTAGCAATGTCGATGCTTTCATCGTGATAGATGAGGAAGATATAGATACAGGTGTACAACGATTGATAGAAGTTATTAAAGAGGAAGAGACGTTATGGTCACATTTTATCTCACCGCAAGAAGCGCAGGATATGATAACAAAAAATACGCTCTTAGCAGTTGTTGATACACATAAGCCATCTCTTGTTGTGGAAGAGAGGCTTCTAAGCAAGACAGAGTATGTTGTTGTTATTGATCATCACCGCAGAGCGGAAGAGTTTATTGATCATCCAACACTTGTTTACATGGAGCCATATGCTTCTTCAACGGCAGAATTAGTAACTGAACTATTAGAATATCAGCCAAATACGTTAAAGCTTAATATGCTTGAATCTACTGTATTATTAGCAGGTATTATTGTTGATACAAAAAGTTTTACATTACGAACAGGATCACGAACTTTTGATGCAGCTTCTTATTTAAGATCAAAAGGTGCAGATACCATATTAGTACAACGATTTATGAAAGAAGATTTAGATGTTTATATTAAACGTAGTCACCTAATAGAAAGTACAACAATTTATCGAGATAATATTGCAATTGCAATGGGTAAACCGGGTGAATCGTTTGGCCCAGTTATTATTGCGCAAGCTGCTGATACACTATTAACAATGAGTGGAATTGTTGCATCTTTTGTTATTTCTGAACGTAATGATGGCAGGATTGGTATTAGTGCCAGATCTCTAGGTGACGTTAATGTGCAATTGATAATGGAAAGAATGAATGGTGGAGGCCACTTAACCAATGCAGCTACACAATTAGATGATGCATCAATAGAAGATGCTTATGTACAATTAAAAGAAATTATAGATCAATCTATTGAAGGAGGAGAACAAGAATGAAAGTAATTTTTCAAAAAGATGTTAACGGAAAAGGTAAAAAAGGAGAAGTGAAAAATGTTTCAGAAGGATATGCACGAAACTATCTCCTAAAAAACAACTTAGCTGTTGAAGCAACAAGTGGTAACTTAAAAGCTTTAGAAGCTAAAAAAAATAAAGAAAAGAATTTAGAACAAGAAGAGATAAATGAAGCAGAACAGTTAAAAGAGAAACTTGCAAATATGGAAGTTGAATTAAAAGCAAAAGCTGGAGAAAAAGGTCGTTTGTTTGGGTCAATTACAAGTAAACAAATTGCTGAATCATTAAAGAAGAACCACAATATTAAACTAGATAAAAGAAAAATAGAGTTAGATAACCCAATCCGTACAATGGGTTATACAAACGTACCAGTCAAACTTCATCCAGAAGTGACAGGTACAATTAAAGTTCATGTAACGGAACAATAATAGATCGAATGGTAGGTTTCATCCTATCATTCGATCATCTATTTGAACTATTTTACAACAAGAAAGGGGAGGAACTGCATGAGTGAAGAGTGGAATGAACAACGGACACCACCACATAATATTGAAGCGGAACAGGCAGTCTTGGGTGCGGTTTTCTTAGAACCTGATGCAATGTCAACAGCTTCGGAATTGTTACTTCCAGCAGATTTTTATCGTGCAAGTCATCAACGCATTTTTCAGATCATGACGCAGCTATCAGACAAAGGAGAGCCAATTGACCTAGTAACAGTTACAACCGCCTTGTCGAATTCAAAATTGCTAGATGATGTCGGTGGCGTATCTTATTTAAGTGATTTAGCCAATGCAGTTCCTACCGCTGCCAACATTGGTTACTATACAAAAATTGTTGAAGAAAAAGCACTGTTACGTAGGTTGATCCGAACTGCTACGGATATTGTTACTGAAGGCTTCTCAAAAGAAGATGAAGTAGAAGAAGTACTGAGTGATGCCGAAAAGAATATACTTGAAGTATCTAATCGAAAGAATGCTGGTGCTTTTAAAAACATTAAAGATGTTTTGATTGATGTGTATGACAACATTGAGCAATTGCATTTAAATGAAGCAGATGTAACTGGAGTTCCAACCGGATTTCGTGATTTAGATAAAATCACCTCTGGTTTTCAACGTAATGATTTAATTATCGTTGCAGCCCGTCCTTCTGTAGGTAAAACAGCATTTGCCTTAAATATTGCGCAAAATGTGGCAATAAAAACCGATGAGAATGTAGCGATCTTTAGTTTAGAGATGGGTGCAGACCAATTGGTAAATCGTATGTTATGTGCAGAAGGTAATATCGATGCACAACGTCTTCGAACAGGTAATTTAGAAGCAGAAGACTGGGGAAAATTAACGATGGCAATGGGGAGTCTATCAAATGCTGGAATTTTTATTGACGATACACCAGGGATTCGTGTTAATGAAATACGTTCTAAATGTCGTCGTCTAAAGCAAGAACATGGTCTTGGGATGATATTAATTGATTATATGCAGCTCATCCAAGGTAGTGGTGGAAGTTCAAAAGAAAATAGACAGCAAGAAGTATCAGAAATCTCTCGTTCTTTAAAAGGACTAGCAAGGGAATTAAATGTGCCGTTGGTTGCCCTGTCACAGCTTTCTCGTGGAGTAGAATCTAGACAAGATAAACGTCCGATGATGTCTGACTTACGTGAATCAGGAAGTATTGAGCAAGATGCGGATATTGTTGGCTTCCTGTACCGTGATGATTATTATGATCAAGAATCTGAGAAACAAAATATTATAGAGATTATTATTTCTAAACAGCGTAATGGTCCAGTTGGAACCGTAGAACTGGCTTTTGTAAAAGAATATAATAAGTTCGTAGATTTAGACCACCGATACGATGAAGCAGATATACCACCAGTAGGTGTGGGCGGATAAAAAAAGAGCATTCATATTTGAATGCTCTTTTTCTATGTTGCAATTGGTGTTGTAACCCTCTATTCCTTGTCAACTTGGAATTGAGTTATTTGTTGTGTTAATTTATGCAATTCTTGTTGCATTCTCTTGATTTGTTCTCCTAGTTCTTTTGTCATTCCTTCCTGGTTTTGAGTGGACTGTTCGACTTCTTCACAGCCAGAAAGTGTTTCTTCAGAAAATGCGGATAAGTTTGTAATCATGTCACTTAGCTCTGTATTATGCTCTTGCATATTATTTGCTTCATTGTTTAAATTGATCGTGTTTTGTTCAACAATTTGGACACCGTTGATAATATCCTCAAATTCTTTTAATGTTTTTTCAAATGTTTCTATTTGTAGTGTGTTTTGTTCTTCTAATTCATTGGTGTTGTGAAGTATTGCATCAGTGCTTTCTTGAGCATCTTTGATTATATTTGTTATTTCTTCGGAAGAGGCATGTACTTTATCTGCTAATTTCTTCACTTCGTTAGCTACAACAGCAAAGCCTTTTCCATGTTCACCAGCACGTGCTGCTTCAATAGATGAATTAAGTGATAAAAGGTTAGTTTGTTTGGCTATGTCCGTGATAACCTCTGTTATATTATTAATTTTTTCTGTTCTTTGTGCTAACGTTTGCACATTCAACACAATTTCTTTCACCTTTTTCAACGTTTCTTTCGATTGTTCAGATAGGTGATTGATCTGTTCTTCTCCTCTGTGACTGGACGATTTCGTTTCTTTAGTGCTTCTCTCCACTTCTTCAATCATCGCAACTACTTCAGATATAGAACTAGAAAGTTCTGTATTTAATGTAACTCCGTTTTGGATATCCATTGTTTGTTCGTTAACGCCAGAAGTTATATGGTTACTAGATTCTTTAATATCTGAAGCGTAATTTTTAATTTTATCTGAGTTCTTATTAATAACGTCACCTGAATCTAGTAACGTTTTAGAAGTAACTTTCACTTGTGATATAAGACTCACTAATTTGTCGCTCATGTTGTTGTATCCTTTAGCCAAAAGGCCAAATTCATCTTTTCTATTTGAGTCCATTCTCGTAGTCAAGTTTCCGTTACCCACCTCTTCGAAATGCGTAATGAATTTTTGAATGGGTTTTGTGAATGATGCAGCAATAAAATAACCTATAATTGCAGTTAATGCTAATACAATTAGTAGAATAAAGATTGCGGACTCTCGAACCTCGTTTAATGATTCTGTTAATGTGTCTAGGTTTACGGTTGAGACCAAAAACCATTCGGTTCCATTGATACTCTTATATGAGACAAAATTTGTATGTCCATCTTTTTCCTGTTCAAAACTGTGGACTTTTTCGTTATCTTCGTTAAATGTAATTCCGTTTAATATTTCTTTATCGTTTAATACATCTAAACCGTTGCTATTAAGTAATGCTAATTTCTCATTTTCACTATCGGCAGATTTCATACCTAGTTTTTCTTTGACTGTCTTTATAGATACATTTACTTTTACAATTGCTCTATAAGGTTCTTCTCTAGTATTTTTGATAGGCACAATATAACTTATTATATCTTCGTCGGCGTATTTATAGGTGTGTCTTTTATACCAATAAGCACCTTTCTTATTTTGGTTCTCTTTAAACCATTCTGTATCTTCGAACGCATTTTCACCTCTGTCACCTGCGTATGAAGCCCCACCTTCAAACACTTTTCCTTCCTGTGTGAATACGAAAATACTATCTATTAAATTATTGCTATTTATAGCTGTTACTGTTAAAAATTCCTCCAACTGATTTTCGATCAAATAAAAATCTTCAGGCTCTTCTTCATAATTCCTTATCGCTTGTTTGAATGTTTTATTCGAAGCAACTTGCAATAGTTCTGCAGTTACTTGACTTAGCACTTCCGACGTCGTGTAGCTCGTCGCAAATAAACTATCTTCCATAGAAGACTCGAAATTTTCCTTAATAATGGAAGAACTTTGGTTATAGTTGATAACGCTTACAACTATGAACGGAATGGTTACTAGCGTTATAATTAACAACATCAATTTAGTTTTTATGCTGTTCAACCTAACCTTTCCAAATTTAGGCTTTGCTAGCTTGGGCTTTTTGGCCTTAAACCTGAATTTTTTGCTATTTTGCACTTCTGATTGCTTGTCCTCATTTTGTTTTTTGTTAATCATATTATTTGTAATTTTTGGAAAATTAAATTTAAACTTTTTTATGATTAGCACCTCCTATGGACATGTTTATTTTATAACAATATATTTCCATTCGTCAAGAAGTTCTATGATTCGCGCCGCATAAAAAAATACTGTTTTAATTTAATGCCACGATCATTACTATCAAATTAATATAAACAACTACCTTGCATAAAGTTTGTTTTCATTTGCAAATAAACTTTATAATATTTTAGTTAATGGGTTTTAATATATTAAATGGTAATAGAAGACACTAAGATAATCGGTATTTAAAAGCTGAGCATGTGAAATATGTAGATAACTTACATTTATTTTGAACTTTTAAAGAAAACCATAAAGTCGAACGAATATGTATATTTTATATTAAACGTTCGTATATTTTGTTGACAAGGTAACAATAGATTGGTACACTAATTTTGGCGTGTTGATCTAAAGTTTTAGATTAATAATAGGAACGAAATAGAACTGATAATTAAGTTATAAAATATATTTGGCGGAGGTGCCGAAAATGTCATCAGTAGTTGTAGTTGGGACACAATGGGGCGATGAGGGAAAAGGAAAGATTACCGATTTTCTATCACAAAATGCAGAGGTTGTAGCACGATACCAAGGTGGAAATAACGCAGGACACACAATTAAATTTGATGGTGCGACTTATAAGTTACACTTGATTCCATCAGGTATCTTTTTTCAAGAAAAGACATCTGTTCTTGGAAACGGTATGGTAATTGATCCAAAAGCAATTGTTGAAGAGTTAAAGTATCTTCATGATAAAGATGTTAATACAGACAACTTAAGAATTAGCAACCGTGCACATGTTATTTTGCCGTATCACTTGAAACTAGATTTCTTACAAGAAGAAGAAAAAGGCATTAATAAAATTGGTACAACTAAAAAGGGAATAGGTCCAGCTTATATGGATAAAGCTGCAAGAGTCGGGATTCGTATTGCAGACCTGTTAGATAAAGAAGCTTTTCGAGAAAAATTAGAGCAAAATTTAGCAGAAAAAAATCGTTTATTTTCTAAAGTTTATGAGATAGAAGAGATGAAAGTAGAAGATATCTTAGAAGAATATTACCAATATGGTCAAGAAATTGCTAAATATGTTATAGATACATCAGTTGTTTTAAATGATGCACTTGATCAAGGGCGTCGTGTATTATTTGAGGGAGCACAAGGTGTTATGTTAGACATAGATCAAGGGACCTATCCATTTGTAACCTCATCTAACCCTATCGCTGGAGGAGTTACCATAGGTTCCGGTGTAGGTCCAACCAAAATCGATCACGTAGTGGGTGTATCGAAGGCTTATACTACTCGTGTGGGAGATGGACCATTCCCAACGGAACTACACGATGCTGTTGGGGATAAAATTAGAGAAGTTGGTAATGAATATGGCACGACTACAGGACGCCCACGCCGTGTAGGTTGGTTTGATAGTGTAGTAGTCCGTCATGCCCGTCGTGTTAGTGGTATAACAGATTTGTCGTTAAATTCAATTGATGTCTTAACAGGTATTGAAACATTAAAAATTTGTACAGCTTATCGCTATAAAGGTAAGGTAATGGAAGAATTTCCGGCTAGTCTAAAAGTTTTAGCAGATTGTGAGCCTATTTATGAGGAACTACCTGGTTGGACAGAAGATATAACTGGTGTGAAAAGCTTACATGAACTACCGGAGAATGCCCGTCATTACTTAGAGCGTATCTCCCAATTAACGCAAATCCCATTGTCTATATTTTCAGTTGGTCCTGATCGAATGCAAACGAATGAAGTGAGAAGTGTATACAGTTAAAGATAGAAAAGCCTGCTAATATCAATTTAGTGGGTTTTTTTTACGTTAAATATGGAAATAATTAGAATGAAGCTGTTTATATTCTACTAATGTAGCTTAAAAAGAGAATTAGCATAGATGTAAGCGTACCCATTGTAATATAACAACCATTTATTGTAAAAAAATAAACCTGAAAAATAGTATATAGTGATAAAAATCACTAAAATCGCTATATAATAGGGTATTTTTGGAAACAATTATACAGTTATATTACATTATTTTAAAAAGGTTTAAATAGTTAGTCATTCTATGGTAGCCTATAATAGGTTATAAAATAGATAGAGATATTAAATGGGGTTTACGTACTAGGATTTAGGAGGAATAGGACTATGGGGAAAAACGAGAAATTAATGCACTTTGGATTATTGAAGAAAACTGCGTTAATTACTACTATTGGCATCGGTTTAACATTTAATGTTGCATATGCAGATGATGACAACATTGAAACTGTATACCATGTGTATGTAGATGCAGAACACATTGGAACAATTGATAATAAAGAAGTCATTACATCCTATGTAGATAACCTAATCAAAGAACATGCAGAAGAAAATGATACATACTCCTACGTGACTGAGCAAGAAATCAATTATGTTCCGGAACTTGTATTTAATCCAAAGGTTGCTAACGAAAAAGTATTGGATAAAGTAGAAGATGATATAACGATTCAAGTTAATGCTTATGCGCTACAAATTGATGATAATGTAGTAGGGTATTTTAAAGATAAAGAAACTGCAGAAAAAACATTACAAACCTATAAAGAAAAATACGTAGATAAAGAAACGCTTCAATCTTTAGAAGAAGCAGAAATCTCACTTATGTCTGATGAAACTAAGTCTGAAGATGTTGAAGATGAATCTACACAGTCTTTATCTGTCGGTGATTCTATAATATTAGACGTAGAACTGTCCGAAAATGTTTCACTTGAAGAGCAAAAAGTTTCAAAGTCTAATATTTTAACAGTAGATGATGGAATGAAGCTATTAGAAAAAGGAACTTTAGAAGATAAAATCCATACTGTAGAAGCAGGGGATGTGCTTGGTTCGATTGCGGGGCAGTATGAACTAGATATGGAACAATTGTTAGATATCAACCCCGATCTAACTGAAGATTCGATTCTTCAAATTGGTCAAGAAATAAATGTGACAGACTATGCGCCTTATGTAAATGTAATTGTAAATGAAGAGAAGTTAGTAGAAGAAGAAATTAAATATGAAAGAGAAGTACAGTATTCAGATGCTATTTATAAGGGCGATTCACAGGTAAAACAGTCAGGTCAAGAAGGAAAAAAAGAAGTACAATATGCATTAGAGATTGTGAACGGTAAAATTACTTCTAAAGAAGTAATAAAAGAAGAGGTAACCAAAGAACCGGTAAAAGAAATTATTGTTAAAGGAACAAAAGTTGTTCCTCATAGAGGTACGGGTGAGTTCACTTGGCCAACAGTTGGCGGATATATCTCTAGTCATATGGGTCCTCGATGGGGGTCCTATCACAAGGGTATGGATATTGCGGGACCTAGTAATCGTGCTATTTTAGCTGCTGATAATGGAACGGTTGAATCAGCGGGATGGCACAGTGGTGGTTATGGTTATCATATTGTTATTAATCATAATAATGGTTATAAGACAACTTACTCACACCTTGCTTCTATCAGTGTTCGTGCAGGTCAAACAGTTCCACAAGGAAGTAAAATTGGTGTTATGGGAACAACAGGAAGATCAACAGGTGTACATTTACACATCGAAGCTTATAAAAATGGTCAAAGAATTAACCCAGCAGGACTATTCTAATTTAATATATAATTGATATACCTCAATATATCGAAGTCTAAACCCTTGTTGCAAAAATGCAACAAGGGTTTTCATCATACTCAATGAGGGAATTCTATAGAAGCTAGTTATTTATGACAAAGTTTATATAAACTTTGCATTAACTATAGTAACGTAAGTTACTAACCCGCTCCGTCAGCAGTGGTTTTGGTGGGGCGAGTAATCGCAGTCCCCAAAGGCTTTCCCTTTCCACGGGCACGGCCTCAACTAATTTTTAGAAGAAAGTCACTTCTAAAAATGGATTTTCGGCTCGTCGGACTGCGATTACTCGCCCCATCGGAAACATTCGCTGTTCCCGTAGGACAAGGAATGCTTCGTAACATTATTATTTGATTTTAAAGCTTTAGTGACGGCATTCAATATATGTTTATAGACAAAACTAGCGAAGCAAGTGAAATGGGCGAGACTCCTGTGGGAACAGCGCGAGCTGAAGATCCACTCGGAAAGCGATCTTTGCTTTTCCGAGTTAGCTGAAGCCGTGCCCACGGAAAGCGAGTCCATTTCACTGTGTAGCGGGTTAGGGTTAGTAACTCACGTTATTAGTTAGCTAATACGTATTTTCTATCAAGTTTGAATAAAAGCAACATTGTTTGCTAAAAGAGGCTTGCAAAAAAAAGACATTTAGGCTAAAGTACGATAAAATAAAAGATGAGAGTAGTTTGTAAAAAAGGAGGCTTTACCATGAGTCAAAAAATATTAGTTGTAGATGATGAAAAGCCAATTGCAGATATATTAAAATTTAATCTAGAAAAAGAAGGATATCAAGTTGTTTGTGCTTATGATGGAGATGAAGCAATCAAAGTAACAAATGAGGAAAATCCAGACTTATTACTATTAGATATTATGTTACCAAATAGAGATGGGAATGAAGTTTGCCGTGAGATACGCAAAGACCATTCTATGCCTATTATTATGCTTACCGCAAAAGACTCTGAGATAGATAAAGTGTTGGGACTGGAGTTAGGTGCCGATGATTATGTAACAAAACCATTTAGCAATCGGGAGGTTATTGCTCGTGTTAAGGCTAATTTAAGAAGACAACAACAAGTACCTAGTGATAACCAAAGAGTAAATAAAGATATTCAAATTGGTTCGCTTGTAATCCATCCAGATGCTTATACAGTCACAAAAGAAAACGAACATGTAGAGTTAACACATCGGGAATTTGAATTATTACATTATCTAGCGAGACATATCGGACAAGTAATGACCCGTGAACACTTATTAGAAACTGTTTGGGGGTATGATTACTATGGTGATGTACGAACAGTTGATGTGACAGTCCGCCGTCTACGTGAAAAGATTGAAGATAATCCAAGTTCTCCCCTTTGGATTGTAACTAGAAGAGGTGTTGGATATTATTTACGAAACCCCAAACAGGAGTAATGCTTTATGAAGAAGGTTAAGCTTTTTCAATCAATGCAGTGGAAAATTATTATCATTATGATTTTATTGCTTTTGTTAGCGATTCAAGTGATCGGTTCCTATTTTGCGCAAAGATTAGAAAATGATCTAACAGAAAGTTTTGAAGAAAACGTTGATGAACGCTTGGATGTCCTAAGTTATAACCTAGAAGAGGCATTAAAGAAAGAAAGACCAGAAGATGGAAGTGGTCCAACATTACAGGATGATGTAGAAGATATTGTTGGATTATATGGACGAAGTGATGTGTATTCAAAATTACAAGTAATCGATAGACAATTTCGTATTATTGGGACAAATGCACAAGAGGATATTGGAAAATTAGTAACTGGAGATAGTGGAGTACGGCCGGCAATTATTTATGGTACAACCAAACGAGCAATTCAACGTGATACACAAACAAGTGAACGCAGACTGGTTCGAATTGTTCCACTCTACGATGAGGACGAACCGCTGGGTGCGATTTATTTAGAGGCTTCAATGGAAGAAGTATATGACCAGCTTGATAATATTAACAATATTTTCTTGAATGGAACATTAATTGCGATTATTATATCGGCATTAGTAGGTATTTTAGTAGCAAGGGCTATTACAAAACCGATCACAGAAATGCGAAGACAAGCAATGATTATGTCTCAAGGTGACTTTTCACAAAAAGTAAATGTATACGGCACGGATGAGATTGGTCAGCTTGCAATGACTTTTAATGATATGAACGAAAAGATTAAACAGGCAAATCATACAACAGAAGAGGAACGAAGAAAATTGAGTTCGGTCTTATCCAATATGTCTGATGGTGTACTTTCCACAAATGAAAAAGGGATAATCACTTTGATGAATGAGCCAGCAGCGATTTTAATTGGGAAATCTTTTGAGGAAGTAAAAGGGCAATCAATCATTGATGTGCTTCAACTTGAAGATAAAAAGATAGATTTAACTGAGTTTCAAGAAGCGGGTTCGATCACCATTGACTTTAGTGATGATGAACAATTCTTTTTAATTAAAGCAAATTTTTCTACTGTACAAGATGAGAATGAGCAATTCTCTGGTCTGATAACTGTTATAAGTGATGTAACAGAACAAGAAAAGGTTGAAAAAGAAAGACGTGAATTTGTGTCCAATGTATCACATGAATTAAGGACACCATTAACAACTATGCGTAGTTATATGGAAGCATTAATAGATGGGGCATGGGAAGATAAAGAGATTGCACCACAATTCCTAGAAGTCACACAAAACGAGACAGAGCGGATGATACGTTTAGTAAACGATCTATTACAATTATCAAAAATGGATCATAAAGAACAATCGATGTATAAAGAGCGAGTTAATATCGTCCCATTTTTCCATCATGTTCTTGATCGCTTTGAAATGAATAAAGAGGAATTAATAGTGATTGAACGTCATATACCGAAAGACAGTCTGTTTCTATGGATAGATAAAGATAAGATTATTCAAGTTATTGATAATGTCATGTCTAATGCAATTAAATATTCGTCAAAAGGCGGTAAAATAACATTTGGAGTTATAAAAGAAAAACAACGAATTAAAGTGAGTATCTCCGATAAAGGCCCAGGTATTTCGAGAGAAAAATTAGATAAGATATTTGAACGGTTTTATCGTGCAGATCGAGCAAGGTCAAGACAACTTGGTGGAACGGGTCTTGGACTAGCCATTGCGAAAGAAATTATTAATGCACATCATGGACAAATATGGGCAGAGAGTGCTGAGGGGAAAGGTACTACTATTTTCTTCACATTACCGCTTATTAATCGAAAGCGGGGGATGAAAAAATGAGTTTTGAAAATTGGAAAACATTTATTTTATCAGTTTTAATTATATTAAGTTTATTGTTAACTTTAAGTATTTGGAACTATCAGCCTGATTTTGACCCAGCATCTCCTGATGAAAGCGTAATTGATGCACAATTAGATGGTGTACAACTAACAAAAAAAGATACAGCTCAACCATCAAGGGTTCTTTATCATATGAATGATGAACCACAAGGTTTAGTAGATAAAAGTGAACAAGACACCCTTTATAATGAAATACTTGATTTTTCTTTATATGACTTTCAAAGAGTCATTAATCTCGATAAAGAGATAAATCAACAAAATCAAAATTTGGTGGAAATAATTTTTCCTGCCGAATTTCCAACAGAATTAATCGCGGACATGTTCACGGTTAATGATGATATGCTAATTCCCAACGGTTCATTTGATAGGATTTATATTTTATTATCAGGTGATAATCAAGATAATCAAATAATATTCGAAAGATCTAATACAGGTACAGCAATAGGTGCTCATGTGCAAAATCTTAATGAAGCTGTTGATAAATTAAATACCTATTATGATAACCATACATTTATGCCATATTACGTATTGGAAAATCACTTAGGAAATTCAATCTATCTACCTAGCGAAGTTAATGTGGGTGCACAACAATTTTCATATTTACAGTTAGATATTTATTCTTTTCGTAACCTGCTGTTTAATACACCGTCAACAGTTAAGAGTTCATTTATGACAGGAGGTACAACTGTATATACAGATGGAGTAAGAAGGATGACAAGGGATAAATATAGTATAGATTTTACCAATCCAACAAATGAATCAAAAACAATAGAAGAAGAAATAGAAGATTATCAACTTTTAAATCAAGTGCATAATTATATCAATGCACATAATGGTTTTACATTTAGTGAACCATTTCAATACTTTTTATCAGATTTATCAACGACAGCTAACTCAAATTTAGTTAAGTATACGTTAATGTATAAAGGTTATCCAATATATTCCTCAGAAGTAATTTCGACTATTTCTGTTAACTGGCATAATCAAAATATTTACCAATATACGCATCCGCTTATTCAATTGCATGATTACCGTGGTCCTGGTCAAGTGACGAATTCACTACCAACACCAGAATTGGTCCTAAATACTCTAAGAGGAGAGTCTTATCAAGATACTGTAGTCTATGATGTATCAATTGGATATAAGGTGGAAGAACAAACAGGCGGACAAGGTCAAGTATATGAACTAATACCAACTTGGTATATAAAAGGTGTAAGTGGTTGGCAAGAACTAAGGTTACCGGATAAAAAAGTAGGAGGTGTTGATCGTGCAATGGGGACAAATTAAATCACTATTCATAATCTGCTTCTTCATATTAAATATATTTCTTGTCCAACAACTTTTAGATAAACGTGATGAAAATCAGTCATTTATACCAGAAGAATCCTCAAAAGAAGAGGAGTTAAGACTGAATATTAATGGATTAGGTAATGTGTCAGAAGAGTCTTTCGAAGCACCACTAATTTATGCGAAAAACAAATCACTTTCTGATCAATCAATTGCGCAAATAGAACAGTTTTCAAATCAAAAAAATGCAATTATCAATGATACCGTTATGTTCGGACAATTCAATGAACCAGTTGCTATTAATATGAACAATGAAGAAGCTTACAAAGAAACATTAAGTAGGGTAATAGTAAACAGTGGTGATTATATGTTTTGGGGAAAAGATGAACGATCAGGTTTACTTATCTTCTTTCAAGTAATGGATTATCCAATTTATTATAATACGAATGCCCTTTTATTAATCCAGGTCAACGATGATAGTGAAATGCTGCAATATGTACAAACGTCATTAGAAATAGAAGAAGAGACCGTAGAAACAAAGGACCTAATCCCACAAATTGATGCAGTCTCAAATTTATATCATAAAGCAAATGAATTACGTACTGGAGATGAGGTAAATGACATTAATTTGGGATATCATAATTTAATATCATTACCGAATGGAGAGCAAGTGTTAAATCCAACTTGGAATGTGAAAGTTAATAAAACAAAAGAGTATTTTGTTAATGCAATTGAGGGTCACAATTATCCACAAAATAATGACTTTCTTAGAACATCAATTATAAATTACCAAGAGCTATTGCAGAATACAAATGAGAGTAACTTTCAATTTATTCACGTAGAGGAAGCGGAAGAAAAATCAAAGTTATTAAACATGATAAAAGATGATTTAACAGTGGTCTACAATCGAATTATTGGAGTGGAGAATGAATGACATTAAGATTTACCGTACTAGCTTCAGGCAGTACAGGAAATGCCTTTTATATAGGGACAGATAAAGAGAAGATATTGGTTGATGCAGGATTAAGTGGTAAACAAATAGATCGCTTGTTATCAGAATCATCCATTGATCCAAATGAAATAACCAAAATCTTAGTAACACATGAACACAGTGATCATATTAAAGGTCTAGGAATTATCGCACGTAAATATAATTTACCGATCTACGCAAATGAAAAGACCTGGAAAGCCATGGAAGGATCAATCGGTAAAATAACACTTGATCAAAAGTTTATGTTTAACATGGAAGAAACTAAAACTTTCGGTGATTTAGATGTGGAGTCATTTGGGGTATCACATGATGCTGCAGAACCAATGTTTTATACATTTCATCACCAACGAAAAAAAGTGGCATTAGTAACCGACCTTGGTTATGTATCAGAACGAATTAAAAAAACAGTTGAAAATGCAGATGCTCTTATATTTGAAGCAAATCATGATGTTTCCATGTTACAAATGGGCCGATATCCATGGAGTGTAAAACGACGTATTTTAGGTGACACGGGACACGTTTCCAATGAAGATTGTGCATTAGCACTGCAGGATATTATTGGTGACAATACAAAACGTATTTATTTGGCTCATTTGAGCAAAGATAACAATATGAAAGAATTAGCACGGATGTCAGTTGAAAATAACTTACGAGAGTATGGTTTTTCGATTGGTAACGGGCTTGAAATTCATGACACCGATCCAAGTTCACCTACTCCAATTTTTAACGTTATATAAGGAATTGAGGACTTGGCAAACTACTAACAGTACAGAAATGTAATCATGGAGAGGAAGTGCATGATTGGCATATTATGATGATGAAAATAAAGAGCAACAAACAAAAGAGTTAGACTCAGAAGAACTTGGTGCAAGGTCCAGTACCAGGAAACCTAAAAAACAAAAACGACCGAGAGTTCTTTTAACATTTGTAGTTGGTTTAGTACTTGGTGCATTTCTATTTGCTGTTGTACTTCCAAGTTTAGTGCAATATGATCTTTTACCATATCAAATACATCTAGAAGATCAAAATTTAAAAGCAAATAATATAGGAAATGGAAATACAGCAAGATCCTTACAACCTTTAAGTGTGGACGTGTCAACACAAATTACAGATGTTGTCTCAAAGGTTGCCCCTACTGTGGTTGGAATAGAAAGTTCAACTTCACAATCAATCTTTGGGGGGCAAACAAGTGAAGGAACAGGTTCTGGTGTGATTTATAAGCTTTCTGGTGATCGTGCTTTTGTTGTGACCAATCACCACGTAATCCAAGGTGCAGACCAAATCGAAGTAATATTAGCAGATGGGACGCGCTTAGCTGCTTCGTTAAGAGGAAGCGACCTATTTACAGATTTAGCTGTTCTAGAGATGGATGGTACAGCAGTTCAAGGCGTAGTGGAGATTGGTAACTCCGAACTAGTCAAGGTAGGAGAACCCGCAATTGCGATTGGTAATCCTTTAGGTCTCGATTTGTCTGGTTCTGTCACACAAGGTATTATTAGTGGAAAAAAACGAGCTATTCCACAAGATTTTAATGGAGATGGTAGAGCAGACTGGCAGACTGAAGTTATTCAAACTGATGCGGCTATTAATCCTGGTAATAGTGGAGGCGCGTTAATCAATATTAACGGGCAATTAATTGGAATTAATTCGATGAAGATCGCGCAGTCCTCTGTTGAGGGAATTGGTTTTGCAATTCCTGTTGATGCAGCGATTCCGGTTATTGAAGAATTAGAAACTGAAGGTGAAATGACTAGAGCTTTTTTAGGAGTTGAAGCTTATTCTTTGGGTGATGTTGCTCAAGTTGAGTGGCAACGTAGCCTTGGATTACCTAGTAACGTAGAAAGTGGCATCTATTTACAAAGTATAGAACCTAGATCTCCAGCTTCTGAAGCAGGATTGGAACCATATGATGTAATTACAGCCTTAGACGGAAAGAAAATTAATGACATTATAGATTTGCGAAAGCATTTATATCAAGAAAAGCAACCTGGAGAAACAATGGAGGTCACTTATTATCGTGAAGGTTCAAAAAATCAGGTAACCCTTGAATTAGCAACACAAAAATAAAAATGGGTGGCAATTTTATTGCCGCTCATTTTTTTTGTGGATAAAGCTAAGAAGTAGAGAAAAATCACTTATACACAAACACGTAAGACAAAAACACTAGAAAAAATGGACTTTTACACAAAAAGTGTGAATAAACACAATAGTTATACACAGTCTGTGCATAACCCTGAGGATAACTTTCTATATTTAGTAGCGAACGATTATTCTACTACCAAATAGGATAATTGGTATAGTATTATTTTGGAAATCGTTGTGGAAAACCTGTGTTTAACCTGTTGAAATCTGTTGATAATCATAAATTTTATTTTTTGTGTATAAGTTTGTGGATGAAAATTTAATTTGCTTAGTAATTTGAGGACAGTTGTTTTCTATTCTGATAAGATATAAAAAGACTATATTAACCAGAGGGGGATAAAGTAACATGTATAATGAACCAATATTTTTAAACCCTGCATTCCAAGAACGTATTTGGGGAGGGAAAAAATTAAAAACAGAATATAACTATGATATTCCTTATGAGCACACTGGAGAGGCTTGGGTGATTTCTGCTCATCCAAATGGTCCAAGTATTATTACAAATGGGCCGCTTGCCGGAAAAACATTGAAGGATGCTTGGGAACAGAAAGGGGAATTGTTTAATAAAGCCGCAGATAATAATGAAGTGTATCCTTTATTGATAAAAATTTTAGATGCAGCAAATGATTTATCTGTTCAAGTGCATCCAGATGACACGTATGCACGAGAAGTAGAAAAGCAACCATATGGAAAAACAGAATGTTGGTATGTACTATCAGCAGATGCTGGTGCTGAAATTATCTTTGGCCATCATGCACAAACACGTGAAGAGCTTGAGCAAATGGTCGATGAAGGCAAGTGGGATGAGCTACTACGACGTGTACCTGTAAAAGCCGGTGACTTTGTTTATGTTCCAAGTGGTACGATTCACGCTATTGGTAAAGGAATTGTCATTTTAGAAACACAACAAAGCTCTGATATTACATACCGTGTATATGACTATGATCGTACTGATGCCCAAGGTAATACACGTGAGTTACATTTGGATGCAGCGATAGAAGTAACAACTGTGCCGCACCAAACACCAAATTATGATCAGCTAGAAGAGGTAACTGGCGGTTTGAAAGCTAAAAGATTGGTTACTGAAAAATATTTTACGGTGTACCACTGGGATTTAGATGGTGCTACTGAAAAAGAAAAGGATGCTGATTTTCTGCAAGTTAGTGTAGTAGAAGGGAAAGCGAAAATCATAGTAGATGGCAAAGCATTTGCAATTGAAAAAGGTGATCACTTCGTTATACCAGCAACAGTTGATACTTATCAATTTAATGGACAAGCAGAATTCCTTGTATCATATCCGAGTAAATAGTAGAAATGAAAAATCCGTCTAGTTTTCTAGACGGATTTTCACGATAATCCTTTTGAATCATTGATTTAAGAAGTACCTAAAAAGTCTAAGTATCTTCTATTTTAAGATTTTATTAATTATTTGCAGCTCATCGTTTGAAAAATCTTTATTGTCAAGCGCTTTAACATTCTCTTCAATTTGACTGACACGACTAGCACCAATCAAAGCCGAGACAACAGTTTTTTCTTGTAAAACCCAAGCAAGAGCCATCTGTGCTAAGGATTGTCCACGTTCTTTTGCAATATCATTTAGCTGATTCACTTTTTCGATGACATCATCTGAAACATCTTTTTTATTTAAAAACGGAATATGTTCTTTTGCTGCACGTGAATCTTTAGGAATGCCATTTAAGTATTTGTTGGTTAACAACCCTTGTGCTAATGGAACAAAGGCAATACAACCTGCACCTGCTTTCTCTAAAACATCCGTTAAGCCATCTTCAACCCAACGATTAAACATGGAATAAGCGGCTTGGTGAATAATAAATGGTGTCCCTTGTTTTTGTAGTATCTCAACAGCTTTTTCAGTATCTGCTGCACCATAATTCGAAATTCCAACGTAGAGCGCCTTTCCTTGACGGACCATTAAATCAAGCGTAGCCATTGTTTCCTCTAAAGGTGTCTCAGGATCTGGACGATGATGATAAAAAATATCTACATAGTCTAATTGTAATCGCTTTAAACTTTGATCTAAACTAGATACAAGATATTTCTTTGAACCCCAATCTCCATATGGTCCTTCCCACATTCCAAATCCAGCTTTAGTAGAGATAATCAGCTCATCTCGATAGGCTTGAAAATCCTTCTTTAAGATAGAACCAAAATTTTCTTCTGCAGAACCCGGTGGTGGGCCATAATTATTTGCTAAATCAAAATGAGTAATACCTAAATCAAAAGCTCGACGTAGCATCTTGCGTTGGTTTTCTACTACATCTTCCCCACCAAAATTGTTCCAAAGTCCAAGGGAAATTGCGGGCAGTTTCAAACCAGAATTCCCAACACGGTTGTAAGGGATCTGATCATATCGATCACTTGCTGGTAAATATGTCATGTTGCATTCCTCCTTTTTGGTAGTCTAATTAACTTTTTCGCTAAAGATAAAAAAACTCCATTGAACTTTAGCGTTTACATTATATCAGAAAAAAGAGTGGAGAAATAGAAAAGTGCTTATTCTAGTACCCAACTTCTACAGCTGCATTAACAATATACATTAAATCACTTTTATCTTCTTGCTCTTCTAAAACAATTCCACTTGATGTAGCCATGCCACCATCAATTACTTCAACGGTAACAGTGCCATAAGGGATTTCTGCAATAATTTTTTCTTTATCCAATAGTTCCTTATCAGCAGGTACAGCTACTTTCACATTTACCTTCATATTGTGAAGGGACTGCTCAGGCAAGTAATATTTCAAGCCAGGCATTGAATTATAATGAATTGCATTCTCTACCGCACGAACAGCAGCTTTCGTTACATCTTGACCATGTGTATCCATACCAGTTCCTGTTTCTACAAAAATAATACGTTCCATTGTTTTATCCTCCTTGATTTAGTAGTTATATAAAAACTATACCTGATTGTTAATAAGTATAAACATAATATAGGTATACACGATTAACGATTAATACGTTTCATATTAAAGATAAAGATTTAGTGTGCAAAATTATTTCCATGGAAATAATTTGGGGTATTCTAGAAATAATGCTGCATCAAATCTTGCATCCAATCAGGCACATGTACATCGGTTCTCGAATCAAATTCTGGAATATATGGTTTGATGTCTAACACTTTGGTTCTATTATTAGCATCTAGTCCACTGACAAGAAGAGTATTATCTTAGATAGATAATATTCTCGCTGTAGATATACCAATCGGATTAGGGCGATATCTTGTCCGTTGTGCGAAGCATCCTTTTTCATCCAAGTTACCCAAGCCTCTAGGTTTCTTCTTCGAACTTGAATTTAAACTAAATTCAACCAATCTTATCCCTTCTTTCTGAAATAAATTATTGAATCGGCATATCCTTCCAATTTAGTTTAGCACATTCTCCTCATATTCAAGTAAGAAAAAAAGATTTATCAGGTTTCATTATGGGTATGAGAATAATAGATATCGAATAAGGAGGGTAAAGATGAGTCAAATTAAAGCTCTGTTTTTGAATGCATCTTTAAAGAGTAGTAAAGACCCGTCACATACAGAAGCACTTTATGAGCAAGTAAGCAAAATTTATCATGAGGAAGAAGTAGAAACAGAAAGTTTACGATTAGCAGACTACCATATTCCGTTTGGTATAAGTGATGATATGGGAAATGGGGACGAATGGCCACTTATCCTGAAAAAAGTAAAGGAAGCGAATATAGTTATTATTGGAACACCTGTCTGGTTAGGTGAAAAAAGTAGCCTAGCTACAGTTGCAATTGAACGGTTATATGGAGGAAGTGGTTTAACAAATGAAAAAGGACAATCCATCTACTACAATAAAGTAGGTGGAGTAGTGATAACAGGCAATGAAGATGGTGCTAAACATGCAGCAAATTCGGTATTGTATGGTTTATCGCATATAGGGTTTGTGATTCCACCAAATGTTGATACGTATTGGGTCGGAGAAGCAGGACCAGGTCCATCGTTTATTGATGCTAATGGTAAGAATAATGCATTCACTCAGAAGCATGTTGAGATGCTGGCATATAACACGATTTATTTTGCAAAACTACTGCAAGATAATCCGATTCCTGCAAAAGGAAATGTGATGGAAGAATAGCTTAATTTGAAAAGCCCAATCATTTTTATGATTGGGCTTTTCTAGGTTAAAATATCTATGACATCTTTACCTCAATTTTATTGTTGTGGTAAGCTAGTTATTCAAAGGCACTAAGTGATAAAAAGTTACATAATAGAATTTATTTTTGTTTTTAGATAAAGGTTAAATTGATCATACTAATAAAATAGAAATAGTATCGAAAGGAATTACCAATGTGAAATCAGAGAAAAAAGAGTTTGTTGTGATGGGATTAGGTAGATTTGGTGGAAGTATGTGCAAAGAGCTGGTCAATGAAGGTGTTAATGTAATGGCAATTGATAAGGACCAAGAGCGGGTTCAGAAATACGAAGACGTTGCCAGTCATGTTGCAACATTGGATGCAATGGACAAAGAGTCCCTCAAATCAGTGGGGATCAGTAACTTTGATGTTGCAATTATTAGTTTTGGCGGTGATCTAGAGTCTAGTATCTTGGTAACTATGTTGTTAAAAGAAATGAATGTGAAGCAAATATGGGTTAAGGCTCGTAATGAATACCACCAAAAGATTCTAGAGAAAATCGGTGCGGATAAAATCATTCATCCGGAACGCGATATGGCTAGAAGAATTGCACATCACATTACATCAGATAAGATTGTTGATTATATTGAGTTATCGAACAAGCATAGTATTATTGAAGTCGTTGCAAGTGATAAAATTATAGGCAAAACAATTGCCAACTTGAAAGTACAGCAAAAATTCAAGTGTAAAGTGATTGCAATTAAGAAGGATGAAGAAACTGTCTCAATGATTCCTTCAGACGATGTGGAAATTGAAAGAGGAGACATATTGATCGTTATGGGTGATAATAAAAAGCTTAATCGATTGGAAGTAGAGCTTTAATTAATAGCAAAAATGAATGTTCTAGATATATGGCTATCCATCTATTCTGGATGGCCCAAAAATACTACACCCGTAACGAGGTTTAATTATCACGTAGTGTATAGAATCGTTCTAGAAACTCATCTAATATAACACGATGGCTTTTCACAATATTATCAGGCAGGTCTTTCGGATAGAAAAATTCAAATTTTATTGACTCAGAACGATCAACCTGTAAATTACCTGTAAAACCTTTTGTAAAATAGGCAACAGTTACAACATAAAATTCATCCCCATTTTCAGCAATTACAAAATGATCAGAACCTGAATAAACATTAATAAGCTCTAGATGATCTATAACAAGTCCAGTTTCTTCTAATACTTCACGACGGCAAACCTCTTCTGTTGACTCGCCTAATTCCATTAGTCCACCAGGTATGCCCCAAGTACCATATGGGTATTTTCTTTTTTGTAATAATAATTTACCGTTTTGATCTAAAATAATTACAACAGATCCAACAAATATTAATGGTCTATGACCGACAAGTTCACGCAGATCTTCAATGTACCCGATTATAAACAACTCCTTTCTAGTCCGTCATTATTCAATAACCTTATTATCATTATACTGTACAACTAATCATTCGTTATTAATTTAGATTGAATTGTGCGCATCACCTAATGTTTAAACTCAAAAAAATAACTCCTCGATTAGAGGAATTATTTTTGCAAATATTATAAAACATCACTATTATTTTGCTGGGCTTCTTGCACTTGTTGACGAATATCGTGTAATTCTTCGGAAGCTTGCTGGAATTGTGGGTTGTCTGTTGCCTCAGTTCCTACTTGAATTCTCGTGCTTTCGAGTGCGTCTTCTGCTTGTTGCAGTTGCTGATGTGCCTGTTGTAAAAGGTTAGAATCAGTTCCTTGCGCCTGTAGTACAGCTTGCTGTGCTGCTTGTATTTGATCACTGATTCTTTGTAATTCTTGATGTAAATTTGCTTGTGCCATATAAATGTCCTCCAAAATTTATTGGTGTTAAAGTACATGTATAGTTTTTCTAAGATCAGCACTATTATGCACAACCACATAAACTTCAGTACTAATTGGTTAAAGTAAGTATTAATCTACGACTTCGAATCTTTCACAGACTAACAGCATATCTTCTTGAAAAGGTTTATTTAACTCTTTCATTTCCTGTGTGAAAATTTTCTTGTGTTCTCTCCACCAATATTCATAAGAACCATCACCTTCACCTTCAGCGACAGCAAATTCCTCTGGCACTTCATTCATTGGCAAAATGGTTACTTCGATCGTCTTTATTATAACCACTGGCTTATCTTGGCTATCCAAAATGATACTATATTCTCCAACAGCAGGGAGTGGCTCATTTTCTACTTGATATAAGGTGTGGTTAGAGCATGTCGCAGTCTTTTTTCTGTCACACACAAGCTGTGCCAATGTATCCGGCTCAGACCCAAATTGCCATGCAGTATAATTCTCTGGTGGTGTTAGATCTTTTTCTTTCCAATAGTTATTCCAAAACGTTAGTGCGTCTTTGTTCATATTCTAATCTCCTTTGGTTAATTTATTAAAGCTTACCATAATAAATTTATGTGTTGGATGAGATTTTAAAATCGTACAAAACCAATGTCTTATGCGTTTCTTCTATTATAACTTTAATTACAAATATATTTTAAAATCTGAGTTTAAATCACCAAATATTTACTATAGGATAGTGTACGCCAATTATATTTCACAAAACCATTTTACTTGTTAATTTTCTGAAAATAAACTTTCTTGTCGATAGTGATTAGTGATATGATAATTAGAATAAATAGTTACGGCAAAGAAGTAATGTTGAGTAATGTATGTAATCTGTAGGATAGATGAGTATTCAAGTCAGGTGGTGCACGATGAAAATAAATAACGAACGGTTATGGAAAAGAATTCACGAGTTAGGAAGCATTGGACAAGATCCTGAAGGGAGCTTAACGCGACTAGTGTTTACAAATGAGGAACGACAAGCAAAGCAACTGGTAAAGTTCCAAGTGCTACGACCATTTTAATTGGCTCACACATTGATACCGTCATCAATGGTGGCATGTTTGATGGAGCTGCTGGGGTCTTAATGGGGATTGAAGTTTTGCAAACAATGCATGAGCAGAATATTGCGCTCGATCATGCTGTTGAAGTGGTTATTTTTACCGATGAAGAAGGAGCACGTTTTTCTTCGGGCATGTTAGGCAGCCAAGCTTTCATAGGTAAATTAACAGAACCGGATTTAGAAAATAGTTTCGATACATATGGGATCTCTATCGCTGATGCTATGAGACAGCAGGGATATAAACCGGAACATGTAGCCTCGGCAGAAGTAAAGCCAAAAGAGATAAAATGTTATCTTGAATTACATATTGAGCAAGGCAAAGTATTGGAGTCTCAAAATATACCTGTGGGGCTTGTGACAGGGATGGTAGGTTTGCGGTGGCTAAAGATTAAATTAACTGGTGAGGCTGGACATGCTGGAACGACACCGATGAATTTCAGAAAGGATCCGATGGCATGCGCAGCAGAAATTATCCAGGTCATCGAAACATTAGCCCGTAACGAACAACAGACTGTCGCAACGATTGGAAAACTGTCTGTTCAGCCTGGAGGGATTAATGTCATTCCAAGCGAAGTAGAGTTTACCGTTGATATGCGTGACCTTTCTGATGCTTTACTTGATGAACTCGTTGAGGAGATTGGAAAGAAAGCTCGTGATATATCAGAGCAACGCGGTATTATATTTGATCTCCAAATCTTAGACCGTTCCAATGGTGTAACAACTATACCGTCTGTTAACGAAGCGATTGCAGCTGCTATTAGAAAAAATGATATCGAACTAGTAAAATTACCAAGTGGCGCAGGTCATGATGCCATGAATGTTGCTCAAATAACGGATATAGGAATGATTTTTTTGCGGACGAAGGATGGAATCAGTCATAATCCAGCAGAGTGGGCCGATCAAGCAGACCTAGCTATGGGAGCAGAAGTTTTGCTAGATACATTTATTGAACTAGGAAAAAGATGTGGCATCTGATAACTAGGTTAACTTGATATTAGACGCCGGTGAGGAGTATGAAGGATGAATATAATGATTGTCAGTGTGGGGAAGTTGAAAGAAAAATATTTAAAGCAAGGGATTGCTGAATACGTCAAGCGTTTGGGTGCTTATGCGACAATTAAGGAAATCGAAGTACCTGATGAAAAAGCACCAGAAAATTCTAGTGCTGCACAGATGGAAGAAATTAAAAATAAAGAAGGCGAACGTATTCTAGCTAAATTAAATCCAGATACTCATGTGATCACTTTGGAAATTAAAGGGAAGCAAGTGACTTCGGAACAACTAGCCAAAGATCTGGATCAACTTGCTACGCATGGGAAAAGTAAGGTAGCTTTTGTGATTGGTGGATCATTGGGATTAAGTGATTCGGTCATGAAGCGGAGCGATTTTGCTTTGTCATTTTCAAAAATGACACTACCACACCAATTAATGCGGCTGGTATTGGTCGAACAGATTTATCGGGCATTCAGGATTAATCGGGGAGAACCGTACATCTTTCAAGGGTAAAATATTAAGCGAATCCATCATTTCGCTAAGTTTTTTCCCATCTCTATCTTCCAGCATCCAATGCTCAACTGGTTGGATATAATCCATACTTATTGTTTCTAATAACTCCATTGTTTGATCCTCTAAACCTTCAATTGTGAAGTCAAAGTGCAAGTTTATCCTTTCTATATGTCTTCCAATACCACGTGGTGCTTCTTTGCTAATTTGGATATCCTTTATAACTAAGCGAAGCAATGTTTTTTGACTGGTAGGATCAGAATCCTTCATTATCTTCTTAAAGTTGCTCAAAAGCTGATATAATGCTTTCTCATCAATAGGTGTTGTATCACATGCTTCCAATTCACTATTTAATGCTTCAAGCTGAATATTAAGTTTTGATTGTTCTTCAGTTAATTTGGTTAACTTTGGCTTGAAAATATTAACTAGTGATGGATCGTCCATTAATTGATCCGTAATATTGTTAATACGAACTTTCACCTTATTTAATTTTGACTGTAATATCTTAATCTCATCATTAATAGGTGTCTCTGCGTTATTACGATTTTCATTAACACTATCAATAATTTGTTTTAACACATATGGCTCAGACACAATACGTTTTAATTCCTCGAATACCTGCTGTTCTGCTCTATCCGCACGAATGGAATGAGCACTACATGCCTTGCTACCTTTGTTGTGAAAGAGACCACAAACATAATAGCGATATCTTTTTCCTTGTGCCCCCTTGGATGATCCAGATACCATTCCGTATCCACATTCAGGGCATCTAATTAGTCCATTTAAAATATATGGATTTTTGGATTTTGTAGGTTTTACAGAACGTTTTTTGCGATTTTTTTGTACTCGATCCCACTGTATTTGATCAATTATTGCTTCATGTTTACCATCAACAAGAACATAATTGGGATTCTTTCCTTTACGATGCTTCTCTGACCAGTTTTCAAACATATTAAAACGTATTTTCCCTATGTAAATTGGATTATCTAGGATAGTTTTAATCGTGTTAATTGAAAAATCAGATCCTCTTTTTGTTTTGTGGCCCATAGTATTAATGCGACTTACAATGGCTTTGTAACCTAATTCTTGTTCTGCATAATCAAAGATTAATTTGATTATATGTGCTTCTTCTTCGTTTATAACTAAGCGTTTATTGACGCTATCATAGCCTAATACTCTACCTCCATTAAAATAACCTTCTTTTGCTCGTTGTATCATTCCCATTTTCCCACGTTCAATAATTGAATTTCGTTCATATTCAGAGAAGTTACTCATCATTTGAAAGACCATTTTCCCCATTGGAGTAGCTATATCAAAGTTTTCTTTAAGACTAATTAAACTAACATTTGCTTGTTCACATCTTTCAGCTATTTCTAAAGCATCCTTAGACTTACGAGAGATTCGATCTATCTTATAAACAACCACAGTAGAAAAATATTTGCTTTCAATATCCTTTAACAACCGTTTCATCTGAGGACGACCAGAAATATTTTTCCCACTTACTCCTTCATCAACATATCTCATCACAATCTCCATGTTGCTACTTTGAGCATAGTTTTCGATTTCTTCGATCTGTGCTAGGATACTATATCCTTCCTTTGCTTGTTCCTCAGTACTAACGCGAACGTATAATGCGGCTTTAATTTTTTCACTCATTATCGTCACTTCCTTTTTCTTTATTTTGATTAAGGTCTTGTAATAACCTTTCTGTGTATTTAACAGCTTTTTCATAAGATTGGTTATCTATTATTATTTTCTCTTTTCCAGAATGCCAGGGGAAAGCATGTAATGATGACTTGCCATAATGAACATAATCATTAGCTAATTTTATGGAGTCTAACTGATGTTTGCTTTCAGTGAGTTCCGGTTCAATGGATACATCTAATGTATTAATTTGATTAATGATTTGCGAAAGTAAATAGAATAAATGTTGATCGGTGTATTTTACGCGACTCTTAAAAATAAATGTCATCTGTTCATCCTCGTTCGAAGCTACCTTACTGACCGTTGTTTTTATACTGTATTCATTTTCAAGAAGCGGATTCAATCCATTTGCTCTTTGGGAATCATGATCACCGTCATTACTGCTATTTACATTATATAGCGGTGGAGTTAATTCAACGGATGTATAAGAAACTTTTTTATAAAAATCATCAAAGAACATATATAAATCAGCTCCAAAGTCTTTAGAAATTGCATGTAAGACTTTTGAAGGAACATCCTTTGTATTGCCCTTTTCAATAGTTGTTAATGTAGATTGGGATAATAATTGAACTCTATTAGCAACACTCTTCCCACTAAAATCATTTCCATATTCTTTTTGAAGATGTTCACGAATATATCGCACCCTTTTTCCAATTGGTAGCTCTGCCAAATCAGATAAATTTGTTTTGTTTAAGATTATATTCTTCATCTTTTCACATCCTTTGGTATAAGTAAGTATAACTATAACATGTAATTAAAAATATAGATATGGGTATTGTAATTTTAAATTAAATCGTGTTATGATTTGAAACAAGAAAGCGAGGTGAGCAATTATGAATGAAAAAATTAATGTTGCTAGATGTGATATGTTACGCTTTGCAAGCGAAGATCGTATTGCAGATTGGGTTAGTGAAAAAGAAGACAAGGGTGATCAGTTTATTCAAAGGGTTGCTGAAACTGTTAATGAGTTCTTCAATAAACAAGAGAAGTAGATACATCTGTAATACGTGCACAACTAGTTACTTAAGGAGCGTGAGATAAATGTTTGATACGGTAAAATTAGCTGTTCCTTTAATACTAAATGAACAGGAGATTAAGGATATTGATTGGACACAAACAAATTCTTCCCAACGGTCATCTAATAATACTTCAAGAACGATATTCAAAACTTTAAATGACGATGATTATAAAGGGTGTCCGTTTATACGCTATACCTATAAAGAGGATGATCCTTCTAGATGTTGGTTAAAAGTAGAGGTATCCATTCCAACTTTTTTAAATGGAACAAATGTATATGAGCTACAAGATGGAGATATTGAAATATTCTTCAAAGTAATCCGTAAATATCTTTCTGTAAAATTGAAGATAAATCTTACTAGAGTGCCTCCAATAGAACAATGTACGGTTGAAAAGGTTCACGTATGTAAGAATTTTGATGTGGGCGATAAGAAACCACATTATTTAAGAGCGATGGCGAGTTGTATTATACCTAAGTATCAAAAGCGGTACTATTGTAGCGTTGGTAGTGACAAAGTTGAATCTGTTGAATGGAAAGCATCAAAGAGAAAAGAGAAAATATATGATAAGGAAGGGGAAATCCAACAACAGAAACAATACTGCAACAAAGCACGTCACTTAAAGAAATCTAAAGGACTATTAAGGTACGAAATTGAGCTTTCTGACAACGAAATTAGACAAATTAGTACAAATAGAAGAGCAGGTGTTGTACTAGATAATGCTATTGCTAAACGTATTATTCAAAATGGATTGGATCGAAATGGATTAAGTAGTGGTATAAAGTACACCTCACTACAACAAGTAATTGACGCCATTAACAAACAACCATTGGAACTTAGAACTAAGTCCTCCTTAATAGCATTTGTAACAGAATTATTATTCAATGGTGAGAATGAGTGTCGTAACAAATATGCATCATCGACTTATAGAAAAAGAAAACGACAGCTAAAAAATATATTAGGAGTGGATGAGCTTTTAATTGGTGACAAAACGTTACCACCTTTGAATGTGTTAACCAGACAAAAAAGGACTGCCTCTGTTGTTGCTAAACAGTAGACAGCCAAATAAAAATCTGTTGAATTGATTATATCATTAACCATTTATAACTTCAAAATCAATTTAGGTGTTAATGATGAAGAGAGGTGAAACGCTATTGAGTATAATTGTAGATATTACAGATACATTCCCAACACGTGATACATTGGCTATAGCGACTGTTAATCTACATTCTCTACTAATAGTATCAGGTGTCTTGCTAAAGGTAGATGATCTAACAGATCAATATTATGTTGAACTTCCACAAGCAACAGATGGACATGCTTTTGTTGAATTGTGTGAAGAGGCAACAAATGAGAAGGTACATGATTCAATGGTCTTTCAGTATGAAGAATACATAAGGTCATTAGAATTCGATAGCAGATCAGATTCGATTCCTTATACCTACAGACTTGAGAGAGAACGTATTGAAAAAGTAGAATTATAAACTATAGGGATACCCATACTATAAGAAGTAAGATGGTTTAGTACATTGCCCCAACTAGGAGCAGGGTACTATTTTTTTTGATTCATCCATTATATAAATTATCCAATGTTACAATTATACATATAAGAGTGTATATATAAGGGTAGGCTTAAAAAGGGAACTTTATTGTTGTCTTTTTTAATTTACTAAATCGTCTTGAAAAGCGATGATATCAAGGGTTTATCAATAAATAGCTTAAATAAATTCGTGGTTCAGAGCAAAAAAGTGTAGTAAAGTGAGTAAGTACTCCCAATATCAATTATCACCATAAATTTTAAATGATTTATGAATAAAGAAATAATTAGAGGTGTTATGTAATTATGCAAATACAAATCGTTAGTGTTGGTAAGGTCAAAGAAAAATATCTGAAATTAGGTATTGCTGAATTTGAGAAAAGATTACGTTCTTATTGTAAATTAACAATGGATGAAGTAAGTGATGAGCAAGCCCCTGAGCAACTGAGTGATAAGGAATTGTATCAATTGAAACAAAAAGAAGGAGAACGTATCTTAAACAAGATTAAACCGAATCAATACGTTGTTGCCCTTGATATACAAGGAGATAACTGGTCATCAGAACAATTGGCTAGAGAAATGGAGAAGTTGAGCATCCATGGTAAGAGTCAGGTTTCGTTTGTTATTGGTGGGTCAAATGGATTAAGTGATGATGTCCTAAAACGTGCAGATCAAAAATTATCGTTCTCAAAAATGACATTTCCACATCAACTAATGAAACTTATCTTATTGGAGCAGGTGTACCGTTCATTCAGAATACAGAAAAATGAGCCATATCATAAATAATCTTAAGCGATTATATTCATATCCGTAAGTAGGGTATTTATAAAAAATATTAAGTTTCTCAAATTTCAATGTTACAATTTTGGATTATGAAGGATTAATACATAGTAAATGACAAATTTTTATTTTTAAAAAATTTTATTATTTATACAATATCCTTGGAAAAACCTTATATACAAGGTTTGAGGTTAAATTACATAGCGGTACATACCAAAAAAGTGCAGACTATTTCTATCTTTAGCCCATATCTTAAGAAATTTAAAATGAAGCCAGTGTTGGTGCTATTTCTAGCACCTTCACTGACTTTTCTGAAAGGAATTTTTATAGATATCCTTTTTCTTTTAAACTCGCATATTTTTCGTGGCCAATGACAAGATGATCTAATATTTCAATCCCCATCATCTTCCCAGCCTCACCTAATCTTTTAGTAACATTAATGTCCTCCATACTTGGTGAAACATCTCCACTGGGATGATTATGAGCTACAATGGCACTTGCGCAACTACGACGTACTAGATGTTTAAAACATTCACGTGGATGTACGACAGATGCATTTAAGGAACCAATAAATACTGTTTCACGAAATAATATTTGGTTTTTCGTATTTAATCCTAGCACAACAAAATGTTCTTGATTTAAATATTGCATATCTGTCAAATAATCATATGCATCTTCAGGTGATCGGATAGTAAATCTTTGTTCAACTGGACAAGGATTCATACGAGCAAGTTGTAGAGCGGCAATGATCTGTCTTGCTTTTACTTTACCAATCCCTTTTATTTGAAGTAATTCTTCCTCCGTGACATCAAGTAGTTCTTGAATAGATGTATAGCGGCTGAATAGTTCATTTACTACATAGCTGTCTTCCTTTTCACGTGTAGTTGTTGCTAATAAGTTTTTAAAAGTGATTTTATTGATTGAGTTATTCATTATAATTTCCTCCATTGTATTGTAATAGTATTAAAAAAGGAGAGACGATCACCGTCCCTCCGATTGAGTAGATAAGCACTATGCGATATACTGTTGTTAAGATTACCTATGCAGATGAGTTCATTTTGCGGATGAGCTCATCTATTTTTGTGCATTAAAAAATACATCGACTGCTTTGCAATCCATGTACAACTCAATAGTTATATTCATCATCGTCTTCCATTTGCACTTCTTTTAGCAAGAGTAAATCTTGTATGAAGTCTGATGCTTGCCTTTTAGATAAATGCTTACTTCGTTCCACACCAAAAGTCATCTTCATCATTTCTTTTGCTACCTCCGTCGGCATATTCATTTCACCAATGATATTGAAGATTTTATACAGCTGAGCTTTTGTAACTTGGTCTTCACTTCTTTTAGAGTTTTGTTTTCTCGGAAAATCCTCAATGTCTTGAGTGAAAATACCACTCGAACGTGTTGCGGATAAGACAGCATCAATTAATGATCGTTTCTTAGCCATCTTCAATACAGTGTTAACAATCGTATATGCATCTTGATTTTGAAAAGATGATTCTTTGCTGTTACATGAACCTAAGCCTTCTGCTTCCATAACTCCATTATCTTTTCGAGTAAGGGTCATCTTCACTTCATAAGCAAAGATACCAACATCCCATTTTTCTATTCTATTGACTATTTCAATTGATTTTGAAAATCCGAATACATCACAGAGTTTTTCAGCACCCGGTTTTAATAATGTTGGCTTGGAGAAACCATTTACTGAACCATAATCAACACCTTTGATCATCACCTCATCTACAAATTTCTGAAGTTCTTCAATTCTACGTTTCGATTCACTAGATTTCACAACTAAGTTAGGTAGAGAAGATACATTAGAGTGATCACTCATAGAGAATGGTACGATGTTATTTATTGATTTTTGTTTATTTATCTTCATGTGATTTTCACCTCCTTTCAATGGATTAAGATCTTTTTTGAATTACATCAGCTAGTTTCGTTAAGCCTTTAGTAGTTTTATTAATCAGAAGCCTTCCAGCTTTATGATTTAATCGGTTTCCCTCACTAAATGTTTGGTTGGATATAGATAGTGTTTTAGAGATCATATTGTGTGCTGAGTGGTTCAATTTTTCTAGGTTGGTCGTAATGATTTCTAATACTTCTTCCCCCTTAGATTCCATAGTATCTGCAACATCTTTAAGAGCACAGCTAATCCTTGCACTGGTAGATATGTCAGCTTCTATTTCCTGTTCTTGCAAAAATTCTATTTCCTTTATTGCAATTTCTATCTTGTTTCTACTAACAAGCAAATGAGAGAGCCTCACATAATCATTACAATCGATAGCGTCTAATAAGTCATCTATAACTATTTCATGTTGTTCTATTAGAGATTGATATATTGTGTTAATCTCTTGCCTAGAAATGCTCTTTCCATTTATAAATTCCGCATCACTTTGATACTCTTGAAATACATTTTTACTCATAAATAATCTCCTCCTAATTTAAAATGAGTTAGTCTAATTTTTTGTTGAAATAGTGATAACCTCTTAAAGTTAATTTCAACAGCAAACCTTCTGACGTACTGTTCTTCATAATAATTAAATAAGCATCTTCAAGTTTTAGTAAATTTACTTGTTGAATGTCATACTTAATCAAAAACTTAACAGGAATCCACTTGTTTACTTCCTTTGCTTTCAATAGAATTTGTACCAATGTGTGATTCATACTTTTTCTCCTTTCTTAATTGCGCTCCTCTCACCACGCATGTCGTCTCTGTAAAATCAAAAAACGTCATCTATCCAAATGGATAAAAAACGTTTAGTATAAAAGGGGTGGGGCATGAAACGGACATGTCCCCCTTTCTATATATTCATGCAGGTACTCATAGAATTTATATCTAATTTTTCAGTAATGGTTACCTCTAATCAAGGTTTGACATACAAAAACAATTATTATAAGTTGTATTTAACAATTGTTAAATATTGAATATGACATATTGGAAGTGAGTGTAAAATGCACCTTCAGGATATTGCAGAGATAAAGACTGGTATTGTTCTAACCAGGAAAAAAGCGGAATTAGAATTTAACGTTAAAGCCACTTATCGGTTATTGACATTGAGAAACATTGAAGAAGATGGAATATTTAATGGTCAACCTTTTGATGTTTTTAAAAGTGATGATGTACTAAGTCCACGCTACTTCACTGAAGAAGGCGATATTGTGATGCGGTTATCTGATCCAAATACAGCTGTTTATATAAGTAAAGGCCAGGTTAATCTTTTGGTTCCATCTAATTTTGTGTTAATCAAAGTAAAAAGTGATCAAGTCTTACCTGAATATATTGCTTGGTATTTAAACAGGGATTCTATTAAGCAGGAGTTAGAAAAATCACAATCAGGAACACGGATAGTTAGCACAAACAAAAATGTGTTGAAATCCCTTTCTATAGAAATGCTGTCATTGGATAAGCAAGAAGCATTAATTAAATTGTTAAGGCTTCATCGCAAAGAAAAAAGGCTTTACCAAAAATTAATCATGGAAAAAGAGAATTGGTTTAAAGGCGTTTCTCAACAAATGTTACAAGGATAATTGGAGGAATAATAATGAGTGAAAAAGTAACGCAACAAGATATTAATGCAGTACTGTGGCAAGCCGCAGATACGTTTAGAGGAAAGATAGATTCAAGTATTTATAAAGATTACATTTTGACGATGTTATTCATGAAATATATAAGCGATGCTTATAAAGAGCATTTAGAAGAGTACACCCAAAAATATGATGGAGATGAACGTCGAATACAACGTGCTTTGTCTCGTGAACGTTTTGTATTAGAAGAAGATGCAACTTTTGATTACTTATACAGTAAACGTAATGATCCAGAAATTGGTGAGATTATTAACAAAGCATTAGAGAAATTAGAAAATGAGAATACCGGCAAATTACGAGGTGTATTCCGTAACATTGACTTTAACTCTGAGTCAGTGTTAGGAAGGGCAAAAGACCGGAACTCGATGTTACGTTCTGTGTTAGAGGATTTTAATAGATTAACATTAAAACCATCTGTTGTAGGTAGTGAAGATGTGATTGGGGATTCCTATCAATATATGATTGAACGTTTTGCAAGTGACGCAGGTAAAAAAGGTGGAGAATTTTTTACACCATCCATGGTTTCTGAATTGCTAGCTCGCTTAGTAAAGCCCGAAGAAAACGATCGCATCTACGATCCAACATGTGGATCTGGTTCATTATTAATTAAGGTTGCTAACCAGGTGCCAAACAAAAAAGTGCAAATCTATGGTCAAGAACGTAACGGTCAGACACATTCCTTAGCAATTATGAACATGTACTTACATGGTATCGATGATGCTAAATTAGAGTGGGGAGACACATTAGCTAATCCACTTCACTTAGAGGATGATAAATTGATGAAATTTCAACGTATTGTTGCAAATCCTCCATTCTCTTTGGATAAGTGGGCAATGGGATTTGCTAATGATACAACGAACGATAAAAAGTTCAAGATGGATGCATCATTAGACCCCTATCGACGTTTTGATTGGGGAGTGCCACCTAGTTCCAAAGGTGATTACGCATTTGTTCAACATATGCTTTATTCATTAGCTGAAGAAGGTCGCATGGCAACGATCTTACCTCACGGTGTATTGTTCCGAGGCTCAAGTGAAGGGAAAATACGTAAGCAAATACTAGAGATGAATCTTTTAGATGCTGTAATAGGAGTACCTGAAGCTTTGTTCTTTGGAACAGGAATACCTGCTTGTATTATGGTGTTCCAAAAAAATCGTAAGCGTAATGACGTATTATTCATTGATGCCTCAAGTGAAGGGGATTATGAAAAAGGTAAAAATCAAAACAAACTACGTGAACAAGATATCAAAAAAATCATAGAAATGTATGAAAAATATGAGACTGTTGATAAGTATTCATATGTTGCTTCGATGGATGAAATTAAAGAAAACGATAATAACTTAAATATTCCTCGATATGTAGATACATTTGAAGAAGAAGAGTTAGTTGATCTGAAAGCCGTTAAACAGAATATAAATGAAATTAAGTCCGAATTGGAAAGTGTTGAGCAAAAGATGAAAGAATATTTAAAAGAATTAGGATTGTAGGTGGTTGTATGGGAAAAATGAAAAGTAGCTTAACTCCACAAGGTTATAAAAAATTAACTGTTCCCGAAGATTGGCTTCTAACTCCTTTATATGAAGTAAGGGATAGTAATGATAGATATTCATTTACAGGTGGCCCTTTTGGTTCCGATCTTAAAACAAAGGATTATCAAGAAGAAGGTGTTCGAATTGTGCAACTACAAAATATAGGAGATGGAAAATTTCTTGATAATTATAAAATATATACCTCAGAAGAAAAAGCAAATGAATTACTTAACTCAAATATTTATCCAGGCGATATAATCATTGCAAAAATGGCTGAGCCATTAGCTAGAGCTTGTTTTATTCCTAATATTAATTCAAGACTTGTAATGGCTTCAGATGGAATAAGGTTAAAGGTAGACAAAGAAAGATTTGATGAAAGATATATTTTATACTATATAAACAGTAAAGTATTTAGAAATGAGGCTATCAGAAGAGGATCTGGAACCACACGACTAAGGATAGGATTATCGGAATTAAAAAGCATCCCTATAGCTCACCCTAACTATTTAGAACAAAAGAAAATTGCTGATATTCTCACTACTTGGGATAAGGCAATTGATTTAAATGAGCAATTAATTGTACAAAGGAAAGACCAAAAGAAATGGTCAATGCAAAAGTTGTTAACTGGTGAAGTTCGCCTACAAGGGTTTGATGGGGAATGGGCAGATGTGAAAATTAAAGATATAGCTAAAATCTATTTAGGTTTAACCTATACTCCAAGTTATGAACCTAATGGTGTTCCTTTCCTGTCAGTTAAAGACATTAATGGAGGTAAGATTAACTTTAATAATGTAAAATATATTAGTAAAGATGAATATGAAAGTTCTACTGCAAATGCAAAGCCTAAAAGAGGTGATATACTTTTTGGTAGAGTGGGAACATTAGGTAATCCAGTAATTATTACTGAAGATATTGATTTTTGTATATTTGTCAGTTTAGGATTCTTAAGGATGTTGGATGATAACATTTATAACTATTATATAAAATATTGGATGTCTTCAAACTTGTTTAAAAGACAGGTTGACTCACTAATTGCAGGATCTTCACAGAAGAATCTAAATACAGGGTGGTTAAAAGAATTTAAGTTAAAGTTACCTCCTATAGAAGAACAAAAAGCGATTGCTAGTTTACTATTGAATTTTGATAAGGAAATAGAGTTACGAGAAAAAGAACGGGAGCAACTACAACAACAGAAAAAAGGTCTTATGCAATTATTACTTACAGGAAAGGTTAGGGTAAAGGTTTAATTCCTTTATCCTACCTTTTAGTTTATTTATGGAGGTGAAAGTATGAAAGGTTTCCGGTATGATGAAATGACAGTTAGTCAAACCCCTGCAATTGAGGTGCTTAAGGGATTGGGTTATAAGAATCTTCCTTTAGAAGAAGCGGAACGCATGAGAGAAAACCTTTATAATGTAATATTAAAAGATGTCTTAGAACAAAAATTACGACACCTTAATGATTATGAATATAAAGGTATCACGAATTCTTTTAGTGAAGCAAATATACAGCAAGCAATCCGTGATTTAGATGAATCATTAACAGACGGGTTAGTAAAAACCAATGAAAAAATTTATGAATCTATTATGCTTGGGAGAAGTTATTCGGAAAATCTGTCTGATGGATCAAGAAAATCATTCTCAATTCAATACATTGATTGGGAGAACATTCATAATAATGTTTTTCATGTGGTAGAAGAGTTTTCTGTTGAACGTCAAGATGGGAAAGATACTATTCGCCCTGACATTGTTTTATTTGTAAATGGTATCCCATTTGTAGTAATTGAATGTAAGCGGGCATCCATTTCTATGGAACAAGGTATTAGTCAAATGATTCGTAATCAAGGTAAAGACTATGCGCCGCACCTATTTAAGTTTGTTCAACTGGTTATGTCAACAAATAAAAATGAAACTAAATATGCTACTTGTAATACACCAAAGAAGTTTTGGTCTGTTTGGAAAGAACAAGATGATAATTGGTTACAAAATCAATTAAATCAGGTTATTTCGGATCGGATTCCAACAGTACAAGATAAAAATATAATTTCTCTATTTCATCCAGAACGTTTATTAGATATAACACGTTACTTTGAATTGTTTGATAAAGATGTTAAAAAGGTAGCACGTTACCAACAATTCTTTGCTATAAAAGAGATTATAAAAACAATTGAACAACGTGACGAAAATGGAAATCGTCAATCAGGTGTTATTTGGCATACACAAGGGTCTGGTAAGTCACTAACTATGGTTATGTTAGCTAAATATATTTTATCTGAACTGTGGGAATATAGTCCAAAGGTTGTTATCGTAACAGACAGAGTCGATTTGGATAAACAAATTCATAAGACATTTAACCACTCAAGGCTTAAAGCAAGTCGGGCTTCTTCTGGAAAGCACCTTATTAATCTAATTAATGATAATAATGCTGATGTTGTTACTACCTTAGTGCATAAGTTTGATACTGCTTCAAAAAATCAGGAACCAATTGAGTCAAAAGATATCTTTATTTTAGTTGATGAGAGTCACCGTACACAGTATGGAGAATTGAACATCAAGATGAAAAAAGTGTTTCCAAATGCTTCATACCTCGGATTTACTGGGACACCCTTAATGAAAAAAGAAAAGAATACAATGATCCGGTTTGGAAAACTAATTCACCAATACACAATTGCAGATGGTGTAGCTGATAAGGCTATTTTACCTTTATTGTATGAGGGAAGAATGGTCGAACAATCAGTAAACCAAAAAGCAATTGATAATCGCTTAGAAATGATTACACGCCATCTAAATGACGAGCAAAAAGATCAAGTAATGAAAAAGTGGAGTAAGTTTGAGCGAATTGCATCCTCAGATCAACGATTAAACACCATTGCATTTGATATAAATAAACACTTCTTGAATAACTATAAAACACAAGGATCTAACTTTAAGGCAATGCTCGCAACGAACAGCAAAATAGAAGCAATTCGTTATTTGGAAGCATTTGAGGAATTGGAAGACTTAAACTGTGCTGTTATGATTTCTCCTCCAGATCAGAGAGAAGGACATGAAGCGGTTGATGAAGCTTCTAATGATAAAATACAACAATTCTGGAAGCGGATGATGGTTCGTTATGGTGATGCAGATAAGTATGAAGATGCGATTAAAGATGAATTTGTTAATGGTGATGATATCGATATACTGATTGTTGTTGATAAACTATTGACTGGCTTTGATGCACCGAAGGCTTCTGTTCTGTATATCGATAAGCCTATGAAAGAGCATACACTACTGCAAGCAATTGCTCGTGTGAACCGTTTATATGAAGGTAAAGATTATGGTGTTATCATTGACTACCGTGGTTTGTTAGAAAAATTAGATGAAGCTATGGAAATGTATAGTGGAGCAGGGCTTGAAAACTTTGATCCTAATGATTTAAAAGGTGCAATTCATGACGTGGTTTCCATTGTTGGTCAGCTACGTCAACATCACTCTGACTTGTGGCAAGTATTCGCTCCAATCAAGAACAAGAGGGACACAGAAGAATATGAAGTTTTATTAGAAGATAAAAAGATAAGAGATGACTTCTATGATGTCTTGAGTAAGTTTGGTCGTAATGTTGCTATCGCACTTGAGTCTGAACAGATTTACAATGCATTAGGACAAGAGGAATTAAATAAATACAAACGTGATTTAAAGTTCTTCCAGGAATTAAGGAAAAGTGTTAAGTTGCGATATTCTGATACGATTGATCATAAAGAATATGAAGCGAAAATGCAAAAATTGATGGATCAGTATATTTCATCAGAAGAAATGATGCAAATCACAAATCCAGTTGATATTTTGGATCGTGAGCATTTTGAAAAGGAGATGGATCGACTAGGTTCAAAACGAGCGAAAGCTGACGCAATCCGTACGCGCTTAACAAAAAGTATAAATCAAAAATACGAAGAAAATCCTGCGTATTATAAAAAGTTTTCGGAACGTATTCAGCAAGCTCTAGACGATTATAAAGAAAAGCGTATCAGTGAAGCAGAATACTGGCAAACAATGAATGAAATGAAAGAAGAATATCGTCAAGGTGCTTCTGAAGACAATTATCCAGCCAATTTAAAAGGGAATGGTAACGCACAAGCCTTTTATGGTGTGACTAAAGAAGTTTTTGATAAAGTAAATGAACAAGAAGCATCTTATGAAATTGTTGGTGACTTGGCCTTAGATATGGATGGGATTATACGAGAGCATACTAAGGTTGATTGGCATGATAATACCGATGTTCATAATCGTCTTGAACAGGAATTAGATGACTTACTTTTTGACTTTGCTGATAAGCACGGTATTAAACTTGATTTTGATAAAATTGATAAATTAATTGAACAAATCAAAACTGTAGCATTACGACGTTATTAAGGTGATGACAAACATGAGTGAACACCACATTGAATATGACAATCAAATGATTGTATTTGAAGTTGAACGCAAGAATGTTAAAAATGTAAATTTAAATATTAAACCAGATATGACAGTTAAAGTATCTGCAAATGAGAACGTTCCACTAGAATTTATAGAAGACTTGGTAAGAAAGAAAGCACCTTGGGTTTTAAAACACGTAAAGGGTTTTGCTAAAGTACAGCCAGAGAGAAAAAGTGAGCGTGAGTACGTGAGTGGTGAATCTTACAAATATCTTGGTAAACAGTATCGATTGCGTGTAAAACAAGTAGACGAGAAAAGTATAGAAGGCGTTAAGTATTTAAGGGGATTTATTCATTTATATGTTCAGAACCCTAACGATTTAAATAAAAAGAAGCGACTAATTCAAGAGTGGTATAGAGAACGCGCAAATAAAATATTTTTGGAATCCTTGGAAAAGATCTATCCCAAGATACAAAAGTATGGAGTTGAAAAACCTACCTTACAAGTACGGTCAATGAAAGCTCGTTGGGGTTCTGCATTAATTGACTCATCTAGTATACAAATAAATTCGGAGTTAATTAAGGCACCAAAACCCTGTATTGATTATGTGATTTTGCATGAGTTGATCCACTTTAAATACAATGATCATAGTAAAAAATTCTATGAGATGCTGTATGCTTTGATGCCCGATTGGGAATCTAGGAAAGAGATATTGGATGAGGATGTAGTGAAGGAATTGTAGTACGAATCAATTAATTTGTTATTTTTAGGAGGTGTTGGTGTTGGACGCATATATTAAAGAAGCAGTAGAAAAGCAATTGAAAGACTTTGATACACTTCCATTTTTGTTTGTGGGAGCAGGGTTATCTAGAAGATATTTACAAACAGACAGTTGGGAAGGTTTATTAGAATATTATGCAAATATCTCCAAAGATTCAGACTTCGGATATCGAATGTATAAAGAAGAAGTAAAAAACTATGAAACTTTAGTTGGGGAAAACCCAAAACTCGCATCTCTAATTGAACAAGACTTTAATAAAAAATGGCTAGATTCACAAGAATACAAAGATGCGAGAGAGAGACATAAAGAGTTAGCACTAGCTGGAGTATCTCCTTTTAAGATAGATATTGCAGAGCGACTAATAAATAAGCAAGGAAACCTAAATAGTGATTATGAGGAAGAAATTAAACTTTTTAAGGAACTTAGTAGTAAGCATATTGCAGGAGTAATAACTACAAACTATGACACATTTCTTGAAAGTTGCTTTGAAGACTATGATGTATTTATTGGTCAGCAGGAGTTGATCTTTTCAGTTATACAGGGTATAGGTGAAATTTATAAAATCCATGGAAGTGTAGCTCAACCTGAATCCATAGTAATTAATGAAAATGATTATACAGAGTTCTTAAATAGAAATGCTTATCTAGCTTCAAAAATATTAACATTATTTTTAGAGCATCCAATTATCTTTATAGGTTATTCAATAAACGATCCGAATGTAGAGGAAATTATGTCATCGATAGTAGAGTGTTTAACCGAAAAGCAATTGGAGCTATTAAAGAATCGATTTATTTTTGTAGAATGGAATAACTCTGATAAGGATGACAGTATAAGCACTTTTCAGAAGAGTTTTAAAAACGGAAAAAGGATTGATATGACTTATGTATATATCAAAGATTATGCATGGTTCTATAAGTCGCTTTCCATAATTCAATCAAAATATAAAGCACCAGTATTAAGAAAATTAAAAAGTCAAATTTACGACCTAGTTATATCAAGCGAACCATCGGAGAGTCTGAAGGTAGTAAATTTGGAAGATGAAAAACTTGAAGATTTAGAGGTAGTCGTGGGTGTAGGAGTAATCAGAGATTTTGCTGAAAAAGGTTATGAAGGTGTATCAGTTAAAGAAATATATGAAGATGTAATATTTGATAATAAGAATTTTGACTCTAATATGATTGTAGATAAGGCTCTACCTACACTGCTTAGGAGACATAATAACAGCATCCCTATCTATAAGTATACCAAAGACTATGATGGTACTTTACCTGAACAAATTGCAAAAGAGAAAAAAACCGAATTACGGCAATTTTTAAATAGAGGATTGATTAACAGAAGTGCCAGGATTGAACTAGAAACAAGATCAGTGGAAGGGGTCACAAGGGTATATGATTTAGCAAAGAGTTTAGAATATATATGTCTTCTAAAAGAAGAGGAATTGAATTTTTTGGAGTTAAAAAGTTTCTTACAAAAGACTATGACGGAGAATCCAGAGATATTAGATAGAAAAGATAAGCAAATTTCAACAAACTTTAGGAGAGTCGTGAAAATATATGATTTTTTAACATATGGAGAATAAATGAGCCCGAGAAAATGTGGCAAGGTATAGGCACTTGCGACACTTTCTAGGGCTTCGATAATTAACGCACTTATTTACAGTAAGAGTATTACTCTCACGATAAAGATTAGCGTTGTTCAATATTTTATGTAAGTTAAAAATAACATATGTACACAAAAGCGTCAATTTAAATCTTTTTACATTAACTTTCAAAAACATGCATTTTTACGTCAATATGTAGCTGTGAGGGGTGGGGTCTAGGATGAAAAAATTAGCTAAAAAAGTATTGTATCTATTGAGGTTTAATCAGGATAGGAATCAATGGAACTGTGGCCTAGAAGACAAAGAAACCTGGAGGATAATAACTGCAATAGCTGACCATAACGATTTTTCAGAGATTATTGATATTGAAGATGCAGAGGACTGGATTCTCAATATTTTTAATTGGTTAGATTTACATAATAAAGAAGAATTACAATTAAGTGACGCTTATGAAGTGCTTAGACTTCTGAAAAATAATCTAGAAACAAATGTAAAAGATTATTGGGTTATCTTTCCTTTAGTGAATGCTACTTTAGGTAGCACAATTAATATAAGTGATGGTATATATATTGTAGGTGGTGAAGAAGAGGATATATTAGAGCAATTACACGGAATAACTAAATTACCTCTTCGAGAACTAGAAGGTAGGTTTGAGCATACTATTAGAACAAGATCATCTGCTTTCATATCACATCCAGTAATGGCAATAAAGAAGCATCATCAATTTTCAAGTGTTAATCGAATGGCATCGGATTCGGTCTTTTACGCTATTAGTATATTAAATGTCCTATATAGAGCTAAGATTTATCCACAGTATGAAAATACTAGAATTTCTTTAGCGATGTCAAAATTATTAAGAAATAGAGGTGATTCAAGAGAGCTAGACAAAATAAATAAACATATCACGGTGCATGGTGAAAAGAATTGGCGTCATATACCTATTAATTTCAATTATACTTGTAATTTTAATTTAGAATGGTTAAAGCAAGCTGAATATAAAAGTCGCTTTATCGAGTTGTATAATTGGACACAAAATAGGGATGACATAGAAGAATTAAAAGTTCGTTTTTTAAGGGCATTAAAGTTCTTTATAAAAGCAATGAATTTTGGAAAGATACATAATTCGTTTGATAGTGAATCAGATACTGTTCTATATCTAAACATTTCTGCTGAAGTAATGCTGTTGAAGAAGAATGAAGATAAGAGGAATGTAAGAAAAGATAAATTAACATTTCTTCTAGATAATTTGGTTAATGTTAATAGTGATCAGAAGGAATCATTTGAAAACGTTTGTAAGTCAAGAAATGAATTCGTACATGATGGTTTAGAGTATATAGATGATTACTTTTATAGAAATGAACTAGATCCGTTCATAAATGATGCTAAAGGTAAAACAGATTTAGATATTTTTATAAAGGTTATTGCAACACTGATTAGTAAAGCGGATCTGTATATTGAATTTGCATTAAACAACAAAAAACATAGTAACTTCAATGTAAAAGAATCGTGGTTTAACTTGTTAAAGGAGAGTTACGATGGAAACAATATATTGATTACTGATATATAGATGTGTGTTTAAAGCCTTTAAATAGGAGGTTTAAATATGGAAAGTGAGATTATAAGTTTTCCAGATTTTATAGATGGATTAATGTATTTTCTTCTTCTTTTTGGGATTGTCATGACAGCTATAGGTTTTATTTTAACTTCAACTTTTAAGACAGTCTTTAACATGAGTTTGTTAAAAGGAGTGGGCTACCTACTCTTTTTTGTGTTTGTTGTTTTTTTTAATTCACAACATAATGCTACAATATTTGGAGTGCCATGGGTATTTCATCTCCCCCAGAATATTTCGCTTTCAAATATTTTTGTAGCAATATTAGCATTATTTGAGGGGATTGACCACGCAATTAAATTTATTAATGACGAAAGCGTCCTCAAACAAGACGAGGTTAAATACACAAAGCAGATGGTTGTAGAGCGACTGATTGAAATGGACATGTCTGATATAGCAATTGAATTAGAAGGTTGGAAAAACAAAGTAGGAAAAGATACAGGATGGGCTAGTTGGTTTAAAAGTAAGTATCCAGAAAAATATAAAATGATTCGATAAAAGTTTTTGGGGGAGGTAGAAATAAATACCTCGCCCATTTTATGTGATAAATTATTATACCCTATAAACAGGTACGGTGAACCGTATCATAAATGAACTACAAAAAATTTAAATGGATGTCCCTGTAAATAGGTTGAGGACATCTATTTTTAGTTTAAATTCAAAAATGAATCACTTAAAGAAATATTTTTTATCTTTTAACAGAATCTAATTTGGTTATACCACTATTTGAAAAACCCACACGTATTAATCCCCTTTTAATAATATAACTTGTAAAAAGATAAAGTAATTAATGGTGAGGAGCAGTAGAAATGAAGAAAATATCTATTATCTTACCGTATCAATCCGATAACGGGCCGAGAGATAAGGCTTTTAGTTGGGTGAAAAAATTTTATGAGGCTACTATGCCGGAAGCAGAATTAATTATTAGTTCACAAAAGAATGGTACTATTAATGTATCTCATGCCTTTAATAATGCTGCTGAAACAGCGGCAGGAGATATTTTTGTACTGGCAGATGCTGATATTATTTATAACCCAGCAATTTTAGACGAAGCTATTAAGTTGTTAGAAAAGTATCCATGTGTCATTCCTTTTCGGGGTGTGGTTGATTTATCACAAGATAAGACAAACAAGTTGTTGGAGACAGAACCAAACTGGCCACTAAATACTACTATTGATGATTATTCTATTGATAACAAATATGGAAGCTTTGGTGGAAAATTGAAGGTTATGAGCCGTGAGACTTATAAAGCAGCAGGTGGATTTGATGAAAGATTTGTTGGTTGGGGCGGAGAAGACGATGCGTTTATATATGCTTTGAAGACACTTTGTGGCCCCTTTAAAAAGCTTGAAAATCAGGTTATACACTTATGGCACCCGAAAATAAACTGGTATAATGCTCCCAATGCTAAAGATAATCGGAGTCTATTGAAAAGATATAATAGGGCGATTGGAAATAAGGAGGATATGCTAAAGCTTATAAGTGAACGAAAGCGGCCAATACTTTAGTCTGGGATTTATGTAAAGATAAGAAAGTATATTGTTTAGATGGTATACAATACCATAGCTGAATACTAAATTAACACTAACTAAACAATTCTATTCAAAGTTTCTCTACAATTAAAAAATTTATTTAGATTGATATAAACCATACAGAAATAATCAGGCAAATTATATATTCGGGAGGGTTAATAGGATTAGTTAGTGCAATTGGAGGAATGACTATGATTAGTGTATTAACCATAACCTATCAACGTCGGCATCTATTAGAGGAAGCCATTGAATCTTTTCTTCGTCAAGATTTTTCAGGTGAGTCAGAAATGGTAATTATTAATGATAATCCTAAAGTCGAGTATGTATCTGAACACCCTAAAGTCCGAATCATTAATATAAAAGAAAGATTTGAATCACTTGGAAAAAAACTTAAATTTGGTTTTTCTCAATGTAAATATGAATATATATACCGCCTTGATGACGATGATTTATTAGCCCCTTGGGCATTGAGTCATACATGGGATGACATTATTACTAATCCAGGTTATGAAATTTATCGAAGCAGTGGTCATTATTTTTTTGAGCATAACAAATTCAAAAAGATAGCTGGCAGTGTTAATAATGGAAATGTCTATACAAAGAAATACTTGTCACGTATTGAAATACCTGAAATCGGCTATGGACAAGATTCCAAGATGACTTTTAATTTTAATGCAAAAATTTATAAATCGACCCGTGAACAAAAAACTATGATATATCGCTGGGGCATGGACACGTATCATTTATCAGGAATGGGAAAAATCAGTGAAGATGCTAGACATGAATGGACTGACCGTATTGTTGAAAGGTTAGCAAAGAAAAGAAATGCAAACGTAGAGGAAGGAAAAATTATACTTCAACCTCACTTTCAAGAAGAATATTACGAGCAGATTGATTGAATTGATCAGATACCAGACAAATGAGCAGTAATTTTTAAGGCTGAATTACTTTGTCATCGTAAAATTCTAGGGGAAACGAAAAAAGTGAACATAATTATTATAGCGTATGACTTAGAACTCATCTTAAAAACCAAATAAGAAGGTGTTAAATTGAAAGTGCATGGCATTAACGTACATGGAGCATTGATAGATAAACAAACCCGTTGCAAGCATTATGATAAACCTATTGATATTATTGCAATTAAATTTAAATGTTGTGAGACTTATTACCCTTGTTATAAATGCCACGCAGAGGAAGCTGATCATCAAGCAAAAGTGTGGGGGAGAGAAGAGTTTGATCATAAAGCTATTCTATGTGGTAAATGTGGGGAAGAATTAACAATAAACGAGTATTTAAATAGTAATTCTTCCTGTTCTTGTTGCAACGCATCCTTTAATCCAGGTTGTCAAAAACATAAATACTTGTATTTTGAAGGGAATAATTAAACTACTAAGAATAAAAAAAGAGCGTAGGTAAAATTAATTGTCTCATTGTACTCAGCGACCATTTTTTATCCACGCACTATTTCTGTTGTTAAGCAATCGACTTATCCTTTAAAACAATCATATTTCTGTTTATATTCTTATATAGTCTAGGTGCCAATACACCTGCAAGAATAGATAAGATTATATCCTTTGGAAGGGGTAATATCATCCATGACCATGCAACACTATAACTAATTGCATCGGATGCTGCTAGATACTTGTAAGAAAAATACATCCAATTTGTTCCAAAAACATAATTAATTACGAACCCAATTAAAGCAGCTAGGATAAAGTTTCGTTTAGAAGGTTTCCACTCAACAATTTTACCGACCACATAAGCTACTATAATATAAGATAAAATGAATCCGAATGTTGGACTGACGATAACAGACAATCCTCCTGAAAACTTAGAAAATACCGGTGCACCAGCAAGACCAATTAGAGCGTAAACGATCATCGCGATAGACCCTAAACGACTCCCTAATAGTAGACCAGCTAAAATACAGAAAAAGGTTGTTAGTGTAATAGGAACACCACCAATGACAATGAATGAAGTTATATTTGCTCCAATAGCCATTAAGGCAGCAAACATACCTGAAAGTGTTATATCAATAGCTCTTAATTTCATACCTATCTCCCCTCGTATATAAACAATTTTTATAAATGCTCTTTGATTAGGATAAAGGAGTGCGGTTTTATTGTCAACCCTAATTAACTATTGGTTAACATTAGTTGTTAATTAGATTGTTAAAATGGAAATATATTTTAAAAATGCTTAAAACATACAAAAAGTAATAAAAAGCAATAAAAGTCTAAAATTTTGTTAAATTTATCGAACTTAGGCGAGAAGACTCCTTCCTCAAACACGTTAGTGTTAGGTGGGAGATGAATCGCTTCTTTTTTTGAAATTAAAAAGCAAATCACAAGACAAACATTGGTTCGATTTGATATAATTATGGTACCAGAAATTTCACAAAGGGTGTGTTGGTGTTGACAATAAAGGCTTATTTTTCGAATCGTGTATACAAAAACGTAAATACAAAAGCTTCTGTTGAAGATACGCAACACACTCTTTTTGTATTTAATCAAGCAAAACAATATCGTGTTCAGAGAGAAGTTCGTGAAAAACGAGGGTCAAAAGAAAAAGGTAAATCTTCGATTCACCAACAAGTGAAAGCAAAATTCGGACTAACAGATTACTACGTGAACAGCGCTGTCCAAGAAGGTAAAGCCTTACTTTCGGCACAACAAGAACTAAAGAAGATGTACATTTCTAATAAAGAAGAACAGATGAAATCCGTTAAAAAGAAAATAAAAAGCACAAAATCTCGCTTAACTGTTTTGAATAAAATCAAAAACTCTTTTATAAAAGAAAAACCCAACTTTAACAAAACGTCTCCTGAACAGCAAAAAGGAAATTTTTTTGTTGTGAAATTCAAAACAAAAACAGATTTGTATTACAACGCATATGATTTCGAACACCTGTATATAGATAATCAAATAAAACATATAACGTCCCGTTTGGGACGTTTGGCGTTCAAACTAGATAGATTTGAAAAACAAACCGAAAGTCTCGAAAACGGCGTAAAAAGTGTATGTTTTGGTAGTAAAAAGCTAGCTAAAGCTAGAACCACAACAGAAAAGTATCAAAATAATCCTGCACTATGGAAACGGGATTGGTATCTCGCTCGTTACGGGAAGATGACCATTTCGGGACGAAAAGATGCGAAATCTGGAAACTTTGTTTTTCATTACAATCCAGATACCAACCAGTTAACCTTTAAAGCGATAAACGGCAACGTTGTAACTTTTGACAACGTTGTATTTCCATACGGACAAGAAAATGTAGAAAATGCTATCCATACGCAATTGGGATTAAAAAATAAAAAGCACTTTGGCAAACCTATCGGATGGTCGATTGAGGACCATGGTGAATACTTCGTATTCAAGTGTTTAGTCGATGTGCCACCAAACCCTTATGTGAACTATTCTAAATTAGGAGGTATCATTGGAGTAGATTCTAATGTTGATCACTTGGCCATTTCCAACGTTAATAGTATCGGGCAACTAATCGACTCTTTTGTATTAAAGTTCGATATTGAAGGTAAAACAAGTGGCCAAGTGTCCAAATTAATAGAAGCTGAAATAATTACCTTAGTTGATTATGCCGCAAAGCATAAAAAACCAATTGCGATAGAAAAACTTAACACAACCAAATCAAAAGTTAAAAATACTTATGGCAATAAAAAAGCGAACCGACGCATGAGTCAATTCGCTTATAACAAAATTGTAATGGCTATTAAATCAAGAGCTGATAAAGTTGGTGTTGAAATTTACGAAGTTAACCCAGCTTACACCAGTCAAATTGGTAAAATGAAATACATGAAAAGATTCGGAATTTCGATTCATGAGTCTGCTTCCTATACAATAGCTCGAAGAGCTATGGGTTTCAAAGAAAAGCTTCCACCAGCGTTGCATTCACTTGTTCCAGAGCAGAAACAAGGTCTACATCACTGGGCGCAATGGAGGTCTTTTTCATCCTGCCTATCTTTTGTTAGAGTGCACGTTTTCTACAAGATAGAGCTTTCTGGTCAAAGCAGGTTGAGCTCTTGGAGCTCACTATTCTCGCAAAGGGCTACGTCAGACTTTGAGAGAATAGGTTTGTCTCGATTGGAAAGCAGAAAATCCAAAGCCTAGTTGAACGGGTTTCGGTTGTGCGTAAGCGCATGCCTCGGTAATCCCCTTCCTCAAAATTTCGTTAGAAATTTAGGTGAGGGTAGTTCAATGTATAATAGTATAAAATAGTAATTTATACTCATAAATCACATATGTGTTAAATGATAAATGGCAAACTTATCGAAAGGTAAGGACGCAAAACTAAGGGTCTAAAGTTTCTAACTATGATCGCCGGGTTACCAAAGAAAGTACGCCTATTTATGGTGAACCCTTTTCTTGGGTTCACTTTTTTTTGCTGTTATAGCTGTTTTAGAGTGTATCTATTATGACTATATTCTTTCAATAAGTTTATTTCTGTCATCAAGGGCTTAAAAAATTCTGAACAAGATGTAGCGGTGGTTATTATTATACAAACAAGTTGAATTGCTTAAACTCTACTATTACAAACTAATCTGGGGAATAAAAGAGGGATTTAATGAAACGTAAAATCATTACCGCATTGAAACCGCTTACTAAAAATATAAATCGAATTTCTATTACGGCATTTAGTCTTATTCTTTTTCTGATGATTCTAATTGGAACCAGTTCTATCATAGGGATGGAACGATTGAACAAGGTGAATGTGCTCCTCGAAGACTCATACAAAGTACTTATGCAGATCCAAAATATAAAGGAATCGATGGTAAGGGCGGAAGATGCAATTCGAGAACATTTTTATGGAAATGGATGGAAAAGTTACACGGATGGAGGAATGGGTGCATCGGCTTCCTTTGACATGGATAATCAAAAACTGAATGTAGATATACTTAATGTTGGAGATGAATACTCGTGGGCTATTCAAATTCTACAAGGCTCATTCACGCTGGATCAAAATAAAAAATATAAATTATCGTTTGATGCCATGTCTACAACAGATAGATCCATTAAGTTGTTATTCCAGAACAGCGTAGATTACCAACAGCACTATAATAAATACATCGATCTGACTAATAAAATGAACACACACACAGTCGATTTTCATATGAAAAATGCAAAGGATGTATTAACTCAAATTGTCTTCGCTCTTGGGAATATACCAGGAAAACCGGTACATGGAAGACATGTTTTAACTATTGACAATGTTTCATTAATTGAAGTAGATACAGGTAAACAACTACTTAATAACGGTGAGTTTATTTCTAAAGATGTCCAATCTACCTTGTTGCAGTCTAAGATGGAGGTGATGGAAGCTATGGATTCTTACCAAGCGTACATGTCGGAACGGCCTATGCAAGAGGGGTTATTTAATGAACTTAATGTACTTATAGAAAAATGGCTTCAGGAGAAACGGCATATGATTCAAGATTTAAATTTAAAATTAGATGTAAGCGGTAATTTGAGTGCAGATTCTGAACTACAATCATACCAATCCGTAAATGAAACTCAAACGAGGATCAGTCAAATTATCCATCAAATTAAAGAAATGGAAGAGAACCGAATGGACGAGAACAGAAGAGAAGCAACTACTGTCAAGCGACTTGTGTTCGTAACCTTGGGGCTCATCGTCTTCTTTTCTATCATCTTGTGTGTGACCATATATTCATATCTCAACAGAGCAATTACCAAACCAATTAAGGAAATGTCGAAATTGTTAAAATCAGCCGAAAGTGATGTTTCTATGGGAAAGAGAGAAGTCATTAAATATGATAGTGACCATCTTGCCATAAGCGAAATCTATCAATTACATGATCATATAATCCACTATTACAATTTAATGAGCGAGCAAATTCAAATTGACGGATTAACAGGTTTAACCAATCGAACCACTTTTGACCATATAATCGGGAAATCCATAGATAATCAAGATCCATTTTATCTTATATTGGTAGATATTGATAATTTCAAGGAAGTAAACGATACGTATGGGCATTTGGTAGGGGATGAGATTATTAAGCTGTGTGGCAAGCATTTACGCACCATAGCTGACGAAAGAGATGTATGCTTCCGATATGGAGGAGAAGAGTTTGGAATATTGATTCGGGGTAGAGAGGTGGATGATGATAAGGTACTTGCTATTGCGGAAGATTTGCGCATTGCAATTGCTGAGACTCCGAATCCGACAGGCGATTTAATCACAGTATCCATTGGTGTATCAAAATCTCAACAGGGCGATAGCTCGCCAATCCCGGTGATACAACGAGCCGATGCAGCACTGTATCATTCGAAGTTAGAAGGGAAAAATAGAACAAACATATTTAACTAGTGTTCAGATTTACTGTTAGCGCCGTTAAACTGCACTGCATCATAATATACACACCCTGTTATTTCAATTGAAACCTTTTTTTTTATTTTTCGTATAAAAGAATATCAATGAAATAGATAGGAGTGTAGATTTGAAAATTTTCTTTCACAAAAACATAGTGCTCATTATTGCGATAATGCTCATAACACTTGGTCTGACAGCTTGTACAACAAGTACAAACAAAGAGGAACTAGACGATAAAGGTGGACTATTTTGGAAGGTAGAGAAAAATGGTACTACTGTTTATATGCTGGGCTCTATACATTACGCAACAGAGGATTATTATCCTCTTCACCCAGAGATTGAAACAGCATTTTCTAAATCCGATTACTTAGTTGTAGAGTCAAATGTTTTAAATCAAAAAGCTAGTCGAAAGCCTCTTTACGATGATGAGACATCATTACAAGATCATTTGCCAGAAGAGTTGTATGAAGATTTGCAGGAAAAATTAAATACACTTGGTATCTCCATTAGACAAGTGGAAAGATATAAACCTTGGTATGTTGATAAGTTAATTCAAGACGTGAGTTTACATCGAATAGGCGAGGAATTTAGTTTGGGTATTGATATGCACTTTTTAGAAAAGTCAACAGATAAAGAAATTATTGAGTTAGAAGGTTCTGAATTTCATATAAATATGTTCGATAATTTTTCTGAATCTCTACAAATTGCCCTTTTAGAAGACACTGTAGAAACAGAACTTGAAGAATACAGGCAATCAAGTAACGAATTTAAAACCATTTGGGAAAATGGTGACTTAGGGGAACTGGAAGAAATATCTTTTGCATTGTTAGAGGATGATGAACATCAAGAAGAATACGATGAGTTTATAGATAAAATGATAACGCAGCGAAATATTAGAATGGTAGAGAAAATCGAAGAATTCCTTGATTCAGACGCACAAACCTACTTTTTTGTGGTTGGAGCAGGACACTATCCAGGTGACATAGGTATTATTCATTTATTAGAGGAACAAGGTTATGATGTAACAAGACTCATACATGAAGTTTGACTCATTAAAAATTTAAAGCTGGAGCAAGATAGAAAGCCTCTTAGAAATCTTAGAAGAGAGTTTTTGGTTTATTTTAGGGATTAGTCGAGAACCCTTGTAACTTCAGTCATGATGCAACAGGACCTATTTGAAGATTATTCGGATAGGGCCTTTTCTATTTGGATAAGTAGTTGGACCAAACAATAGTGGTATATCAACTGTACGCCATCTTTTAAAGTGTTAGTAGTGAAAAATGGAGGTGTGTCAGAAATGACTATTGGGTAGGTCATAAAATACTGATCAGAATAAACAACGGCATTCATCACCTCATTGAAATAAGGTGATGAATGCCAAATTATTGTAAAATAGAATATTTGCTGAATATTAATAATAGGATAGATACGCAATAATTAATTTTCTGGGCTATAAAGAATTTATCGTAGTTTATGTAATGACATAAAATATCCATATACATACGTACGAAATTTGAATATACTGAATTTATAAACATTTTAACGATCTAATATGGAAAAAGGAAAATAAGTTCCTAGACCCATAATAGAAATCATCAAGAGGACTATTATGCGCTTTTTTTGTGAAGATAATCACATGATAACAGAACTAGGAAGGAGTATTTGAATGAAAATAGGCATACCAAAGGAAAGATATGCCGGTGAAACTAGGGTTGCTGCGATTCCTAAAACCGTTGAACAACTAAAGAAATTCGGTTTCGATATTTTGGTTGAAGTTGGAGCTGGAGAGAGAGCTAGTTTTACCGATGAGCAATACCAAAAGGCAGGAGCGATCAATACAAGTACTGCTGAAGTGTGGCAATCGGACATCATCTATAAGATAAATCCGCCAAACGAAGAAGAGATCGTAAAGATGAAAGAAGGCGCGACATTAGTTAGTTTTATTTTTCCGCGTCAAAACGAGAATTTAATTAATAATCTTAATGAGAAAAAGATCAATGTATTAGCGATGGATATGGTTCCAAGGATTTCTCGTGCACAGTCTGTTGATGTATTGTCTTCCATGGCCAACATTGGGGGATATCGAGCGGTGATGGAGGCGTCACATGCGTTTGGGCGTTTTCTTAATGGCCAAATTACTGCAGCGGGTAAAGTGCCCCCTGCTAAAGTATTTGTCATTGGAGCTGGAGTAGCTGGGTTAGCTGCAATTGGTACAGGTCGTTCGCTTGGAGCAATTGTTCGAGCGTTTGATGCTCGTTCAGAAGTGGCGGAACAAATCGAATCCATGGGTGGAGAGTTTTTAAGAGTTGAAATAGAGGAAGATGGAACAACCGCCTCCGGGTATGCAAAAGAAATGTCCGAAGCCTTTATAAAAGCGGAAATGGATTTAATAGCTGAACAGGCGAAAGAAGTAGATATTATCATTACAACTGCATTGATCCAGGGTATGCCAGCACCAAAGCTTATTACAAAAGAGATGGTTGATAGTATGAAGCCAGGTTCAGTAATTGTTGACATGGCTGCGCTTACAGGTGGTAACTGTGAATACACGGTTCCAAACGAACTTACTGTAACAGAATCTGGCGTAAAAATTATCGGATATACCGATCTTCCAGGTCGCATGCCGGGGCAAGCTTCGGATATGTATGCAACAAACCTGGTCAATTTAACAAAGTTGTTATGTAAAGAAAAAGACGGAAATATCACTATTGACTTTGGTGATGTCATTTTACGCAACATGGCAGTTAGTCGAGAAGGACAAATAACATTCCCACCACCTGAAATAAGTGTCTCTGCTGCGCCAGTTAAGAAGGAAGAAATTCACCCCGAGACAGAAACAAGTGTAAAAGAACCAAAGAAAAGTGCTGGATGGAAATATGGTTTTGGCATAGCTGCTATTCTTTTATTCGGTTGGATTGGGCAAGTATCACCACCAGAATTTTTAACTCATTTTACCGTGTTTTTCCTTTCAATAGTTGTAGGTTATTACGTGATTTGGAAGGTGACATCAGCCTTGCACACGCCGCTTATGTCCGTTTCGAATGCGATCTCAGGTATTATCGTAGTTGGGGCATTATTACAGATTACTAGTGATATACTGGCAGTTAAAATTTTAGCCTTTATTGGTATATTAATAGCATCTATTAATATTTTTGGTGGTTTCATGGTAACACACCGTATGTTAAAGATGTTTAAGATAGATCGGGAGGTGTAAGGAATGGGAATGTCTCAAGGTTTAGTTACTGTAGCATATATAATCGCGGGTATCCTATTTATCCTTAGCTTAGCTGGTCTATCTAAACAAGAAACAGCTAAAAATGGAAATATATATGGCATGATTGGAATGGTTATTGCAATAGTTGCCACTGTTTTGAGTATAGATCTAGATATGGAAGCATGGATTTACGTTGTTGTAGCAGTGATGCTTGGCGCGTTTATAGGTGTTTATACAGCGGCAAAGGTAAAAATGACAGGGATGCCACAACTGATCGCTGCATTTAACAGTTTTGTTGGCTTAGCTGCCGTATTAGTTGGTTTTAATAGTTTTATAAAAATATATACACATGTGCCAGTTCGCGATGTCCATTTAAATATTGAATTAATAGAAATATATATTGGTGTTCTTATTGGTGCTATTACCTTTACGGGCTCTATTGTCGCTTTTGGTAAATTGCATGGAATGATTGGATCAAAACTCCTTTCCTATCCATTTAAGGGAGCGGTGAATGTCATACTCATAATGGCGTCAGTAATTCTCATGTATTTATTTATTGTTGAGGGAACTTCTCTAAACGCCCTCATCTATCTAGTCATCATGACAGTGTTAGCGCTGTATCTTGGTTGGCAAATGGTTATGTCCATTGGTGGAGCAGATATGCCAGTTGTTATCTCGGTGTTAAACTCTTTATCTGGATGGGCAGCGGCAGCAGCAGGATTCTTGCTATCGAATGACCTGTTAATTATTACTGGTGCTTTAGTAGGTTCATCTGGTTGGATATTATCCTATGTAATGTGTAAAGGGATGAATCGATCCATCGTTTCTGTTATTGCAGGTGGATTTGGTGACCAAGGGACTAGTTCATCAACTGCTAAAGAAGAGGGTGAGCACCGTGCTATTAGTGCAGACGATGTAGCAGAAATGTTAAAACAGTCAAACTCTGTTATCATTACACCAGGTTACGGAATGGCTGTGGCACAAGCACAATATCCAATTGCAGAAATGACAAAAAAACTGCGTGAGCAAGGGGTAAATGTTCGTTTTGCAATTCATCCCGTTGCTGGTCGTTTACCAGGCCATATGAATGTGCTTTTGGCTGAAGCAAATGTGCCATATGATATTGTGTTGGAAATGGATGAAATCAATGATGACTTTCCTGAAACAGACACAGTTCTTGTTATTGGTGCCAATGACACAGTTAACCCTGCTGCGCAGGACGATCCGAATGGACCTATTGCTGGGATGCCAGTTCTTGAAGTATGGAAAGCGAGAAATGTTGTCGTTATGAAACGTTCGATGGGCGTAGGTTATGCTGGTGTCCAAAACCCACTGTTCTTTAAAGAGAATACGAGTATGTGTTTTGGGGACGCGAAAGTAACTACGGAAGCTATATTGAATTCTATATAAGAGTTAATGATTAAACTCAAATGATAACTACTCCCATGAAGTCGCCATATTCAAGAAGAGGCTGGGACAAAATAAAATTCCTTTATTCAAAATACGAATAATATTTTCTCATAAATAAGAGTAAGATCACCGCAACTGAAATATACTCGCTTTCCGTGGGCACGGCTTCAGCTAACTCGGAAAAGCAAACTGCGCTTTCCGAGTGGATTTTCAGCTCGCGCTGTTCCCACAGGACAAGGGATGCTTCAATGAACTCACATCGCACGAAGGAAATCGATCTATATTTCCGAGGAGTCTCGCATATTTCAGTTGCTAAATAATGCTTCCTAGAAAAATAACCGTACTATAATCAGCTAACGCCTATTATAGTACGGTTATTATGTTGCTTTATTTCCTTTTTCCCAAACTCTTCTTTCTATTAACTATTACTATCGTTATGCTTCTTACTAGGTAATTTATTGCTTGGGCGACCATTGCCTTGATTCTTCTTGTTTCTTTCAGCCTTTTTTTGATTTTCATTAAATTTCTTTACAAAGTCATGTGTACTATCCATGCTAATCCCTCCTTGTAAAAAACATATTTACGATAGCCTTCCCGATAAACTTTATACTATTCTTCCATTACTGCTCAGATTTCAATTAAATTTAATAAATTAAAAGAGAGAAAAGCACGAATGCTCTCCTCTCTTGTGAGAATTCAGTAATGATCGGATTCAACCAAACGGTCTTTACTTGAAAACAGAAAAACTTTCCTCTTCTTTCACTCCGTCTTGTTCTGTAAATGCATCAAGCAGCGCACGCACTTCATCGGTGGATTCTGTGCTCATCAACTGGTTTCTTAACTCGCTTGCTCCCCGGAATCCACGGACATAAATCTTAAAGAAGCGGCGGAGTGGTATGAAGAGACGCGGCTCCAACTCTTCGGAATACTTATCGTGAAGATCAAGGTGCAGGCGAAGTAGGTTGAGCAGTTCTTCGCTAGTATGCTCTTTCTTCTTTGTTTCAAAGGCGAATGGATTGTGAAAGATGCCTCGTCCAATCATGACGCCGTCTATACCATACTTTTCTGCGAGTTCAAGGCCTTTTTGACGATCAGGGATGTCACCATTGATGGTCAGAAGGGTGTGTGGTGCTACTTCGTCACGAAGTTTCTTGATCTCCGGAATCAATTCCCAGTGTGCATCAACGTTACTCATTTCCTTTTTTGTACGGAGGTGGATCGAAAGGTTGACGATATCCTGTTCAAGGAGGTGTTTCAGCCAGGTGCGCCATTCCTCTACTTCCGTATAACCGAGACGGGTCTTCACACTGACAGGCAGTCCACCTGCTTTAGCGGCCTGGATGAGTTCCGCCGCGACATCTGGACGCCGGATAAGACCGCACCCTTTTCCTTTTGGTGCGACGTTTGGTGCAGGACAGCCCATATTGATATCAATTCCGCGATACCCCATTTCAGCCATCCCAATACTCATTTGTCGGAAGTATTCCGGCTTGTCTCCCCAAATGTGAGCAACAATTGGTTGTTCATCTTCTGTGAACGTCAGACGTCCTCGTACGCTATCTATCCCTCTCGGATGACAGTAGCTTTCTGTATTCGTAAACTCTGTAAAAAACACGTCAGGTCTCGCTGCTTCACTTACGACATGGCGAAAAGCGATATCTGTTACACCTTCCATCGGAGCCAAAACAAAAAATGGTCGAGGCAACTCATGCCAAAAATTATCTTTCATATATATCTAAATCCCTTCGTTAAAGGAAAACATATTCCCGAGATAAAAAAATAAAAATAATTGTGTTTTATCCATTACTACTGGATTTCAACTAGTATATTTTAATGGTATCAACAGAAAAGTGCAAGGGAGCAAGGCATTGTATTTGCAGAGATCCTCATAAATTTCCCATATTGACGTGCTAATATCACTTTAATGGTGCTTATTTATAGTTAAATAAAAAAACTAATCAAAAGCCTCTTTACGGTAATGAGACTTCATTAAAAGAGCTGTTGATAGAAGAGTTAAATTAATATTTGAAGTGAAAATTAAATACACTTGGTATCTCAATTAGACAAGTGGAAAGATAACCACATTTACAAGTTTGTGAAGTGTAGTTTGAAAGGGAACTACATCATAATGAGTTAAAGTAAGAAAACTCAAACTGTGAGCTTAATTATTAAGTTGTACTAAATAGCTGCTAAAAACGAATCTGATGATAGGTTCGTTTTTTAGGTTTAATCAAAATTAATCCGTTTTCTTGTCACATTCCACACAAGTACTAAACAGATTTTTTAAACAGTTTACTTTATCAAAATGATATTAAAAATCTATTAAAAAATCCTAAAAATCACGTTGAAAGTTTCATTTGATTAATTAGAAAAGCGAAAAAAATTTCAACTTTTGGTACAATGTTTTACAAATAGTTCGTTTTATTGACACTGAGTTTCATGATGACTATGATCAAACTATAGCAGGGGGAACGATCGAATGAAAATCGCAACAATTCGATTAAAGGAATATTACAATCAAGCAAGTACAACCGAACAAACAATTATTGCATATGTGCTGGATCATCCAGAAGAAGCATCGAAGCTGACTATTTATCAGTTAGCGGACCTAACATTTTCATCACCATCTTCGATTACCCGTCTTTGTAAAAAGAATGGTTTTACTGGTTATAAAGAATTTTCTAAATCACTACTATATGAGCAGGCTGTGAGGAAAAATTATAAGAAAAAAAAGATTCCAGATGTAACGAAGACTGACAATGTAAAGGAAGTAGTTGAAAAGGTAACGAATAAGAACATTTTATCACTAGAAGAAACAGCTAATCTACTTGATTACGATGTTATTGAAGCATGTGTCGAATTGATCCATAATTGCGAGAAGATTGTTTTGTTTGGTATTGGTGCTTCGTTGATTGTTGCCAAGGATGCGCAACTTAAATTTACTCGAATTAATAAGATGGTTTATGTTGCAGAGGATTGGCATACGCAATTGTTGATGGCAAGGAATATGACACCCAATGATATTGGAATAGTTATCTCTTATTCAGGAGAAACACAAGAAATGATTAAATGCGCAAAAACAGCAAAAGAAAACCATGCTAAACTCATTTCAATAACCAAATATGCAAGCGCAACCATTACTGAGTTGTCTGATTACAATCTCTTTGTCGCGGCGAATGAATATGCATTTCGAAGTGGAGCAATGTCTTCTCGTATTTCACAATTAAATTTAGTAGATATTTTATATACTGCATATGTAAACATTCAATACGAAAAGTCAATTGAAATTTTGGAACAGAATCAAATAAAGAAGGAGACTAATTTACATGATTAATTTAGATAAAATGACAACAGAACAACAGAATTCGAAGACAATGAACCTCGATCAGATGTCTGTTTTAGAGGCTCTGACAGTTATGAATCAAGAGGATCAAAAAGTGGCGAAAGCAATTGAACCAGTATTGCCGTCTATTGAAAAGGCTGTTACTTCTATTATTGCTGCATTCGAAAGTGATGGAAGGTTAATTTATGTCGGGGCAGGCACAAGTGGACGTTTAGGTGTACTAGATGCAGCAGAGTGTCCGCCAACATTTGGTACATCCCATGAGAAAGTTGTTGGACTCATAGCTGGTGGTGAAAGAGCTTTTACAAAGGCGGTTGAGGGTGCTGAGGATAATGAATCAATGGCAGAACAAGATTTAAAGGATATTCAATTGAAAGAGAATGATATTGTTGTAGGATTGGCGGCTAGTGGACGAACACCTTATGTTATTGGCGCACTAAACTACGCGAATGCTATCGGTGCAGAAACAGTTGCTGTCGCTTGTAATCAGAATTCTGAAATAGGAAAGGTTGCATCTACTCCAATTGAAGTCACAACTGGACCGGAAGTTCTGTCTGGTTCTACTAGATTAAAAGCTGCAACTGCTCAGAAGCTAATATTAAATATGCTTTCGACTATCTCAATGGTTGGTATTGGTAAAGTCTATCAAAACTTGATGGTTGATTTGCAAACAACCAATCAGAAGTTAGAAACAAGGGCGTTACGAATTGTAATGGCTGCTACAGAAGTAGATAGCGAGACAGCAAAAGAAAAATTAAAGGAGGGCGGCGGAAATGTGAAGCTTGCTATTACCATGATTTTATTAGATTGCGATGCAGAGACTGCCAAGGGAAGACTCCAAAAGTCAAATGGACATGTAAGAAAGACATTACAATAACAAGATGGGAGTGAGGCTTTTATGGCGAATCAGAATGAGAAATTAATTGATGAGATTGTTAAACGAATAGGTGGGAAGGATAACATCAAAGCAGCGACCAACTGTATGACACGTTTACGAATCCGAATGAAGGATGAGAGTAAAGTAAATGTAGATAGCTTGAAGGAACTGGAAGGTGTCATGGGTGTTGTTCAAGCGGAAACACTACAAGTAGTCGTTGGGCCAGGTAAAGCTAAAAAGTTAGCAGATTTACTATTAGAACGATATCACGTGTCAGAAGATAGTGCTGTTGAGGAAGAGGAGAACCAAAAGGTAACAGATGATTGGCAGGATAATAAAGCTTCTATCAAGCAGAAGCAGAAAAAAGGTAAGTTAAAGTCCGGACTTGAGACTATCTCTGGCATTTTTATTCCAATGATTCCTGCAATTATTGCAGCTGGTATTTTTAATGGATTTAGTGGCTTAATTGGTACATTGCAAGGGGAGGGAACATTAACAAGTGAGTTTTGGGAAGCGGCTCGTTTGCTATTCTCTTTAATTGGAACCGGATTCTTGGGGTATTTTGCAATTTTCACTGGTGTTAATGCTGCAAAAAGATTTGGAGCAACGGAAGCACTTGGTGGTATGATTGGTGCGATATCAATTGCTACACCACTTGTTGAGCTTTCCCAACTTTTTGGTCTCTATGATGCAGAGCAACCACTAGACTCCATATTAACGACAGGAAAGGGTGGGATTATTGGTGTTATTTTTGGTGTATTTATTTTAGCTAAGATAGAAAAAGCAATCCGTAAACGAATTCCAGACGTACTCGATCTGATTGTTACACCAGTTTTAACACTTCTTATCACAGTATCTATCTTTGTATTTATGATAATGCCTATATCGGGCGTGTTGTCTGATTGGCTTGTCAGTGGATTAAGTGTAATTATAGGTTCTGATAATACACTTATTAGTATTACATCAGGTTATATTCTTGCCGCAGCATTCTTACCAATGGTGTTACTGGGACTACACCATGGTTTAATTCCAATCTATGCGATTCAATTGGAAGTATTAGGTGGGGTTTCCTTATTCCCAGTACTTGCCATGGCAGGAGCAGGTCAAGTTGGTGCTTCAATAGCAATATATCTAATTAGTAAAAAAGTCGGAAACCAACGAATGAAACAAATTATTGCAGGTGCATTACCAGCGGGTGTTCTTGGTATTGGTGAACCATTGATTTATGGTGTAACTTTACCACTTGGGAAACCTTTCATAACAGCGGGATTAGGTGCAGGTTTTGGTGGAGCATATGTAATGATGACACAAGTAATGGCAAATGCTTGGGGGCCATCAGGACTCGTAGCTATTCCATTAATGGAAGCAGATAAAATGATTCACTATGTGATCGGTATTCTTATTTCTTACCTTGGTGGTTTTATAATTACACGATTATTTATTAAAAGTGAAGATGTAGCCAATGCTTAATCCACTTGGTTTCTCTGTTTACGTATCAACCTTTGAAAAGCAATTGCCAATGTTAGAAGCGAGTAAAGGAAAGAATAAATTTATTTTTACTTCTCTTCATATTACAGAAGAGGTAGAAGATGCGTATGTGGATAAAGTAAAAGCAATGTGCGAATGGTTATATCAACATGACTTTCAAATTATCGCTGATGTTTCATCAGAAACATTAGCGATATTTGAAAAGCAAGATATGCTGACACTTGCGAACGATTTACATGTTTCTGTGCTGCGATTAGATTACGGTTTCAGCAGTCAAGAGATAACTAAATTTGCAAACCAAATACCAATTGCTTTCAATGCGTCCACCTTAGATCTATCTGCTCCATTTATACTGGAGGGTAACCAGCTATATGCGATGCATAATTTTTATCCACGACCTGAAACGGGATTAGACTGGGAGCTATTTCAAAAAATAAATCAATCAATCAAACAAACACAAGTTGCGCATGTCATTGCTTTTATACCAGGTGACCAAGAATTTCGGGGTCCGATTTATGAGGGATTACCTACAGTAGAATCACATCGTGGCTGTCCGCCATATGTAGCTTATCTTGATTTGATCAAAAACAGTTCAGTTGATCAGGTATTCATTGGTGATGTGAAAATATCATCAAAACAACTTAAACTGATTGAAGACTATCAGTCGGATCAAATCATAAATATTCCAGTATCACTTACTAGTGATTTCAGATATTTATATGATCAAGTGTATACCATTCGCATTGATTCACCACATGGTTTCATGCGTTTACAAGAATCTAGGGGTTATGCGAGTCAAGGAGATCCAATCAAAGCACAGCATTGTCTAGAGAGAGACAGAGGGAAAATTACGATCGATAATGAAGCATACAAACGTTATTCTGGTGAAATACAAATCATGCGTGAAGATTACCAGGAAGATCATCGTGTAAATGTGATTGGTGAAATTAAAGAAGGTTATCTATCTATTATTGATTGTGTAAAGAATGGAGATAAAATACGATTTATAGAAGTTTGATGATGTGATGGAAACATAGTAGATTTTACCCTCAAGAAATATAAATCAATAGACGTAGGACTAATTGTATAACGATTAGTCCTACGTCTATTACTTCATTATTTATATTAAGGAATAAAATCAATTTTTTTCTAATTCTATTCCTTTCCTTGTCAACGTATCACGGCTAATCACTGTATAGTGGTTCTTCTCTTCTATATTTCCCCAGTGTACCATCTGAAATACCCGATTTGCCAAGCTAATGTAATGAGAGTAACTAGAACGGTAAGCATCATAATCATAAAAAGCCAGTCTTTAGTTGTAACAGTAAATTGCCTATAAAAGGTACGTTCTCTACTCCCTGTAAAACCTTTTGATTCCATAGCAATTGCTGTACGTTCAGCCTTTCGAATTGAACTTGCAAGAAGCGGGACAATAAAACGTTTATATTGATGGACGTTTTCCTTTAGTGTCTTTGCTCGATTAATACCTCGTACACGGTGTGCAGATTTGATAAGTACCAGTTCGTCTTTAATCATTGGCAAAAATCTGTATCCTGCAAGTATCCCATAAGCAAGCTTAGGAGGGAGCTTGCATTGTTGCATTAGACTTAAAATAAAATGCACAACATTTGTTGTTAGAAGAAACAATAAAGATAACGAGGCGAAAGTTAAAATTCTATGTGATAGAGATAAAGCAGTTTGTATATCCTCTATCGGTATAGTATTTCCAAACAAGGAAACAACTTCAGTTGGGTTGATTGGTTCATTGGCGAACGCTATATTAGTCCAAAACATCCCAGCAGCAAAAATAAAAAATGGTGAAAAATAAAGTAAATATTTTTTAATATTAACCTTAGCTACAAAAATAGTAAGAATCCAAATCCAAACTAGAAAGAGAAATGGTGTAATAGGATCAAATACCATTGTCAAAAGTAGAACACTTAAAATAACTGTTATTGCTTTTATACTTGGATTTAAATTATGAATATACATAGGAAACATCCTTTTGCTTTCGTTGCTCTAATTTGACTTGAATAGGTAATTCAAGCTGCCATTTTTTTAATTGTTCACTTGGGACTTCCCATAGCTGTTTTGGACTGGTATCGAGTGCGATTTTTCCATCTTCCATAACAACCACACGATCTGCATATTGTTGTACAAGTTCCATATCGTGCGTAATCATTACAATGGTTGTTCCCGTTTCATTCCGTTCTTTCAATAGAGATAAAAGTTGTTTGGTTGAGTTAGCATCTTGACCAAATGTTGGTTCATCAAGTATCAATATGGATTGGTTATCGACAATCATAGTTGCAACACTTAATCTTCTTTTTTGACCCTGACTAAGTGTATAGGGATGACTCTCCTCAAACCCAGTTAATTGACATTGTTGTAATATTGTAGTGACTTGATGGTTAATGTCTTCTTCATGTAAGCCTCGTACTCGTAAACTAAATGCAACCTCATCGTATACTGAATCAGTAATAAATTGATGTTCTGGATTTTGAAAAACATAACCAATTTTTGTTCTTAAGTCTCTTTCCTTCCATTCATTCAGACTTTTTTCATAAAGATGAATAGCCCCCTTGTTAGGCTTCTCTATTCCAGCAATTAGTTTTGAAAGTGAGGATTTTCCACTACCATTCGCTCCTAAAATCGTTATGAATTCACCTTCATATAGGTTTATATCAATCTCATTTATAATAGTTGTGCTTTTTTTAGTCCAGATTAGTTCTTCTGCTTTTAATGCTAACTGTGTGCTACGCCTATTAATATGGGCTAAAAAGATGTTATTAGGTAAAGGGTAGGAAGCAAGTTCATCAACTGTTAAGGGTAAATTATCAAAGGTGTGATCCAGTTGTTTTTCTATTTCCAATGCAATTCTGGTGGGAGTGGGAATCCAAATACCTTGTTGTTCTAGAGTGTGACGATGCACATTAACACCATCTCTTAAGTTCCCATTATAAAAAACCTGCCCCTTATTGTTTAACATCAAACAACGGTCAATTAGTGATATCCAGCCATCTAATTGGTGTTCAATAATGATAAGTGAAAAGTTTTTTTGCTGTTGCAGTTGGTGGATTGTTTTAATAAATTCAAGGGATGCCACCGGGTCTAAATTAGCTGTAGGCTCATCCAATACAAGAATGTCTGGCTCCATCGCGAGAATACAGGCTAAGGCTAGTTTTTGTTTTTGCCCGCCTGATAGTGTTGTAATCTTTCTTGTCTTGTATGCTGTCATATTGATTAGATCTAGTACACTGTCAATGATATTCTCCATCTCAGAAGGTAAGATCCCCTTATTTTCAAGACCAAATGCAATTTCATCTTCAACCGTAAACATACAGAACTGTGTTTCTGGATCTTGGAATACAACGCCTACAGAATGAGAAACTTCCCCATGAGAATATTCGTGAATGCTTTTAGTTTTAATAAAAACGTCACCTGTTAATTCACCGTCTAACTCTCTTGGGTAGAGGCCATTCAAGCAGTGTGTTAAGGTGCTTTTTCCACAGCCACTAGGGCCAAGGATTAACAGGTTTTCCTCGGCTTTTAGTTCAAAGTTAATATCATCTAATACCGGCTTTTCTGGGTAATCTTCAAAAGATAACGTTAAATGATCAACTTTAATGACGGCTGTTTGACTCATGCGGCTTTTTTTCCTTTTTTGTATTCCTTACCAAGTGCAAAGCTTGATAATACACCAGTTTTAGCTAAAGCATCACTTATTGCTTTACCAAGCCAACCAGCAATAAGAGCACCACTAATTAAACGGATGACAAACATCGCTAGAATATAACTAGGTGCAAAGGCAATATAACCACCTTGGAACATTCCCCAAATAAAGCTAGTAACTGCTGACCCCATACCAGCTAACATTAGTACCCATAATGCGTAATTTTTCCACTTTGTAGCAGCAAACACTGCTTCTGCTCCAATTCCTTGAATCATTCCAACAAGGATAATGATTGGTCCCAGTGCATTGCCTAACATAACTTCAATGGTAGCGGCGATTGTTTCTGATATGAATGCTGCTCCAGGTTTACGAATAATGTAAGCAGCGATAATCGAAACGATAAACCAAATTCCAAAAATCGGCTCATATCCAATCGGTCCCATGAAACCAACTAATATTCCGCCTAGAGGTAAAAATGCTAGATAAACCACTCCAAAGACAACAGATAATGCTGCCATAACAATAACTTCTTTTAATCTCCAATTATTCATTTACTTTACCGCCTTTCGGTGAAGGACTATTTGCTGACATAGATACAGTCATCACGGTATGAGAAGAACCGCTCTCTTCCATATCAATAAACACTTTTTCTAATCCGTTAAATATATTGACAACTTCCCCGTCTAATCGAGTGGCATAATGGGTGCCACTAACTTCAACACCGTGATCTTTCATTGCTTCAATTTGAGCATAGATTTGATCCATGTACTCACCACCACCTAATGGATACAAAGCAAATTTAGTAGCTGCTTCTTGCTTGATTGAATCAACTTTTTCTTTATTAAGAACGACATCATCTTCTGCCATAAAAACATCACCTATCGTATCACCTGGACAACCAACTGAGTAAGTTGCTTCAAATGCAACATGAGCACCTGTCTTAGCGGTATGAAGATAAATAGCCTTTGTCACGTCAAAAATATGAGGGATTCTTCCTCTTACTAATGTGCTAACATCGTCCGTCTGCATCCAAACCTTTGATGTATCCACATTTCTAAGTGCTGTTGTAATAATGTTAATAAAATCATCACTCATTGGATGAATAGAAAAACTACATCCAGCTATTCGACTACTTCCACAAACAAACTTCCCCATAAATATTCTCCTCCTTGTAATATAAAAAAGCTGCACTCCCGTAGGAATGCAGCCAAAATTTATGTATCAAAATAAAAATTCATAAACTATTCGACTGCACTTCCCCACGCTAGTATTATCTAGATCGGGTTCAAAGGGTCAGAACAATATAGTTCCTCTCAGCCATTTTTCGGCTCCCCTAGTGCAACTTTAATATGTAATTATATTCTACATCATCGTAAACGAATATTATAAACTTGTAAAGGTTTATTTTGGTACTTTTTTAAATAATTAAGTGGATTTAAAAAAGAGAGAAAAACTTAAACAGACAGCTCTCCTCTCCTGTGATCATCACGCCGTCTATGGTATAGTTTAATGGTATCAACAGAAAAGTAAAAGGGCATAATTTGATTTTCGTGTAGCTGATTAAAGTAAAGTGGAATTATATGCTGATTTGCTTTTATATTTTGTGATTTTTACAAATATAACCAAGTGAAAATTGTTGAATTATTAAATAGAAAAATTGTGAAAAGTTCCCCAATTTTCTTGTCTAGCAAACTGAGGATGGACAGACATAAAGTTAACTATTATTGATGCTTTATCAAGATTAGGATGTGTATCGAATAAAAAACTATCACCATATCGAATAGCTTTTAATGCAAGTGGTAATTCACGTCTAAATATTTCATTACGTTTTTCAGATTCCTCATGCGTATATTCTCCTTGATCTATATACAAATAAACACAATAGTATAAGGAACTACCATTCAATTTCCATTCACCTAATACTTCATCTCTCATAGGGTTAATTTTATGCCAGGCAAAATGAACTCCAATTGTTAAAAATAACTCTCCAGTTAAATCAGAATGAGTTAGTGTGTAACGCCTAGAGATAACAGGGTTTGTTGCAGTAACACCATCCATGTATTCCACAAATAGTTTGTTTGGATTAAATTTGCTCAAGTAATAACCTCCAATTATTGTTTTTTCTGATCATTATGCGAACTTTCAATGATTAATTCATAATATATTAGCCATGAGTCAATAAGGTGATATTTTTTCGGGTTTATCTTGAGAATTCTGAAAAATTCTCTTACAAGTAAATGAAGGCAAATGGTAAAGAGAAAGTAACGGTTGTCTTCCTTTAATTCCACATTACAATTTAGCTTTGTTATCTTTTCGTAATATGTATAACCTTGAAAGATAATTTCCAAATTCAAATGTATTAGAAGACGGTTTTTAATTATATAAATCAATTCATGTTAAATTCTGTTAAAATGTTAGTATAGAAATTTAAAAATTGACAATCAGACGAAACTAGGAGTGATTCTATGAAAACTAGTAATAAGATCAAATTCCTTTCTACAACAGCACTATCTAAAGAATTAAAAATGAATGTGAAAGAAGTATTTCAGATTTTGCTTAATGATGGATTAATTAAACGAATAGACGATAACTGGGTTTTGACTGAAAAAGGTGAAAAATTAGGAGGAACATTAAAGAAACATCCGAGAGCAGGCGAATACATTGCGTGGAATGAGAGCATCAGGGATAACAAGATATTTACATCTACTAATACCGAGGTGCTGTTAAACGCTACCGCATTAAGTAATCACTTTGGTGTGTCTAAACTTAAAATGAACCCCATTCTGTCAGAGTTAGGTTTTGTTCAAAAAGCTATAAAAGGATGGACAGTTACAAAACTTGGGCTAAGTATTGGTGGGAAACAATTAGAATATGATAAAACTGGAGTACCTTATGTAAACTGGCCGGAAAGTATTTTACATAATAAAAGATTAGTAGAAACCATGAATGAGTTACAGGGAAATGAACCTGAAGAAAACAAAACATCTGATACAGGGAATTCCTTAGGTTTTAGAGATAAATTTGAGGCTAAACATAGATCAGCAGATGGTCACTATGTCAGGTCAAGAGCTGAAATGCTAATTGACAATTGGTTATACATGTCTGAAATTGTCCATGCTTATGAAAGGAAATTACCAGTCGAAGAAGATGTTTATACTGATTTTTATTTACCTGTTGGAAAAGTGTACATAGAGTATTGGGGGTTAGAAAACGATCCTAGATATGCAGCCAGAAAACAAGAAAAGTTAAAAATTTATGAAAAGTATGGGTTTAACTTAATTGAGTTACAGGACGCTGACATTCAGAACTTGGATGATATATTACCTAAGAAGTTGCTGAAGTTTGGAATTCAAGCGTATTAGATGATGACAATAAATGATAATATAAGAAGTATGAGTCGATGGCACAATTAGGTTTAAACTATTAAAATGAGGTGAACTCATGCCAAATCAAGGTATCTATGAAGAAATAGTCTCCAAACACCTAAAATCTCAACTAGAACTGCTAAAAAAAGAAGATTTCGAGATTACCAAAGAATCACTAGATGTAGAAGAAGCTAGAAAAGCACTATCCACTTACATATCAGCGATCACAAGGAAAGCTCTTAAATATGTTAGGGATAATGAAACTAACGACAAGAAAGCACTGCTTGACCAAATTGAGACATGCAATACTATTATAGACACCTTAAGTAAGCGTTTAGATTTTGAAGAGTTTAGTAGATTACAAATTGAAGAAGAAGGTGAAGTTTTAACTTCTATTTATTCTAAGATAAATAGTGTGCGAAGTGTTAAGAAGGAGAAGATAATTAGGCCTGTTACTTCTATTGCAGAAAGCTCCTTATTTACTGGTTCTACTGTTGAGCCAGATATGTTAAGTGAACTTAAGAAGGAGATAATGTCTACCGATGAAATAGATTTCCTTGTTTCTTTTATTAAGTGGAGTGGGATCAGAATAATTTTCGATGAGCTTCAATCTTTTACAGAAAAAGGAGGAAGGCTTCGGGTTATTACAACCTCCTATATGGAGGCAACTGACTACAAAGCAGTTATGGAACTTAGTAAACTAGCAAACACAGAAATTAAAATCTCCTATGATGTCAAACGAACTCGTTTACATGCAAAGGCTTATATGTTTAAACGATTAACTGGATTTACTACTGCATATATAGGTTCTTCTAATTTATCTAATCCTGCTTTAACTTCAGGATTAGAGTGGAATTTGAAAGTTACAGAAAAAGATTCGTTTGATATTGTGAAGAAATTTGATGCAACTTTTGAAAGCTATTGGAATGACGGAGAATTTCATTCGTTTGATCCAGAAAAAGAAGATGATAAAGAACAATTATTCCAAGCATTACAGAAAAAAGAGCAACAAGAAAATGATATTCATTTTAATTTTGATATCCAACCCTATTACTATCAAAAAGAAATGCTAGAAAATCTCCAAGCAGAAAGAGAAGTATTTGGTCGTTACAAGAATTTACTTGTTGCTGCAACCGGAGTAGGGAAGACGGTGATTTCAGCTTTTGATTATCGAAGGTATCGTAAGCAGAATGGAAATAGGGCGCGATTACTTTTTGTTGCGCATAGAGAAGAAATCTTAAAGCAAAGCAGGGATACATTCCGAGCAATCCTTAAGGACTTTAACTTTGGTGATATGCTTGTAGGTGGAAGTAAACCGACTGCAATAGACCATTTATTTGTCAGCATACAAAGCTTTAATAGCATGAAATTAAATGAAAAGTTATCAAGCGATTTTTATGATTTTATTATTATTGATGAATTTCACCATGCTGCAGCTAACTCCTATCAACAGTTGTTAAGTCACTTTGTTCCTAAGGTGTTATTAGGCTTAACGGCAACACCAGAACGGATGGATGGACAAGATGTACTTTCTTATTTTGAAGGACAAATAGCATCCGAAATGAGGTTAACGGAAGCCATCAATAGAAAACTGTTAAGTCCATTCCAGTATTTTTGTGTAAGTGATACAGTGGACTTGTCTAATCTAAGATGGCGAGGAAAGGGTTATGATTTAAAAGAGCTAGAAAATGTTTATACTACCGATAAAATTCGAAGTAATCAAATTGTGAAAAGTTTATATCGGTATGTCACAGATATCGATGAAGTCAAAGGATTAGGTTTTTGTGCAGGAGTAGAGCATGCTATCTACATGGCAAGCTACTTTAATGGACGCGGGATTGCTTCCATTGCGTTACACGGAGAGTCTGATAAAGAGACAAGAGACTCAGCAAAAAACGCACTTCTTAAAGGTGAGATTAAATTTATCTTTGTCGCGGATCTTTATAATGAAGGTATTGATATTCCTGATGTTAACACGATTTTATTCTTGCGTCCTACCGAAAGTTTAACCGTATTTTTGCAACAGTTAGGAAGAGGATTACGGCTAGCTGAAGACAAAGAGTGTTTAACAGTTTTAGATTTTGTTGGACAAGCTCATAAAAATTATAGCTTTGAAGAGAAATTTCGTGCATTAATTGGAAAAACAAAGTATTCAATCAAACATTATGTTGACGAAGGGTTTTCCAATTTACCTAAAGGAAGCTTTATTCAATTGGAGAAGCAAGCGAAAGAATATATTTTGCGAAATATAAAAGCGGCTACTAATACGATTACCAACCTGCGAGCTAAAATGAAATATTTTGAACAAGATACAGGCCTTCCACTAACCTTTAATAATTTTTTAACCCATCACCATTTATCCGTGTATGATTTTTACGGAAAAGGTGGAGATCGTACTTTTCAACGAATGATGGTCGATGTAGGACTTGCAGATGATTTTGACTGTACAGATGAAACCATGATTACAAAAAGGTTGCCTAGATTATTTCACCTTAACTCCAAGAAGACAATAGAATTTTTTATTGGTTATGTGAAAAACACGACAGCTGTTACGAATGAGGAAGAGCGTATAATGAGGAATATGTTTTATTATACCTTTTACCAAAAGGAACCAGCTAAAGAAGGGCTTTTATCTGTTGATGATGGGTTAGCTAAAGTGTTAGGTCATGACCGGATGAGAAATGAAATCCTTAATTTATTGGAATATCAGTATAACTCAATAAGGAATCTTGAGATTGATCATGATTTAAGTTTTGTTACACCATTAACAGTTCATGCTACGTATAATAGAGATCAAATTATGGCGTCATTAGATTACTTTAACGAAGAAAATTCTCCTGAATTTAGAGAAGGAGTAAAACATCTTCAAGAAAAGAATTTGGATATATTCTTTATCACGCTTAATAAATCAGAGAAAGATTTTTCGTCTTCGACTTTATATGAAGACTATGCAATAAATGAAAGGCGATTCCATTGGCAGTCACAGAGCACATTGTCGGAATCGAGCCCGACTGCTAAAAGATACATTCATCATAGGGAGAATGGCCATAATATAGCATTATTCGTAAGAGAAGCTAAAAAGGAAAATGGATATACTGCACCATTTACTTTTTTAGGCACATGCGATTATATAAGGCATTATGGAGAAAAGCCAATTAGCTTCGAATGGAAACTTCGTGAAGAAATGCCACCAACATTAGTACAACAAGCAAATAAGAGTATTGTTTTGTAGTCTTCTTTAAAGGGGGCTATTTTTCTTTTATAAGTTTTTCAACTATAGGAATATCTGCAGGAGCCCAAATTAAGGAGTTGAGATTTTCTCGATTTAACCAAATCAGTTTGGCATGTTCACTTTTCTGGGGAGTTGCTTCAACAATTCTAGCTCTTATTGCAATCAATTGTATAATTAACTCTTTGTATTCATGAATGTTTTCATGAAAGATATCTTCTGCTTTGATTTTGCAGTTCATCTCTTCATCGATTTCTCGTTCAAGTGCAGCATAAATATCCTCTCCTTGATCGACTTTCCCACCTGGGAATTCCCACATGTTTGGAATAGACATCTCTGGAGAACGAAGCGCACACAATATTTCATTATTTTCATTCTCAATGATTGCTGCTACCACTTTTAAAGTCTTTTTCAAATGCTTTCCCTCCTGATTCTTTCTTTGTACTATGATAGCATGCGCATGGCATAAGGACCACCTGCCACTAAGATGTGTACGCAAACAGTTAAGTAAGAATATTTATATTAGTTATTAATACAAAAACAACAAAAAGGCACAGTTAGCTTTAACAGCTAGGTGTGCCTTCTTTTTTCATATATTTCTGACTCTTCACAAAGACGGGGTCTATCCCTCGTTACATAGTGTTGACAATAAGTCCGATATGAGTGAAGAAATTCATAATGCCAAATAACGCAAATGCCAATCCAGAAATGATGAAGCAATATTTAACGATTGCTAGAATTCCTTGATTTGCATTTGTATTCAGTGTAAATGGAAATAATGTAGCTCCTATACCAGTTATAGCATATAAGCCAGAAATGAATATTGCTTCAACAATTGGTACATCAGCAAACATTCCAGTGATTGGTTCTTGTGGTGGTGCTGCGAATAATTGATAGGTAATTCCTGCTACCGCAATAGAGATAAGACCAAGTCCCATTGCTGCACCAAAATAAGATAATGGTTTAAATAAATCAGGTAAATCTTTTTTTAGATGGGATGAAACAGCATCTTTATCCTTCATATTTATTCCTTGTTTCATATATAGGTTAGACTTTCTCCATAACAAAATAGCTGTTGCTAATAATAATACACCAAACGCCAATGAAGGCTCACCAAAAATGATGTCATCAAAAGGAAAGCCAATTTGAGCTAAAGGCCAAGTCAAACTCATGTGTGCTCCAGTGATCGTCAAAATAAAACCCGGAACTGCAAAGCCCATAGACCAACCTTCTAATTCTCCTATTTTGCCATTTTTAAGGTGTAAAAAGAATCGGATTATTAATAATAATGCAACACCAGTTGCCACACTCATTATTGTATTATAGACCTGTGTGCTAGCCCAATCAATAGTCATGATATAACCTCCTAGAGAGTTTAGTAGTTTCTCTAGTATCGATATTTCCCTTGATTTATATAATTAAACGGTGGGGGAAGCAGGGAAGAATCGTTTCTGTCTTTAAATAGCATCTACTTTATGATCCGATACAAATAACAAAACAATAAAACCAATAATGAATAAAATGACTAAGCTAAAAACGCCAAAAGCAGAACTTCCTGTTAGTTGAGTAGTCATCCCCATGAGGAAAGGTCCCGTAACTGCTGCAAATCTACCAAATATATTATAGAAACCAAAGAATTCATTCGATTTTTCATTAGGAACCATTTGTCCAAAATAAGATCTGCTTAATGACTGAATACCGCCTTGAGCTGTGGCAACAAGCATTGCTAATATCCAAAAATCAACTACAGTACTCAAAAACATGGCATAGATACAAACAATAATATAAATGATGATTCCTGTGTAAATCATATTTTTTGTCCCAAACTTAATTGCAAGCCAACCGAATAAAACTGCAAAAGGAGCAGCTACAATTTGTACGGCTAATAGAGCTATAATAAGGTCAGTTGGTCCTAATCCTAAATCCCTCCCATAAGCAGTAGACATTGAAATGATCGTCCCAACGCCATCAATATAAAAGAAATAAGCAATTAGAAATAAAAAGATATTCCGATATTTCTTAATCTCTTTAAATGTTTTTCCAAGTCTCTTAAAACTATTTACTACAACCCTTGGTTCCGGATCTACTCCATGCTTTTGTTTCACATTTTTTATCAATGGGATAGAAAAAGCGATCCACCACAGTGCTGTAATAACAAAAGCTATACGACTTGCTGTAGTCTCCGTGAAAGGAACGGTTCCTGACTGTGCTAAAAAAATAATCGCAATACAAATCACAAAAGGAATTACACTACCTATGTATCCTAACGCATAACCTTTCGCAGAAACGTCATCCATGCGCTCTTTTTTTGTTACATCTACTATATGCGCATCATAAAAAATATTAGCACCACGTGCACCAATTGCAGTTACTGTATAAACAATTAGTAATAGTAGCCAATTATCAGCCGGAACAAACAATAAAGAAAATGTTGAAATAGTACCTACTAGAAAGAAGAAAAGAAAAAATTTCTTCTTCATTCCTTTGTAATCTGCTATGGTCCCTAATATAGGACCGAGCATTGCTAATATGAATGTAGCAATTGAAATGGTATACCCTAGATATGCCGTAGAGTTTGCAACACTCACCTCGGCATTCTCTGCTACCGCTTTATAATAAATTGGGAAAATTGCCGTAGTAATAATAATGGAATAAGCAGAATTGGCCCAATCATACATCATCCAGCTCTTTTCTTGCTTCGTATACTTCCCCACCCTATCTCCTCCTCGTATTAATCTACTTATAGTCTACAGCAGGAGCAAAAGAGATAGTAGTTATTTTGCGTATACTTTACAAATATTTTACTTAGGTGTCACTTCCTGGTTTATGTCGATTTTAGTCGACATAATTCGGGAAGTGACAGGCACCAGAAGAAGACAACCCCTAGCGTCACCGACTTAATCCTGTATGCATAGGCTAAAGCACAGTTAACAATTAACTGATTAAGGAGGTAAGCTAATTGGAATTAACAATTTCCCATTGGATATATGGTTTGTTCACATTGTTAATAATTATTACGATGATTTTTCGGAAAGGTGTTGTGCTGCCTACAATTCTTGGAACATTTTTGGTCGCGTGGGTTTATCAAGGAAACATAGTTGACGGTTTTACTGCAATTTTTAATGCAAATCTTGTGGCGGCTAAAGAGTTATTCAACATTTTCCTTATCATTACATTTATGGTTGCCTTGTTGCACTCATTAAAGGATTTAGGTGCCGATATACGTATGATTAAACCGATTGAAAAATTCATGGTCAATGGTCATGTTGCCTTTTTTGTTTTAATTGTTGTCACCTATGTTATCTCATTGTTTTTCTGGCCTACACCAGCGGTTCCATTAATATGTGCATTATTAGTCCCTGCTGCTGTGCGTTCTGGTTTACCAGTTATGGTTGCGGCGATGGCTGTTGCGCTTGCAGGTCAGGGTATGGCTCTGTCATCGGACTACATTATCCAAGTTGCGCCAGGGTTGTCTGCTAAAGCAGCTGGTGTTGAAACAGCTAGTTTGGTAGATCAAGCGCTAATTTTATCGTTTATAACAGGAGGAATAGCAATAGCCCTTGCTTATTTCTTTAACAGGAAAACAATTCGGCTGAAAAATGATCCTGAAATTGATCAAGAATTAGCAACGATGCAAGGAATGCAAAAGGAAAGTACAAAGAAAACGGAAAGTAAGTACCTTCCAATGTGGGGTAAGATATTTGCTGTTCTAGTTCCAGTATCTATGCTGGTCGTTATGATTTTTATGATATCAACGAAACTAAACGGTGGACGTATGGGCGGATTTGAAGGAGGAGATGGTGCTGCGTTTATAGGTGGAGTAGCTGTAATTCTCCTACTTCTCTCAACTGTCGCTTTTGGTCAACACAGAGCTTTAGATTATATTAGTGAGCATATTATTGAGGGTTTTGTATTCGCATTTAAAGCAATGGGTCCTGTAATTCCAATTGCCGGCTTCTTCTTTCTAGGAAGCTCTGATTTTGCGGGAAGTATTTTATCTATTGGTGACGGAGAACCACCGGCATTACTGTTCGATTTAGTAAAATCAAGCCAAAGCTTCTTACCACAAAGTGCACTATTAGCAGGGTTTAGCATTCTGATCATTGGTATTATCACTGGTTTAGATGGATCTGGGTTTTCTGGTTTACCTTTAACTGGGGCATTGTCTGGTGCGCTTGCAGGTGGCAGTATTGACCCGACAACACTTGCTGCCATTGGTCAAATGGGTTCCATCTGGACGGGTGGAGGAACAATTATTGCTTGGTCTTCTCTAGTAGCTGTAGCTGGATTTTGTGGGGTTCCAGTAATGGATTTAGTCCGGAAAAACTTTGGTCCAGTTATGATAGGATTGGTGGTTTCTACGTTGTTAGCGATATTAATCTTTTAGCAGTATGTAAAAAAATAATAAAGATGAGCTGAACCTTGTATCTCCGGGTTCAGCTCTTTCTATGATGGACTGAGGATATATGATTAAGCGCAAGGAGAGTGTTTGGGATTAGGTTTTTCAAGTTAGAAAAAGCATTAAAAAAGCTTGATTTTTAATGGTTGCAACTAATAGTTGCGCATTTTCCATCGTTCATTGGTAGCATGCAACTGGCAGTTATAGTATCTTTTAGTTAGAGGAGGCGAAAGATCATGACATTTGGAGGGAATATTCAAAGGTTAAGAAAAGAAAAGCACTTATCACAAGAAAAATTAGCTACTGAAATGGGTGTATCAAGACAATCTGTTTCCAAGTGGGAACTTGGGGAATCAACGCCGGATTTAGAAAGGTTGCAACGACTTAGTAAGGTACTAGACGTTTCCATTGACGAACTTTTAAAGACAGATGAAACATTGGACCAAAGTAGTGAGGACTCATTAGAAAGGCAAGAACAAACACGTCAATCAGGAACTGGTTCAGTAGTTCATTTCATAAAACGGAAGGGTTATGTTGCGGGGTATATAATATCCATTTATGCTTTGGGAGTTTTAATTCTTTCTCGTTTTGCACATTTTGCGTTTAAAACAATTCTAGGACCACCTGAAGGGTTTGGTGTCACAATGGATACTTTACCTGCTTAGATGAAGGTTCCGCTTTATTTCGTTAATGGTGTAAGTGTAATCGCTATTGTCTTTATTGTTTTGGGAATAGTTTTTGCTCTGTATTATAAGAAAAAACAGGACGTAAATTAACAATTGAACTAATAATTATTTAAACTATATTTTTAAAAAAACAGATACCTAGTACTGTCGACAAGTGTCAAAACGATAGTACTAGGTATTTTTTAATCAAGTCTTTTCCGGTTCGCCATTTTCTCATTAAGCTGAAGATAGGAAAAATGATTAGCAATGGATTCAATTAATATTGGTTTGTTATTACTCATGGCTAATTTTAGCTCTAGCTGGTTTCCAATCTCAACAAGCTCAGCTTTTTTATACTTGTTTAGGGATACAGTTAATTCATCTCGACTCATTTTTTCCATTTCATTAATCGGTACATCGAGTTTTTTATCTAGTGAGGTTTTTCTTGCTTCTTTAAGCGGTATTTTTTTCTCATTGGACACCTTCTCTTTAATATCATCAAGCATATCCTCGAACTTCCAATGCTCATAGCACCTTAAAATGTCTAGTGTTTTTTCTAACTGTTCAATTACTTTTTGTACTTTCATTATCAATTAGCACCTTTCATTCTTTCTAATAATTCAACTATTATTTTGCGAATGTGCTCGCTTTGCTTGCGGGCATTAGAATTGGACTTTTCAAAAGCAAAAACAGGATATGCATGAGCAGAAGCCTGAGGAATTCCGTCGCCACGTGTGAGATATTCGCCAAATACAAGTTTAGGAAAAGCCCTATTTAATGTACCTAGAACGGTCATTTGCGTATTTATTGGCTTTTTTTTGTTTTCCGTTATGTTATTTGGTATAATCCCGAGTAGCTTTGTTTCTGTATAATGCTTATCTCTAGATTTAAATGTGCTGTTAAGTTCATTCACTTTTTTTCTGATTGATTGTATTCCATAGGAGGACAATGTGTCTAATATAGTAGGGATTAAATAATAATCACTAGTGTAGAGTGCGTTTTGACTTATAAAATTTAAATTTGGAGGACAATCAATGAAAATAAAGTCATAGTGGTTACGGTAATGACCAATTATATTATTAAGAATTCGAAACTTGTACATATCTGATCCCACTAGGTGCGTATTAAAATCAGTTTTTGTGTAAGCTGCAATTTCCATATCTGTATAAATTAGATCAGGGTGAGATGGGATAAGATCGATATTTTCATATAATTTTTGATTATTTTTTCTAACAGCGTTTTTTAGTATGTAATCTTCCGGGTTTATTTCTGCTAATTCTCCTTTATGAAGAAATTCTTTAAACAAAATTTTAATTCCTTTATTATGCTCCTCTACTTCACTGATAAATTTTTCAAAATTATTCTCATGTAAACAAGAAACAGACAGATTACATTGTGCATCCATATCAATTAATAATACTTTTGGTGGTGTCTGTCTATTTAAGTACTTATCTAGTACAGCTGAATCCAAATGCTGTAATCCTGTTGCAATATGATGGGTGAATGTGGTTTTCCCCACTCCACCCTTCCAATTAATAATACTAATAACGTGTGCTTTAGTTGCCATTGTGTCATCCCTCCTTCTAACAAATATATATTCAGGTGGAGAAAAGATGATAACTAAAATTGTAAACATGTACCAGTTTGTGTGCTACCATATTAAAGAGAATAGGTTACAAAACGGATATGGAGAGAGGGAGAAGTTATGCTAGGAACTGTTTTAGAAGTTAGTATTATAGTAGGGTTACCGGTCACATTGCTATACATAATCATTAAATTTTTTACAAGATCATTTCAGCCAGTAAAAAAAGAGCTTGTAAACATAATGATGCTCTTATATACAGTAGATCTAATCTTTTTGGTGTGGTTAGATCCTAGTGAAGTGTTAGTCAAACAATCCTATAATTATATCCCTTTCCAGACTATTTCATTGTACGTTAACCAATTAATAGAAGGCTTTATTCCTTTAAGAGTAATTGTGATTAATTTATTAGGAAATGTGGTTGTTACTGTGCCAATAGGTTTGTGGTTTGGCTACAAGAGGATCAAAGTTAAGCGAGCAATGATGTTTGCTACAGCTGTTCCAGTTGTTATGGAGGTGGGACAATTCATCTTTCATGAAATCGGATATGTTTCTCGTACGGTGGATATTGATGATTGGATTTTAAATTTTGTTGGCATTCTCTTTGGTTACTTTATTTTTAAATGCGTAGAAAAAGTAGTAGATAGGTAGCCTTATTTAAGAAAATATATAAGGTGCCTTCCTCGTATTCTGTCGTTATTGACATGAATCGGGAAGTGCACCTTAATTAATACAAAGCTAATATGAATTGAGGCTACAGAGTTTGTCCCTTTTTTAAACTCTTAGACTTCCTTCAGATCTAAGAGCAGGGTCTTTCTTCCACAAGCTAAAGGTTACGTAAGCAATAAGGGAAAGGATAATAGATGTGACAACAGCATGCATTCCTAAAGGCTGCGGATAGAACGACTGGAACAAAATATAAGAAGAAATGCCGACTATCATCGAAGCAATTGCACCGTATTTATTGCCCTTCTTCCAATAAAGCCCCATCACGATCGACCATAGAAATGCTGATTCTAATCCACCAATAGCAAATAAATTTAACCATATAATTAAGTCAGGTGGGTTCACCGCCATGAGGAAAACAATAACACCTAACAACCCTGTAATACCCATACTAATCAATTGAATCTTTTTACGAGTAGCATCAGGATTTATATAATTTATGTAGATATCCTTTACAATCGTAGAACTAACTAATAATAACAACGAATCTACAGTTGACATAATTGCTGCTAATGGTGCAGCTAGTACGACCCCTGCTAACCAAGGTGGTAATACCTCTAAAGCCACAAGTGGCATGACCCTGTCGCCTACTTCGACCCCCGGAATAATTACTCTGGAAAAAACTCCGATTAAATGCATACAGAGCATAATCACACCAACAACAATTGTTCCAATAATTAAAGCACGATGAAACGATTTTGAACTTTTATATGACATCGCACGTACAGCAATTTGCGGCAATGCTACCACACCAACCCCAACCAATACCCAAAAAGATGATACATAGCTAGGTGTCAGCGTTCCCTCTGCACCAAAAGGAGTAATTAGATTAGGGTTTTCTGCTTGAAGCTCGGTAATGATGTTAGATACTCCACCACCAGAGATGATGATCGCGATTAACAATATTAACGTACCCACAAACATAATGCTACCTTGGATTGAATCGGTTAAAGTAACGGCCCGGAATCCACCAACTGTAACATAGATTAAAACGGTAATAACAAAAATAAATAGTGCAGAACGATAAGATAATCCTGTTAGTGACTCAATAAGTCGGCCACCACCAATCCACTGTGCAGCCATTGCAGAAAACAGAAATACAACAATACTAAATGAAGATAATAAGACTACCCATTTTGACTGATAGCGTTCCTTTAAAAAGTCGACCATCGTTATTGCCTTATTTTTTTTCGTTACGATTGCAAATTTCTTCCCTAAAACCATAAGGGTAAAATAGCCTGTTGCCACCTGTGATACAGCCAATAACACCCAACCTAACCCTTGGTTATAAGCAACACCTGGTCCACCAATAAAACTACTAGCACTTCCGTATGTAGCCGTCATTGTCATCGCAAGCACGAAACCTCCGAGACTTCGACCTCCTAAATAATAATCTTCCATGAAGGAATTATTTGTTATCTTCGTTCGACTCGCCGTTAACCCAATAATAAATATAAGTAAAACCGTTCCAAATAACCAAATCGTTGCTTCAAAATTCATTCCTCTTCAAACTCCTCATCATCTAAAGCTACATCCACAAAAAATAATTTTACGGCGATCCACACCAGTAAAGGCATCATGATAACACTCAGTACACAGCTGTAAAAGAACCATGCAGGTAACCCAAGTATATAGGTATAGGTAGAAACATCGTTGCCTCCAAGTCCATATGCAAAAGAAATCCACCAAATAAAATTGAATAGGACTAATCCAATACCTATAAGCGCTTCTTTATTAGCAATCGCAAAGCGATCATCTCTATAATTATTATTTTCTTTATTCAAATCTTCTCCGCCCCTATCATTATATTTCATGTGTTATTTTAGTTGTTAATTCTTATTCTAGCATCTTATGTATTATATTTTACTATTTATTCTTTAACTTTTGCTACAAATAGTTATCGATTTCAAATAAATAAAGGTATCGTGTGATGATAAGTATGGACTGATACATTATCTTATTGATTTTGAAAGGGTATCTATATCTAAGAGATTTCTATAACTATATGATAGACAAACTAAACTGTAGTTACTATAAGTGAGAGAAAAAAACTATATTAGTAAATGGTATTAAAAAGTAAAAATTAGGAACAGACCCTTCATTCATATGGACAAGTGTGTCCTAGAAGAGTCTAATCCTAATGGATTGATTTATAATTAAGCTAATTTAAACGCGCTGTTTTTGATACAAACTCATCGCAGGATGAGAGCCTTTTGTAATAATATCTTGTATTATTTTTGCAAGTACTCCGCTGTAGACTAATCCATTATCTCCATAGGCAAATAAGAAAAAGCAGTTTGGGAATTCTTCGTATTCTCCAATCATCGGCAATCCATCATGAGTACCTCCATAAAAAGCTCCTAAATAGTATTCAGGATTTACCTGTATATTGGGGAAAAGCTTATTAAATTCCTCAATTAGCTTGTATTTCTTATGCATAATCTTAGAATCACGATCATCTGGATAAGTCGTATTATCATCTAACCCACCAATTATAATACGATTGTCTTTAGTTGTCCGCATATAAATGTATGGTCTTGCGGTTTCCCAAATTAAGGTACGCTTATGCCAATCTGTAAATTCTGTGACAGGATTAGTCACTACTGCATAGGAGCTAGTCATTAAAGCATTTTCTTCTTTTTTAAATTCTAACCCTTCATATCCAGCCGCAATAATGACATGACGGGCTTGAATTGAGTGACCTTTATCTGTAAAAAACGTTGCTTTTTCCTTCTCTAACTTCTTTCCAGTTATATTTGTCTGCTCATAAATAGAAACCCCTTTTTTATGAGCCTCTTTTAACAATCCATGATTGTATTTGAAAGGATTAAGTTCACCATCATCATATGTATAAAGAGCTGATTCTTTTTGAAAAGGATATTGTTGGTTGATTTGCTTTTCTGTAAGTAAATCAGCCTTGAACCCATGTTTATCCAAATAGTAATACTCTTTATTTAGCTTTTCAACACCTGCTTTATCGCTAGCATAATATAGTGTATCTCTCCGAATAAATTCAGGGTCCATTTCCATAGAAACACATTGTTTTTCAATATCATTTACAGCTTCTTCACATAGTTTCATATGCTGAATAGCTGCCTTCTCTCCAAACGAATTGACTAATTCAAATAACATCTTATCACCAAGGTATTGTATAAGTGCGGTATTCGCGCATGTACTCCCTAAGCCAATTTTACGTTTATCTACAACAACTACTTTTAGATCAGTATCGCTTAGGTAATGAGCACATTGAGCACCCGAACTTCCACCACCAATAATTAAAACATCACATGCTATATCTTGTTCAATCATAGGATAGCTAGGTGCATCAGGAAAAGTTGAAGGCCAGTAAAACTTGCCGCTTTGTAAATCCATCTCGTTCACTCCTTGTATTTGGTGCCTGTCACTTCCCGGATTTTGTCGATGATTAGACCTAGGAAGACACCATAGAATTATACTTAATATAAACAACTTTATAATAATTATTAGAGTGAATTGAACTTACCTTGTGCAGCATGGTTGAATCAGAAACGAAAAAGGAAGAACAGTCTACTGTCCTTCCTCCTTAATCATCTTAATTCTTTTATCCCGGTGTAATCGTCCGTAAAACTCCCACTTCAAAACATCGAGAAAAATCAAAATTGTTTAAGTGGGAGTAAACGGACGCTAACACCCCGAATGGTTCAGCTAACAATCAGTGGGGGAAGAGCAAAAACCCCCACTGATTGAAGATTCACTTTATAGAAAAGCATTTAAAACCATAAGCAGGGAGCTCTACAACAGCATTATCAGAGAATGAAATACTTTTTTCTTCAAATAATTCTATACTTTTCTTCTTCTGTAATGCGTCTACATCAATTGCTTGAGCCTGATCACAATTATTTAGAACAAAAACTAATTGTTCTTGGTTTAACTTTTTCTCATATACAACTATATCCTTCTCTTCGTCTACTTGTAGAAAACGAAAAGCCCCTCGGTTACCAAAAGCAGGAATGTCTTTTCGCATCTGTATTAATTTTTTAACAAAATTGAATAAGTCGCGATCTTGTTTATTTTCATCCCATTCCATACAAGCACGACACCCAGGGTCATTTCCGCCGGCCATTCCAATTTCATCCCCATAATAAATACACGGTGTACCTATAAATGATAATTGAAATAAATAAAGTAATCGAACACGTTCTTTTACCCCTTTGGCTAGTGTCAAAATTCTCGCTGTATCATGACTATCTAACAGGTTAAAAGAAACTTCATTTACATTCTGGGGATACATGTGTAAAACATTGGTAATGCTATCAGCAAACTCTATTGACTTCATAGATTGTTTTCCAAAAAAGTCTATAGCTCCATTAGTAAATGGATAGTTCATTACCGCATCAAATTGGTCTCCTTGCAACCAAGGCATCGAATCATGCCAAATTTCGCCTAAGATATAAGCATCAGATTTCGCTTCTTTTACCACCTGACGAAATTCTCTCCAAAAAGCACTGTCAATTTCATTTGCTACATCTAATCGCCAACCATCGATATCAAATTCTTCTATCCAATATCGAGCAACATCAAACAAATGTTCTTTTACAGCGGGATTTGCTGTATCTAATTTAGGCATATTGGCAACAAAGCCAAAGGTGTCATAATTCGGGTTAGGTTTTGTTTGCAATGGGAAATCCCAGATATGAAACCAATCTTTATAACGAGAGGACTCTCCATTTTTTAAAACGTCCTGGAATGATTCAAAATAGTAGCCGCTATGATTAAATACCGCATCTAACATCACTCGAATACCACGTTGATGACATTCCTTTACCAACTTACGAAACGTTTCTTTATCTCCAAACTGCGGATCAATTTCCATATAATCAATGGTGTCATATTTATGATTCGAATGTGCTTTGAAAATGGGGCAAAAGTAGATCCCTGTAATACCAATTTCTTCTAAATGATCTAAATGATCAATTACTCCCTGGAAATCACCACCAAAAAAGTTTGTTGGCGTTGGTTTAGCGCTCCCCCATTCCAAACCTTCATCAGGTGTTAGAGTTGGATCTCCATTACCGAATCTTTCAGGAAAAATTTGATACCAAACGGTGTCTTTTACCCATTCAGGCGCTGTGAATGTATCCACTTTATGCAAGTATGGGAAACAGAAATAACAACCAATATCTTCTGGCGGCTCTTGATAAAAACCACGTTCTGTATATATTAATGTTTCTCCATCTACTCCTTCACAATGAAAAGCATATCTTAGTCGATAGTATGTTGGCTTTACTGAAACCTTCCAAAAATCAAACAAATTCGTAGACCCTGTTTTCTCCATTTTTAGCGTTTGATACTGCCATTCTTCGTCTTTAAAATCATATGGATCACCGTAAATAAGAGACACTTGCTCCATATCATCTTTTTTTGTTTGTAGCATAATGTGTAAATTCTTATCATCATATGCATAAGCGAATTGATTTAACGCTCGATGATAGATTGCTTGTTTTAGCATATAGTATTTTCCTCCTTTTAATTACAAACGTTTGCGCAATTTTTTTGTTTATCTATAATTACACTTTAAACTATTAATAGATAACTTACTATTATTATACAAAACATAAACATAATATGTAAGCGTTTTTGTTATTAATTTGTAAGAGTAATTTATTAAATAATTTTTTTAAATTTATGGTTGCAAAAAAATAAATCACTCGCTATAATTGTAAACAAGATGTGCGCAAGCGTTTTCACAAAACTCATCTTAATCTACTAAAAATATATTGGAGGTTAATTAGTTATGAAGAAATGGTTTTTGTCTTTTGTAGGAATAATATTTATTGTCGGTTTGTTAACTGCTTGTGGTCCTGATGACGCAGATGAAAATGCTTCAAGCAATGATACAAACAACGAAGGTACAACAGAAAACGAAGGTACAACAAACGATGAAGCTTCTGAAGAGTCTTCAATGCCTGAAAAACCAGAGAAACTTACAATCTGGATTAATGCAGAGGAAAAACAAGAAGAAGCTGTTGGTCAAATTGCAGAAAAATATACTGAAGAGACTGGAATTGAAATCGAAGCAATTCCTATCAATATGTTAGACCAAGTTGAGAAATTAGGCGTAGAGGGTCCTGCTGGTAATGGTCCCGATGTCATTTTCCAACCACATGATAGAATAGGAGATTTAGTTCTTAAAGGACTTATTGATCCGGTTGACCTTGGAGATAAAACTAGCGAATATGCAGAATCTGCAGTAAACGCTGTAACAAATGATGGCGATGTTTGGGGATACCCTGCAGTAACAGAAACTTATGCATTATTTTATAATAGTAGTTTAGTAGATGGTACACCAGAAACAATGGAAGAAATAATGACAATTGCAGAAGAGCAAACAAACGCTGCCAACGATGAGTATGGATTCTTAATGGAAGCTGCTAACTTCTATTTCACATATCCATTCTTCTCTGGTAACGGTGCTTACGTATTTGCTAACGAGAACGGTAATTATGACATTAGTGACATTGGTTTGAATAACGAAGGCGCAGTTGAAGGCGGAAAGTTAATTCAATCATGGTTCGATAAAGGATACATGCCACAAGACTTAACTCCTGATATCATGAATGGATTATTCAAAGAAGGAAAAGTTGCAACTGTAATCAATGGTCCTTGGATGGTAAGAGAATATTCAGAAGCGCTTGGAGATGACTTAAAAGCTGCTCCATTACCATTACTTGATAACGGTGAAAATCCAAAATCTTTCGTAGGTGTTAAAGCTTACTTACTTTCTTACTACTCAGAAAATAAAGAGTGGGCACAAGACTTCATGTCATTTGTTACAAATTCAGAAAATGCAATGCTTTACTATGATGTAGCTGGTGAAATGCCTGCGCGTGTTGACTCAATTGATAATCCTGCTATTGCAGATGACCCTATTTACTCAGCATTTGCAGAACAAGCAACTTATGGTGAACCAATGCCTGGTGTACCAGCAATGCAACAAGTTTGGGATCCAATTAACAATGCTTTATCATTTATTTCTAAAGGCGAACCTGTTGAAGAAGTACTTAATGAAGCTGTACAAATAATTAAAGACAACATTGAAGCATCTGGAGCAACAGAATAGATTAATCTTCACTATATGGGAAGTTAACGCTTCCCATTTAGTGTTTCTATTAAAGGAGGGAACTAATTGTGGCTTCGCAGAAAAAGAAATTTGATTTATCACAGCGCAGAAATATCGCAACAATATTGTCTATAATCCCTGGTATAGGACAATTTTATAACCGTCGAATTATGAAAGGGGTTCTACTACTTCTTATTTCCTCTGCCTTTTTAATAGCAACTTGGGATTACATTGACATAGGAATTTGGGGGCTTTTCACACTTGGAACAGTTCCAAGAGAACACCACTCCATCCAATTACTTATTCAAGGATTTATCTCACTGATTGTTCTAGCATTTGCGATTGCAATATACGCCTACAACCTAATGGATGCACGTAAAGATGCAATTGCAATAGAAAACGGTAAACCAAATCCAACTTTACTTCAAGGTATAAGAGATTTTTATAACAATGGCTTTCCATATTTTATGGTTTTGCCTGGTTTAGGAATGTTATTGTTTATTGTTGTATTACCACTTATGTTTATGGTTGCACTTGCGTTTACAAACTACAATCAATATAATGCCCCGCCTAGAAAGCTTCTTGATTGGGTTGGGTTTGATAACTTTGTAAACTTGGTTAACATTGATATTTGGCAAGATACATTTGTAAATGTATTTACTTGGACTATTATTTGGACAGTTGTAGCGACTACATTGCAAATTGTGCTTGGATTATTCTTGGCACTACTTGTTAATGATAAACGTATTAAATTTAAACGAACAATTCGTACTGTCTTTATCTTACCTTGGGCTGTACCAGCATTTGTATCAATTTTAATATTTTCAGCACTTTTTAACCCTACTTTCGGCGCAATTAATCGAGATATATTAAGTCAATTTAATCTAATGATTCCATGGTTATCTGATCCGTTTTGGGCTAAAATCGCCTTGATTATGATACAAACATGGTTGGGCTTCCCATTTGTATTTGCATTATTTACAGGGGTACTACAAAGTGTACCAGCTGATATGTATGAAGCTGCTGAGATAGATGGTAGTACAAGGTGGCAAAAATTTCAATTCATTACCTTGCCACACATTCTATTTGCTACAGCACCATTATTAATCATGCAATATGCACAAAATTTTAATAACTTTAATATTATTTATCTATTTAATGAAGGATTACCAGCAGTACGAGGGCAAAATGCCGGTGGAACAGATATACTGATATCATGGGTGTACAAGCTGACCTTTGAGACAAATAATTATAATATGGCAGCTGCAATTACAATTATAATGGGTATAATAGTAATGGGATTTGCCTTCTATCAATTCAGAAAAACCGCATCATTTAAAGAGGAGGGACGTTACTAATGGCTATGAATAGAAAAAAGAAATCAAAAATAGAAGTAGCGTTCATTTATGTGTTCTTTGTTTTTATGTTTATTATCATTGGTTATCCATTGTTATGGACTGTTATGATGAGTATAAACCCAGGTTCAAATATGCTTGTTACACAATTAATTCCAGATAACCCTACATTTGAACATTACAAGTGGCTATTTACAAATGAGAACAGTGATTATGTTACTTGGTACAAGAACAGCCTAGGCGTTGCCGTTGCAAATTCCATAGGATCTGTTATCCTAACTTCTTTCGTTGCGTATGCTTTCTCTAGATATAAATTTATCGGTAAAAAATATGGGCTCTATATGTTTTTACTATTACAAATGTTCCCCGCTTTAATGGGAATGGTTGCGTTATACATCATGTTAACTACGATCGGCCTAACTGATTCTCTTGTTGGTTTAACAATTATCTATTTAGGCGGTCAAATTCCATTTAACGCTTGGCTTGTTAAAGGTTACTTTGATACGATACCAAGAGAATTAGATGAAGCTGCGAAAATTGATGGGGCAGGTCATTTACGAATTTTTTGGACAATTATGCTACCATTAGCTAAACCTATTTTAGCAGTAGTTGCGTTATTTAATTTCATGGCACCTTTTATGGACTTCTTATTACCACGAATTGTGCTAACAAGTCCTGAAAAGTATACACTCGCACTTGGTTTATACAATTTTATTAACGATCAATTTTCTACAAACTTTACACGCTTCTCAGCTGGAGCTATCTTAATCGCTGTGCCAATTGCATTAGTCTTCCTATTATTACAACGTTACTTAATCGGAGGCCTAACTGCTGGTGCTACAAAAGGTTAATATACATTAAATGAATCCAAGTAATTGCTTGGATTCATTTATTTGTTACTAGTTTTCAAAGCTAGTATCTTCATATATACTGAACATAGAACTAGTTATTAATACTTACTATATATAACTTACTAATTGTTTTAGAGGGTGAAAAGCATGGCAGTAACAATTAAAGATGTGGCAAAAAAGGCAAATGTTGCCGCTTCCACTGTGTCAAGAGTAATTTCGGATAGTCCCCGTATTAGCTTAGACACTAAGAAGCGGGTAAAAAAAGCAATGAAGGAATTAGGATATCACCCTAATGTAAACGCACGAAATTTAGCAGTTCGTTCATCTCAAGCAATAGGTGTTATCATGCCCTCCTCTGCTGATAAAGCATTACAAAACCCATTTTTCCCAGAAATTTTACGAGGAATCGGTACTTCTGCACACGAAACTGATTATTCTCTATATATTTCAACGGGAGGAAATGAGGAACAGATTTATGAAGAGGTACAGCGAATGGTTTATGGTAATCGTGTGGATGGAATAATTCTCTTATATTCAAAAGTATCTGATTCAGTCCTTGATTTTCTTGTCGATTCAAATTTTCCATTTGTTGTTGTGGGTAAACCTTACGAATATGAAAGTCGAGTCACATATGTAGATAATAACAATATTAGTGCAAGTAAAGATATCACGAATCATTTAATAGATCTCGGACATCAACATATTGCCTTTATTGGTGGATCAACGGATTTAGTAGTTACAGTTGATAGACTCACTGGTTACCAAGCTGCAATAAAAAACGCTAACTTACCTAACAATCAAGATTACATTGTACATGCAGAATTCTTAAAATCTGGAGGGCGAAAAGCAGTTGAACGGTTATTCTCCTTAGAAATGCCTCCGACAGCTATGGTGATTGCTGATGATATTATAAGTCTTGGGGTTCTTAATATGATTGAGGAGTTAGGGCTAGATTGTCCTGAAGATGTTTCAATAGCAAGTTTTAATAACTTATATTTATCTGAAATAACCAGGCCGCCACTAACCACAGTAGACATTAATATTTATACACTTGGTGCTCAGGCTGCTAAATGTCTAATCGAAAAAGCTAAAGACAAAAATGAACCTGCCAAGCGTATTATTGTTCCGTATGAAATCAAGTATCGCAATTCTGTGAGAGATATAAGAAGTCTACAGTAACATGGAAACCGGTACGCACCAACAAAAAAGACTTGCAGATATTAACCCTCTGCAAGTACTCTCTTCATTTAGTAACGATTACCCAATTAAAATCAACAAATCAGCAACATGTTTTTCAGGTAAGCACTTCAAATCTATTAATATCCCCCTGTAGGTATCACCTAAAAAAACATTCTATTCTTTTTATTTTCTTCTCTTGAACTAATTGCCTATCATTATGGAAAATAAATTATAAAATATAATGTTTTCTTGATTTTATTAATTCAAATTAAAAAGAAAGTCGGAGTGTTTTAACCTTGTAAATAAGAAAGGCCCTTATTTGTAAGGTTATTAATAATTTCGGCTATTTCTTTTGGTGTTTTGTCCATTCCGTTTTTTAACCAATCCTCTAATACATTAATACTACCACTAATAGCAAATATACTGACATACTCAGATATTTCGGGATCAATTGGATAGATAGATAGCCAATTTTTTACTGTATGCTCACTTGCCACCATCATCACGCGCTTTTTAAAACTAGAATCACCATGTTCGCTAAAAAGGGTTGTGCAAACATCACTCTTCTCTGCTACATACTCAACGATTCTTTCTGTCATTTGTAGGGATTCTTCATCTTGATTATAATGAAATGCCATAAGTGTTTCATTCATATCTTCAATAATTTCTTCCTCAATTTGATTAAGAAGGTCAAATTGATCTGAGAAATGTGAGTAGAATGTTGACCGGTTAATATCTGCTAGTGCACATATTTCTTTTACTGTAACAGTTGAAATAGATTTAGCCTTTAATAACTTCATCAAGCTTTCCTTTAAAACCATTCGGGTATATTTTTTTCGTCTATCTAATTTAGAATTCAATCGAAAACATTCCTTTCTTCCTACATAACCAACAAAAAATGAATATGTGTTGTGAAAAAAACATATGATATTAAACTGTTTGTTGATAATCCAACACCGTGTCATTATAATTGTATGAAGAAATGAATGCAAGAAGGAGATGGTTTCGATCGACATAGCAGCACGAATATTAAAACATAAAAAAGTCGTTGTCATTACTTTTATGGTTATAGCCATCATTAGCGCTATTGTGCAGTTTTCGGTATCGGTTAATTATAATATGGTGGATTATTTACCAGATGATGCGCAATCAACAACAGCAATGGATGTCATGGAAGAGGAATTTGATGGATCTGTCCCAAATACAAGGGTTATGATCAACGACGTTACCGTGCAGGAAGCACTTCAGGTTAAAGAAGAGCTTGCTGCTATTGATGGTGTGAACAATGTAACGTGGTTAGATGATGCAATTGATATAAAGACACCACTAGAAATGGCTGATAAGGATACGATTGAAACGTATTACAAAGATGACAAAGCAATCATATCCTTCAGTATTCGTGATGGTGATGAAGTAGCAATAACTGATAAGATCTATGAACTAATTGGTGAAGAAAATGCAATGGCTGGAGCGGCACTTGATACTGCTGTATCACAAAAAATGGCTGGATCAGAATCGATGTATGCCGCAGCGTTATTAATACCTATTATAATTTTGATCTTAATTGTTTCGACAACCTCATGGCTGGAGCCGGTGTTTTTCTTAACAGCTATAGGGGTTTCAGTCCTGATCAACTTAGGAACAAATATTTTTATTGGAGAAGTATCTTTTATAACTCAGTCCGTTGCTCCAATTTTGCAACTTGCTGTATCACTTGACTATGCTATTTTTCTACTGCATAGTTTTGGCGATTATAGACAAAAGCTTTCGGATCCAGTTGAAGGGATGCAACTTGCAATGAAAAAATCATTTCCTGCGGTCGCTGCAAGTGCAGCAACAACTTTTTTTGGTTTTATGGCTCTAACATTTATGAATTTTGAAATTGGGGCTGACTTAGGATTAAATCTTGTCAAAGGAATTGTTTTAAGTTTCATTAGCGTAATGGTGTTTCTACCGGCATTAACCGTTATGTTCTATAAATGGATTGATAAAACGCAACATAAACCGTTGCTGCCAAACTTCAAGAAAATTGGTAATAATGTTATTAAAATAAGAATTCCTGTGTTAATACTGGTCTTTCTAATGATTGTTCCGGCGTTTTTGGCGCAGAGCAACACGGATTTCACGTATGGTGCAGGCGATCATCCAGAACAAACGCGGGCAGGTAGCGACAAGATCAAAATCGAAGAAACTTTTGGAAAATATACGCCATTGGTGTTACTTGTACCTAAAGGTGACGTCGCAAAAGAAGAAGAACTCGTGGAAGAATTAAAAGGTTTTGGACCAGTGACAAGCGTTATGGCGTATGTCAATACAGTCGGCTCTGTTATCCCACCAGAGTATTTGGATGAATCAATAACAGAACAATTTTATTCGGAAAATTATAGCCGAATCATTTTGCATACTAATGCAGGCATAGAGGGAGATAAGGCTTTTTCATTAGTTGATTCTGTTCAGGATGCAGCAGATTCCTATTATGAAGGTGAGGTTTATTCTCTAGGAGAGAGCGTGACCTTATATGATATGAAGCATGTTGTCCAAAAAGATAACACACTTGTTAATTTACTTACGATTATCGCGATTGCAATCGTACTGTTGGTGACATTTAAGTCGGTTTCCATTCCATTGGTATTACTCTTGACGATTCAATCAGCTGTTTGGATTAACTTAGCAGTTCCTTACTTTACGAATTCGTCTTTGGTTTATGTAGGATATCTGATTGTCAGCACCGTACAGCTTGCGGCAACAGTCGATTATGCAATTTTACTGATGGAAGCATATAAAGAGAATCGTAAAGAAATGACTGCTTTTCAGGCAATTAAGAAAACAATCGATGAGAAAATATTCTCGATTGCAATTTCAGCTTCAATTTTATCTAGTGTTGGTTTTATCTTATGGCTTACTTCAAGCAATCCGATTGTAGGATCGATTGGATTATTGCTTGGAAGAGGAGCATTACTAGCATTTATTATGGTTGTTTGTTTCCTTCCTGCTATGCTGTTGGTATTTGATAAAGTGATTGATAAAACGACTTGGAAAGCTAATTTTTATAAAAAGTAACAGAGCAGATCTTAAAAAGGGGAAATGATGATGAGAAAAAAACGGATGTTTTATATATTAATGGCCATTTTCCTTGTATTACCGCCATTTCTACTAACTCCAGGCGTTGGAGTGGCAGAAGGTGTAGCACAAACTGGGGAGTATTCATACAAGGATGAGGTAGTATATGCAACACTAAACCCTTCTGGTGAACGAGAAGAGGTTTATGTGGTAAATATTTTCGATGTGGTAACAGAGGGGAATATCATCGATCATGGTACGTATTCGAATGTTAAAAATTTAACTAATTTAGCTGAAATAGAACAAGAGAAAAATAGGATTACATTTCCTGCATCAGAGGGTAAATTTTATTACCAAGGGGATAAGAATAACGCAGAATTACCATGGGATATTTCAATATTTTATTTCTTAAATGGTGAAAAAATAGATCCAGATCAACTTGCAGGTAAAGATGGCGATATAGAAATTAGGATTCAAACAACTGCCAACGAGAATGTGAACAGTGTATTCTTTGAAAACTATCTGTTACAAATTTCACTTAATCTAGCACCTGATGTTTTTGATAATATTGAAACTGCAGGTGGTGTAGTTGCAAATGCTGGTAAAAATAAGCAAGTAACGTTCACGGTTATGCCTGAACAAGCTGGGGATCTTAGTGTTAAGGCTGATGCAGTTGATTTTGAACTGCAAGGTATGGATATAGCGGCCGTGCCACAATCGATGTCAATCGAAGCACCAGATATGGACGATATGACTAGCGAGATGCAAACATTAACCGATGCAATTAAAGAGATAAGTAATGGTGTTGGAGAATTAAATAATGGCGTTTCTGAGTTAAATACTGGTGTAGTAACCCTGCGTGATGGTTCAGCTCAATACCAAGATGGAATTTTAGATATTAATGGTGCGTCTAGTGGGCTTGTAGATGCTTCCGTATCAATTGACCAATGTCTCACGCAGATGAGTAATTCACTCCAAGAGAATACTGGAGAAATGGATTTAAGTGCCTTGAAAGAATTACCTGAAGGACTCATGCAACTAGCGGAAGGGCTACGTCAAACGCAAGCTGGACTAACCGAACTAAAAGAGAACTATGCGCTAGCATATAGCTCATTAGATGAAGCGATCATGGCAATTCCGGATCATGAAATAACGGAAGACGAGATAAAGGCTTTATATGCGAGCGGTGCTGATAAAGAGATAATAAATCAATTAGTCGATACCTACAAAGCTGCGCGTACTGCAAAAGGCACGTATGCTAAGACAAAAGAAGCTTTTTCTGCTGTGGAGCCAACACTCAATCAAGTGAGTGGGTCGATTACTGAAATGGCAAACAGTGTAGAAACAATGGCAACTGAGATCACAGCTTCATTGGAAAACATGAATGTGGCAGACACTATAGGGGAACTCCAAAAGGGTTTAGAGACATTGTCTAGTAATTACAAGGAGTTTCATGCTGGGCTCGTAGGTTATACGGACGGTGTAGCGCAATTATCTAGTTCCTACAAGGATGTTCATGGAGGAATAGTTGATTTAGCAGATGGCACAGTTGAATTAGCTGCCGGAGTGGGTGAACTTGATGAAGGAACAGATACGTTATATCAATCTACTAAAGACATGCCTGAACAAATCGAAAAAGAAGTTGATCAGATGATCGCTGAATATGATAAGTCAGACTTTGATCGTGTATCATTTGTATCCGCTGAAAATGACAAAATAAACACAGTACAATTTGTAATTAAAACAGAAAGTATTGAAAAAGAAGAACAAGAAACAACTGAAGAGCAAGTAGAAGAAGAAAAAGGATTCTGGGATCGTTTGATTGCTCTTTTTAAGGGGGTGTAGTCAAGGCTAGTAATTATTGACTTGCGTAAATTTAAAAAAATTAGCAGTACTTTTAAAAACCACAGATGCTTGGTATCCAAGTATTTGTGGTTTTCTCATAATAAATGAATTTTTCCTTTGTATGTAAAAGCGTGCAGATAACATGTAGTACCACGCGAGTAAATCAAATACCTACATATAATGCATTAATTTATTGTGTATCATCAGTAAAAGAACCGCTGTGAAATTATAATTTAAATAAAAAACTCTCACTAACAACATACTAGTGAGAGTTTTTTAATTTTTCTATTTTGAAAGATCACTGTCAATATTTTCGTTTGCAGGATCATCAGATATTACATCTTCATGAATTTTATTCTCATCTCGCAGATCCTCCAAAGCTACATAGACACGCTGACGCTCCATTGGTAGAGAACCATCATTTAATTCTTTAAATAATGCTTTTATCAGAGAAATGATCATTAAGAACATAATAATCATAAATGGAAACCCACCGACAACAGCAGCTGTCTGTAATGCAGCTAGTCCACCAGATAGTAACAGAACAGCAGCGAATGCACCTTCCAACACTCCCCATGTTACACGTAACTGTAATGGGGGATTCATGTTACCTTTTGATGTTAACATTCCGATAACATAAGTACCAGAGTCGGAAGATGTAACGAAAAAGACAGTTAAAGAAATCATCGCGATAACGATCAGAACGTCTGCGAATGGAAATTGTGCCAACATAGCGAAGAATCCAAGTGCTTCATCTTTTAATACAGTGTTAAGGATACTTGCGTCTGTAAAGTGCTCTCTATAAAGCGCCGTTCCACCGAATACACTGAACCAAAACATGCTGACACCTGTTGGTACAAGTAAAACACCAATTGAAAAGCTACGAATTGTTCTTCCTCTAGAAACACGAGCAATAAACGACCCTACGAAAGGTGCCCATGAAATCCACCAAGCCCAGTAAAAGATGGTCCATGTACTATACCAACCCTGTGATCCTTCACCTGCTGCATCAATTCCGAATGACATGGATAAAAGGTTTTGTAAATATGATCCAGTTGAGTGGGTAAAGGAATTAAGGATAAATAGCGTTGGACCTAATATTAAAACGAAAAGTAAAAGTAGGCCAGCAACACCAAGATTAATTTGGCTTAACCATTTAATTCCTCGATCAATCCCTGTTGTTGTTGATACAACGGCCAGGGCTGTGACAACTACAATAATGACTAACCAAAGAAAAGTATTATTAGGAAAGTTAAATAGCGTTTCCATTCCACCACCAATTTGCATAACACCAAGTCCAAGTGAAGTAGAAATCCCAAATAAAGTTGCAACAACCCCGATAATGTTAACTGTATTACCAAGTGGCCCATTTAATTGTTTTCTGCCGATAAGTGGCTCTAATGTCGAACTTAAAAGCATAGGCAGACCTTTTCTGTATGTAAAATACGCTAAAGAACAGGCCACCACAGAATAGATAGCCCAAGGGTGTAATCCCCAATGGAAAAATGAATATTGCAATGCCAATTGTAAAGATTGCGCTGTACCAGCTTCACCTATAGCAGGCCAATTATAATGGTTAATTGGTTCTGATACTCCCCAGAATAAAAGGCCAATCCCCATACCCGCACTAAATAGCATAGCAAACCAACTTGCATTGGAGTATTCTGGTTTTTCATTATCTTCTCCAAGCCTAATCTCCCCCAGAGGACTAATAATTAGGAAGAGCGTAATGATTAAGAAAACACTTCCCCCAAGAATAAAGGTCCATCCAAAGTTTGTAACGATCCAAGTAAATGTTTTGTCCATGTAATCATCAAAATCAGGCAAAACACTTCCTGCTATAACAAATGCAACAGCAAAAATAAGTGAAATCAAGAAAACAGGTGTTTTTAATGATTCACTAAATGAAGTTAATCCTTTTTGTTTCTTTTTCATCTTTCTTCTCCTTTTGTGTAACTAAATATTGTACTTATTTCTAGTGTGGACAAGTTATAGTAAATCATAGCAATAAAAAAAACTATAATAACCAAATATTCGACATTATATTTAATCCGATTTAAAGCCTACCATATTGGAGGTTTTTAAACAAGAATACTACCTGCCAAAAAATAAAACAAAATTTAACCTAAAAATATGTATCCTTTTGCATTGAAAACAAGTCTAATCTGTTAAAGGTATTTAAATTAAGCGAAACTAACGAGGAGGAAAAGATATGATTAGAATAAAAGGATTGGTATCAATTTTGCTTGGCTTAAGTTTATTGCTTGTTTTTACGTCTCAAACAGCTGCAAATGAAGGGGATATTTTACAAAAGCAAGGAGAAATTGATCAATTTCTTTTTGAAGAAAATAATGTTGATCTAGAAGAAAGAGGGATTTTTGTTACGCATACACGTCCGTTTGAGGATACTATTGAGGTTGGCATCTCTCCGTACACAGAAGATCATGCTGCATATTTATATGCTGAATTAGGAAAAGACAATATTACTGTTGTTAATGGCGAGCATGCAGAAACATTCACTAGTGGTCAAGCAGATTCGGACGTGGTAACAACAGATGTGGCAGAAGAATCATCTAATCCGTCATATTTATGGTTATATATACTTGTTGGAGTAATCATAATTGGTGGAGGGCTATTTCTACTCAAAAAGAAAAAATAAATAGCTAAATTTTAGTTCACCCATAAAATGAGATTATGACTTTGATAAAGTTATAATCTCATTTTTTCATGGTCTACTGAATCTTTTTCCCACGGTTAAACGTATATTAATTTTAGAAAGGATTGTTTGTATGGATGAATATCAAACGAAAGTATATGACGAGATACAGACTTGGCGAAGAAAAGTCTTAAAACGATCAGGCTTATTTAACCAAGTATCGAAAAAGGTACAAACTAAATTAAATGGTTTGATTCCGGATAAAGCACATAAGATTATAACGGATAGTATCAAAAATATGGTGAAGGCGACATTAGTCGGTTCCAACATTACAACGAAAAAAAAGCAAGCAGTGGGAATGAGTCTGTATGAACGAGATGAACTTCTAAAAGAAAAGATTGTTTCTTATCGTAAAACAGCTGTTGTTGAAGGGGCAGGGACTGGCGCAGGTGGAATCTTTCTTGGTTTTGCAGATTTCCCATTACTCTTATCGATAAAAATGAAGTTCTTATTTGAAGCAGCCTCGGTTTATGGCTATGATACAAATAATTATGAAGAGCGTTTGTTCATTCTTCATGTATTTCAGTTGGCGTTTTCTAGTGATAGTAAAAAAAGAGAAACCCTTGATATCATTGAGAACTGGGAGATAAAGAAGCGTGATATAATTGATATGGATTGGCAAGTGTTCCAACAGGAATATCGCGATTATATTGATTTACTGAAACTGTTACAATTAATACCAGGGTTTGGTGCGATAGTCGGAGCTTATGCAAACCATAGCCTTTTTGACACCTTAGGAGAAACAGCGATGAATGCTTATCGATTACGGTTTTTGTCTGTTCAGAGACTGGATAGTTAAGAAGTATGTATTCTGATAACGGCTTGTTTATAAAAGGGTTACTTTTTAAAGTGGCTACAGTCAGAGAGGAACTTTACATTAGAAACAATTTAGGTTTAGGTGTCTATAAAAGACCTAAACGTGTGTATAATGAAGGGATAAGCAGAAAATTATTTATACAGGAAGTTGTTGACATATGAAAGGGTACCCAATTTTCAAGAGTGAAATAAAAAAGTCATTTTCAGAACAAACCTACAGCCGTGGTTATACTTATTTTGATAATGGTCATATCCGACATCTTTACTATCAAAAAGATGAGAATAGATGGTACGGTAAAGTTGTCGGAAGTGATGCTTATGCTGTTCGAATTGTAATAGAAGAAAATGATCTACGCTACGATTGTGAGTGTCTAGCATTTTCTCAATATGGTGAATGTAAACATGTAGTTGCTTGTTTATTAGAAATTGAAAGAAGACAAAATAAAGGGAGTTACTTCCCGGTACAAAATATAAAGAAAGAACGACAACAAAAGATGGTTAATTATTTTATTAATAGTTTTTCAAACTTTTATCAAGCAGAGGGATATAATCAAGAATACATAAAGAAGCAAGAACTTCAGGTGGAATTTATTGTGAAAGCACCATCTAACTTGTGGACAATTGAATTAAAGGTAGGTGTTAAACGCACCTATGTAGTCAAAAATTTAAAACAATTTCTAAGAGCTGTTGAATACCAACATAATTATTATTTCACAGAGAAATTTACGTATGAACCGATGGAGCAAGTTTTTAATCAGGAAGATATGGCATTGATTCAACTCTTAATAAATGTTAGTAAAAATGAAGAAGCATATTTTAATCCCTATTACGCATATAGAAAAGATGAACGTGTAGTTATGATTCCACCGATGGTTGTGGATAGATTTTTATCACATTTACTTAAAACCTCATATTCATTTGAAAGTGGCGGTCAAACATATACACAGATAGATGTTATTGAAAATAAAGTTCCGTTTGATTTTAAACTAGACAAAGGAATGGAAAATGAATTTCATCTAGATATAACCGAAATCACGCATATGGAGCTTTTTGAACTTTATCAATATGTATTAAAGGGAAATTCTCTTTATAAAGTAACTACTGAACAACAAAGTATTTTGAGTGAACTTTCTTCGGGAGTTCTGACTGTTGATCCTACATTCCCTGAACAACAGTTTATCGATATTTCAATTGAGCAAATAGAGCCATTTTTATCTGTTGTCATACCTGAATTGAAAAAGGTTGGAGAAATTGAAATTGCCGAACAAGTGTCTAATCAGATTAAGCAATATCCTTTGAAAACAAAGCTATTAATCGACAGAGAAGAAGATACTTTGTTAGTAGACTTAGAATATCACTATGGTGATGTGATGATTAATCCTTTCCATGAAGGTCTATATGAAGTCGATGATACGCCTGATTTGATGATTCGAGATGCACGAACAGAACAACAAATTATGTCTGTGATCGAAAATGCTTTGTTAAAATATAATGGGAAAAAACTATATGTTGAAGGTGAAGAGGAGATGTATAATTTCCTCTATCGAACGGTACCTTTTTTAGAGGGTAAAGCAGAAATATTTCTAACAAATGCAGTTAAAAATCTTCTCTTACCAGAGACTCAAGCTCCTGAGACTACATTTGACTATAATAGTGATGGTAGTTTGCTTGAAGTTACCTTTGATATGAAAGACATTGGACAAGAGCATATTCAAAATATTTTGGAGTCTGTGATAGAAAAGAAAAACTACTATAGACTTCCGAATGGAACATTTGTGTCAATTGAAGGGAATCAGCAGTTTCAAAATATTAAAAAGCTATATTCAGACTTAGATATTAGTAAATCTGAGATTGAAACAGGTATATTGGAGTTGCCAATCTATCGTGCGCTACAAGTTGACGATATTATTAATGAAGGAAACAAGAATAAGGTGCGAATTGGGAAGCAATTTCGTCATCTAATTCAAACATTAAAAAATCCGGATGAATTAGATTTTAATCTTCCAGATAATTTACAAGCAGACTTACGAGATTATCAAGAGATCGGATTTCAGTGGTTGAAAACATTAGCGCACTATTCATTAGGTGGCATATTAGCTGATGATATGGGTTTAGGGAAAACATTGCAGAGTATTGCTTTTCTGTTATCAGAGAAAAATGAATCGAAACAAACAGAACCTGCTTTAATCGTTGCACCAGCATCACTTGTTTACAATTGGAAAATGGAGTTTGATAAATTTGCGCCTGATCTTGATATAGAAGTGGTTATTGGAGCTCCAACTGAAAGAGTTGCAATTTTGGAAAGTGAAACAAGACCGGATGTATTTATCACCTCTTATCCAATGCTAAGGCAAGATATTGACTGGTACAAAGAGCAAAAGTTCAGTTCCTTTTTCTTGGATGAGGCACAAGCAGTTAAAAATGCTGCAACAAAAACATCAAAAGCAGTTCGTTTGATTCATGCATATAAACGTTATGCTTTAAGTGGAACTCCAATTGAAAATTCATTGGATGAATTGTGGGCTATTTTTCAAGCGATTTTACCTGGTTTTTTTCCAAACCAATCTATGTTCCGTAAACTATCACATGAAAAAATTTCAAAGATGGCACGACCGTTTATTTTAAGACGGTTGAAAAAAGATGTCTTAACAGAATTACCTGACAAAATAGAGACGACACATGTCTCAGAGTTAACAATGGAACAAAAAGAGCTTTACTTGGGCTATTTAGAAAGAATTCGAAGAGAAACAAAGGAATCCTTGCATGGTGAGGGATTAAATAAAAATCGGATCAAAATATTAGCAGGATTAACACGTCTTCGCCAACTATGTTGTCACCCTTCATTATTTATTGAGAATTACGAAGGGACTTCTGGGAAGTTGGAACAATTATTGGAAATTGTTAGTAATACCAGAGAAAATAAGAAGCGTATGCTAATCTTCTCTCAATTTACAAGCATGCTTCATATCATTCGTGAGGAGCTGACATATAGGGGAATCAATTTCTTTTATATTGATGGCCAAACACCATCTAAAGAGCGTGTTGAAATGGTTGAACGTTTTAACCAAGGAGAGAATGATGTTTTTCTTATTTCATTAAAAGCAGGCGGAACTGGTCTTAATTTAACAGGAGCAGATACAGTGATCTTGTATGATTTATGGTGGAATCCTGCTGTAGAAGACCAAGCGGCAGGAAGGGCTCACCGAATGGGACAGAAAAATGTTGTACAGGTGATTCGATTAGTCACAAAAGGAACGATAGAAGAGAAAATTGATAAACTTCAACAGCGTAAGAAAGAATTAGTTGAAAAAGTTATTCAACCAGGAGATGCGATGCTCTCCAGTATAACAGAGCAAGAAATAAGAGAGTTGTTGAGTATATAAGTAGTTTATTTCCAATTTTGTTTTCGGTGCGCCGTAAAATATCATAAAACCTTCACATCATGAGCAACCCATTAAAAAACGGAGCATTCTTAACCATTTATAAGTACAGTTGATGTATTTACTTTCATTTATTAATAACAAGTCTATATGTGTGTTGGAGGTGTATTATTAGCTTTTCTTTTCAATGGTTCCTGTGGTAATATTTAAAACAATGCAATATAAAGAGGTTTTAAAACATTTATCAGGGGGAGATTACGATCTCATTTGAAATGGCACCAAAGTCCAAGACATGCAGACTAGTAGCAACAACAACAGTCGGAGGAGAAACACAACTTTCTGTCCTTCATCATGAAGATGGATTTGTTTATTTTAACCTAAAAGATACCGACAAACAGAGAGAAGATATTAAAGAGTATATAAATGAACTGCAACCAAAGATTCTAGAAGGAGTCTACAGTGCAGAGTTAGTAGATATGGAAGAAGAAGAGATATGTTGTTAATTTTAAAACCCCTCAAATGAGGGGTTTATTTATTTACCTTCATATTCACACTAGTTTTTTATCCGTTGGAAGCGGGAGTTTCAGTTGCTGTTGTTTCGTTCTTCTTTTTTTTAGAAGTTGTTTTGGAGTCCTTTATTTCAATTGTGCTTTTCCCATTAAAGACTCCGCCATCTTCAACAATGATTCCTTTTGACGTTGCACTTCCTGTTAATGATCCATTAGGTTGAATATAAACTTTTTCGCTTGTGTATATATCGCCCTTCACTTCACCTGCAATCGTAATGTTTTTTGCTTTTATTGTAGGTTCTACATAACCACTTTTCCCAATAAACACATCACCACTACAGTCAACTTCACCATAGATTTTCCCATCAACACGAAGACTTGTAGGAAGCTTGATTTTCCCTTCAATAACGGTTTCTTTCCCAATGATTGTATCAATAACCTTCTCGCTCTTTTTACCTTTCAACATAAACCGTATCCTTTCCTAAAAGAAATAATTAGTTGTTTGTATCATTAAAATTATTTAGGTATTCTTCGGCATCAATTGGCTCTCCATTTTTAATGATTTCATAATGAAGGTGTGGACCAGTACTTCTGCCTGTGTTGCCAATCAAACCGATTATTTCCCCTTTTTTCACGGAATCGCCGTAAGAAACTTTCATTTCAGACAAATGGGCATAAAGGGTTTTATATGTGCCAGAATGATGAACAATGATAGTTTTGCCATATCCTCCATAGCGCTCCGCCTTTGTTACGGTTCCGTCTGCTCCAGCATATACGGGGGTGCCTGTAGGCGCTCCAAAATCAGTTCCTGTATGTACTGATGGTGTCGCATTAAATGGATCGTTTCGTATACCGAAGTGAGATGAAATAGTTTCAGGATCTGTTGGCCATTTGGTAGGTAGGTATTGTAACTTATGATTTACTTCATCTATATTAGCTAGTGTTTCTTTATAACTAGTGAGCCAATTCGTTGAATCTAGAATCGAAAGGGCAGTCCCATCAGAATTAGTGTTTATATCAGCTTTGTCAATTGGTATGTCTATACCGCCACTAGCTTCTTCAGGTAATGCAGTTATATATTCTTGTAATTCAGATTCCATTTCGTTTAGTTTTTCAATTTTTTGTTCCACTTGAACTTTTTCTTCTTCCATTTGATCAACTTGCGCCTGTAACACTTCAGCTTTATTAGTTTTAAGTTCTAATTTAGTGACAAGTTGTTCATTTTTAGCTTGTTGATCCATACTTGTTTCTATAAAATAAGCTAAAAGGAAAATGGGAACTAATGCGAGTAAAAACATAAATATAATGCCTATTCGCGGGACCCGTAAACGAGTGACAACCTTATTTGCGTCATTGGATAGTATAGTAAAAGTTAGCACACGTAACTTAAATTTCTTTCTGCGTAACACTGCTCAGCCTCCTTTATCATTACAATGCCATAAAGATAGATTGATAGATTTTGTTAAAAGAGTATTTATTAATAAAGTAAGGAATAGTTCAACATATCTTTACTAGCAAACTTTTCTGATTCTATACTATCATAAAAGATGCGTATCATCTGTTATTTCCACGATTTAAATGTATTTATTCCATGAAATATCAGTTTTTTTGTAAAAAAATGTTCAATATTATAGTGAGAAAATAAAAAAAATTGGCCCCTAAAATATTTAGGCGCCAATTTTGCTCAAGAAGCCGGTGTGTTATGACATAGTCTATGTTAATAACAGCTAACAGCACTCTTATTTTGTACAATGAGGTAAGAAAAACACTGCTATTTAATTCCAATAAATTTTCATTTTAATTCATAATGATAGGTGCACTCTTGGTTACAAGAAAATAAGCATTTTTGTTTATTGTTTTTGTAGGATAGCCAATTTGGTTAATTGTATACATTGAATTTGTTTGTCCATAATCATTAAGTTCCAACACAATTAAATTGCTTATATTCTTAGTTAAAACCAATTTTTTTCTTTAGTGAATGCTAAAAATAGCCATTAATATTTCGTTAATTAATGGTCATGATAAAAGAGTAACAAAATAAAACTTGATGAGGAGAGGTTTAAATGGCACAACAACAAATTGATGTAAAACAATTAGACCAAGCTAAAGGTAGTGCTGCGTTAACGAAGGAATTATTAACACAAGCAATTGAAAAATCTTCATCTGATCAGGCAATGTCACAAGAAGCGATTAAACAAGCGCAAACAGAACTTGCACAAGCACAGACAGCTGTTAGTCAAGTGCAAAGTGCTATGATGGCGCAACAACAGTCACAATCTGAACAGTAATTTTAAAGCAAAAGCTACCGCAAAAAGTTCGAGTTACTAATAAGGTTTAAGTAACAGGTGCCTGATTTTATTCAGGCACCTGTATGTATTAAGCTTTTGTATGAATAGCTTTTACAATTTTCTCGCAAATTTCATGTGTAATGAGTGAATCATCAATAGACGGATCAGGTGTTTGATTGTAACGTACACAGTCGATAAAATGATCAACTATTTGATAAAACCCTCGTTTATAAAGTGTTGGTTCCCAGTCCCCAAATTTAGTGATTTGAATTTCTTTATTGTGAAAATGAGTTGTTTCCACAAGACCATTAACAACATATTTATTGTTACCAGTTGTATAATCGATAATCTCCTCAGTAACAGCACCATTTCTGTTCATGATACCCATGGCAATGCACCCTTCACCAATCAGTTGGATTACTACGTTATCAACCATTTCCCCATTTTTAAAAGATTCAATATTTACATCGAGAACCTTAGAATCCATAAGAAATCGAAGTGTATCAACAACGTGGATAAAATCCTCTACAACAAACCTTCGTGCAAATTCGGGTAAGGAATATCTATTTTTCTGTATGATAATTAAACTAGGTTCCCCATGATTCTTTAACTCAGCAACCCTAGGTGCAAACCTCCGATTAAAACCAACCATTGCGAGTTTTTCTTTCTCTTTTGAAAGTGTAGCAATTCGCTTGGTTTCATGAAGGTGTAGCGATAAGGGTTTGTCTATATAAGTATGTATTCCGTTGGTTAGTAATTTCTCTGCTATCTGAAAATGCGCTTCTGTAGCGGTACTGACAAATGCAGCATCAATCCTCATGTCGATTAATTCATCTACTGTCTGTGCTGTTTCGTTAATACGGTATTTTTTTGATAATCTATTCAGAGTATCCGGGTCTCTGGTGCAAAGCACTAACTCAATATTTTCTTTTTCAGTAAGTACAGGTAAATACCCCTTTTTTGCGATGTCACCTAAGCCAATAATTCCAATCCTCACTTTGATCACCCACCTCATAGTACTTTTTTTAATTATATAGCATATCATGTTGACTGAAATAAAAACCTCTATAAGCCAGAGATTATAGAGGTTTTCTTTCTTATTTTTCTGTTACATAACTAACCATACCGATGGCAATTCCAAGTAATGCACCACCTGCTACTTCAATTGGCAAGTGGCCTAGCATTTCTTTTAATTCTTTCTTTCTTTTTTGATGGTAAATTCCATGATGGTCTTCTGATATTTTTTCTAATTGTTCATTCATGTCGTTTACCGCAATTGCCATTTCACCAGCTTGAAAACGAATACCCATTGCATCATACATGACAATTAATCCAAAGATACTACTGACTCCAAAATCTATAGAAGGTACACCCTTTTTAAGTGCTACATAAGTAGTTAGTGATGTAACAGCTGAAGAGTGAGAACTTGGCATTCCACCTGTTCCGAATAACTTCTCCCAATCCCATGTACCTGTATCTACATAATTCAAGGGTACTTTTAAAAACTGGGCAGTACCTATTCCCATTAAAGCCGTCGTAATTGCTCGATTCATCATATCTTCACCTCAGATATAAGATGAGAAAAAAAGCAATCTTTTATTCAGTTCATACATTATTCTAATTAGAATTAATTAATTTTTTTTACTTCATCACGCCAATTGTACTTTTGTTCCCAACCAAGTAAATCCTTTAACTTCTTATTACTTAACAATGTTTCATATCCATTAAGTTCTTTACGGATAGTTACTTCAGGGTAGATAATATCCATCAAGTCTTTGCTCTTGATATCCATACTGCTGTCATCTGCTGCTACATTTAATACTGTATTACCAAGTCCATCCTTTTCTACAGCTAAACGATAAGCAGTCGCTGCATCTCGCGCATCGATATAACTCCAAACAATTGTTTTTCTTATTTCAGGCTTATCAATAAATCCAGGGAAATTTTTGTACATGTGCGGTGCAATAACATTACCTATTCTTAATGAAACAATTTGCATACCTGTTCGGTTATGTATCATTTCAGCTGTTTGTTCGTTGACGACTTTAGAAAGGCCATAGCTATCCTCTGGTAAAATTGGATGTTCCTCATCTACAGGTACATATTGAGGTTGTAAGCCATTTTTAGAAAATACCATACCATAAATGGATTCACTTGATGTAATAACTGCCTTTTTAATACCTAAGTTTGCTGCAGCCTCTAATATATTAAAGGTTGTCATCGCATTGTTTTGGAATGTAACATCGGTTGGTTTCATGTAAGCTCTTGGGATCGCTGCTAAATGCACCACAGCATCTGCACCAACCAGCACATCATATGCTTCTCCTAAATTTGTTAAATCAGCAGTAATTGTTTCACAAATTGGATTTTCTGGTAGTTTATTATCTACATTCAAAACCTCATAACCACTATTAACGAATTCTTCAATAACAGATGGACCTAACAATCCACTACCACCAGTAATAACAACTTTCTTCATCTTCTCCACCTCATCTTTTGTTTGCGTTTTCAATAACAAGTATACCCAGAAAAACGTATAAATCAAAGCGAAAGGGCTTATGATTTTGGAGTGTTACAACTATTAGTTTACCTAAAAGAGGGGATCCTAAATAGCTCCCCTCCCAGATGTTATTCTTTAACACGCATTAAGCGCATACTATTCAACGCTACGATTAGTGTTGCTCCCATGTCTGATAGGATTGCAATCCAAAGTGTTAGCCAACCTGGCACGACTAATAAGAGCGCAATAAGTTTTATCGAAATAGCAAAAGTAATATTAGCTTTAATAACGTTAAGAGCTTTACGACTTAATTTCACAGTAAATGGGAGTTTGCTTAAATCATCTCCCATTAAAGCCACATCGGCTGTTTCTAATGCTGTGTCGGTACCTGCTCCTCCCATTGCAATCCCTACAGTTGACGCTGCTAATGCAGGAGCATCATTGACACCGTCACCTACCATTGCTACTTTTTTGTGACTTACTGTCAACTGTTTTATAAAGTTTAACTTATCCTCAGGCATTAATTCCGCCTGTACATTAGATACACCTACATGTCTGCCGATCGCGTTAGCCGTACTTTGGTTATCACCTGTAAGCATAATCGTCTCTTGAATTCCTGCTTTGTGTAACTTTTTAATTACTTCTTTACTAACTTCTCGAACTTCATCTGCAACGGCTATAATAGCTAAAAGTTGATCTTCTGTTCCAACGACCATTGCTGTTTTACCTTGCTTTTGTAATGTTAAAATTTCATCTTCTAGGTCTTTATCAAACTTGTTGGATGATAGTAATTCATTAAAAAGTGTTGGACTCCCGATATAATACAAAACATTATTAATTTTTCCTTTAATTCCCTTACCGGTAATCGAGGAAAAATCTTCGACGTTAATATCAGAATAAGCAACGTTCTCTGCGTCAGCCTTTTTCATAATTGCAGAAGCAAGCGGGTGCTGGGAACGATACTCTAAAGCTGTGATAATAGACAGTAATTCTTTCTGGTTTTTTCCTTCTTCCAATACTTTATAGTCTGTTACAGCGGGCACACCTTTTGTTAATGTTCCTGTTTTGTCAAAAGCAATTGCTTTTAAGGAACCAATCTCTTCAAGGTAGATGCCGCCTTTAACTAGCACACCTTTTTTAGCGGCATTTCCGATCGCTGAGACAATGGAAATTGGTGTAGAGATAACTAATGCACATGGGCAACCTACAACGAGTACGGCTAATCCTTGATAAACCCATGTCTCCCAACTTCCAGCAAAAAACAATGGAGGTACAATTGCTACTAGTAAGGCAATGACCATGATAATAGGAGTATAATATTTGGCAAACTTATCAACGAATGCTTGTGATGGAGCACGTTCACCTTGTGCTTCCTCAACTAGGTGAATAATCTTAGCAATGGTTGTGTCTTCTACTAATTTTGTTATTTGTACTTCAATTAATCCTTCTTCGTTTAAAGTACCAGCAAACACTTCATCATCAGCAGTTTTCTCTACAGGAACAGATTCACCTGTTATGGCTGCTTGATTAACGGAAGTGTGACCACTTATAACTTTACCGTCCATCGCAATTTTTTGACCAGGTCTAACAATCATAATATCGCCAACGCTAATATCCTCGACTGGTACCATTATTTCTTGGCCATTACGTCTAACAAGCGCCTCTTTTGGTGCTATATTCATTAAAGAACGGATGGAATTTCTCGCGCGATCCATGGAGAATCGTTCAAGCTCTTCGCTAATAGCAAAAAGAATAACAACAACTGCTACTTCTGCCCATTCTCCAATAATGGCTCCGCCGATAACGGCTACTGTCATTAATGTTTTCATATCAAACTCAAGCTTTAATAAGTTTTGAAAACCAACTTTGAAAAGTGACAATCCACCGACCAACATAGATGTTAGAAATAATAAAATCGTCACGACGTTATCATCGCTATTTACAAAAAGGGAAAGGTAACCCAAAGCGAGAAATGTTATCGAGTAAAGTAGCGTAGTATATTTTTTATAAAAAGGAATTTTTTCTTCTACTGCTTCTTCTCTTTTGTCAGAGGATTGTTTGCGAGATCTTTCATGAATAATCTTTAAGTTTTCAAATGCTCCCGCTTTTTCTAACTCTTCAATGGAAGCATCTCCTGTTACAGAAATCTTTGATGCGCCAAAATTTACGTTAGCATCTCCAACGCCAGGGATATCCTTTACATTTTTTTCGAATTTACCAGCACAATTTGCGCACGTAAAACCTTGGACACGGTATACATGTTGATTACCTTCTTTTTCCTCACTCATGGTTATCCACTTCCCTTCCGTGAACTACAGCCGTAGTTACAAGTGTTTTAACATGTTCATCTTCTAGAGCATAGAAGACTAATTTTCCTTCTTTTCTACTTTTCGCAATTCCTAATTTACGAAGGTGACGCAAATGGTGTGAAGTCGTTGCTGTTGATGCGTTGATGATATTAGCAACGTCACATACACATAATTCTTGTTCTTGTACAAGTGAGTAAGCTATTTTTAATCTTGTTTCATCGGCTAATGCTTTGAATATATCAGCAACTGGTCTAAGGTTTTCTTGTTCAACTAACGAGCCAACACGATTCACTTTTTCTTCGTCATAACAGAAAATATCACACATATCTTGTGTTTGTTTTACCTTTTGTTTCATATTTTCACCCTTATTCAAATGATTATTTGATTATTATTCATTATAATGAAAGTTTGAATGAAAATCAATTGTTAGTCAAATAGTTATTTGATTGATGATAAAGCAATTGACTCCATGAAAGTATTAACAAATCGCGTACCGGTTTTAAGTTCAATTGCTAACTAAACAAGCAGGTGGTTTCTTTGAAGAAAACAATAAATTAAAAACAGAACTTCCAAATAATTAGAAGTTCTGTTTTTGCTTCCTTACAAATAATGAAGAAAGCCGAGGATCGTAGTTCACCCCCAGCTTTGAATGATAAAAGTATGTTATCAGACCTAATTTATTCTTAAAATCAAACGACTAATGAATAGTCAGCTTGAAATATTTCTAAAAGTTCTTTAGCACTATAAACAACTTTGTCTGGTTTCACTGATGTAGTTGGTACTTGCCTGTGACGGTGGTTCATCCAAATAGATTGCCATCCTGCTTGTTTCGCCCCAACAACGTCATGTTCAAAAAAATCACCGATATAGATCGTGTTTGTTCTATCTATTTGTAACTTATTTTCAATTATAGTAAAAACTTCTTGCGCAGGTTTTGCATGGCCAAGTGCTCCAGATATAAAGAAGTGTTCTTCGGGAATCCATCTTACCAAATCCAGCTGTTTTATTTTCATTGACTGATGATCTTTTTCACCATTCGTTAAAACAGCAAGCTGTATATTTTGTTGATAAAGAATATTTAAAAGTTCCTCTACTTCTTCATATAATGTAATTTTCTGTTGTTCAGCTAAATAAGCATCTTGGAAATTAATCGCTTCTTGATAACTAAGTGTAATACCGAATTCTCTACAAGCTTCAGTTATACGATAGGTTTGTAATTCTACGATTGATAATTCTCCTGTACAGTTTTTTTGAAATAAAAGATCATGTTTCCTGCTGGCTATGTATAGATCTGTAAGCTCTTTTTCTGTAAATGATTGAGTGAATTGTTCTTGTACAGCCTTTTTAAAAGGTGATGTTTGATCATACAGTGTATCATCTACATCAAAAATAACAGTCTGCATTCTGGTTGCCTCCTCGAGCATAGATGTTAATAATTATAGCATTTATTTTTATTAATGGAGTAGGTATTTCACTTTTTATAGGTAAGCTAAATATAGGCGAAATTTTTTGAATATTTTAAGTTGAAAGTAAATAAGAATGCTGTTAAAATAATCACAAAGATTAAAGTGATTTCGATTATAATGGGAAATGTCTAAGCAGTCGTGTTGGTAAGGAAGGAAATCCTTACCTTTTTGTATATAAAACTGTTTTTTAAAGATAAAATATAGAGGTGGGTGTGGTTACATGAAGAGAGTTTATAATTTTTCTGCAGGGCCGTCAATGTTACCTTTGCCAGTATTAGAAAAAGCACAAAGTGAATTGTTGAATTATCGCGATTCAGGAATGTCTGTAATGGAGTTGAGTCACCGTTCAGGATTGTTCACGGATATTATTACGAAAGCGGAAGAAGTATTACGTGAATTAATGCATATTCCAGAGAACTACAAGGTATTGTTTTTGCAAGGTGGAGCTTCACAGCAATTTGCGATGGCCCCAATGAATTTACTTGTTAAAAGTGGTAAGGCGGATTATGTGAATACAGGATCATGGTCAAAGAAAGCAATTAAAGAAGCGAAAAAATATGGGCAAATACGTGTAATTGCTTCTTCAGAGGAAGAAAATTTTACTTACATTCCAAAGGTCGAGAAGAACATGATTGACCCAGAAGCTGATTATGTTCATATAACAACAAACAATACAATAGAAGGAACAACATTCCCTGAAATTCCAGATACAGGTGATGTCCCCTTAGTTGCTGATATGTCCTCCAATATTTTATCTGAAGAGATTGATGTATCAAAATTTGGTTTGATTTATGCTGGAGCACAGAAAAATATTGCCCCTGCAGGCTTGACAGTTGTGATTATTCGAGAAGATCTAATTGGTAATGCACCTGAGAGTTGTCCAACGATGCTTGACTACAAAACACATAGTGATAGTGGTTCGTTATATAATACACCACCAACATATACTATTTATATGGCAAAGCTTGTGTTTGAATGGTTAAAAGAACTTGGTGGATTAAAAGAGATGGAGCGGATCAATCGTGAAAAGGCTCAGTTGTTATATGATTATATTAATGGATCAGCTATGTTTACATCTCCAGTGCAACCCGACAGCCGTTCAATCATGAATGTACCGTTTGTTACGAAAAGTGGAGATACTGATTTGGAAGCGGCTTTTATCAAGGAGGCACAGGGTCTAGGGCTGGAAACATTAAAAGGTCATCGTTCTGTGGGCGGCATGAGAGCTAGTATATATAACGCAATGCCAGTAGAAGGTGTAGAAAAATTGGTTAACTTCATGCGAGAATTTGAAAAAAACTATAAATAGCAGGTACAATAAAAGTGGTAATGATTGCGGTCATCACCACTTTTTTGTGTTTTGATCGAATTAGCAAAACCACAAGGTATAGAGGAGATATTAATGACAATGGATAGCAAAACTATATATTGGTCATCCTTTACTCTAGGAAATTGGAGATTTTACATAGGTGCAACTTCGAAAGGTTTATGTTATATCAGTTCACCGAATGATAGCTGGGAAACTTTTCGTAATTGGGCTTTTCATAAGTTTGTTAACCCCAGATTAATAGAGGAAGAAGAACAATTAAAATTTTATCTTACAGAATTAGTAGCCTATTTCCAAGGTGAAAAGAAACATTTCAGTATGCCTGTTGATTTACAGGGGACTGCTTTTCAGCAAGAAGTGTGGAAGACACTTAGTCAAATTCCATTTGGAGAAACGCGTAATTATACTAAAATTGCTGAAGCTATTGGTAAACCAGCTGCTGTTCGCGCAGTAGCAAATGCTATTGGGGCTAATCCCGTTCTAATCACTATACCGTGTCATCGGGTTATCGGAAAAAATGGGAAATTAACAGGATATCGTGGTGGTTTAGAAATGAAAGAACATTTACTTCGACTTGAAAAGTGATAAATTTAATTAGTAAAAAGATATACTACTTTGAATACTGCTTGCATATACTGTCTCTAAAAGCATAAATAGCCTTTGGAGGTAATGATTATGAAAAATATATTTATTATTAATGGTCATGAATCATATCCGAAAAATGATGGGAGATTGAATCAAACCATTTTCGAGGCAATGATTAATAAATTACAACCCAATTATAATATTCGCACAACTACAGTTGATAAAGGTTACCTTGTTGAAGAAGAACATGATAAATTTGCTTGGGCAGATATTGTAATCTATCAAACTCCAATTTATTGGTTCAATGTTCCTGGGAAATTAAAAACATACTTTGATGAAGTTTATACAAGAGATGTTTTATTCAAAAAAGTAGAGCAATACGGAACCGGGGGATTATTGACTGAAAAAAAATATATGCTTTCAACTACATGGGGTGCACCACTAAATGAGTTTGCAACAGAAGAAGGTTTCTTTCAAGGGAGAGATGTGGATGAAACGTTATTTCATCTTCACCGAACACAAGCTTTTCTTGGTATGAAACCATTAAAGAGTTTCTCAATTCATAGTGTAATGAAGCACCCGAATATTCCGCTATTCCTAGAACAATTAGATGCCCATTTAGAAGAAGTATTTGACTGTTAAAAAACCCATACAAGAACCTTCGAGTAGGTTCTTGTATGGGTTTTTCATTTGTATTCCTAAAATAAAAATATTTAATGCGCAATTTATATAAACTATGCATTAACTCTTTATTTTTCTGATCCGCTCCTCAAAAGAAATTGGTTCCCTTTCCGCAGGCACGGCTTCAGCTAACTCGGAGGTAAAAACCACCTCCGAGTGGATCTTCAGCTCGCGCTGTTCCTGCAGGAGTGTCACCAATTTCATTTGATCCGCTAGATAGTTTAAAGATATATTGATTACACCGCATTTTAGTTCAACTATGAAGCTTTGAACCTGATTGATCTTATTGGTTGAGATATAAAAATCTCTCCATATAATAGATGAACGTCTGATTGTAATAGCTTGAGAAATACCAATCACCGTTATGTCCAGCATAAGGCATCATTAATAGTACAGCATCATTATTATTGTTATCATAAGTAGCTGCAAATTCCTTTGATACGGATGGGTCTACTACACCGTCTTCAGTCCCGTGGAATATTAATGCCGGGGGGCTATTTTCTGTGACAAGTGCAGAAGGATCCACTAATTCAGGCGAACCATCAATTCCTAAACCTTCCGACAATCCATTTGCTGGAAAAACAGGAATGATACCTTTTACTTGTAAGGCAGGACTTAATATATCTTGATATTCATTACTTGCCAAACCTAGACCTACCGCATTAGCTAATTGTCCCCCAGCAGATCCCCCTGATACAAAGACTGAATCCAAATTAGCTTCGAACGCTGCATTGTTTTCTTCTAAATACCTTGTAAAAATACCGATGTGTCGAACCATATCATCAATGGAAAAGTCACCTACAATATGTTCAGGAACAGGCGCACTTTCAACAAATTTGTCTACATTACTTAGACCATATTGCACATCAAATACTACATAACCTTGACTAGCAAAATACTTGTTAACTTGTGCAGTATTAGAAGCTCCCTTATCACCAATCGTCCATCCACCACCATGGATTCTAATCAATGTAGAACGATTACCAGGTAAATCATTCCTATCTTTTGGAGGTAGATAAGCGTCAAATCGTAATTCAAGCCCATCATCAACGCCTTCAGTTCCTTCATAAAACAAAACATCTTGCTTTAATTCATATGCAAGTGTTTCTTTTCCTAAAAAATAGTCAGTCAACGAAAAAGGTATTGTAGCGAAATGTTCTTCCACATTCTCAGAAATATTTTCCCCCCAGTCTACTCCAAATGCATCAGAGAAATCCGTCTCCATTTCATCGAGTGAAAAGATAGTAAAGAACAAAGGTAAACTAAAGATAATGGCAATACTGAGTCCCGTAATAGTTACAAGAAGATTTAAAAGAGAGCCTCCATATTGAGTACGTATCTTTAAGAAAATGGCTACAATTGCTAACGTACTAATACTAAAAAAGAATAGATATCCCGGCAAGGACATTTCAATAAAGCCACCACTTTTACCGGTTAATAGAACATAAGAAACATAGATTCCAAGAACAAGTAATAACATTACTAGAATACTTGAAGTTACCTTTAAATAGGTATGTTTCTTTTGATAATATTGAATAGAGAAAAAAGAGCGTTCGTAATCACTAGATTTCTTCTTTGCTGCTATAATAGCACCTAACAAAAATAAACTCATTAACAGAATAACAGAGACAATACTTCTCGAGGATTGATTAGTAACGTCTAGGGAAGCAATAGTATTCATAATAGGAACAATACTCATTGCAAATACACTTAATATTAGGTAAAAATAATCTAACCCCTTGTTTTCGCGTGGGATTAAAGCGATAAGTATATTTCCAATTAAAGTGATTGCCATTAAATAACCAAGGATATTCCCCAGGAAATGTTCAACATCTATAATAAAATAGATAATACCCAAAGTTAATGCAAGTAAATTAGCTATAAGTACCACAGTTGAAAATGTCGTAGTGAAAGATCTTTTGGGTGATGAAAAAAAGTTAGGTTGTCTCTGAATCATAGGGTTTGACATAATTTTTTACTCCTTTTCTAAGTTAATGACTTCAAATTCACAGCTCGCTTTTTTTATCCCATTAACGATAATGGATAACACATGCACACCAGTGTAATGTGTCCGTGTTGTCATGTTTCGGAAGGACTGCTTACGACTGTATGTTTTTCTTTCATTTTCTTCAATTTTCGTACTTGTTATTTTAAAAATCTTCTTATTTCTTTTGCCACTTTTCTTCACATAATCAATAGCGTACTCAACTCTGAGATTAGTTGTTGTTTTCGAAAATACTTCAAAATAGAATGTAAGATCTCCACCTATAGCCACTTGGTTAGAAGCGATATTAAATTGTCCCACCTTTATTAAATCTGCAGACTGATAACCAAACAAAGCTAACACTTCCGGGTGCGCTTGTTTTAATAATGTTCTTGACGCATGTTGGATAATCCAATCTGACTTTTCGTTTTTACCGTGCCACTCTTTCATGCGTTCTATCATCATATCGGGATGCGTTCTGGATATATCATTTAAATTGTTAGCCACGCTTCGCCGAACGTAAAGTGATTCATCCGCTTTTAAGTTTTCTAGTATAGGTAATAGTTGAGATGGATCATTTTTCAATGCAAGTACTGTATTACCCCAAGGTAGACGAGGTCTACTCCCTTCACTTGCAAGTCGTCGAATATGTTCATTTGGATGCTCTGACCAAGTAAACATCTGCGTTAGCATTTTTTCTAAGTCAGCTTGTAAAAAAGGACGAACAGCAAATTCTGAAGTGCTATATCTTGTGAAGTAGGCTAATGCTTCCATAGATTCATCCCAGTTTTCTTGCCCATACTTCGCAACGTATTCTGGAAAAATAATGCCTTGAAGTCCTTCAAACTCTGGAGCGCATTTATAGAGCAGTGACAGCGTCTCCTTATATGTAAACGAAAGTGTCCGGTGCATTGATGTGGTAATACGATGTACACGCTGTTTAAACTCTAAGCTATCCCAATCGTTTTGAAAGACAAATGTTTGAAACTTATCATGATCAAAATTAGGATAATAAGTCTGAAGCTTAGTTGATAATTCTGTTAAAAATACTGTATTAAAGATATCTTTCACTTTAGCCACTTGTGTCACCAACTCAATTAATTAATGTATTATACTTCAATCATAGCATGAAAGTTTATTTTTTATGAATAAAACAATTAACAAAATTATTATTGAGAACAAGAGTGAAATCAGAGAATAACAGAATAATTCTGTTTGAATAAAGTTTATGAATACTATACTAGGCACAGTTCCAATTGGATTAGAATATTGGCAGTCTCCGATTATGATTGGTAATGCAGTATTTATAATAGTTGAGATCAAAAAATTCATTACACGAAAAATAAAAAGTTAAGGACAAAAATAAAGCTTATAGCTGCATAACAGCTATAAGCTTTATTTGGCTTAAGAATATAATTAAATAACACCCTGCGCAACCATTGCTTTGGCAACTTTCAAGAAACCAGCTATGTTTGCTCCTACAACAAGGTTTCCGTGATGACCGTATGTTTCTGATGCTATTACACTATTTTTATAAATATCTTTCATAATTTCTTGGAGCTTCGCGTCAACTTCATCAAACTTCCAAGAAATACGTGAGCTATTTTGAGCCATTTCTAGGGCAGATACAGCTACACCACCAGCGTTAGCAGCTTTTGCTGGTCCAAACAATACATCGTTTTCTAAAAAGATGTCGATTGCATCTAATGTGGAAGGCATGTTGGCACCCTCAGCAACGGCTTTAACCCCGTTAGCTACAAGTGTTTTTGCAGCTTCATCATTCAATTCGTTTTGTGTAGCACAAGGAAGAGCGATATCACAAGCTATATTCCAGATTCCTGTAAAATCAGGTGTGAATGTAGCAGATGGGTGTTCCGTAACATATTCTTTGATACGTTTACGTTCTACTTCTTTCAAACGTTTTACAGTATCTAAATCGATACCGTTCTCATCATAGATATAGCCACCGGAATCACTACATGCTACAACTTTTGCGCCAAGCTCAGTTGCTTTTTCTATTGCATAGATTGATACGTTACCTGATCCAGAAACAACTACTGTCTTTCCTTCTAAACTTTCACCATTATATTTTAGCATTTCTTGAACAAAGTAGACTGTACCGTATCCAGTAGCTTCTGTACGAGCTAAGCTACCACCGAAGTCCAACCCTTTGCCTGTTAATACGCCAGCTTCGTTTCCGCCACGCATTTTTTTATATTGCCCAAATAAGTAACCAATTTCACGTCCACCAACACCTATATCGCCAGCAGGAACATCTGTGTCTGGACCAATATGTTTTGATAATTCACTCATGAAGCTTTGGCAAAAGCGCATGATTTCTCCATCAGATTTCCCTTTAGGATCAAAATCAGATCCACCTTTACCTCCACCGATTGGTTGACCAGTTAAAGAGTTCTTGAAAATTTGTTCAAAACCTAAAAATTTAACAATACTTGCATTTACAGATGGGTGAAAACGTAAGCCGCCTTTATAAGGTCCAATTGCACTGTTAAATTGAACTCTAAAACCGCGATTAACTTGTACTTTACCATTGTCATCTACCCATGGAACACGAAATGTTACCATGCGTTCTGGTTCTGACATTCTTTCTAAGATATTATGTTCAATGAATTCAGGATGTTTTTCGAAAACAGGAGTTAGAGATTGGAATATTTCTTTTGCAGCTTGATGAAATTCTTCTTCATGGGGATTACGTTTTTGTAATGTAGCGAAAACACTATCTACATATTCTTTAGCATTAGTTGTCTGATTCTGTGTCATAAAATTTACCTCTCCTCTTATATTTTTAACAAATAATTTGTTAGATGATCTAACATATGATTATATATATCTTAAATAAAGGATCTGGATATGTCAAATTGAATATAGAATATTTAGACTTTTTAATTAATGATTAAAGGTAAAAATAGTGAGTGTTAATTTTAATTATTCTGTATTCATTGTTACTTTATGATAAAATAATTAAGATACATTTTTTTAATAGATTCAGTGAAGCCAGATATAAAAGTATGAGTATAAAAGGAAGGTTAATCCATGACGGAAGATAACATTACAAGGATCACCCAAGATGGTAAAGAATATATTTTAATTGGAACAGCGCACGTATCAAAACATAGTGCAGAACAAGTAAAAGAAGTAATAGAAAAAGAACAACCGGATTCAGTTTGTGTTGAATTAGATAAGCAACGTTATCAATCCATTGTAGACGGCAATAAGTGGAAGGATATGGATATATTTAAAGTGATTAAAGAGAAAAAAGCATCGCTTTTATTAATGAACCTTGCTATCTCCTCTTTTCAAAAACGAATGGCAAAACAATTTGGTATTGAAGCCGGACAAGAAATGATTCAAGGAATAGAGTCAGCAAAAGAAACAGGTGCAGAATTAGTATTGGCAGACCGTAATATTCAAATCACTTTCTCAAGAATTTGGGGAGGTGTTGGTTTCAAAGGAAAAATGATGTTACTATCTCAAGTCCTTGCTGGTATTTTTACAAAAGAAACTATCTCTGAAGATGATTTGGAGAAGATGAAGAGTCAGGATTCAATTAACGCGATATTAAGTGAATTTACTGAATCATTTCCAAGATTAAAAAAACCATTAATTGATGAGCGGGATCAGTATTTGGCTCAAAAGATTAAAGATGCACCAGGGAAGAAAATTATAGCTGTCTTAGGTGCAGCTCATGTTCCTGGAATTAAAGATGAAATTAAGAAAGACCATGACCTAGAACAATTGAACAAAGTGCCACCAAAATCAAAGGTGCCAAAAATTATTGGTTGGTCGATACCGATTTTAATAATAGCGATCATTGCTTTTACGTTTATTTCAGATCCAGATGTAGGACGGCAACAAGTACTTAGTTGGTTATTATGGAATGGTTCATTTTCAGCCATTGGCACTGCCATTGGTTTAGGACATCCGCTTGCGATATTAACTGCTTTTATAGCAGCACCAATAACATCGTTAAACCCATTAATAGCAGCAGGTTGGTTTGCTGGATTTGTTCAAGCTTTAGTAAAGCGACCACACGTGTCAGACTTTGAAAGTTTATCAGAGGATGTTTTTAGTGTGAAAGGTTTTTGGAAGAATAAAGCTACACGTGTTTTACTAATTGTTGTACTTGCAAACTTAGGAAGTACAATTGGGACGATCATTGGTGGAACAGATGTTATAAGGTTGTTTATAGAAAATTTATAAAGTAGGTTGAATAATGCTTTGCGCTGTAAAACGGGTTTTCTCGTTAATAGAGTGCGAGGCATTTTTTTATGCACTTAAAATTGTGAATAAATAGTGGATTATTATTGAACATTATGTGAACAATCTGATACAGGAACATACGATCCCTGTTATAAACACTGATATAACAACATTGTAAACGCATTCTCGTTGTTTGAAAGTATGTGAAACAAAGTATTGACGGGTTCTTATATACCCCTTATAGTATATATACACGCAGGGGTATTAAAAGAAAGAGGGGGATGAAAACAACATGTATCAAATATATGAGTTTCCAAAGAAATACTTGTTACTAAGTGTGCCATTAACTTTAGTTATTGGTTTTTTGATTGGTACGTTTGCAGATACAACATTCTTAAAACCAACAATATTGGTTGCGACAATTATTATGATCTATGCAACGATGGTTGGATTTAAGTTTAAAGAACTGACTGCTATAAAAGGTTCTAAAGTATTAATTTATTCCATAATAATTAACTTTTTAATCGTTCCTGGTGTAGCTTATCTATTGGGAGTTACAGTATTGAAAGAACATCCAATAATGTTTGCTGGTTTAGCTTTATCAGCCTTATTACCAACAAGTGGGATGACGATCTCATGGACAGCAATCCAAAAAGGTAATGTGCCAGCTGCAGTCAAGTTAACAGTATTTGGTTTGATTTTAGGGTCTTTATTAACTCCTTGGTATCTATTAATCATGGTTGGACAATATGTTGATGTTAATATACTAGAAACCTTCCGAACTATTATAATAGTAGTTTTTGTTCCTATGATTTTAGGACATATAACATTTAAAGGATTAATGAAAAAATACACAATGCAAGAATTTCAGAAAAAAGTAAAACCAGCATTGGCTCCTTTAAGCATTTGGGCAATGTTATATGTAGTATTTGTAAGTGTAAGTATGCGTGCAACGATGATTTTAAATAATCTAGAATTACTTCTTATCGCATTACTTGTATTAATTGCATTTTATTTGATTAACTATGTCATCAGTACGGTAGTTGCCAAACAGTTTCTAAATCGTGGTGATGGAATAGCACTAGTTAATGGTACAGTACTTCGTAATTTGTCAATTGCGATAGGTTTAGCAGCTACTTCATTTGGTGCAGAAGCAGCCTTAATTGTGACAATTGCATTTATTGTACAGCAGCAAAGTATTGCTTATTATGGAAAACTTGCGAGTAAGTTTTGGTTCAAGGAAAAAGAAAATCCTGACCAACTTTCGAATAAAAAAACAGCAGTAGTAAACTAATAAACTAAAAGGATGGATGAAAAATGAAGACAATGCAAAAGATGAAATTTAATGTTAAAGCTCAATCTGAAGGTGTAACAGTAAAAGCACAAGCAGGTAAACATGAAGTGGTATTAGATGAATCAGCACAAATGGGTGGAAAAGATTTAGGTCCAAATCCGCTTCAAAATATCCTTGTCTCTTTAGCTTCTTGTGAAAATGTAACAGGTCACATTGTTGCACGTGAAATGAAGTTTGATCTTCAAGGATTATCTTTTAATGTTACAGGTGAATTTGATCCACGCGGATTTATGGGAGACCCAGAAGTGTGTCCTTATTTTGAAACAGTAACAGTTGAAGCTACAGTTACAACAAGTGAATCAGAAGAAAGAATCAAAGAATTAAAAGAAAAAGTAGAAGCCCGTTGCCCAGTATACACCATGTTAAAAGGTGCAAATGTTGAAATGATAGACAACTGGACTAAAGCTTAATAAGGTTTAAACGAAAAAGCACTCATACTTTATGAGTGCTTTTTCGTTTAAATTGAGTAGCAAATTCTTCAATCTTTTCTGTCGATAATTGAAAGGTACTTTGTTTTATACCAACTATCTTTTTAACAATCATACGTTCAATGGCATTCAGTTTGTAGAAATCATAGGTGTACCCGAAACGTGCTTTCGCACATGCATGGTGTAAAAGTGCTGCAGGGAAAGCATTCTGAAATTGTTCATTAATAGTTTTAGGGTCGGGGTGACCAGCACATAAGAATAAACCAACTTTTTTACGCAACAAAATCGGCAAATTTTCTTGTAAAAATTGTTTTAGTTGTTTTTGGATATTCCCCATGTATATAGAACCACCGATAATAATGTTATCAAAACCTTCTATATTAGGGCATGGCTCATTTTTTAAATCAATCATTTGAATATCCCCTGGTAATTTTTTTGCTAAATGAAAAGAGGCTTGCTTGGTGGCTCCATGTTTTGTCATATAAATAATACATGTTTGCACAATGACAGCACTCCTTTAATATAAGTAAACCATTGCAGTTCACTTACTTCTTTAGAATAAAAGGAAACATCCTTATTAATCGAAATCATTTATCTTTATGTTTTATTTTATGAATCTATGCAAAAAAGTTTCTACATTTTTCTTTTGTTTCATAATCGGCACATATATACATGAAAAAGTTCGGGTAAAAGAGTGTCCTGTTAGTGGGATAATTGAAAGGTGGCCATCTGTTACCTCCCTAGCAATCACACTTTTTGATAAAAGGGAAATGCCTTTTCCTTTCATTAACGTCTCTTTAATTCCTTGATTACTACTAATTGTTAGAAAAGAGTCCACTTTAATTCCTTGAGAGCGGATCATATGTAGAAGATACTCTCTTGTACCTGACCCCTCCTCTCGCGTGACCCATAATTGATTTTGTAGATTAGAGAAAGAAACATTTTTAATTTTTGCTATTGCGTGATTGCTAGAAGCAACAAGATACAGTTGATCTTCCATAAAAGGGTGAACTTCAATTTCCTTTTCATTTGTCTGTCCTTCAATTAACCCAATATCTACTTGCAAAAGACGCACTGATTTAACAATCTCTTCTGTGTTTCCAATTACTGCCTCAATTGTTAAGTTGGGATATGCTTCTTGTAATTCCACTAGGAGCCCCGGCAAAATATACTCTCCAATCGTGAAACTTGCACCGATTTTCAGAGAACCAGAAATAGCATTGTGGTGTGCCAAGATATCTCGTTTCGCCTGTTCATAAATTGAAAGCATTTGTTTGGCACGGTTATACAGTAATTCTCCTGTAGGGGTCAGGTTGAATGATTTTGGAGATCGGTCGAGTAGTTGCGTTTCAAACTCTTTCTCAAGATTCTTTAAATGTAAACTAACGCTTGGTTGCGAGATTCGTAATTTTTCTGCTGTTTTAGTGAAATTTCCTACTTCGATCAACGTAACAAATGTTTTCAATGCATCATATTGCATGTAAAATGCTCCTTTATTAAAAAAACTAATAATAACGATTAGATATATGTATTTTACTAATAGTTAATCCGATAGTAAAGTAGTTAACAGGAGAATGGAAAAGGAAGTGTCATAATGGAAGAACAAAATAAATATAAATGGATAGGGTTTATCCAAGGAATTGGAATCACATTATTACTTGCAATCGTGGCAAGGTACCTGGCTAACCTCCCGTTTCTATCAATTTTAGGTTCGCTCGTGTTAGCAATATTACTAGGTATCACCTGGAAATACCTTGTTGGTAAACAAGATGCAATGCAAGTTGGTATAGCTTTTTCCAATAAAAAGTTATTGCGGGTTGGAATTATATTATTAGGGATGCGCCTGAATCTAGCAGACATTTATAATGCTGGTCTGGGAGTGTTTGGATTAGCGGTTATTCAGGTTCTTTTTGCTCTTGTTGTTGTTTATGGATTAACACGTTTGTTTGGCGTAAAAAAAAGACTTGGTATTCTAGCAGCATGTGGTACCGCTATTTGTGGAGCCGCAGCTGTTGTGGCGATTGCACCACAGATTAAGGCAAATGATGACGAGACAGCAGTAGGAGCCGCAACTGTAGCGATTCTTGGTACAATTTTTACCTTAGTCTACACATTGATTTATGGGCTTTTAGGATTAACGCCTGAAGCTTACGGTATTTTTACAGGAAGTACACTCCATGAAGTTGCGCATGTAATTGCCGCAGCGGATATTGGTGGTGTAGAAGCAGTAGATCTTGCGGTAATTGTTAAATTGACCCGTGTTGCATTATTAGTACCTGTTGCTTTACTAATTGGATTTTTTATTCGAAAAGCAGATGGAACGCAAGAAGGTGCGAAACAATCATTTTCTTTTTCAATAATACCGTGGTTCATATTAGGGTTTTTAGCAATGAGTGGATTTAACACATTAGGAATTGTATCAGAAAATATTGCAATGGTAATCGTAGATATTGCTTATTTACTTATTGGCATGGCAATGGCCGGTCTTGGGTTAAACGTTGACGTTAAGACATTCCGTAAGTGGGGACTGAAATCTTTTTCAGCAGCGTTAATAGGATCGGTTCTATTATCTGTTTTAGGTTATACGCTAATTCGTTTGTTTGGCTTAGGTTAATTTACATGCTAATTTAGAATAAAAAGGCTGATATCCACTGTAATAGGTTGGTATCAGTCTATTTTAATAAGTCTAAATGCTGTTCAGAGAACGCCGGAATAAATTGAAGTTCGCTGAATAATTGTTGATTTCGCCGAATTATCGCTAACTTCGCCGAATAATCTCTAGGTAACGCCGAATAAAGTTACAGCGCATTTTATATCAAGTCCAAATATTAAAAATGCACTATTGTTTGAGAAAACACCCAGTGTGTAAATCAGTAGTGTTTGAATATTCGTGATAAAGGCTATAACTAAACTATCAAGTGATTTTTGAGGGGTGTAGTTATGTCTGAATATAAAAAGAACAGTATCAATTTACCTGGTGCTGTTGGATTAGGTACAGGTGTGATGATTAGTGCAGGGATTTTTGCGTTATTAGGTCAAGTCGCCGCAATGTCAGGCATTTGGTTTCCGATTATCTTTATTGTTGGTTGTATTGTTACAGGATTCAGTGCCTATTCTTATACAAAAATGAGCGAGAAATATCCTTCCGCTGGTGGAATTGGCATGTATCTAGTGAAAGCATATGGTAAAGGTACAATAGCAGCTTCTGCAGCCATGTTGATGGCTTTATCAATGGTGATTAATCAAAGTTTGGTAGCAAGAACATTTGGTACATATACACTGCAATTATTTGATGTAGATACTACAACAAGTATTTTCGTCCCTTTGTTAGGTGTTGGACTGCTAATCTTTGCATTTATTGTAAATATATCAGGTAATAGTTTCATTCAGACTTTTACTTCTTCGGCATCATTAGTCAAGATTATTGGTCTACTTATCTTTGCGATAGCTGGGTTGTGGGTTGCAGATTTTGCACTAGAACCAGCAGACATAGGTAATAACCCACCAAATCCAGATGCGATAAATTATGTGGCAGCAGTTGCATTAACTATTCTTGCCTTCAAAGGTTTTACGACAATTACAAATAGCGGATCTGAAATAACAAAACCAAAGAAAAATGTTGGCAGAGCGATTGTGATATCGATTTTAATTAGCCTTGCTGTATATGTCGTACTGGCTTGGGCTGTCTCTGCTAATTTGTCAATAAATGAAATTATAAAGGCGCAGGATTATGCATTGGCCGAAGCGGCTCGCCCTGCTTTTGGTGACCTTGGTGTCTGGTTTACTGTTATTATAGCAATCATTGCAACAATAACAGGAATAATTGCTAGTGTTTTTGCTGTATCTCGTATGCTTGCAATGCTAACAAACATGGAGTTAATTCCGCACAAACACTTTGGCATGCCCGGTAGTATTCAAAAACATACACTTGTTTATACAATTGTTATTGCAATGGTACTAACGATATTCTTTGATTTAAGTCGAATAGCTTCAATGGGAGCAATTCTTTATCTCGTGATGGATATGATGATTCATTGGGGTGTTTTCAAGCATCTTCGAAAGGATGTTGGAGCTAATCCGTTTATTGTGATGAGTGCTTTTATTATTGATGGTATAGTACTACTCGCTTTTGTCTGGGTGAAGTGGCTAAATGACCCATTGATTGTATTAGTTTCAATAGGTACGACACTACTTGTTTTCATTAGCTTGTATTTCTTCTTGAAAAAGAAACAATTAGCAGAAAGAAAAATGAATAATTAGGTGACGGGCCTTTCGTATAGGCTAAAAATAATGCTTGCTAATTCAATAAAAGGTGCTATGATATATCTGATTATAGTCAGATGGAGTGTGAGATTAGTAAGATGAAAATTGTTTCTTTTAATGCTTTTCGCACAATTGGTATACCAGGTGTACATTATATAAAACCAGACCTTATGTTTAAAGAAATAAATGCAATTCGAGAAGCAGATATTGTCCTTTTTCCAGAGACATGGCAAGTGCCAGCATTTGTTTATGGATGGAAGAAAAAGATCTTTCCGAGTATTGAATCAATGCAACTTGGTTTTAGGAAATAGTCGAGAATCCTCGTGACTTTAGTCATGAGATGAATCGACTTCGGACAAGGGTTAGCTTCTGCTAACTCAATTGTCCGACATGTTCTATCGGACTAAATCAATTCATAAATCAACGTTTTTCTATATGCATGTGATATAATGAAC
>NZ_QJSH01000051.1 GCF_003426025.1 Paraliobacillus quinghaiensis
GAGTAACTAGGAACTTATAATTTAGTACATATCTTTAGATGGAACGCGGAGTGCTGGGAAACTAGCACGCTCCGTGTGGAGCAGGGGAAAAGCTGGAGATAACCTCAAATGCTTACCTATTGCTGACGATAGTAAAAGAAGCTAGTGCCGCTGTTGTGGTACTAACAAAGTAGGTTTCTGGAACAAGCAGGAAACGCTTTTTAACTAAAGAGACATTTAATGGGAGAACTAAGTGTTATAATTTCATTTTAGATGGGAGTGTATCTTAATGCCGTTAAAGAAAAATAGTAAAGTCTTTGTTTTAACTGCCATTATATTAATTGCAATATTGGGTTTTTATATTTTACTCGATAGTATAGAAAAGCCTTATGGAAACGATAAAGAATCAATTGAAAAAGTTATTAAATCGATTGAAGGTTACGAAAACGAGTCCATAGAGATTTTAGAGATTAAGGATATTTACGAAGAAAGGATAGTTGGTTTTCTGTCTAATAATAATCCAGCTTATATTCAATTTACTAAGAATAAAAAAGGTAACTATGAATGGATTCATATTGAAAAGAGTGAAGGTCACTCATTTTCCCCATACTTAATTTTTGTACCTGTACCCAATGAAGATTCTAATGTACTAAAGTTTATGATAGTTACTAATCAAGAAAATAATATCGCAAAAATGGAATTAGAGGTAAATGGAGAGGTAATTGAACAGGAATTTGGAGTAAATCAGAATTCTGTCTATTGGATTGCTTTACCAAAAGGTAAAAAACATTCATTTAAATATAAGTATTTTGATAAAGATGGCAATGAAATTGGTAATTATTAAGTTTATTTATTAATTTTTTCCTGCAAAAGGAGTAAGAGATAAAATAACGCAACATAGTAGATTGTGAAGTATTGTACTTAAAGTAACGGGAGCAATAGTTGAACAAGGAGTTGTCGTTGCGGCAGCTCTTATTCTGCTAAAGTGGCAGGTTAGTTTAAGATGTTACATTAGATTAGGGGGAATCTGAAAGTGAATAAAGGACAAAAGGTTATAAAAATCACAAGTTATATCATAATGATTTTGCTAATACTTGGTGCCTTTCAAATGATTTTTGATAAAAATTATAAAAATGACCACTTAGGTGGGTTATTTTTAATAGCCTTTTGGCTAGTTAACAGTTTATATGCTTTTTATAGTGATAAAAAAGAAGATAATAAGAAGTCTGCTTTATCCAATGTACTTTTAGTAATTGTTGCTTCCGTTATTTTATTGTCATATAGTATCAAAATGATATTTCATTAACGAGTGGCTAGAGTGGAACAGTTGTAACGTAAAAATATAAGGGGGAAATAGTTTGCTGATAAAACGGGGAATAGTGATTATATGCATAATGCTAGGTTTTTTTGTCTTAATTGGTTGTCAACAAAAGACTGACGATGATAATAATGAAATTGTTTCCTATGAATATTTATCTTTAGATAAACAGTATTCCAATGAAATCAATCAATGGTTACATAAAGCAAAGAAATCAACAGATGAAAGAATTTATGGTATTGATTCGGATGATGGTAATCAGTATGTATATGCAAAAGGGTACAAACAAGCAAAAGTTTCATATACATATGAAACTTTTGACGGAAAGGTTAATAGTTCGATAAAAGCGACTTTGCTTAAAGGGCAAGACAGTGACGAAGTGCTTATTAAAATAACCTATAATACAGATGTTGATGGAATCACATTAGATGCGACTGACGATAAAGACCAATTTTATAATTAAAAGAACAGTATCATTATCATCAATAACTTTAAGGCTTATTGTCGTAAAGGGTGCTTTAACACAAGAGAGAATTTTTTATATACTTGACCTATTCTGCTAAGAAGGTAGTTTATGTACGAATGTACATAAACAGTAAATAGAAAGGAGTTTCAAGTTTGAAATTTAAAAATTCTTCTATACATTTAATTGTTTTTGTTGGGTTCTATTTAGGTTTTATTATATTGAATGCACTTGCAGATAAGTACAACCTATCATTTTTGTACGTTGTTAATGTCAAAGAGAATGGGGCAGAAATTTTTCCATCAATATTTCCTTTCTTAATTATGTTTTTCTATTTATTAGGTTCTCTTAAATTAATTTCTAGAATGAAAGAGAAAAATTAATTAGAGTGATAAACAAAAAAACGTGAAAAACTACACTTAAAGTAACGGGGGCTTTAGTTGAACAAGGAGTTGTTAATATGTAGCTCCTATTACTTATTGAGCTAATGGGAAGTTACTTTAACAAGGATTAGATTCAAAGGATATTCATTAAGGGAGAAAATAGAAATGAAAAGAATATTTACAATACTATTATTAGCCCTGCTGGTATTTACTTTAAGAGCTTGTGATAATAACAATTCGAAGTCAAATACCATTTCCGTTGTTGAACTAACAGAGAGAGAAAATGCAATACTTGCAACTACTACGGATATGTCATTTGTATTTGATTTCAACATAGATAGTGAATATAAAAAAGCATCTATATGGGTTGAAAAATATCAATCAGGTAAATTGGTTGATGATAAAATAAACAAAATAACTACAGAGGTAGTGGGGAATGGTTCCATTATCTTCGCAACTTCAAAAAAAGGTGACAGTCAAAAGCAACTTACATTTAATATTGGAATAAGCAGTAACGGTAACACAGGTTCGATAAGTGGATCTGATGCAATTTCAAATGGATTAGATAATATGTTAAGTGTAGGGGGTAACTTCCAAGGAGGGAACACTCCGATTGAAGGTGAAGTAGTATTAGCAAGTATTTGTTACTCGAATAGTGAAAGTGGTATCAGTTCACTTACCTCTGATTTTTATAAAGATGTTGATGGTCATATGAATGAATTAGAATTATATAATGTTGTTTACCTAATTAAAACTGAATTTATGAAGTGATGTTTTGTAAAATATTATTCAAAAAACGGGAGCTTTAGTTTGACAAGAAAAAAGTAATATGGATGTTAAGAATTATGAATGAACGATTAAAGATATATATTGCATTTCTCATAGTTATCCCTTTTTTAGTAACGCTTTTAGTTGGGACATTCGCATTGATACCAGAAGAATTGAAAGGTGTCATTTATTTTCTTTCTCTCATTTCAACTCATTTAATAACAAGTAAAGCACAAGAAATATTAAAGTAATGGGGTTTCTTTATGATGGCGCAATAAAGGAGTTATATAGAATTAAAGAAATTTAAAGGGGAGATTTTTAGATGAAGTTTATTATGATGATTGTCGTTTTGTTTGGTTTGGTCGGATGTTCTAATGGTGAAGAAAACGAAGTAAGGGCGTCGGAAAACGAAAACCAGCCGACAACCAATCAAATTGAAGAAAAAAATAGTGAAATTGCCAAATTAACAGAAGAGTTGGCAGAGGAAAAAAAGAAAGTAAAAGAACTTCAGGAAACATTGGAAGATTCCGAGCATCCTTATTACGTGAATGAAGACCCAGAGGTTCGTTCAGAAAATGGTGAAAGACTAGGTTCCTATGCGTTTATCATTAAAGGTATCGCTAATCGTATAAAGCATATTGACGGACTTATGGAAGACGGTCAATATGACGATAAACAACTTGAAATATTGAAAAAAGAACGATCGTACGTTTGGGAACTCTGGATTGACTGGAAAGATAAGCAAGCAGAACTGATGGAAAAAATGGAAATATTGGAGTAGATAGTTAGGTTTGGTGTGCTTATGAAATAATAAAGGCATTTAGTTCCTTCTTGATGCTAAGACTTCTTTAGCTAACGGGTAGCCGCTCGACAAGTTCTGCTATAAGCGCTTCAAGTGTGAAAGGCAGAAGATAAACATATTTATCTTAACTTTATAACTGAGAATGGGAATGATAGATCCATGTTTCTTGAAACCATTCCGTCAATAC
>NZ_QJSH01000052.1 GCF_003426025.1 Paraliobacillus quinghaiensis
AACTGGAAAGGGAAGTGTTTAAATAAATACAACACGGTCAAATCTCTCCCTGAATTAAAGAAACACTATGCGTTTTTAAAAGAGGTTGATAGTATTGCCTTGCAAAGATCAGTTGAAAATTTAGCCAATTCCTATAATCGTTACTACAAGAAACAAAATAAGTACCCCCGTTTCAAATCTAAAAAGAATCCTGTTCAGTCTTATACAACAAAACAAACAAATGGAAATATTGCAGTATTAGATAAACACATTAAACTCCCAAAACTGGGGCATGTTCGTTATGCTAAAAGTCGAGAAGTAAAAGGTAGGATATTGAATGTTACCGTTAGGCGAAACCCTTCTGGAAAATACTTTGTTTCTATATTAACCGAAACACAAGTTAAAGCATTACCTAAAACTGGCTCAGCTATTGGAATAGACGTAGGCCTGAAAAATTTTTCTATTCTTTCTGATGGGACAATCTATTCTAATCCAAAGTTTTTTCGAACCTTGGAAGAAAAGTTAGCCAAAGCACAGCGGATGATGAGTAGACGCACAACAGGTGGTGCAAATTGGCATAAAGCTAGGATTAAAGTTGCTCGTATCCATGAAAAAATTACTAATGCACGAAAAGATTACTTAGATAAAATCTCTACTGAGATTGTCAAAAACCACGACATGATCGGAATGGAAGATTTGTCAGTGCGTAATATGCTCAAAAATCACAACTTGGCAAAGGCAATTAGTGAAGCATCGTGGTCAGAATTCAAACAAATGCTTACTTACAAAGCCGAATGGTACGACAAACAAGTTGTAACAGTTGCGAAGAATTTCCCATCCAGTCAGCTTTGCTCCTGTTGTGGCTATCAAAACAAAGACGTTAAAAATCTCGGATTACGTGAATGGGAGTGCACGAAGTGCCATACCCATCTTGACCGCGATATTAACGCAGGAATCAATCTTAAAAATGAAGCCGTAAGACTTCTTAACCTCAGGACCTGAGGGGATCGCCTAATCAATTAGAAACCGGTAGGTTTCTGTACTTAGGAATCTCGGTACTTCAGTGCCGAGTAGTTCAAAAACCCTACTAAAGGCAAAGAATCAATCACAGCTTATCGAGAGAAATTTAAACCAAATAAAAACTTTGATGAACCACAAGTTACTGTCTGTGTTTTTGTTGTTTGTGCGGAAACAGAGGAAAAGGCAGAAGAATTAGCCTTATCACAGGACTTATGGTTATTGCGAGTTGGTAAAGGTATAGGGACACGTGTACCTTCAGTAGAAGAAGCGAAGCAAAAAACATATTCAGAGGATGAACTAGCGGTAATAAGAAGAAACAGAAAAAGAACAATTATTGGTACGCCTAGACAAGTGAAAAAACAACTTGAAAATTTGCAATCGAATTATAACTGTGATGAATTTATGATCATTACCAATATCTACTCCTTTGAAGAGAAAATAAAATCTTACCAACTGTTAGCTAAAGAAATATTGTGAAACTGTATATATTAGACTATTCAATACTTTCAAAAAGCGATACAATGAAGGAAGTATAAGTTAAATCATAATAGTCAATTCTGAAACATAATTAAGAGATATAGACAAGCGAATAAAGGAGTGAAGTGGTGACATTAGTTTTGTTGATTCCTATCGTTATACTTATGTTGTTTGTTATTCTATTTTTAAGCCTTTCTCCATTGAGAAAGAGCAGTACAGAGGAGCGTGAAGATTTGGTTAAACAAGTTTATCAATATTCTGTAGCATTTATTACACTTATAATGATCATTGGTGGTGGTATCTTTACTTTCATGAATTTATCTGATTATTTTGCACCAAATACGTACATTGAAACCTACGATCAATATAAATCAGGCCAATATTACTCAGGAAAATTTGAAGAAGAAAATACAGAACGTGAAGAATTATCGGATGAAGAATTGCGCAGAAATTATAATGAAATGGTTGAGCAACGTAAAGAGCAAGACAGACAACGTGCTTTAAATGGAATGATTCAGAGCCTTGGTTGGATTATTATCCCACTTCCTGTATTCATATTTTTCCAAAGAAAAATTGGTAAAGACCGAAAAGAATCTGACGAGTGATGGCTAGCATTAAATATTGATAATAACAGTAAAGCAAAAAAATAGATGCAGAAATGCTAACGGGTTCCGTTACCTATCGTAAACATTAAAAATGTAACTTAAAATGACTACTAAATTGTATATCAATTAGTAGTCATTTTTTAGTTGATATAAAGCTTTTTTTACATTTTTTAAACTGAATTTGTAATATAAAATGTACCCTGATTTGCAAGGGTACATTAGCCAGTGTATGCTTGCAATTTCACTGCAAATTAGTATACGAATCAGTAATCAAACTTAAATTTTTTCTGGTATTTACAAGGTTTATTGGTTATTTATGTTAAAATTAATATAGAATATGTGAATAAATGTACTTAAACTAACGAGGCAGTTTAGTTTAATAAAGACTATTTTTTTGAATCAATACCTTGCATTATTAGGTATTGTGAATTATGGTATAGATGGAGGTGAGAAAATGGAAATAAACAAAGAGGTTTTAAAAGGTCATATAGATACATTGATTCTATCGCTCTTACATACGAGGGATATGTACGGCTATGAGTTAGCGAAGTTGGTTCGTAAAAAAAGCGAAGAACAGTTTGAATTAAAGGAAGGTACGCTTTATTTATCTTTAAAACGATTAGAAAAAAATAAATGGATTTCTTCTTACTGGGGTGATGAACAAGGACCAGGAGGAAGAAGAAAATATTATAAGCTCACTGATTTAGGTGAAGATGGCTTTGAAGAAAAGCGTAAGGAATGGCATTTTGTAAAAAATATGATTGATTCGTTTTTAGAAGGGGGAGAAAAAGTATGAGAAAAATAGATACTTTTGTAGATTCGGTTTATCACAATACAAGTGGAAATAAAAAAGAAATACAAGAACTAAAAGCAGAAATGAAAAATCATTTGTTAGAGGCAGTTCATGAATTGAAATCAGAAGGAAAATCCGAACAAGAAGCGATTGATATTGCTATTGAACGTTTCGGTGGAGAAAGAGAAGTGCGTTCTGTTGTCGGTGAATTATTTAAAGCACAAAAGATATTTGCAAAATGGGTGCTTTATTTAGCTATAATATGTTTTATCACTACTGTTACTGTGTTTGGAGTTATATGGGCAATGGAAGAACAAAATTCACATGAAAATTCCATTGTTTTGACAAATATTTTTGATGTGTTGGAAGGTAAAGAAGCAATTTCAGAAAATATGGAAGAAGAAATAAAAGGTTTCGTTCAAGAAACAGACCAAATTGCGAAAGTGGAAATCTTTCTGAAAAGAGAATCTGAAAGCCACTATCAATTTCAAAAAGCTGTATTGGCTCCTGAATGGTTACTTGTTGAATTTTTTCCTTATGGAAATGGAGATTCAAATTGGTATGTAGAAATGGAAATCAGACATTTTAGTTTATTTATGACTTTAGTTTTATTTGTTGGTGTTGCGATTTATGCTACACTTTTCACGATTTGGGCAATTATAAATGCCTATCACCACAGACGATTAAACATTGGTTGGATTATTACTTTTGCTTTGTTTAATGTTGTGGGTTATTTGATTTATGTTTTAGTGGGAAAAGGTAAAAAGTGACTTTCCTTGTTCAACAAACGGGAGCCGCTCGACAAGTTCTGCTATAAGCGCTTCAAGTGTGAAAGGCAGAAGATAAACATATTTATCTTAACTTTATAACTGAGAATGGGAATGATAGATCCATGTTTCTTGAAACCATTCCGTCA
>NZ_QJSH01000053.1 GCF_003426025.1 Paraliobacillus quinghaiensis
CACCAATTGTTTTATCATATTTTACATTGTGGTACACATATTCAGTTGCAAAAATGTTTTTGATGATTTTGTCTTCATAAACACCGCGGCCAGTTTCTTCAACTGCCAACTTCGCTAATTGCATGTGTTGATCTAAACCAGCTAATGCCATTTCTTTTACAATGCTATCAACTTGCTCTTGATTTAGTTTTTTCATTCCAGCTAAAGCTTCTTTTGCATTGCCTACTAACTTATCAATACTTTCCGCTACAGTAACTTCTTGTTTTTTCTCTACTTTTGTGACCATTTGAATACCTCCTAAATATTTATGTGAATAATTGAGCATATAAACTCAAAAAAATATTAATTAACAGCTGCCGGGGTTACGGGGAACTTTGACAAAAGATACATCATTGATCATTCTCGTGTTTGGTTTGATGACCACTACGTACTGCTTAGTCCAAATGTAGTTTGGAATTTCTTTTCCATCCTCCAAATACATAGCTTCAAAGGCATCACCAATTTGTTTTTCAAAACTTTCTAGAGAGTAAAATGCAGCATCTGTACCAAAGTCTTTCCATTCATTTAAAATCATTTTTTTCCCCCTTTCGCTCTTTCTGATATCATCATAACACCTGATAACGTTTACAAAATACTAAGTTTGTGACAAGTTTGTGAAACAATCCACATATAAAGCGCTATCATTTTTTAATCCATGCTAGAGTGAAACACTCTTTAAAGACTGCTTGTCATTTTAACAATAGTATGAACTACCATTGCTGAGTTAGTGAACCTCTCGGCATTGAAATACCGAGTTTCACTAAATCTCCCGTTAACGCAATAAGGACTAATATTTAGAACCCCTAATGACTTTAAAAGAATAACTCGACAAAATAAATGAAGATACTATTGAATAAGTAGTTTAGTTTTGGAGAGCAAACATTACAAGTTAACAAAATGAGCATTGAATTGCATAGGAATTCGATGCTTATTTCTTATCATACTGCACCCTCAAAAAGAAGTACTCTTTTGAAACGCCTACTTATAAAGTACGTGTTTTCTCCTCGCAAATTAACTTAAAATGAATATTAGACGATGATCCCATTTCAATATGCTTTGGAACACCTGATAATTCGATTAATTCCTTAAAATAAATATGTTTTTCACGATTAGCTTCTAACGTAATACTATACGGACCAGCTAGGTTCATAAGTGATTCCATCCGCACTCCGTCTTCCATGAAATATGAATCTATAAATTCTAATTCAAATGATACAGCTTCATTACTTCGATTGTGTAATACAAGGTTACATTCCCCGTTTAATAAATCTGTACTTACAGACTCAAAATTACACTTACCATTACCATCGTATGAAATTGCTGCAATACCACTTGCAAAAGTTTCTTGGTATGCTGTAATAAGAATATTAGGTAACATTGCATACACTACTGCAACTACTATTAGTATTCGAAAGTGATATTTCTTCAAGCCGATCACAAGTAAAATCATAGCAATTATAAACAAAACAGATCCAATTACCCCAAGCAAAATATACCCATCATGGTTGCGGATTGGAAACGACATGAATGTGGTACGCGCTCCTATCATTACATTATTATGAAACGGAAAATATAAATACAGACACACACCTAAAATAATAGCTGAACTAATCAGTGCGACTTTACTTCTAATCATCTTATAGATCCCTCTCTTTATCATAATTAATCGCTTCTTGAAGATAAGCACCCAATAGATGTTGCATATAATAATGTTTCCACTAGTAAAGATTGAATAAGCCTATTAATAGAATTACAAGCGTTATTATAAAATATAAGTAGCTTTTATTGATATAAAAAATGATGGTAAATACCACAGAAATGAAGAGAAAAAAGATGTTATCTGCTAATGTTGGCAACAAGTCAAAGAAAAATAAATCAATCGTATTCTTTAATAATAATATTATTACTAACGCCATGAAAAATGAATCTGTTGCTTTATTTTCCTTTTTTATTTTTATTATAAGTCACCAAATCCCCCCCCTTTAAATTAAATGAGTCTTCGAGCTATGTAACATGAATAGACTCTTAATATTTATAAGTTAAAGACCATTTCCTAATAGACTTGTTAGTTATTTTAAAGCATCCTTGTAGATTTTGACATGATCATTATTTAGATCAGTCATGATAATTTCATTTATTTCATCTATAGTTAAATTTGGGTTTTCCTGTTTTGTTTCATCCAAGTACATTTTTTGTTTTGCATTTTCCAAGTATCCCTTAATTGTGTTTAACAAAGTTAGGTCATTTTCAGTCAGTTGATTACTTTCTCCAATAGCTGAAACTTGTGCGTTTACTGCTCCAGTCATATTTACTCCATACAAAAAACTAGATGCTTGTCTAAAAAATCTTGTGTTGTAGATATTCTCATCCGCAAACATATTGCCATATCGTATAATAGCATCTGCTTCTAATAATTGCTTTTCTAATTCATAAATATAACGTTCTAGACTTTCTTCTTCATCTTTATTTTCAATTAAATTATTAATACGATTTATAGACCCATCTATTGAGAAGTACAGATGATTTATAAATAATTCCCGTTCTCTTTGATTCTCCTGAACTCCTTGAAAGTAAATGGATGATAAAACGCCTGAAATCAATGCTAATACAAAGATTAAAATACACATTATCTTTTGGCTTTTGTTACGAAACATTTCCTCACTCCTTTAACTAATTAATAGTTTAGTAAATCAAGAATGCAATTCCTAACTCAAGAAAATTTATTTAATAAAAGAATTCAATATTACTCAACAACATCAACAATTTCTGCACCACCAGTTACTCACTTCTAATCCTTCTTCTCTATTCGTCATTACTGTGGTTAATAGAACAAGTGGCCATCGTCAGCAATAGGTAAGCATTTGAGGTTATCTCCAGCTTTTCCCCTGCTCCACACGGAGCGTGCTAGTTTCCCAGCACTCCGCGTTCCATCTAAAGATATGTACTAAATTATAAGTTCCTAGTTACTC
>NZ_QJSH01000054.1 GCF_003426025.1 Paraliobacillus quinghaiensis
TGTAAATATAGTTAAGTAAGAAAGGGCGCACGGTGGATGCCTTGGCACTAGGAGCCGAAGAAGGACGGGACAAACACCGATATGTCTCGGGGAGCCGTACGTAGGCATTGATCCGGGAATTTCCGAATGGGGAAACCCCCTGCTCGTAATGGAGTAGGACACCTTACTGAATACATAGGTAAGGTGAGGCAGACCTGGGGAACTGAAACATCTTAGTACCCAGAGGAAGAGAAAGCAAATGCGATTTCCTGAGTAGCGGCGAGCGAAACGGAATCAGCCCAAACCAGAGAGCTTGCTCTCTGGGGTTGTAGGACACACCACATGGAGTTACAAAGAAACGTTTTACATGAATCGATCTGGAACGATCAGCCAAAGAAGGTAAGAGCCCTGTAATGAAAAGAATGTTTCCTCCGGTGTGTATCCTGAGTACGGCGGAACACGAGAAATTCCGTCGGAATCCGGGAGGACCATCTCCCAAGGCTAAATACTCCCTAGTGACCGATAGTGAACCAGTACCGTGAGGGAAAGGTGAAAAGCACCCCGGAAGGGGAGTGAAAGAGATCCTGAAACCGTGTGCCTACAAGTAGTCGGAGCCCGTTAATGGGTGACGGCGTACCTTTTGTAGAATGGACCGGCGAGTTACGATTCTTTGCAAGGTTAAGCCGCATAGGTGGAGCCGCAGCGAAAGCGAGTCTGAATAGGGCGAAATAGTAAAGGGTCGTAGACCCGAAACTGTGTGATCTACCCATGTCCAGGGTGAAGGTCAGGTAACACTGACTGGAGGCCCGAACCCACGCATGTTGAAAAATGCGGGGATGAGGTGTGGGTAGGGGTGAAATGCCAATCGAACACAGAGATAGCTGGTTCTCTCCGAAATAGCTTTAGGGCTAGCCTCAAGTAACGCATATTGGAGGTAGAGCACTGATTGGACTAGGGGCCCTTACCGGGTTACCGAATTCAGTCAAACTCCGAATGCCAATTATGTAGACTTGGGAGTCAGACTATGGGTGATAAGGTTCATAGTCGAAAGGGAAACAGCCCAGACCGTCAGCTAAGGTCCCAAAGTATACGTTAAGTGGAAAAGGATGTGGCGTTGCATAGACAACCAGGATGTTGGCTTAGAAGCAGCCATCATTTAAAGAGTGCGTAATAGCTCACTGGTCGAGTGACGCTGCGCCGAAAATGTACCGGGGCTAAACGTATCACCGAAGCTACGGATTGTTCTTTGAACAATGGTAGGAGAGCGTTCTAAGTGCTGTGAAGTCAGACCGTGAGGACTGGTGGAGCGCTTAGAAGTGAGAATGCCGGTATGAGTAGCGAAATAGAAGTGAGAATCTTCTACACCGAAAGCCCAAGGTTTCCTGAGGAAGGCTCGTCCGCTCAGGGTTAGTCGGGACCTAAGCCGAGGCCGAAAGGCGTAGGCGATGGACAACAGGTTGATATTCCTGTACCACCTCATGATCGTTTGAACAACGGGGGGACGCAGTAGGATAAGGAAAGCGCGCTGCTGGTTATGCGCGCCCAAGCAGTAAGACTGTTGAATAGGCAAATCCGTTCAACGTAAGGTCAAGCTGTGATGGGGAGGGAACTAAAGTACCGAAGTTCCGGATTTCACACTGCCAAGAAAAGCCTCTAGTGAGATCATAGGTGCCCGTACCGCAAACCGACACAGGTAGGCGAGAAGAGAATTCTAAGGTGATCGGGAGAACTCTCGTTAAGGAACTCGGCAAAATGACCCCGTAACTTCGGGAGAAGGGGTGCTTCTTGCATGAGAAGCCGCAGTGAAAAGGCCCAAGCGACTGTTTAGCAAAAACACAGGTCTCTGCGAAGCCGTAAGGCGAAGTATAGGGGCTGACACCTGCCCGGTGCTGGAAGGTTAAGGGGACATGTTAGCACGTTTCGTGCGAAGCTTTGAACCGAAGCCCCAGTAAACGGCGGCCGTAACTATAACGGTCCTAAGGTAGCGAAATTCCTTGTCGGGTAAGTTCCGACCCGCACGAAAGGTGCAACGACTTGGGCACTGTCTCAACGAGAGACCCGGTGAAATTATACGATGTGTGAAGATGCACATTACCCGCGACAGGACGGAAAGACCCCGTGGAGCTTTACTGTAGCCTGATATTGAATGTCGGCACAGCTTGTACAGGATAGGTGGGAGCCATTGAAGCGTGAGCGCTAGCTTACGTGGAGGCGCCCGTGGGATACCACCCTGGCTGTGTTGACCTTCTAACCCAGAACCGTGATCCGGTTCGGAGACAGTGTCAGGTGGGCAGTTTGACTGGGGCGGTCGCCTCCTAAAGAGTAACGGAGGCGCCCAAAGGTTCCCTCAGAATGGTTGGAAATCATTCGTAGAGTGTAAAGGCAGAAGGGAGCTTGACTGCGAGACCTACAAGTCGAGCAGGGACGAAAGTCGGGCTTAGTGATCCGGCGGTACCGTATGGAAGGGCCGTCGCTCAACGGATAAAAGCTACCCCGGGGATAACAGGCTTATCTCCCCCAAGAGTCCACATCGACGGGGAGGTTTGGCACCTCGATGTCGGCTCATCGCATCCTGGGGCTGTAGTCGGTCCCAAGGGTTGGGCTGTTCGCCCATTAAAGCGGTACGCGAGCTGGGTTCAGAACGTCGTGAGACAGTTCGGTCCCTATCCGTCGTGGGCGCAAGAAGTTTGAGAGGAGCTGTCCTTAGTACGAGAGGACCGGGATGGACACACCGCTGGTGTACCAGTTGTTCCGCCAGGAGCATCGCTGGGTAGCTACGTGTGGAAGGGATAAGTGCTGAAAGCATCTAAGCATGAAGCCCCCCTCAAGATGAGACTTCTCATCATTTAGAGTAAGATCCCTCAGAGACGATGAGGTTGATAGGTTCGAGGTGGAAGCGTGGTGACACGTGTAGCTGACGAATACTAATAGATCGAGGACTTAACTAT
>NZ_QJSH01000055.1 GCF_003426025.1 Paraliobacillus quinghaiensis
TGTATTTGATAAATTAGATTTGAGCCACTTTTCAATAGTTTGATCACATGAAAAATGAGCCACACAATTTCCAATTTTACAATCCTCTCTTATGATAGAAAGTGACCAAACTATCTATTCAAGAGAGAGGAAAGACAAAGGATGATTGAAATGGCTCAATATTATCGTATCAAATATTTAAAAGAGGTTGAAGAGTTATCTCAAAGAGAAATAGCAAAAAAGCTTGGTATTTCTAGGAATACTGTAAGTAAATATCTTAAAGAGGATCAACCACCAACAACTATTAACAGGCAAGTAGTTTATGGGACGAAACAGCATTCTGATGAAACCAAACGAGTACTACCAATTATTGATCAATGGATTGAAGATGATTTGAAAAGGTGGGGAAAGCAAAAACACACTGCTGTAAGAATCTATGAGAGGCTCGTTAACGAATATGAATTTAAAGGATCAGCATCAAATGTTAGAAAGATTGTCGCTAAACGCAGGAAAAAATTACAGGAAGTCTTCATACCTCTAGAATTTCAACTCGGCCAACAATTCCAATTCGACTGGGGAGAGGCCGACATTATACTACAAGGTCGAACTCGGAGAGTTTACCTCTTTTGCATCCAGCTTTCAGCAAGTCGAGTTAGATTTGTGAGAGCATACCTTCATGAAAAACAAGAGGCTTTCTTAGATGGTTTTGTTCATGCATTTGAGTTCTTTGGTGGTGTACCAACAGAAGGGCTTTATGACAATTTGAAAACAGCGGTAATAAAGATTCTACAAGGAAGAGATCGTTTAGAACAAGAAGCATTTCTAGCTTTACAAGCACACTATTTGTTTAAATCAGAATTTTGTAATGTCCGTTCTGGTAATGAAAAAGGACGTGTGGAAGGGACAGTTGGTTACATTCGAAGAAATGCCTTTGTCCCACTTCCAGAAGTTCGATCTTTAGACGAACTTAATGATTTCCTAAAGGAATGGTGTTTAGAGGAAGCACAAAGAAGAATGGTTCCTCATAAGAAAGAAACCGTTGCCCAAATGTGGGAGAAGGAAAAGACGTATCTCCACCCACTACCTGAACAAAGGTTTGAAGCTTGCAGGCTAGTATCTTGCTTAGTAAATAAAACGTCCTTAGTGACTATTGATACTAATCATTATTCTGTCCCCTGCCAATATGTTGGTCAAACAGTATGGGTGAAAATTTTTGTGGATCAGGTGATCGTTGTGGCTCAAAATGATGTGATCGCAAAACATGTACGGTCCTATGAAAAGAATGAATTATTTACTAGTCTTGATCATTACCTTGATGCATTACTTAAGAAACCACGGGCAATAAGGGATGCCCATGCATTTCATACATCTGAAATACCTGATGTATTTAAAAGATTTCATCGCAAGATGAGAGAACAAGAGGGAGCCATAGGTGATCGAAAGTTCATTCGTCTTCTTCTACTCCATAGAGAAATCGGATTGGAAAAGTTAACCGAAGCCTTAATTGAATCTGAAAAAACTCAAGTCTTTCGATATGAAGTAGTCCATGAAATGATCCATCGACTCACGAATAATACTTATCAGATTCAGAATCTTTCAACAGAGAAAACACCAACGAGTTTACTAGATTATAAAATTCAAAAGGCTAACGTAGCACAATACGGTCTACTCACAGGAGGAGAAAAATAATGACAACCACTCTACTCATAGAACATATGACGAAACAATTAAAAACACCGACGATTGCACAACATTATAAATCTCTCGCTAGAGAGGCTGAAGACCGTAACCTTAGTTATGAAGAATATCTATTGGCCCTATTAGAGTTAGAAGCACAGACTAGGGAGGAAAACCAAAGGCAGCGTCGCCTCAAACAGGCATCCTTTCCAGTACAAAAGACTTTAGATTCGTATGACTTTAGCTTAATGCCTAGCTTGAATAAGAATAAGTTTTTGACTTTATCTAAAGGTGAATTTGTAGATAAGAAAGAAAATATAATATTTCTAGGTTCCAGTGGGACAGGGAAATCCCATTTAGCAACAGGTCTTGGGATTGAAATGATCCAAAATGGTTATAAAGTAAAGTTTATTACTGCATCTGAATTAGTAGAGGAATTACTTATGGCGAAGGAAGAACATAAGCTTACCTCTGTGGATAAAAAGTGGCTCAAATTTGATGTGATCATAGTCGATGAACTCGGATATGTACCTTTCTCTAAGATCGGAGCAGAGTTACTATTCCAGTTCTTTTCAGGCAGATATGAACGGGCCAGTGTCATTATTACAACTAACCTTGAATTTTCAGAGTGGACCAAATTATTTGGCGATGACAAAATGACAGCTGCGCTCCTAGACCGACTTACTCATCGATCACACATACATCTCTTAAATGGTGAATCATATCGTTTTAGACAAAGCATGAAGCAAAATGAGGAGGACAATTTGGCACGATAAGTTTGGGGAGTATTGGCCCGAGAAGGGCCAATACTCCCCAAACTTCCATTCTCCCCCATTACTGGGAAATGGAATGTATAGAGTGGCTCACTTTTGAAGTGATCACTATGGCTCAATTTAATATTGACAAAAACA
>NZ_QJSH01000056.1 GCF_003426025.1 Paraliobacillus quinghaiensis
GTATTGACGGAATGGTTTCAAGAAACATGGATCTATCATTCCCATTCTCAGTTATAAAGTTAAGATAAATATGTTTATCTTCTGCCTTTCACACTTGAAGCGCTTATAGCAGAACTTGTCGAGCGGCACCCTTTAGTAGAATAATCTCTATCTATAATCTCTAATTCCATTTTCAAATGCTTTTTTATCGTTATTTTCAATCCCATGCAATGCTTCTTGCAAAGCGAATGTACTTTTATAAAATTTCACACGTTCAGATATTTCATTTCCATTAGGATATAGGTTAATACACATATTAAAAAAATCTTCACCATAGCTGGAAAGTATTCCAGCAAAATCATACGCTGGGTCTCCTAAACTTGAACCACCAAAATCTATTATGCCTGAAATCTTACCTGTTTCTGGATTCCATAGGATATTAGATGCTCCGAAATCCCCATGTATAAGTGTAGTTTTCAAATCTAACCCTTTTACGTTTATAAAAGTTTTAAAAGATTGAGTTATTTCGTTTTGAGCTTCTTTTCTGATATAAGGAAATAGTTTATTTTGTATTTTATCAAATAGTTCAGACATTTCTTCACACGGATTGTTATCCTCCAGTGTCAAAACATCAAGTGCTTTTTCTTTTGAAATAGAATGCACTTCTCTAAGAAAGCCGACGAGTTGTGATGCCAATCCATTTATCAATTCAACACTTTTAAGTTTTTCTAAACTTCCCCTCCAAAAAGGAACTCCATCAATTAGGTTATATCCAGTAAAAACTTTTCCTGGCTCTAATTTATCAAAAGATTTATATATTGGTTGTGGGATTTGAATTGAAACGGTATTTTTAATGTATTCTAAAATTTCAGTCTCTTTTTTTAATTGTATTATTCCTTTTTGGTATTTTGGAAATCTAAATACTAAAAATTTGTTTATAATTAACACATCATTATTTTGTCCAATTTCATTAGGGTAATAGTCTTTAATAGAAAGGTCAGGATAAACTTGTTTAATACTTTCAATATAATTACTACTCATTAGTGATACTCCCTTTTCGGTCTATTCTATTTTCTAATTCAAATCCTCGTTAAATGGTATCTATAAATCGATTGTTAAACCTATCAGCTAATTTTCTTTAATCATGGTAATGAACTCTGCAAAATCGGTATTGAACTTGTCCTTCTTTACAAACCCTATCTTTTTATATAAATGAATTGCTCTTTTATTAAATGTTGCAACGGATAACCTTATGGGAACACCCGTATCCCGTTCTTTTATGTAGCTAATTACAAATGTACTAAAATCATAACCATATCCTTTTCCTACATAGTCAGGGTTCATACCAAGACCCACATCCACAAACTTATCATTATAAACACCATATTTTATTCCTACTGGTATTTGAGCGGTTTGCCCTGTACATAAGAATCCAAACACCTCCTCATTATCATCAATTATAGCTCTATAAGAACCATCGAGGCGTTCTTTTATACCTTCTTCATTTAATTCATTATTATAAAAATCATAGGGTTCTTCATATATCCAACTTATTGTCTGTCTTGCTAAATTTTCATCCATATCTTTAATGATAAAGTTCATAATTCCCCCCTAATTTCATGGTTTAGTTTTGTTAGTATTAAAGGTTATTCAACAAAGCTGCCCTTTAATGCAATAGGAGCTGCGATATCGACAGCTCCTTGTTCCACTAAAGCTACCCGTTAGTGGAATAGCTTTATATTTACTTTGATAAGATATCAGCTCTTTTATAAATCTTATAACCTGTTATCACACCTACCAGAATTAATATAATAGCGAATAGATTTATCACAGTGAAATTAATTGTATAGTCACTTGGAGAATAGCTTCCTGCCATCGCAGCCTGAAAAGCAACCCGTCCCATCATAGGAACTACCTCAATCAAAATAGTTGTTATAAACAATATACAAATTCCTATAACAGCTATTAGATTGCAAAAGAAAAAAAGAATTTTGTCCATCTTAACTTCCCCCCACCATTTTTACTGCCTTAAATTTAATAAATTCTTGTCGCGCTGCTTCGTTAGTTCAACTGCTTGTTAAGGTAAAGCTCTCCTATAGTTGAAGATATTTTCTAATTACTTATCAGATTTTTCTTCAAGTTTCGATTTAATATTTTCTAACAGCTCATTTTGTTTTTTATGACCATCCAATAATTTATCAGTCATTTTTTCCAATGTTTTAGTAATGGACCACAATGATAAAATGATAACAATTATAATTCCTAAAGCATCCAATTTTTTTGCCTCTTCTCATTATTTTTTATACTCAATCCTTCTGCTAGTTAGTTGAAGCCTTAAATCTGACGTTCCTATTTTTTATTAAAGCACCTGTTTGTTGAATAAGCTTTTATTATTTTAGAAAAAATTCCCTAACCTCTTGCCAGTTATTCACCCTAACATAATCAGTTACATGAAGGTTATATGGATTTGTAAACAAAATACCTTGACCTTCAAATC
>NZ_QJSH01000057.1 GCF_003426025.1 Paraliobacillus quinghaiensis
CACATGCAATTAGCGAAGTTGGCAGTTGAAGAAACTGGCCGCGGTGTTTATGAAGACAAAATCATCAAAAACATTTTTGCAACTGAATATGTGTACCACAATGTAAAATATGATAAAACAATTGGTGTAATCAGTGAAAACGATCATGAAGGTATGGTTGAAATTGCTGAACCAATTGGTGTAGTAGCTGGCGTAACACCAGTAACAAACCCAACATCTACTACTCTATTTAAATCAATTATTTCTATTAAAACTGGTAATCCTATAATTTTCGCTTTCCACCCATCAGCACAAAAATGTAGCTCAACTGCAGCAAAAGTTGTTTATGATGCAGCAGTAAAAGCAGGCGCACCAGAAAATTGTATTCAATGGGTTGAAACACCTTCGATTGAAGCGACACAAACATTGATGAAACATGATGGTGTTGCTACTATTCTAGCAACTGGTGGTCCAGGAATGGTTAAATCAGCTTATAGTTCAGGTAAACCAGCATTGGGTGTTGGAGCTGGTAACGTACCTTGTTATATTGAAAAATCAGTTAACGTAAAACGTGCTGTAAATGATTTAATTCTATCTAAAACATTTGATAACGGTATGATTTGTGCTTCTGAGCAAGCTGTAATTATCGATAAAGAGATCTATGACGAAGTAAAACAAGAAATGATTGATAACAGTGTTTATTTCTTAAATGCTGCTGAAAAAGCAAAAGTTGAAAAACTAGTAATCAATGAGGACACTTGTGCAGTTAATCCAAAGATTGTTGGTATGAAACCAGTTAAGATTGCTGAATTAGCAGGTGTTAAAGTTCCAGAAGAAACAAAGATTCTAGTAGCAGAACTTACTGGTGTTGGACCAGATCATCCATTATCTCGTGAAAAATTAAGTCCTGTACTTGCTGCTTATAAAGTAAACAGTAGTGAAGAAGGTTTGGAAAGAGCAGAACAAATGCTTGAATTTGGTGGATTAGGTCACTCAGCTGTTATTCATTCTGAAAACCAAGATGTTATTGATGCTTTTGGCGCTCGCATGAAAGCTGGACGTATCATTCTGAACGCACCATCTTCACAAGGAGCAATCGGTGATATCTATAACGCTTATATGCCTTCATTAACACTTGGCTGTGGTTCATACGGCGGTAACTCTGTATCAACTAACGTTGGAGCAGTACACTTAATAAACGTTAAAAAAATGGCGAGAAGGAATGTTAATATGCAATGGTTTAAAGTTCCACCAAAAGTTTATTTTGAGAAAAATTCAGTACAATATTTAGCTAAAATGCCGAAAATATCTAAAGCTTTTATTGTTACAGACCCAATGATGGTTAAATTAGGCTACGTTGATAAAGTGCTTTATCACTTACGTAAGCGTGCTGACTATGTACACTGTGAAATTTTCTCAGATGTAGAACCTGATCCGTCTAAAGACACAGTTATGCGTGGTGCTGCTGCAATGGATGCATTCCAACCAGATGTAATTATCGCACTTGGTGGTGGATCTGCAATGGATGCTGCAAAAGGTATGTGGTTATTCCATGAGCACCCAGAAACAGATTTCAATGGCATAAAACAAAAATTCTTAGATATTCGTAAACGTGTTTACAAATACCCTGAATTAGGTAAAAAAGCGCAATTCGTTGCAATTCCAACTACTTCTGGTACTGGTTCTGAGGTAACATCTTTCTCAGTTATCACAGATAAAGAAAATAATGTGAAGTATCCATTAGCAGACTATGAATTAACACCAGATGTTGCAATCATTGACCCACAATTTGTTATGACAGTACCAAAAGCTGTTACTGCTGACACTGGTATGGATGTATTAACACATGCAATCGAAGCATATGTTTCAAACATGGCAAATGACTACACGGATGGTCTTGCAATAAAAGCGATCCAGTTAGTATTCGAATATCTTCCACTTGCATATAAAGATGGAAGCAATGAACTTGCTAGAGAAAAAATGCACAATGCGTCAACTATTGCTGGTATGGCATTTGCAAATGCATTCTTAGGTATTAACCATAGCTTAGCGCACAAACTTGGAGCAGAGTTCCATATTGCTCACGGACGTGCCAATGCAATCTTGATGCCACACGTTATTCGTTATAACGCTAAAAAGCCAACAAAATTTGTTTCATTCCCTAAATATGAGTATTTTGTTGCTGACAAACG
>NZ_QJSH01000058.1 GCF_003426025.1 Paraliobacillus quinghaiensis
GAAATGGGGACTTAAGGATATGAACATCCTCTACCAGATAAGATACTCAAAAGGTTGAACCGCCGTATACGGATCCGTACGTACGGTGGTGTGAGAGGTCGGGGCTGTGAAGCCCCTCCTACTCGATTTCGACTTGATATGGTAGGACCACAGGCTAACACCGTCCTTGTCGGACAACGCCTGCATGACCCTTGTCGGGCCTCAGGAGTCTCATCCATTTGCTTCCTCCGCTAGTTAGAGGAACTAATCATGGCTTAGATACTAAAAATTAATAAGCATTTATACTATTAAGATGGTCCATAGCCCATACTGCATTATTTATATATAGACTATCTAGCGAATCAAATGAAATTGGCGACACTCCTCGGAAATACAGATCCATTTCCTTCGTGCGATGTGAGTTCATTGAAGCATTCCTTGTCCTGCAGGAACAGCGCGAGCTGAAGATCCACTCGGAGGTGGTCTTTGCCTCCGAGTTAGCTGAAGCCGTGCCTGCGGAAAGGGAGCCAATTTCATTTGAGGAGCGGATAAGAAAGTTTCACTATGTCGCATCATATAGAAAATGTGTCATAAGCAACAATCCTTTTGATAGAAGCGTTTAGAAAAAAATATTGGATAACACATGTATCCAGTATACCTATTTTAGCGGACTTATCGAGACGCATTTTAAGTGAAAAGGTCCTATTAAATAAAAAATGTTAAAAAGACTTGTAAATATTAGATAAAGGAACTAAAATATATAAACTGAACAGCGTTTAATATGTTTAACAATGATCAAAATAAGGAGTGGAAAATATTCATGGTCAAAAAAGAACATCAACTACGAAAACAAGAAGAAACGAAAAAGAATATCTTAGATATAGCTCGGAATATAATTGCTGAAGACGGTATTAAGGCTTTATCAATTCGTAAAATAACCAATGCACTGGATTACTCACCAGGGATTATCTACCACTATTTTAAAGACAAGAATGAAATAATTGAAACCATAGTGGATGAAGGATACGGTCAAATCCTTGCTACAGTAAAGTCAGTGGAAAGGAATGAGGTAGCACCTGAAGAGGAGATAAAAGAAGTATTCACAAGCTATATAAAAGCAGCATTAGAATCTCCAGAGTATTATAAGGCTGTAATGTTAAGTAGTGAACCTTCTATATTAAAAAGAACAGCTGTATTGAACAGAGGTATTTCAGAACAAAGCTCTTCATTAAAAGTACTATGTGAGAATATCGAAAGAGGAAAAAGTGATAATCGATATGCAACATGGGATTCTGAACTCACAGGACAAATCATCTGGACTTCTACCTTTGGTTTAATTATCAGGTTAATGACTGAAAGGAATGTTTCTGATGATCAAGTCGACCGGTTGATTAATCATCATTTTCAAGTATTACTAAAAGGTCTATTAATAAGAGAGAACTAGTGTATTCTAATACATTTAATTCTAAAAAATTAAAAGGAGTAGGTTTGAATGTCAAAGCTATCAATTGCCTTAATCAGTATTACTGCATTTCTAGTTTTATTCCTCATAACTTCGTTTGTCGCTAAACTTCTTTTTAACAACAGTGCAGAAAAAGAAGTTGAAGCACCTTTTGAAAAGGTAGAAAATAAAGGTGAGATTGTCACGAAAGAAAATATTGAAGGCCTACCAAAAAACGTTCAAAGGTGGTTAGAATATTCTGGAGTTATTGGTAAAGAAAAAATAACAACCGTACGCTTAAAACAAAAAGCAGAAATGAGATTAGATAAAGATAAATCCTGGATGCCAGTTCAAGCAGAACAATATTTCACCTCAGAAAAGCCAGCTTTTATCGAACTTAAGCGAGAAGACTCCTTCCTCAAACACGTCAGTGTTAGGTGGGAGATGAATCGCTTCTTTTTTTTGAAATTAAAAAGCAAACCACAAGACAAACGTCAGTTCGTTTTGGTATAATTATGGTACAAAAACTTTCAGAAAGGGTGTGTTGAAATTGACAACAAAGGCTTATTTTTCGAATCGTGTGTACAAAAATGTAACTACAAAAGCTGCCGTTGAAGATACACAACACACTCTTTTTGTGTTCAATCAAGCAAAACACTATCGCGTTCAAAGCGAAGTTCGCGAAA
>NZ_QJSH01000059.1 GCF_003426025.1 Paraliobacillus quinghaiensis
GTGACAGCGTATAATGGTAAATAAGTCAACTCTCATTTGCACCTAAAAAAGACCGACCTTAATTAAAACTCTTAAAATCATTTTTTAAAAAGTTCATCTATCACAGAACCTTATAATGGAGCTCTTCTAGAACGTGAAAGGGGATCTTGCTTTTTCATCCTATAGTGATACCACCTAGTAAATATAAACTTCGTTTTTCACGTATTATTCGTATTTATAGGACAAGATCCATAACGCTGTCACTCGAGGTCTTACGCCTCAGGCACTATATTCAATGTGATCTGACGCCCTAGAAGAGCTCCTTTATTTAATTCTTAACTTGACTATTAATACTAAAACTAACTAAGCAGAATATTGACGTTGAATATCTGATAAAACATATCGATCGTAGAATTTCTTACAGTTTACACTATGAATCTTCTTTGATATTTCATTTGCTAACACATAACTTTGATTTTCTGTACGATAAAGGTTTTGGTTCTTAATCATCGAGAAAGCTAGACGGATCATCCGGTTTCCTAGCGCAATATAGGCTTGTCCACAGTATTTGCCACGTTCCCTTAAGCATTGATAGCGTATCTTCATTTCAGGGTTATTTTGGGCGAGTGACTTTCCAACCTGATAGGTGATATTTCGAAAAGTACGCCTCCCCTGTTTTGAAATACCATAGTAGGATGGATTTCGACCGCCAGACTGTTTCACAATTGGATTAGTCCCTGCCATTTTAATTAATTGTCCCGCATGATCAAAATCTGACACATTACCCATTTCAGCATATAACTCAGCACCAGTTACTAGACCGATCCCAGAAACCGAAAGGATTACTGCTCCTTCTGTTTCTACAAATAAATCTTCTATTTTTCTTTCTAATAACTTTATTTGCCTATCTAAAAAAGCTAACTGATCAAGTTTTTGAGAAAGTAGATATTCATCTACCTCCACTAACTTTTTAGATTGAGAAATGGAATTCTCCGCAAATTCTAAAAGAATTTGTATGGTTTGATCCCTTAATTTAAGATTTTCCTTAATGGAGATATCTCTTAACCCCTTCTCACCTAAATGTAGAATATCGCTAGGATGTGGATAATGACGCATTAAATATCTTGGCGCTTTACCAAATAGATCAGAAAACGGCTTAACATGTTCACGTTTACCATTTTTCCATATACTCTTTCCTTGCATCTCCCTAAAAACATGATCTAAATGTACTCGTATATGGTTTCTTGTAGCTGAACGTTCCTGAACAAGTTCTCTACGAGATCGCGTTAATTTTTGTAAATGAAGAACCGATCCAGAACGAAGTTCGTTAAATGTTCCTCTACCATGAATTATGGATTGAACTATTGCCATTAAATCTAAATTATCGGTCTTCGACCAGTTCAATAGGGTATCTCTTTCTTGTTTTGTAGTAGCTGAATTAATAGTTCGAACATTATAGCCTTCCTGCTGGCAACGACGAACTAGGTCTTCATAGTAATGACCCGTTGTTTCAATACCAACAACAACTTCACTAAAATTGTGTAGACTTACATTCTCCTTAACACTTCGTGTAATACTTTCAAAACCAGATAAAGAAGCATCAAAATCAAACGGTTTAACTAAAATTTCTCCATAGAAAGTTGTAATCATAGCCTTATGCGTATATTTTGCTGCATCAATTGCCAAGATCAATATATTATCTGTTCCTGTTTCACGAACAAATTCTGCCCATCGACTTCCATTTTTACCTTGAATGTGATTCAATATTGAATATACCATCGTTTTCATCTCCTATTGGTTTGGGTTTAGTAAATTGGAAGTTCTGTGATAGGTACTTCTATTTTACTATGAAAACGGTGGTCTTTTTATATTTAATTGAACCTATTTACTATACTAGGCAC
>NZ_QJSH01000060.1 GCF_003426025.1 Paraliobacillus quinghaiensis
AAGCTAGTATTTTAAATGAGCAACCAAGCTCGCATTTTATGGAGAGTTTGATCTTGGCTCAGGACGAACGCTGGCGGCGTGCCTAATACATGCAAGTCGAGCGCGGGAAGCAAGATGACCCCTTCGGGGTGATTCTTGTGGAACGAGCGGCGGACGGGTGAGTAACACGTGGGCAACCTGCCTGTAAGACTGGGATAACTCGCGGAAACGTGAGCTAATACCGGATAACACTTTTCTTTACCTAAGGAGAAGTTGAAAGGCGGCTTTTCGGAGCTGTCACTTACAGATGGGCCCGCGGCGCATTAGCTAGTTGGTAGGGTAATGGCCTACCAAGGCGACGATGCGTAGCCGACCTGAGAGGGTGATCGGCCACACTGGGACTGAGACACGGCCCAGACTCCTACGGGAGGCAGCAGTAGGGAATCTTCCGCAATGGACGAAAGTCTGACGGAGCAACGCCGCGTGAACGATGAAGGTTTTCGGATCGTAAAGTTCTGTTGTTAGGGAAGAACAAGTACCGTTCAAATAGGGCGGTACCTTGACGGTACCTAACGAGGAAGCCCCGGCTAACTACGTGCCAGCAGCCGCGGTAATACGTAGGGGGCAAGCGTTGTCCGGAATTATTGGGCGTAAAGCGCGCGCAGGCGGTTTTTTAAGTCTGATGTGAAATCTTGTGGCTCAACCACAAGCGGTCATTGGAAACTGGAGAACTTGAGTACAGAAGAGGAGAGTGGAATTCCACGTGTAGCGGTGAAATGCGTAGATATGTGGAGGAACACCAGTGGCGAAGGCGACTCTCTGGTCTGTAACTGACGCTGAGGCGCGAAAGCGTGGGGAGCGAACAGGATTAGATACCCTGGTAGTCCACGCCGTAAACGATGAGTGCTAGGTGTTAGGGGGTTTCCGCCCCTTAGTGCTGCAGTTAACGCATTAAGCACTCCGCCTGGGGAGTACGGCCGCAAGGCTGAAACTCAAAAGAATTGACGGGGACCCGCACAAGCGGTGGAGCATGTGGTTTAATTCGAAGCAACGCGAAGAACCTTACCAGGTCTTGACATCCGCTGACAATCCTAGAGATAGGACTTTCCCTTCGGGGACAGCGTGACAGGTGGTGCATGGTTGTCGTCAGCTCGTGTCGTGAGATGTTGGGTTAAGTCCCGCAACGAGCGCAACCCTTGATCTTAGTTGCCAGCATTAAGTTGGGCACTCTAAGGTGACTGCCGGTGACAAACCGGAGGAAGGTGGGGATGACGTCAAATCATCATGCCCCTTATGACCTGGGCTACACACGTGCTACAATGGATGGTACAAAGGGCAGCGAAGCCGCGAGGTGAAGCAAATCCCATAAAACCATTCTCAGTTCGGATTGTAGGCTGCAACTCGCCTACATGAAGCCGGAATCGCTAGTAATCGTGGATCAGCATGCCACGGTGAATACGTTCCCGGGTCTTGTACACACCGCCCGTCACACCACGAGAGTTGGCAACACCCGAAGTCGGTGAGGTAACCTTTT
>NZ_QJSH01000006.1 GCF_003426025.1 Paraliobacillus quinghaiensis
GAGTAACTAGGAACTTATAATTTAGTACATATCTTTAGATGGAACGCGGAGTGCTGGGAAACTAGCACGCTCCGTGTGGAGCAGGGGAAAAGCTGGAGATAACCTCAAATGCTTACCTATTGCTGACGATTGTTTAAGAAGACATTTTAAAATTTAGATAGATGGGTGTGATTAGTACGGGGACTAATATCGCAATTATTACTGATATTCATGGGAATAGTTCTGCATTAAAAGCTGTTTTAAATAGTATTGATAAAAATAAGCAAATAGAGCATATTTATTGTCTCGGTGACTTAATAGGTATTGGTCATGAAACAAATGAAGTTTTAGAATTATTGCTTTCCCGTAAAGAAATCTCTTTTGTGACGGGAAATCATGACGAAGCTGTTTTGAAAATTATTGAGGGAAAAGAAACAAACAGTGTTGGGGAGGAAAGGGTGCATCATGAATGGGTTGCATCAAGATTGGATGAAAAATTTATTCCCTTTTTGAAAAGTATTCCAAAGAAACAATGTGAGAGAATAAATGGAAAAGACTTTTTGTTTTTACATTATCACCTAAATGAGAAAGATGAATTTTTATCAATTGATAATGAACCTAATGTTAATAAACTTGACAAATTTTATGAAACCTCCAAAGCAGATGTTATCTGTTTCGGGCATCATCATATTGTTCATCATTTTAAATCAAAGGAAAAACTTTACCTTAATCCAAGTTCATTGGGATGTAGTTACAAACCTCTTGCTCCATATGCTGAAATGCATATTGGGGATTCAGGTCAAATAGACGTTGCTTTTATTGAAGTTCCTTATGATAACAAGGAATTTTTACTATCATATCAGAAGCTAAATGTTCCTGCTAAAGATTTTATTTTAAAGATTTTTCATGGTGAACAGCATTTAGATTATATTTAATTCCTTATTACGCTAACGGGAGCTTATTTTCAATAAGGATTTGCACCCTTGTTCAATTAAATGGCAGTTTAGTTGAAGAGTATTAAGAAGGAATAAACAAACTTAATTTTATTGGGGGAATGTCGAGGTGATGAATTATTTTAAAGATGTAAATCCAAATTGGATTGATGAAAGCTTTGATTTGCGTAAAAGAGAAGACCCTGATGCTAAATCAAAAAAGTTATATGAGGATTTAGTAAAATGGTTGTTGGATAAGAAGGAACTCCCTAATGGAAATATAATTAAAGTAGAAGACGAGGTTGTTTGGATAGATAAATATGGAACCTATGAAGTACGTATTGAGATTTTGAATGGGGGAAAGTCACTTTATCGAGTTGGATTGGGTTCGGATTATATTGGTGCGTCAGTATATTGGGCGATAAAAGCTAAGATTGGGAAAGAAGAAATTGTTGATTTTTTGAAAATATCGCGAACAATAGGTGGGCATATGTTTTTTCCAAGATGGATAAAGGATTATACAACAACTAATAATGAATTTCACCACAGTTTATCTATTAATAAAGCTAAAGGTGGTCGAAATGATTTTTATGATAGATTTGATTTGTTTTTATTCGATTTGAATTCTTGGTATTTAGGAAAGGAATCCAAATTGAAAGATGTTTATGATAAAAATAAGATTTGGTTAAATCAATTTGAGACTTTCCCCCAATTTATAAGTTTTTTTAAATTGGATGGTTTTACAAATGGTAATAAAAATGAAAATAAGATTTTAATTAAAAATCTGTTAACGTTTAATCCTGAAAAAAAAATAATTGCTTATTTGGATAATAATAATTCAACAATTCCTACTGAAAAGGTTGCTTACATAGATTATGCCAGACACTCTAATAGCGTAATATTACTTAGAAATAATAAGTAATAGCAATTTTATTTAGTGTGATTGCAGTGCTAATCTACATTAGTGGGTACATTTTTTATGATTTGTTGCAGGAAAATGCTTCCTTTTGTCGAAGTGTTTCGATGAGAGGGAGGTGAAACAAAATGGAAAAGTCACTAACAAAGAAAGAACGTCTAATATTAGCTAATCAATACGAAATATTATCTAAACTTACTGAAGATGAATACGAAAAAAAACAATACGAGAATATACGCGATGCTTTTCGTGAAGGTTTCACTTGGGGATATAGCTTAGCGACAGATGGTTTATCTGAAGAGGTAACCGGCCAAGAATGTTGTTTTGTACTTGATGTTCTTGACATGTACAGCTCTTTATATTTTTCAAGAGAAAAAAGCAAAGAAGCTAAGGATGCTATAAATGAAAAAGAAGTATTGTTTGTAGGATTTGATTTAAATGATCTTCAAGAATGTAGATATTTTTCATTTTATAAATTTTTAGTAGAGGATCTTGGCAGGTTTAATGAATACAAAGAGTGGATGGATATCGGTAAAATAGAAGGTTTTAATTCTCACGGTTCAGGTCCATCTATGGAAAAATTATTGCGAATGATACAAAAAGAAAAAGAACTAAAGCGTATTAGACATGAAAGACACGACTTATATTTTACGAAAGAAGAAATACAAGAGATCTTGAATGCATAAAAAGAAGCACCAATCGTGGTGCTTCTTTTATTTATGGGATACGTGAAGGGAATCGTAGCAATAGGCGGGGGTTGCTACATAATGTCGAAATAAACCACTTCTAAGCAGGAAAATTATTCTATAAGTTAGAATATAAAGTTAAGGGAGTGGATATTGATGACTAACACAATTTACTGTAAATTAGCTATTTTTGTTTTAGGTACAATAGGTGCTTTGGGAATTATAGGATCATTTGATTGGGATACTTGAAATGAATTTAATGAGCACAAAAATCTTTATGAAGCAGAAATTGAAATGTTAAAGCCACAATTAACAGATATGTGGATTAGGGCACTAAATCCTTTTGTAGGAAGTTTGGTACTAGGATCTGTACTAATGGCGCTAGGTAAAATTGTCGAGGTATTAGAAGATCAACTTAAAGCAACAAAAAATCTTCAAAAAACATTAAAAGATATAACATCCAAATAGGGTGTCTTTTTTATATGGAGTTGAATAAATGGAACTTCAAAAGATTATGTAGCTGATCAAAGAAGATAAACTCATTAAGTTTTATCAATGTAAGGCTTGGTATGGTAAAGATGGAATATGGATTAAAGCTTTAGAACGAGATAATTACGAATGCCAGGAGTGCAAACGAGAAGGTAAAGTTAGTTCAGCACAAAACGTTCACCATCTTAAAGAGTTAAGACACATCCAGAGTTAGCATTGGTATTAGATAACACAGAGTCTGTTTGTATTAGTTGTCATAATCATGAACACAAGCGCTTGGATAAATACATACGTAAGAAAAAAACAAAATGGAATGATGAGAGGTGGTGAATAGCTATGCTTGATTTAAGACAAAGATTTTTGGAAGAAGGATTTGGCAAATATATTGGAACACCAGTGAAAAACATTGATTTAGTTTTTACGGCTGTAAAACTTCCAAACGGAGCTATTGAAACTATAACTAACTATCAAGGTATTGAACAAAGTTAGAGTACTTACGAGATGCTTATGACGATATGTTTTGTCTGAAAGCTAACATTATTTCTGCATCGATATTTCCGATTCCCTCTGGCCAGCGTAACTGTCTTCCTATGTGTTCAGCCATTAACCGCATTAACTAGCGTCCAGCATCGTAAAAGTACACTTTAATCACAATCACTTTACCATTGTTTGTTACGTCCATTTTAACCTCTTCCTTGAATAAAATCTTTAAACGTTAAATTTTATTTTTTTGTGATCTTTTATTATAAGATGCTCATGTTTTGCTCATGTTTATGTTTGAAATGAGCAATCTGTAATGAATTCATAAAGATAGAAGTATTGTTCTTATAGGCTTTTTAGAACATATTTTTATATATTTCCCCCATTATTACACGGGCGGCATGATGTAAGTTTAGGAAGCGGAAAGGGCTTGTCAGGCGCGACACGCATAAGCAGAGCGCCGTAAATGACCTTTACTTTGGTCATTGAAGGTGAACTGCTTATGACGTGAGCGACTAGCCCTTATAACTAGACTGTCGTTCAAACCCCTTGATAAGTAAGGGTTTTATGTAAGACTAGATTGAAATGCTAACATTGAGTTTTTCTGGAGGCTTCTCATTAGTTCACTGAACTTTTGGGAAGCTTCTTTTTATATTTATTTAATTAAATGGAAAGAAAGGGCAGGTTTAAATTAATGAGGATGGGTAAAAAGTTATTCCAAGACTTTCTTATTAGCTTCAAAAAAGTTAAACAAGAGTCAACAGTTGATAATAGCCCTGTAGATGTGTTAAAGCTTCGTTATGTACAAGGAGAAATGAACAAATTTTAAAGAACTTATAGGTGAAAAAGTCGTCTGATTTATTTCAGCGGTTTTTTGATTTGATAATGTCTCTCAAAAGTCTCTGTCTAAATCGTCGTTTCTAAAGAGCTTACAACATATGAGACCAATATAAAGTAATTTTACGTCACACTATTCAGTCATGTTCATAATCCTTTAAGTCTTTAAGTGGGTTGGAAAAGTCATGGTTCTCCTCTCCATGACCATCATGTTGATTAACATTGTCTCTAGGGAATACTGGTCCTAGTTGATTAAAAGTAACAAAAAAGGTAACTATTAAAATGGCCATTACCACGTGATTGTGCAGAATAGATTTATGGTTGATACCTAGTTCTTGATTTAGAATATAAAATACAATTAAGAGAGTAAATACAAATAACAAGAACATGAGCTTAACTAATATGTCTCTATAATCAGATAACACCATTACTCCTAGCATTGCTCCCATCATTCCACCCATTGCACCGGAAAGTAGCCCATCTAAAACCGCCATCATACTTATAGTTAACCCGGGTAATACACCCGCAATAATACCTATTAACATTCCAAGTACAGTCGATGTAAATATATTGCTAGAATAATTTATTCCAAATATTATTCCAATTATTATTCCTATACTCATTCCTAATGCCATCGAAATCATCATGCCCGTCATACAAGTGATTCTCTTTCTATGTTTAATTGTTTTTAACAAAAATATCAGATAAAGAACAGATATTGTTAGTAACATAACTGTTAAAGAAGTAGTCAATTAAATCCCTCCTAACCTTGTCCATTAATATATGTTGGTCTGTATTTAGATATGATTGGAATTAATTAAGTATTTTATTTATAACTGTATTTTCTTTTAAAGTTGATAATTACCAATTGCACAAATGCTGATAGCCTATTTTAGGTTTTTACACATGAAAATAAATTACAATTGAATAAAATATGTATAAAATTCTAGTTCCAGTAAAAAATAGAGTTATAGATTAATAGGAGGTGTCCGCATGATAAAAAAACTTAACATGAAAAATTGGATAGTTGTTTTTATTTCTATGTTAATACTAATTTGTTTCTATGGAGATAATAAAGTAAATGCTGAAGAATATAAACAAGATGGATTATTACTATTAGATGCATTTGAAGGCAGCAACATTAAAGTAGATAAAACCATTTTGAATTATAATGATGTTCTTAAAACTTATAATCAATATAGTGAATTAACAGGATTGAAAACAGAATTGGAGAGACTCTTTTCAATAGATTTAATTTTAACCTCTGAGACTGATAACAGAGAGGTAGTTAAATACGAAGGAAAAATTAATATTAAAAACTTACCAGAAACAGCTATACAAGTGGGTTTAGTTGGAGTTTATCATGAAAATGACACATATCAGGCGCATATTATTATCTTTTTAATGAGTGATCATTCAAATAAGGAAACGTACATTAGAAGCTTTAATTATTTAATGAACAGACTAAAAAAAATAACTATTGAACCTGAAATACAAGTGAATATACAAGGTGCCATTAATAAAAATTTGAATCACAAACAACAAGAAAACGTAATGCAAGGTATATTTGAGCAATTAGGTGGAACTACTGCATCTGGAGGAGTGAAAGAAAAGAATATGATAAGTCTTACTGGATATTCTAGTCAACTTCATTCTAAAATACAAAGTAATGAGCCAATAAATATACAAATTGCAAGTCGTTATTCGTCATGGAACGATAGAACAACTTTCACCATAGGTTCACCAATTATTTCAGCTGAATATTAATGGTTTTGCTGCCTCTTTTAACATTCGTTTTATTAGAGAATAATTAAATTTTAAAATGCATAGAATCTTGACAATTATAGAGTATTATTCTAATAAACTAGTGAAATTTTATATGAACTAGAAAAATTAGAAGCGAGGGTAAAAGTTGAAACCATTAATTAGTTTAGGACCATTTAACCTTTATTTTTTTGGATTCATGATAGCTATAGGCGCGGCAGTCGGTATATTCTTATTTATTAGAGAAGCAAAAAAACAAGGGATGAATCATAATCAATTATTAGATGTTGCAATTTATTCCTTGATAGGTGGGGTAGTCGGAGCAAGATTAATTTTTGTTCTTATTTATAATCCCTCTTTCTACTTCTCAAATCCATTAGAAATATTTTTTGTTCACAATGGTGGACTTTCAATTCATGGAGGATTATTAGGTGGATTATTGACAGGTTACTTACTCCTAAAACACTATAAAATTCCTATTTGGAAAACACTAGATTTAGTTGCTCCTTTTCTTATATTAGCACAAGGAATAGCTAGAATAGGATGTGATGTGTTTGGAGGTCCAATCTCATCAAGTTTACCTTGGGGGATGGATGTAAATGATCAATATTTACATCCGGCTCAAGCGTATGAGTTTATACTGGATTACATATTATTTGGGTATTTATGGTTGAGATTAAAACGTGTTACGTATACAGGTCAGGTATTTCTACACTACATAATAGGTTATATGATTATTAGAGCAATTGTAGAATTTTCAAGGATTAATCCGGTGGTTTATGGTCCATTTACTGTAAGTCATCTTATGAGCCTATTAGGAATAATTATTGGAATTATTTTAATCAAGTTTCGTAAAAAATCAGGGTTGATAAAAAAACAGGAGTTAATTAACTTAAAGCAAAGTGATTTTATAAAGATTACTTTAATCGTACTGGCTTTAATAGCAGCATCAATACTTATCTATAATGGTGTACAGGGCTAAGTTACACTTCTATTAGTAAACAGAGTGAGGAGTGGAGATTTGAGGAAAATAGCATTTTTGATAATGTTTGTTGGTATTATATTTTTGAGTATAGGTGGTTATCAGTTGATCAATATGAAAGTTGGTGAACAAGCAAGCTTACTTGAAGCAAAAAGTATTCTAGATAGTCAAACTCCTGTTGCTAATGTAGAAGATACTGAACTCCAAATTGATAAAGCTAAGTCTTTTGCTCCTGAACAAGGTGATACGGTGGGAATATTAGAGATTCCTAGCATAGATGCAGAATTTCCAATTATTGAGGGGACTGAAACGAAGCAGTTAGACAAAGGAGTTGGGCATTATATTAGTAGCGCATATCCAGAACAAAGCGACCAGATTGTATTGTCTGGGCATCGTGATACAGTTTTTCGTAATTTGGGAAAAGTAGAGATTGGTGAACAAATTGTAATTAAACTTCCATATGGAGAATTTACTTATGAGATGGTAGATTATCAAATTGTAGAAGCGGATGATCGCACGGTAATTAAGTCTACCGCACCAGAAGAAGTGTTAATCTTAACAACTTGTTATCCGTTTGGTTATGTTGGTGAAGCACCACAAAGATACATCTTAAATGCCAAGCCTTTGGTAGAAGGTTAACTGGTACATTATATCTTAAATATGAGATGAAAAGTGAATAGCGAACAATATCTTGTCCTCTATGGTCAAACTCAAGAAAGAGCGTAAATTTATGTTCTTTACAGTTTAACTTTAGGGGACTTTGTTCTCTTTTAGGATGAAGTATATTATTCTCTATGATTTATGCAGAGATAATTACATTGTAAGTATACATTGGTTGTATACTACTAATGTCCAAAATTCAAGGGATATGAAGGGAATACTGCAATAAATCGAAGAATTTGTATTAAATATTTTTACATATAGATTACAAATTAACAAGCATATTACACTAACAAAACTTCATAGTTTTTGCACATTTCTAAGGTAATATCAGTAAATAGATATAAAAGCTAATTTAGAAAGGTGAAGTCATGAATAAATTCCTCGTTTTTTCTTTATCTATTGTTCTATTCATTCAATTTAATATTCCGAAAGTAGAGGCACAACAAGAAGTCGTTCTACCAAACATACTAAGTGAGTCTGCAATTTTAATAGATGCTACGACAGGTGAAGTACTATTAGAAAAAAAACCTAAGAAAGTAATGTATCCTGCTAGCTTGACCAAAGTAGCTACTGCCATTTATGCAATTGAAAGAGGTAACTTGGATGATATTGTTACAGTTAGTCAAAATTCAAATGGAACAGGGGGCTCAAGTGTTTATTTAGAAGAAGGTGAACAGGTGAAGTTAAAAACTTTAATACAAGGGTTATTGGTTAACTCGGGTAATGATGCTGGAGTAGCTATTGCTGAACACCTTGATGGAAGTGTTGAAAAATTTTCTTCTAACATAAACCAATACTTAAAAAATACTATAGGCATAAATACCACAAATTTCATGAACCCACATGGTTTGTTTGACCCTAAACACACAACAACTGCATCTGATTTAGCAAAAATAACGCAGTATGCAATGCAAAATGGAATCTTTAAAGATATTTTTGGAATGAAACAATTAGAATGGAACGGTCTGTCATGGAACACAACATTATATACACATCATAAATTAATGAGAGAAGTACCATATGATGGAATAAATGGAGGAAAAACAGGTTATGTTAATGAATCGGGATTCACCTTAATTACAACAGCTGAACGTGAAAATATAAGCTTAATAGCTGTTGTATTAAAAGGATCACAACCGACCGCTTATAACGATACAACAAAACTATTAGACTATGGTTTTAAAAACTTTGAAACGAGTAAAATTGCAAAAGGCAAGGAATATGTGAATGTGTTAGGAGAAAGGTATGAAGTCCCAAATGATCTTTTTTTTACAAATAGGATAGGAGAAGAAATTGTTCCAGATATATTAACCAATGGTAAATTGGTTATAAATCAACAGAAATCAAAATTTAATAGTACCTTTGAGTTAAAAAAGAAAATAGAAGAAGTGGAGGAAATTCAACCGGAACTATTAGTAGAAGAAACGGTTGCTGAATCAGATAATGATGGAAATTTCCTAATTAAGTTAATAAAAAAAGTGATAAGTTACATTTTTAATTTAGGGGAAAAAGTTGAATCTGTTCTAAACTCGTAATAAAGAGTAGAAGTATAAATAAGAATATGACAAAATGATATATTTCCAAAAAGTAATGTCAATATTGATTTGGGGAATTAGTATGCATGGTGAACAACAGGTTGCCTATGGATTGTGGATCTAAGACCGGATAATTCTGACCTAGAACGGATGTTAGAATATATATAGTTAAAGGAAAACCAAAGATCTCGCTAAATAATGCCACTAAGAAAGCCGTAAAAGCTCCAAAAGTTCGCCAATCTCTACGTCATCCTCAATATAGCGGCTTTATGTTGGCAATTATAGGATTTCTAGTCCAGTGGCCAACTATAGTAACATTACTAATGTCACCGATATTAATGTTTATTTATGTAAGACTAGCGAAACAAGAAGAAAAAATGTTGATTGAAATGTTTGGAAGCGAGTATATACAGTATATGGATCTTGTACCTCGATTTTTACCGAAACTTAAAAAAAGTAATTATCAATATTCATAATTAGTTAAAGTTGTTACATAAGGAAGTAGTGAAAAAGTTTTTTGAGGAGATAAACGATGAACAAGAAACTGATATCTTTTCAATTAGAAGAAGTAGAATTTCAATTAAATAATTTGCAAAAAAAGGTAATGTGCGAAGAAGATGGCAAAGAAGAGTGGTTGAACGAGTTAACAATTGCTCAATTTAAAATGGGAAAAATATCAGGGTTATTAATAGAAAGTTATATTAGACAATACATGGATGAAGCAGTAAAAACAAGAAACAAAGAAGTTGCAAAAGAGATATCAAAACTTCTGAAGTATATATAGTATAAATCTCCTGAAAATGATGTTGATATAGATATTTATACTATTTTATAAAGGAGCGAGTCAATGCTTAATATATTAAAAAAATACAAGTTAGAATTAATACTGCTAACAGTTGTTGTTGGGGCTATCATACCAATTACATTAAACTTTGTTGCTGCTGGAGAGCAAGATTCAACCATAGGGAAATCTGTAGAAATATCAATGTCAGGGTATAATCCATCGACCATTAATGCAAATGTAGGAGAAGAAATAACGATTAAATTAATAAATCCAGACAATTCCGCACACTTGGATGGAGGTGGATGGCATCAATTTGCAAGTGATGAATTAGATTTTGATTATAGATTAAGTCCTAAATCAACAGAGGTAATCACACTAAAAGTTAACAAGCCTGGAGAGTACGAATTTTATTGTGATATTTGTTGTGGTGGCCGTGAAAACCCATCGATGCAAGGTAAATTAATTATTTCATAGATTAGGATTGATCACTTTGAAAGTATCATTACTAAAGTTAATGACTAGTTTATTTCTTTTTTTCTTAGTTTTCTTCATTTCTTTTTTTGTTGATCAAAATATAATTGCAGACAACGTAGCTACAACATCTATTATACTTTTAATTGCAATTATATTTCTTGCAGGTATATTGGATGGGTTTAATCCATGTGCTTTTAGTACCCTGCTTTTATGGAGTGGTTTTCTGTTACATCGTTTTGGTGCAGGAATAGATGGCGAATTAACTGTAGAAAAACAACGAAAAAAAATATTAAGTTACGCATTCTTTTATGCGTTAGGTATTTTCTTTATTTATTTTTTATTAGGTGTTGGTATTTTAGAGTTGTTTCGACTCACTGCTATACAAACAAGACTATTACTGCAAATTGCTGGTTTCATCATAGTCGTTCTAGGTGTTTTGATGATTCGAGATGTTTTTGTCATACATAAAAAAGCAATCATAAAAATGCCTGCATTTCTTCATCCAATCTATAAGAAGTTCAGTGAACCAGTTTCTAAAATTGGCAGTTTTTTAAGTGGTATTGTCATTGGCCTCTGCAGTGTACCTTGTGGAGGTGCAATCTATATGGCAGTTTTATTAATCATCCAGGAAAAAACGTTTACTGTAAAATATCCGCTTTTATTCTTATATAATTTAGGGTTTGTTTTACCTGTATTCATATTAGCGTTTATTCTATCAAATAAGAAGTTATTAACCAGTTTAAGCAGAGATTTTATTTTATCTCGAGGGAAGCTGAAACTAATTATTGGAATAACAACTATATTATTGGGGTATTTATCAATTTTGTTGTCTTGATTATTGATTGGTGAATTAAACTATAATGTGGGTTTTATACTTTATAAATCGAAAATGGAGAGGTGATTCAATTGTTAGCAGTTAAGTTAAAAGGAAACCGAGCAATTATTGATGTTCGAGTACAAGCAGCAGCTGGGGAACATCCAGGTAATGATATTTTAAAATATGTTGAAAGTGCACCTAAGGATATTGAATTTGAAATTCATGTGCCTCATGAAGCAAAACCACTTGTCAAAAAATTAGAAGGCATCGGAATGAACGTTACTACAAATAAAGTTGATGAAAATCATTATTACTTAATCGCAAATCTTTAAGTGAGATAGTATTTATAGGCGATAATTTTTTAACGACTTCTTACTCATTCAGTAGGTTCTAAACTTAAATGTTTACTATTTGTAGAAAAGGCAATAAATAGTTGTAAACAAATTACTTGAGGAGGGTAAATTATGAAGCCATATTGGAAATTTGCAGGAATGGTAATTTCATCAACCATCATTATGTTCATCTTTAAGTATTGGAGCACTTTTAAAGTGGAACACATATTTTTCAGTGAAACAAGAGCCTATATGGCCTTATTAATGGGTGCAACTATGGCTGTCATCATGCTGCTTTTTATGACACATATGCTAAAGAATCGCAAAGTGAATATTGGGATTTTAACGGGAAGTATCGTAGTATTTGCCGTCTCGCTTTTCTTACTTCGAAGCCAAACATTTGTTGATGACGTAGATTATATGAAAGCCATGATTCCACACCATTCCATAGCTATCTTAACAAGTGAAAGGGCTGAAATTACTGATCCACGTGTTAGAGAACTGGCAGATCAAATTATAGAGGCGCAACGTGAAGAAATTGCAGAAATGAAGAAGTACATTGATGATTTAGAATAAGAATAGTGATTTAATATGGAGTCAAAAATATTGTTTATAAGAAAGAAAAACCTAAAAGGTGTGAATTAGTTTGCTAATTCACACCTTTTTAATTTTTTTAGGATTTAAATTAAAATTATGCACACTACCTAAAGATGTGACAGATTTATGAAATGGTTTTAATTTAGTTGACATTTAACGTTTACAATTGTAAACTAACATTAATCGATTACAAATGTAAACGAAAAAGAGGTGTTTAAATGGAAGATAAGTCACAAATAACCGATGCAGAATGGGAAGTTATGCGTGTAGTTTGGACGCTTCATCAAGCTACTAGTAAAGACATTATAGAGGTGTTACGTTCTAAGAAAAATTGGAAGCAAGCAACTGCAAAAACGTTAATAGGTCGATTAGTTCAAAAAGGGTTATTAGAAACAGAACAAGATGGAAAACGATACCTATATACTGCTGCTGTTGATGAAACCGAAAGTGTCAAAATGTTGGAGCAAAGGCTATTTGATCGTATCTGTAATAAAGAAGTAGGTAAAACCATAGCAAGCATGATTTCAGAATCCACTTTGAGTCATAATGATATCGAATTGTTAGAAGAAACTTTAAATAGGAAGAAAAGTGAAGCGGTAGAAGAAGTGAAATGCAATTGTGTACCAGGGCAATGTCAATGTAAAGGACATCACCACTAGAATTATTATTAATATAAGAGGAGTGTTTAAGAAATGAAAAAAGTAACTTTAGATATTACAGGTATGAGTTGTGGACACTGTGTAAATAAAATTGAAACAGCATTAAAAGAGCAAAATGGTGTGGAGAAAGCTAAAGTTAATGTAAAAAAAGGTACAGCTGATATTAAATATAATGAATCCATACTAACCTTGGATAAAATAACAGATGTGATAAGTGAAGTAGGGTATAGTGCAAAATTAGTTAATTAATGAGAGGGTGAGTAAGATGGTGACAAAAACATTAAAGATAGAAGGAATGACTTGTGCATCGTGTGCACAAACGGTGGAAAAAGGCACGAAAAAGTTACAAGGGGTTGCATCGTCGAGTGTAAATTTAGCAACTGAAAAATTAAGTGTTGAGTTTGATGAGAATGAAGCTTCTATAAAAGACATTCAAGCAGCAGTTGACAAGGCAGGGTACAAGGCAATCTCAGATGCAGAAAAGAAAACTTTCTCTATTTCAGGAATGACTTGTGCATCTTGTGCCCAAACGATTGAAAGAGCAACTAGTAAGTTAGATGGCGTGATTGAATCAGATGTAAATTTGGCAACTGAAAAAATGAATGTCCAGTATGATTCTTCTACTGTTACAGTTTCAGATATTGCCGATGCAGTAGCAAGTGCGGGATATGAAGCGCGTGAAGATGTCGGCTCATCATCAGAATCAATAGATGAAGATCGTGTGAAGAAGGAAATGGAAATTAAAAGTCTTTGGAAGAGGTTCTTGATTTCTGCAATCTTTGCTGCACCATTACTCTATATTGCCATGGGGCATTTAGTCGGTGCACCATTGCCACGATTAATTGATCCCGAATTTAATCCTGAAGCATTCGCGCTTATTCAAGCAATATTGACTTTACCAGTAGTTATTGTAAATAGGAGTATCTATTCAGTAGGTTTCAAAACATTATTTCGCGGTCACCCAAACATGGACTCTTTAATTGCAATCGGAACAAGTGCAGCTGCGCTTTATGGCGTATTTGCCACTGTTATGATTTACTCTGGAGATACTAGTTATGCCAACGATCTATACTTTGAGACAGCAGCAGTTATTCTAGCGTTAATAACGCTAGGAAAGTATCTAGAAACATTGACCAAAGGCAAAACATCTGAGGCAATCAAAAAATTAATGGGTCTCGCTCCAAAAACAGCTAAGGTTATTAGAAATGGGCAAGAAGTAGAAATATCGATTGATGAAGTAGAGGTAGATGATATTGTAGTTGTCAAGCCAGGAGAGAAACTGCCTGTTGATGGTGTGGTAGTAGAAGGTATGACAGCAATTGATGAATCTATGCTAACTGGCGAGAGTATCCCTGTTGAAAAGAATATAGGAGATAATGTAATCGGCGCAAGTATCAATAAAAATGGGACAATTCAATATCGAGCAACAAAAGTTGGAAAAGACACTGCACTCTCACAAATTATTAAATTAGTGGAAGACGCTCAAGGTTCCAAAGCACCTATTGCTAAAATGGCTGATGTGATTTCTGGTTACTTTGTTCCGATTGTAATTGGGATTGCTATTCTTTCTGGATTAGCTTGGTATATCGGTGGCCAATCTGTAGTTTTCTCACTTACGATTTTAATTTCTGTTCTTGTAATCGCATGTCCTTGTGCTTTAGGGTTAGCCACTCCCACAGCAATTATGATTGGAACTGGAAAAGGGGCAGAGAACGGTGTATTAATAAAAAGTGGTGTTGCACTTGAAACCACTCACAAATTGCAAACTATTGTATTTGATAAGACAGGAACGATAACAGAAGGAAAACCAATCGTAACAGATATTGTTACCGCTAATGGTATATCAGAAGATGAATTATTATCATTAGCAGCTTCTGCTGAAAAGGGATCAGAACATCAATTAGGTGAAGCAATTGTAAAAGGTGCTACCGAAAAACAACTGAAATTAATGAAGACAACGGCTTTTAATGCCATCCCTGGTCATGGTATTGAGGTAACAATAGATGATAAAAACTTATTGTTAGGTAATAAGAAATTAATGGATGATCGTAATATCTCATTAGGTGAACTAATGGAAAATTCTGATCAATTAGCAAATGAAGGTAAAACCCCGATGTATATTGCGATGAATGGTCAAATTGCTGGAATAATAGCTGTAGCAGATACGGTTAAGGAAAATAGTGTGAAAGCAATCGAAAAGCTACACCAAATGGGGATCGAAGTAGCGATGATTACTGGTGATAATAAACGAACAGCTGAAGCAATTGCTAAACAAGTGGGAATTGATCGTGTACTAAGTGAAGTGTTACCAGAAGACAAAGCTAGTGAAGTGAAAAAACTTCAAGAGGAAGGTAAGAAAGTAGCAATGGTAGGAGATGGAATAAATGATGCCCCAGCACTGGCTCAATCTGATGTTGGAATTGCAATTGGGTCTGGTACAGATGTAGCTATGGAATCAGCAGATATTGTTCTGATGCGGAGCGATTTAATGGATGTACCAACAGCTGTCCAATTAAGTAAATCTACACTTAGAAATATTAAACAAAATCTATTCTGGGCATTTGCGTATAACACAGCAGGTATTCCGGTAGCAATGGGGATCTTATTCCTATTTGGAGGTCCGTTATTAAGTCCAATGTTTGCAGCTGCGGCGATGACTTTTAGTTCTTTATCCGTGTTATTAAATGCATTAAGATTGAAACGATTTAAGCCTTCTACTTTAAACTAACATTCAAGGTTGGAGTAGTGAAAATGATTTGATGTTCACATTGTTGACAAGGTATTTGCTTTTTTTCTGCACATTAAGGTTCTAATATAAGATTTGGAAATTAAATTCTGTTTTTAGACATGTTAGGCATGTGTTCTGGTTTGTATAAATAATCTAAAATTTAATTAATTAGGAGAGGATAAGATGGAAACTATTATTTTTAATGTTGAAGGTATGTCATGCGGTCATTGTGTCAATTCCATTAAAGAGGCTTTAAATGAATTAGAAGGAGTATGTCATTCAAATGTTAGTTTAGATGACAAAACAGTGGAGGTTAAGTACGACACCTCAGTAATCGATGTAAGTAAGGTAAGGGAAGCAATAGTTGATACAGGATATCAAGTCATAGCATAGAGGAATTAATAATCAGTGATTGTGGAGGTGTTTATTTTGGATTGGGTATTGCTTTTAGTTCTTCTTATCTGTCCACTGATGATGTTATTTATGCATGGTGGTCACAGAGGGCACAAACATAGTGGTGGAAAACACGGTAGTCATAATCACTCACAGCAACATGGTCACGGAGACCATAGTCACCATTCAAGCTTACAGGATAATAATTCTAGTAGCGTTGAAAGGATGGATAGTTATAAGTTAAACCAATTAGAGGGAGAAATCGAATTATTAAAAGAAAAAAATGAATTACTACAAAAGAAGGTAGAAAACTTTTCGCAGGGTGTTACTCATAAATCGTAATAAATAAATCAAAAGAGGGTGTCACTAAAAGTAACTTTTGGTAACACTCTCTTTTTAAATATAAGTAAATGTGACACAAGTTAGCTATATTTTCTGATTAGACTTGTAATATTCTAATAGTAGAGTCACTATTAAGTGAGAGGAAGTTTACAAAATGAAAAAACTAATGACATTGATTTTTTCTATACTTCTGTTAGTTCTCTCAGGTTGTAATAATGAGGATCAAACAAAGGAAAACGGCCTTTTTTACGTTGCTAATGCGGGTGAAGGAACGATATCTATCATAGATCCAACAACTAACAAAGAAGTCGATAAAATTGAGTTAGGAACGAAACAAGCTTCGCATGGCATTGCATTGAGTCCGGATGGACAGACAATATATTCTGGAACGGGTTTTGAAGGTATGTCGTTAATAGCAATAAATGCAACAACAAAAGAGGTTGAAAACGAAATCTCGTTTGACCAAGGTGTCCATGGCATTGATATTGGACCAGATGGCAAATATGTATACGTTTCTTTAAATCCGGGTTTGGGTGTAAACGGCGGTAGCTTGGCCACTATGGATACAGAAAGCTTTGAACTAGTAGAGAATGTTGACACTGGAAATGGTCCAGCGCATGTTGCGGTTTCCTCTAGTGGTAAACAAGTGTGGGTAGCAAACGTCAATGATAATAGTGTTTCTGTAATTGATACAGCTACGAATAATGTTTTGAAAACAATAGAAGTTGGAGAAGTACCAAATGAAGTAGCAATTACTCCAGACGAAAAGTTTGTATTTGTTGCGAATGTCGAATCTGATTTATTATCTGTTATAGGTACAGGCTCTTTAGAAGTGATAAAAACCATCGAAGCTGGTGATGGCCCACATGGTGTTACGGTTTCTCCAGACGGAACAGAGGTATGGGTATCAAATAATAATTCAAATGATATTTATGTTATTGATACTAGTACATTGACAATTAAGACAATTATCCCTACGGGGTCTTATGCAAATCACACGGCATTTTCTGAAGATGGAAAATGGGTTTATGTCACAAATCGCGAATCAAATGATCTAGTGAAAATTGATCAAGTTACAAAAGAGGTCACCGAAAGAATCCTTGTAGGTGCGGAGCCACACGAGATTTCTCTAGAAAACAATGTGAGCACTAACTCTAATTCAATAGAGTATACCTTTCTTGATGAATTTGCAGTAGAAGAAGAAAGTTCTGATTCTTCACATGAAAGAATTGAGATGGTAGATTCTGTTTCTATAGAAGCAAGTCATATAACTAAAGAAGAAGAATTAAAAGAATTAAATATTGTTTCAAAAGAAAACATTGTATTTCGATTATCTTTAACAACCCACTCTGGCAACCTTTCTGAACTAGGCTTAGAAAAAGCTATTTCGTTAATTGATGTGGAAGATAATGCGTATAACCCAACTGAATGGATAGTGGAAAGCGCTGATGCGCATCATCCATCGTATATTATTTCCTTCCCCCAAGTGGATAAATTAAAAAGCCTTAATATTGATAACTTAAATAATAAAAAGGTAGTATTAGATTTTTCCTCCATGTAATGATCACCAAAAACAGTGCCAGCTAATACAAAACTGGTGCTGTTTTTCTACTTATAATTTTCCATTTGTAGGCCAAATTTGCTGTGCTTTAACTGTGCTTTAATTAAATTCGATAGGCTCTATTTTAATAACTAATTTACGGTAATTGCAAACAATTATTACATGCAAATTGATCTGTACTATTTCTTTTAAGGGGTTGTAGACATGACAAAAATATTACTAGTAGATGATGAAGTTAGAATGCTTGATTTGCTAGAACTATATCTAGAACCAATTGGATTTTCATGTGACAAAGTAAATTCAGGTGAAGCAGCTTTGGAAAAGATTGAAAAAAATAAGTATGAAGTTGTTTTGCTTGATATCATGATGCCTGTAATTAGTGGTTTTCAAGTTTGTAAAAAAGTTCGTACATTCTCTACTGTACCGATTATTATGTTAACGGCAAGAGAAGCGAAAGAAGATGTTGTCAAAGGTTTGAAATTAGGAGCAGATGATTATATAACAAAACCATTTAATGAAGAAGAACTTTTAGCAAGAATACATTCTGTATTACGTAGGTCCGGTCAAGAAAGTTCAATTGAAATCAACCGATTAGTTTGGGATGAATCAACCCATGAATTAAAATACATAGGTAGAACAATCCCGCTTACACTTAAGGAGTTTTCCATCATTGGTTACTTGATGAAAAATCCAAATCGAGTATATTCAAGAGAATCTCTAATTGATTTAATTTGGGGCATGAATGCGGAGACAGAAAGAAGAACTATTGATTCTCACGTACGTAATATGCGGGGAAAAGTAAGGAGCTCAGGTTTTCCTATTGATACCCATCTGAAAACGGTGTGGGGTGTTGGGTATAAATGGGTTAATGAGTGAATCCAAACCCCTGAAACAGATAAGGTTATATTGATGCCATACATTCTTTTGTCAGAAGGGAGGTAATTCTGTTTGAAAAAAATTTCATTTAAGTTAGGTATCTCTTTTTTAATAGTAGTATTAATATTAGAAAGTCTACTATTTTTCTTTTTATACCTATTTATTGTAAAGGAAAGAGTAGAGAGTGAAACGGATAATCTCTTAGGACGTGGTATGAATCATCGGGATGTTTTAGAAAAAAATTTCAATATAGATACGATTGAACATGTGGCTTTAATGGAGTCGGAGGCAGAGACAAAAGTGGTCATCGCGAATGAGAAATTTAAAATTATTGATGCCTCCCATGATATAAATCAAAATATGAAACAGCTTATAAGTAAAGGAAGGTCAATGGATTTTTCCCATCATGGTATATTAGTTGAATCTAGGTGGGCGTCGGAACCGTATTTAGCTACAATAAGTCCAATTATAATAGATGGTTCTAATGAAGGGTATGTCTATATGTTTGCAGATACTAACCCCATCCGTACCATGATAAAAAATATTACGCTTGTTTTTGTTGTAATCGATGGAATTGCTATTATCATTTCGATTATAACTATCTTTTTCTTATCACAATTTATTACACAGCCTTTGATTAAAATGAAAGAAGCAACTGAAAAAATTACAAAGAGAGACAATGATGTAATCTTAGACATTCATCGCGATGATGAATTAGGTGAGCTTGCAAGAGCAATTTATACACTTTCTAATGAATTAGAATACCTGAAAAATGAACGTACGGAATTTTTGTCTAGTGTTTCTCATGAACTGAGAACACCACTTACCTACTTAAAAGGATATGCAGACATCTTAAATAGGTCCAATCTTCCTGCTAAAGACCGTGAGAAATTTGCATCCATTATTCAGGAAGAAGCAACACATCTAGCTGAGATGGTAAAAGAGCTATTTCTACTTGCTAAAATGGATAAAAATCAATTTTTAATTCATAAAAAAACAATTCCATTATGTTACTTCCTTCAGGATATTATTAGTAAATTAAAGCCAGCATTTACTGAGAAGAATATTCGTTTACAATTAACGTGTGCTAAGGACGTAAATGTGAACATAGATCCAATACGTTTTAGACAAGTAATAAATAATTTGCTAGACAATGCAAGGAAATACGCCTCCGAATATACAAGTGTCAAAGTTTCTGCTTATGAACAAGAGGATAATGTTGTGATAGAAATTACTGATCAAGGAGAAGGAATTCCAGAAAAAGATATTCCCTACATATGGGAAAGACTATATCGTGTAGATAAATCTCGTTCTCGTGCATTGGGTGGAAGAGGATTAGGACTTGCGATTGTTAAAGAAATTATTGAAAGGCATGGTGGTACTGTAAATGTAAAAAGTTTATATGGAGAAGGTACTACGTTTACTATTAAGATAAAAAAATGGAATTGATGTGGTAATCTGCACAAATTTTGCATTATTTATGGGTATTACTATTTTAAAGTGGTAAAGAATACTTAAAAATGAGGTGAATAAAATGAAAGATCACGAACATCACAACCATCCTAAAAGTGATGAACATGAACAAGGAAGCAAGCATCATCATGATCATGAGACAAACCACCATGATCATAATCATATGGATAAAGGCAATCACGACCATCATCATGGTCATGATCATAGTCATATGATTGATGACTTTAAAAAGCGATTTTACATTTCCTTAATTGTAACTATTCCAATTTTAATCTTATCCCCTATGATTCAATCGTTCCTAGGTGTAGATTGGCGTTTTGAGGGAGATATGTATCTCTTATTTGTACTTTCCACGTTTATTTTCTTTTATGGCGGAATGCCATTTCTCAAAGGATCACTTGATGAGTTGAAACAAAAAAATCCAGGCATGATGACATTAATAGCGTTAGCGATTGTTGTTGCATATGTCTATAGCTCATTGACTGTGTTTGGACTCTCGGGCAATAACTTCTTTTGGGAATTAGCCACATTAATCGATATTATGTTGTTAGGTCATTGGATTGAAATGCGTTCTGTTATGGGTGCCTCCAATGCACTTGAAGAATTAGTGAAAATGATGCCATCAGAAGCTCACCTAGTCGATGAGAACGGGGATATCACCGATATATCCATTGAAGAACTAACCCAAGGCAATCGGGTTTTGGTTAAACCAGGTGAGAAAATTCCGGTGGATGGGAAGATTGTTAAAGGACAATCCACAATTGACGAATCGATGCTTACTGGTGAATCTGTCCCAGTAGAAAAAGAAGTAGATGATGAAGTAATTGGAGGAGCCATTAACGGCGAAGGTTCGTTAATAGTTTCTGTGGTGAAGACAGGTGAAGAAAGTTACTTATCTCAAGTAGTTACGATGGTAAAGGAAGCGCAGGAATCTAAGTCGAAAACACAGGATCTATCCAATCGTGCGGCAAAATGGTTGTTTTATATAGCGTTAGCAGCTGGATTAATCACATTAATAGTCTGGCTTTTGTTAGGATATAGCTTTAATTATGCATTGGAGCGGATGGTAACGGTCATGGTGATCGCATGTCCACATGCATTAGGACTTGCAGCTCCATTAGTAGTTGCGAGATCCACAGCACTTGCTGCAAAACGAGGTTTATTAATTCGTAATCGAACCAGTTTTGAAGAGGCAAGAAAGCTACAGTCCGTAGTATTTGATAAAACAGGTACATTAACGGAAGGAAAGTTTGGCATTACGGATATTCAATTAGAGCAAGGCTTTGAAGAAAATGAGGTGCTCTTGTTAGCAGGATCATTGGAAATGCAGTCAGAGCATCCAATTGCACGTGGGATTGTGGAAGATGTAAAGGAAAGAGGGATTTCTTTTCAGAGTCCAGAAACATTTGAATCACTAACAGGTAAAGGACTTCAAGGAAAAGTAAACGATAAAGAGGTTAAAGTAGTTAGTCCTGGTTACGTGAACGAAAAACAAATTTCTTATGATCAAGATGTGTTTGAACAATTGTCCAGCCAGGGTAAAACGGTAGTTTTTGTCATAGTTAATGAAAAACTAGCTGGAATGATTGCTTTGGCAGATAAAATCAGGGAAAGTGCAAAACAAGCAATTACTGATTTAAATGACTTACAAGTACAATCGATGATGCTAACAGGTGACAATAAACAAGTTGCTCATTGGGTTGCTAATCAATTAGGATTGGATGATGTATTTGCTGAAGTATTGCCACACGAAAAAGCAGATAAAATTAAAGAAATAAAACAAAAAGGATTAAAAGTTGCTATGACCGGTGATGGTGTGAATGATGCTCCAGCACTCGCAAATGCGGATCTTGGGATTGCGATCGGAGCGGGGACAGATGTTGCAATGGAAACAGCCGATGTCGTGCTAGTTAAAAGTAATCCGAACGATGTTGTTTCAATTCTATCGCTGTCTAAAGCTACGTATCGTAAAATGATTCAAAACCTCTGGTGGGCAGCTGGTTACAATATTGTAACTATACCTCTAGCGGCTGGAATTCTGGCACCAATTGGCATTGTACTCAGTCCTGCTGTAGGTGCAGTATTAATGTCGCTAAGTACTGTAATTGTAGCAATAAATGCACGACTCCTAAAAGGATAATTGGAAAAGGCACATCATAAAAACTTGTGATGTGCCTTTGCTTTATTCAAGAGGATGTTCAAAAAGCCGCCAAATGATAAGCGGCACATCTATTTGTTGGTTCTTCCGGTCATCATGTAGGGAAAGCCTACATTCTGGTCCTCAGAAACTTTGCCGCCTCGACCTGCTTGCTTCTAACTTATCGACTTTTTGAACACGCACTTCTAGATTGTGTTATTATCAATAAGTTAATATGTCTAATTCCTCACCCATTTGTTAACCATTGCCTCCTATTCTTTCCTGTAAATAGTAAAAATCATTTTTAGTAATATTAATGTTATTTATTTGTTATATACTTGCCTCTGATTTTGCACCCTTTCTGCAAACCTTAATTTTATACTATGTTTGGAGTCTTACATAACGACATATAAATAAAAATTAAAAGATTTAGCATGTGAAGGAGAATGATTCATGCAAATTTATAAATCAATTAAACTTAATACCGGCCTAGTGATGATTGTAGCTATTACTATCATTATACCTTTAAATCAACAAGTGTTAGCCAGTAGTTCTCATAGTCGTAAAAGTTATGAAGAAGTAGAAGAGGAAATAGATTCAAAAAAGGAAAAAATGGAAATTCATCAAAATGAATCTACAAATATAAGTAATGAATTAATAGATATTCAGACTCAATTAATGGAGAAAGAAAAGGAAATTGCTTCAACAGATCTACTTTTAAAGAAGACTGAGTATGATATGGTTAAGATTGAATCAGAAATGGATATCTTACAAAAAGATATTGAAGAATTAATAAATAAAATTAAAAAGCGAGAAGAAATACTAAAACGAAGACTTCGTTCATATCAACAAAATGGTGGGGATATGGGCTATTTAGATGTTATATTTGGAGCCAAGAACTTTGTTGATTTTATAACTAGAATATCCGTAGTTACTAAAATTATGGAACAAGACCAAAGCATTTTGGAAGCGCAGAAATCAGATAAAAGTAATCTTGAAGAAACAAAGCAAAAACTATCAAGTAAACAAAAAGATTTAGAAATAGAAATTAAAGACAACGAAGAGAAAAAAGCATTTCTCGTTGATCAAAAAGATGAAATGAAACAACTGGAAGAAACGTTAGAAATTAAATTAAAAGAAACTAAAATTACAATGGCTGACTTAAAAAATCATACTCAAAAATTAGAAAGGGAAAAAGAATTGTTGATGCAAGAAAGTGAATCAAAAAATCAATCTATTCCTAGTTCAAGTGACACTTCAAATAATAATAAAAATATTGAACAATTTTCTGGAAAAGATGCTACCAAATTTATTTGGCCGACAAATGGTGGAATAATCACATCGTATCAAGGAATGAGATGGGGAAAGTTTCATAAAGGGATTGACATAGCTGGACCTAGCAACTATTCTATTCTTGCTTCAGATGGTGGTAAAATAGAATTTGCTGGTTGGATAAATGGCTATGGTAAAACGATAAAAATTAATCATTTAAATGGATACAAAACTCAATATGCACATTTAAAAAGTATAGATGTAAATGTTGGTGATAACGTAAGCAAAGGTAACAAAATTGGTGTTATGGGAAGTACTGGTCGTTCTACAGGAATTCACTTGGATTTCGAAGTTTACTTAAATGGAAAACTTCTTAATCCTGTTGATGTGTTACCTTAAATCCACGTATACATTTTGGGATGTAATCAATAATATTTTCGTATTATAAGTTAGATGATGTTTAAAATTGAATCCTTTCTTTATACTTCTTAGTTAACATTCTTAGTTAACATAACAAAATGCTAACATTTTGCTAACGCAATCCTATGAAAAACTGTAATATTCCGTTAAAGATGTTACAATAATAATTTAGTGGAACCTTAATATACCGCACTCTTTGCGCACTAGGTTAAAGATATTACACTCTCTCACATTACGGGCGGCATGATGTAATCTAAAAAAGTGCAACATGCGTGCCCAGGATAACTATTAGTATCATTATTTTACACATTCTTATCCTACTCCACACAATTCATAAATCCGTAGCAGATAGTTCATATATATAACAAAAATCCAGCCTTTGCGAGGCTGGATTTTTTAATAACTAAAAGAACCAAATAATATTAAGATCAAATTTATGACGACTGGTGTTATCACTGTTGTTGAAACGGTGAGTAAACGTTATTGTAATCAACAATGGTTACCATGCCCATCTCCGCATGGTTATTGTCATGACAATGGAATAGCCATTGGCCTTTATTATCCGCTTTGAAGTAAATGGTAAACGACTCTCCTGGCTTCACATGAATAATATCTTTAACGACAGGTGATTTTAGCGCGGAATCATTTTTCTCGGCGACCTGGAACTTGTGACCGTGTAAATGCATTGGGTGGTTCATTCTACCATTGTTCGTCATCGTAACTTTCACAATATCGCCTTTACTGACTTTGATTGGAGGCGTGTCAGGGAATGTTTCACCATTGATTTGAAATCCCATACCTTGCCCCATATTCATCCCCATGCTTAAATTCATTTCATAGGATACATCGACTTTAGGCTCATCTTCAAAAATTAGTTTCGCACTACCATATGATGTTCCGTCTGCTACGGTGTCTGTACCAACCGAAACTAATAGGCGTTCAGAACCAATATCATCTTGTTTCTTTGTGACGACAGGGATTATCATTTCTACGGCATGTTCAACTTGAGGATTTTCCCCGATCACTTCCATATCACTTGACTGTTTCGTAAACGCAACGTCGATACGTTCACCTGGAGCAATCTCAAGAATATTGGAATCCCCTCTAGAACCGATCACGTCTTCTGCATCATTTGCAATCACTTCCATTGATCCTTTCGGAAAAACGAGTTGATGTTGCTGATATCCTGCGTTAATAAAACGAAGTCTCGCTGTTTTCCCTTTTTCCATCACAAGAGATTCAATTGAGGTACCTGACTTCCCGTTTACACTGAAGGTATCATACATTTGAATGGTATCTCCTTCACCATTACCAGCGATACCGTCGTTCATCATACCACCCATCATATTGGACATATCCCACTTATTCTGATTAACTGCCCATTCGTCTATAATGAAAACTTCATCTTGTTCATACTGTTCATCATCTTCTTCGATAATAAGTGGAGCATACAGTCCCATATCAACTTGATCAGCACTGTTTTGATGAGAGTGATACCAGTAGGTTCCAGGGTTATTTGCAACAAATTCGTACGTGAACGTTTCACCAGGCTGAACGGCATCTTGAGTCAGCCCTGGTACACCGTCCATTCGATTGGGTAACACGACTCCGTGCCAATGTATGCTGACTGGTACTTCAAGTTCATTAGTTAAATTTACTTGAAGGAAATCTCCCTCTGTCACACGAATTGTCTCTCCCGGCACAGTCCCATTATAGGTCCACGCTTCCACACTTTTAGTATCACTGAGTTTCCATGTTGTTTTCTCTGCAGTCAGATTGACCGTCTTTACAGGACGACCTTCTGCACTTACAGTATCTAAGTCTAAAATACTTTCACTGTTTTCCGTTGCCGGTATCGAGACCCCATCACTACTCTCACTGTAAAAAGGTGATTTCAAGTACGACGATCCCCATACAACTAACAATAAAAGAATAATAATTGATCCTGTTATTTTTTTGTTCATCATCGTTCACCTCCAATTCCAAGACTTCATAAGCATCCTGTTTTTCTTTGAGTGTTATTCTTGAAGCTTCTTTTTTAAACGTTCATATTCTTCTTCTGAAATCTCTCCATTTGCTAATCTTCTCTTCAAGATCTCAAATGAGTTACTCTCTGTTCGATTATGAGACGACGACGTTCCACGATTGTTGAACATCCAGAAAATCACAGCAACAATCGCAATAATAATGAAAATACTGAAAAAGCCAAATCCAAAAAATCCTCCGCCCATTCCACTTCCGTTCATCATTTATATCTCTCTCCTTTGCATTATGTCTATAAAACCATATATACCACATTAGGTATATGTTTAAACTAAGAGGTTAAAGTTTTATAGCTAATATAAATTCAGCTTAAATTAGAAATGTTGAGAATTTGCGAAGATTAGTAAACTGATTTAACTTCTCGATAATTAGATGTTTTAGGGTGTGTTGAAGAAAATCAACGAGACTATAGGGGATAGGAAGAACGCTTAGATACGTTTATCAATCCTCTAAAAGTATATATCTACTATAAATCAGGAATTAAGATGTATAAATAACAATAAACGTAGGATAATAACTTTGACTAGACTTTATTGGAGGTTTTTATAATGGGTGTATTATCAACATCAGCAACAACCATGGATAATTGTATTGAGTTATGTGTAAAGTGTGCAAGAGCTTGTGAGGAATGTGCAACAGCTTGTTTACAAGAACAAGATCTACAAGCAAGAGTAAAGTGTCTTCAAATATTAAATGATTGTGCACAAATCTGTTTACAGGCAACTGCTTATATGGCTCGTAATAGTACATTTTCAAAACAGCATTGTCAACTATGCGCTGAAATATGTGAAGCTTGTGCAGTAGAATGTGAGAAATTTAAAGATACTCATTGCCAGGAATGTGCAAAAATTTGTCGTGAGTGTGCAGAAGCTTGTAGAAATATGGCTTCTTAAATTAGTAAAATGGTGGAGCTAACCTTAATTGGAATTAGCTCCTTTTTATTGCCTCTTTAAAATGTTTATTCTCACTAGTCTCATCTGTCCAAAATTAAGAATGTTATTTCCACTTTCATTTGAGTGTGCAAATGAATAGACTGCTGTCCCTCCTAGTATGACTGCTCCACTCACTAAACTAAATATAAGCTTTTTCATTTTACTTCAATTCCTTCTTTAATTACCATTATAGTACTAATTAGATATGTAGTTTTTATGTTTTAGTTGTGTGGAACTTATGAATATTATCTTTTTTCATAAAGAAGATGATAATATCATATAAGAGGTGATTTTTTATGACAAAAATTCTTGTAGTTGATGATGAAAAAGTAATACTTGAAGTGCTGGAAGCTTATTTTGAAAAAGAAGGATGGGAAATTCTATTTGCTTCGAATGGAATTGAAGCACTAAAAGAAGTAAAAGAACAGAGCCCTGACCTTATTATATTAGATTTGATGCTACCTGATATATCTGGAGAAGAAGTGTGTAGGTTAGTAAGAAAGGATAGTAATACACCCATTATCATGCTAACTGCTAAGTCTGCAGAAGATGATTTAATTAATGGGATTGTAATTGGTGCTGATGATTATGTTACAAAACCTTTTAGTCCAAGAGAAGTGGTTGTGAGAGTAAAAGCCTTATTAAGAAGAACGCAGCAGATGGCAAACGGGAATCAAATGACTTTTAACAATTATAAACTCATGATTGATCATGTTAAAAAGGAAGTAAAGCTTAATAATGAGATTCTTACTCTGACTCCAAATGAGCATAAGCTGTTAATAACGATGGCGAGTTATCCAGGGCGTGTGTATAGTAGGTCTGATTTATTAGAAAAATTACAGGAAGATGGTGCCTATTTTGAAGGATATGAAAGGAATATTGATACCCATATAAAAAATTTGCGTAAAAAAATGGAAGATGACTCGCGCCGACCTGAATTCATTATAACTGTGTTCGGGATGGGATATAAGTTTGGAGGAGAAAAGGATGAATCTAACACTTAGGTCAAGGATATTAATTTATCTTTTAGTGGTCTCTTTAAGTGGTGTTTTCATTACTAGTTTTACGATCTTTTTTGGTGTTGAAAATCAATTTACCGATTATCTCGAAAAAAATAGAGAAGAACGGATCGAGACAATTAAAGAGGAAGTATTTCAACAATATGATGATACTGGTGAGTTAACTAACGAACAGCTAAATAATATGCTGCATCAGCATGCAATGGCAGAGAACTTATACTTTAAACTTTATGATGGTAACGGTAATTTATTAATTGACACAACATCGCTGCGCTCCATGATGGGAATGATGAACGGAATGCAATCCCAGGTGGATTCTACTGATTATCGATCATCTGATTACCAATTAACAAAGGGTAATCAAGTAATTGGGAACCTGATCGTATTTTACCCAGAACAATTAATGGGTGAGGATTTTATCTTTTTAAAAACCATAAAACAAAACATTCTTCTTGCAGTATTGGTTACTGTTATTCTATCAATCGTATTTAGCTTGTTATTTTCAAAGCGCTTAACTTCAGGGTTTAAGAAGCTAATTAATGGGGTTGTTGAGCTACGTAATCATCAATGGCGAACCCGAGTCCCTGTTGAAGAATTGACAGAGGAAATGAGGCCATTAGGTGATTCGTTTAATCAGCTTGCAGAGTCCTTATCAAAAGAAGAAATACTACGAAAACAGTTTACAGCAAACTTTGCACATGAACTTAGAACACCTCTTGCAACATTAAGAAGTCATATTGAAGCTTTTCAAGATGGTATATGGGAGCCGGATTCAAAGAGGCTAGAGCAGTGTCATGAAGAACTAATGCGCTTAGTTAGGTTAGTAAATGAATTAGAAAAGTTAATTGCAGCCGAAAATCCTCAAATTAAATTGGATAAGACAAAGTTGGAAACCGGAAAAATAGTGTCGTTCATAAAAGAGCAATTCAACCCATTATTTATGAAAAAAGGAGTAGAGTTAGAAGTACAAGTTAATGAAGAACCACAATGGTTTTTAGGAGATCGTGATAAAATCATTCAAATCTTAACGAATATTGTTAATAATGCCTTACAATATACACCTCAAGGGAATAAAGTATCTATTCATGTAGAAGAAAAAGGCGATCAGATTACATTCATCGTTCAAGATGAAGGCGAAGGAATAAGTGAAGAAGATCTGCCATTATTGTTTCAAAGATTCTATCGAGGTGATAAATCACGTGACAGAAAAACAGGGGGATCAGGAATTGGCTTGTCGATTGTAAAGGCACTTGTAGAAGCACATCAAGGAGAAATCAAGATAGAAAGTCAATTAAATGTTGGGACAACTATAAAAGTGCAATTGCCAAAGAAATAAGGATAATGAGTTAATTATTTTGTTTGGTTTTCATTTGTCTTTAGTATATGAATTAACAATGTATTTGTAGGAGAGATTCGATATGAATGAGAAATTAACTGAAAAGATTAAGAAGCGGTATAATCGGGTGTCAGGGATATACGATTCCATGGATAAGATGATAAAAGAAAGCTGGAGGAAAGACTTGCTTGATAATGTAGAAGGATATATTCTTGAAGTCGGTGTAGGTACTGGTGCAAATTTGCCATTTTATCCTGATGATATTCATTTGACGGGCATTGATTTTAGTTCAGGTATGCTAAAGCATGCAAGGGAAAAGGTAAATAATCTAACTTTACCTTATCAAATAAATCTTATTGAAATGGATGCGCAACAAATGGACTTTCCTGATAATACTTTTGATTATGTCGTAGCCACTTGTGTTTATTGCTCCGTACCTGATCCTGTAAAAGGACTAAAAGAAATGGGAAGAGTTTGTAAACCGGATGGGAAAATCATTCTGTTGGAACATATGAGAAGTGATAAAGAAGTAGTAGGAAAATTGATGGATCTATTAAACCCCATTTCGGTTAATATATGGGGAGCAAATATTAACCGTAAAACATTGGATAATATAAAACAGGCAGGCTTATTGATTGAACAAAATGAGGATTTGTTTTATAGCATTGTAAGAAAGTTGGTAGTTAAACCAAAGAAATAAGCTTTAAGAGACTGCTTATTATAATTACTTAGGTGCGAGTAGGTTTGGAAAAGAGTCACTTAAATATGTTTCTAGTATAGAAGAAAGAGGTTAAGTCATTAAACTTAATCTCTTTTTTGTTGTCGCTTTTTTTAATCCACATAACTTCCACACAATTTATCGACAAATTCTATATAAATTTTGCTTATGATAAGGGAAAGTAAGAAAACAAATTAAACTTTACAAGTGAAAATTAGGAGGCGATAAATGTTTCATTAGTTTCAAATTGCACTCATTGGATTTATCTTTCAAATAAAAAATCTAATGATACAGATTGAGATGCAAGTAAATGAAGTGTTGGTCTCGAGGTAACTAAATTAATGGTTAAAAGTCGATAAATTGTTTCTACACAACATGCACATAAGTTACTCATAAAATCCCCATTAGTAAAATGTATTATTGAATTAAGAAAGGAGAGATAAAGTAATGATGGGATTAGGACATGGTTTTGGAATGTTTGGATTTGGAGGTGGATCATTCATGATGGTATTGGTATTGTTACTCATCGGCTACTTAGTCTATTTAGGGATTAATAGTCAAAGTACAGGTGCTGTAAATAAAGCGCAACCGGTAGCAAGTTCAGATGCAATAGAAATTGCCAAGTCTAGACTTGCAAAAGGAGAAATATCTTTTGAAGAGTATGAGCAAATCAAAAAAAATATAATGTAAGGATAATATATGTCTAATAAAAAAATTAAAAGGAGATTGATTAGATATGAATATACTTAATGGAATTATAGCGGCAGCATTAGCTTTTACAGGTGGAGCAGGATTATCTCTATTTTCTGAGGAAGATACAAACAATCCGAATACAACGATTCAAGAGCGGGATGTTAGAAATGATGAAGTAAGAGATATGATGGGTACACGCGATTTGGAAAGTATGCAAACATTCATGGAAGAAGACAATGTGAATTTCGATGAGATGCAAAGGTTCATGGAAGAAGAAAACGTGGATTTTGATGAGATGCAAAGGTTCATAGAAGAAGAAAACGTGGATTTTGATGAGATGCAAAGGTTCATGGAAGAAGGCAATGTGGATTTTGATGAGATGCAAAAGTTTATGGAAGAAGGTAATGTGAACTTTGGACAAATGAAACCATATATGAGTGAAATGCACCCTAATCTAGATGACCAAGAATTAAATGAATGGTACAAGGGAATGCATGGGACTGGCGGTTCATCTCAAAGTAGTAATTTTAGAGGAATGGGAAGTATGCATTAAAAAATAATGAGCGGGTCAATTCACTTTGGCCTGCTACCATAAAAAATCAAAGATAGTATGAATGGAGGAGTAAAGTTATGTTTTTATTACTGATTGTTTTAGCCATTGGTTTTTATCTGTATAAAACAGGTGAATTGCAAAAGTGGTTTGGCAATAATCAAACAGAAGTCAATAATACAAATGGACTTAAAGAAGTGATCGATTATAGATATGCATCTGGTCAAATTTCTATTGAAGAATATAACAAACTAAAAGCATTATTATAAAACTAAATTTAATTAAAAATAGAAGGGAGAAATTATCATGATGAGTGGAGGACATATGGGTTATTTCGGTAATGGTGGATTTAATGGATACAATGGCATGCAGCAAGGATTTAATTCATTTGATATGATGGCAGGTGGTTCTGTAATGACTGTGCTTGTTTTTGGGCTTATTGCCTTAGCGCTTTATCTCATTTTTAGAAATAAGAACCAACAAACATCAGTCTCAACGTTAAATACGGGTAATGCTACAGTTATTGAGGCAGAAGAAATTGCAAAATTACGCTACGCTCGTGGCGAAATAACACATGAAGAATTTCAATCGATATTAAAGACAATAAAGCTGTAATGAGGTGAAATAGCCGTGCTAAACTTAATACTACTCATAATAATATTTTATTATCTAGTAAGAACCCGAGACCTTTATAAATTAATAAGGATGGGAAAAAAGTTATTCGAAGACTTTCTTACTAGCTTAAAAAAAGAGAAGCATGAATCAACAGTTGATAATAATCCTGTAGAGGTATTAAAGCTCCGTTATGTACAAGGTGAAATTGATAAAGGACAGTATGAACAAATTTTAAAGAACTTATAGGTGAAAAAGTCGTCTGAATTTATTTCAGCGGCTTTTTGACTTTATAATGTCTTTCAAAAATCCCTGGTTAATTCGTGGTTTTCTAAAGAGCTTACAATGGATTCTATGAGACCAATATTACGTTACAGTGTTCATTCATGTTCATAATCCTTTAAGTCTTTAAGTGGGTTGGATAAATCATGGCTCTCCTCTCCATGACCATCATGTTGATTAACATTATCTCCAGGGAATACTGGTCCTAGTTGATTAAAAATAACAAAAAAGGCGACTATTAAAAAGGCCATTACCACGTGATTGTGCAGAATAGATTTATGGTCGATATCTAGTTCTTCATTTAGAATATAAAATACAATTAAGAGAGTGAATACAAATAACAAGAACATTAGTTTAACTATTATGTCTCTATACTCAGATGATACCATTACTCCTAGCATTGCTCCCATCATACCACCCATTGCTCCAGAAAGTAGCCCATCTAATACCGCCATCATACTTATGGTTAACCCGGGCAATACACCCGCAATAATGCCTATTAACATTCCAAGTACTGTTGATGTAAATATATTGCTAGAATAAATTATTCCTAATATTATTCCAATTATTATCCCTATACTCATTCCTAATGCCATCGAAATCATCATGCCCGTCATACAAGTGATTTTCTTTCTATGTTTAATTGTTTTAAACAAAAATATTAAGTAAAGAACACATATTATTAGTAACATAACTGTTAAAGAAGTAGTCAATTAAATCCCTCCATACCTTGTCCATTAATATATGTTGGTCTGTATTTAGATATGATTTGACCATTCAGATAAGCTCTAATTTCCTGTTTGATGTTTTTGCATTCTATTATTATTTACATATGGAACAGAATCAAAAAATATACTCTTAAAAAATAAACGATAAAAAATTAATAGTATAATTTCATGGACACACCCCCAGTTAAGTTTCTATAGAATAATACTGTTAAGTAGCAACATTCTTGGCTAAACTAGAGTTAAAGATTTTAACGATTGGGGTAGCCTTATGGATATTCAACAACAGCTCAGTTCTGCTTTAAAAGAGATCGATAGACTTAAAAAAGAAAATATACAACTAAAAAGAGACCTCTATAAAGCAAAGAGTCATAATACATCTTATAACCGACCATCTAATATAAAGAAAACAACAACTGATTTTACTCCTAAAGAAAAAGCAGCAATCTTACTATTTATGAATCTTTTTCAAGGGAGAACTGATGTATTTGCACAAAGGTGGGAATCGAGTACTACGGGTAAATCTGGTTATTCACCTGTATGTGGAAACGAGTGGGATAAAGAGCTTTCTCTAAAACCTAAAATCAAATGCCAGGATTACTCTAATCGATTATTCCATACCTTGACTCCTCAAGTTATTTATGAGCACTTACGTGGCATAAAAACTGTAGGAATATATCCGTTACTTGAAGATAATACGTGTCATTTTCTCGCTTTGGATTTTGATAAAAAACAATGGCAAGATGATGTACGTGCATTTATTGAAACCTGCAAGGATTTAGAATTGCCATATCACATTGAACGCTCCCGCTCAGGAGAAGGTGCTCACGTTTGGTTCTTTTTTGAAAAGGCAATAAGTGCTTCGTTAGCTAGAAAGTTCGGTATAATTTTATTATCGAAAACAAGTGAAAAACGTTTTGAAGTTGGGATGGATTCCTTTGATCGAATGTTCCCAAACCAAGATCTATTACCTAAAGGTGGTTTTGGTAATTTAATAGCTCTACCATTGCAGAAACAAGCAAAAACGAAGGGGAATAGTGTGTTTGTAAATGATTCATTTCAAGAAATTACGGATCAATGGCAATACCTTTCATCAGTTAACAAGATATCTGAGAAAGACACTTTACAAATAGTATCTAACTTTTCAAAGGAATCACACCCAATTATGGTAAAAGAGGAAGTTGATAATATTGACTTGCCAAAAGAAATTACGATCGAATTGAAGCGGGGTATTCAAATTCCTAAGATTTTACTACCTAGTAAAGTACTTAATGAATTAAAAAAGCTTGCGACGCTTGGAAATCCAGAGTTTTTTAAAGCACAAGCAAAGCGTTATTCTACTTATCGAATACCTAGAATGATTGATTGTACAGAGATAAATGATAATATGCTTATACTGCCAAGAGGGTTGTTAGAAAAAGTGGAGGAAATTTTCTTCAACTATAATATATCTCTTAAAATCCAAAACAATCAATTTAATGGAAAGTCTATTAATACTAAATTTCTTGGTCGACTTACTAACCAACAAGAAGACGCTGTTTCTTCTTTAGCTAATTATGATAATGGAGTGTTAGCAGCAGATACTGGTTTTGGGAAAACAGTTGCAGCTGCAGCATTAATTGATAGAAATGAAACGAATACACTCATAATTGTTCATCGAATACAGTTAGTGGAACAATGGAAAGAGAGATTATCAACTTTTTTAAACATTTCAGTAAATGAAATTGGTCAAATTGGTGGTGGAAAAAATAAACCAACCTATCACATAGATATATCTACGATTCAATCGCTTAATCATAACGGTGTAATAAAACCCTATTTACATCAGTATGGACAAATATTCGTGGATGAATGTCATCACATCTCCGCCGTCAGTTTTGAAAAGGTATTAAGAGCAGTCCAAGCTAAAAAAGTTTATGGATTAACAGCAACGCCAATTAGGAAAGATGGACTGCATCCGATAATATTTATGCAGTGTGGACCTATAAGATACAAAACGAATAGTAAACAGCAAGCTAATATCCGGCCCTTTAAACAAACTCTAATTAAAGAGAACATTAATGAAAACGGATGATACTGATATACAAGCTATCTATTCTTTGTTAGCTAATAATAAAGAACGAAACGACATGATTTTTAATGATGTGCTACAAGCTCTAGATGAAAAACGGTCACCTATAGTGTTAACAGAACGTTTAGACCATGTTAATGAGCTATATAACCTTTTTAAGGGATTTGCCAAAAATATTATTATTCTATCTGGAGCCAGTAACAAGAAAGAGCGACAACAAAAGCTTGAAAAGTTAATTCAATTACCTGATAGTGAAGAGAGATTGTTAATTGCAACAGGGAAATATGTTGGAGAGGGGTTTGATGATGCTAGATTAGATACACTCTTTCTAACAATGCCAATCTCTTGGAAAGGAACATTACAACAATATGTAGGGCGGCTTCACCGCGATCATGGTGATAAAGATGAAGTAAAAGTGTTTGATTATGTTGATTCGAATGTCGATGTTTTACAGACGATGTTTGAAAAGCGCCTAAAAGGATATAAAAATATTGGTTATAGTCTTTATGGTGAAAACAAAGCGAAAAGTCAACAAATTCAATTGTTCTAGTGAAATATGTTGAGTTATATAAAAATACTTTGTGAGATATCCAATTGAGTTGTAAGCTTAAGATAAATACACCTAGATAGATATCTTACAGTACGAATTTAGTAAAACCAATAACAGTAATACAAAATAGGATTTCACAAAAAAGACTCAAGCCAAATTGCTTGAGTCTTACTTCATATTTTGAGATTTGATTAAATCTTTAATTTCAGCTAATTCGCGTCTCATTTCTTTAATTTCACTTGTATCCTCTTTTATTTCAGTAGTGTCTTCTTTAATCTCATCTGTTTCTCCTTCAATACCCTCAGAAATCTTTTGTGCATTATTGACGATTTCACCAACAATTAAATTAATCATAATAAAGGTTGTTACTACGATAAAGGAAATAAAATAAAGCCATGACCATGGGGCCTCAGCAAATATTGGGCGAAAAATTCCACTTGCCCACGATTCCAGCGTAAAAATCTGAAATAAAGTAATAAAAGTAAGGTGGAGGTTTCCAAAAAAATCAGGTGATATGTCTCTGTAAAATGAAGTGCCCAAAATAGCGTATACGTAGAAAATAATAGCCATGATTAACATGACACTTGTGATCGTCGGTATGGCCATAAAAAGCGCTGTTACAACTCTTCTTAAAGATGGCACTGCAGTTATTGTCCGCATGATACGCAGTACACGGAAAATTCGTAAAACACTTACAAAAGGTGTGCTATATAAAATTATGCTACCTACGATAATAATAAAATCAAAAATATTCCAACCATTCATGAAATACCTTTTTTTATATACAATAATTTCTAAAACAACTTCAATAAGGAATATTAGCAGGATAATAATATCAATCCAAAAAAATAAACCTTCATATGGCGTATAGATAGAATCAAAGGTCTCTAATCCTATTAATATAGCATTAAAAACAATTAAGCCAGTAATAAAATATGTAAAACCATTACTTTTGACAAATGAAGCTAATATATTTTGATTATCCCGGGTCATATATTTATTATTCCTTTCTTGATCAAACTCACCTAAAAATATATTATAACATTTTAAATATAAAAAGAAGAAATGTTTCAAGAAACATATTATCTTGAAGTTGAGTTATAAGTGTCAAACAACGTTTTACCTATAGACCAGCTGCTTATCTACATGAAAAATGTTTATTAGTAAGATGTTATAATATAAAAAAGAAGTGAGCTTACTTGAAACGACATGAAGCATTATATCCACTTTCTCACCACCATCATCATACCTTGGTAATGGCCAATCAATTGAAAAAGGCTGATGAGAATAGTAGTATTCAACAGATGACAAGAGATGTGATTCATTTTAGGGAAACGGACGGCGAAGATCATTTTCGGGATGAGGAAGAGGTGCTTCTTCCACTGTATGCACAATACGAGTCGGTAGATATAGATGAAATTAAAGAAATGCTTATACAGCATGTGCAAATTAGAAGTTATGTTCAACAAGTTCGTTCTACTAAAAGAGCGGATCGATTGCTTTTCAACAAGCTCGGTCAGTTGATAGAAAAACAAGTCCGGCTAGAGGAGCGCATTATTTTCCCGATGATTGAAAAAGCAGTACCAGAAAACTATTTATATCAAGCAAATGGTCGTTTCACCGTGATTCCTATAGCGGATTTTAAAAAACTAAATAAAGGAAGAGAAACTATGGATATACTGAGATATCTGTAGTTTTTTATTGTTAAGGTGGGTGTTTTTTCAAAGAATGATAACCTCTCCTATTAAAAAAGCGCAACAATGTGCGCTTTAATCCTTCTCAAATATTTCCGTTGATTCAATTAATTTTAAATCTTCCACATAACCTGATTCAACAACAACATCACCACTCAAGTTTTCTCCCATTTCACCGTAGATCTCTTTTATTTCTTCTGGTTGCTTATATGGAATAAATGCGTTGTATACTTCATATTCACCAGGTTCATAATCACTAATATCAACTGTGTAAGAAAATGAGCCGTCTTGTACTTCGGTTGTACCTTCTTCTGGTATCTCGGTTTCTTTGTAGTTTGTTACTTGATAATTAATAACAGATCCATCTTCTAAGTTAGTGGTTCCTTCAATAGTGACGGTTTGATCATCAATACTCATTTCATCTTCATATTCAACTGCATCATTACTGCAAGCAGCCAAAAAGATTAACCCTAAAAATAATAAAACTTTTTTCATAATTGATCCTCCATAAAATTTTATTTTCCTCTATTAACCTACTCCAACGTGCTCAGATCTATATTTATTAATCAAAAAATTACTGCTAGATACTGATACGCTACTATCTTCAGAAGAAAAATTAATAGCATCTTGTTCTTTAAATGATACAGTATTTGATATCTAAAGGGAATAGTTTTTCCAATATTATAAAGGGTTTTGAGAGTATTAGAGTCCCTGGATTGATTAATATAGTGATTCTTAGACTAGTGAATGACTAATCTGGTAACCGAATCCAAAGATTAGTACGTTTAATACAAAAAAATTCTATTAGTATTGAAATGTGGTAGAGATGATTTGCAGAAGGTCTGTCGTAGGAAAATTTATACAGAAAACTAATTTATAAAATTAATGATAAATTTTAGGAGAGGTGGTAATATGACTAGCGATAATTGGATTACCTATAGGTGCTGTTAATGGACAAATTCTACACTTTATTCTCGAAAGTTCATATAAGAGGGGGGATTCACTGTCTTAAGGTAGAGCATCATTAGGGTTTTAATGTTTTTCGTAGGTAATTACAAAATCTAGGGATAAAAGTCTTGAATTAGATAATGCGCCCCTCACCCTGGCGGAAACATGATGTGATTTACGCCAAATTCTTGATACGAAAGGGTTTTATGTAGAGATCAGGAATACTTAACATTTTTATAACAATAGAATATTATTGAAGGCTTCTCATTAGTTTTGAGAAGCCTTTTAAATTAGTATATACACCTAGGAAAGAGCTTTAATTATAAGAAAATGTGATGATTCATTAATAGATAAAATTTTAAATCTATATTCTTATAATTTATTGTTTACGATTACTAGTTTACCCAAAGGTTTTCACCGATGGTATAACTCCTTCGAGCATGTCTTTTACCCTTTTTCCTATAAGCGGATTATATTTAGGGTGAGTCAAAATATAAAAACGTTCTTCTTCAATCGCTGTAAAGACACTTTGACCAATTGAATCAATTGGAATCCCTGTATTAATAACATGATGAGCACGTGCCAGCCCATCTTGATATGTTTTACTCTGGTAGTAAGGCTCATCTGGATCCATTTTAAATCTATCTGGACGCTGCCTGTCACATTCATGTAAATTAGTTTGGACAAAACCAGGACAAAATACAGACATTTTAACCTTTGCATTCATAGCCTGCATTCCATAATTCACGGATTCGCTCAATGCCACTGTAGCATGTTTGCTTGTATGATATGCTGCCATGCTTGGTGTTGTTAATAGACCTGCAACTGATGCAGTGTTGACGATATGGCAAGGAGTGTCCTGCTTTAACATAATAGGAATAAATGCTTTTAAGCCGTAGGCAATCCCATTAACATTAACACCCATAATCCAATCCCAATCATTTACAGGAAGTTCCCAAATAGGTCCTGGCACAACGACTCCAGCATTATTAAAGAGCAGATCAACACTTCCAAATCTTTCAATTGATTTACTTGCTAAATTTTCTACCTCTTCATATAGAGATACATCAGTAGGAATGGAGATAACCTCTGCACCCATATCTGATATTAAATTTTCAGTCCTTTTTAGATCTTCTTTATTTATATCAGCAATTACTACTTTCATTTCACGCAGTGCACATTCTTTAGCGAACTCTACACCAAAACCATTTCCTGCCCCGGTGATAACAGCTACCTTACCTGAAAAATCTTTCATAGATATATTCCTCCTTCAACATATATTTTCTTTATGTTGTTATTTCCCTCATAAGAATTTGGTGTTCTAAAGTTATAAAATATAAGATTGTTCAAATCCTTCTCTTACAGCATCAGATACTCTTCCTGACTTGTGTGCATCACCAATGACTATTACATTTTGGAATTCTTGCTTTAATTGTTCGAGAAGTCCAATTCTTGGTTTAACACCAATAGATAAAACAACATGATCGGCTTCAATTTGTTTTTGACTACCTAATTTTACTTCAGATAAGGTTACTTCTTCTTCGCCAATGGCGGTTATGCGATGTTCTGTCATAATATTGACTTGATATTTGTTTAGTTTTTGAGTTATATCAAACAAGATGGAGGGATAGATGCCATTTCCAATATTTTTCTGTATTTCTACGATAGTGACTTCATTACCATTTGCAGCAAGCATTTCGGCTGTTTCACAACCAGTCATTCCAGATCCAATCACAACGACTTTCTTATTAGTGACTTTCACTTTTTCATCTAGAATATCGTTAGCAGTACTTATATGTTTCTGATTTATACCTTCGATAGGTGGAATAATCCCTTCAGCTCCTGCTGCCCAGAATACTGCATGAGGTTCTAATTCCTTTATATCCTGAATTGTAGGTTTAGTACTAACACGAATATCTACATTTAGTCTTCTTAATTCATTTTCTTGATAATTGACAAACCAAGTCATTTTTTCTTTACCTGGTGGCTTTCCTGCTAATCTTAACGCTCCGCCTAATTGTGGTTCTTTTTCAAATATTACTGGCTTATATCCCTTCAAAGCCAATGTCCTTGCAGCTTCCATACCACCTGGACCACCACCAATTATAGCGATTACTCTGTTATCTCCGTCTTTAGCTAAATCATTAAATTCAAGTTCACGACCAACAATTGGATTTACAGCACATTTGATAGAACGTCCAGCGCTAACTTCTTCAATACAGTGAAGACAAGAGATGCAAGGTCTAATTTGATCATCTAACCCTTTAAAAGCTTTGTTACACCAAGATGGATCAGCTAATTGCGCACGACCCAATCCAACAAAGTCAACGATTTCATTTTCTAATAAGCTTTCAGCAAAATCAGGTTTTCGAACAACGTTTACAGCAATTACTGGAATTTTAACTGCGGCTTTAACCCCTTTAGCTAAGTGTTGTTTCCATCCCTGAGGATAAGAGCTTGGCTCTACAATTGTTACACCTGATTCATATGTCCCACTACTAATATTTAATGCATCAATACCAATACTCTCTAAATATCTTGAAATCTTAATTGTATCTTCTAGTTTCAGTCCGCCATCAACAAATTCATCAGCGCTTAAACGAACACTAATCGGAAATTCACTCCCACATATGTGTTTTATTCCAAGTATGATTTCTGTAATAAAACGCATTCGGTTCTCAAAATGGCCACCATATTTATCTACTCTTTTATTTGTATAAGGACTAATAAACTGATTAATTAAATAACCATGTGCTCCATGCAGTTCAATTCCATCCACACCTGCATTTTGTGCTAACTTAGCTCCTTTTACAAATTTTTTCACTAATCCTTCTACTTCGTCTGTTGTAAGTTCTCTAGGTTCCTCTTGTGTGCGCTTACACATTATTGCACTTGGAGCTACAATTTGTTTGCCATCAATTAAATGACTGTGTGTTTCTCTGCCAGGGTGGTGTAGTTGAACAAAGAGCTTCGTTCCATATTTGTGAACGGTTTTAGCCAAGCGCTCTAACTGTGGTATATATTTTGGGCTTGTGGCTGTTAATTGTGTAGGTAGACCCGCACCATATTCTTCATCAATTTTTGTAATTTCAGTTATAATCAATCCACAACCACCTTTAGCCCGCTCTTCATAGTATTGGATTAGTTCTTGTGATGCTTCCCCTGAAGCTTTTGCTAAGGAAGTTCCGATTGCAGGCATAACCGCGCGATTTTTTAATACTACAGAACCGATTGAACCTTGAGAAAATAATAAAGGATATTTCATCAATACATTGCCTCCATTCTCTTTTTGTGAAATAATGAACAAAAAATACAGTTTAAAAGTATCATAGATATAAGGTAGCTACAATATAACTAATAAACAGTGTTTGGCTTTCACGTTGTTCATGATAAACAGTCAAACATTTTATAATTAACATTACTTTGTTATTACTTAAAATCTACTTTTAGGAGGAAGACATGGTTACATTTTCAGATCTCTATAGTAGTTTAAAGTCATATCAACCGACATTGATTTTATCGAATAAGGACACTAATATTGAAGATTTCACGTATTTAACTGCATTAAAAGATATTGATAATAAGTATGTGTATATTTCAGATGTCAGCGCATTGGAGAATCAAATAGAAAAACTTATTGATACCACCCTTATAGTTATTATTGAGGAACCACTAAATACTGAGTTGATCCAAATATTAGATAATAATTCATGTAATGTTATAACTTGTGAGAAAGTTAATTCACCAATAGAATTGTTTGATACGGTAAGGAATATCTTCAATCAAGAAGTAGATTATTTGCAACAGGTAAAGAAATTATACGATTATGTTATTACACAAAGTAGCTTACAAGAAGTTCTAACGTTCGCCGAAGAGTTGCTAGGGAATCCTGTGTTAATTATTGATGAGAGCTTTAAAATTATCGACTATTCAAAACAAATTCCGATTATTGATCATATATGGAAAGTCAATTCTGAGAAGGGATATTGTTCTTATGAATTTATAAAAGAAGTAACGAAATATAAGGCTATTCAAGAAGCTCCACTTTCTGAAGAGCCGTTTTGTGTAACTTGTAAACAAAGTAATAATAATAAAATAGTTAGTAAGATATTCATTGGTAAGAAATTGCGTGGGTATATTGTTGTTTTGGAATGCAATCGAAAAGTACCTAAGCATCAGATTAAAATAATCCCTGAAATCAGTAAGGTCATTGGGCATTATTTAACACATCAGCTCACTTCTTATCTTAATTTGGAAGAAAAGCTTATTATTGATTTAATTGAAAAAAAGATAGATTTAAAAAATGAATTAGAAGAGAGAAAAAAAGCATGTGGTAATGCATTTAGTAAGGATAATTATCTCTTAGCTATAAAAGCAAAGGAATCTAATATAAGCAAAAAATATAATTCTAAGATCCAGTTGCAATTAGCAAAACTCTTTCCGCAGAGTAAGCAATTTATTTATAAAAACTATATAGTAGTTCTTATATCTTTTCGCGATGCAATACATTTTGATACATCTAATCGTGAGCAATTAACACTAGCATTAGAAAAAGATGAATTAATTGGGATAATAAGTGATCACTTTAAGGAGATAAAAAGTATAGGTGTTATATTCGATTATTTAGTCAGTAGTTTAGAAATAGGGGAAATTATTTATAAGGATAAACACTATCTCGAATCTTCTGAGATGAAGTTCTTTAATCTTTTAAGGAAAATGGATTCAAAAGAGGATCTTCTTAGCTGTTGTCATCCAGCAATTATAACGATCTATGAATATGATCAGAAGCACCACACTGATTATTATCATACTTTGTTTGTTTACCTATTGAACAACCAAAATATTCATGATGCCGCTGAATCCTTATATATTCATAGAAATACAATGAAGAATAGATTAAAAAAAATTAATAAATTAGTAAATATAGATTTATTAAAGGGTGAAGTTTCTTTTCAATTATTTTACTCTTATAAAATATTAACCTACATACACTGCTTAAATTAAATGATTAAACTAAATTAACAATACAAATCTAATCTTGTTTTCACCTATTGGTGGAGACAAGTTTTTTTGAATTGACGCCCTATTAATGCGGTATCAGTATATAACTTATTTCAATGTACTTTAATAGTAGATTGTTCATTTTGACAGATAATTAATTCTGTCCGTTTACGATAAAGCGCTTTCATTGTAACGTAATTAATGAGCATACTATATAGAATGATATAGCGTCATTCTAAAAACATTTACTTGGAGGAATTCTCATGGATAAACTATTTATTAGCCCGGGTCGTTATGTACAAGGAAAAGATTTATTAACACATTGTAGTCAGTACATGGAACATTTAGGTGAAAAATTTCTTGTGTTAGCTGATGAAACAGTACAAAAAATATGTGCAGATGAGTTAGTAGAACATTTAAGTGATTCATTTGAAGTTGAACAAGTTACTTTTAATGGTGAATGTTCAATGAATGAAATAAATCGGGTAAGTGAAATTGGGAAGGAAAAAGGTGTTGACGTTATTGTTGGTGTTGGTGGTGGAAAAGCCTTAGATGCAGCAAAAGCAGTTGCTGATCGTTTATCAAGTCCAATTGTTATCTTTCCTACACTCGCATCTGCTGATGCACCTACTTCTGGTTTATCTGTTGTGTACACTGAGGATGGTGCATTTGAGCAATACCTATTTTATAAGAAAAATCCAGATCTAGTGTTAATGGATACTAGAATTATCTCTAAAGCACCTAGTCGTATGCTTGCTTCGGGTATATCTGATGCTCTGGCAACCCTAATCGAAGCGCGTGCTGCTAAACAGGGAAATGGAAATACAATGGGTGGTGGTAAGGCAACAATTACCGGCCTTGCAATTGCTGAAGAATGTGAAAGAACGTTATTTAAATATGGTTTACAAGCATATGCTGCCAACAAAGAGAAAGTGGTAACGCCAGCATTGGAAGCAATTGTTGAAGCAAATACATTACTTAGTGGGCTTGGTTTTGAAGATGGTGGTTTAGCCGCTGCTCATGCTATTCATAATGGTTTCACCGCAATTTCAGGTGATATACACCACTTGACACACGGAGAAAAAGTTGCCTATGGAACAATGACACAGCTTGTACTTGAAAATCGTCCATTGGATGAACTTGAACGTTATATTGAATTTTATCTGCAATTAGATTTACCTATTACACTAGAAGGAATTCACTTAGATAAAGCGTCAGATGAAGATTTATATAAAATTGGTGAACTAGCAACTGCGCCAACAGAGACAATGGTTAACATGCCATTTGATGTAACAGCAGACGATGTGGTTCAGGCAATAAAGGCAGTTGATATTTATGTGAGAGACTATAAAGCAAGACACAAGATATAACTCTACAACTAACAACTAATGGACTGCAAGAAGTTCGAATATGTAATTAGAATTCTTGCAGTCTTTCCAATTAATTAGAGAAGGAGAAAAAGTGATGAAAAAGATCATAAATGACACAAAAAATATCCTTGATGAGATGTTGAATGGTTTTGTTTACACAAATAAGGATATCGTTAATCGAATAGATGATACTGGTGTTATCTATCGAAATTTTGAAGATGAAGGAAAAGTTGCTTTAGTAAGTGGTGGTGGAAGTGGCCATGAACCAAGTCATGCAGGTTTTGTTGGAAAGGGTATGCTTTCAGCTGCTGTTTGTGGGGAAGTTTTTACTTCACCAACGCCTGATCAAATTGTTGAGGCAATAAGGAAAGCTGATCAAGGAGCTGGTGTATTACTTATTGTTAAGAATTATTCAGGTGACATAATGAACTTTGAGATGGCACAAGAAATAGCTGAAATGGAAGATATTAAAGTTGAGACTGTAGTAGTCGACGATGATATATCGGTTGAAGATAGCAGTTCTACTGCAGGGAAACGGGGTGTTGCAGGCGCTGTTTTCGTTCATAAGATATTGGGTGCTGCTGCTGAAAAGGGAGCATCCCTTGATGAATTGAAAAAAATTGGAGATGAGCTAGTTGATCATATTAATACAATTGGTGTAGCTATTACACCTGCTACTGTACCAGCTGTTGGAAGTCCAGGGTTTGATTTGAAAGCAGATGAAATGGAATATGGTGTTGGAATACATGGCGAAAGGGGGTATCGTAGGGAAAACCTCAAACCATCCAAAGATATTGCTTATGAGTTAGTAATGCAGCTGAAGAAGGTGTTCAAATTTGAAAAAGGTGATCGTTACGGTGTTTTGGTAAATGGTCTTGGTGCTACCCCGTTAATGGAACAATATATCTTTATGAATGATGTAAAGAATATTTTGGAAGAAGAAGAATTGGTTATCGATTTTAAAAAAGTAGATGCACTAATGACTTCAATTGATATGGCTGGTGTATCACTAACGTTAATAAAACTAGTTGATGAAAACTGGTCAGATTACCTAAATTATCCTGTCAACACAGTAGCCTGGAAGTGAAAGGAGCAATTCATCCATGTTAACACACATTAAAACAATTAAATGGTTGACTACATTTGCCGAAAAAATTAATGAACAGCAAGGTTATTTGAATGAACTTGATAATGCAATTGGTGATGGGGATCATGGTTCAAATATGGTACGTGGAACAGAAGCTATGAAAGAAAGTCTAAATGAAGGCGATTATTCAAGTGTAGAAGAAGTCTTCAAGGCCGCTTCCATGTCTTTGCTAAGTAAGATTGGAGGAGCTTCTGGACCTCTTTATGGAACTGCATTTATTTCTATGGCTAAACAAGCAAGTCAAGATAATCAGGATGTCATTGCTGTTTTAAAAGCTGGACTGGAAGGTATCAAAAAACGTGGTAAAGCTCAGTTAGGTGAAAAAACGATGCTGGACTTTTGGGAACCTGCTATTGAAATGTTAGAACAAAAGAATCTAACATATGAAAAAATAAGGGATATTGTTGAACAAACAAAAGATATAAAGGCAACAAAAGGACGTGCATCGTACCTTGGTGACCACTCTATTGGGCACATTGATCCTGGTTCCGCATCAAGTGCTTGTCTCTTTGAGGCTTTATTAGAAGGAGATATAATCGATGAGTAATAAAGCTTATGGTATTGTCATAGTTTCTCATATAGATAGTTTAGTAGAAGGTTTGGTGAAGTTATTAAGAGAAGCAGCTACAGAGGTTTCTATAACATACGCTGGTGGAACAAATGAAGGAGAAGTTGGAACAAGTTTTGAAAAGATTAACCAAGCAATCTTAGAGAATGAAGCAGACGAGATTTTTGCCTTTTATGATTTAGGTAGTGCGAAAATGAATTTAGAAATGGTAATAGAAATGACAGATAAAAAGATTCATCTAATGGATACTGCTATGGTTGAAGGTGCGTATACAGCAGCTGCACTTACACAGACTGGTATGTCACTTGAGGAAATCATGGATCAACTTAATCCATTGCTTATAAAGTGAACCTTCAATCAGTGGGGGTTTTACGGACGATTACACCGGGATAAAATAGTCAAAGTAAATGAAGGTCATCAAATTTTGTAACTAATTACTGCTAAGCCATTCCTTTTACAAAGCTTTTAGCAATCTATCTTATCAAGTAAAAAAGATATGCAACAGAATGACATCTGATTAAAAAAACGGAGGTTGATGAACTTGAAAAAACGGACATTATTGTTATTAATTACATCATTATTGCTGATTTTTGTAGGTAGTTTTATTGCTTCTATAAGCAATAGTTCAGGTGGAGATGTTGATGTATCGCGGGTAAGTTTTGAAACAAAAAATGGTGAACTCTCTGGGTTGTTATACTTACCAGATGGAGCAGAAGATGAGCCGCGTCCAACTATTGTTACGACACACGGTTACCTGAATTCTGCTGAAATGCAGGCACCACAAGCGATAGAAATGTCTAAAAGAGGCTATGTCGTGTTAGCTCTTGATCAATACGATCATGGTCACTCGGTAGGAACAATGGATAAATCTATACCATTCTTCTCTTTCTGGCCAAATTCAATCTATGATGCAGTTAATTATATGTATGAACAAGATTTTGTTTTAAAAGATGAAGAAGGTAATGGAGTTATCGCTGTTTCAGGTCACTCAATGGGAGGGTTTTCTACCACTCATGCTGTGATTTTAGATGAAATGTTCTATGAAGAAGCAGGTATTAGAAAGATTAATAGTTCCCTAACTATGGGGTCTGACTTCCAATGGGTTTATGCATTAGGATATGAAATTGGTGATATAACTAATGCTTATGGACCTAGAACAGCTGGTAAAATTGCAGCAACTTATGATGAATTTTTCTTTGATCCGCAAGCTACAGCCCAAGGGAAAACAGTTGTAGAAAAAAACTATATTTCAACAGATGAAGCACAAGCATTTTTAGGAAACCCTGATAATCCAGAGGTTGGTGAATTTTACGAAGTTGATGGCGGAGAAAGAATTATTTATCAACCAGAAGAAACGCACCCGTGGAACCATGTTTCTATGACGACAACTGACCACTTAATTGGCTTTTATGATGAAGCGTTTGCTGATTATTCTGGTGTGGTAGATACAGGGGATTCGAGTCAATCTTGGATGTACAAAGAATGGTTTTCATTTATTGCTTTAATTGGATTCTTCCTACTCTTTGTACCAATTATTAAATTGTTAGTTAAAGTTCCGTTCCTGTCAAATACAATTGTAGAAAAGCCAGATGCATTGCCAGTTCCAAAAACATATAGTGAGAAGACATCAAACTTGATCATGATTTTATTTGGTGCTTTCTTCCCAGCCCTTTTATTCCCAGCATTCTATAGCGGTGATGAGAGTGGTATAATGATTGTGACTCAAATAATCTTTATCATTATCCTGACAAGTTTAATTACGTTAATTGTATCTTATGTCAAAAATAAAGATGCGGATATCAAAAAAGTTTCACTTTCCTTATTTATAATTAGCATCGTTCAACTTTTGATTATCAGAAATCAAAGTACTTTAATAGAAGTTAGTGAATTTTTCGGTGCGCCAACTGGTAATACAATCGCATACTGGGCAGTTAATGTAGCTATCATTACACTAATGGTATTAGTAGGTAGTTATTATGTTTCACAAAAACCAAAAGGCGCTAGTATAGATAACTATGGATTAAAAATCAATCTTAAATCTGTTTGCGCTTCCTTAGCTGTTGCTGTTCTTTCAATTGTCGTTGGCTATATGATGCTATTTATCGTTGATGCAATATTTAAAACTGACTTTAGATTATGGACACTGGCTGTTAAAACATTTGAAATGCATCATGTTGTTGCACTATTGCAATATGCGCCATTGTTCTTTGTTTTCTATTTCGTCGTGGGCTTATCGATCAATATGAATACAGCGGATGAACGTTTTGAAGGTATTAAAGGCTACTTAGTTTCTATCTTCATGTTCGCAGGTGGGTTAATATTCTATCTAGCTTACCAGTATGGCTCGTTATTTGTAACAGGTGAAGCGGCATTCCCATCTGAAACACTTTCATCGATTATTGTTATCGGATTGGTACCTGTTCTTATCATTGCAGCTATTTTTAATCGATACTTCTATATATTAACAGGGAATATCTATCTTGGAGCATTTCTAAATACGCTACTGATGACGTTAATATTATTAGCTAACACAGCATTGTACGCAACTTTATAATCGTTTATCTAATGATATTTAAAAAATAAACAGAGCGATTGAAAATAATAAAATGACGTTGGTGAGTAAACTTGATGTGTTCCTTCTAAAAGGAGCTGATCAAAACTCGCTGACGTCATTTTTTTGTAAAATATAAGAAAAGAGTAAGTGTTCCTGTAGAATTAAAGTCAATAAAAACCAATCCAGGAACGGAACTCGCTTGTATATGTCAAATGATATAAGGATAGGCATATGAACATTGCAAATTTATCGATCATAAGAACCGAATCCTATTACACTTCAATTTAAAAGTTTTAGAAACAAAATAATCAATTCAAAATAAATCACGCTCCAAAGCAGATTAACTACTTTGGAGCGTGATTTTCATAAATTTCAAGTTAATTATAACTTTTTCTTTACCGTCGTTTGTCAAAAAGCAAGTATTTAGCATACTACCAACTAGATACAGTTACATCTGATTTTAACCATTTTTCCCATTCTGGGTCTTCTATCTTTAATAAACTTATCGATATCCCTTTCATATCAATGGAAGTGAGATGTGTTCCGACTTTAACAAATCGAACATCTATGTTTTCAAGTTGCATTAAACGCCGAATGTCGTTTGCGAAAATGTATTGTTCCATTAATGGTGTGGCACCTAACCCATTAATCAATATGGCAAACTTATCCCCTTGTTTCCAACGATAAAGGCTTTTAAGCTTGTTAATTAACTCTATTGCTAATTTCTCAGAAGAACAGAATTCCTCTTTGCGATATCCTTTCTCTCCGTGAATCCCCACACCATAATAAACTTCATTATCGTTTAGCGTAAAGGAAGGTTCTGTTTGGTTTGGATTATTCGCAGGAGAAAGTGCAACCCCCAATGTATGCAAATTTTTAATAACTGAACTCCCAAGGTTTTTTAATTGTTGTAAAGAATAGCCTTCAGCTGCTGCAGCGCCCAAAATTTTATGAACAAGTATTGTTCCAGCTACACCTCGTTTTCTTTTACTATAAGAGACAGCATCTTCGACGGAAACATCGTCATTAACAATTACGTGATCAATAGAGCGCCCTTCTTCTTTTGCAAGAGATTCAGCACTTAAGAAGTTTTGTACATCTGCTTGAAAGTTCTTGATAATTAAAAGAACAGCTTGTTTTTTATCTGTTAAACGAATTGCAGCCAAAATCTGTTCAGGTGTTGGGGGAACGAAAATATTACCATTTATAGATATAGAAAGCATTCCCTCGCCAACGTATCCAAAATCGGCAGGTTCATGACCGCTTCCGCCACCGCTTATGATTGCTACATTTTGCTGTGCAAGATCTTTTCGATAAATAATGTTATGTTTTGAGTTGTAACAAACTCTATCATTATTCTCAAATTGAAACCCTTGTAACATATCACGAATAATATGTTGAACATTGTTAGTAATTTTTTTCATATTTTTTCTCCACCCTATTATTTGATGATTGTTGGAGTGAAAGTAATAACTGACCGTTAATCATATTTTTCATTAGGGATGACATGATAGATGGTTCAACATTACAATTATGTTCAATCCAGTCCTTAATTATTCCCACAAACCCATGACTGTAAAATGACGCAATTAAGTCCTTATCTTCATCAGAAACTACTATTTCACTTTCAATTAATAGTTCATTTATAATTTTAAAATATAAGTTTTTTGTATGCTCAAATAGATATTGATTAAATGAATTTTGCTCATATACTTGAAATGCATTTCGGTAAAATCGTTGATTTTGATAAAAATACTCAAACAGTTGATTAAATATATTCTCCCATTTTTCATATTCAATAAAGTCTGTTATATTCTCTTTCGTTTCTTCTTTATAAATCCAGCCTAATAGTTCGTATTTATCTTTAAAATGATAGTAAAAAGTCTGCCTTCTCATTTCACAATGAATCATAATATCACGTACGGATATTTTAGTGAAAGATTCGTTCTCCATTAGCCTTTTAATTGAATTTGCAATTATTTTTTTTGTAATTAAAGAAGAGGTCATCCTAATCATCCTCATCAAAATATTAACTCTATGTTATCAAAGTATGCATAAAATTGATACGTTATGTTGTTAGACATATATTTAGTTCTGTCCGTCTACTGTATAACGCTTTCATTTTAACGTTTGGATGAAAAAACGAATCATATGGAGGTATTATGGAAGTGAAAAAATTAATAGGAACATGTGATGAGCATATTTTTGGTTATTCTAATGCATAATCTATGCACTTGTCGTGATTTTCGCTAAACTATCTCTTATAGTGAACGTTATGCCACTGAGTTATAATTATTAAATTTAACCTAGAAAGTAGTCTTAGCTTTCATACTATTAATTTTGGAAATTAAAAATCTATAGCAACACTAGCTTCTGCAAGAAGTTAACTATGTGTATATTGTATAAAATCAGCTTTATTTTTTTGTCTTGAAAGCTGACTAATCTCTTTTATTAATCGGAATAAAATCAAATATTTCCTTTGTTTCAAAACTCTTAATTAGTCTGTTCAGCCAATCATAATAATCAAGCCAATTTTGAAGCTTCTTAATATCAACTTGTGCCTGTTCACGAATTTCCTTAGAAGCTTCTGAATCAGTCAGAATTTCCTCTAATTCAGTAATAGATTTCTCGATCGCTTTCATATTCGTATTATTAGCTGGTCGCCATTTTGTTATAAAGTAATCAAAAAAGCGTTGATAAGAATCATCATCAACTACGTATAAATCTTTTCTTACTCCCTTTATCCAAGCTTTCTCAACCATATTTAAATCAAGCAAGGTTCTAACTGCAAGACTCATACTTGCTTTACTCATGCCGAGCTCTTCTTTCATTTCATCAAGTGTAAGTGGTTTATCTGAAAAGAAAAGAAGGCAGTATAACCGGCCAATGGAGGGTGTGACTCCATAAAGCCCCATATTTTGTGAAATTGCCTCAATAACTCTAGATCTGGGTTGTTTTAATGATTCGAATTCTTTCATCTAATCACATCCTAAATAGTATGCTTGCAGTATGTATATTTTAGATTACATGGCTATCAAAGAAATGTAAAGATCAGAAAAATGGATTATAAGAGAGTATTTTTACATTATTGCAATATATTATTCGTTTAATACATATTAAACGAATAATATGAATGATAAGCATTATATATTGGGTTTGTGTAATAATTTATAATAAGGATATAATAAATAGCGTTAGTTTAGTGAAAAATAATAGTAGCTTAAACTTTGCATTGTTTATTTTTTTACTAGTGCTTATTAAGAAAATATAAAATTTCTGTTCTTTAAATAAATAATAATGCAGAAAGAAAAAAACTAAAGGAGTGGTTAATAACATGTTTAACTCAAATTGGAAGAAAATTGGAATGGTTGCTGGTTTATCATTATCACTTGTAGCAGCTGGTTGTGGCCAAGATGATTCTCAAGAATCACAAAGTGTTAGTGAACAATTAGATTACACTATTACTGGTATAGAAGCTGGTGCTGGAATAACAAAGGCAACTGACAGAGCTCTAACTGACTATGAAAACCTTGCTGGTTGGGAACAAACAAACTCATCAACTGGTGCAATGTTAACAGAATTAGAAAAAGCTATTGATAATGAAGAGCCAATTGTTGTTGCTGGCTGGACACCTCACTTTATGTTTGCTGAGTGGGACCTAAAATACTTAGAAGACCCTGAAGGCTCATTTGGTGGAGAAGAATATCTTGCAACAATTGCAAGAGAAGGACTAGAAGAGGATATGCCTGAGGCTTATACGATTCTTGACCGAATTTACTGGGAACCTGCTGATATGGAAAGCGTTATGCTAGCAGCACAAGAGACGGATTTTGCAGAGGCTGCCCAACAATGGGTAGATGATAACCAGGAAACAGTTTCAGAATGGACAGAAGGTGTAGAGGATGTAGATGGTACTGCTATAGAATTAGTACATACTCCTTGGGATTCTGAGCGTGCTTCAGGTCATGTTGCTAGAATTGCTCTAGAACAAAAAGGCTATGACGTTAAACTTACACCTGTTGACCCAGCAATTGTATTCCAATCAATTGCAGAAGGAGACGCTGATGCTTCTCTAGCTCCATGGATGCCTGCAACACATGGTCCTTTCTGGGATGAACATGAAGGTGAGTTTTTAGATCTAGGAGCAAACTTAGATGGTGCTAAAATTGGATTAGTTGTACCATCTTATATGGAAGTTGATTCTATTGAGGATTTTGAACCAGCTGAATAATTAATTAGATCTATACAACCATAAACTGTATTACCAATCCCCCTTAGAATATTTAAGGGGGATTTTTAATTGCGATATGTCTTCGATAGGTTTAAATTTCTGGTAGCCTCTTTTTTGTTGTGATAAAATTTATGAGAAAGCCGAGAACACCCGTGACTTCAGTCGTGGGATGAATCGGCTTCGGTTTTTGTTTTTTTTGAAATTGATACTGACTTAGCGAAAGGATGAATATTATTGCATTTAAAATCCCTTAATAACGATTGGTCCACATTATTACAAGAAGAATTTGAGAAGTCTTATTTTATAAAACTACAGAACTTTTTATCAGAAGAATATAAACAACACACGGTTTATCCGATCAAAGATGATATATTCAATGCGCTTCACTATACTTCTTTTAAAGATGTGAAAGTAGTCATCCTTGGACAAGATCCGTATCATGGGCCAAATCAAGCACATGGGCTTAGTTTTTCGGTGAAACCTGAAGTAACTATCCCCCCATCCCTGAGAAATATCTTTAAAGAATTACATCATGATATTGGTTGTGGCATACCTAACCATGGATACTTAGTTAAGTGGGCTGAAGAAGGTGTGTTACTTCTAAATACTGTATTGACTGTTAGGCATGGAGAACCTCATTCTCATAAAGGTTTAGGATGGGAAACCTTTACGAATCGAATAATTGAGTTATTAAATGAGAAGGATACGCCAATTATTTATATTTTATGGGGAGCGGCTGCTCAGAAGAAACAATCAATCATTGATACTAAAAAGCACTACTTAATTAAATCACCCCACCCAAGCCCATTATCAGCTTATCGAGGTTTTTTTAGTAGTAAGCCGTTTTCTAGAACCAATCAGCTATTGAGAGAGTTAAGGAAGCCAGAGATTGACTGGGAGCTTCCATATAAAAGGTTGCCTTAACACATATGGTTAGGACAACCTTTTTCATCTATTAATTTAAATCTACTAAGGCATCTTTTACGGTTCTATATGTTCTCAATTCCTTTAATTTTTCTCCGATATCAATTGTTTTAATGGCTAATTCTGGCCGAATTCCAGTGATAACAAGATTTGTACCGATTAAGGTTGTTAAATCATGTAGTTTTAAGATAGATGATGCGACATATGTATCTACTTCATACAAGCCTGATAAATCTAGAATTAAATAATCATCTTTAGACTTGGTTAAGTAATTCGATATGGTAGAGGTTAGGTTTTCAAGCCGTGAATGATGAATTGAACCAATTAGTGGCAAAACAGAAATATCTTCACTTATTGGTACAATAGGCGTCGAAAGTTGCTCCATTTCGTTCAATGCTTCCGTTAGTAACCTCCCCTTTTCTTTCTCAGAAGTTATATCTTTTTGTACGCCAACAAAATATGTTTTTTGTTCCTCTTCAATCCACATGGAATCAATAGACAGTTCATTCCAAAACCCTGTTCCATTTTTCTTATAATTGTATAATTCTAAGGTAATAGATTCTTCCTGTCCAAGTGCTGCACGAATTTTATCAATGCTTGACTTGCTAGTGTCTTCTCCTTGTAAGAAGCGACAGTTTTGACCTATTATTTCATCTTTTTCATAACCAGTCATATTTGTAAATCCTTGGTTGGCATATATGATTGGGTTGTCTGGTAGTGATGGATCAGTTATGAGTAAGCCAACTTTTGTATGATCCAATGCCATTTTAAATAAATGATTCTTATTTTTTAGATTCTCAATCACGTAAGTGTTCCCCCTTTACTTACTTAAATTATCGCATTACTAATATACAAAAGCAATTGAGCTTGGAAACTTTGAAGATTAACAGAAACAAAAATGGGTATATGTTAATATCAATCTTAAATGCAAAGGAGGGGTATTTTGCAAGAAGTTTCAATTGGTTTAATAGCTGCTCCTGAGTTACCAGAGAAGATCGCGAATGATATTGTTAATGAACTGCCACGTATCTTTTCTAGCCAGATTGATGATATAAATTGGAAGATTGAAATAGAAATTAATCCACTGACCGGAGCGGCAGAAACGCAACAAGAAATTAGTGATGAAGCACACAATATTATGGTAAGAAAAAATTGGGATTATACTCTGTGCTTAACTGATTTACCTTTGTTTTCACAAAAACAAATCGTATTAGCTGATGTCAATTACCAACTGAAAATTGCTCGCATCTCACTTCCCGCCTTTGGCTTTACTCCGGTGCGGTATCGTGTGAAAAAAGCGATGATTGAAATTATTGGTGATTTATACTACCAAGGTTTAAAAAAAGAACAGTATAACGTAGAAAAGGAAGGAAAAAGTGATGTTGATAAAAAGACTGGAGATCATGTAAAAAAATATTTTCGCTTTTCGCCAATTAGAAGGATTATTTCACCTGATGGGATGAATGAAAGCAATGTACGTTATATTGTTATCCCTAAAATTAATGGACGTTTAAGATTGCTATTAGGTATGACACATGCAAATCGTCCATGGACGATCGTTTCTTCCTTTAAACCAATTATTGCGGTTGCTTTTGCTACTGGTGCTTATGTATTGATATTTCCTACTCTTTGGAAGTTAAGTGTATCCTTTTCAGTATATCGACTGATTGGCTTAATGAGTGTAGCAGTAGTAAGTATGGTGATATGGATGGTTGTTTCCCATCACCTTTGGGAGAAGCAATCAGAGAAAAGTAAGAAGAAACTAAGACGATTGTATAATTACGCAACAATTACGACGCTTACCATTGCTGTATGTAGTTATTATGTAATGCTATTTATTATTTTTTTAGTTGCAATAATGTTCTTCGTCCCACCAGATTTGTTTAGTTCGACAACGAACATAGAGGGAACAGTTGATCTAACAACATTTGTGAAATTAGCGTGGTTGGCTACGTCGGTAGCTACAATAGCGGGTTCAATAGGTGCAAGTGTAGAAAATGAAGAATTAGTACGAAATGTTGCTTATGGTTATAGACAAAATCGACGTTATCGGGAGATGAAACAGACTGAATCTAGAAAATAAGTGAAGGTTAAAACTCTAATAAGTTATTACTCCAAACACTTTGTGATAACAATCACAGCGTAACGTGATTATAAACGATACACTTACGATGTAATAAATGAAGGAGGAATACATAATGGAAAAGAAACATTTAATCGACGAATTAAATATGCAATTGGCAAACTGGAATGTGCTGTATACCAAGCTTCATAACTATCATTGGTATGTCACTGGACCAGACTTCTTCACTTTACATGAAAAATTCGAGGAATTATATACAGAGGCTGCTGGATATGTAGATGAGATTGCTGAGAGAATATTAACTATTGGTGGCAAGCCTTTGGCAACATTACAGGATTATTTAGCACAAACTTCAGTTGACGAAGCTTTTAACAAAGAACAACCAAAAGAAATGGTAGAAACTCTTGTGAAAGACTTTCAGTTGATTGTTTCAGAGTCTAAAGAAGTTATTGTAATTGCAGAAGAAAATAATGATGATGTAACTGCAGATCTATTCACTGGAATCATTGTTTCACTTGAAAAACATGGCTGGATGTTGCAAGCTTATTTGAAATAACGAAACAAAAGAGTGCCTTGAATCGTGTCTAATGATTATTAGATAATGATTCAAGGTGTTTTTTTTAGGGTTAAGGGCAAACTGAAGAAAAAACAGGAAGTTTTTATTGAAACCTAGTTTCAAGCTTCCAATAGTATGATACACTAACAAATAGTTTTGTTATTATCGTTTAAGGAGCTTTATCATGCCGTTATTCTCTAAACAATTTAAAATAAGTAAACAACTTTCAACTGTACAAATGATTGTCCTATTTTATGTGTCGGCAGTTGTGTTTTCTACCGTTTTACTGAGTATGCCTTTTTTCAAGGAGGCGGGTGCTTCGTTGTCTTTCCTTGATACAGTATTTACAGCGATTAGTGCCATTAGTGTAACAGGTTTAACTGTCGTTTCAACTGCAGAAACGTTTAATACGGCAGGGCATATTGCATTGGCATTTATCCTTCAATTTGGTGGAATTGGGATTATGACGTTAGGTACTTTCGTTTATATTCTTTTTGGGAAAAAAATTGGTTTACGTGGTAGGCAGTTAATTAGAATTGACCAAAATAGAACTACTCTATCTGGTTTGGTTAAATTGATGTTAAAGATCTTACAAATTATTATTATTATTGAATTAATTGGTACAATTATCTTAAGTACCTATTTTTTAACTTACTTTGATACATGGCAGGAAGCTCTGATTCAAGGTTTCTTTGGAGCTGTCAGTGCGACTACAAATGCAGGGTTTGACATTACAGGGAATTCTTTAATACCGTTTGCTGATGATTATTTTGTTCAATTTATTAATATGGTATTACTAATTTTGGGTGCGATAGGGTTCCCGGTGTTGATCGAAATCCAGGAATTGCTAGGTGGAAAGCATAAAGATGTTCATGAGCGAAATACTTTTTCTTTATTTACTAAATTAACAACAATCACATTTTTCTCACTTGTAGTGATTGGTGCTGTACTTATTCTATTATTTGAACAGAATAATTTTTTTGCTGATAAAACTTGGCATGAACAGCTTTTTTATAGCCTATTTCAGTCTGTCACCACTCGAAATGGTGGTTTAGCAACAATGGATATGAATGAATTTTCAACTCCGACACTGCTAATGATTAGTGGGTTAATGTTCATTGGTGCCTCACCAAGTAGTGTTGGTGGTGGTATTCGTACGACGACTTTTGCGATTATGTTATTATCTATTTATAATTATGCAAAAGGTAATCAAAGTATCAAAGTGTTTGGTAGACAAATTAATCAAGACGATATTGTCCGTTCATATATAGTGATAACAACTGCTAGTATGCTGTGTGTTGCATCAACTATTATTCTCACTGTGACTGAAAATTTCCCTGCCATAGCTATTATGTTTGAGGTTTTCTCAGCGTTTGGTACAACAGGTTTATCTATGGGAATCACACCAGAGTTGTCCGACTTTGGTAAAGGTGTGATTATGTTTCTAATGTTTGTTGGGCGAATCGGTATCTTCTCCTTCCTATTTATTATTCGAGGAAAAGAAAAGCAAGATGTATTCCGCTATCCAACAGAAAAAATTATAATAGGTTAAACAGATTAGATAGGCCTTTATTATTAAAAGGTCTATTTTTTTGTTTAAATCAACTTCGGACTTGATATAAAAAGCGCATTAGCAAGTAACGTAAGTTACCGCTCATCAAATGAAATTGACTCCCTTTCCGCAGGGGCGGCCTCAGCTAACTAGGAAGCAAATGTTTTCGGTGGGCCGAGTAACCGCAGACCCAAAGTACGCTTTCCGAGTGGATCTTCAGCTCGTGCTGTTCCTGCAGGACAAGGAATGCTTTAATGAACTCACATCGCACGAAGGAAATTGAACTATATTTCCGAGGAGTGTCGTTAATTTCATTTGATCCGCTAGAAAGTCCGAAAGTATATAATATTACAACCTATTTTAGAGCAGAAAAGCTTATTGATTGTTAGTAAATAAATCATGATTAGTTATTCTTACTAGCGCAGGAAGAAAATTGATGAGACTCCAGTGGGAACAGCTCAAGTTGAAGATCCACTTGGTAAAGTGTTTTTCTTTACCAAGTTAGCTGAGACTGAGCCCACGGAAAGCGAATCCATTTTCTGACGTAGCGGGTTAAACGTTTAATGCGCAGTTTATATAAAATACGTAATATTCCTTATTTTTCTAACGTACTCACTTGCGTTCCCCCATACTACTTATAGTATAGTTATAGAGAAGGAATAGTAGTTTTAATATTTAACGATAAATTAAGAAATACAATCAATGTGGAAGGGGAACGGTTTGCATGATGCAAAATCCAGTTAGCTATCATTCTCAAATTAGTAAGGTTCTTGATAATATAAATAAAGTAATTATTGGTAAAGAAGAGGTGACGACGTTAAGTATCGTTGCACTATTAGCTGAAGGGCATGTTTTGTTGGAGGATGTTCCAGGAGTTGGTAAGACCATGTTAGTAAGGACGCTGGCAAAATCATTAGATTGTGAATTTAAACGTATTCAGTTTACACCAGACTTACTGCCATCAGATGTAACAGGTGTATCAATTTATAATCCAAAAGAGCAGGTTTTTGAATTTCGAAATGGTCCGATTATGGGTGACATTGTGCTTGCCGATGAAGTCAACCGTACATCTCCCAAAACACAATCTTCATTGCTTGAGGCGATGGAAGAAGGAAGTGTTACAGTTGATGGACAGACGGTAGACTTACAAAAACCATTTTTTGTTATGGCGACGCAAAATCCAATTGAATATGAAGGGACTTACCCCTTACCTGAAGCACAATTAGATCGTTTTTTGATCAAATTGAAGATGGGATATCCATCAGAAGAACAAGAATTACAAATGTTAGAGGCGACTGCTAAAAAGCATCCAATTGAGTCAATTGAAGCTGTAATGCATAAGGACGAGTTGCTACAGCTACAAGAACAAGTTGGAGAAGTTTTTATTGATAAAATGGTCCAGAACTATATTGTTCAATTAGTAAAAGGAACACGTAACCATAAGGCAATTTATTTAGGTGCCAGTCCAAGGGCTTCAATTGCATTGATGAAAGCAGCAAAAGCTTATGCGTTTATCCATGACCGTGATTATGTTATACCGGATGATGTGAAATATTTAGCGCCTTATGTGCTATCACATCGTATTATATTAAAACCAGAAGCGAAATTTGAGGGAATTGATACGACTAGTCTAGTAAGTGAACTTTTAGCTAAGTTAACTGTACCAATGCGAAAGGAATATTCTTAATGAAGGGGAGTTTACGCCTTTTATTGAAATTAGTTCAGTTAATTCTCTTATTTAGCTTGTTATTTTCGTATGCAATGTTTCAAGGGGGATTTGTAAGTTGGTTTCTTCTATATGCTTTTATACCAATTCTAATCTATCTTCTCACTGTTATGCTTTATCCACTTCGAACATGGAATGTTTCGCGTAATCTCTCTAAAGATATAACACGTGCAGGAAAGGATATTGAAGTTACAATTATATTAGAAAGAAAACTATGGATTCCATTGCCTTACCTTATTATAGAAGATTGTTATAATGCATCTTTACAAGAAACCTATCAATCAAAACATAACTTAGCGAGGTTAACAGAATCCAAGGAATTGAATAAAAATCGACAGTTTAAAAGAGTTGTATTTCCGATGTTTAAGCGCAAGCTACATTTCACCTACAAGTTAACTGATTTACCGCGAGGTGAGCATCAATTTCAAGCTGTACGAATAAAAACCGGCGATTTTTTTGGTTTTGTTACTAAGAGTTATATATTTGAATGTGTAAATCGTATTGTCGTATATCCGCAAGAAAAAGGCATTTCTATGAAAAAAGAACAAAACAGCTTTGAAGAGGGTGTTGCACCTGTTTATTCATTGCGATCAAAAAATGAGCATGTAGTTACTGGTGTACGTGAATATATGTCTGGTGACCGATTTTCATGGATTGATTGGAAAAGCTCTGCACGGAAACAAATGATCATGACGAAACAATTTGAACAAGAGAAAACAACAGATGTCTTCTTTATCTTAGACGCTTGTGATAAAAAAGAGTTGAATCAGGCAGCGTTTGAAACAAATGTAGAACTGGTAAATTCATTTGTTACTTTATTTGAAAATAAGGTGTCCAATATTGGATTGTTAGGGCTCGGACTTAAAAATGTCTATTTTTCCCCTCAACAAGTAGGGGCAGAAAAGAGATTGCTCCATCATTATTTGGCAACTGTTCAGCCAGATGGTGACAAAGCCTTTGCTGATCAGTTGGTAGAACAAATAAAACGAATGCCTATAAACTTAGTAGTTATACTCTTTTTAACTGATCTTAATCAAGGAATAATTACAGCACTAAAGCAAGTTCAACAACGGAATAAGCATGTTACGCTTTTTTTGACAAAGTCATCTAAAGACTTATCGGAAGAAGACCAACGTATGATACAGCAACTGAGAGTGATTGGTATGATGGTCAATGTTTGTACAGAAGAAGTAATGAAGCAGGATCAAATAGAGGTGAGTATGTAATGCTTGAGTCTAAACAAATTCCAAAAGAATCAATTGTCTTTTCGATACTGCTTTATCTCTGTGGATTTTTATTATTTTGGGAGTGGCTAAGACCACTGGAAGTTATATCAGATACGGGTAATATGACACTACTTGTGCTATATGCAGGTTTCTGCTTCTTTCTATCTATATTAAGAGTAAGTGCTTGGATTTCTGTGCCATTAAAGATAGCTGGATTATTGTTTATTTTAGATGGTTTATTTATGCAGGAAATAATTACAACTAGACAGTGGCTTATGGTTTTTCAGACTCAATTACAATATAACACCGAAATGATTATGGAACAGCAATGGACTCACTTAACACCATTCTTTCGAAGTTTATTATTCCTGATTTTACTTTGGCTCATGAGCTATTTAGTACATTACTGGTTTGTTATCGCAAGACGAGTTTTTCTATTTATTTTGTTAACATTTATTTATATTACTGTTTTAGATACGTTCACTGCTTATCAAGCAGATGAAGCTATTGTTAGAACATTTATTGTATCTATGTTTACGCTGGCACTATCTAATTTTTCAATGCAAATGGATAAAGAGTCATTAAAACCAGCTTATGGGAATTGGTTTGTCTCAACGGTTATTCCGATTATCATTATTCTCCCGTTGGTTACGATCCTGGGTTACTTTGCGCCTAAAGCTGAACCGCAATGGCCTGATCCAGTTCCTTTTATAACAAGTACTGCTGATTATGCTGGTTTTGGTGAAGGAGGAAGCTCTACTACACAAAAAGTAGGTTATGGAGAAGATGATTCTAACTTGGGTGGTTCCTTTATTCAAGATAATACGACTGTCTTTGAAGTGGAAGCTTCACAGAGTCATTATTGGAGAATTGAATCGAAAGATAGGTACACTGGAAAGGGTTGGGAGAGGTCAACGGAATTAGCATACCAGACACAACCAAACGGAAACATTGATTTAGACATGCATACTGAACAGGTTGATACAATTCAACAGTATGCTTCGGTTCATTATACGTCTGATGCCAACTTTTCAAAAGTTGTTTATCCGTATGGAATTAATAACGTTAGTAATGGAACGCATTTGAATTATTTACTGGATCAAGAGACAGGGATAATTGAAGTGGAGGGTCCTGAACAACAAGAGGGTTCAGTGTACTTTGATCTCACGTATCAATATCCTTCCTTTTCTCTAAACCAATTAGAAGCGGCTGGGGGTGACTATCCTGCTCCGATAGAGGATCTATATTTACAGCTGCCAAATAGTTTACCAGACCGTGTAGTTGATTTAGCAGAGGAGATTACTGCTGAAGATCAAACACGTTATGATAAGGTGAAAACAGTAGAAAGCTATTTTGATCACAATGGGTTTACTTATCAGTCGGAAGATATAGCAGTACCTGGTCGTAGAGAAGATTATGTTGATCAATTTTTGTTTGATACGCAAGTAGGGTATTGTGATAACTTTTCCACATCGATGGTTGTAATGTTACGTTCTCTAGATATTCCTGCACGTTGGGTTAAGGGATTTACTGGTGGTCAAATTGTTAATAACAATCCAAACGGCGTGTCTAGTTATTACAATACGTATCAAGTTACAAATAACAATGCACATTCATGGGTTGAAGTCTATTTTCCGGGAGTGGGTTGGGTACCCTTCGAACCAACGGTAGGATTCTCAAATAATGCTGATTTTTACCAAGAGGCAGATGCGGATCCGGATTCAAATGATGAGCAAGATGCCGAAGAGGAAGTTAACGCGGAAGAAGAGGAAGAATCTGAACAAGAACATCAAGAAGATGAACAGGCTCTTGGTTCTGAAGCTTCTCAAGATGGCGCTGCACTTTGGAACGGCTATCTTTTAGTGGGTTTAACACTTGGACTTGTAATAATAGCGGTTGTATTATTCTTCGCACGATACCGCTTGCTTACGCTGTTATTTATCAAACGGTATAAGCATTTTAATGATGAGAGATCATTGGATAAGGCGTATCATTTTCTTCTGCGTGTATTACAGCACAAAGGAATCAAGCGAAAACAAGGGCAAACAATCAGAGAGTATGCTAGGCAAGTTGACGCGTTCTTTGATTCAAATCAAATGACGCAATTAACCGGCTATTATGAACGGATGATATATAGAAGTGATGCAACGCTTCATGATCATGAGAAGATACTTGAATTATGGAAAAATTTATTAAGGCGTGCATGGTCTTGACCAGAAGATAAGGCACTGATAGAATGATATAAATATAATAGAAACATCCATCGTTTGGGTTTTCACTACCCATTCATGTAGTTGAATAACACCTCTGTATATTCTCGGAAATAGGGTTCGAGAGTTTCTACAAAACACCGTAAATGTTTTGACTATGGAGGCGGATTGACGTTTGTTTGCAGAATCTGCCTTCTTTAGTTTGTAGAGGGCAGATTTTTTGCACTGATAGGAAAGATTAATTTTAGCATGGGTGACTATCAACGTAGTAAAAATTTCAGGAAATTAGTATAAGTGCAACTAGGCAACCACTGGCGCCGGAAGGCTTGGTGCTAGCCAAGTTTTCTTTATATATATCAATGGAAGATAGAGTTGGATGGAGGAGATGACGAAGGTGCAAGCTACAAATGAAATGATCCTAGTTTTAGATTTTGGTAGTCAATACAATCAATTAATTACAAGACGAATTCGTGAGTTTGGTGTATACAGTGAGCTACACTCTCACCGCTTGACTGCTGAGGAAATAAAAGAAATGCAACCGAAAGGTATTATTCTTTCTGGTGGACCGCATAGTGTTTATGATGAAACAAGTTTTCGTTGTGATGAGGCTATTTTTGATCTAGGTATTCCTGTACTTGGTATTTGTTACGGAATGCAATTGATGACCCATCACTTTGGTGGAAAAGTTGAGCGAGCGAATCAGCGTGAGTATGGTAAAGCGGATATTCATGTAACAGAAAAGGCGCGCCTATTTACAGGGACTCCTAATGAACAAACAGTATGGATGAGTCATAGTGATAAAATCATTGAAGCTCCTGCTGACTTTGTAGTAGAAGCTACTAGTTCGTCTACACCAGTTGCAGCAATGAGTAATAATGATAAAGATATGTATGGCGTTCAATTTCATCCTGAAGTGCGCAACACCGTATATGGAAATGACTTACTGAGACAATTTGTGTTTGGGGCGTGTGACTGCCAAGGGGACTGGACGATGGCCAATTTTGTTGAACAAGAAGTTGAAAAAATTCAAGAAAAAGTCGGCGATAAAAAAGTCCTGTGTGCCTTAAGTGGTGGTGTTGATTCGTCTGTAGTTGCTGCTTTAATCCATAAAGCGATTGGCGATCAACTAACATGTATTTTCGTTGATCATGGTCTTTTACGTAAAGATGAAGGCGACATGGTAATGGAAACATTCCGTGATGGTTTCAAAATGAACATTATCCGTGTTGATGCACAAGAACGCTTTTTAAATAAATTAAAAGGTGTAACAGATCCAGAACAAAAGCGTAAAATCATCGGAAATGAATTTATTTATGTATTTGACGATGAAGCGGATCGCTTGAAGGATATGGATTTCTTAGCACAAGGTACACTTTATACCGATATTGTTGAAAGTGGAACAGAAACCGCACAAACAATTAAATCGCACCATAATGTTGGTGGACTTCCTGAGAACATGCAATTTGAACTATTAGAGCCACTTGACACATTATTTAAAGATGAAGTCCGTGCTTTAGGATTAGAGCTTGGTGTTCCGGAGGCGGTTGTTTGGAGACAGCCATTCCCTGGTCCTGGTCTTGGAATTCGTATACTAGGTGAAGTGACCGATGAAAAAATTAAAATCGTAAGAGAATCTGATGCGATCTTACGTGAAGAAATAAAATTAGCTGGATTAGATCGTGAAATATGGCAGTACTTTACCGTGTTACCAGACATTCGTAGTGTCGGTGTAATGGGTGATGCGCGAACATATGACCATACCGTTGGAATCCGTGCTGTCACATCAATTGATGGGATGACTTCAGATTGGGCTAGAATCCCGTGGGATGTATTGGAGAAAATATCCACTCGAATTGTTAATGAGGTCGATCATGTTAATAGAATTGTCTATGATGTGACGAGTAAGCCACCTGCGACGATTGAGTGGGAATAGAGTGCGACTTTCATTAATATATCCATTTAATCCGTCGAAACAGTCTATAAGTTGGATTTAAATGTTTTGTTGAAGTCGAATAATGAAGAAATTTGTATTAACTCAAGACATAACCGAACAATGGTTGTGTCTTTTTTTATAAACATTCGTTTTTTGGGTTGACTAAGGGATGATTCCTTAGTATTATAAAGAATGTAATTTAATTTAATAGAAAAACTCGTCGTATAATCTGGGGAATAAGGCTCTAGAGTTTCTATTAGACCGCCGTAAATGGTCTAACTACGCAGAAGAATAAATTATATCTTTTTAGTTTATTTGAATCTTCTGAATAGTTATGGAACACTCTTGCTTTTGTAAGGGTGTTTTTTTAACGACGAAAAGAGGAGGAAAAGGAAAATGAAGAAGTTTTTTGAGTTTGAGCAACTAGGTACCAATTATCGTACTGAAACCATTGCAGGTATTACAACGTTCTTATCTATGGCTTATATTTTATTTGTTAATCCTTCTATATTGACTGTGGATGGTACTACTGGTATGGATCCGGATGCGGTCTTTACAGCGACAGCTCTTGCGGCTGCAGTAGGTACATTAATTATGGCGCTACTTGCAAAATATCCGATTGCATTAGCACCTGGAATGGGATTGAATGCGTTTTTTGCTTATACAGTAGTATTGGACCAAGGAATCCCTTGGGAAACAGCACTTAGTGGTGTTCTTGTATCTGGACTTATTTTTATCGTATTAACAATTTCTGGTTTGCGTGAAAAAGTTATTAATGCAATTCCTAAAAGCTTGAAGTTGGCAGTAGGTGCTGGTATTGGTTTATTTATTGCCTTTATTGGTTTTCAAAATGCAGGGATTATTATTAGTGACCCCGCTACAATGGTAGCACTAGGAGATGTCACTTCTGGTAGTACATTATTAGCGATCTTTGGTGTATTTGTAACAGTTATTCTAATCACGTTAGGTGTTAAAGGCGGAGTATTTTATGGAATGGTTATTACGTCAATTGCGGGTATTCTATTCGGTTTAATCGATCCACCGAGCGGGATTGTTGGTTCTGTTCCGAGTTTAACTCCAACATTTGGGCAAGCATTTTTAAATTTAGGTGAAGTTTTTACATGGCAAATGATCGGTGTTATTTTAACTTTCTTATTCGTTGACTTCTTTGATACGGCTGGAACATTAGTGGCTGTTGCGACAAAAGCTGGACTAATGAAAGACAACAAGTTACCGAAAGCAGGAAAGGCGCTTTTCTCTGACTCAGCTGCAACAGTAGTTGGTGCAACATTAGGTACATCAACAACTACTTCGTATGTAGAATCTGCAACAGGTGTTAGTGCTGGTGGACGTTCTGGTTTTACATCTTTAGTAACTGCTGGTTTGTTCTTATTAGCATTGTTTTTCTCGCCATTATTAAGTGTCGTAACGGCTGCTGTTACAGCACCAGCATTAATAATTGTTGGGGTAATGATGGTAACTGCCCTAAAGGGAATTGACTGGGATCAATTTGAAATTGCAGTACCAGCATTCTTAACATTAATTATCATGCCACTTGCATATAGTATCGCAACTGGTATTGCAGTAGGATTTATCTTCTATCCAATTACAATGTTAGCAAAAGGAAAAGTAAAAGAAGTTAATCCAATTATGTGGTTCTTGTTCATTGTCTTTATTCTTTATCTCACATTCTTAAGTTAAAATTACTAAAAAGCTTTGACTGGTATCTCAGTCAAAGCTTTTTTTGATTGGTAGATTCGGAGAACGCCCGAATAATTGTTAATTTCGCCGGAATATTGCTTGTATTCGCCGAATTATCGCCAAATTCGCCGGAAAAATGCTCAGTTTCGCCGAATTAAAAAATTAATATTACTCTTCGTCTAATTGTCGAATGTCAAGGCGCTTTTTCTTTGTTTGTTCTTGCATCAGTCGGTGTAATCGAATGACTAATAATCCGTATTGATAGGTAGCATCTATTTTATCCTCACGAACAGGATATGGTAAGTCGATCTTACGATTAAATGTTCCATGTAGGATTTCTTCTTTAATAATTTGTCCGCGATGGTGTTCAATCTTAATTGTTCCGTTTAATTCTAATTGACTTTGATTAACAAAGATGTCGATTTTCCTTACGTCATCAAATCCAGGTAGACTTACATAACAAACAACTTCTTTTTCAGTTTGATACAAATTAATATGAGGGATTGGCGGTTTTAATACATCATCAAATTCGTTCCAAAATTTATCACCAAAAAAGTGATCCATATTCTTTTTCCAATCATTCATTTGTTCAAATGGTTTCATTTTTTCCTCCTTATAAGTCACTCTACTTGTATTACACCTTTCTTATCTATTAAAATCGCGCTAAAATGGAAGAAATGTTGTATGATATAGAATATGCATTTTTTGATATTTGGGTGAATAGCATGAGGGAAGACTTAATTAGTTTGGTTAATTCAGTTGTAAGTGTGGAATTATGAGTAATACGAGTTGGTAAGAAGTTGTTCAAAAAGTCACCAAATTATAAGCGGCGCATCTCTTCGTTGGCTTATTCTTCTGGTCCTCAGAAACTTCGCCGTCTCGACTTGCTTGCTTCTAATTGGTCGACTTTTGAACACACATATAAGGGAGGATTTATTTTGTTAGATAATGCATTAATGATGGTTACTATCATCTTGGTTATCAATATATTTTATGTTTCATTTTTTACGATAAGGATGATACTTACATTAAAAGGTAGACGTTATATCGCAGCTGGAATTGGTATGGTGGAAATCACAATCTATACGTTAGGATTGGGACTAGTTCTAGAAAATCTTGACCAAATCGAGAATTTGATTGCCTATGCACTTGGTTATGGTATTGGTGTTATTGTAGGTTCTAAAATAGAAGAAAAATTAGCACTCGGATATATCACAGTAAATGTTATATCATCCAATCCAGATATTCAATTTACCAAACAGCTGCGTGATAAAGGCTACGGTGTAACGAGTTGGTATGCTTACGGTATGGATGGTGACCGTTTATCGATGCAAATTTTGACACCGCGGAAATATGAATTAAGTCTATATGAAACGATAAAAGGGATTGACCCGAAAGCATTTATTATTTCCTATGAACCGAAACAAATCAATGGAGGGTTCTGGGTCAAACAAGTGAAGAGAGGACGAATTTCAAAGAATGCCGAAAAACAAGAAGAAAACAGAGCAAACGAGCAAGAAAAGGTTTGAAGTAGAAGAAGGAGAAACTATTGATGCATGTTTAGAGCGCATCAAACAAGCAGGATTTACACCTATTAGAAGAACAGAGAAACCTATTTTCAAAGAAAAAACACCAGGTGATAAAGAAAGTGTGGAGCCAGTTGCAAGGCAAATCATTTTTGATGCAGTTGTGACAAAAGACGAACATTAACTATCATGATCATTTAATTGTTCGATTTTAATTGACGGATAGTTGTTTCCTTGTTATCATAAATATGCAGTTAACAAATCTAACAAATTAAATAGTAAGTACCTCATATAATTTTGGGAATATGGCCCAATAGTCTCTACCCGTTACCGTAAATAATGGACTATGAGGGAAGATGATTCATTGCGTGTTTTTCATCTAGATCATCGTTAAGTTATGCCTTAACGGAGAGGGTTTGTGGTAAAGTTATATTTTGTAAGTTGTATAACATTTTAAATTACCCTTTTTAAAAATTAGATGAATATCCTGCAATGCTGTTTTACTTATGTAATAATGTCTACAAAAGCCTATTCATCTTCTCTCATAATGGGAGATGAATAGGCTTTTTCTATTACTTTTGCAGTAGGGGAGAGGGGATATTATGATGACAGCAGTCGGTGTAATCATGGGAAGTATTTCCGATTGGGAAACGATGCAGCATACATGTCAGATGCTCGATGAGTTAGGTGTCGCTTATGAGAAAGAAGTTATTTCAGCCCATCGAACGCCAGAAGATATGTTTACTTATGCAGAAAATGCTCGTGAAAAAGGCTTAAAAGTAATTATAGCTGGAGCTGGTGGTGCAGCACATCTACCAGGTATGGTTGCAGCAAAGACTACACTTCCTGTAATCGGTGTTCCGATTCAATCAAAAAGCTTAAATGGATTAGACTCCTTGTTATCCATCGTACAGATGCCAGGTGGTGTACCTGTTGCTACCGTAGCGATTGGTGTAGCAGGGGCAAAGAATGCCGCAATTTTAGCAACGCAGATCATTGGTGCTTTTGAAGACGATGTTGCAAGTCGTCTAACAAAATACCAGCTACAAATGAAAGAAAAAGTAGCAGAAATGAGGGAAGACCTTGCAAAAGAATAAACTGTTATTTGGTTCTACGATTGGAATTATTGGTGGTGGCCAATTAGGAAGAATGATGGCGACTACTGCAAGACATATGGGTTATTCAATTATCGTTCTTGATCCAACACCAGACTGCCCGACAGCTCAAGTTGCTGATGATCAATTGATCGCAGCGTATGATGATATGGAGGCAATCAGACAACTGACCGAAAGATGTGACGTTATTACTTATGAGTTTGAGAATGTTGACCTTCAAGCTGCACAATATATAGAAGCAAAAGGGAAGTTGCCACAAGGTACAGCTTCTTTAAGAATAACGCAAGACCGTGAACAAGAGAAAAATAAGATAGTCGAAAGTGCACAACCTGTAGCGACTTTTAATATAGTTCAAGCAAAAGAAGAAGTGCATGATGCGATTAAGTCGATTGGGTTTCCGGCGGTACTTAAAACATGTCGTGGTGGGTACGATGGAAAAAGACAGTTGAAATTAGAAAGTGAGGCAGATCTTGTCGAAGCGGCAGATTTTGTTGAAAAAAATGGCCGTTCTATTATAGAGCAATGGATACTATTTGATAAAGAAATTTCAATCGTGTTCACGCGAGGACAAGATGGAGATATTACGTATTTCCCTGTTGCTGAAAATACACATAAAGACCATATTCTCCATACGACAGTTGTTCCTGCCCGTATTACAGAATCGGTAGAGAGTAAGGCGAAGCAAGCAGCAGCGTCGATTGCTGAAACGATCGGTGTAGTCGGGACATTTACAATTGAAATGTTCGTTAAAGATGATGCGATTTTTATTAATGAAATGGCGCCTCGCCCACATAACTCTGGGCATTATACAATTGAAGCATGTAATGTATCGCAATTTGAACAACATGTAAGGGCAATATGTGGCTTGCCGTTGCTTCCAATCTATTTTCATGGGGCAGCAATTATGATCAACCTATTAGGGGAAGATGTTGCATCCTTTATGCAATATATAAATGAAATCGGGAAGGGTCATATTCATATGTATGGCAAAAAAGAAAACAAACCAAAACGAAAAATGGGGCATGTTACATATATAGGAAAGCAATTGGATTCACTTGAGCAAGAATTAATCAACACGCAGCTTATACATACAAAATAGAACTACTAGGAGGATTTTTAATTATGATTGAACGCTATACGAGAGAAGAAATGGGAGCTATTTGGACAGATGAAAATAAATACCAGGCATGGCTTGAGGTCGAGATACTAGCCTGTGAGGCATGGAGTGAATTAGGAATTATTCCAAAAGAAGACGTTGTTACATTACGAAAAAATGCCTCATTTGATGTATCGCGAATTTTGGATATTGAACAAGAAACACGTCATGACGTTGTTGCCTTTACCCGTGCCGTTTCAGAAACGTTAGGTGAAGAAAGAAAGTGGGTACATTATGGCTTAACATCAACGGACGTAGTAGATACGGCATTATCTTATAATCTAAAACAAGCAAATGCTATTATCAGAGAAGGCATTGAAAATTTCATTGAGATTCTTAAAGAAAAAGCAATTGAGCACAAACATACGGTTATGATGGGAAGAACCCATGGGGTCCATGCAGAACCAACTACATTCGGTCTAAAGATGGCGTTATGGTATGAGGAAATGAAACGTAATTTAGAGCGTTTTAATGCAGCGGCAGAAGTAATTGAAACAGGAAAGTTATCTGGAGCAGTTGGTACATATGCAAATATTGATCCATTCGTAGAAGAATATGTGTGTAAAAACCTTGGGCTAAAAGCAGCACCCGTTTCAACACAAACTTTACAACGTGATCGTCATGCCCAGTATGTTTCTACGTTAGCGTTAGTCGCTACTTCGATTGAAAAGTTTGCAACTGAGGTTCGTGGCTTACAAAAAACAGAAACACGTGAAGTGGAAGAATTTTTTGCGAAAGGTCAAAAAGGTTCATCAGCTATGCCACACAAACGTAATCCAATTGGATCAGAGAACATGACTGGAATGGCACGTGTGATCAGAGGTTATATGATGACAGCGTACGAAAATGTTTCCTTATGGCATGAACGTGATATCTCTCATTCATCTGCTGAACGTGTGATTTTACCGGATGCAACAATTGCACTTGATTACATGCTAACGCGTTTTAGTAAGATTATTAAAAACTTAACAGTGTTCCCTGAGAATATGAAGCGTAATATTGATCGAACATATGGTGTTATCTTCTCACAACGTGTATTGCTGACGTTAATAGATGAAGGAATGAGTCGTGAACAAGCGTATGATATTGTTCAACCAAATGCGATGAAGGCTTGGGAAAATGCAATTCCATTCCGTGAATTAATTGAGGCAGAAGAGCAAATTACCAATCTATTGTCAGAAGAACAAATCGCTGCTTGTTTTGATTACACGTATCACTTGAAAAATGTTGATCGTATTTTTACTAAAATTGGCTTGGCGTAAAAACTAAAAGAAGGGGTGTTATCTTGAAAGCTAATCTGTTATATGAAGGTAAAGCGAAGCAAGTTTATACGGTAACGGATGATCCGAACTTACTTGTTCTATCTTACAAAAATGATGCAACAGCATTTAATGGTGAAAAGAAAGCGAATTTTTCAGGAAAAGGCCGGTATAACAATTTAATTGCAGCTAAGGTATTTGAATATCTTCACGTGCATGGTATTCCCAGTCATTTTAAAGAAACATTGAATGAGACAGAGCAACTGGTCGAGCGAACGACGATTATTCCAATAGAAGTTGTTGTAAGAAACGTAGCTGCTGGAAGCATTACGCGCAGATTAGGCATAACAGAGAAAACACCTTTTCAGCCACCACTGATAGAATTTTTTTATAAAGAAGATGCACTTGGGGATCCCATTATTAATGATGCCCATGCGTTATTCCTAACAGATGCGACCGAAGCAGACCTAGCTGAAATTAAGGCCATTGCAGGAAAAGTAAACGAGCAATTACAAGCATTTTTTAAACAAGTGAATCTACAATTAGTAGATTTCAAATTAGAATTTGGTAGAAATAGCACTGGAAAAATAGTGCTCGCAGATGAAATATCACCGGATACATGCCGGCTTTGGGATGTTGAAACAGGCGAAAAGATGGATAAAGATGTGTTTCGGGAGGATTTGGGTGATTTAGTCCACGTATACGATCAAATTTTAAGACGACTGGAGGCAGTAAAATGAAAAAAATAATGATACACATTACATTAAAAGAGGGCGTACTTGATCCACAAGGAAAGGCTGTACAAGGCTCATTAAATACATTGGGGTATGATGCAGTTCAAGAGGTGCGTGTCGGTAAATACATGGAGTTATTTGTTGAAGAGAGTGCAGATATCGAACAGCAAATTGAGGATATGTGTGCAAAGCTTCTTGCTAACCCAGTCATTGAAAATTATCAGTATACCGTGGAGGAGGGCGTCACACAGTGAAAATTGCAGTGATTGTTTTTCCGGGATCGAATTGTGATCGAGATATGTACCATGCTGCCAAAGATGGTTTGGGTGCTAATGCTGAATTAGTTTGGTATGAGGGTGCCAATCTAGCAAACTATGATGCTATTCTTTTGCCTGGTGGTTTTTCTTATGGTGATTACTTGCGTTCTGGCGCAATAGCTTCTACATCTGATATTGTGACGCAATTAAAAATCCAAGCAGATAAAGGTACACCTATATTGGGTGTATGTAATGGATTTCAAATTTTATTAGAATCAGGCTTATTACCTGGTGCGATGCTTCGTAATAAAAATTTAAAATTCATGTGTCACTTTGAGGATTTAGTCGTTGAAAATAACCAAACAATGTTCACTACAAGATACAAGGAAAAAGAAGTGATCTCGTTACCAATCGCACATGGTGAAGGCAATTACTATTGTGATGAAACAACACTTGCTTTATTAAAAGCCAATAATCAAATCGCATTTACGTATGCAAATAATCCAAATGGATCGTTTGAGAATATCGCCGGAATCGTGAATCAAGATGGAAATGTCTTAGGAATGATGCCACATCCAGAACGTGCAGTTGAGGCACTTCTTGGCTGTGATGATGGGTTAAAACTATTTAAATCAATGCTAGAAAATTGGAGGGAAGCATATGTTGCAGGCGCCTGAGATTACTCCCGAATTAATTGAACAAGACAAAGTCTATCATGAAATGGGTTTAACCGATCAAGAATATCAATCTGTTAAAAAGATTCTAGGAAGAAGGCCTAATTTCACGGAGATAGGGATCTTCTCTGTGATGTGGTCAGAGCACTGTAGTTATAAGACTTCTAAACCGCTACTAAGAAAATTCCCAACTGAAGGTCCACAAGTTATTCAAGGCCCTGGAGAAGGTGCTGGAGTAGTTGATATTGGTGATGGGCAAGCTGTTGTATTTAAGGTCGAGAGCCACAATCATCCATCAGCCGTAGAACCATATCAAGGCGCCGCTACTGGTGTTGGTGGTATTATACGTGATATTTTTTCAATGGGAGCAAGACCAATCGCTGTTTTAAATTCGTTGCGGTTTGGTAATTTAACAAGTGGTCGTGTCAAGTATCTATTAGAAGAGATTGTGCACGGGATTGCTGGATATGGAAATTGTGTTGGCGTCCCAACTGTAGGCGGAGAAATTCAATTTGATGCTTGTTATGAAGGTAACCCACTTGTGAACGCAATGTGTGTGGGGATTATTGATCAAAAAGACATGCAAAAAGGGATTGCAGCAGGAATTGGAAACACGGTGCTATACGTTGGCTCGAAAACAGGACGTGATGGGATCCATGGTGCGACATTCGCCTCTGAAGATTTAACAGAAGATTCGGAAAGTAGACGGTCTAATGTGCAGGTTGGGGACCCATTTATGGAGAAACTTTTAATTGAAGCGTGTCTTGAAGTGATTCACTCTGAACACCTCGTTGGGATGCAAGATATGGGGGCAGCCGGTTTAACTTCTTCGGCAAGTGAAATGGCAAGTAAAGCTGGTACAGGGATGGAAATGAATTTAGATCTTATTCCACAGCGTGAACAAGGTATGACAGCTTATGAAATGATGTTATCAGAATCACAAGAGCGGATGTTACTTGTGGTGAAACAAGGACATGAACAAGAAATTATTGATGTTTTTGAAAAATATGGACTCGAAGCGGTTGCTGTTGGCCATGTAATCGAAGAAAAACAATTCCGTTTGCTCCATAAAGGGGAAGTTGTTACAGATATACCAGTAGACTCTTTAGCTGAAGATGCACCCGTTTATCATAAGCCATCAAAAGTACCGGCATATTTTGAAATATTTCAGCAAATGGAAGAATATGAGCCAAATGTAACAGATCCTGGAGAAATGCTCAGAACATTGCTACAGCAGCCTACAATCGCAAGTAAAGAATATGTCTATGATCAGTATGATTCGATGGTTCAAACGAACACAGTTCTTGCTCCAGGATCAGATGCGGCTGTTTTACGTGTGCGTGGTTTTGATAAAGCACTAGCAATGACAACAGATTGTAATTCGCGGTACATCTATTTAGATCCAGAAACAGGCGGTAAAATTGCCGTTGCCGAAGCAGCGCGAAATATTGTTTGTTCAGGCGCAAAACCACTTGCATTGACGGATGGGTTGAATTTTGGGAATCCTGATAAACCCGAAAACTTTTGGCAAATGGAAAAAAGCGTGGACGGGATGAGCGCCGCTAGTTTACGTCTAAATACACCAGTAATTAGTGGAAATGTATCGTTATATAATGAGTCTAACGGTCAAGCAATTTTTCCGACACCTATAGTTGGTATGGTTGGATTACATGACTCACTTGAACATATCACCACTTCCTTTTTCAAAAATGAAGGAGATCTTATTTATTTAATTGGTGAGACAAAGCCTGAGTTTGGTGGAAGTGAGTTGCAAAATGTCTTAGAAGGTAAATACTTCGGTAAAGCACCGATGATTGATTTAGAAGTAGAAGCGACACGTCAAGAAGCATTACTAACAGCAATTCAAACAGGGCTTGTGGTATCTGCACACGATCTAGCAGAGGGTGGCTTGGCAGTTGCGTTAGCTGAAAGTTTATTTAGTCAATTAAGTTTTGGGTGTGCAGTAGAGGTAACAGGAGACAATACAACAGCATTATTTAGTGAGACACAATCACGTTTTCTTGTTTCTGTGAAAAAAGAAAATCAAGCCCAATTTGAGCAAATAATCAAGGATGCTACTGTAATTGGTAACGTGACAAACACAGGTCAATTGATAGTGAAAAATGATAATCAATTCGTTATAAAGGAAGAAGTAGCGTATATCCAAGCACTATGGAAAGGGGCTTTACCATGCTTGCTGAAATCAAAGGCTTAAACGAAGAGTGTGGTGTTTTTGCCATATGGGGTCATGAAAAAGCAGCTGAAATGACATATTATGGCTTGCACGCCATGCAGCATCGTGGGCAAGAAGGTGCAGGCATTGTGACAAGTGATCGAAACGAGCTCCATTTGCATAAAGGCAACGGTTTGATTAATGAAGTTTTTCAAGCGGGAGAAATTACTAGATTAAAAGGGTCTGCTGCTGTAGGGCATGTTCGCTATGCCACACAAGGTGGTGGAGGGTATGAGAACGTGCAGCCACTTGTTTTTCGCTCCCAAAAGAAAAGCATGGCGCTTGCGCATAATGGCAATTTAGTTAATGCAACTGCTTTAAAAAATCAATTAGAAGCACAGGGTAGTATCTTACAAACGACATCAGATACGGAAGTAATTGCTCATTTAATCAAGCGCAGTGGACACTTGGAGATGGACGAAGCCATAAAACAAGCACTAAGTATGATAAAAGGTGCTTACGCCTTTTCGATTTTAACAGAAGATCAATTATACGTCGCATTAGATCCACGGGGATTACGCCCACTTTCAATTGGGAAGCTTGGTGAAGCTTATGTTGTCGCTTCTGAGACGTGTGCATTTGATTTAATTGGTGCAACCTATCTACGCGAGGTAAAACCAGGAGAGCTAATCATAATTGATGATGATGGTTTGCGAACAACAACCTTCTCTTCACCAATGCAACGAACGCTTTGTTCGATGGAGTATGTGTACTTTTCACGTCCAGATAGCAATTTAGATGGGTTAAATGTCCATGCAAGTCGAAAAACAATGGGCAAACAACTAGCAAGTGAATCGCCTGTTGAAGCAGATGTGGTAACAGGTGTGCCTGATTCGAGTATTTCAGCGGCAATTGGTTTTTCTGAAGCTAGTGGTATTCCGTACGAACTAGGTTTAATTAAGAACAGATATGTTGGCCGTACATTCATTCAACCATCACAAGAGTTACGTGAGCAAGGGGTGAAAATGAAGTTGTCTGCGGTTAGAGGGATTGTTGATGGAAAACGTGTCGTTATGGTGGATGATTCAATTGTTCGTGGCACAACAAGTCGCCGTATTGTTAGTCTTTTAAAAGAAGCAGGAGCGACAGAAGTACATGTTCGGATTGCTTCTCCACCTATTGAGAATCCTTGTTATTATGGGATTGATACCTCGAATAAAGGAGAATTAATCGCTTCGAATTATAGTGTTGCCGAGATTTGCGAGGAAATTGGTGCAGATAGTCTAGCCTATCTCACTACAGAAGGTTTAGAGAAATCTATTATTAATGATACAGACTCAATGGATCATGGCATTTGCAAAGCTTGTTTCACTGGGAATTACCCGACGGAAATATACCCTGACACGGTTCTTCCTGCTTATAAGGAATAGTATTGAAAAGCCCTTAAAGGAGTTAATTTGATATGAGTGATATTTATAAAGACGCTGGTGTTGATGTACACGCAGGTTACAAAGCAGTTGACTTAATGAAAAAACATATCCAAACGACAAATCGAAAAGAAGTAATTGGTGGAGTTGGTGCATTCGCTGGCCTTTTTGACTTAAGTGGATTTTCTTATAAAGAACCTGTTTTAGTTTCTGGAACGGATGGTGTTGGAACGAAGCTGAAGTTAGCATTTGAGCTTAATCGACATGATACAGTCGGAATCGATTTAGTCGCAATGTGTGTCAATGATATTGTTGCCCAAGGTGCTGATCCACTATTTTTCTTGGACTATATTGCTTGCGGAAAAAACAAACCAACACAGATTGAACAAATCGTTAAAGGAATTAGCGCAGGTTGTGTGGAGAGTGGCAGTGCATTAATTGGTGGTGAAACAGCTGAAATGCCTGGTATGTATCAGGAAGGTGAATACGACCTTGCTGGATTTGTTGTCGGGATTGCAGAGAAACAAGCAGTTATCACAGGAGAAGAGATAGAAGTTGGAGACAAAGTGATTGGAATAGCTTCTAGTGGTGTACATTCCAATGGTTTCTCCCTTGTTCGTAAGATTATTACAGATAAAGGATTAGCGTATAATGATTACGTTGATAGCTTGGGGGACACTTTAGGAAATGTCTTATTAACTCCGACTAAAATATACGCTAAGGCAATCAAGCAGTTGAAAGGTGATCTTACAATTAAAGGCATTAGCCACGTAACAGGTGGTGGCTTTTATGAAAATATCCCACGTGCACTACCAGATGGACTGGGAGTGGCAATTAAGCAAAATAGTTGGCAAGTACCAGCGATCTTTCCTTATTTACAAAAACAAGCTGGATTCTCGTTAGAAGATATGCTGGGCGTCTTTAATATGGGCGTTGGTATGGCGATTGTTGTAGCCCCTGAGAAGCTAGATTTAGCTTTACAGTTGTTAGCTGATAGTGGTGAGGAAGCCTTTGGAATTGGAGAGGTAACAGCAGAATCAGGGGTGAAGCTCCTTCATGCGTAATAACAAAATCGCTATATTTGCTTCTGGAACTGGTAGCAATTATGATGCTATTATAGCAGCCATCCAAGCAGGTGAGTTAGATTGTGAGGTAGCACTACTTGTCTCTGATAAACCTGCAGCAAAAGTGATCGAAAAGGCGAAGCAAAATCAAACACCAACGTTTGTATTTGATCCAAGGCAATATCCAGATAAAGCTGCTTTCGAGCAAGAGATTGTCGAACAGTTGCAGGTGAACAATATTGAGTGGATTGTTTTAGCAGGTTATATGCGGTTAGTAGGTCCAACTTTGCTACACGAATATGAAGGTAGGATTTTGAATATTCATCCATCATTATTACCCGCTTTTCCGGGGTTAGATGCAATCGGGCAAGCCGCTCGTGCAGGGGTCAAAATTACCGGCGTAACGATTCATTATGTTGATGAAGGTATGGACACTGGAACAATTATTGCCCAAGAAGCATTGCCAGTGACGAATGAAATGACAGAAGTAGATTTGCAAAAACAGATACAAAGAATTGAACATAAGCTTTACCCTCAAACAATACAGCAAGTAATTTTACATACCAATCGAAAGGGGAACTAAAAATGAAAAAACGTGCGTTGTTAAGTGTTTCAGATAAAAGCAATCTAGTTGAATTTGCGCAAGGGTTAGACAAGTTAGGTTATGAGTTAATTTCGACAGGTGGTACATTAAAAGCATTACAAGAAGCAGGTTTAAAAGCCTTGCCAGTTTCAGCAATCACCAATTTTGAGGAAATCCTAGATGGGCGCGTTAAAACACTACATCCATTTATCCATGCAGGAGTGCTTGCAAGACGTGATGATCCATCACACCAAAAACAATTAGAAGAGCGTGCTATCGGAACAATTGATGTGGTAGTCGTGAACTTATATCCGTTTAAAGAAACAATTGCAAAGCCGGAAGTTACAGAAGCAGATGCGATTGAAAACATTGATATTGGTGGTCCAACGATGTTACGCGCAGCGGCAAAAAATTTCCGTGACGTAACAGTTGTGGTTGATCCAACTGATTATTTAGCTGTTATCGAGGCGTTAGAAGCTGAACAGCCAACTCATGATTTTCGTAAAAAGCTAGCAGCTAAGGTTTATCGACATACGGCAAACTATGATGCTATGATTGCTAATTATTTTATTGATATCACAGAAGAGCAAGATCCAGAAACATATACGGTTACATATGAAAAAGTTCAATCCTTACGTTATGGAGAGAATCCACATCAGAAAGCCGCTTTTTATAAGGAAGGTAATGTCAAAGGTGCATCAATTGCCAATGCAAAGCAATTACATGGTAAAGAACTTTCTTATAACAACATTCAAGATGCGAATGCAGCGCTAGAGATTGTACTAGAGTTTGACAAAGGGCCAGCAGCTGTGGCAGTGAAGCATATGAATCCTTGTGGCGTTGGAATTGGTGACACAATTGCTACTGCTTATCAAAAAGCATATGAAGGCGATCCGGTATCAATTTTTGGTGGGATTGTTGCACTTAATCGCGAAGTAGATGTAGCAACTGCAAATCAATTAAAAGAGATTTTCCTTGAGATCGTAATTGCACCTAGCTTTTCAAAAGAAGCGCTAGAGATTTTAACAGTGAAACCAAATATTCGTTTATTAGAAACACCAATGGAAAAAGATCAATCAGATAGTCAAAAGGTAGTTAGTGTGGTTGGTGGTCTGTTAGTCCAAGATCGAGACAACGGTGTGATAACTGCAGATGATATTACGGTAGCAACTGAACGAAAACCAGATCAAGCAGAATTAGATGAATTATTGTTTGCTTGGAAGGTAGTTAAGCATGTGAAGTCAAATGCGATCGTTGTAGCAAAATCAGATCAGACGCTAGGTGTGGGTGCTGGACAAATGAATCGTGTTGGAGCAGCTCAAATAGCATTTGAACAAGCTGGTGAGAAAGCAAAAGGCGCTGTAATGGCATCTGATGCATTTTTCCCAATGCCAGATACAGTTGAAGCAGCAGCTGAAGCGGGAATTAAAGCAATTATTCAGCCGGGTGGCTCAAAACGTGACCAAGATTCAATTGATGCCTGTAATAAGCATGGCATTGTCATGGTAATGACAGGTATGCGCCACTTCAAACATTAATTAATGTAAAAGAAGCATCTACCCTAACTGAGGTGATTATAAATGAAAGTATTTGTTATCGGAAGTGGTGGACGGGAGCATAGTATCGTTCAAAAGTTAAAGCAAAGTAAACAAGCGTTAGATATATTTGTTGCACCTGGAAATGGTGGGATAACAACTCAGGCGACATGTGTCGCTATTTCAGACGATGATATTGAAGGACTTGTTGCATTTGCCAAAGAGAAGCAGATTGACTGGACAATTGTCGGGCCAGAAGTGCCATTAACCGCTGGTGTAGTTGATGCTTTTCAAAAAGAGGGGTTAAGAATATTTGGACCATCTAAAGCAGCTGCTCTTATTGAAGGAAGTAAAGATTTTGCAAAAGCTTTTATGGAAAAGTATCAGATCCCTACTGCTGCTTATCGGACATTTACTGAAGTGGAAGCGGCTAAGGCGTATTTAAAAGAAAAGGGAGCACCAATTGTTGTGAAAGCTGATGGTTTAGCGGCAGGAAAGGGTGTTGTCGTTGCAACTACTCTTGAGCAAGCAATAGAAGCGGTAGAATCAATGTTGACTGCTAATCGTTTTGGAGATGCAGGGAGCCGTGTTGTAATAGAAGAGTTTCTTGATGGAAAGGAATTCTCGCTAATGGCATTTGTTAACGGTGAAAATGTTTATCCGATGCTACCTGCTAGAGATCATAAGCGTGCATATGATAATGATGAAGGACCAAATACAGGTGGGATGGGAGCTTTTGCGCCAGTGCCGGATCTTGATCAAGCAACTATCACGTATGCTGTTGAGCACATTTTAAAGCCCACAGCGAAAGGTATGATTGCAGAGGGAAGATCGTTCACAGGGATTCTCTATGGTGGATTGATAGAAACTAAAGAAGGACCTAAAGTAATAGAATTTAATGCACGGTTAGGTGATCCAGAAACGCAGGTTGTTTTACCGTTATTGGAAAATGATCTAATGCAAGTGATTGAAGACGTAACAAGTAGTAATGATCCAAAACTGACCTGGAAAAAAGGATATGCGATAGGGACGGTTGTTGCATCAAAAGGTTATCCGGGTGCTTATGCACAAGAAGTACCTTTGCCTGAATTGCACAATGATCCAGATTGTTTTGTCGTTCATGCAGGAACAAAAGTGACACCAGGTGATCAGTTTCAAGCTATTGGTGGACGTGTTTTATTGGTTGGATCTGCACAAGAAACAATGGAAAAAGCACATGAAGCAGTATATCGTTGCTTAAAACAATTGGATCAAACAGATGATTTTTTCTACCGAAGTGATATTGGCAATGTGAAGTGAAACTGCTCTCGGTGGGGCATATACTTCCCGTTATGAAGGAAAGAGTAATAAATTTTATTTTATAGATGAATGTGAATAAAATAGAACAGATGAAATAGAGGTGCAATTCGATTTTGAATTGGTGCCTCTATTTTTGTTAATAAAAATTATGTGCAATCAACTACCTAAAAGTGAATTTCTGTAAATGTAATTTTATGTATTTTATGGTAAATCCGAGAACACCCGTAACTTCAGTCATGGGATGAATCGGCTTCGTTTTTTGTTCTTTTGAAATTGAATAGATATAAAAAAAAGAAAATAAAGTAGAAATTTGACTCTTTTTCCTCCTTTTTTGATGCTAATTTGGTAAAATAAAACTAAGGAGGTGAAAACATATGTACGGAGTTCAAAAACAACAATTACGCAATTTAACGAAAAAAGAATATTTGGCTACCAAAACAATGTGTCACCTTGCTAAAAATATGGCGAATGTCGGGTTGTACAATGTCAGACAATATTTCTTCAAAGAAAAGAAATATTTGAACTACTATGAAAATAACAAAATCAGCAAATCCAATGAAAATTATAAATTATTGAATGCTGGCGTCGCACAACAAATTTTAATGAAAGTGGATGAAAATTTTAAGTCGTTTTTCGCCTTGAGAAAAATAGGCGCAAAAGCTCACATTCCAAACTATTTGCCAAAGGACAGTCATTTTGAGCTTACGTTCCCTCAAATCAAAATACAAAAAGATGGCTCATTCTTTTTGCCGATGTCGCCTGCTTTTAAGCGAGAATACGGCAAAGTTAATATCAAATTGCCATCCAATTTAGTCGATAAAAAAATAAAAGAGGTGCGTCTTTCTCCTCGTTATGACGGAAGATTTTTTAGTATCGAATACGTCTATCAAGTCGAAGAAGTAAAACCGAAATTACTAAAGAAAAATATGATGTCTATCGATCTTGGAATTGACAATTTCGCAAGTGTTTTAACGACTACTGGGGCGTCTTATTTGCTAGACGGTAAAATAATTAAATCAGTAAACCAGTGGTACAACAAGCGAAATTCTCAACTACAAGCAATCAAAGATAAACATGGCTTAAAGGTTTTATCGAGAAAACAAATGAGCTTAATCGATTATCGCAACCATTACATCAATGATTATATGAATAAAGTCGTTCATTTCTTAGTGAACAACTGCTTAAAAAACAAAATTGGACGTGTCATTGTTGGTTATAACAAAGGTTGGAAGAAAGAATCCAACATCGGGAAAGTAAATAATCAAAAGTTTACTTCTATTCCGCATGGAAAATTTGTGAAAAAGTTAAAAGCAATGTGCGAACGATTCGGAATCGCGTTCTACGAACAAGAAGAGTCTTACACAAGCAAAGCGAGTTTCTTAGACAAGGATGTCGTTCCAATTTACGGAAAAGGTGAGAAAACAAAACAAAAATTCAGCGGAAAAAGGGTAAGAAGAGGGTTATACAGAAGTGCCGACGGCACGTTTGTCAATGCTGATATCAACGGTGCTGCAAACATTTTAAAGAAAAGTGGGTTTCGCTACAACTTCAAGAAAATGTGCGAAATTGTAAAACAAAACCCAACAAAAATTCGAATTTCTGAAACAAGAACACCAAAAGCAAACACAGACCTTCGGGCGAGTGCTTAGTGGGGTAATTGGCGTCCCAAAAAAGGAGCAACGATGGAATATGGCGTTTTTTTGCTATGTAAAGTCCTTGCGTACTTTTCAGAATCTCGCGACTTCAGTCGAGAGTAGTTCAAATGGTGCAATTAACAGGCGCGTTCGTATTAATTCCTTTTATTGTTGCAATAGTATTCAAGGGGATAGGGTTCGCTGCCATTTTCTTCGTTGAGATTATTTTGATTGTGTTCTTTATAATCGTTCTGGCAGCTTTAATTTATATTTTTATTTTACGTTTCTTTGATGGTGAATGGTTAAAAGATTATTTAATTAATTATGTCCAAATCTTTCTTTCCGTAAGCATTTTAGTAGGTTATCAAATTATAGTGCGATCATTTGAATTTATTGATCTATCAATGAGTCTATTTACTCTGGTACATTATTTAATTAGCTTAATTCCTTTTGGTGTTTATATTTATATTGTTGTATTGGTAATTAGCAATTGGGTTGCGTGGAAGAAAGTGTTTGCTTAACTATATATAATAGAGCCAAAAATAATACTTAAAAAGGTTATCATTAAAATTTAAGAAAAATGATAACCTTTTTGAGTATTTGAAGATTGGATGTTATTTAAGAAAGGTGCTTAAAGTTATTTCTTAAATCTGCCACTTCTTTTTGGACTTGCTCAGTTTTGGTTAACTGGTCAGTTAATGTGGTATTAAGCGTCATAATGCTCTCAGTCGTTTCTTCAGTGTTTTTGGTTACATTTTCCATTGTTGTTGATATTTCTGAGCTTGATTGAGAAACTTCTTGTGTGTGTTTGTTCATGTTTTGAATAACTTGTATATTTGAGACAATATTTGCGGCGATATCTTCAAAACTTTCATTAATTGTTAAGATTTTTGTAGATTCTTGATTGACTGCACTAGCTCGATTCTCAGCTTGTTTTGCGATATTGTGTACTTCGTTCAATATGCTTTCTACGGTTTGTGTGATCTGCTCTGTTGCATCAACAGAACGTTCAGCAAGCTTACGAACCTCTTCAGCTACAACAGAAAAACCCTTTCCATGTTCCCCAGCCCTTGCTGATTCAATAGAAGCATTTAATGCTAGTAGGTTTGTTTGCTCAGAAATATCATTAATTAGTGTTACTACTTCGTCAATCTTTTCAACTTTATTAGTTAAGTCGACAATATCATTTTTTTCTGATGCAGAACGTTTTGCGATTTTCTCCATCATTTGAGAAGACTCATTAATTTGTGAAGCACCTTTTTCAGTTCTAACTTTCATATTCTCAAAAGAAGTATTAACATTATCTAAATCAGAAGCAATTGATTGAAACTGGTTGTTCATATTCTCAGCCACTGCTGTTGTCTCTTGAAATGAGCTTAACTGTTCTTGAGAATAAGCAGAAATCGATTCAAAATGTTGGTTAATTGCTTCAATATCATTTGTTAGAATCCCAACGTTTTCTGAAATATAGTTTGATTTCTCTTCTACGACTTGGATTTGTTCTTGTTGCTTAGATTGAAATTTTTCTATGCTGTTAAAAAGTTCATTTAGGCGACCGCCTAATATGCTAATTTCATTGTTCTTCTTAGTATTAATTCGAGTGTTTAATTCACCATTATCGAATTGCTGTATTTTTTTCTCCATCTTTTGAATCGGTTTCAATATGTAATAAGGTAATAATGCACTAATTAAGATCGTTGCAACAATAATATTCATAAAATTATTTATCCAAATTCCGACTATACCTAGATTAATGTTCGTCAGTTCAATTAAGCTTAAAATTAAATTAGAAACAGTTGTGTTAAGTAACAAAACGATTACCAATCCTATGGTGATTCGGAACTGGATCCTTTGCCAGAAAGGTAGTATCTTAGTTTGCATGTTGTTTTTCTCCCTTGTTTTTCTTGATGTAATAGAAATAATAATAAACCGAAGTGAAAATGTGAAGTATTGAATTTTTAGTATCAAAACACGCTAAAGAGGATATTCAATTTCTATGAAAAAAACTGTTATAAATGCTTGTGTGTTTACATTGTTGATAAATTAAAAAGAAGCAATGCTATCTTAGAGTAATTTTGTTATAATTTTATCTGAAACAAACGATTGTACAAACATAAGTTACATATTTTATATAATAGAAAAGGTGTGTGTTGTTAATGAAGAAGAATCTGATATTGGTCTTATTGTCTTTTCTCTTGATTGGATTAATTGCTTGTTCAAATAATACAGAAGAAACTAATTCGGAACCAGAAATGGAGCCAGACCCAGTAGAAGAGTCAGAGCCCGAATCTGAAACAGAACCTAAGCCTGAGCCTAAGTTACCAAATGTTTATCCGCTAACTGGTGAGCGAACAGATCAGGAAGTTGATAATCGAATCGTTTCTGTGATGGTTAATAATCACCCGAAAGCTAGACCACAAACAGGCTTATCACAGGCGGATATAGTTATTGAAATTTTAGCAGAGTATAATATCACCAGATTCATGGCTTTATTTCAAAGTGAACAACCTGATGTAGTTGGACCTGTTAGAAGTGCTCGTCCTTATTATTTTAATACAGCTGACAATTATGATGCGTTATATGTGTATCATGGTGCTGCTGGTTTCATTGAGGACATGCTCAAAAATGGAGCAGCTGATTATCTAAATGGTGCATACTATGATAATGATGGTCACTTATTTGAACGCGCAGACTTTCGCGTAGCGCCACATAACTCTTATTTGCAGTTTGATGCAGTGTATGAAGTTGCAGAAAAAAAAGGGTATGAAGTAACAGTTAATCATGAACCATTACCATTTTTAGAAGAAGATGATGAAATAAATGGGACAGCAGTTTCTGAAATCTCCTTCAATTATACGTCAACACCAGTACGCTATGTGTATGATGCAGCATCTGAAGTGTATTTACGTTATAATGGTGAGGAACAAACTGTTGAATTAGATACAGAAGAGGCTATTCAATTAGATAATGTCTTTCTTGTTGAAACACACCACGAAGTCATTGATGATTCAGGGAGACGAGAAGTTGACTTAGAATCTGGTGGCAATGCTTACCTCCTTCAAAAAGGCACATTACAAAAAATCCAATGGGAAAATCGAGATGGTCGAATTATTCCGGTTCGTGATGGAGAAGAAGTAGGTTTTGTACCAGGAAAAACATGGATTAACATTATTCCTGAGGACCCTGGTTTGTCAGGCGTAGAAGAGATAGAATAAACAGCAATTGAAAGGAGTAGTGCGTTCGATGCAGATCGATAAATTAAGAGGCGAACAGTTGGATCAGTTATTTGATGCTATTTTAACATTAAAGGACCGTGAAGAGTGCTACAGATTTTTTGATGATATTGCAACAATGAGTGAAATTCAATCTTTGGCACAACGTATACAAGTAGCAAAAATGTTGAAAGAAGGTCATACGTATCACGCGATAGTTGAAGAATCGAGTGCATCGACAACAACTATTTCTCGTGTGAAAAGATGCCTGACGTATGGTAATGATGGTTATCAAATGGTGTTGGAGCGATTAGAGAATGAAGAAGAGTAAGTAAATATAGAGGCTTGAGATTAGGGAGGCAATTTACATGGTACGATTCGGAATTATCGGGACGAACTGGATTACGGAAAGTTTTATTAATGCCGCAAAAGAAGTTGAAGAATTTGAATTAGCAGCAGTCTATTCACGAACTGAGGATAAAGCCAAACAGTTTGCGAGCAAATTCTCACTTGAAGTTACATACACAGATATAGACGCATTTTTTGCGAGTGATCAAATAGATGCTGTTTATATTGCAAGTCCAAATGCAATTCATGCAGAACAAGCAATTCAAGCGATGAATAATGGTAAGCATGTGATTGTAGAAAAGGCGATTGCATCAAATACCACAGAGGTAAAAGCGTTAATTGAAGCCGCTCAGGCAAATGGCGTATTATTGATGGAAGCATTAAAAACAACATTTTTGCCAAACTTTCAAGCTATTGAAGAAAATTTACATAAGGTAGGACCTATTCGTCGTTACTTTGCGAGTTATTGTCAATACTCCTCTCGTTATGACGCATATAAGGAAGGTACCGTATTAAATGCGTTTAAGCCAGAATTTTCGAATGGTTCGTTAATGGATATTGGTATTTATTGTATCTATCCAATGGTTGCTCTATTTGGTAAACCAAAACAAGTGTTAGCAAATGCGTACATGCTTGAATCTGGTGTAGATGGACAAGGCAGTGTGTTGTTTGATTATGGTCAGATGAATGGTGCTGTAATGTTTTCTAAAATCACAAATTCATACCTACCATCCGAAATTCAAGGGGAAAACGGTTCTATTCTGATGGATAATATTAGCCAGCCAACTAAAGTAGAAATTCGATACAAAGATGGAACGGTTGAGGATATTACAAGAGAACAAAAAGAAAATACAATGTATTACGAGGCAAAAGCATTTATCGATGCAATTAATGCTGGGCAAACAGAGTCTACAGTTAATACGTTTGAACGAACGTTAGTAACAGCCTCTATCCTAGAAGAAGCCAGACAACAAATTGGTCTTGTTTTTCCAGCAGACCAAGCATAATAAGTAGCTAGTCCATTCGGGCTAGCTTTTCTAATGGAGTTAATGAGACTACCCTTAGAAACGCTTTTTTTCTAAAGGATTGTTGCTTAATTTATCGAACACCGCGATAATTCGACTTTCGCTGAATTATTTTTGATTTCGCCGAATAAATTGCAATATCGCCGAATTATCGGTATTTTCGCCGAATAAATGCTCAATATCGCCGAATTATCGCTAATGTCACCAGATTTATTTATTACGCATTTCATATCAAGTCCGAATATTTAAAGCAACGATATTTACGCAAAGAGCCTTTAGAAAAGTCTAGTTCATTTTAAATTCTCTAGATATAGTACTGAATTTTGTCGGATTTTTGGTATAATGAAATAATGGATAACTAGTGAGTGGGGGCTAGCGTTTTGTATAATAGAAAAGAATGGAAACATATATTTAAATTAGATCCAAACAAGGAAATTTCAGATGAACAACTAACAAAAATCTGTGAATCAGGAACAGATGCAGTAATCGTCGGTGGAACAGATGGCGTTACATTAGATGGTGTTTTACATTTATTAAGTCGAATTCGTATGTATACAGTGCCTTGTATTTTAGAAGTTTCAACAATGGATGCTGTTACACCAGGTTTTGACTTTTATTATATTCCAATGGTGTTAAATAGCCAGGAGAAAAAATGGATGATGGACATCCAACATCAAGCAGTTAAAGACTTTGGACACATGCTTGATTGGAATGAACTTGTTGCACAAGGCTATTGTATCTTGAACCCCAATGCAAAAGCGTATCAACTTGCTAACTGCAGCTTACCAACTGAAGAGGATGTTGTAGCTTATGCGCAAATGGCGGAGCATATGTTTCATTTACCAATTTTTTATTTAGAATATAGTGGGACGTATGGTGATTCACAACTCGTAAAACGTGTGAGTCGAGAATTAGAGCAAACACAACTTTTTTATGGTGGTGGCATTACAAATAAAGAGCAGGCAAAAGAGATGGCTGCATATGCAGATGTTATCGTTGTTGGTAACAGTATTTATGATAACTTTGACCAAGCTATAGAAACAGTACAAGCAGTAAAAGAAGGATAAGGGTGGTGGAATAATGGGTCAAAAAATGGAAAAATTGTTAAATGAGTTAAATGCACGCCAGCAAGAAGCGGTACGACATACGGACGGTCCGTTATTAATTATGGCAGGGGCTGGAAGTGGGAAAACACGTGTCTTGACCCACCGAATTGCCTACTTATTAGATGAAAAAGAAATCTCACCAAGAAGTGTATTAGCGATAACATTTACTAATAAAGCGGCTCGCGAAATGAAAGACCGTGTAGCGCGACTTGTTGGACCTGAAGCAGATCAGATTTGGGTATCGACCTTTCACTCTATGTGTGTTCGGATTTTAAGAAGAGATATTGATCGAATCGGTTATAATCGTAACTTTTCAATTTTAGATAGTGGTGATCAATTAACGGTTATCAAAAACGTGCTAAAAGCAAACAATATTGACCCGAAAAAGTTTGAACCAAGAGCAATGTTGGGAGCAATTAGTTCAGCCAAAAATAGCTTAATAGAGCCGGAACAATATGAAAAAGAAGCTGGCAATTTCTATGAACAACAGATTGCCACAGTATATAAAGCGTATCAAAAAACACTTGTGAAAAATCAGTCGCTTGATTTTGATGATCTCATTATGCAAACAATTCAACTCTTTAAACGTGTGCCAGAAGTATTGGAATATTACCAACGCAGGTTTCAATATATTCACGTGGATGAGTACCAAGATACGAACCATGCACAATACTATTTAGTGAAACAATTGGCTGTACGATACCAGAATCTATGTGTTGTTGGGGACTCTGATCAATCTATTTATGGTTGGCGTGGTGCTGATATTCAAAATATATTGTCTTTTGAAAAAGATTACCCGAGTGCCCGCGTTGTTATGCTGGAACAAAATTACCGTTCTACACAATCGATATTACAGGCTGCAAATGAAGTGATTAAAAAGAATACAGGACGTAAAGACAAGAAACTATGGACGGAGAATACTTCTGGATCAAAACTTTACTACTACCAAGCACAAACAGAGCAATATGAAGGGTTGTATGTAGCGGATAAAGTAGAATCCTATGTCCAATCACAAGACTACAATTATCGAGATATTGCCATACTATATCGGACGAATGCACAGTCAAGATCAATTGAGGAAACTTTTGTGAAAGCAAATATTCCTTATCAAATTGTTGGTGGTACAAAGTTCTATGATCGAAAAGAAATTAAAGACATGCTTGCATATTTACGTTTAATTTCAAATCCAGATGATGACCTTAGTTTTGCTCGTGTTGTCAATGAGCCAAAACGAGGCGTCGGAAAAACATCACTAGAAAAATTACAAGCTTATGCTGCGGACCATGGCATTTCATTATACACAGCTGTCCAAGAGGTTGATTTTGCTGGTGTTAGTGGAAAAGCTGCCAAAGAACTAGCGGCTTTTGGTGCAATGATTAAAAATTGGACACAGCAGCAAGAGTTTTTAACAGCAACTGATATGGTTGAAGAAGTACTCAAGCGGACAGGCTATGAAGAAATGCTTCTAAATGAACGTAGTATTGAAGCACAAAGTCGATTAGAAAACTTAGAAGAATTTAAAACAGTAACACAACACTTTGAAGCAAATAGTGAGGACAAAACATTGTTAGCATTCCTCACTGATTTAGCGTTAATCGCTGACATTGATCGTGTTGATGATGATCCTTTTGCTGACAATAAAGTCACTTTAATGACACTACATGCAGCTAAAGGGTTAGAATTTCCAGTTGTATTTTTAGTAGGATTAGAAGAAAGTATATTTCCACACAATCGATCTCTTATGGATGAAGAAGAAATGGAAGAAGAACGCCGCTTAGCATATGTCGGAATTACCCGAGCTGAACAGGTCCTTCATTTATCTCATGCGAAGATGCGTACACTATATGGCAAAACTAATTTTAATCCAGTTAGTCGATTTATCAATGAAATACCAGATGAGCTTCTAGAAGGTATGGAAGAAGCTAAAGAGCAAATGTTTGGAAAGTCGAAAATAGAAAAACAAAAACCAAATCCATTTGCAGCACCTCCTAAGCAAGCTGTTAAAAAAGCTGCACAAAAAACAACAACTGGTGGAGAAAAACTTGGCTGGCAAGTTGGTGACAAAGCAAATCATAAAAAATGGGGCCAAGGTACTGTTGTTAGAGCATCAGGAGAAGGCGAATCAATGGAATTGGATATTGCATTCCCTGCTCCAGTAGGTATTAAACGATTGTTAGCAAAATTCGCTCCGATTACCAAAGAATAAATTGAGGTGGATGTAAGAATGGATAAGACAAAAGCAACAAAAGAAATAGAAGCATTACGTCGAACCTTAACACAATATAATTATGAATATCACGTATTGGATAATCCTAGTGTGCCAGACGCGGAATATGATCGACAAATGCAACAGTTACGTGAATTAGAGGAACAATTCCCTGAACTTGTCACAGCCGATTCACCTACGCATCGTGTTGGTGGAAAACCGCTAGAAGGCTTTCAGAAGGTACAACATAATGTGCCAATGCTTAGCTTAGCTAATGCATTTAATGAAGCTGATTTAAAGGACTTTGACCGTCGTGTTCGTGAAGGGCTGGGTGTTAATGAGGTAACTTATGTTTGTGAACTAAAGATTGACGGTTTAGCCGTTTCGCTTCGGTACCAAGACGGTATTTTTACGCAAGGTGCAACGCGAGGGGACGGGACAACTGGGGAAGATATTACAAGTAATTTGAAAACCATTCGAAGTATTCCGTTAAAAATAGACGAAAAGAACACAATTGAAGTTCGTGGGGAAGCATTTATGCCACAAAAGTCATTTCTAGCTTTGAATGATGCAAAAGAGGAAAATGGTGAAGAACCGTTTGCCAATCCACGTAATGCTGCTGCGGGATCTTTAAGACAACTAGATCCTAAGATTGCTGCTAAACGTAACCTTGATATTTTCCTTTATGCAGTTGGACAATGGGAAGCCGGTACATTAACTGCCCATAGTGAGAGACTAGAATATTTAGCAACATTAGGCCTTAAAACGAATCCGGAATGGCACAAATGTAATACAATTGAAGAAGTTATTTCATATGTTGAAAGTTGGGTTGAAAAAAGAATTGACTTATCTTATGACATTGATGGAATAGTAATCAAGGTTGATGATTTAGCTTACCAAGAAAGACTAGGTAGTACAGCAAAAAGTCCACGTTGGGCGATTGCATATAAATTCCCAGCAGAAGAAGTAGTCACAAAGTTGTATGGGATTGAATTAAGTGTGGGAAGAACAGGTGTTGTCACGCCAACAGCACAGCTAGAACCCGTTAAAGTTGCTGGAACCACCGTACAACGTGCATCACTACACAATGAAGATTTTATTCATGACAAGGATATCCGCATCAATGATACAGTTGTGATAAAAAAAGCTGGCGATATTATTCCAGAAGTTGTCCGTGTATTAACGGATCAACGAACTGGAGGTGAAGAAAGGTACACCATGCCAACACATTGCCCAGCTTGTAATAGTGAATTAGTTCGACTTGAAGAGGAAGTTGCACTACGTTGTATTAATCCAGCGTGTCCTGCCCAAGTAAAGGAAGGTTTAACGCATTTTGTTTCACGTAATGCAATGAATATTGATGGTTTAGGTGAAAAAGTAATTGAGCAACTTTTTGATGCAAAACTCATTTGTACCATTTCAGATATTTATCAGTTAAAGCGAGAGGAATTACTGGAATTAGAACGAATGGGTGAAAAATCAGTTGAGAACCTGTTACACGCAATCGAGATATCTAAAGATAATTCGTTAGAACGGCTGCTATTCGGTCTAGGAATTCGTTTTGTTGGAGCAAAAGCAGCAAAAACTTTATCAGTTCATTTTGAAAATATGGATAATTTAATGAAAGCTTCATTTGATGAACTTATAGCTGTTAATGAAATTGGTGAAAAGATGGCAGATTCAATTGTGCGTTTTTTCGCTGAAGAACATGTTCAAGAATTAATTGATACATTACACGGATTAGATGTAAATATGAGCTATTTAGGTCCGAAGCGGGTAACACAGCCGGAGGATTCTCCCTTCGTTGGTAAAACAATTGTGTTAACAGGAAAAATGGATCAATTAACACGTCCGGAGGCAAAAGAAAGAATTGAAGCAATTGGTGGTAACGTAACAGGAAGTGTTAGTAAAAAAACGGACCTATTAATTGCCGGTGAAGATGCAGGTTCCAAGTTGGATAAAGCAACAAAATTAGGTGTGGAAGTTTGGGATGAGCAACAATTAATTGATGCACTTGAAAATAGAGAATAGTGCTTTATGGTACAAAAAAGGGAGAGGAGGAATGCAAGATGAATAAGAATATTATACCTTTCTTACTAATACTGCTTCTTATTTTGACAAGTTGTGCTCCTTCATTTGAAAATCAAGATGAAGTAGTAGAAGATAGTACATCTGAAGAAACAGGGACAGAAACTGCGATCATTCCAAGGTATAGTGTATCAGACCAAGATTATCAAGTTTTGCTTCCTTATAAATTAAGTCAATCAAGAGGTGTTATTGTAAATCAGGTGGCCAATCGTTTAGATATTGGTGCGTTTGAAGAAGGTTTAAGAAGGCACTCTACTGATGTATTTAATCCAGATGATTATTATTTTCAAGAAGGCCAAAAGATTACATCAGACATCGTTTATGAATGGTTGGAACGCTACTCTGAAGATGACGAAGGAAGAAGTAACCCATTAGGACTGAACCCTGAAATTGAGGGAATTGACGATGATGAATTTAAGGAATTAAACGATGATGAAAAGAAAATAGCAGAGAAAAGAGCAATTGAAGCTGAACGTAATAACCCGAAGTATCTATCCCATATCTTAGAGCAAGATTACTTGATAAAGTCAGATGACAATTCTGTTCAACTAGCAGGTATATCAATTGGAATTGCGATGAAATCACATTATCGTTTTGTATCACCGAAGGGTCTGACTTATTATGAAGATATTGATATAGATACGATGTTATCAGAAGCCAATCGTGTAGCCAAAGAAGTTGTGAATCGCTTACGTGCCAGGGAAGAATTAGCAGAAGTTCCGATTATGATTGCTGTTTATCGAGAAGCGGCACGAAATGATTTAGTACCAGGGAATTTCGTAAGAAAAGCAACTGTTGAGGGTGGAAGCACTTCAATAGGTGAATGGCAAGCAATTGACGAAGAGTATGTCCTATTCCCATCCAATGAAGCAGAGGATAAAGATCCTGATATGGCTGCTAATTTAGACGATTTCAAAAAGGATATTGCAGATTACTTCCCAAATTATGTTGGGGTAATTGGAAAAGGGTTTTATATAGATGATCAATTACAAAAGTTAACATTGGAAATTCCAGTTCAATTCAGCGGTAAAGCAGAGGTGAACGGATTTACACAATACGTATATGGATTGGTTATGGAAGGATTTCAAAATCATTTTGATCTAGAAATTAACATTACTTCAAGTGATAAGCAAGAGAGCTTGATTTTTCGTAAAGCAAGCAATGATGAACCTACCGTCCATATTTATAATTAATTATTACGTTCATTATATGAATATAGCAACTATTTAATGTTCCAATAGTTGCTAATCTAGTCCTTTTTTTGCTATTATCATAAGTATTGTTAATCTACGTAGAAAAGAGAAAGTGGAGGTGAAAGTAATGTCAGAAATTTCAAAAGATCAAGTAAAACACGTAGCACATTTAGCGCGTTTAGCAATTTCAGAAGAAGAAGTCGAAAAAATGACAAAACAACTTGGGGACATTATTAGTTATGCAGAATTATTAAATGATTTGGATACAGATAATGTTGAGCCGACAACCCATGTATTAGATCTGAAAAATGTTATGCGTAAAGATGAACCAAGAAAATGGATTGAGAAAGAGGATGCACTCAAGAATGCACCAGATCACAAAAATGGTCAATTCCGCGTCCCTTCTATACTAGAATAAGGAGGTTTAAGGCTTATGTCATTGTTTGATTATACATTAAAAGAGATACAAGATAAGCTACATAACAAAGAAATTACTGTCAGTGATCTAGTTGCAGCATCCTATGAACGGATCCATGCTGTGGATGATCAAGTAAAAGCATTTATTACGTTAAATGAAGAAGCAGCACGTGCCAAAGCTAGTGAACTAGATAAGCAGGTAGATGGAGCTTCAAACCCATTGTTCGGTATACCTCTTGGTGTGAAGGATAATATGGTAACAAAAGGCTTACGTACGACGTGTGCGAGTCAGATTTTAGATAACTTTAATGATCCGCTATATAATGCAACTGTCGTTGATAAATTAGAAGAAGAAAATACAGTTACAATTGGTAAGTTGAATATGGATGAATTTGCAATGGGTTCATCAAATGAAAACTCTAGCTACGCAGCAACTCGTAATCCTTGGAATACCGATTATGTACCAGGTGGTTCTAGTGGTGGTTCTGCAGCAGCAGTTGCAGCTCGTGAAGTGTTCTTTTCACTAGGCTCTGATACTGGTGGGTCAATTCGTCAACCGGCAGCATTCTGTGGTGTTGTAGGATTGAAACCAACATATGGCCTTGTATCAAGATTTGGATTAGTTGCATTTGCTTCTTCTCTTGATCAAATTGGACCGATTACAAAATCAGTAGAAGATAATGCGCATTTATTACAGGCAATTGCTGGACACGATCCGATGGACTCCACGTCTGCAAATATTGAAGTTCCAGATTATAGTGCAGCTCTTAAACAAGACGTAAAAGGTTTAAGAATCGCTGTACCTAAAGAGTATTTGCAAGAAGGTGTCGCACCAGAAGTAAAAGAAGCAGTTTTACAAGCACTAAAAGTATATGAAGACTTAGGTGCAACTTGGGAAGAGGTTTCATTACCACACTCACAATATGCAGTAGCAGCTTATTATTTACTATCTTCATCAGAAGCTTCAGCAAACCTTGCTCGCTTTGATGGTGTACGATACGGTGTTCGGTCTGAAAATGCAACGAACATGTTAGATATGTTTAAGCTTTCTCGTAGTGAAGGATTTGGTGATGAAGTAAAACGTCGTATCATGCTTGGAACATTTGCATTAAGTTCGGGTTACTATGATGCTTATTATAAAAAAGCACAAAAAGTTCGTACATTAATTAAGAATGATTTTGAAAAAGTTTTTGAAGACTATGACGTGATTGTTGGACCAACAACACCAACCCCTGCATTTAAAGTAGGAGAAAAAGTTGATGATCCATTAACAATGTATGCAAATGATATTTTAACAATTCCAGTAAACTTAGCTGGTGTTCCGGGAATGTCACTTCCTTGTGGTTTCTCAAGTGATGGTTTACCAATTGGTCTACAAATTATCGGTAAACACTTTGATGAAAGTACAATATATCGCACAGCATATGCTTTTGAACAAGCTACAGATCACCATAAAAAAACCCCTGAATTGGGAGGTGCGAAATAATGAATTTTGAAACAGTTATTGGTCTTGAAGTCCATGTTGAGCTAAAAACAGATTCAAAGATTTTCAGCCCAAGCTTTAACCATTTTGGAGCTGAAGCAAATGAAAACATCAATCCGATTGATTTAGGGTATCCAGGTGTATTGCCGGTACTAAATCAAGAAGCGGTTAATTATGCAATGAAAGCATCAATGGCAATTAATTGTGATATTGCTACGAATACTAAATTCGATCGTAAAAACTACTTTTATCCAGATAATCCTAAGGCTTATCAAATCTCACAATTTGATAAACCAATTGGTGAGAATGGTTGGATTGAAATTGAAGTTGAAGGAAAGAAAAAGCGTATTGGTATTACGCGCCTGCACTTAGAAGAAGATGCAGGTAAATTAACACATAGTGGTGATGGCTACTCACTTGTCGATTACAATAGACAAGGAACACCATTGGTGGAGATTGTATCTGAACCAGATCTTCGCTCACCAGCTGAAGCTTATGCGTATCTTGAAAAGTTGAAAAACATAATCCAATTTACAGGTGTATCTGATTGTAAGATGGAAGAAGGATCATTACGTTGTGATGCCAACATCTCGATTCGTCCAATTGGACAAGAAGAATTTGGTGTTAAAACGGAATTGAAAAACTTGAATTCATTCTCTTTTGTTCAAAAAGGGCTAGAGTTTGAAGAAAAACGCCAACAAGAGGTATTACTAGCTGGCGGTGAAATCCTACAAGAAACACGTCGATATGATGAACAAACAAAAGAGACTATTCTAATGCGTGTTAAGGAAGGTTCAGATGATTATCGTTACTTCCCGGAACCTGATCTTGTACCTTTATATATAGATGATGCTTGGAAGGAAAGAATTCGTGCTGAAATACCAGAATTACCAGATGCACGGAAATTACGTTACATTAATGAATTAGAATTACCTGCTTATGATGCGAGTGTTTTAACTAGCACAAAAGAGATGTCTGACTTTTTTGAGTCAACAATTGCAGCAGGAGCTGATGTGAAACAAGCTTCAAACTGGTTAATGGGTGAAGTTTCTGCTTATATGAATAAACAACAAAAAGAACTTCATGATCTTGCCTTAACACCAGAAGGATTAGCAAAAATGATTAAGCTAATAGAAGATGGAACGATTTCATCTAAGATTGCGAAAAAAGTTTTTGCAGAGCTTGTTGAAAAAGGTGGAGATCCTGAAAAAATCGTAAAAGATAAGGGACTTGTTCAAATCTCTGATGAAGGTCAATTAACTGAAATTATTTCAGCCCTTCTTGATAAGAATGAACAATCTATTATTGACTATAAGAATGGGAAAGACAAAGCACTTGGTTTCTTAGTAGGACAAGTGATGAAGGAAACAAAAGGCCAAGCAAACCCACCTATGGTAAACAAAATTATTTTAGCAGAAATCGAAAAAAGATAACTATTTGTAGAAGGCTACTAGCATGAACAGTGTGTAGCCTTCTCTTATTGCTTAAATGATATGATTTTGTAAAAGACATATTTTAATTAATGATATAATACCTTTTAATTAAGTAAAAAAAGATGTATCATATTTGATAAATATGGAAGAATTAAAGGGGGTTCATGATGCAACGTGCCCGTATTATTTATAATCCAACTTCTGGACGAGAAGGCTTTAAAAAGGAATTACCTGACGTACTAGAACGTTTTGAACAGGCAGGATATGAAACATCTGTACATGCAACTACAGGAGTAGGAGATGCGACAGATGCTGCACGTATAGCTGTTGAGAGGAAATTTGATATTATTGTTGTGGCAGGTGGAGATGGTACGATTAATGAAGTTATTAATGGAATGGCAGAACAGGAGCACCGACCAAAGTTGGGGATAATTCCTGTTGGAACTACAAATGATTTTTGTAGAGCCCTCTGTATCCCGAGAAATATTCAAAAAGCAGTGGATGTCATCTTAGAAAATCGTTTGCTAGCTTTAGATATTGGTCGTGTGAATGAGCACTATTTCATGAATATAGCTGGTGGTGGAAAACTAACCGAATTGTCCTATGAAGTACCTAGTAAATTAAAAACGATGTTAGGCCAACTAGCATATTATTTAAAAGGTGTTGAGATGTTGCCATCATTACGCCCGATTAAAGTGCAAATTGAATATGATGGTAAGCTGTTTGAAGATGAGATTATGCTATTTCTTGTGGCAAATACGAATTCAGTTGGTGGATTTGAAAAGTTAGCCCCATCTGCTGAAATGAATGATGGTCTGTTTGACTTATTAATCTTACGAAAAACAAATTTAGCAGAATTCGTTCGGATTGCTTCCTTAGCATTACGAGGTGCTCATTTAGAAGATGATCGAATCTTTTATACCCGTGCTAACCGAATCAAAGTAAAAACAGAAGAAAAGATGCAATTAAATATTGACGGAGAATTTGGTGGCTTATTGCCAGGAGAATTTGTAAACTTGCATCAACATATTAAATACTTTGTTCCAGAATCTTTTCTAAAGAAAGAAGAAAGCTAAGTGTAGCTAAGTCTTCTTTCTTTTTTTATTTTGTGTTTCGACATAAATAGCATATTTCCCGGGAAATGTAATGTTAAGTCGACATCTTAATGTTGTACATTTGTCAACAACCCATGACTGAAGTCACGGGCTTGTAAGGTATTACAACCTTTAGAAATTACAGCGGACAACAAGACCAGCGTCTTGCCCTTTAAACCATGCCAGAGGTACTGTTTAGGCTCCAAGCAACCCGTTTTTTTATCATTTAAGCCACAACTATTTGTGGCAGAATTTCATCTTTCGTAAAGTATTTCCCATATTGCTTAAGGTTGAACGCAGCGTTAATATCTCGGTCAAGATGTGCGCCACAAGAAGGGCAATCCCATTCACGAACAGCTACATTGCCTTTTAGTACAGTATTCTTATGACTGCAAGTCGAACATAATTGTGTAGACGCAAAATTTTTCGGTGCTTTAACGTAGTATTTTCCTTGCTGTTCCAGTTTATATTTTATATACAAGCGGAAGGTACCAAACCCATTATCTTGCTGATTTTTGGCATAATGCTTGTTTTGTCCAATCGCGCGAAGGTCTATGTTTTCTACTACAATCATGTCATATTGATTCGCAAGAGCATAGGATTTCTTGTGAAGCCAATCTTTTCGTTGGTTTACAACTTTGTTCTGTAGTCTTGAAACAAGTAGTCGCTGTTTTTCCCAACGATTAGAGCCCTTCACTCTGCCTGACAATATGCGTTGTTCTTTGGCTAGACGTTCTTTCATTTTTCGATAATAGTGCGGATAATTGGCTTTCTTACCCTCGCTATCTACGAAAAAATGAGATTGCGAATAATCTAGTCCCAAAATGCGATTTGGTATACCAATGCTTGGAATTTCCTTTGGAAATTCAACACAAATAGACACATCAAATTGTCCTTTCGTGTTTATCGTAACCGTTACATTTTTAATTTTACTACCATGTGGCAATGGTCTATGTGTATGTAACTTCAACCCAACGACTTTCACAGAAGATTTTTGCGCTGATGGAAGATATAATATGTCATCTTCGATGTAGATATTTCCGTTTTGGTTAAATGTCGTGTAGCTAGATTTGCTACCTTTACGAGAATGGAATTTGGGCATTCCTTTTAAATCACGAAATGTCGGTTCTATCCCTAGTGTCTTCTGACGTTTCAAGGCAGCTTTCTTGTATTGTTTCTTATAGGCAATTTTATTAAAGGCTGTAACTGCCTTGTTGAAGTGTTGCTTTGCTTCGTTAGAAGCAAAGGCGTCCACAAGATACAAGTAGGCTACATGATCGTCACTTACGGCTTGTTTTTTAAATGCAGAGACAGTCGGCATGCCCATCTTCTTTAAAGAAGGTAGTTTGTCACCAATTTGATAATCGTTCTTTTCCAAGTAGTCATATAGATAGGCAACGTGAAGGTTATACATCTTTCTATCTGCACCAAAACACTGTCGTAAATACGTTTCTACTTCATCAGAAATAGGGATAGCACGATACACATAGCCACGGTTTACTAATTCAAGCATTGGTTTCACCTCCAATCATTTTTCTTTTTGGTTTTGGATATAATTACTTTTGATACGGCTATCACCTTATGTTCATTATATCACATGCATATAGAAAAACGTTGATTTATGAATTGATTTAGTCCGATAGAACATGTCGGACAATTGAGTTAGCAGAAGCTAACCCTTGTCCGAAGTCGATTCATCTCATGACTAAATTCACGAGGGTTCTCGACTATTTCCTAAAATATATATATTATGATAAACTTTGAATAGTATGTGAAAATGAAGGACGTTGATAAAATGGAAAAAAAACAGGTCCCAGTGCAAAAAAATCAAACAATAACACTAGACTTTGAAGATATTACCCATGAAGGAAATGGTGTTGGTAAATTAGATGGCTATCCTCTGTTTGTCCCATATGCACTACCTGGTGAAAAGGGAAAAGTAAAGGTAATCAAAGTAAAGAAAAACTTTGCGATTGGTAAGTTACTTGATATCGAAGAAACAAGTAATGAAAGAGTTGAGCCCCCATGTAACGTGTATTACCAGTGTGGTGGTTGCCAATTACAGCATATGAGTTACAGTATGCAAAGTGAGATGAAAAGAAATCAAGTAATAAATACGTTGAAAAAAATCGGTCATATAGAGGATGTTACTGTTCATCCAACAATAGGTATGGATGATCCGTGGCGTTATCGTAATAAAGTTCAAATTCCAGTCGCAGAACGAAATGGTAAATTAATCACTGGATTTTACCGGAAGAAAAGCCACGAAATTATCGATGATATGGATCGTTGCATCATTACCTCAGAAGTAAATGATCGCATGGTTGAAGCTGTGCGAAGCATCGCAGATCGACTTGGTATACCAGCATATGATGAGAAGTCACATCGCGGCATCTTACGTCACATTATGGTTCGGACTGGGGAAGCAACAAACGAAACAATGATCGTTATTGTAACAAGAACTGCCGAATTACCATATAAAAAAGAGCTGATCAAAGCATTACATGAAACATATCCGCACGTAAAGTCGATTGTGCAAAATATTAATAAAGAACGGACAAATGTTATTTTAGGAAAAGAAACAAAAGTGTTGTGGGGCGAGAAATATATTTATGACAAGATTGGAGATATCAAGTTTGCGATTTCCGGAAAATCTTTTTATCAAGTTAACCCTACACAAACAAAAAAATTATATGATACAGCTTTAGAATATGCAAATTTAACTGGTGGAGAAACAGTAATTGATGCCTATTGTGGTATTGGTACGATCTCACTATTTTTAGCGCAAAAGGCAAAGAAAGTTTATGGTGTTGAAATTGTTCCAGAAGCAATTAGTGATGCCAAAGAAAATGCAAAGTTAAATAATATCGATAACGCAGAATTCTTTGTAGGACAAGCAGAGAAAATTATGCCTTGGTGGACTTCGCAAGGATTAAAGCCAGATGTAATTGTTGTTGATCCACCACGAAAAGGGTGTGATCAAGCATTATTGGAAGCAATGATCGCAATGGAACCAAAACGAATTGTTTATGTGTCCTGCAACCCATCAACATTAGCGCGTGACTTACACATCTTAGAAAATGGTGGATATGAAACAAAGCAAGTGCAACCAGTTGATATGTTTCCACAGACCAGTCATGTGGAGTGTGTGTCGCAGTTAGTTTACACAGGCAAGTAGTTAGAAAAAATTGAAAACCTGTAGGTTACTTTAATTGTTCGTTCTTTGCTAATAACAATACGTTCAACCATGTAATGCAACAATTCTTTAGATAGTTCCTCAATTGGACTAAACTGTTCCATTAAGTTGCGGAATGTCTCGATTTCTTTTGTTACTTGATTTTCTAGGAGTGAAGCTTTTAGCTCGCTCCTTTTTTCATTTAACTCATTTACTTTAGCTTCCTTACTACTCAAGATATCTCGGTATTCACCGTGAGATATTAAGTTGTCAGCTAGCATTTCGATATAGCGTCGTTTTTTAACCTTAATGGAATTGATTTCATCGTCGATGAGGTTTAATTCTTTTTGATTTGAATGTACACGTTTTTTCTCAAGGGCTTTTACGTCTGATAAAAACTTTTTGTCACTTATCTTGTTGTACATCCAGTCAATATCATTCAGAATAACTTGCTCTAATTCCTTCTCTGATATTGCGTGATTCGTACATGCGATATTGCCGTGTCGAGCATAGTTCCCACATATATATCCTAAACGATTCTGTCTATACCACATTCCACTTCCGCAATCATTGCAATAAACCACATTTGTAAATAGGTGCTTTTTAAACTTTGTGAAATTTCTTTTTCTATTTTTAATCATCTTTTGTACAAAATCAAATTGCTGGTGAGAAATAATTCCCTCATGCGCGTTTTTCACAGTGATATGATTCTCAGCAGGAACCTGTTCCCTTTTGTCAGAAGTGACACTTTTTGTAGTTTTCACGATGTTGAACCAAATCACCAGTGTAATGTGGGTTAGTTAATATATTTTTAACTGAACTGCCTTGCCAAAATTTCGCGGCATTTTTCTTTCCAGCAACACTCGCAGGAGTAGGAACCCCGTCTAGTGAAAGACGATGTGCAATTGCATCAACCCCCATACCAGAAACATATAAATCAAAAATTCGTTGAATCACTTCTGGAGTATCGTTCTCAGCTAAAAATAATTTCTTATTAACAACCTGATATCCGTATGGAGCATTGGAACCTTTGAATTCTCCTCTTCTTGCTTTCGAATTAAAGACCACCTTTATACGTTCTGACGTCCTCTGGGATTCTTGTTCATAAATCCATGCGTATAATCCAAACATATGGATGTTACCTTCAATTGAATTAATAGCGTTGTCGTAAGTAATGATATCAACATTATTTTGTTCAGCAATTTCTTTAATTTCATAAGACAATTTTCCGTTTCTAGCAAGACGAGAAAGTTCTTTGGAAAGAATTACATCAAATTTCCGTTCTCTTGCATCTGCAATCAGATTTTTTAAGTTCTCCCGCTTGCTCTCTTTTGTTCCACTTTCAACATCTACATAGAACTTATAAAGTTCCCATCCTTTCTCAGCGATAACATTGTAGAAATACCTTTCTTGGTTCTCTAAAGAAGATTTTTGTTCATCTTTATCAGTAGAAACTCTGATATATACACCACACTTCATTGCATCTCAACTCCTTGTTTTGTTGAGATGTAATGATGTTTACCTACTGACGACTTTTTACATATTTCCTAATTATTATTCAATTAAGGGTCTGAATTGTGAAAGAAGCTGTGGTGTAGCGTTGATTTTGCGTTACATGAATGGCTGACGTGTGCTTATGTTCAATAAGATATGCTTGTTTTCAAGATTTACGAGGGGGGGTAATATGAGTGAAAAAATAGCTTTATTAATTGCAACATTGCTAATGATGGTAAGTTGTATAGCTTGTACTTCTGAAGGAGTCCAACAGAAAATCAATATAATGTAAGACACGAGAAAATTCAAATAGACAATCGACAATCAAATTAGAGCCCAGTTACTAATAAGGATAATGAAAACAACGATGATATCCCAAAGATTTTGAACTTGAAAATGGTTTAACTTTCTTCGTTCAGAAAAAAGCAAGATGACAGTTGGTATATATCAGAACCTTCACTTTACTTAGAAAATGATTTGAAAGAACACAATGCTACGCAATATTTTAAGCGGGTATATTTTCCTGCATCCAGTAAATATTAAAGTATAAATATTAAATTGGGAGTAGATGTATTATGAGTTCACCAGAAAGCGTAAAACTTACTTCATCTGAAATGGCTTCATTATGGCAAGAATATATTAGCCACACTCATAGTAATTGCATGTTAAAATACTTTATTGCAAAAGCAGAAGACAATGAAGTGTTAAATGTTCTGACGAAGACCAATCAAAGGATTAAAAAAATAAGAGATAAGACTAAACAAATATTAGAATCAGAAAATGTTCCAGTTCCAGTAGGATTTAGTAATCAAGATGTAGATATGAATGCTCCGCGGCTTTTTTCAGACTCCTTCGCTTTATTGTATATAAAAAATTTGTCGAGAGTGAATGCTACAAGTTGCAGTCTTATGCATACAATGTCTACTCGCAAAGATATTAGAAAACATTTTAAAGAATGTTCTTCTGAAGGTATTACTGTTTTTGATGAGATTAGTGATTTGTTGTTAGATAAAGGATTATATGTAAGACCTCCATTTATTGAACCACCAAAAAAGTCTGATTTTATTGAAGATAGAGACTATCTAAATGGATTCAATCTATTGGGCGACCAGAGATTTTTAAATACTATTGAGATATCCCACATTTTTGGAAACGTTGAAGCAAATGTAGTGGGGAATACAATAACAAAAAGTTTTGGACAAACAGCTGATAAAAAGGAAGTACGAGACTTCATGAAAAAAGCAGGGAAACTCTCGGAAAAGGTAGTCAACACGCTTACAAAGTTTTTAACAAGTAGTCAATTGCCAACACCAATGCCTTCAGAAACGCAAGTCGTAAGTTCCTCCCAACCAGCTTTTTCTGATAGGTTAATGATGTATCAATTGTCTATCCTTACAGCAGCGGGTTTATCCGATTATGCAACATCATTAGCTACAAGTATGAGGAATGATTTAAAAAGACAATACATGGATTTATTGGATGATACGGCTAAGCTAGGTGGGGAAGCTCAAAATTTAATGATAGATAATAGCTGGTTAGAGCAACCACCACAGCAAGACAAAATAATACAATAGCTTAAAGATTTTTTTGAAGCAATTGAAAATAAATAGAAGGAGAATCTCAGTTGACTGAACTGAGATTCTTTAATTTTAATTACAAATATACCGACAAAACACGGTACAATTCAGTATGCAAATTTAGATGCGTTTTTTAGTGGTAATTTAGAGTTTTCGATAGGTAACGGAACCCAATTAGAGAATGTTTTTTCTCTAATCCTTTTTTAAATGTGAATTATATTGTTAATTCGGTTATGAAAACTATGTGATTTCTTCTGTCATTTGACTTGTGTTTTATGATTTTGCACCTCACAAGTAAACCCGTTAATTTCGATATAGCGTCGTTTTTTAACCTTGATGGAGTTGATTTCATCGTCGATGAGGTTTAATTCTTTTTGATTTAAATGTACACGTTTTTTCTCAAGGGCTTTTACGTCTGATAAAAACTTTTTGTCACTTATCTTGTTGTACATCCAGTCAATATCATTCAGAATAACTTGCGCTAATTCCTTCTCTGATATTGCGTGATTCGTACATGCGATATTGCCGTGTCGAGCATAGCTCCCACATATATATCCTACACGATTTTGTCTATACCACATTCCACTTCCGCAATCATTGCAATAAACTACATTTGTAAATAGGTGCTTTTTAAACTTTGTGAAATTTCTTTTTCTATTTTTAATCATCTTTTGTACAAAATCAAATTGGTGATGAGAAATAATTCCCTCATGCGCATCTTTCACTGTGATACGATTCTCAACTGGGACTTCTTCCCTTTTCCCTTTTCCCTTTTCCCTTTAGCAGACGCGAACATAGTCTGCTATTATTTTTAAATTTTATGGAAAGTTAACTTTACATGTTGGGATCTGAATGTTATACTACAAATGTAAAGTTTACTTTCCGTTGATTTGGAGGTGTTGAATTGAAAAACAGACTTGAAGAAATACGAAAATCTAAAGGTATAAGGCAAGAGGAATTAGCCGATATTTTAGAAGTATCTCGCCAAACGATAGGTTCACTTGAAAACGGCAGATACAACCCATCTATAACACTTGCATTTAAAGTTGCACGGTATTTTAACATGAGGATTGAAGAAATATTCATCTATGAGGAGGAAACACTATGAAGAACAAAAAGTACTTAAGTTTAGTTGCGCTGTGTATAGGTGTGACAACAGTATTAATAAATATTACTATGGATGTCTGGCTTCCGACGATTTCCGAGAGCTTTGGAACGTATCGATGGGTATTTGTCGGCATAGGTGCTGGTCTTACCGGTGCTGCTGCTTCGACCCTACTTAGCAAAAAAATGTATAAAACCAACCCCGAATTAGCAAGGCAAGCAAGAATAAATGAAAACGATGAACGGTATGTCCAAGTAAGAAAAACGGCAGCGTACTATATGTGGTTTATTACATTGTTCGTTTTAGTGGCAATTTCGCTTACCTTTGTAGCTTTGAATTTGAAAATTGCAGCATGGTTAGGACTTGGAACATTGTCACTTCACATTGTTTTATATGTTATCTTACTTTTTAAATTAAATAAAACTATGTAGGCAAAGCTAATGAGCATAATAGATGAATTGCAAATTTGAATTTGGCAAGAAACCTGTAATTAAGGAGGTTTTGTCGTGACTAAAGATAAAAGAGTTGAATATATTCCTGCAAAGCCTCCCAAGAGAGAGAAGCGAGTTGGTATTTACTGCCGTGTGAGTACAAAAAGTACTGAACAGCTGAAAAGTCTTACAGCACAGATATCGACTGATTTAGGGTTCACTTTATGATGGAAATTGAATTGTGTTTCATGTTGGAATCAATTGAAAAAGTTTTTTATATAGCCAACTCGTTTATCGTTCGTTTAATAAATGAGATGGCTTCTAATAGGTTTAATAACGTAATTAGTAGAATTGTTTAAAGGTAGGCTTTATAATAAATGGTGGGATTATTGCACAATTAGAATAAAAAATGCACGAATCATCCATTCTCACTAGATAAATCCCTAAAAGTATTTGAGAGACAGACCATACTTTTCTATAGAAACCTTCGTTACGAGTGTGAATGCGGGAAGAAATTCTATAAAAATAATCTAATTAAATTAAGCTATTCAGCATCACTGTGAGTCAAGGTCATTTTCCTAATTGTTTGATTACGTATACCTAAAATATTGTCACTGATTAAAAATTTAGTTACTATTTATTACATAGAATGGAACTTATCATTTTCATTGTATGGTTTTTTGGTATCGTTTACACGAAGAAAGTAGATCATGAAAAATACGTGTAGAAGAGAGGATTATATATGGATTTTACATACTTAGGTCGTACCGGATTAAATGTAAGTCGCTTATGTCTTGGAACGATGAATTTTGGAGTTAATACAGAAGAAAAAGAAGCATTTTATATAATGGATGCTGCTCTTGATGCAGGTATTAACTTTATTGATACAGCTAATATTTACGGATGGGGACCGAATGCTGGTAAAACGGAAGAAATAATAGGTCGCTGGTTCGCCCAAGGTGGCGGTCGTAGGGAAAAGGTTGTACTTGCTACAAAGGTGTATGGTGATATGCATGATGAGTTTGATGGACCGAATGATATACCTGGGCTATCAGCATATAAAATTCGTCGTCACCTTGAGGGATCATTACGTCGCTTACAGACAGATCATATTGAATTGTATCAAATGCATCATATTGATCGTAGAGTTAGGTGGGAAGAGATCTGGCCAGCATTTGAGCGTGCTGTTCAGCAAGGTAAAATCGAATATGTTGGATCTAGCAATTTTCCTGCATGGGCAATAGCAGAAGGACAAGCAAAAGCAGAAGCACGTAATTTCTTTGGGTTAGTCTGTGAACAGCACCGATATAACTTAAATGGGAGATTGCCCGAGTTAGAGGTGTTACCAGCTGTCGAGAGATATGGGTTAGGATTTATTCCATGGAGTCCACTAGACGGAGGGTTGTTAGGAGGAAATGCACTGGACCCAGCTAAAGGATCTAGAAGTGCAAAAAATCAAGCAGCAATTGAAAAAAACCGTAGTAAACTTGAGCAATTTGCAGCGTTATGTAAGGAGATTGGAGAAAAAGAAGATACAGTTGCACTTGCCTGGTTATTAGCGAACCCTATCGTAACAGCTCCTATCATTGGTGTGCGTACGAGAGAGCAGCTGCAAAAATCTTTACATGCTGTAGAGCTTACGTTATCACAGGATATAATGAAAAGATTGGATGAGATTTTTCCAGGTCCAGGGGGACACGCTCCGGAAGCATACAGCTGGTAGGGGGGATGGCAAAATGAAAACAGTATATATTACGGGATGTGACAGGGGCCTTGGCCTTGCACTAGCCCAAACATTTATCAAAGAAGGCTTTAAGGTATTTGCCGGGAGCTATTTGCCAAACTGGTCTGAACTACAAGAACTAAAGGAGACAGCGGGGAAGCAACTTCATATCTTGTCTCTTGATGTGACAGATGACAATTCAGTACAGCATGCTGCTGAAGAGATTAAACGTGTTTCGCCCCAACTTGATGTGTTGATAAATAATGCGGCAATTTATAAGGAACAAGATGGAGATGTATTTGAAACACTTGATTTTAGTGCAATTAGGAGCATGTATGAGACAAATACGTTAGGACCTTTGCGAGTTTCACAGTCTGTTTTACCGTTATTGATGCAAGGAGAAAATAAACTACTCGTTAATATTTCTTCTGAAGCAGGAAGTATAACCGATTGTAAACGTGTAAAAGAATACGGGTATACAATGTCAAAGGCTGCACTAAACATGCAATCTGTTATATTACAAAATCAATTAAAAGACTCTGGAATAAAAGTCTTCGCTATACATCCTGGTTATGTCAAATCCTACATGCTCGGTAGGCTTAATAAAGAGGCAACAGTCGAAGCAAAAGACTCTGCAAGGGGGATTGTTCAGCAACTCCTTCAACGACATTTGTTAGACGGACCAATTTTTATTGATTATCAGGGCCAAATATTGGATTGGTAAGGAGGGTTAAATTTGAAAAAAATAGTCGCAATACTAGGAGATTATTGGCATCATGAAAATGTGATTAAAGAGAGTTTAGAAGCTGCTGTTAAAGATCTGAATGTACAAGTTTCATATATTAGTTATGGTGATGTTGAAAACGCATTAAGAGATAATCCTGCAGCCGTTATTTTATATAAGGAAAATCGTTTAAACCCTCTCGATGAAACAGTGGAAACGTGGATGGAACCAGCTATCATGGCTCAAATTGTTACGTATGTGGAACAAGGTGGGGGATGGTTTGCTTGGCATACAGGAATGGCAAGTTATCCATCTGATAGTAGCTATATCAAAATGTTAAAAGGCTCTTTTACTTATCATCCGGATTTGCAGGAGGTCACTTACAAATATAGTGATGGTTCCATTGCTTGTTCTTTTATTGATGAACATTACTTTGTTTCGTGTCAAACAGATGAAACCGATGTGTTCTTATTATCCGAATCCATTGACGGACACTCAATAGCTGGTTGGCAACATAGTTTTGGTAGGGGAAGAGTATGCTGCTTTACACCTGCACATACCCAGGAAGGTTTAAGTGACACACACTTTACTTCTTTACTACGTAGGAAGCTCACATATTGCATAGGAGAAGATGTATAGTATGCTAGTGGTGCCTTGGACCTCAGTGCGCTGAATATAATACTAAAGTTTAAATAGTATGAAGCTTAGGGTTTGTATTAGAAGTTGTTAGATAGCGTTTGTTTATTATGTATTAATTAAGTATGTGAAAGTTATTCAGATTGATAGAAAAGACTAGTTTTCTGAGCCTATCACAGATTAAGAATAACTAATTTATAGAGGGAGGGAATAAAGTGTATTATTTAGAGAATAATCGTTTAAAAGTTGAGATTCAAGAACCAGGATCCTTCTATAAAGGCTCAAGGTTTGATTGGACCGGTTTTATTACTCAAATAACATTAGATGGAAACATTAATTATTGTGTTCCTGAGCGATTAGAAGAGGGTAAGGGTACTGGAGGCCTGGGATTATGTAATGAATTTGGTATTGATATGCCCATTGGTTATGATGCAATAGAAGTGGATGAGTTATTTCCGAAAGTTGGTGTAGGTCTTCTAAAAAAAGATCAAGATGAAGCTTATGACTTTTTTAAAACCTATGAGGTTTTTCCTTCAGAAGTCAAAATTGAAAAATCAGCTAATTCTATAACTTTTGAAACTACAAATTATAGTCCTATGGGTTACGGGTATCATTTATTTAAAGAAGTAGAGATAGTTGATAATCAATTAATCATCAACTACCGGTTGGAAAATACCGGTGATCACCCTATATATACTAATGAATATTCGCATAATTTCATCGGAATTAATAACGAATTAATTAGTGAACATTATCAATTAAAGATGCCAAGAATGAAAGAAATCGACGTTGCGGTAGGTTCTATCTCGAGATCTCAGGACCGATTAACATGGCCATTAACACCTGATGGTGATTTCTATGCCCATATTGATTGGGAAGTAAAAAACGGAACTTACAATTGGGATGTGTTTCACGATAAAATTGGAGCTGGTGTTCGAGAACTATCTGAGTTCCGACCTTCCAAAATCGCCTTATGGGGAACCAACCATGTGGTTTGTCCAGAAGTGTTTATTGATATAAAATTAAAACCTAATGAGATAAAATCATGGAAACGGGTTTATGAGTTTTATCAAGATAAGGAAGTTTAGCAAATGCAATTATAAAAAATATAAGATAAAGCGCAATTATGAGAAATTATGAGAAAAAAGCTGGTTCTTTATATCTGATAATTTTTGAAGATGATTGCACTTTTAACTGTATCACTATATAATCAATGGTGACTAGATAAATTTTAAAATAGTTATAGAAAGGAACATATGATGAATACTATACAGGATTTACACTTTGGAAATGCTTTTTTGCACGCTGAATCGAAACCGGTTTCTCTAGAGACGGTAACTCTGAATGAGGATACTTATTTTAAGATTGAAAACTACAGTCAAATGAATCCATTCTTTATGACAGTAGTAAGTGATGCTGACCAATGGATGTTTATATCAAGTACTGGCGGACTGACTTGCGGTCGTAAAAATGCAGAGTCAGCATTATTTCCATATTATACAGATGATAAAATCCATGACAGTATTGAGACAACCGGACCACATACAATACTAATCGTGAATAAAGATGAAAAGAATTATCTGTGGAAACCTTTCTCGCTTCATAATAGCAATGTATATAAGGTTACAAGGAACCTATATAAAAACACCACAGGTAATAAGATTATGTTTGAAGAGATCAACCATGACCTGGAGGTTAGTTATTCCTATACATGGAAGAGCAGTGATTTATTTGGATTTGTTAAAGAATCTAATATGGTTAATCTAGCGGAAAGTGACGTAGAGATTAGAGTCCTAGACGGTATTCGAAATATTCTGCCTTACGGAGCTAATACGCTTTTGCAAGATACAAAAAGCACACTTGTTGATGGCTATAAACGTTGTGAATTAGTGGAAAATGCAGGGCTCGGTATCTACACGCTTAGCTCAATTTTAACAGATAAAGCTGAGCCAAGTGAATCATTGAAAGCAACGACGGTTTGGTCAAAGGGACTTGAGAATCCTAGCTACCTTTTATCAGAACAACAAATTAAAGCGTTCTCAAAAAACGAAGAGGTACAAACGGAAGTTGATGTTAAGGGTAGAAGAGGTTCCTACTATGTTGCAGATTCTATCCTCCTTAAAGGTCATGAATCAAAAAACTGGTATATAGTAGCTGAACTTAATCAAAACGCTTCAAAAGTTGAGAAACTTATTAAAGAAATTATGGAAAATCAATCAATTCTTCAATCGATAGAAGCTGATGTTGCAAAGGGTCAGTACAATCTCAGAAAACTTGTATATAATGCAGATGGATTCCAATCTACTGCTAATGAAAAGGCGAGTTACAGACATTTTTCAAATACCCTCTACAATATTATGCGAGGTGGCATATATGCAGATGGCTATGAGATTGATAGAGAAGATTTCAAAGCATTTGTAGGTAATTGGAATAAAGAAGTATATAACAAACAACTAGATTTTATCAACAAATTACCTGAAACAATTAACTATAATGAACTGCTTAATTTGGCAGCAGAGCTTAATTGCAAGGATTTTGAACGGTTAGTATTTGAGTACTTACCGCTTACATTCAGTAGACGACATGGAGATCCGAGTCGTCCATGGAATAAATTTAATATAGAAATTACCAAAGAAGATGGTGGCAAGGAGCTTAAGTTTGAAGGGAATTGGCGTGATATCTTTCAAAATTGGGAAGCACTGTCTATTTCCTACCCTGCATACACGGAGAGTATCATTGCTAAATTCGTAAATGCATCAACAGCAGATGGTTATAACCCTTATCGAATCACGAAAGACGGAATTGACTGGGAGACGCTTGACCCTGAAGATCCGTGGTCAAATATTGGATACTGGGGAGATCATCAAATTATTTATCTTTTAAAGCTAATGGAATTATCAAAGTCTTATAACCCTGAAAAGTTACAGGACCTTCTTCATAAAGACATTTTTGTATATGCAAATGTACCTTATAGGATTAAGGGATTTGATGCGTTAGTCGAAGATCCAAGAAACAGTATTGTTTATGATGATGAGAATGAACAACGTATCGAAAACAAAACTGCAAGTATTGGCTCAGATGGTAAGTTAGTTTACTTCGAGGACGAAATCTATAAAGTTAACTTAATGGAAAAACTTTTGGTTACGGTTCTTGCTAAGTTCTCTAACTATGTACCTGAGGGTGGTATTTGGATGAATACGCAACGTCCAGAGTGGAACGACGCTAACAACGCTCTTGTTGGGAATGGATTGTCAATGGTTACCCTGTATTACATGCATCGTTTCCAAGTCTATATGAGTCAATTAGTTAATGAAATTAAAGAAGATTCAATTGAAGTTTCAGTTGAAGTACTTCAGATGTTTCAGGATACAGCGAAGGTATTGAAGGATAGTGAACAATACCTGGGCAGTGAAATGTCCGATGACACTCGTTTTGATATTGTAAAAACATTAGGTAAGATTGGAGAAACCTATAGAAATTCCATCTATGATAATGGTTTTGCAGGAGATAAAGCGGCACTTTCTATGGAATCCCTGCAAGAATTTATTGAGGTTTCAATGCGTCATTTAAAAGATTCAATTAAAAAGAACAAACGTGACGATGGTCTTTATCACTCTTACAATCTTATTCGATTTGATAAGGAAAACTGTAGCATATCATATCTTTATGAAATGTTAGAAGGGCAAGTTTCTGTTTTGAGTTCAAAAGCTTTAGATGCAAAAGAAACCATTAATGTCTTAGATGCGCTTAAAAATAGTTCTATGTATCGTGAAGATCAAAACAGCTATATGCTCTATCCGAATCGTGAGTTGCCAAAGTTCTTAGAGAAAAATGTGATTCCTGATGAACAAGTTATGTCATCATCTATTTTACAAGCAGAACTGAATAAAAATCTCACACGATTTATCGAAAAAGATGTTAATGGTAAGTACCATTTTAACGGTCGATTTAGAAACGGTGAAGAGATTAGAGAAGCACTTGAGGCTACAAAAGAGTATAAGGATAAGGATATTAAAGTCGTTGAAGAAATTTTCACAGAACTTTTTAACCATCATGCCTTTACAGGACGCTCTGGTACCTTTTACAAATACGAAGGTTTAGGAAGTATCTATTGGCATATGGTATCAAAGCTAGTCTTGGCAACACAAGAAAACTTTGAAGATGTCTATTGTCAAAAAGGTATGAATGAAGAAGCTGAAGCGCTTATGAATGATTATGAAGCTCTTAAGGATGGTATAGGATTAGAAAAATCACCAGAAGAATATGGTGCATTCCCAACTGAGGCTTATTCTCACACTCCTGGATTTGCAGGCGTACAGCAACCAGGTATGACCGGGCAGGTTAAAGAAGACTTTATCTCTCGACTAACTGAATTAGGAGTGAAGGTAGAGGAGGGACTTGTTCATTTTAAACCAGTTTTATTATCCAAGTCTGAGTTTTTAAAAGAGACGAAACTCTGGTCCCTACCTAGGAATAGTAATGCTGCGGATACAGAAACAATCCAGTTAGATGAGAATTCCTTAGGATTTACATTTTGTGCAGTTCCTGTAATCTACTATCTAGACGACAAAAAGAAGATCATCGTTTGTTATAAAGATGGTACAGAAAGTATTTTTGAAGATGAGGATACTTTAGATCTTGTAACAAGTCAGACTATTTTCAGTCGTGAAGGTAAGATTGATCGAATTAAAGTGTATATTGATGGTAGTAAATTAAAATAATCTTAGAGTTCTGAGTAGATCTTTTGCTCAGAACTTTTTCTTTTTAATTAGGAAATTGCTCCAAGAATGAATTTCGTTGACAGCTTTAACAAACGATTTCCAATCATTTGGAAATTGAAGTGTATTTATTATTTACCAAAAGGGAACGCTCTTACTATACGAAAATGTAGGAGGTGTGTTCAAAATGGGCATTGCCATTATGGGAGCCGGTCTCTCCGGTTTAGCATGTGCCATTACGCTTGAGAAAAATGGTATAACTCCAACGATATTTGAAAAAAGAAGTAAAGTAGGGGACCGGTTTGTTAACGGTGAGGTCCTACTGTCTATTTTTACAAGACCAGTTCATGACTGTATCGCATCATTATCAGAGGAATACGGAATTTATCTTAAACCTACTTCAAATATTCAAACAATGGAACTTTACTCTAAAAATGAAAAAGCAACTATAAGAGGTCAATTAGGTTTCGCAAATATTCGTGGCAGAGAACAGGATTCATTTGAAGCACAGCTAGAACAACAAATAAAATCAGCCATTAAATTTAATTCAGAAGAAACCTATGAGAAATTGCTTAGTAAATATTCACATGTGATCATGGCAACTGGAGATGGAGGTTACGCAAAGAAGACAAGAAACTTCAGAGAAGATTTAACCGTTTCTATAAAAGGTGCGACAGTTGAAGGGACTTTTGACCGGTATAGTGTAATGGCTTGGATTGATTATGACCTTGCTCCTTACGGTTACTGCTTTCTTATTCCATTTTCAGAGAAGGAAGCAAATATGTCTATAGCCATACCAGATCTACCTGAAAATACGGATGTAAACATCAATAAACTATGGGGTCTTTTCCACGAAAAAGTACGTTCTCAGTTAAAACAGGAATTTCCAATAACCGATCAATTCCAAATTACCCGTTATCCAGTAGGAATTTGCAACTCAGGGAGAATAGGCAATACTTTTTATGTTGGGAACTGCTTCGGAACCATGATGCCTTTTATGGGTTTTGGCCAGTATACCTCAATATTAAGTGGAATTTATGCAGCCTATGATTTATGTGGTTTTGGAAAATATGAAGAGTTAATGAAACCACTTCGTCAAAGTTATGAAGATTCCCTTGTTTTAAGAAGGTCAATGGAGCAATTATCCAATCAAGGGTTGGATCGAATTATTCACTCTCTACAAGGTTACTGGGGGGGGAAGTTGTTTCAAACGAAAATGATTAACCCACTTAAAGTCGCAAGCTATTTACTTCGACCCTACTTAAAATTAAAAAATGGAGGAATAACATAATGAGAAGTCCAAAGACGATGTCCCTTACATCCTCTGAACTAGGCTATCTGTGGACAGGTTACTCTATTAATGAGATGTCAACGTGGTATTTAACCCTATTTCGTGAGCAATCACAGGATGAAAAAATTAAGGATTTATATACATATGCGTTAAAGGATGCAATTGAAATTGTTAAGGAACGGAAAAAATTACTTAGTTACGACGGGTATCCAATCCCAATTGGCTTTTCTAAAACAGATATTAATGAAAGCTCGCCAACTCTGTTTTCAGATCGATTTTTATTGTTCTATTTACATAATGGTACCCGTCTTGGTCTTGAATTCCACTCTAGATCTTTAGCTTCAGCTACAAGAGTAGATGTTCGCAAATATCATAGCAATTGTTTAATTTCTGCAATTCAATTAAATGATAAAGTGACGAATATTCTTCTTAACAAAGGATTATATTGGAGAACACCGACGTTACCCGCACCGACATCTCCTGAATATATTCAAAAATCCGATTATTTAAATGGATGGCATGGAGATAATCGTCCAATGAATAGTATGGAGCTTGCAAACCTTTATTTAATTATAGATCTACTCATGATCATAGAAACAATGTGTCTAGGTTTTGCTCAAACTTCAGAATCTGACGAAATAGCTGAATTATTTCTTAAAGGGGTAAAAGTAGCAAAAAAACAATATCATGCATTGAGTGGGTTATTAGAGAAGGACGAATTACCAATTCCCCCTAGTTTATCATCGGAAATAACAGACTCAAAGAAAAGAGTATTATCCGACCGCATCATGGTAACGCACTTAGCTGGTTTATTTGGTTCTTTGTTGTCCCAATATGGTTTTTCGCTCGGTACTGTAATGAAACATGATTTAGTTACAACGTTTTCAACACAAGTTGCTAAAACCGGTACCTTTTTGGAGTATATTACCCGATTGCTAATAGAAAAAGAATGGTTGGAAAAGGTGCCAGGAGCAATATCCCATAAGAACTTATAAGTTGAAGAAGTCTAGAGGAATTCAGTAAGTCAAAAAAATATTGGAAAGGCGTCTCATTGATGAGGCGCCTTTCAAGTGCTTTAAAAAAGAATTTAATCCAAAACCATATAAAGAGAAGATCGAGCGGTTATATAAAGGGTACTATTATCTTTACCGGCAAGCAATACGCATGCGGGTCTCTCAGGAATTTCCATGTTATCAATAAGTTCACCCTTGGTATTAAATACATAAACATCTCCATCTGGAACAATAACATCTCCATTTGGCTTATTAACAGCGGTGTATTCTCCCTTTTCCACAAAGATTTGTGGTTCTTCCAAATACCCTTTTGTTGTTACTTCAAAACGGACTGTCCGTTTATAGTATTCGTCCACTGCATAAAACGGCTGACCTGGAAATGCCTCAAGTAAACAACATGCTCGCATTAGGTCGGACGTAACGGGTATGATTGTCACCCCATCTTTTGCCATAAAACACTCTTTTGGCTCTTCTACAGATACAGACAAGAAATCACCACTATCTCTCCAACGATTTGCAGGGTATAATGCCTTCGATACACGCTGAACCGATTTCATAGGAACTTTATCTAATATCTGCATACTTTCTTCTGGTCTGTTAGGATCAATTGAATAAACCTTTATCGTTGAACCAGTATTGTACCAGAAACTGTATGATGAACCTTTCGCATCTTCTTCCTTCGGATATACTTCCGGTTTCCCTTCAATAGTAGCCCCTTTTGATGGGGAATATTCTGCTACAACTAGAAGTCGGTCATCTTCATCACATGCAATTGATCGTGGACGGTGATGAATATCGGTAATCAACGTTAAACGCTTATGTTCGTCTGACCATTTATAAATTCGTTTCATACGCGAGTCAACAAAGAATACATTTCCTTTACTGTCTTTGCACATGGAATCGATAAATTCAAATCCACCTGCTAGTTTATGAACCTTCTCCACTTTTGAGATTGTTTTTGATCTTCTGTTATCTGCTCCTAAAAGTTTCAACCTACTAATTTGCCATGGTCTGACTTCTGTATCAGTAGTGACATCGTACAATAAATTATCAATTGTATATTTGACTTGGGTAAAATTATGAGTATTTAATAACTCTATATTGTTACAATCCCACGTTTTTATTGCATGTGGATAAGGCGTATCCAACCATATTGTCCTGAAGAAATATAAATTTGCAAAGAGGATATTGCTACAATCAATTAATTCAAGTGGTAAACAATCTGTACTTTCTGCAGCCTCTTCTTCAAATTGTAAGGCAAGAACATGCCAATTCGAAACATTTTTAAATTTTACTTCATTGCGGACATGATGCTCAACCGACATTGCATAAATAATCCCAGGTGTATCTGTATTAGAAACATACATCCCTGCCGAGGCATACGGACTAGCTGTCCAAATGTCTTTAAAGACGCCACCGCCGCCATCAGTCACCCAAAGGCTCCAATATTGCGAGTCCCATCTGCGATCGATGTTATAGTCTGCCGTGCGATCTGCATTATATAATGGTACTTCACTACCATCTTTACTCATCGCCCCATGTCCGCCGAGGAATTTCACATCATTCATATAGGAGTCTTTTCCAGCCATCCATTTACAGCCAACAGCTCTTGTGTTTCTGCCTCCAGTATCTAACCCAATTCCATACAGGATATTCGTACCATCTCTTGGTGCTTCAACAAGAGGTTTCGGTGGACCAAAACCACTGAAAGTCTCTGTGTTATCATGAAGGACTAGTTGTGTTGAGATTGGGTTTAATCCGATCAGAACCGAATCTTCCTTTAACCTGATAGTGTCTGATACCCGATACATTCCTTGTGGTAGATAAATAGTTTTATAAATGTCGATCGCCTGTTGAATCACCTTGGTATCATCGGTTATCCCGTCACCAACAGCACCAAGACTTTTTAGATTTATCCATTTGGACATTGCAGGTAAGGTAGGAATATTCGTTTTTATACATGGTGGATATGAGTTTAAAGGTAATAGCTCCTGAATTGTTTGTATCATCGCTGGAGAATCAATATCCTCCATATAGACTCCGTGTGTAAGTTGACTTACTTTATACATTTCCGATGGGGCATTAATTTGTTTCCCGCTTTGACGAAAACTAGCAAGCATAGGAACTTCTCTACAATAGGTGTTCTGAATGTTGATTTGTGTAAAACTATTTTGTTCATTACTAATAATGATTGCAGGACCAGTAACTTTTTCAAAATGACTATCTTCTATAAATAATTTTTCAAAATAACCATCAACCGTTTCAATCACTGTTGGTACATCTCTAATTACCATACGTGTAATGGTCAATCCAGCCTCTTTTGTTTGGATAGCAGCTTTCTTTTGCCCTTCAAAATATGTATCTACCATCATGAATGGCCAACCTGGTGACGTTTTATTTGTGTAAATACCGTAATTTCCACCAAAGAAGCGTACATCTTCTATTTCATTTCCCACATCAAAGATGCCTGCTTTGCCGTTTCCAATATGAATATCGACATGAGCAATAAAGGAATGTTGAGCAAAATGAGTTCTAAGTGCTACTGCTGCTGGATTACCATCTTCAATTCGGATATCAACATTAGACAATGCACTATAAAAAGTACCAGGATTCGCATCCTTAACCGGCTCTCCTGGTTTTGGGATAGAATCGGTGAACCAAAACATATAGTTGGCGCGTCCTTTATCCGTTATATTTTCATCCTGAAATCCTGGGGTATTTTCTCTAAGAATAATTAACGGACGTTTCTTCCCGTAACCTATCAAGCGAACTGCTTTTGGAATATAAATGGTTTTGCTTATTCGGTACTCGCCTTCTGGTATAAAGACAATCCCATAATTCATCGTTTCTTTCACTTTATTTATCGCAGATTGAATAGCAAACGTGTCATCAGCAATACCGTCTCCTTTTACATCAAAAAATTCTTTTGTAAGATAAATAGCTTGCGTATCTTCTACTCGGTCAGAAAAAAATGATTGGCTTATATTCACACTTAGTTCCTCCTTTTGCTTTCATTCGAATAGGAACCTCCCGGAAAAATATTTACCAAGGAAGGTTGTTATCTTTTAAGTGCTTCTCCCAAATCGCTTTTAATTGCTCTACTTCTTTTGCATCCATGCTTCCTTCACTTGCTGAGAAATTTTCTTGTAATTGTCGCGTACTTTTAGCACCAGGAATAACCGTGGACACTTGTGGATGCGCTAAGATAAATTGCAAGGCACTTTTTACAAGGCTTTGATTAGAATCTACGATATTTTTAATTTCTTCTAACATCATTGTTCTTCTCTTAATAATGTCAGGACTCCAACGACTCCTAATATCAGTAAAAGTACTTTCGGAATTATATTTACCTGATAACCAACCCGAATCTAATGGGACTTTAACAACAAGCGCTATATTTTTTTCATGAGCTGCTTGAAATGCCATAGCTGTCTCTTGATGAAAAATATTAAACATGACTTCGATTACTTGGCTATTCGTTGTTTCAATCACCTCAAACATCTCTTTACTTGAGTCAACAGATGCACCATAAGCAGCAATTTTTCCTTTTCTTTTAAGCTTTTCAAACACTTCGAAATGTTGACTATTTCCATTCAAGTTTTCAAACGGTGGGTTATGCAAAAGTACGGAATCAAGATAGTCAGTCTGTAATCGTTTCAAACTTCTATCAACTGACTTTTCGATTTCATTTGGATCAAAGTTAAGCTTATCGTTATCATGATGACCAAACTTTGACGATATGATCACCTTATCTCTTTTCCCTTTTAGTGCCTTACCAAGGATCTCCTCACTTTTTCCTAAACCATAATTTGGAGCTGTATCGAAGAAGTTACACCCTAGTTCCAATGCTTTGTGGACAATTGCAATTGCATCATTTTCAGTCATTGATTCAGAATCTCTCACATTCCCTAACTGCCATGCGCCTAGTCCTATTTCAGATACAAATTTACCAGTACTTCCGAATTGTCGTTGTTTCATTTTTTTCTTCCTCCTTTTAACCGTCTGTTGACCATTGTATTGAAACCGGTTTCAATACAATAAATTAATTATAACATTTTTTTAAAATTTGTTAAATTATAGTGTTTTAACTTTTTTCTAATAGAATCCTTTGCTTCAATCATGTAAAAAGCATCATCTATCAAATCTTAAAAGATGTATATAAATTATTTACTTGATAAAGTCGAAAAAGTCCAATGTTCAATTAATAGTTTTTACGTTATAATTATTGTATAAGTGAGGGATGTTATATGAGAATAGAGGAAACGATAAAAAGTATTATATTACTATTAGTGATTTCGATGAGTCTATTATTTGTAGCATGTGAAAAAAAGGATATTGATAATGAAAGCGTCTCCTCTCAAGATGAAGAGGAAACTATACTACTTAATCCAGATGAACCTGGTTGGAAGTTAGATACGTCTCCCATTACCTTTGATTGGTATGTGAACTTTTCCTGGTTTACAACCGAATGGGGTGGAAACGTTGTTTCGGATTATATAACGGAAAAAACTGGTATCAATGTTAACTTTATTACTCCATCGGGAAATGAAAACGAAAAAATGAACACGATGATTGCTTCAGGTTCCTTACCTGACTTTATTACGTTAGGTTGGTGGGAAGATTCGGCAAGAAAAATAATAGAAGGAGAACTTGTCTTACCATTAGATGAACTTGCAGAGAGCTATGACCCATATTTCTTTAATGTTTCAGATAGTAAGAAACTAGATTGGTATAGACAAGAAGATGGACATGTTTACATGTATCCAAACGCATCTTCTTCCCCAGAGGATTTTGAAAGATATAAGGATTTAAAGCCATCCAATCAAACATTTTTAGTGCGCAAAGATATGTATGAAGCGTTAGGTAAGCCGGACATGAGAACACCTGAAGGATTCCTTCAAGCATTGAAGAAAGCTAAAGAAATGTTCCCAGAGGTAAATGGCGAACCTCTTATTCCCATTGGTTTGCATGAGTTTACGGATGTTGGAAATGATTCCTTAGAAGCATATCTTCTTAATTTCCTAGCTGTTCCAATGCAGAAGAATGGAAAGGTATATGACCGGAGAACCGATAAAGAATATATAAGATGGTTAAAGACATTTAGAAAAGCAAATGAAATGGGACTTTTAGCAAAGGATATCTTTGTCGATAAGCGACCGCAAATGGAAGAAAAAATAGCAAAAGGTCGATACTTTGCTATGCTTTATCAGCGTAGTGATATGGAAGCACAGCAGCAAGCTCTTTATACAAATAACCCCGATTCGGTTTATATTGCTGTAGATGGGCCAGCAAACACTAGTCTTGATGCCCCAACTTTAGCGGCAGATGGTATTTCAGGTTGGACAATTACATTTATCTCCAAAGATGTAAAGGATCCTGAAAGAGCAATTCGATTTTTGAGTTATTTAATTAGTGAAGAAGGTCAAAAAGATGTGTTTCTAGGTAAAAAAGGAGTTACTTGGGATTATATCAACGGAAAAGAAGAGTTTTTTCCTGAAGTGTTAGAATTACTGAACTCTGACCGTGCAAAATTTGATGAAAAGTATGGAGCTTCGCATGCATATTGGATGCTAATGGATACCAATATGATGCTTCAATGGGAACCTGAAATTTCACCACCGCTAAAGCAGTTAGAAGATTGGACGAAGGGAAAGACCGTTAGCTTAAGTGAATTCGATGGTATTATCCCAAGAGGCACTTCGGAAGAAGGTATTTCTGCTAATAAGATAGAGAAGAAGTGGGGAGAAGTTTTACCAAGGTTGTTGTTAGCTGAGACAGAAGAAGAATTTGATAAGTTGTTTCAATCATTTTTAGAGACCCGAGAAGAAAATGGTTATGATTTAATTAAAGAATATATGCAGCAGGAATATGAGGAAAATAAAGCAAAGTTAAATGATTAATACCGGAGCGAAGTCTAACTCTTTATTTATCCCGCATTAACGGGCATTCCCCCCACTTCAAAACTTAGAGAAATCGAAGGAGTTTAAGTGGGGGCTAACTGCCCGTAAAAGCCCGATTCGTTCAACTAACCATCAGTGAGGGATGAAGAAAACCCTCACTGATGGAAGTTTCACTTTATTGTGGAATACTATCGCAAAGTAAAAGATGCTGGAGGTGAAATAATATTAGGACAAAGTGGAAGTATTTTTTTAATGAGGTAAGTTTGTATATTAGTAATATTTCCCTCCAAAAAAAGTTTGTGACTCTGTATGTCATTATTCTATTAGTTCCCGTTTTGATTTTCACATGGAATATCTCGAAACAATACTATGAGGCATCAATTCATGATGCAATTAGTGAGAATGAATATATATTACAGTTAGAACAGGTCAATATAGAAAATAATATTGAAACCATTCGCCGAACCGCTCAAATGGTAGTCGCAAATCAAGAATTTAAGGAGTTTATCAGACAAAAAGAAGAATACGATGTTAAAGGGCTGCTAGATTTTAAAATCAATGTTCTTTCAGATATTACGCAGTTAAAATATAATAATCCTAGTATAGAGAATATTCATTTTTTCACATCTAATAAAAATATAAGTGAAATGTGGCCAATAGTTTATGATGAGAAACGGATTGCAAACTCTGATTGGTATAAAAAACTTCTTGAATTAAATGGAAGAGAAATGTGGAGATTTAATCAACAGGGTCAGTATTTAGATAATGTGTATTCTAGTAAAATTGGACCGTGGAAGGCTTCATTGTATCGCCAACTTGAGTACCCAAAGGACAACCATTTAGGTATTATTGAAATCACTATGCTGTTAGAAAACTTTTTTCCTAAAATGTTTAGTGGTGTAAATAATGGTCAGTCCCAAATGCTTGTCATTGATGAAATGAGTAATGTTCATGTTAATCCAGCCGACACGTTATTAGAGGAACTTAATACTAATCCAGAAGCAATAAGGGATAATTTTTTTAGAGATAATAAAAACGATAGTAATCAGACAATGCGTTTCCAAAATAGAGAAAGGCCCTATTTAATTGTTTCCTCTTATGTAGAAGGTATTGATATGCATCTATTAAATGTTGTCTCTTTAAAGGATATATACGCGGAAAGAAATCAAATTAGAATGTATATTTTTATAGGAGCTTTTGCGTTAATTATAGTTCTGTCTTTGTTTACGCATGGCATTATTTCTTTAATACTAAAAAAGTTTCACCTTTTAATAGAATTGATGAAAAGAGTAGAAAAAGGCGATTTTACAGTTGATGTGGATATACGTGGGCATGGTGAGATAGGAAGATTATCGAATCATATTCGAAATATGCTTAGTAAAATAAATAGCTTAATCGCTGACTCAGTGAATAAAGAAGCAGCGACAAAAGAGTCGGAGTTAAAGGCATTAAAAACACAAATTGATTCTCATTTCTTATATAATACCTTGGAGAATATTAAAATGATGGCAGAGATCGATGGAAATTATGAAATTTCCGACACGATAACATCCTTAGGTGAAATGATGCGTTACAATCTTAAGTGGAAGAAGGACTTTGTTTCTTTACAAGATGAAGTAAACCACATAAAAAACTATATTGATATTATGAATGTCCGTTTAGATAATAAATTAAGATTTAATGTTGATATCCCTTCAAGATATTTAAGTCAGGAAGTCCTGAAAATGACCTTCCAACCTATCGTCGAAAACTCGGTGAAACATGGATTACTAGATGTTTTACATGAGAAAGACGGTATAATATCCATTAAAGTATTCTCCAACACTAAAGATATAATGATAGAAATAACAGATAACGGAGTAGGAATGGATAAATCAACACTATGCCAGTTAACTGCTAATCTCATTGAAGGAACAGAGGTGGAAGAGACTTCTAGCCAAATGAAGAGTGGTAGTGGAATAGGGCTATACAATGTACATGAGCGAATCCAATTACATTATGGAAATGAATATGGACTGAAAATTGACAGTGAGGAAGGAGAATACACTAAAGTTGTAGTTACCTTACCCTGTCTACTTCTTGAAGGAGGTGGAGGTTTACCCTCATGATAACTATATTAGTTGTAGATGATGAGCGAATGATACGGTTAGGGATTAAGGCAATGCTTGAAAGAAGATATAACTTCGATATTCTAGTGGCATCAGATGGGGTGGAAGCACTTGAATTATTAAAGGTTAGTGATATAAACATTGTCATAACAGATATTAAGATGCCTCGTATGGACGGAATTAAACTAATAGAACAAATGCAGCTGATGGAAAAAACACCTCTTGTTATTATTGTGAGTGGATATGATGACTTTTCCTATGCAAAACAAGCTATTAAATATCAAGTAATGGATTATATACTAAAGCCGGTTGACCGTAATGAATTGTTTAATATCATCGATCGTACTAAAGAAAAGATAGATGCAGAATTAGCGTTGCCAAAAGATATGGACGAATACCGAAACAATCAATTAAGTTATATGTTACTTAATCCAAGGATAAATGAAGAAGAAGTAGAAGAAATTTTTCAGAATCTTCAACTCTATAATTACCCTAATGGATTTTATGTTGGTGTCTTTCATTTTAGAGATGAGAAGGGAGTAATTCAAAAAAAAGAGCTTGCTAGTCAATTCAAAAAAACAATGACAGATAATAACGACCATACATTCTTTTTTCTGGACAGTGATGAAAAACTAACTGTCCTCTCTGAAGACGTAGGTATATTTTATCAAGTTTTAGAGGAATATAATTTGGATACACATTGCCCGTTAATAGTTGCAATAAGCAAAAGGCACACAGTTACTAGAAAATTCAAAGAGGCTTATGAGCAAGCAAAAGAAGCGTTAGCTTATAAATTTATCTATCCAAATCAAAATGTATTTACCTTTGAAGAAGTAGATAAAAAGATGGAAAATATCGATGTAGAAGAAAAATCTCTTCAAAAAATTTATAATATGTTAGGAACAGATAGAAATAATGAAATAAGGTCAACTCTATTAAACGTCTTTAATATAGAAGAGTTAAAAAACTATAAATTAACTTATGTTTATGCATTAAGTGATGCAATAAATAAAATTATTTTTGACCAAGCCTTTCGTGAGCTCGGTAAGGAATCAGTTGAAATTTTTCAACAATATGACGAGGTTGGTGACATAAATAATTTTGAAAGTATCAATGATTATTTTTATGCAGTGGAGTATTTAACGATGCATCTTCATGAGTTCATTAAAGAAATGAAATTAGTGTATTCTGAAGGAAGCATCATGGAAAAGGCAATAGATTTTATTCATGAGAACGCACATAAAGATCTAAATATGGCTGTTGTTTCTAATCATATATCCCTGAATTATTCGTACTTTAGCCATACATTTAAGGAGTATACAGGTGAAAACTTTGTTGATTATCTAAAAAAGGTGCGTATAGAAAAAGCAAAGAAATTATTGTCAGACTATGATAATAAAATTTTTGAGGTGAGTGAACTAGTTGGGTTTAAGAATCCAAAGCAGTTTTCAAGAGTATTTAGGGACATAGAGGGTGTATCTCCAAAGGAATTTAGAGAAAAATTAAAAGACAACATCAGGTAAGGTGTATTCTTTGTAAAAGACTACTATAGTATATTAAGAAGATGATTTCTGTATGGCCAGAAGTCATCTTCTTTAAATTTCATTACTTTAAAAAAAGTTAATCGTGTTTATCCCGTTCTTTTAATATAATAAAGGGCACTAATTTTAAAGCACCTAAAAATCCATCACCATAAGTGAAATTCTACACCTTATACAAAGTCAAAAGATTTAATAGAATGTAATTGTAAGCGTTACACTAATTGTTGGGAGGTGCTGAAATGGAAGTAAACATCATCTTAGATAACGCAAGAGTGATTAAAGAGTGAGATCGAAGCCATTGCTTTGCACCAACTGAAGGTAAATGAAAAGGGTTTCAGATTAACTTTTTCTTAACACGTAACGCTTTCAAGGAGCAAGAGGTGTATAAGTATGGTGACAATTTACGACATTGCAAAGAAAACGGGGGTTTCACCAACGACTGTATCTAAAGCATTAAATGATTACCAAGATATAAATCATTTAACAAAAAAGAAAATTTTAGACGCAGTTGATGAATTAGGGTATCTTCCAAACTCTCATGCTAGAACCCTAGCGACAAAGAAATCATGGATGATAGGTGTTGTCTTTGTAGAATCGTTAGGAATCGGCGTGAAGCATCCATTCTTTAATGCAGTAATTGAAAGCTTTAGGCAATGTGTAGAAGCCAATGGATACGATTTATTATTTGCTTCTAGGAGCATTAGCAATAAGCAGATAAGCTATCTTGACTATTTCAAATACAGAGGTGTAGATGGAGTTGTTATTGTTTCTTCTGCTTATGAAGATGAGCAAGTGCAAGAGCTAATGAACAGCGCATTGCCGTCCGTAGTCATTGATTTAATAAGTGACAATTCTAGTGTTGTTTACTCAGATAATATTAATGGAAGTAAACAGGCAGTAAACTATTTGTATTCGCTAGGCCATCGAAAGATTGCCCATATCGCAGGACATATATCCACTTTTGCAGGGGAGCAAAGACTTAAGGGTTACTTAGAAGGATTAAAAAGTCTACGCCTATCTCTGCCAAATGAATACACTGTGGATGGGGGATATTTTTCAAGAGAGAGTGGCTATGAAGCAATGACAAAGCTGTTGACTCTAAGCGATCGACCGACAGCTGTATATGCAGCTGGAGATAATTTGGCGGTTGGTGCAATCGAGGCAATTAAGGATGCTGGCCTTGAAGTGCCAAAGGATTACTCTGTAGTTGGTTTTGATGATATTGAACTATCTCAATTCATCGAACCTGGCTTAACAACACTTAGACAGAAAACGGACCTGATTGGAGAAAAATCAGGAAAGCTATTAATTAAACAAATCAATAATATGCAAAAAAGCAAGGATATGATCGTTGTTCCAGTTGAACTGATAACAAGAGAATCATGTAGAGAGATCTAGCTTTTAATAAAAACGAAACCGGTTTAGGGAAGCTAGTTAGAATTAGATCTTTTAGTATTATCATTATAAAATTATTAGGAGGCAACACAATGAAAAAAGTATTAAGTATGTTTTTACTTATATTACTAGTAGGAGTAATTGCTGGGTGTTCAGATGATTCTTCTACATCAGACAATGGTAATAACACTGATAACAACACTAACACTGAAGAAAACAATGAAGAAAAAGATTATTCAGGTGAGGTATTAAAGGTTTGGTCTTTCACAGATGAATTAGAAGACCCTATTACGACATTTGAAGAGAGAAATGGCTCGACTGTAGAGTTGACTATTGTTCCAATTGCGGACTACCCAACAAAACTTAGACCAGCTCTAGAAAGTGGAGTAGGTGCTCCTGATGTATTTACAGGAGAAATTGCATTCTTGAAGGAATGGACTGATAGAGGTTATTGGGAAAACCTATCAGCTGATCCTTATAATGTAGATGAGTGGGAAGACGATTACGTTCCTTATGTGTTTGATTTAGGGAAAGATTCTGAAGGAAATGTTAGAGCATTATCTTGGCAGACAACACCAGGTGGTATCTTCTACCGTCGTAGTATTGCAGAAGAAGTACTTGGTACAGATGATCCAGCGGAAGTTGGAGAAATGATGTCTTCTTGGGATAAAATGTTTGAGACTGGAGATAAGTTGAAGGAAGCAGGATATCGTTTATTCCCAGATGAGGGTGCGATTCGTTGGTTCTCTAAAAGTGAAGATCCACAGCCATGGGTGAATGAAGATAATGAATTAGTTATGACAGAAGCAAAGCTAAATTATTTCGATCATGCTAAGACACTACGTGAAAAAGATTATACAGCATTTGCTCCAGAATGGTCACCATCTTGGTTTGCTGCAATGGATGGCCCAGTTGCCTATAATGGTGGATGGGATGAAGTAGATTCAGAAGCATCTAAAGACAATCAAACAGAAGTATTCTCTTATGCTCTACCAACATGGGGATTACACAGTGTACTTAAACCTAACGTAGAAGAAACTAATGGCGACTGGGCTGTTACATCAGGACCGGCACCATACTTCTGGGGCGGAACTTGGGTAGGAATTTATAGTGGTTCTGAGAATAAGGACTTAGCATGGGAATTCGTAAAAATGATGACACATGATGAAGAGTTCTTAACAGATTGGGCATTAGAAACAGGAGATGTTTTATCTTACCTACCTGTTACAGATGAAATTAAAGGTGATTTCAGTGAGCCATTCTTAGATGGACAAAATAACTATGAGTTCTTCTTAGAAGAATCTAAGAAAATAGAGCCAGGTATTGTTACAAAGTATGACCAGCAAATTGATACATTACTAGGTTCAAAAGTAATAGATTATGTAGATGGTAAGGTAACAAAAGAAGAAGCACTTGAAGAATTTTATAAAGCAGTAAAAAATGCTTACCCAGAGATTAAAACACCATAATAAGTATAGCAGCTATAAAGAATGGGATAGAAGTTTCACATTCTATCCCCTTTTCTTTTAGTATAAAGAAAGAAGGAGTGCTTTATGAAAAAACTAGATTATAAAGGGTACTATTTTATAGCACCATTTTTTGCTATTTTCCTCACATTTAATTTATACCCTGTTTTATTAACCTTTTATTATACATTTACACATTATGAAGGCTATGGAGAACCTCAATTTCTTGGACTAGACAACTATGTTCGTATTTTAACGGATAGCTATTTTTTAGAAGCATTCATTAATACTTGGCAGATTTGGGGGCTAAACTTCGCTCTTCAATTAGGTATTGCTTTATTCTTAGCTGCTCTATTCTCCGATCTTCGAATAAATATTAAAGGGCTTGGATTTTTCAGAGCTATATTTTATTTGCCGAATTTAATTACGATTAGTTCAGTAGCAATCCTTTTTAACATTATGCTTGATTGGCATTATGGTTCAGTTAACCAATTCTTATTAAAACTTGGAATAATTTCTGAGCCAATTAACTGGTTAAATCAACCGTTTACAGCACAAGCATCGGTAGCATTAATCTTAACTTGGATGTGGTTTGGCTATACCTTTATTGTACTAATGGCTGGTGTAGCTGGAATTTCAAAAGAGTATTATGAGGCAGCTTTAATTGATGGTGCGAATAGATGGCAAACGTTCATTTATATCACTTTACCTCTACTAAAACCTATTATGCTATACATCATGATTACATCACTTATCGGTGGTCTGCAATTGTTTGACCTGCCAATGTTGTTGACAGATGGTCTAGGAAGTCCAGATGGATCATTAAATACAATGGTTTTATATCTGTACAATCAAGCGTTTAGGTATGGGAATTATGGATATGCAGCTACTATCGCTTATATGTTGTTCTTAATCACGGTTATCTTCTCGGGAATTACCTTTAAATCGATGTATCGTGAAGCAAAAGTAACTAAGAAAAGAGGGAATAAATAATGCAAAACAAAAGACGTCCTACCAAAACAATTATATATTTACTCCTAATTCTCTTAGCGATTATTAGTTCTGTTCCTTTTTACATGATGATCATTAATGCAACGCGTGACACGAAAGACATTATCACGGGCTTTACCTTTGTACCAGGAAGTTCATTGATCGATAACTATAATACGATGATGGGTTACGTTAATATATGGAATGGTTTTAAAAATAGTTTAATTGTTGCCGTTTCTGTTACTGTTTTAAGTGGATACTTTTCTGCTTTAACTGCATTTGGTTTTGCGGTATATAATTTCAAAGGAAAAAATCAACTTTTCCTTTTCATGTTATTAATGATGATGGTCCCAGGGCAGTTAGGGCTAATTGGGTTTTACGAGCTGAATAAGACATTAGGATTGCTTGATACTTTTATTCCTTTAATTGTGCCAACGATTGCTAGTCCATTTGTGGTCTTTTTCGTAAGACAATATTTAGCGACAACTTTACATTCATCTTTATTAGAAGCAGCTCGTATGGATGGAGCAAGCGAGATGAAAATCTTTCATACTATAGCATTTCCTATTATGATGCCAGCTGTTGCAACGATGTCTATTTTTACGTTCATTGGATCTTGGAATAACTATATCTTGCCTTTAGTTATCCTATTTTCACCTGAAAAATATACATTACCAGTATTAATGGGCTTCTTAAAAGGTTCTCAAGTTGCACAAAATCTCGGTTCGATGTACCTGGGGATAGCAATTTCTGTAGTTCCAATTATGATTGCATTCCTGTTCTTCTCTAAATATATTATTACTAGTATTGGGGCCGGATCAGTTAAAGGCTAAATAGTAAGCAGCTGTTAAAGAGAAGCTAAATTTTCTAATAGTTTTATTTTTGGTATGGATGGTAACTTTTCTTTAATTTATTAGATGGGTTAAAGAAGGAGAAGAACTCCTTCCATACCGGACACTTTATTTGAAGAATGCTAGTAATGTATTCGAATAGGATACAGTAGAATTAGTATAGTTTCATAATCATCACATGGTCTAGAACCTCTCCTGAAGAGAATGAGAAGACATTAGAAAAAGTATTATTTTATAAACAAGAATTACGAGCAATCGATACGATCCTAGCGTAAATGAAGGAGGGGTAATATGAAAGTAAAAGTATTTCAAACGACAAAGGATACGAATGATCGTTTAACAGAAAAAGAAAGCTTACCTTTAGTAGATGAAGTGAAAAATGATGTACCTACTTTAACGGTATCACCAAAAGAACGTTATCAACCAATAATGGGTTTTGGTGGTGCATTTACAGAGGCAGCAGCATATACGTTATCAAAGATCTCGCCAGAAAAGCGAATGGAGATTATTGATAGCTATTTTCATCCTGAGAAGGGCTTAGGATATTCACTAGGGAGAACACATATCCATAGCTGTGATTTCTCTTTAGGTAATTACACATATGTAGAAGAAAATGATGAAAATCTTCATACTTTTTCCATCGAAAGAGAACATCGCTTTGTTATTCCTTTTATTCAAGATGCTGTGAAAGCAAGAGGGGAAGAACTTACGATTTTATCCTCTCCTTGGAGTCCCCCTGCGTGGATGAAGACGAACAATGAAATGAATAATGGTGGTAAGCTTTTACCAGAATATCGTGAAGCCTGGGCGCTTTATTATAGCAAGTATATTAAGGCAATGGAGGAGGCAGGTATTCCGATTTGGGGTGTAACGGTTCAAAATGAACCAGCTGCAACTCAAACATGGGATTCATGTCGCTATACGGCAGAAGAAGAAGGAAATTTTGTACGTGATCACTTAGGACCAACTCTTGAAAAAGAGGGCTTAGAGGATAAGAAGATTATCATTTGGGATCATAACAGAGATATTGCATATGAACGAGCGAAAACGATTCTTTCTGATCCTGAAGCAGCTAAATATATATGGGGAACAGGTCTTCATTGGTATGTTAGTGAAGAATTCTCTAACTTATCCAAGATTCATGATGAGTTTCCAGAGAAGCATTTAATTTTCACAGAAGGATGCATTGAAGGTGGAGTACAGCTCGGGGCATGGCATACTGGAGAGCGCTATGCACGAAATATAATTGGGGATCTAAACAATTGGTTAGAAGGTTGGATTGATTGGAATCTTGTTTTAGATGAGCAAGGTGGTCCTAACCATGTAGGTAATTATTGTGATGCTCCAATTATTGTGGACACAAATACAAAAGAGGTTCATTATAATAGCTCTTACTTCTATATTGGTCACTTTAGTAAATTCATTAAACCTAATGCAGTAAGAATTAAGCACGAAATGGAGCATGATTTCCTTCAAATTGTTGCTTTTGAAAATGAGGACAAGTCTATTGTAGTTATTATCATGAACGAGACAGATGAAGCTACAAAAGCAAATGTGGTATTGGAAGGACAAGCATCTTCTGTAGACTTTCCTGCACATTCTATTTCTACTTTAGTTTTTAATTGATAGCTAGATAAATAAGTACCCAATCTAATTATAGAATTGGGTACTTATTTTAAAATATTTTATAAACAAATTGAATCACTAATAGCATTAGAGATTCTAAAACAGTTAGCAGGCAATGAATGCTGTTAGAACGAAATAATGCTATAACAGAAGGCATATCAATGGTTAACAATTCGGTTATATTTTCTAAATAAGGTTACTTTTTAAACGTAAAATCGACCATAATTGTCGATTAAGTGAATATTACTTTAAAGAGTATGGTAGAATTAATAATATCTCTGTTCAATCAGCAAGTAATACATAAGATGATTCATTTCTACCAAAGTTCAAAGCACTTCCGCATAATTATTAAGTCGAAGAGCATTGAAATAAAAACATTCAAGGTTTAGATATTTATTTACATAACAATAATAATGATTTTGAGGAGATTTTCAGATGATATTTTACCAACTACAAAAATCACTAGAAGTTATAACAGCATTCATTTTTCTTAATTTACTATGGGTTATTTTTTGTTTACCTTTAGTAACCATTTTCCCTTCAACCACTGCTATGTTTAGTGTTGTGAGAGAATGGAAAAAGAGTGGTGTTAATTTTAATGTTGGTAGAATATTTATTCTTGAATTCAAACAGAACTTCAAACAAAGTTTTATATTGGGAATCATTTGGTTTATATTTGGTTTTATATTAGCAATTGACTTTTATTATATGATAAATTTATCATTTTTTGGTAAAAGTGTTGTTTTGGCTCTATTAACTTTTTTCGCTTTTATTTATTTAGGAATGAGCATCTTTATATTACCTATAGTGGTTAATTTTAAACTTTCAATTAAGGAAATACTAAAGAATGCATTCCTCTTTTCAATTGGAAGATTAGTTACAACAATTTCATGTTTAATCATAATAGCCAGTATAGTAATTATCGCTCTTTTGATTCCATTAATAATATGGGTGATTGGAAGTACTATTGCATTTTTAGTTTACACAACTATAAGTAAATTAAATAAAGATTTATGGACAGCTGCAAATAATTAAATTTATGAGTTGTATTTAATTATTATCATTGTTTATGTGCTTATTTTTTATAATTTATATATAGGAACAATAAAAAGACTTACTTTTACTAAAGTAAGTCTTTTTGTGTTAAAGATAATAATTTGTGAAACTTGATTGATGCCTAGATAATTATTTTAATATGGTTTATTATTAGAAAGTAGTATAATAATAGTATTGTCAGTTTATTAGAACTATATATTTGATGATCTATTAAAATTATGATTAATAGCATGGGCTGGAGAGGAATCGAAATGAATCTTACTATTAGTGATATAGCGAAATTAGCAGGTGTATCCAAAGCTACAGTTTCTAAGGTAATAAACAACTATCATGGGGTAAATGAAAAAACAAAGAAGAAAGTTATTGATATTATAAATGATACGGGTTACTCACCAACTTTCTCGGCTAAGTCTCTTGCTACAAAGAAATCAAATCTCATTGGTGTGATCTATGCGGGAAAAATTGATGTTGACTTTACGCATCCATTTTTTAATAAAGTAATTTCTACATTTAAAAGAGAAGTGGGTTTATTAGGATATGATATACTGATGTTCGCAAATGAACAATTTAAGCAGGATGATGGTAGCTATTTAGATCGTTGTCGACACTTTAGTGTAGACGGTTGTCTAATTATTGCTGGTGATGAGATAGAAGGAACAATAGATGAACTAGTAAAAAGTGAAATTCCATGTGTAGGAATTGATATAGAGCTTAATGGTCCTAATTCATGCTATGTAACAACCGATAATGAAAAACTGTCTGCAAAAATTGTTGAACATTTTCACAAAAATAATTTTAGAAATATTGCCTATATTGGTGGTGGGAAAGATTCTTTTGTTTCAACTAGCCGAAAAAAAGGATTTATTAAAATGATGAATCACTATTCGCTACCACTAGTTGAACATTGGATTGAGTCTGGTGATTTCTTTGATAAGAGTGGCTATCAAGCGATGAATAGAATATTAGATCAGAAACCATATCCACAAGCAGTTTTTGCGATTTCAGATTATATGGCGTTAGGTGCTATCAAAGCAATAAATGAGCGTGGATTAAAGGTACCTGAAGATATAGCAATTGCAGGTTGTGATGAAATAGATGCAAGTCGTTATAGTAGCCCTAATTTAACAACGATGAGTCAAGATAAAGAAAAAATCGGGAAATTATCTGCAAAAATGTTACAAGATCTAATTAATGAATGCGAGGTAGAACCATATTTCGTGGATTCAAAACTAATTGCTCGTAAATCGTGTGGAAGTGAAATAGGAATAAATGAATTGAAAACGTTATGACATTAGATTTTGTTTAGATTAGTTCAACAGTTGATACTAAAATGAACCATACACACTACAACTTATCTGATTGTAAAGAGTTTATATAGTCTTAGAGCAGTTTTAATACAGTACGTAAGCAATTACCTTATATAAACAATAGTTTTAACTACATGTACAATAATGGCCGTATAGAAGCCATTAATGATAAGGTTAAAATAATTAACTGCGTGGCATGTGGATACTTAATTTTAAAGATATAAACCAAATCCTACTATCCTAAAGCTGTCTGTAGGAGAGGGGACAAAAAACATTCAATACAAAACAAATCACGCTCCAAAGCAGTCTGATTGCTTTGGAGCGTGATTAAATGGTCATTTAACATAAAACCGTGCCACCAAAAAAATGGTACGGTTTTATGTTTGTTACTTATAACTTAGACTGTTGTTTCTTTTTTTCTTCTTTGGTAAAAGAATAGAGCAAGTCCTGTTATTGCTAGTAATAAACCTACTAATAACAGATTAAACATTGAAGTTGCTGTATCTGGTAATTCACTATCCTCGTCAGTTTCAGAATCTTCTGTTGCTGACTCATCACCATCTTGATCACCAGACTCATTACCGTCTTGGTCACCAGACTCGTTACTATCTTGGTCACCAGATTCATTACCATCTTGGTCACCAGATTCATTACCATCTTGGTCACCAGATTCATTACCATCTTGGTCACCAGATTCATTACCATCTTGGTCACCAGATTCATTACCATCTTGGTCACCAGACTCGTCACCATCTTGATCTACTGGTTCTTCACTGGTTGTGCCCAATACTCCATATGTTGAGAAGTGTGTAACTGTTGCAGTTATTGTATTTGTTTCAGGATCAATAACCCCACCAATTTTTTCCCATTCATTTGTTGTTTCGTTGAAATAGTAAATTGCTACATCTTCAAAACCGTCTTCATAACCTAAAGTTAATTCAAAGTCTCCCTCAAATCCTTCATCTACGCTAAGATTTACATCAATTACTTCCCCAGCTTTATTATGACCTTCAGGAGTATTAACTATATCTTCTACTAAATCAATTGCAACTGTTGTATTTTCTGGTAGGTTAGTTGGCATCTTAATTGAAGCTTTACTATTACTTAAATTAATTCTGTTATTCTTCGCTACAGGAACGTCAGTATTTTCTTCTACCGCTACCGGTACTACTTCCTCAACTTCTACTAATCTTACGTTGTCGATTAGCATTGTGTATGGAACAGCTAATTCTTCAGCTGCTTCATCTCTTCCTAATCCTAACATCAAGCTGTAATCACCAGCATCATTTACTTCAATGATAGCTTCATATGTTTCCATAGTATTATTTACATTGAATTGTTGAATTGCTACTCCTGAATCTACTAATTCTAAACTTACAAGACGGTCATGGTCTGATTGCATATCAAATGCAACCTTATAGGTTCCACTTGGGACTGTTACGTCTTGTAAAAGTTGAATTTGCCACCAAGCCCAACCGACTTGATTGATCTGTGCATTAACTACTCCGTCAATAACAGAGAAATCTGCTAGACCTGCCCAATCCTCATGGTTTCCTTGATTGAAAGCATTCCATAGTGCAGGGTTATCTACACTAGCAACCTCAGTAGTCGTATCAAAAGAACCATCAACAACTAAGTTTTCTCCTACTTCATTCCACTCTTTATCAGATGGATCTGTCGGTTCTTCTGGTTCGGATGGTTCTTCCGGTTGCTGTTCGCCCTGACTACCACTTAGAACTTCTTGAGCACCTTTAACTTCTAGTCTAACGTTATCAATAAAAATGTCATGTGCATCTTCAATGCCAACTCCATCAACTGCACCTAATAGGAATTTAAATGCAACTGTGTCAGTATTTGGCATTTCAAACTCATAACTAAAGGTTTGTAACTCTTCAGTTAATTGGACAATACCCTCTTGATAACGATTATAAGCAGCGTTCTCAATTGAAAATTCTAGCCCACGATCCATAGAAGCACTTGCATCAAATTCTACAATATAAGTCAACCCTTCTTCTAAAGTAAGATCTGATTGGTAAAATTGTACACCCCATGATTCGGTTCCAGTGTAATCAACAGCTATCTTAGCCTTTCCATCTTCTTCTACAATACTTGCACCTGCATCACTTGCATTTACATCATCATGAACATAATTTTCCCAATTTTCAATACCTGCACTGAAATCACCATTAGTTAAAGGGAAGTACTTTTCTCTTTCATCTTTAACTTCAAGCTTTACATTGTCGATAAAAATGTCATGTGCATCTTCAATGCTAACTCCATCAACTTTACCTGCTAAAAACTTCAGCCCGATTGTGTCTGTTGTCGGCATTTCAAATTCATACGTAATCGTTTGTACATCAGTTGTTACATCTACGATATCCTCTAGGTAACGGAAATATCCTCCTGCTGCACCGTTGTCAATAACTAATTCTACTTTTCGATCCATAGATGCGCTAACATCGAATTCAATAACATATGTTAACCCTTCAAATAACTTAAGGCCTTCTTGTGAAAGTGAAATATCCCAAGGGTTTGCACCGTTATTTTCAACAGTAATTTTTGCTCTACTATCTTCTTCTGCAAAAGTTGCTTTTGATGTACCATCATATTGACCTTGATAATGTTCAGTCCAAGAGTCTAGCCCATTTGAAAAATCACCATTTTTCAGTGGGAAAGCCTCTTCAAGTGTTACTCCCGCGTTATTGTTCGTTGTGCGAATCATTTGTACATTATCAATAACTACATCACTTGTATTTCCACCTAGTAAGAATACTAGTTGTCCTTCTAAATCTTCTACATCTGGCATGACAAAAGTCATTTCTTTTGCTTCCATAGTTGTTGATAATGAAACTGTTTGATTATCAGAATAATTTACGTCGCCTTCTTTGCTTAGGACTGCAACTTCGATGTCTCTTCCTTCTGCCGCTCTAGCATCAAAGGTTACTTTATACTCATCATTTGGAAGTAGATTCATTCCTGTTTGTACTAGTTCAATAGCATCTGAAGTAGAACCACCATCAGTAATAGCTACCGCAAGTTCTCTTGCCTCTGGGTCAACTGAAGCAGAAGCATCTGCGCTTTCTGTTAATAAATCCCAGTATGTCATACGGTCTATATTCCCTTGATCAAATGTCCCGTTGTATACATGATTTCCATTGCTTAAAGGTTCTTTTGGAGCATATTCATCATAAGGGTCTACAGCAACAGTTTCTTCTAACTTTGCATTTCCAATCCAAACTGGGTTTGTATTTAAGCCCATATTTAACTCTAAACGAGCAAGTGGGTCTGAATCTTGTTGCATTTGAAAGATTAATTCGTACGATTGAATCTCATCTGTTAAATTAAAATCAGTATTTGGAGAGTAAGCCACATATCCTCTGTCAGGTCCTCCACCAATCTTCACATTTAAATTTCGATCTGTAGTTGATTTTGCATCAAAGCTTAACTTATACCATCTTCCCTTTCCAACAGTCACATTTTGAATTAATTGAACTGAGTAGGGTTGATTGCCGCCTTCAGTGATATCAACTTTAGCAAATGAATCACCATTGATGTCTTCTACCGAAGCAGAAGCATTTCCGTTGAAATCGGGCATATACACTAAATTCCAATAGTCATAATCCCATTCATCATCACCAGTTGCTATTGTTGTAAATCCATTGTCATATGCTGTATCATACAAATAGTTTCCGTCAATTGCTTCTTTTGCATCAGTTGGTAATTCTTCAGGTTCAAATACTGGTTCAGCTGGCTGTTGGTAGTCGCTATCTGTTAGTTCATAAGCCCTAACATAATCAACTTTTACATCGCCAGGAATTGGAGTAGTCTCATCTGGACCTCCGCCATACCACCCACCAATTGCAAGGTTTAAAATCATAAAAAATTCTTGATCAAATGGAGCTGGGTATGCAAATTTCGCTGGATTCCCTTTGCTCGTAGTATTCCAGTTATTTAAAGTTTGATAAAGGTCACCGTTTACATACCAACGAATTTCACCTGGCTCCCATTCAACAGCATAGACATTAAAGTCAGTAATGTCTTGTCCATCTGGGAAATGATAATCTTTCGCTGTGTACGTGTTGTTTGGCCACTGTCCACCGTAGTGAATTGCGCCTCCAATATGACTTAAGTTAGAACCACTATTTTCCATGATATCTATTTCACCGGATGCTGCCCAACCACCATACACATCATCTTCTGGCATCATCCAGAAAGCTGGCCAATATCCTTGTCCTTCTGGTAAGGCCATTTTCGCTTCAAATCTACCATACTTTTGACTAAACTTTCCTCTCGTAGTGATTTTCCCTGAAGTATAGTCATACTCCCCGTGTTCATCACTTGATGTTTCCTCACGCGCTTCTAAAACTAATTTCCCGTCTTCAACACTAACATTATCTTCTTGATAATTTTGTAGTTCTTCGTTCCCCCAACCGGGTGTATATGTGCCATCTGCTCCTACAAATCCATTACCTGTATCGTAAGTCCATTTCGACTCATCTAATGTATCACCTTCAAATTCATCAGACCAGCTTAACTTCCAATCAGGTGAATTAATAGCTGATGAATCAGATGAATTATCAGCTGTTTCATCTATCGATTCCTGTGCACTAGTAACAATACTAAAATTTGAAGTTATCAATAAAAATATTAAAAAAACACGAACCCACTTTTTATACAAATATTTCCCCTCCAGTGTAAAATAATTTCATTAGTAGAGCTTTTTAAATATACTTTGTAAACCACCTCCTTAAAGTAATAAAAGATAGTAATTAATAAAGCGTTTGCAATAATGTTTAATATATTATGAGTGAACTATAGAAGTGGTTGATTAGTGTGATTGTTCTAGGTGAGTGATTTGGTGAGTTTTGTAAAAGCGCAATTTAATAAAGACTTGTATGTAAGCAACTCTGAAACCGGTTTCTGAAGCAGTTAAAAAAAAACACCTAAATGAAACCGGTTTCTATTTGAGTGTATAACAATCTTTAATAGTCTGTCAATACTCTTTTATTTATATTTTTGTGTCCCTAAAAGTACCATATGATTTAATAGTGAAAAAAAGTATCTAATTTATTTTTTTACAGCTGTTAATTAGATGTAAATCACTAAGGTAATGATGAAAATATGAATTCTCTAAAACTATTGACAATTAAATTTAAAGTATTTATATTGTAATGGAAACCGATTTCGATAAAGTGTTTAATATTTGGTATTGTTTATGTCCATTTTGAAATAAAAAAAAGAATTTTTAAAAGATAGTGCTAAATTCTACCGAGGTACAGTTCTCGGTAAGTTTAGATAAATTTTATGGGCTATTTTTAAAGAAATAGTTAAGAATAGAAGGTATTAAAGGATAGCGATATAGTTTTTACTACCTGCTATGCTTTAATACCTTTATAATACTAAGGTGGTGCTTTTATGTATAGGTTAACTGATGAACATGCTTTTGTTATTGAGAATTATCAACACGCACATCCATTCTCAAGCTTTTTACCTGGTTTAGCAGGTAAAAATGGTATCCCACTATGGGCATTTTATGTGAATCGCGGGCAAGTGATGTCTAGTTTTGGGATTCATAATAAGGACTTTGCGATAACAGAATTTTTCCCGGCAGATAAGGCGTATCAAACTGTTCCTGTTCAAGGATTCAGGACGTTTATTAAAGGCGGTAAAGAAAAAAATAATTCTTTGTTTGAGCCATTCTCTTTTATGAAAGATAATGATAGTGTAAAAGAGACATTGACAATTAGTACCAATCACATTCAACTAGATTATTATAATGAAGAACGTGGGCTTACTCTAACAATAGAATATTACGCACTTCCTAATGAACCTATTGCTGCTCTGGTTCGAGAAGTTACACTTAAAAATGTAAGCGGTCAAGAACTTGATATAGAAATGGTGGATGGTCTCGCTAGCATTTTCCCAAGTGGAGTAGAAAATGCAGCGTATAAAGAGTTAGGAAACACATTAAAAAGTTGGTTTGATGTTGAGACGTTGGATGATTACGTAAACTACTATTATTTACGTGGAAGCACAGAAGATGAAGCGGATGTTTCTGATGTGAATAATGGAAACTTCTATGCAAGCTTAGCAGTTTTTAACGAAAAAGAAGAGTTAGTGAAACCGATTTATGATCGTTCACTAGTTTTTGGTGATGATCTAACGTTGCAACACCCAGTTGGATTAGATAAAACCGATTTTTCTAAGCTACTTGATAAAGAACAAGTCTCTACAAATAAAGTTTCAAGCGGTTTCACGCCGATTCAAACAAATTTAGCTTCAAATGATAGTATAAAATTATTTACTGTAATCGGTCACGCTGAAAATCGAGAAGCTGTTAGTTCTTTTATTTCCGAAAATTTCAACAGTGAAAAACTTACAGGATATAAAAAAGCTGCAAAGTCAATTAGTGAACAGCTTACAGATGTAGTGAAAACGGAAACATCAGAAGCGTTATTTGATGCTTATGTTACACAAAATTATTTGGATAATGGATTACGTGGTGGTTTTCCAACTGTATTCGAGAATAAAGATAATCATAAAATCTTCTATTTATACTCTCGAAAACATGGTGATTTGGAAAGGGACTATAACTTCTTTTCAATCAGTCCTACTTATTATTCCCAAGGGAATGGAAACTATCGAGATGTAAATCAAAATCGTCGCTTAGATGTATTGTTTCAACCAAAGGTAGAAGATTCTAATTTGCAACAATTTGTTAATCTTTTGCAGTTAGATGGCTATAATCCACTTGCTGTGAAAGAAGTTCAGTTTACATTAGACAGTTCTGCGTTTAACTTTTCAAAATATAACCTATTAGAAACGGATGTTGAAAAATTAGTAGTATTCTTCAATAAACCATTTGCACCTGGTGATGTTTTGAAGTTTGTTGAAAAAGAAAATATCAATCTTTCGTTGCCGTTTGAAGAATTTTTGACGGACATCCTGATGGTTAGTGATGAGTCCTTAAAAGCAGATCATGGTGAAGGTTTCTGGGTTGATCATTGGACGTATAATCTAGACTTGTTAGATAGTTATTTGGCTGTATATCCAGATCAAGAGCAGTCATTGTTCTTTGGAAAGTCATACCGATTCTTTGATAGTCCAGCTTCAGTTAACACAAGAGATACAAAATATGTAGATAATGATGGAGTACTTAGACAATATCATGCAGTAAAAGTTAACGAAGATAAGCTGAAAATGCAACAAGATACCGGTGAACAATGGCTTAGAAGTGACTATGGAAAAGGTTCTATTTATGAAACTAATTTATATTCAAAACTTTTCTTATTAGCAGCAAACAAAACTGCTACTATCGCACCATTTGGTCTTGGTATTGAAATGGAGGCAGGTAAACCTGGTTGGAATGATGCCTTAAATGGCTTGCCTGGAATGTTTGGGGCTAGTACATCAGAACTTTATGAACTAAAAAGACTTATTAAACAACTTAAAGATGTCACTAATAGTGATGATGGAATATTACTACCAATAGAAGCAGAAGACATGATTACTGGGTTAGCCAAAACTATTAGTCAACATGTAATGAATGCTTCAGAAAATGAGCTAGCGTATTGGAAAGAAGTAACAGACTTACGTGAAACGTATCGATCCACAATTAAAGATGGAATCAGTGGAGAAAGTTTCCAAATAGATAGTAATGAAATAAAAGAACTTTTACGTATCTATGGTGAACGAATAGATAGTGCACTAGCATCAGTTGAAACATATACGAACCAAGACCTTGTACCAACTTATTTTTATTTTGAAGCTGAAGCGAATGAACACGATAAGAGTGATATCCTGAACTTCAAAGCACATGCAGTTACGCCTTTCTTAGAAGGGGTTGTAAAAAAATTAAAATTAAGTGAAACGGCTGAAGAAGCTGAAAAGACTTATCAGGCTGTTCGTAAATCAGATATTTATGATGAAAAATTGGGAATGTATAAGACTAGCACGCCAATTGCAAATGAACCATATGAACTTGGGCGAGCAAAATCATTTACGCCTGGTTGGTTAGAGAATGAATCAATATTCATGCATATGGAATACAAGTACCTATTAGAAATGTTGAAAACAGGGTTAGCCAAAGAGTTTTATGAGGACATAAAAACAGCACTTGTGCCGTTTACAGATCCAGCTGTATATGGAAGAAGTACATTAGAAAACTCTTCATTTATAGCGAGTAGCGCAAACCCAGACCCTTCTGTACACGGTCGTGGATTCGTTGCAAGGTTGAGTGGTTCAACAGTTGAGTTCTTAAATATGTGGTTCCTTATGTTTGTTGGTAAGCAACCTTTTGTCTATGATCATAAGAATGATGTATTAGGATTTCAATTGCAACCAATATTGCCGAATTGGTTATTTAAAGCGGATGGCACAGTTACATTTACGTTGTTTAGTAATGTAGAAGTAACGTATGTCAATGCTAGTGGGCGTGACACATTCGGAGAGGATAGTGTTCAACCCGTTAAGTACACGATTTACTTTAAAGATGGAAAGAAAGAAGAGGTTTCTTCTTCGATAATCACTGGAAAAGTAGCATCTAGTATTCGTGAAGGTGATGTTACAAAAATCATTGCTGAACTTAACTAAAGAATAGCTTTAAAACAAAGTCTAAGTCTATAGAACTTAGGCTTTGTTCTATGGTGGGCACATGCCGGGCACACATAAAAAAGAGCAGTTCGAACACATTGTGTTCGAACTGCTCTTTTTAGTTGTTGAGTATCATCATTACTCGCCAATCATTTGATCGACTTTATCGCGATTGTTCTCAATCCATTCTGCTGCTAAGTCTTCAAAAGATGTTCCGTTTTGTTCATTTTCACGCATCATTGATTCTAAATCCTCAATAGATATGCTCCAATTAGATAGAATCTCATATGCTTCTGGATGCGCTTCTTCAATTCCTTTGTAAGACAATACATAGACATTATCTGCTTTAAAATATTCTTCTTGACCTTCTAAGAATTTCAAGTCGTTACGCGCGAAGATAGAGTGTGGTCTCCATGCAGTAAATACAACAGGTTCTTCGTTGTCTATTTTACTTTGTGCAACAGAAATCATTGCGCCTTCACTAGAAGGTTTTAGTTCAAAGCCTTTTTCCTCTAGGTTTTCACCTGCCATTAGATCCTTAGAAATCTCAACAATACCTGCACCTTCAGAAATGGTAACTACTTCTTCATCATATTTTTCTGCGTTTTGTTTTAAATCTTCAATAGAGTTTTCCTCTACATAAGAAGGAACTACCCAACCAAGACGTGCATTTTCATAACTTGTTGCTACTTTTACTAAATCATCTTGAAATTCTTCCCATCTAGGAGCTTCTGTGTATGGTAACCAAGCATCCATAAAGAAGTCAACTTCTTCATTTCGCATACCTTCCCAGATAACTGGTTGAGAAACATGCTGTATTTCAATCTCATAACCTTGTTCCTCTAAAATCTGTTTTGCAATTTGTGTTGGTGGTGCAGTACTTGACCAAGGTGTTTGTCCAAATACGATTGTTCCTTTTTCTTCATTTTCTTGATCGCCATTTGTTGCATTATTTTCTTCGTCTGCACCGTTGCCGCAAGCAGCAAGTGCTAATAAAGTTAGTGTAGTAAATAGTAGTAAAAACTTTTTCATTTTAAATTTCTCCCTTTTATTTTAATTGGTTAAATATCTCTCGCATATTTTCAGCACTGTAATGTAGTGAATCAACTTTATCTGATTCCCAAGCATTGTATTCTTCGCCATTAATACGCTTAAGGATGTTCGTCGTATCATACATTTTAAGGGCATATACCCAATTAGCTATCATCATGAGTGATGCCATATGGGATCCTTCATTAGATGCTGCACAGATATCTTTAACAAGATGGATATTGTAATCTCTAAAATAGGCGTCAAATACAGATGTTAATAGACAGCCATCTGTAACAACCCCTCCAATTACAACATCTGTTACATTTAGACTTCTAAGTGTAAGATCTAGACTAGTCTCATGAAAAGCACTCCAACGATATTTATCAATAATGATATCTCCATCTTGTGGTTTTATTTCATCAAAAATCTCGATGCTTTCAGTAGCGGTGTTGTAATAAAACGGTGTACCATCATCATTAAGCGGCTCGCCTAAGGAAAGACCGACACCATCTGCTCGATTGATTTGACGCGTATAAATAATAGGAATATTCTTTTCTCTAAACCCGTCAATTAATCTTTTAGAATTTGTTATTACATTCTCCATTTGCTCAAGCCCAAAATTACTTTCTTTTTGTAGGTCAATGAGTACTAGAGCCGTGTTTTTGTCACTCATATATATACCTCCCTTGCTTACTTTTTAGTGTGTTTTGGTAAATGATCAAAAATCTTTCCAGATTCCATTGCATTTGCAAGCTGCATTGTCCAATCAAAATATTTATGAGAATCTTCGATGAGAGCTAAATCTTTTTCTGCTTCTTCCTTTATTTGTTGATCGGTTGTATGGCTTGCAATGTTTTCTAAAGTTGGCTGCGCTTGTTCGGTTGCTTTCATTATTAAATTGCGTTCCTGTCTAATCTTTTTGATGAAGAAGGATAGGAAGTTACGTAGATAATCTTTTTCAGCAACATAATGGTCCTTTCGGTCACCCTTTTTCCAAACCTTTGTAACCATATCCGTTTCTAATAGTTCTCGCATGCCATTACTTACACTTGCTTTACTCATTGCTACTTGATCTTTTATCTCATCAAGGGTTAATGGTTCAGAGGAGAAATAAAGAACCCCGTAAATTCGGCCAACAGAAGGAGTAACACCATAAATAACCATTGATTGTGCGATTGCACTAATCATAATATCTCTTGATTGCTCAATTGATTCTTTTTCATTGGACAATTTTATCAACCTCTTTTGTTCAAAAGATTTACTTTATACTGTATACATTAAATTAATTTAATAAAAAAATCAACCCCCAATGTATAGAAAAATGAAAAATAACCTACAGGTTCTGTCTTTTGTATAATGTGCAATAAAGTTAATTTTTATTATCAAGTTGTAATATAGAGCTAACTATTACTCAAACTAATTGTGAAGTTTGATAACAGGAGAGAATATTACGCTTTTTAGGAATTTTTATCGATTTCTATTCCGGAAAAATGAATTATTCCATTTATCCGGAAAGTAGTCAGGTTAATTAACCAATAAATATAGTAAGTTTATTCAACATTTAAGTAGAAAATATTTTAATTTTAATGTTAACGCTTACATTAACAAAGGCGATTTCAACTATTTTAGAAATTTCATGTTAATAAAATTTTAAGTTACAGACGAAGTTGGCACGAGTTTTGCAACTAGAATAATTAGAAAGACTAAGTTATTATGCGTTACAAATTATAGGAGGTGTTTCGAGAATGAGTAAACGCACTACAGAGAATGAAATTTTATCACTATTTAAAGATGGAATGACTGTTATGGTAGGTGGTTTTATGGGAGTGGGCACTTCTGAGAAGCTGGTATCTATCTTAATGGAATCAGGTGCAAAAGACTTAACTCTAATCGCTAATGATACTGCTTTTATTGACAAAGGGGTAGGTCCTTTAATCGCAAACAAACGAGTTAAAAAAGTGATTGCTTCACATATTGGTACAAATCCCGAAACTGGGAGACAGATGATTGCGAATGAGTTAGAAGTAGAACTTGTTCCTCAAGGTACTCTTGCTGAACGAGTACGAGCTGGTGGTTCTGGCTTAGGTGGCATTCTTACACCAACTGGAGTCGGAACTGTGGTTGAAGAAGGAAAACAAAAAATTCAGGTAGATGGACGCGATTATTTACTAGAAACACCACTTAAAGCAGATATATCAATTTTAAAAGCTAAAAAAGCCGACGAAGCTGGAAACTTAGTATATCGTTGTGCTGCACGTAATTTCAATCCGCTAATGGCTCTGTCAGCAGACACGGTTCTTGCAGAAGTAGAAGAAATTGTGGAAATTGGTGAAATCGATCCAAATGAAGTTGTAACTACAGGAATTTTAGTAGACAAAATTTTAGTGTGAAGGAGCTGAAACTACCATGACAGAGGATAAAAGAAGTTCAAAAGAAATTATTGCTGCCCGTGTTGCACTAGAAATGAATGATGGTGATGTTGTTAACCTTGGAATAGGGCTTCCAACAATGATTCCTAATTATCTGCCAAAAGGTGTTAATGTGATTTTGCAATCAGAAAATGGTTTTATTGGTTTAGGTCCAACGGATAATCCTGATCCAGATATTGTTAATGCGGGAGGTCAACCTGCAGGGATTAAACCGGGTGGTGCATTTTTTGATAGTTTGTTTTCATTTCAACTAATTCGAGGCGGTCATGTTGATGTGACTGTTCTTGGCGGGCTTGAAGTAGATCAAAATGGAAACCTTGCTAATTGGATGGTTCCAGGGAAAATGGTGCCAGGTATGGGTGGGGCAATGGACTTAGTAACAGGTGCGAAGCGAGTGATTGTCGCAATGGAACATTGTTCTAAAAAAGGAACTCCTAAAATCCTTGAAACATGTAGTTTACCGTTAACTGGTGAAGGGGTTGTAGATTTAATAGTAACTGAACTTGCGGTGTTTAACGTAACAGATGAAGGCTTAGTATTACAGGAGCTCCAAGAAGGAGTAAACCTTGAAACTGTAAAGGAAAAAACACAGGCTTCATTCAAAATAAGTCCAAATCTTAAAACAGCTTAATTAGTAGGAGGGAAATGAAATGGATGATGTTGTAATTGTTAGCGCCACCAGGACGGCGGTAGGTAGTTTTATGGGGGCGTTAAGTAAAACACCAGCAACAGAATTAGGTGCAATTGTTATTAAAGAAGCATTAAATCGAGCTGGATTAAAAGGTGAGCAAGTAGATGAAGTGATTATGGGGAATGTCTTACAGGCTGGTCTTGGTCAAGGCCCTGCACGTCAGGCTGCACTTAAAGCAGGTGTGCCAGTAGAAGTTCCTGCGACTACAATAAACAAACTTTGTGGATCTGGCTTAAAAGCGGTACATTATGGTGCCCAAGCGATTCAATTAGGAGAAGCAGACGTTGTAGTAGCTGGTGGTATGGAAAATATGAGTCTGTCTCCTTACCTTTTAATGAAAGGTAGAACTGGCTACCGCATGGGAGATGGAAAGATCCTAGATAGTATGACAGAGGATGGTTTGCAATGTGCTATAAACGATTATCACATGGGTATAACAGCAGAGAATGTTGCAGATCAATATGACTTAACAAGAGAAGAACAGGATACATTTGCAGCTTGGAGTCAACAAAAAGCAGAAGCAGCAATAAAGGATAATAAATTTAAGGAAGAAATTGTTCCTGTAGAAATACCGCAACGAAAAGGTGATCCTGTTATTTTTGATAAAGATGAATTTCCGAGACCTGGTGTAACAGCTGAAAAGCTCGGTAAATTAAAACCTGCTTTTAAAAACGGGGGATCAGTTACAGCTGGAAACGCCTCTGGAATAAATGATGGTGCGTCAGCCTTAGTTCTTATGAGTAAAAGAAAGGCAGAGGAAATGGGAATTAAACCACTAGCAATATTAAAAGGAAACAGTACGGCTGGGGTTGATCCACAAATAATGGGGATTGGACCTGTTCCTGCTACAAAAAAAGCGCTACTAAAAGCAGGACTTTCAATTGATGAAATGGATTTGTTTGAAGTGAATGAAGCATTCGCAGCACAATCAATAGCTGTCGGAAAAGATTTGCAGATACCAAGTGAAAAACTAAATGTAAATGGTGGTGCGGTTTCTTTGGGGCATGCAATAGGTTCTAGTGGTTCACGTATACTCGTTACTTTAATACATGAAATGCAGAAACGTGAATTGCGTTATGGTTTAGCTACGCTTTGTATTGGTGGAGGAATGGGAGCTGCTAGTGTAATAGAAATCGAAAAGTAAGTGTACACTTAGCGTTTTCGTTCTTAACATAGATTTAAAATAAAAAGATAGTAGGAGGATTATTATGGAGAACAAAGTGGTGTTTGTTACAGGGGCAGCAAGTGGAATTGGGTATCAAATTGGTGTTGAATTTCTGAAGAATGGTGCAAAAGTAGTTTTTACTGATGTAAATGAAGCAAAACTAAAAGACGTTACAGAAAATCTTACAACTAAGGGATATGATTGCTTAGGGCTAAAAGTTGATGTAACAAAAGAGGAAGAAATAAAGAACGCAATTGATGCTACGGTTGAGAAATATGGAAGAATTGATGTGCTTTTCAATAATGCTGGTTTACAACACGTGTCTCCTATAGAAGATTTTCCAACAGAGAAGTTTGAGTTTATGATAAAAGTAATGCAAATTGCTCCATTTATCGCGATGAAACATGTTTTACCTATTATGAAAAAGCAAGGATCTGGGCGTATCTTAAATATGGCATCGATTAATGGTTTAATTGGATTTGCTGGAAAAGCCGCCTATAACAGCGCAAAACACGGTGTTATTGGATTGACAAAAGTTGCTGCACTTGAAGCGGCAGAACATAACATTACAGTTAATGCAATTTGTCCAGGTTATGTTGATACACCACTTGTTCGAGGACAATTTGAAGATCTAGCCAAGACACGTAATGTGCCATTAGAAACAGTGAAAGAAGAAGTGCTATATCCTTTAGTGCCACAAAAACGTCTGTTGGATGTGCAAGAAATAGCTGACTATGCTATTTTTCTTTCTAGCGAAAAAGCAAAAGGTGTTACTGGGCAAGCTGTTGTTCTTGACGGAGGATACACAGCGCAATAAGCGCAATAAATGAATCGATGATGTACTTATAATGTGAATTTCAAAGGGGAATGTTTGATGTTGAAAAAGAATCTCGGCAGTTAATGAATTTAAGTATATAATTAATATCTAACAGTTAATCATTGATTGAATTGCCGAGGTTCTATCAAATCTCATTGAGGAGTGAAGATAATGTTCGGTATAATATTAGGTCTTATTGTATTAATGGTTCTTGCTTTTATGGGCTGGTCAATTATTTGGGTGGCACCAATTGCCGCAGGTGTCGTGGCACTGACAGGTGGACTAGATCTATTAGACGCTTACACAAATACGTATATGGGTGGATTTGTAAGTTTTGCTAAAGCGTGGTTTCCTGTATTTATGTTAAGTGCTATTTTCGGTAAGTTAATGGAAGATACAGGAATGGCAAAATCAATTGCTGTTGTTTTATCTAAACTAATGGGAACGAAAAGAGCTATATTAGGTGTTTTATTATCTTGTGCAGTACTAACATATGGAGGTATTAGTTTATTTGTTGTAGTATTTGCAGTATATCCGCTAGCGTTATCATTATTCCGTGAAGCAAATATAAGTAGAACGTTAATGCCAGCCACCATCGCATTAGGTGCTTTTACTTTTACAATGACAGCGTTACCAGGAACGCCGCAAATTCAAAATCTAATTCCAATACCGTATTTTCAAACGAATGCAATGGCAGCACCAGTAATGGGGATCGTTGCTGCTCTTATCATGGCATTTGGTGGTTATTTTTATCTTGTTTGGCGTCAAAAGAAATTAACCGAAAAGGGTATCCTATTTACTGAACCACAAGATAAAACTGTAATAAATGTTGAAGGAGACGCACCAAATGTTTACTTATCTCTTTTACCGCTTTTAACAGTATTATTAACACTAAATCTACTTGAATGGGATATTGTTGTTGCGTTACTTGCGGGTATTCTATTAATTTTAATTCTAAATATTAGTAAAATAAAAGGATTTGTAAAATCAATTAACCTTGGTGCAACAGGCTCTATCACAGCTATTATTAATACAAGTGCTGCCGTAGGATTTGGTACAGTAGTTCAAACAGTTCCAGGTTTTAAAAAACTTACTGAATTAATAATGGGTATCCCCGGAAACCCACTTTTCTCTGAAGCAGTTGCCGTGAACTTATTAGCTGGTGCTACAGGTTCAGCTTCTGGTGGTATGGGGATTGCATTAGAAGCGTTAGGAGCAAAATATTATGAGATAGCGCTTAATACAGGCATTAGCCCTGAAGCCTTTCATAGAATTGCATCATTATCCTCTGGTGGACTAGATGTGCTACCACATAATGGTGCAGTGTTGACGCTGCTTACTATAACTGGAATGACGCATAAAAATAGTTACAAAGATATTGCAGTTGTTGCAATTGTAATTCCAATTATTGCAGCTGTAGTAGCAATTTTAATTGCATCGATGGGAATATATTAATAGCTTTGAAATAGTATAATTCACCTGCTATACCTTGTTCATTGGTTAGTTCTAATGGATAAGGTATAGTGTTTTTTTATTCAATTGTAATGTATTAATACTTTTAATACTTAATACTCTCTATATTATAGAATAAATATTTGTTATACTTTATTCAGACTGATTGATGCGAGGTGTTTATATGACTAACGCAATTTTGAAAAGGCTTCCAATTACTTGGATTAAAGAAATAATCGATCTAACAATTGAAAGAATTGTCGTGGTTGACCGTGAAGGAATTATTCTATTTATTAATTCAACATACTGTGAATTTTTAGACGTAAAACAAGAATTTGCAATTGGAAAACCTGTTCAGCAAGTTATTGAAAATACACGTATGCATATTGTGGCAACAACAGGGAAAGAAGAGTTAGAAGGACTACAACCAATTAATGGGAGTGTGATGATTGCTAACCGTTATCCATTAATCATTGATAATGAATTAGTCGGAGCATTAGGTACAGTGAAGTATCCAGGCCCCGATAATTTAAGGCAATCAAAGAATAAAATACAAGACCTCATTGATGAACTTAATTTTTATAAAACAAAGGCACAAAAGGAGTTGCAAAGTAAATATAACTTTGCAGATTTAACGGGCAGTAGTCCTATCTTTTTAGCAGCAAAAAAATTAGCTGAAAAAGTCTCTGGAAGTAATTCTTCTGTTCTATTAACAGGAGAATCTGGTACTGGAAAAGAATTATTTGCACACGCAATACACCATAGTAGCATGCGTAGTGAACACCCTTTTGTTGCGCTAAATTGCGCCTCTATTCCACAAGATTTATTTGAGTCAGAGCTTTTTGGATATGAAGATGGTGCTTTTACCGGTGCAAAAAAGGGCGGTAAGAAAGGCCAACTCCACTTAGCAAATGATGGAACTATTTTCCTTGATGAAATTGGAGATATGCCATTATCAATGCAGAGTAAACTGTTAAGAACCTTACAGGAAAATGAAATAAATCCAGTTGGTGGACAAAGTACTATTCCAATTAACTTGCGAGTTATTGCAGCAACCAATCAAGACCTGATGAAGATGGTTGATGAAGGGAAATTTCGTAAAGATTTATTTTATCGGTTAAACGTAATAAATATAGAAATTCCACCGCTAAGAGAAAGAAAAGAAGATATTGCACCTATATCTATTAAAATCCTGGAAAAGTTAGAACGGAATTTTTATAGATCTGGAACGCTTCTGTCATCTGAAGTTATTGAGAGATTCAAACACCATTCATGGCCAGGGAATGTAAGGGAGTTAGAAAATGTGTTAGAACGTGCAATAAATGTGTTAGATGGAAGAACAATTGAATTGTCTCATCTACCATTATATTTAAGAGATCCTGAGACAGTAGCTAGTAGAGGTGGATCATCTGTAACCAATCCCCCTAAAGATGCAGAGTTACTACAAGTATCACCATTAAAAAAAACGATAGCTAAAGTAGAGAAACAAGAGATAAAGAATGCACTTATCTTTACTAATGGAAATAAAATCGAAGCTGCAAAATTACTAGGGTTAGGTAAAACAAATTTATATGATAAATGTAAAAAATATGAAATCAAATAAATATGATATAACTAAAGAGTTGAGAGAATTATCATTTGGACGTTCTCAAACTTTTTAAAAAATAACAAAAGCTCCTCACCACAACAAGGTGACGGAGCTTTGAAAATGTAAAATATATTACCACACCACTATATTTTCTACCCATATACGATCAACTTCTGAATGATCTTTAAGTGACAATAGCTCTTTACTGTCTGCAGTAAGATACATTCCAATATATTCAACGCCATCTCTCTTTACATTTGTAATAATTTTATCAATAGTTGAATCTGCAAATGTATGATAGAACATTATATTTACTAATTCTTTGTTGTTTTTAATCAAATTGAGGTTGCTGATATATGACTCAGTGTGAGCCTCGTTATCCATGTTTTCATAGAGCTCTTGTTTTATAATTGCATCTTCATAGTATGCTGTATTATTACTATCATACGGATAAACTGGTCTGAATACATAATAGGATGGGTTAGCTACTACAAAATCAGAACCAATTGCTGCCAAAGGTGTAATATCTAGAGTATTTATTTGAGTTGAAAGTGTCTCTTTTAATTCTCTTAATTGGTTTACACTTAATGATTCACTAAATACTACTTTTATTCTCGCTTTTGTGCCTTCTGGGGCATTTTCTAGAATATCAAATCCATCCCCAAAATTATTTACTTGAGAAGAAGCCTCTCCTAACAATGGAAGGTGTTCGGTTGTTACTTGCTTGGGCTTCCCAAAACTATAGTGAACATTTAGCTCTGTTTCATCTACTTTTGTGTTTCCGACTATATTTTCTAGAGACACATGTACCGCTTGTTGTGTAGTTGCAAATTTTTTCGTGCCACTATTATTTGAAACAAATTGAGGATAAAACATCGCGGTTAGCTGAACAACTGTTTCTCTCTCTACAAACGCTTCTTTATGGTCTAACTCAAATAAAGCTGTTGCAATAGTTGTTGTTAAGAATTTTGCAATAGTTAGTATGATTAAAATAGAAACAACTGAAATTGCAGTCATCTTAATAATCCGTTTATTAACTTTCCGCTTTAACTGTTTAGCCGGCATTGACTCTTCTTTATTTCTTACTGGCATCCCTTGCTTCAACTCATTAATTAATGCGTTATTCTCCATGGTAAGATATTCTGATATGGCAGTGTATTTTTCTATTTCATTTTCGATTTCTTCTTCTTCACTATCGTTCAACTTTCCTTCTTCATAACGTCGTAATTTTTCCTCGAAATCATTGTTCATCAGTTTGCCTCCTCAAATCCCTAAGTGTTTTCCTTGCTCTGTAAATCAAATTTGTCACTGCAGAAACACTAATTCCTAGAATTACTCCAGCTTGTTGGTAGGAAACTTCATTGACCAAGCATAATAGTATTACTTGACGCTGCTTTTCGGGCAGCCTCTTAATTAATCCAAAAGCGGAACCGGTACTTTCATTTAGTATTAGTTGGTCTGTGAAATCCTTTGTTTTGATTCGGTCAAATAAGCTTTCTTCTCGAAAAACCAATCTTCTGTTTTTTTTAACATAATCAACGTAGTGGTTATGGGCAACAACTAATAACCAGGATTTAATATTCTCATTGGGAGCTTGAAGAATCGAGAATGCTTTAATAAAGGTATCTTGTGTTAAATCTTCTGCTATTTGATTATGATACGTTAATCCATAAAGGTACCTGTAAACATAGGGGAAGTATGTTATATAAATTTCACTAAATATGTCATCTTTCAAGCTATAATCCCCCATTCCATTTATCCAGTCATTATATATACGATTGAGTTAGTGATATATCGCATTAATTTTGAAAAAAATTCTCGTAAATATTGTTGCTTTTAAATATTCTGACTTGATATAAAAAGCACATTAACTAGTGACGTAAGTTAATAACCCGCTACGTCACCAGACGGTTTTGGTGGGACGAGTAATCGCAGTCCCAAATGGATTCTCTTTCCGTGGGCTCAGTGTCAGCTAACTTGGTAAAGAAAAACACTTTACCAAGTGGATCGTGCGCCCGGCATGAGTTATAACTAGGTGGTGAAAGTCCACCACAGACTTGGCAGTAGGAACTGTTAGTGAAAGGCAA
>NZ_QJSH01000061.1 GCF_003426025.1 Paraliobacillus quinghaiensis
GTATTGACGGAATGGTTTCAAGAAACATGGATCTATCATTCCCATTCTCAGTTATAAAGTTAAGATAAATATGTTTATCTTCTGCCTTTCACACTTGAAGCGCTTATAGCAGAACTTGTCGAGCGGCTCCCGTTTGTTACAAAAAGAAGGTACAATCTTACCTACATATACAATATTCCTAATAGAATAATTAATAGAATTGATAAAATCAACTTAAAAATTAACACCTTAGATTTGTTCTTATTTTTAAACAGCATTGTAAGGTACTTTAATGGAAGATAGCCTAATGTACCTCCAATAGTATTTAAAATTAAATCATCAACATCAAAACTCCCAAAATGAAAGATAAGTTGTAGTAATTCAAATGTGAGACTTAAACTAAAAGTTACAATTACAACTACTTTTAGTTTTTGGAACCTTTGAGATAATAAAGGAAACAGAAAACCAAAAGGTATAAAACCAAGAATGTTGCCTATTAGATTATTTAATCTTATCCCCAAATTAATATGCTCCCAATCAAAAAATAAATAGTATATGATTGTTTTTAATGGAATAAAATTGTGCTTCTCTAAAAATCCACCATAAGGTTCAAAGTTTAACGTAAAATGATTTAGGATATCTGCTGAAGTCATATATTTGAACAATATATACCTAGAGAGAATTAATAAATAAACAGCAATCAATATTGTTACTATGACTTTAAAGGCTACTTTCAAGGATGTTCACTTCCATTTCAATATCTATTTTCCCCTAAAAAAGTATGCAATGTACGATTCGAATTAAGATAGCTCTGACTTATGATATTACTTACGACTCTTAAAATCTTAGGCATTTTATTTTCTTTGACTATACTTCATTAGGCAATTAGCGGTATTTAACTTATTTTACCATAAAAATAATAACTAACCTGTAAACTAGAGTAAAAAAAAAGTGAATTTGATTTTTTAAAACTCTCATTTTCTTTTTTTTGCTACACTACTTGAACAATCGAAGGGTAATAACCTCAATTAACACAAACGTTGTAGAACTTAATTGCTTAAAACACAAAAAAACATCTATTACATAATTGTAATAGATGTTTTACAGTTTGCTTAGCGACGTCCTACTCTCGCAGGGGCAAGGCCCCAACTACCATGGGCGCTGAAGAGCTTAACTACTGTGTTCGGCATGGGAACAGGTGTGACCTCTTCGCTATTGTCACTAAATCAAGTTTATTGAAGGTAGTACCTTCAAAACTAGATAAGAAGTACAACAAGACAACATAAATATTATAGTTAAGTCCTCGATCTATTAGTATTCGTCAGCTACACGTGTCACCACGCTTCCACCTCGAACCTATCAACCTCATCGTCTCTGAGGGATCTTACTCTAAATGATGAGAAGTCTCATCTTGAGGG
>NZ_QJSH01000062.1 GCF_003426025.1 Paraliobacillus quinghaiensis
CCCTCAAGATGAGACTTCTCATCATTTAGAGTAAGATCCCTCAGAGACGATGAGGTTGATAGGTTCGAGGTGGAAGCGTGGTGACACGTGTAGCTGACGAATACTAATAGATCGAGGACTTAACTATAATATTTATGTTGTCTTGTTGTACTTCTTATCTAGTTTTGAAGGTACAATTTTTTCTTAAAAATTATTTAAAAAAACACTTGCTTTTCTAGTGAATATTTTATATAATATATCTTGTCCTTGAAAAACGAAACAATGTCTGGTGACAACAGCGAAGAGGTCACACCTGTTCCCATGCCGAACACAGTAGTTAAGCTCTTCAGCGCCCATGGTAGTTGGGGCTTTGCCCCTGCGAGAGTAGGACGTCGCCAGGCTTTACCGGAGGATTAGCTCAGCTGGGAGAGCACCTGCCTTACAAGCAGGGGGTCGCAGGTTCGAGCCCTGCATCCTCCACCATAAGCCGGCCTAGCTCAATTGGTAGAGCAACTGACTTGTAATCAGTAGGTTGGGGGTTCAAGTCCTCTGGCCGGCACCATCTTTTTGCTAAAGTACGAGCCATTAGCTCAGTCGGTAGAGCATCTGACTTTTAATCAGAGGGTCGAAGGTTCAAGTCCTTCATGGCTCACCATTTTAGCGGGTGTGGCGGAATTGGCAGACGCGCTAGACTTAGGATCTAGTGTCTTATGACGTGGGGGTTCAAGTCCCTCCACCCGCATTTCGCGAAAGTAGTTCAGTGGTAGAACACCACCTTGCCAAGGTGGGGGTCGCGGGTTCGAATCCCGTCTTTCGCTCCATTTTTAAGCTTTTTTAAAAAAAGCCAAGCCGGGGTGGCGGAATTGGCAGACGCACAGGACTTAAAATCCTGCGGTAGGTTTCTACCGTGCCGGTTCGAGTCCGGCCCTCGGCACCATATTAGCGCCCGTAGCTCAATTGGATAGAGCGTTTGACTACGGATCAAGAGGTTAGGGGTTCGACTCCTCTCGGGCGCGCCATTACGGGAAGTAGCTCAGCTTGGTAGAGCACTTGGTTTGGGACCAAGGGGTCGCAGGTTCAAATCCTGTCTTCCCGACCATTTTTGTTTTAAAATATATTGTTTTGGGGCCTTAGCTCAGCTGGGAGAGCGCCTGCTTTGCACGCAGGAGGTCAGCGGTTCGATCCCGCTAGGCTCCACCATTTATATTGATCTTTGAAAACTGAACGAAACAACCAGTATGTTAAGTAAGAAACAAGCTAGTATTTTAAATGAGCAACCAAGCTCGCATTTTATGGAGAGTTTGATCTTGGCTCAGGACGAACGCTGGCGGCGTGCCTAATACATGCAAGTCGAGCGCGGGAAGCAAGATGACCCCTTCGG
>NZ_QJSH01000063.1 GCF_003426025.1 Paraliobacillus quinghaiensis
GCCGCTCGACAAGTTCTGCTATAAGCGCTTCAAGTGTGAAAGGCAGAAGATAAACATATTTATCTTAACTTTATAACTGAGAATGGGAATGATAGATCCATGTTTCTTGAAACCATTCCGTCAATACTCCTGCATGCGTCTTGGCTGACAGGTCAAGGGGTTTGAAGTACAGGTAGATTCGGCAGAACGAAGGCTGAAGCCATTCCTTCGGAAAAGGTATGCCAACGGATATGCCGCACGGCTGAAAAACTAGATATGGTGAGAATCGTTCTACTGCAAAAGAACTGACGAATAACCGAAGGTAAGGGTCTAAAGTTTAGAACATAAGGAAACTTATGGACCATCCAACGATGGTGTGAGTGGTGTAGAGTAAGAATGCTCCCTATGAAACACGCTATACCGAACAAGGGGCGGTATCCAGCTCACAGGCTTACAGGTTACACCTACGTCTAGAACCGATAGCTAGGTTATAAGGGACTTGGAAAACAAGGAACGTTGCAACAGGGACTGTCATCCCAAACGGTTGCTATAAAATAAAACGAAATTCATTTATCCTTGTGAGGGTAGGGGCATGACTGATGAAACTCTTGTAATGAGAGTGGAAGAATAGCCCCAAGTCTAAGAACATAGAACAATTATTTTCCAAAAGTGTATTGCACCGATCGGGTATGAACGTGGGAACATCAACTCTAAAAGGAGTGATGCCACAGTGCAAGCTTTAAGGTATTGGGATTACTACGGCATGACCGAAACATTTACGAAATTATTTAATGAATCATCCGAACAAAAGCCTTTTTCACAACTGTACGATATTATAACATCTAGAGAAAATATATTACTGTCCTATCGGACAGTAAAGTCTAATAAAGGTTCTAACACTCCTGGTACTGATGGAAAAACCATAAAGGATATTCAAAAGCTATCTGATAATGCACTTGTCGAAGAAATTAGAAACAAATTGAAGCATTATCATCCCAAAAAGGTAAGAAGGAAGCTTATTGAAAAAGAAAATGGTAAGTTAAGACCGCTTGGAATACCTTGCATAATAGATAGAATTATTCAGCAATGTTTTAGGCAAGTTCTCGAACCTATTGCAGATGCGAGATTTTATAAGCATAGTTACGGTTTTAGACCACTGAGGTCTACACATCATGCGATGGCAAGAGTACAATTTCTTATAAATAAATCGTCTCTACACTATGTCGTTGATATAGATATCAAAGGGTTTTTCGATAACATAAACCATACTCTATTAATTAAGCAGCTATGGAACATTGGTATAAATGACCGTAGGGTTTTAGCTTGTATCTCTAAAATGTTAAAAGCTGAAATTGATGGTAAAGGTATTCCTGC
>NZ_QJSH01000064.1 GCF_003426025.1 Paraliobacillus quinghaiensis
CCCTCAAGATGAGACTTCTCATCATTTAGAGTAAGATCCCTCAGAGACGATGAGGTTGATAGGTTCGAGGTGGAAGCGTGGTGACACGTGTAGCTGACGAATACTAATAGATCGAGGACTTAACTATAATATATATGTTGTCTTGTTGTACTTCTTATCTAGTTTTGAAGGTACTACCTTCAATAAACTTGATTTAGTGACAATAGCGAAGAGGTCACACCTGTTCCCATGCCGAACACAGTAGTTAAGCTCTTCAGCGCCCATGGTAGTTGGGGCTTTGCCCCTGCGAGAGTAGGACGTCGCTAAGCATACTGTAAAACATCTATTACTTATGTAATGGGTGTTTTTTTATTTTGTTAGCAATGTTAAGTGTAAAAAATAACTTCTAATTTAAAGGAAGTTCTATTTTTACATATTTACGATAATTTGAAGTGATTTTCAAACACTTGTTCGGTATAATGTGAACAAGGAGGTGAAAAAAATGGCAACAAAAACTATCCTAGTGAGGCTTCAAAACGTAACAAAGAAAAAACACAAACACTTCGTACAAGAGCAAACAGAGTTTGCTACTTGTGTTAATAATTGTGTAAAACGCCTTCATAACAGTGAAAAGCTTTCTTCTAAAAATGTGAATTTTAATTTTAAATCTGCCATTAAAAACGAAGCGATTCGTCGTGCTAGAAAAGCTATTTCAGATTTCAAAAAAGGAAAAGCAAAAACACTTCCTACATTTAAAAATTCACTTGGCATTAAAATCAATAATCAAAATTGGAACAGCGTTGAAAAAAACGGAAAATGGTATATTGCTTTCACATCAAATTTAGGAAAGAAAAGCATTCCTGTTGTAGAAAGCGAAGATGTAAAAATGTATTTTCCTTTTCTATTAAAAGAAAACAAAGAGCACCGCGGAACAATGGAATTGTTCCGAAAAGGAAGAGATTGGTACATTGCTATTCCTATCCAAGTAAGCTCTGAATTATACTTCACTGAAACACATAAAGAAGTAAAGAAAGACTTTGTTGATTATACACCTGTAGGTGTAGATTTAGGTCTTCGTCACCTTGCGGTTCTTTCAGAACCTACTAGTGGAAAAAGACAATTTTTTTCAGGAAAAGAAGTCGGATATAAGCGACGTCACTTTCGTTCCCAGCGCTGTTCGTTAGGAAAGAAAAAGGCA
>NZ_QJSH01000065.1 GCF_003426025.1 Paraliobacillus quinghaiensis
TTTTAGGAACCAGCCGCCGAAGGTGGGGCCAATGATTGGGGTGAAGTCGTAACAAGGTAGCCGTATCGGAAGGTGCGGCTGGATCACCTCCTTTCTAAGGATAATAGGAAACAGTTCTTCGGAACTGTCAAAACATACTGTGTTGTTTGGTTCAGTTTTGAGAGATCAATTTCCCTCTATAACTCATAGGATGGGCCTGTAGCTCAGCTGGTTAGAGCGCACGCCTGATAAGCGTGAGGTCGGTGGTTCGAGTCCACTCAGGCCCACCATCCAACATTTAAACGGGGCCTTAGCTCAGCTGGGAGAGCGCCTGCTTTGCACGCAGGAGGTCAGCGGTTCGATCCCGCTAGGCTCCACCATTCATTATTTATTATGTACCTTGAAAACTAGATAAGAATAATATGACAAGACATCATATCAAAAGCAACAAGAACCAAACGTCTTTTTAACTAATGAAGGTTAACGTGACTGGTTAGTAGCGTACGAATAAATCAGGCTGTGTACAGTTTCCTGCACTTTGGAAACGGGGAACAGAATGATTAGTGAGCTAGCTACTAGGAACGGAAACTGGAATGTGTAAATATAGTTAAGTAAGAAAGGGCGCACGGTGGATGCCTTGGCACTAGGAGCCGAAGAAGGACGGGACAAACACCGATATGTCTCGGGGAGCCGTACGTAGGCATTGATCCGGGAATTTCCGAA
>NZ_QJSH01000066.1 GCF_003426025.1 Paraliobacillus quinghaiensis
CGTTTGTTTAAGTACATATTTTCACAATCAGCCATTTATCCACCTTGCCTGTCTATTACATCTCCACTTTCAGATAATCCTCTGACTACCATTTCATTACCTATCTTGAAGTAATAACGTGTACCTTGATATGAAATAATTTCAACTTCATCAAACGATTTTTCTTCTTTTGTTTTGGTCTCGACTCTTGTTATTTCAGGATTATTCACTTCACCAAACACCACATAAAATTCGTGTAATTCATTTCCTTGATTATCATATTCACGCAGTGGTTCCCTATATACGGTCATATTATCATTCTCGTAATGTGTCCATCCATGGTGACCAATGTTTTCCCATCCCTCTTTATCACTTCCTTTAAAAAAGGCTAATGCAGATGCTTCGTAATTTGCTAAAGGAAGCTCTTCTTTATTAGGATTTGTCGTGTACATAACAATGGTTACATTATCATATTTTTCGGTGTGGATTATATCATTAACTTTATTAGGTATCCCTTTTTCAATTGCTTCTTGAAAATCATCATATTTCCCAATTTCAAAGTTTGAAAAAACAACCAAATAAAGCAATACTACTGATAAGAGAGCAATAAGAGATAAACTTATTAGCTTTTTCATCTATAATCCCTCCTCACTTATTATATTACTATTGAAAACTAAAATCTTGTTCCACTAACCTGC
>NZ_QJSH01000067.1 GCF_003426025.1 Paraliobacillus quinghaiensis
GTATTGACGGAATGGTTTCAAGAAACATGGATCTATCATTCCCATTCTCAGTTATAAAGTTAAGATAAATATGTTTATCTTCTGCCTTTCACACTTGAAGCGCTTATAGCAGAACTTGTCGAGCGGCCCCCGTTTGTTCAAGAAACAACGCTAAGATATTACTTCTCTTTGTCCATCATTCTAATGTCGTAAAATAAAACTTGAAATATTGCAAAAGAAACGATAGGTAAAACAAAGTAAAGTGTGATAAGGAGTGGTCCTTCCATTACTTGAGCTTCTACCAAGCTATGAGCAGCTCCTTCCATAAGCATTGACAGCATTAAAGCTAAAGTAATACTTAATGTAACTCTTAATCCTTTTCGTTCTTTTTTGCTTTCCCAAAAGCACGAAAAACTTATTAGTAATAAGAAAATACTCAGTAATAAAAACATACAACTTTCCCCCCTTTATTTTCAGTAACCTGCCCTTTAATGGAACAAAGGTGCAAATCCTTATTGAAGATAAGCACCCGTTTGTTTAAGTACATATTTTCACAATCAGCCATTTATCCACCTTGCCTGTCTATTACATCTCCACTTTCAGATAATCCTCTGACTACCATTTCATTACCTATCTTGAAGTAATAACGTGTACCTT
>NZ_QJSH01000007.1 GCF_003426025.1 Paraliobacillus quinghaiensis
GAAGAGCTCCATTATAAGGTTCTGTGATAGATGAACTTTTTAAAAAATGATTTTAAGAGTTTTAATTAAGGTCGGTCTTTTTTAGGTGCAAATGAGAGTTGACTTATTTACCATTATACGCTGTCACTTCCCGGATTTTGTCGAATGATTTTTTTGCTAGGTCATTAAAACTTAAATCCTTATGTCATTCAATCTTTGGTATTTTAATTACTGGCTAAGGAAAAATCAATTATGTGGTTCTCTCTTAATCTTAAAAAAAGCTTTTCTTTCTTTTACAAGGTTTAAGCTTTCTTGCTATGCTCTAGAAAACATATAAGAAGTTATTAAACTAGAGCACTTAAGGAAAGTGAAGTGATTGTGTTGGGGAGAAAACCACGTATTTGGATGCCGGATCAATTTTATCATATAGTAGCCAGAGGAAACCGTCGTGAACCACTCTTTCATGATCCCGGTGACTACCATATATTTTGCTATATCATGAAACAGGTTTATTTAAATAATGCGTTTGAACTCGCGTCATTTTGCTTAATGACTAATCATTATCATTTGCAAATTCGATCTGTGGATCAGCCGCTGTCAAAAGTTATTGGGCTTTTTAATAAAAGGTATGCTGATTATTATAATACAAAATATAGTGTTACTGGTCATGTGTTTGAAAAGCGATACTTTGACTCTGTTATATTAGATAAAGAGGGTATGCTTAAAGTTAGTCGATACATTCATATGAATCCAGTTGAAGCGGGTATGGTAGATATACCTGAACAGTATCCTTATAGTAGCTACCAGACCATGTTCTCGGATGATAAGAGAATCACCATGCCATATTTTGATGTCAAACTAATTTTGGGTTATTTCTCAGGTAATAACAGAATCGAAAATGTACAAGCTTATCGAGCTTATATGGATGGAGTCGAACTTGAAAATAGTGGTGCCTGTGGTCACTTCTCAGATTTTGTCTAATAAATATAATTAACTGAAAGAAGCTTTTGTGGGGTTATCCCTTTCCACAAGGCTTCTTTTTTATCCCGGTGTAATCGTCCGTAAAACTCCCACTTCAAAACATCGAGAAAAATCAAAGTTGTTTAAGTGGGAGTAAACGGACGCTAACACTCCGAATGGTTCAGCTAACAATCAGTGGGGGAAGGACAAAAACCCCCACTGATTGAAGGTTCACTTTATGGGAAGGAGAAGCGTGTTAAGAAAAACCTATTTTAATGAGTAAAGTCAATTTTGTGTGGGAAACTTAATGTTACTAGGAGGCGATAGAAAATGATAAACGAAGATTTTGAAAAACTAATTAAGTACCAGGAAAAAGAAAAATCGAGCTATTTAGGTAATGGAGAACGTGGAAAGAATTTGGATCCTCAAACCAATAATCGAAAAAATGCCAATAAAAATCCTGGAGCATCCGGTCGAAACTAAGTAGGGCGTCAATAAAAAATGGATTTAAATATTTAAATGAAACAAACAAGATTGTTTCAGGATTTGGCGCCTTTGTTAAATGAACACTATTAAGAAAGAAGCATTTGTGGTCCCTCTCTGCAAATGCTTCTTTTTGTATTTATCGACAAAAAACGGGAAGTGACAGGCACCAAGGCCCGTAAAAAAATAAAATAAGAGTGTTTGTCGAATGTGTTGTTTGTTGGCGATATCTAAATATAATAGATTATATAATACAAATGGACAAAGGCAAACTCATCGAAAGGTGAGGACGCAAAGCTATGGACCTAAAGCTCTGTCAAGCTATGGTAGCCAAGTTACCGAAGATAATAGATCTAATGTAAATGATTGTTATTCTAAAGTTTCTAGGAGGCGAATTAGTATGATGGAGTTTTTTAAACGAATCGTTAAATGCCGTATTAGAGGAATTCATAAGATTAGTATAAGCAGTGGCATTTGTGTTAGATGCAATTATAATTCAAATGAGCACCATTAAAGAAAGTTGAGTCCTTAATTGCCCGGCTATCGCTACTGAATTTTTGTCGAATAATCTTTTTTGGAAAAAAGAAGGTTAAGTGAATTTACCGCTCTCTGCTGGGCTTTGTTTCGTATTTCTAGTGATTACTCATTCCGAAAAAAATGAGAGTCTTTGTCGAATCTGTTGATTTATAGGAAAAAATAACTACAATAAGCTATAGGGATAATTAGAAAAAGGCAAACTTATCGAAAGATGAGGACGCAAAGCTAAGGACCTAAAGCTATTTTTAGCTATGGCAGCCTAGTTACCGAAGTTAATAATAATTTATTATACGGAAGTTTCTAGGGGGCGAATAGTTTGGGTGAGTTTTTAAAACGTATTATAAAGTGCCGGATCAGAGGAGTACATAAAATTAGTATAAGTAGCGGCGTATGTGTCAGATGCAATTATAATTCAAATCAAAAACATTAAATAAAGTAGAGAGTTGCTATATAATTAGTAACTCTTTTTTATCGTGAGCGCGGACTCAAAATAATCGACAAAAAGCGGGAAGTGACAGGCACCATCCCCGCTTTCGTCTTTTAATATCTTTTAAAAGCTAGTCTTAAATTGCTCTTGTTGTTGTTACTTGGTTCTTTTGTAACTTTTGCGAAAATCTTTTGAAAAAGTGTTTCAATTTCTGGGTATTCAGCTTCTGTAAGAGGGTTTACTTTAGCTAAAGAGCCATCCTCTACAATACCTTCTACTAACATATACGGTTCTTCTTGTTTGTCCTCACGCTTAAGTGCCATAAATTGACGATTGTACCGAACGAAATTACATACTACCATGTACTTTACACATGTATTCGGCTTGCTCGGATCACCAACTTGTATTAAAGCCGGTTCATCAAAAAGCGGTTTATCTAATCCATTTCTTTTTCGTTTATAGTCGCTGAAATCAATAACATTGTCTTTCGCTGACATCATAAACTCTCCTCACTTTCTGGATTAGTCGTGAATAAATGAGACACTATAACTAGAAGGTATTAGAAGCTTATTTTTATTATACCATTTTATGCTTGAATAAGTTCGAGATATTACTATTAAAGGTGATAATCACCTATATTCAATTTAACTCCAATAAGGTCCACCATCTATTAAAAAAATATCCCAGCTAAAAATACTGGGATATTTCCTGCGCAATAATTAGTTGAATTTGTCGTTACGTGAACTAGTAAGAAACATTGCCTTTTTTACTAGCATTCACTACTTGGATCCAAGTCTTTCCTGGTGTTAAGGAGATAATCTCATCCTCTACATAATAGCGTATCTTGTTATCTTCATATTTCCAGGTACCTTCTACAACTTCACCATTAGAGAAGTATACTGCTTCTCCTTGTGTTGTTAGAGTTATATCAATTCTGCCTGATGAGTCACCAGGAATAGCTTGATGTGCTGCATACATAACGACCACGTTACTCACCTCAATTTGGTCGCCGGTTTCTCGGTCAACATGTGCAGCACCTTCTAAGGAACGCTGATAAATATTTTCTTCAGAAACATAATCATACGTTATGTGTGTGAAATTATTATAGGTAATGTTCAAAGCTTTTGCTGGAGAGGCATCACTATAATCGGTCTCTTTATTAAATTTAAACTTTCCGTTGATAGGTTCCATTTCAAAATCACGTAATTGATTTGTGTGTAGATAAGCGTTATGTGGTGCATATCTACTCGAGTCTCTTCTAAAATATGTTCCATTTGTCATGCCATCTATTGAAGGGACAGAGAGACTCTTTAACCTGTCATAAGCTTGTGGTGAACCGCCGTAATGAATGTAAGGTACATTCCATGATTCTACAACCGGTAAATAGTAATGTCTAGAACTTCGAACTGGTCCAATTTTATCAGGAATATCATCATTAAAAATAGCTAAAAAACGGGTAACATTACCTTCAACTTCCATCTCGTAAACAATATCTGCATTAGCTAATCCTGTGTGAGGACGTGCGTTAGGTGAGTTCTCAACCATTACAGCAAAACTATTTGATTCGGTGTCATCCTCATCAATAGGTAATCCGGTTGTTGTAGAAGTAGGGCCTTTAGGTTCTTGTACCACAGGTGGAATTTCTTTCGTTTCTTCTTTTATGTCAGCAGCTTTATGTACAAGTTCACTGGTTTTTAAAGTTTCCTGTTGATTACAACCGATAAGTATTACTGAGACTGCTAACATAATTAGTATGACTTTTGTTTTCATCTGCATCCTTTCCTTTCTTCATTTTTTCTGTAAGTTTTAAAGATAGATCGAATAATATTACTCTATACTTGCAATTCTATCATGAATCTACGCAAGATGAATATATTTCTCAAACAACCGACATAAAAAAGAGTAATCACCCTAATTGGTGATTACTCTGTTATCTGGTCACTTATATCCAAAAAATCAATTATAATAATCCAATGCTTTATTAAGGATGGAAGTTTTACTCTCATTTTTTGTCTTTTCATACCGTTCTTTAAATTCAGTCGCTGCATCTGGATCGTATCCATTCGCGCTCAGATCTTCCTGCAGTGCGCTGTATAGTTTGTCGAATGCAACATTTGTATTTTCTTCTAATTTTTCAGCTGCTGATTTGTATTTAATAAAAAATGAGTAATAGGCAATTTTTTCTCCACGTTCTTTTTTCTCTTGGAATTCATTAAATGCAGCAAGTAACAAATTGTTTACTTTTTCAAGTGTTTGTAACTCTAGACTTTGAAAAGCATCTCTATACTGTTGTTTAATCTCTTTCTCGGTTAATTGAGATGAAGGAAGGTTTACTTCTACATTCTCTTGCACCGTTTGACTATTCACCTCAGAATTAGGCTTTTCACTAATAGTAGATTGTTGAGCTAATTTAGGTGTTTCAATCGTATACTTAGACTCAGTGATATTTTTAACTCTTGGATCTTGTGGCATTTCATTAACAGAAAGGAGCGCCCATCCTCCAATCACAATAACGAATATAAGTCCTATGAAACTAAATAAGAAAAACAATTTTTTCATCTATGACAACCTCCAAATTAAAAATAAGACCTTCCTATTTAACGTAACCATATTCAGGAATATTCATACTTTTGAGGTATTTAAAATCTAAGTTACTTTCAAAAAATCCACCATTTAAAATAGGAGTATATCTAAATACCTATATTCCGTGAATTTATGTAGAAATTAGCTTGAAAATAGAGTAGTTTGTATCATTTCATCTTGTTGGAAAGTGTATTATTATGAAGTCAAGAGATCAGACGAATAATAAAATATTCTGAATCTCGATAAAGGCAAAGCTTGGCGCAAGCCAGTGACGCAAAGCTATAGGGGCTATGTGGATTATGATTACCACATTGCTAGCCAGTTACCGAAAGATCAGGGAATAGCAGAATCTATAAATAGAATGACTCGGGCAGTTGACCTATTCGTCATACTTGTTTAGAACATTCATTTTATAGAAAACTACTATTAAAATCCCCGCTTTCGGTGAAGGCGGGGTTATTTTGTGTCTAACGGAGGTGAAGTCTGTGAAGCTAGTTAACCTGAGCAATGATCAGGAAATTGCAGGTACAGTTAATGTAGCAGATAGCTTTTTAAAAAGATTAAAAGGCTTAATGTTTACAGAAAAACTAGACTCAGGTAATGGCTTATATATCAATCCCTGCCAATCCGTCCATACGTTTTTTATGAATTATGCAATTGATATTATTTATCTTAATGAAGAAAACGTTGTAGTTGCAATTGATGAAGAGCTCGTGCCAGGTAAAGTCGGGAGTCGATTTGTCGACGCAAAGTCAGTGGTGGAATTACCGTCAGGGACCGTTAAAGTCACGGACACAGAAATAGGAAACAAACTAGCATTTATTATATAAGGAAAAGGAGAGATTTATTATGTTGAACAAGTTAAAAGGCTTATTTTTAGAAGAAGAAGGACAAGGTATGACGGAGTATGCGATTGTACTAGGAGTAATTGCTGTTGGTGCTATTGCTGTATTAATAACTTTTGGAGATACAATTACAGCGTTCATTACAGATGTAACTGGTAAAATCACAACTGCAATCACTCCGGCACCATAAGCATTTGAATAATCAAAAATAGCTTTACATAGCGTAAAGCTATTTTTGTAATTAAAACCAAAAGAAAGGGGAGCATTGATGTGTTAAATGGATTATTGATCATTGTGTTAATTATTAGTGTTATAACAGACTTAAGAAATAGAAAGATCTATAATAAAGTTATTTTTCCATCATTGTTCCTTGCCTTTCTACTAAATGGCGTTTTTTCTGGATTCTCAGGTTTACTTGATAGTTTCTTAGGGTTTATAACCGGACTTGGTATTCTTTTGATTCCATATCTGATGGGCGGCATGGGAGCAGGTGATGTCAAACTGTTAGCATTAGTTGGAGCGGTTAAAGGCGCATCATTTGTATTTGTTTCAGCGATCTATATGGGTGTTTTTGGGGCAATCATTGGTTTAATCGTTTTGTTGTTTCGTAAAGGTTTCTTTAAGCGGTTAAAAGCAATGTTTCTTTCACTATGTGGCATCAGATATGGTTTGAAAATGACGGTTAACCTTGATAAAGATGGGTTACAAGCAACGATTCCGTATGGGGTTGCCATTGCTGGTGGAGTTTTCATGACATTTGTGTTTAATGGAGTGATTACGCCATGATTCATGAGGAAAAAGGACAATCTATTGTCGAGTTTGTGTTAGTAATCCCAATCCTTTTACTATTATTAATCGGTATTGTAGATATCGGGAGGTTAACGTTTGTCTATGCATCTCTTCACTTTGCTGGACAGGAATCGGTGCGTGTGGCGGGTTTAGGGGGAACAGATGAAAAGATAACAAATAGAGCTTACGAGAGTTTTTTTGTAGGTGATCCAACAGAACTAAACATAAACCCCTCTCTTCTACCAGGCGAACGTAAGTCTGGAGAATATATAACTGTAACATTGGAATACCCTTATACTCCTCTCACACCGTTTGTTAGTTCCCTTTTTTCAGAACCAATTAATCTTACTGTTGATTCAACTATTCGAATAGAGTGAGGGATCTACATGAAGAAAATTAAACAGCTTTTCACAAAACAAAATGGTAGTGTACTTGTACTTGTAGCGTTTGCATTTACCGGAATATTAGGAATGACGGGCCTTGCAATTGATGGGGGCATCGTATATATGAATAAAGCGGAATTACAAAAGATAGCTAATGCAGCAGTTTTATCAGGTGCTCAGGAACTAACATCAGATGGAGGAAACGTGAAAATTATTGCCCAGGAAGTAATTGCGCAACATGATGAAGCGGATACACTTCAGTCAACCGATGTAATACAGACAGAAATTGAACAGAGTGTGCGAGTTAGTTTGAAGAAAACAGTTCCACATTCTTTTTTGAAATTATTTGGTGTCCAGTCTGCTGATGTACATGCTGAAGCCAAAGCAGGCCTTGGTGTGATGGGAAGCGCTATTGGTGCTGCGCCATTAGGTATTGATGAAAGTCTTGAATTAGTCTACGGGGAAGAATATCCATTAAAAGTTGGTTCAGGAGATTCGGATACTGGTAATTTTGGTATTTTAGCTCTAATTGGAAGTGGTACTAATAATTATGAAGATGCACTAGAAAACGGATATCAAGAAGAACTAAAAGTTGGTGATGTGATTTATACGGAATCAGGTAACAAAATTGGTAACACACCAACAATTATCAATAATAAAGCAGCAAATAGCTGTACAATCAGTGACCGAGATTGTGAGAGAATACTATTAGTTCCTGTTTATAAACCATACATTGACGACGGAGGTAAAATTAAGCAAGTTAAAATTACCGGATTTGCTTATTTTTATGTTTTGGAATTCGTTAGTGATGGTTTGGGAAAGGGATCAATTAAAGGGAAGTTTATTAAAAGAACTGGTACTGGTTTTACGACAGCTGGTGCAGTAGATAAAGGTGCTTATAGTATCAAACTAATGGAGTAGGTGAGAGATATGCGTTCTAAGTTCGCATTCCTTTTAGCAATAATAATGGGAATCATAACAACAATTCTATTTTTTAATTATACAAAGCAACTTGAAACAGAAGAGGTCGTTGAGCAGGAAACGATTCAAGTCGTGAAGGCGAGCGAAACAATCCCAGAAGGGCAAGTTATTACTACAGATTTACTTGATCTGGTCACTGTAACAAAGGAAAACATCCACCCAAAAGCAGTCATAGAAACTGCAGAGGTTAAAGGTAAGTATGCAGCAGCAGTGATTGAACAAGGTGAAATACTGTTAAACCATCGAGTGAAAAGCCAACAGGAAGAGAAAGTACTTGTTTCTCGTAAAGTAAAACCTGGTTTTCGTGCTGTATCAATAGGTACACCTCGCGTGCAATCAGTAGAGTCAGTTACTAACTTAATAGAACCTGAAGATTATGTAGACATTGTTTTTACAGAAATAGATGAAAATGAGGAAGTCCAAACGGAACAGATCTTTTCCAATATCCGTGTGCTTGCTGTTGGGCGAAAAATGAACACCCCAATAAATGAGCAGTCAACCTATGTAGAGTACAGTGCAGTAACGTTAGAAGTAACCCCTAGTGATGCAATAAGATTAATAAATGCTTCCAACAGAGGGATGATCCACTTCACATTACATCCGAGTATCAAAGAGGAAGAATAGGATCAAGGAGGTAGCGTGATGGTAGACGCTGAAAAAAAACTCAAACAAAAAATGATCGCGGTATGCAGTGCAAAGGGTGGAGTCGGTAGAACGCTACTCTCTGTTAACTTAGCAATCGCTTTAAATAAAAAGAATTTAAACGTTAGTCTGCTTGATAGCAACTTCCAGTTTGGTGATGTTAGCTTGGTAATGGATTTACAGCCGTCTTTTACAATAAAAGATGTAATCGAAGAGTTAGCACGAATAGATAAGGACTCAATCGAAAATTATGTAACGTCACATGCATCTGGGGTAAAAGTATTACCTGCTCCTGATAAACCCGAATATGCGGAGCTAATTACAGATGAAGCTTCATTAAAAGTGGTTGATTTAATACGCCAACAATCTGATTACCTTGTTGTTGACACAGGTGTAGGTATTGTTGATCAGAGCTTAGATATAATTGATCAAGCAGACCAAATCTTGATCGTTACTAACTTAGAAATGACCGCGTTAAAAAGTACCAGATTAATGTTAGAAACGTTAGAGAAGTTAGGTTTAAGTGATAAAGTTGTTTTAGTAGTTAATCGGTATGATATGGAAAGTTTGATTAAAGCGGAAGATGTACCAGATATGATTGGTCATAAAAAAGTAATCTACTTACCAAATAATTTTAAGATTGCATCGCAGTCATTAAACTTAGGTGTACCTTTAGTAAGTGGACAGCCCAAATCGAATCTATCAAAAGCAATCTTCAAAATGGCCGAAACCTTACTATCTGATCAAGATGTCACCATGCCTAGTAATGTAAAGAAAAAAGGATTGTTTAGAAAATAGACTTTTTTGAGATAGTGTTATGTATGACAGAGTTTAAAAAAGCTGTGCATTAAAAAGAAACTCTAGACCCGCTCCTCAAATGAAATTGCCTCGCTTTCCGTGGGCAGGGCTTTATGATGGGGCGAGTAATCGCAGGCCCAAATAACGCTTCCGAGTGGATCTTCAGCTCGCGCTGTTCCCACAGGAGTCTCGCCAATTTCATTTGATACGCTAGATAGTGCAAAAAATAAATAATAGTTTATCACAAAGTAAAGCACAGACATGTCACTGCGTTTTATGTCTTAAACCTTTTTATAAAGAAATGCGCTATTTAGCGAAGGAGGCAAATGGATGACACTCCTTGAAAATACAAACCGATTTTCTGCGTGCGATGTCAATTCAAGAAGCTTTCCTTGTCCAGTGGGAACAGCTCAAGTCGAAGATCCACTTGGTGAAGTGTTTTTCTTTACCAAGTTAGCTGAGACTGAGCCCACGGAAAGGGAATCCATTTGGTGACGTAGCGGGTTAGTAACTTACGTTACTGATTAATGGAGATTTTATTTCAACTTCGTATATTAAAAAAATAGTTTCTTTAAAACATCTAAAAATAAAAGGGGACTTAGCTATGAGTCTTTTAAGCCGTATTCAAGAGAAAAATGGTGAGAAGGTACCTGCTACAAAAGTAGAAAATACCAGTAAACCAATTCAACAACCTGTTACAACGAGTCAAGAAGTTCCGAAAGAGAAAGTGCAGAAAAAGCAAGCTCCCCCTAGAAAAGCAGTGCCATCTAAAGCAGACGAAAAAAATAGACAATTGAAGCAGCTTCTTCATAAACAAATTTTAAACGAAATTAAGGAAGCGGATGATATTGAAAGCATCATTCCTAAAATAGATGAAATGGCAATTGAAATTATTAAAGAAGATGAATCATTTCGTGGTACGACAGACCGTAAAAGAATAGTTGATGAAATGATTAATGATTTAACTGGGTTTGGGCCAATCAACCCGCTTCTGTTAGACGAAGATGTCTCAGAGGTTATGGTTAATGGACCAAATCAGGTTTATTGTGAAAGGAAAGGAAAACTAATTTTAACAGATGTGACATTTCGAGATAATGAGCATGTAATGCATGTAATTGAAAAAATAGTTGCACCACTTGGTCGTCGGATCGATGAAAGTAGCCCGATGGTAGATGCGCGATTACCAGATGGATCGCGTGTAAATGCGATTATCCCGCCGTTAGCGTTAAAAGGACCGACGATAACAATTCGAAAATTTTCCGAAGATCCTTTTGTGATTGATGATCTTGTCCATTTTGGAACATTATCACAAGAAATGGCTGTCTTTCTAGATGCTTGTGTAAAAGCAAGTTTGAATATGTTTGTTAGTGGTGGAACAGGTTCAGGTAAAACAACAACACTTAATGTGCTATCCAATTTCATACCAAGTGATGAACGAATAGTAACGATTGAGGATGCAGCTGAGCTCCAGTTAGGGCAGGATCATGTTGTATCATTGGAATCACGCCCACCTAATATTGAAGGAAAAGGTGCAATCACCATTCGAGATTTAGTTCGAAATTCTTTAAGGATGCGACCTGATCGTGTTGTTATTGGTGAGGTTCGTGGTGCTGAAGCATTAGATATGTTACAGGCAATGAACACAGGACATGATGGATCCCTTGCAACTGGTCACTCTAACAGTCCGCGTGATATGATTTCCCGGTTAGAGACAATGGTATTGATGGCAGGAGTTGATCTTCCTGTTAAAGCGATCAGGGAGCAAATAGCTGGGGCAATTGATGTAATTATTCAACAATCGCGTTTAAAAGATGGATCAAGAAAAATCACCAAGATAACCGAAGTGCAAGGACTTGAAGGGGATATTATTGTATTACAGGATATTTTCAGTTTTGAACAAAAAGGTTTAGATGAAAATGGAAAAGTAATTGGTAAGTTAGTACCGACTGGTGTTCGTCCGAAATTCTATGAACGTCTCGAATCTTCGGGTATAACGATCCCTACAAACGTGTTTACAGAACAAGAGGAGTGGTTAGTATGATGAATCTAGTATTCTTACTTTTTTTTCTAACCATGTTCCTCCTGTTTTTATCAATTTTTATGCGTTTCAGTTCTACAAAAGGGCAAGTGATTAACAAAAGAATTGATCAGTATTTTTCAGGGGAGCAGCAGAAGCAAGAAGTTCCAGCAAAGAAAGTACGCTTTCGTTTGAACTTAGATCGCACCAAAAAAAGTGTGCGAAAAAAAATGTTAACCAAAACTAAAAATAATAAATTAGAAATAGTGTTGTATCGAGCGGGTGTCCCGTTAAAACCAGAGGAATATATTATCTTTAGGTGGATTTCTATTCTGCTTAGCACAGGCATACTCTATCTAATTGTGGAAAATGTTTTTATAATGCCTGTAGGTGGATTGATTGGCTATCTTATACCGAACATTATTATTCAAAAGAAACAACGCAATCGGGTTAAAGCTTTTAATGATGCTTTGCCAGAAATGATCTCATCGGTTGTTGGCGCGCTTAAGGCAGGATTTAGTTTTCCGCAAGCACTGAAATCTGTTGCAGAAGAGTCTGATTCCCCAATGAAAGAGGAGTTAGAAACTGTTTTACGCGAGATGCAGTATGGGACGCCAACAGAAGAGGCATTAAATCATTTGTATGAACGAATGCCTAGTGAAGATTTAGATTTAATGATTCAAGCGATTATTATTCAACGCCAAGTAGGTGGAAATTTAAATACCGTTTTAGAAAAAATCGTTAAAACAATTAGAGATCGGATTCATATTCAAGGGCAGATCAGTACACTCACAGCACAAGGAAGAATGTCTGGTATGGTTATTGGTTTACTACCGGTAGCTTTAGGTTTTTTTATTTATTTAATTCAACCAGAGTATATCGGTCTATTGTTCACACACCCGCTTGGGATTACGATGTTAGTAGCGGCGGTCATTTCATGTTCTATCGGTTACTTCCTTATCCAAAAAATAACGACAATAGAGGTGTGATGGGATGCTTATTGTGACATATACACTAACTGTTATGCTTTTGATCATAGGGAGCATTGCTTGGCGAAAAGAAAAGAAACAGCAAATTAAAAGCAGGATTTCATCAGCTTTTCAAACAGATCTACAAAATGAGGTAGTCAAACCTACTGATGAGATAAAGCGTCTCTCTTTCTCAAATCGAATTTTGCAGCCGATTATGAAACAATTAAAACAAACTTTTAACCAAAATATATCAAGTGAAAAGCGTGAGAAACTTGAAATGAAGTTACTTCAAGCTGGTACTCCATTAGGACTAACCCCAGTTGAGTATCGTATTGTGCAATTAGCAATCATTGTCCTGCTTCCGCTTATTTTTGGCTTGTATGGCCTATTACTTCAAATGTCAGGTGGCGCTATTCTATTTTTTGTTCTGTTTGGTTCACTGATTGGTGGCTATTTACCAAGATTTTATTTGAATCAGAAGACTGCTAAAAGAAACAAATTAGCACTTAGAGAACTACCAGATTTTTTAGATTTATTGACTGTTAGTATGGAGGCCGGATTAGGTTTTGATGCTGCATTAAGTAAAGTAGTAGCTAAAAACGATGGTGTATTATCCAAAGAATTTCAGCGTTGTTTAGAAGAAATGCGCCTAGGTAAAACAAGAAGAGAATCTTTATCAGGTGTGAGGAAACGTTTACTGATAGATGATATACATTCATTGATTGGCAGTATTCTTCAGGCAGAGCAACTAGGGATTGGTATGGTACAAATGTTAAATGTGCAGTCACTTGAAATTAGAGGGAAGCGCAAACAACGTGCCGAAGAGCAATCAATGAAAGCACCCATTAAAATGCTATTTCCACTTGTTTTATTTATCTTTCCATGTATCTTTATAGTGATACTCGGACCGGTTGTGATTAACTTGGTAGAGACACTGCTGTAGCGAAATTATACAATTGCAAGATGCTGTTCCACTTGTGTTTTCATGTATGAAAAGCACATATTTGCTATCTAACAACATTGTTTTGAACTTTTTCTTTTCATTCAGGTAAACTAAAGTCAGAAACTATGAGTTGGGGAAGGAAAAGGAGTGGTATCTGTTATGATAGTGGAAGTTATTGCTACAACTGTTGAAGATGCTATTGTTTGCGAGTTAAATGGTGCAGACAGAATTGAACTTATCTCGAGTATCAAAGAAGGCGGGTTAACCCCTAGTTATGGGCTAATTAAACAAGTAGTGGAACAGGTGGAAATACCGGTTCATGTCATGGTAAGACCTCATAGCTATTCCTTTTGTTATAGCAAGCAGGATATAAAAATAATGCTTGAAGATATCAAGCAGATTCGAAAACTTGGTGCAAGTGGTATTGTAGTGGGTGCGTTAACTAAAGAACATCAGATTGACATAGCAACTGTAGATAGACTTCTATCGGAAGTAGGTGAATTGAATGTTACATTTCACCGTGCATTTGATGAAGTATTAGATCAAGAAGTAGAATTAACCAAGTTGTTCCGTTTTTCTCAGATTAATAGAGTATTAACATCAGGTGGAAAGCCAAATGTGATAGAGGGTGCCGCTCAATTACAAAAGCTGGTACAATTGACGAATGATAAGCAACTCACTATTCTTGCAGGCGGTGGAGTAACGCATAAAAACGTAGATTCACTTATTGCTAAAACTGGGATAAAAGAAGTGCATGTGGGTTCTGGTGCTCGATTTTCTTCTCAAGCGCAAAATCCAATAGATCCCAATCTTCTAATGCAATTTTAGACTTATGTTATCACAGGGAATAAGCAAAAGGTGCTTAGGTGGTTAAACCACGAGAAGCACCTTTTTAAGATGTTAAATTATCATTACTGTCAGCGATTAATGGAAGCGGCCATTCTAATGTAAGTATGGCGTTTTCCTCTAATGGCTATCGAGTAGTCCATGATATTTTCTGGGATAGCAATGCCAGTGAAACCTGCATCACCAATATGGTGGATGTCAGCACCAACCATCTTATTTTGTAAGGCTATTTGTCGTATGGTATTAGGATCTGCCCCTTCTTGACTAGTTCCAATAGTTAACATTGCTAATGCACCAGATTGATGAACCAGTGATACCCAATGATGAGCTTGTTCAACTGTGATTCCTGGAACAGTTCCTGGTGAAGGTATTAAAATGACATCTGCACCCGCTTTAATGAATGCTTTAATAGTTTCTTCGTTAAGGATTTCATGTCCAGCTTCCCCTTTAACACCTGCCCCATGCATTTTTCCAGCGATAATAAAAGTCTCGTCTTGAAGGATCTCTTTTGCTTTATTGATAGCTTTTAAGATTTCATCATTTGTTACACCTGTTTTTGGGTTTCCAGTTAAGCAAACAAAATCTAGCCCTGCTTTTTTAATTTTTTCTAATGAATCTGAGGTAGCAATACGACCTTCTGGTAAAGAGAGTAGAGTTTCGGCAGCCATCGCATCAACATCTACTGGTTCCAAATTAACACCAATAGGTCTTCCGGTTAATTCTCTCAACCTATTAATAACTTCCTTGCCAGCTGCATCCACCCCTTTTATTTTGGGGTTATTAATGTCAAACATATTAAGCAGTAATAAATCAGCACCGAATGCCGCTGCTAACTCTGGATTAGATATCTCTGGGTAGAGAGGTTGAACTGGACAAACAATCTCAGAAACAATCGTTCTTCCTTCACTTGCTTGAATGGATTGTAAAAGCTGTTTTCCATATAATGCTTTAAAATCAGATGCATAACAATTTAAAATTCGTTTCAAATTACTCACCTCATTTGTAATTCTTTGTTATTAAAAAGTTCCCCAGTTACAATTGTAATTGGGGAACTTCCTGTAACTATTATCTAATTTAGTTTTTTCTAATTTTTTGAATCTCATCAGCAACGAATTGAACTTGTGTGCCAACTATTACTTGAATGTTATTTGCACCTACGACATTAATTCCAGGAACTCCAGTTGCTTTAATTTTATTTTGATCAACTGCATCCATATCTTTTACTTCTAGGCGCAAACGTGTAACACAGTTATCAACAGAAACAACATTTGCATCTCCGCCCAAACCATCGTAAATTTCCTTAGCCATTGTTGCTACTTCATCTTTATCAGCTGATACTTTGTCATCTTTGTCATTGTTTACAGCATCCATATCTTCATCTTCTCGACCAGGAGTTTTAAAGTTAAATTTTGTGATCAAGAAACGGAATAGGAAGTAGTAGATTAGAGCAAATACTACACCTTGTAATATCAACATATAAGGCATGTTGGCAAGTGGAAGTCTTGAGCTTAAGACAAAGTCAACAAAACCAGCACTAAAACCAAACCCTGCTGTCCATTCAAATAAAGAAGCAATAAATAATGATACACCTGTTAATGCGGCGTGCACAACATAAAGTGCAGGTGCTAAGAACATGAATGAGAATTCAATTGGCTCTGTAACCCCTGTGAAGAATGAAGCAAAGCCTGCTGCTAGTAATAATGAAGCAGCTTGTTTCTTCCTTTTTGTTTTAGCTGTATGATACATCGCTAAAGCAGCGGCTGGTAGACCAAACATCATTACTGGGAAGAAACCGGCTTGATACATTCCAGTCACACCTTTTTCCCCAGTTCCAGCCCAGAAGTTACCAATATCATTAATGCCAGCAACATCAAACCAGAACACTGAGTTTAATGCATGGTGTAAACCTGTAGGAATTAATAGTCTGTTAAAGAATCCATATAACCCTGCGCCAGCTGCGCCTAAATCACTGATTGATGTACCGAATGAAACTAAACCTGAATAAACAACTGGCCAAACATAAAATAATACTGCTGAAGCTACAAGCATAGAAGCTGCACTCATGATTGGTACGAGTCGTTTTCCACTAAAGAAAGCGAGTGCGTCTGGTAACTTAACATGACTAAAGCGATTATACATAATAGAAGCAATAATACCAGAAATAATACCAACAAAAGCGTTTTCAATTTTACCGAAAGCAGGATCTACTGCTGATGCGTCAACACCTTGTAATAAGGCAACTGTTCCGGTTGAAAGTAAGGTTGTTGTTACAAGGAAAGCAACTAAACCACTTAATGCGGCTGAACCGTCTTTATCTTTTGACATACCAAGTGCAACACCGACAGCAAAAAGGATCGGAATGTTATCAATAATCGACGCACCGGCTTTAATTAAAAAGGCTGCTATAACACTTCCAGATCCCCAACCTGAAGGGTCAATCCAATAGCCAATACCCATTAAAATAGCTGCTGCTGGTAACACTGCAACCGGTAACATTAATGAGCGACCGAGTTTCTGAACATAATTCATCATTTGACATGACCTCCTATAAATAATTGATAAAAAAGTAATACGTTAAAGCATTTGACAATTAATACACAATCTGAGATAAGTACTACAATTAAGATAATTGCAAAAAAATACACTACTAAATTCCAACTCATCTCCTTTCATGTAGTTATGTTAATCAATAAATCCATAATAGCACAACACTGTTTAAGTTGTCTATACCAATAATAGATGTTTTTTTATTTTTATTAGGGTGAATTGATTAAAGTTTCGTTCTGCAAAGAGTTGGAATCCTAATATAACTATATTCATTAGAATAGCTTTAATGACAAATACTTGTACTGTTTTAGAAAAAGAGATTAAAGAACTCCTTAAGATCATATAAAACACTATTTAGTTGTATATACCAATTAGGATTATATGTGTTAATGTTAATTAAACACAAAGTTATCTAGACAACTATACAATAAAGTGGTATTCTTATTTTATATTAAAATTACTGGCGGTGAGAAAATGAGTGCTCAGAACATACTACTTACCAATTTGGAGATTTATACAGAAGATGGCACGGTTAAAAATGGTTATATAAAGGTAGTAGATGAATTAATAGCAGAAGTCGGAGAAATGACTAAACTTACAACCAATCAAGGATTTGAGTTAATAAAATTTCCGAATAAATCCAAGGTTATTCCTGGAATGATTGATGTGCATATTCATGGTGTAAATGGTGCAGATACAATGGATGCAACTAAGGAGAGTATGCAAACAATGGTTGATTCTCTTCCTGCTGAAGGCACCACTGCTTTTCTTGCGACAACAATTACCCAAGGTGAAACAGCGATAGAAAATGCATTGCGTAATGCAGGTGAATTCATTGAACACCATCAAAAGGTTGGGCAAGCTGAGTTATTAGGTGTTCATTTAGAGGGGCCTTTTATTAATCAGAAAAGAGCTGGTGCACAACCGGTTGATCATATTATAAACCCGAAATTGGAATTGTTTGAAGAATGGCAGGATATTGCTAATAATACCATTAAGCTTGTGACATTGGCCCCTGAACAAGACGGTGCTCTTTCACTGATCAATTACTTAAAAGGATCTGATGTTATCGCCTCTGTCGGTCATTCAGATGCGACGCTTAAAGATATTGATCAGGCAATTGCAGCAGGCCTTTCGCATGTGACGCATTTATATAATCAAATGCGTGAACTTCATCACCGCGAACTTGGTGTTGTGGGAGCGGCTTTACTAAGAGATGAATTAATAACTGAAGTGATTGCAGATGGGGTTCATGTACAACCGGAAGCCATTCAGTTAGCTTATCAACAAAAAACAGCAGAACGACTGATATTAATTACTGATGCTATGAGAGCTAAGTGTTTAAAAAATGGGAGCTATGATTTAGGCGGACAGCAGGTAACGGTAAAAGACGATAAAGCAATACTTGCAGATGGTACATTAGCAGGGAGTGTACTTACGATGGGGCAGGCTTTTAAAAATATAATTCGCTACACGAATTGTACAATAGAAGAAGCAATAAAAATGTCTTCCACTGTTCCAGCAAAAGAACTTAAAGTTTTTGACCGTAAAGGGAGTATTTCGACTGGTAAAGATGCTGATCTTGTTATTTTAAATGAACAATTAGATATTACGATGACATTATGTCGGGGGAAGATCGCGTATAGAAAGGAGAATAATAAAGAATGAGACTAATTACAGCAACTAACTATACTGACATGAGCAAACTTGCTGCAGAAATAATTCTAAAACGAATTAAGGAAACGAATAAAGTCACGCTAGGTTTAGCTACTGGCAGTACGCCAATTGAAACGTATAAATATATGATTGAGGACTATCAACAGAATAAAACGGATTATCACCATGTAACAACATTTAATCTAGATGAGTATGTAGGGATAGGCCCAACTGATCCGAACAGCTATTATTATTTTATGCAGACGAAATTGTTTAACGCTATTCACATACCAGAACAACAAACACATATCCCAAATGGATTAGCAAAAGACCTGAGACAAGAATGTATCGCGTATGAAGAAAAGATTAAAAATCATGGTGGAATAGATTTACAAGTACTTGGTTTAGGGAGTAACGGGCATATTGGCTTTAATGAGCCTGGTACTAAATTTGATACAAGAACGCATGTGGAGCAGTTAACTGAAACAACACGTCGTGCAAATGCGCGGTTCTTTAATACGCTAGAAGAAGTACCAACACATGCCATTACAATGGGAATTGATACAATATTACAGAGTGATGAAATCCTTCTTCTCGTATCTGGGGAAGAAAAGAGTGCTGCACTTACACAATTACTAGAAAGTAAAAAAAAGTGATCCAACATTTCCTGCCTCTGCATTGATTGGACACCCTAATGTAACAATTGTTGCAGATCAAGAAGCATTGCAGTATGCTAATGTTAATTAAGTAGAGGTGTAAAGAATAGGTCTGGCTAGCCAGGCTTTTTCTTCGCTTGAAAGGGGCGAACGAAAATGATTGATAAGAATTCACCGGTTCCAATTTACCACCAATTAGAAGAGCATATTAAACAATTAATTGAAAGTGGTGATTTAAAACCGGGTGATATGATTCCCTCAGAACGGGAGTATGCTGACAAATATCAAGTTAGCAGAATGACAATACGACAAGCGATTGTAAATCTAGTGAATGAGCGCTACCTTTATCGTGTAAAAGGAAAAGGCACATTTGTGATGGATCAAAAATTAGAGCAAAGTTTACACGGCTTGACGAGTTTTTCTGAAGATATGAAATCAAGGGGAATGAAGGCAAGTAGTAAATTAATTAGTTTCGAAATTATTCCTGCAGATCCTAAACTAGCAGATCAGTTAGGTATACAAGAGCATGGTCCAGTGTATGAAATTAAGCGCATTAGATTGGCGGAAGAAGTACCTATGGCACTAGAACGAACGTATATTTCAGCCAATAAAGTAAAAGGGTTAACAGAGGAGATTGTCCAATATTCTTTATATGAATATATTGAAGAAAAACTGAATCTAAAAATTGCAAAAGGAACACAAGTAATTGAAGCGGCGATAGTAAATAGTGAAGAAGTTGAATATCTGCAAGTTCCGGAGCAATCACCAATCATGTTAATTCAACGTAATACAAGTCTTGAAGATGGGACAATTTTTGAAGTAGTAAAATCTTCTTATCGTGCAGATAGGTACAAATTTATGATAGATCTAACGCGCCCTTAATTTTCTTTGTATCGGAGTGAGTCCAAATGAAAGATATTCCTATTACAGAAACAGTTAATCAAAATAGTATAGCTATAGATGAAATGAAGCCTATAGAAATTGTAACGTTAATGCTTGAGGAAGACCAAGCGATCTATCAAGGAGTCAAACCTTGCTTAACTCATGTAGCAAGTGCCGTAGATTTAATTGTTACACAGTGGAAAAAGGGTGGGAGAGTATTCGTAGTTGGAGCTGGGACAAGTGGTAGAATAGGTGTGCTTGATGCAGTTGAATTAGGTCCGACCTTTTCTGTTCCAGTTGATCGATGGATAGGTATTGTTGCTGGTGGACAGGAGGCGATGTGGCAGCCGCTTGAACAGCATGAGGATGATGAAACTAAAGTAGTTGATGAATTGAGAAAGTACGAATTAAATGAGTGTGATGTTGTAATTGGAATGACTGCAAGTGGTTCAACAGCTTTTGCGCTTGCAGCGATTCAATATGCAAACGACATGAATGCAGCGACGATAGGAATAAGTTGTAACTATAATACTCGTATTTCCGATGTTAGTGATTGTGCGATTGAAGCGGTTGTGGGCTCAGAAATAATCCGTGGCTCAACTAGATTAAAAGCAGGAACAGCACAAAAAATGATCATCAATATGCTATCTACAGCTACGATGATTCGACTAGGAAAAGTCTATCAAAATCAAATGATTGAAGTTCAACTTATAAACGATAAACTAAGAAAACGCGCGGAACAATCATTAATGGATATTGCTGAGGTGTCAGAATTTGAAGCACAAGCACTTATGCAAGAGACAAAATATGATCTTAAAAAAGCCATATTTATCAGCATGACAGACACAAACATAGAAGTAGCCGAACGATATCTACAACAAGCAAACGGCCACCTCAAGAAAGCAATCCGAAACTTCCTTTGAGGTGCCTGTCACTTCCCGGTTTTTGCGGAATTTTGTCGATGAAGTACATATAATGTTTAGGTGACTAGGAAGTCCTTATTTTATATAGGGGCTTCTTTTTTATGCAGTCATAACAAATTATTATGATAAATCAATGTTTCTGTTCATATTAGACATAATTCGCGCTATAATAGTAGGTTGTATGTATTGATTTATCTTCAGATTTAAAATACTAGATTTATCCCGGTGTAATCGTCCGTAAAACTCCCACTTCAAAACATCGAGAAAAATCAAAGTTGTTTATGTGGGAGTAAACGGACGCTAACACCCCGAATGGTTCAGAGGCCTTTAGGTCATCCTTTAGGGCTAACAATCAGTGGGGGAAGGGCAAAAACCCCACTGATTGAAGTTTCACTTTATATAAACTTTCTTAAAGAAGTAGGTTTGAGTATGTTAATGAAAATAGTAACGATTTTTCTTCAAATAGCATTAATATATAGTTTCTTATTATTGGCGATGGGTTTAAAGCAGGTGTTTGCAATCCCATTTCCAGCAACATTAATTGGTTTGTTTTTATTATTTTTTGCTTTAGTATTAAAGATTGTTAAGTTAGAGTGGGTTGAAAAAGGAGCGAATTGGTTAATGGCTGAATTGTTGCTTTTCTTCATTCCGTCTGCTGTTGGAATTGTGAACTACGATGAAATTGTAAGTTGGCAAGGAGTTAATATCGTGTTATTGATCGGTTTTAGTACGTTTATTGTAATGAGTTTAACAGCATTAATCGTAACTAGGTTCAAGGGAGCTGATGCAGCGTGATTTTTCTTTTCGTGACCATCTTGACATATGGCTTGTACAAATTAGCGAAGCAATTAACGAAAAAAGTAGACTTTCCATTGTTTCATCCATTGCTATTAACGCCGGCTTTATTGATCGGAGCCATTTTCACGTTAAATATATCGGTTTCTGATTACACAGAAGGTGCATTTTTGCTCACACATATGTTAGGGCCTGCAACAATTGCATTTGCAATCCCTGTTTACAAACATTTGTCAGTTTTAAAGAAGCATATTGGGCTGATCTTGATTAGTGTAACAGCAGGTTCTTTAATTGCCATTTTTTCCTCTTTTGGACTAGCAATCTTGTTAAAGATGGAGCACCATTTCCTGATAAGTTTACTACCGAGGTCGATTACAACACCACTTGCAATGGAAGTTTCAACCGGTATTGGAGGGCAACCATCCTTAACAATCATATTTGTCATTATGACAGGTATTTTAGGTGGGGTAATGGGCCCAGCAGTCTTTAAACTTTTTGGAGTCAAGTCTCCAATCGCAAAAGGACTCGCGCTAGGTATGAGTGCGCATGCTGTTGGTACAAATAGAGCAATAGAATATGGGGAAGAAGCAACAACGTTTTCCACTCTAGCTATGATACTAGCAGGCGTAATTACTATTCTTATTTTTGAAGCTGTGCCTGTCACTTCCCGGTTTTTGTTATTTTTTGTCAATTAGATGTATTTACATAATTTGATGCTTTAGCCTATGGCAAATGACCTATCTCTTACATAACTTATTCTTGTAGTAAGTAATTGGGAGGGGTATAAAGATGAATTATATGTATCGTAATAATATGCCACAGCAAATGATGGGGCATAATCAAATGGACCATTCTGAAGTTATGCACGTTATGGTGATGGAGCCATTTGTATTTAAAGCAGCAAGTAGCCTGATTGAAAAGTATGTAGTAATTGAAACTACACGCGGGTCAATTAGTGGTGTACTTACAGATGCTAAACCGGACCATGTAGTCGTTAAGCAACGAGACTCTCTATTTTTTATTCGGTTATGTGAAATTATTTGGATCATGCCAGAGTGAAGAAGTGCCTGTCACTTCCCGTATTTTGTCGAACCAAAACTTAATGGAAAGGAAGTACCTGTTTGGAATAGGTGCTTCCTTTTTTTAGGTTCACTCAATGGTATATTTTTTAAACTCTATGGTTTATAATCTGAGTGTTTTTAATGATATCTAATGAAATATAGTGTTAGACAGCGTAATTTAATGTAAAAGTATCATTTTTTACTTGTCAAAACTATATAAGGTCAATTTTTCGTCCTATATAGCTGTTATTTTAGATATTGACAAATTGTTAATTTTATATTTTAATAATAGAGTCGCATATTTTCAATTTCTTTTACTTTCTCTTATAAGGAAATGAAAGGAAGCTATCAATCTGTAAAGCTATCACGATAAACAAATTCTAGAAATTAAAGAGGTGTTGTTAGGCAAGCGCTTACAAAAAACGGGAGGTTATACGATGAAATTAAATTTAACAACAAAAATATTTATTGGTCTTATCCTTGGTGCAACAATTGGATTAATATTACACTTTACGTCCCCGGACTTATTTGACACAATGGACGCTTACTTCTTTGGTCCACTTGGAACGATTTTTCTTAACTTAATTAAGATGCTCGTTATTCCAATTGTGTTCTTCTCTATTACTTTAGGAACTGCTTCATTAGGCGATCCTAAGAAGTTAGGTCGAATTGGTGGTAAAGCACTTGGTTTCTTCCTTGTAACAACCACTGTTGCTATTACAATTGCCCTTTCTTTAGCTTATATTTTCCAACCCGGTAATACAGGTATTGATACAACTGGCGCTGAATATGAGACAACAGCTGCTCCATCTGTTGTCGATACATTTACAGGAATTATTCCTACTAATCCAATTCAATCTATGGTAGATGGAAATATGTTGCAAATTATTGCTTTTTCTATGTTTATTGGCTTTGCACTAGCGATGCTAGGCAAGAAAGCAGAAAATGTGTACCGATTTGTAGAGCAAGGTAACGAAATTATGATGTATCTGGTAAATATTATTATGAAATTCGCGCCATATGGTGCATTTGGGTTATTAGCTTCTGCGATTGGAAGAATGGGACTAGATGGTGCTCGTGCGATGGGCTCGTATATGATCGTTGTATTAGTTGCGTTATTGATTCATGCAATTGTGACTTATGGTTCAGCTGTTATGTTCATTGCGAAAAGAAATCCATTCACATTCTTTAAAGATTTCTTCCCAGCTATGACAGTAGCATTTAGTACATCAAGTAGTAGTTCAACACTACCAATTTCTATGAAAACTGCGCAAGAAAAACTTCGTGTGCCAGAACCAATCAGCAGTTTTGTTCAACCTTTAGGTGCGACAATTAACATGGATGGTACTGCAATTATGCAAGGGGTAGCAACGATTTTTATTGCTCAGGTTTACAGCACAGAATTATCATTTACACAATTACTAATGGTTGTATTAACAGCCGTATTAGCTAGTATTGGTACTGCTGGTGTTCCAGGAGTAGGGCTTATCATGCTAGCAATGGTATTGAATCAAGTTTCATTACCAGTTGAAGGAATTGCGCTTATAATCGGTATTGACCGTTTACTTGATATGGCACGAACTGCTGTTAACATCACTGGAGATGCAGCATGTGCAGTTGTTATAACTGAGACTGAACAAAAACATGAGACGGAAGCTCCTTTACAAGAGTCCGCATCTTATTAATTAAATGTATTTTATCTATTGAACTAAATCACAAATCACTCATGTAAATGAGTATTTGTGATTTTTTTTGTTTTTTAATACTTTTTTAATAATTCTATAATTAGTACTTAAGCTTTTTTGGCCATAATAGCAGTAGAAGGAAACGAGGAGGTACTAATGATGGAAAGAGAACCGATTATACAATTAAAAGATCTTAAAAAAAAGATAGGCAGAAAAACGATCATACATGGCATTTCTTTGGACTTATACCCTGGAGAGGTTTTTGGTTTTTTAGGTCCTAACGGGGCTGGTAAAACAACAACTATACGTATGATGGTAGGCTTAATGAAAATTTCTGCTGGAGAAGTTTTGATTAATGGTCATAGTGTGCAAGACAATTTTGAAAAAGCAATTAGCTATGTTGGTGGGATTATTGAGAATCCTGAGATGTATAAATATCTTTCAGGGAGAGACAATTTAATTCATTATGCAAGAATGATTCCGAATATAAAAAAAGAGAAAATAGACGAGATTGTAAAGTTAGTTGGTTTAGAAAAAAGAATTCATGAAAAGGTGAAAACATACTCATTAGGGATGCGACAGCGCTTAGGTTTGGCACAGGCTTTATTACATTCACCTTCGATATTAATTCTGGATGAACCGACAAATGGACTCGATCCTGCTGGTATTAGAGAAATTCGTACCTACATTCGTAGAATTGCACGAGAAGAGAATATAACTGTTTTTGTATCAAGTCATTTGCTATCTGAGATGCAATTAATGTGTGATCGAATTGGTATTATTCATCACGGAAAATTAATTAGTGTAGAAGATGTTACAACAATGAAGGAAGATAATTTAGATATTTCAGTTCATTTTGATGTTACGCCATCACAAAAAGCTTTAGATATAGTAAAAGAGGTGCAGCCAGATACGCAACCTTCCATTAAAGAAAACTGGTTGACTGTGCAACTGAAAAAGGATGAAATCGCTAATTTAAATAAAGTTCTTGTTGATCAGGGAATAGATGTTTCAGGGATATATGCTGAACAAAAAACATTAGAGGAAAAATTCTTAGAAGTAACTGGAGGCGATAGCCATGTTTAATATCCTGCGACTTGTTCAAAACGAAAATTTAAAAATATATAAGCGTATGAGTACGTGGATTATGATCAGTTTGCTCATTTTATCAGTTGTGATTGGTGGTATTGCAACAAAATTTTTAATGAATCCGAATGATGGTAATCCAGAAACAAATTGGAAAGAGGAATTACAAGTACGTAACGAGCAACTCCAAATGGATATTGAACAAATAGAAAATGCAGTTGGAGCTGGAAGTGCGACGAAACCACTGGAAGAAGAAGTTTTAATAAATAATTATCGAATTGAAAACGATATTGCGCCAGTGGAATCAGAAACATTATGGGGATTTATGATTTCAGCTCCAAACTTCACAACATTTGCATCGTTATTTGCAATTGTTATAGGGGCGGGGATAGTGGCATCTGAATTTTCTACAGGAACAATTAAATTACTATTAATACGACCTGTTAATCGCTATAAGATATTATTATCGAAATATCTTGCAACACTCCTATTTGCTTTTTTATTAGTACTGTTAATATTTATAACCGCCTTCATTGTTGGAAGTATTATGTATGGTTTTCAAGGAATTGACTTACCTTATCTTGTTTACACAGAAGGACAATTTGTTGAAAAAAACATGCTTAATCATATTATTACGTTATTTGGACTAAATAGTGTTAATTTAATTATGATGGTTACTTTTGCATTTATGATCTCAACAGTATTTAGAAGTAGCTCATTGGCAATTGGCTTATCGTTATTTTTAATGTTTACTGGCCAACAAATTGTCATGTTACTAAGTCAATATGATTGGGTTAAATACATTCTTTTTGCTAATACGGATCTCACTCAATACTTTAGTGGTAGTCCAGTGGTAGAAGGTATGACGCTAACCTTTTCTGTTACAATATTAGCTGTATATTTTCTCTTCTTTAATGTTGCCTCTTGGGTAATCTTTCAAAAAAGAGATGTAGCAGCATAACCTATTAAAGATATTAGGAAACCTATTGTGTGTTAGGTTTCCTTTATTTTTTTAACGCTATATAATGAAAGGAGACGAGGAGGATCAGCATGTATGAAGACAGAATATTAATTGTAGAAGATGAAAAGGAAATTGGTGATTTAGTAAGGGATTATCTTCAAGCTAGTGGCTATGAGGTAATGCTAGCACATGATGGGGAAGAAGGCTTACGTCTATTTCAGAAGAGCCAACCGATTTTAGTTGTGCTAGATGTCATGCTTCCCAAAATAAATGGAATTGATGTTTGTCGTTCGATTCGAGAGGAATCCACTATTCCTATCATCATGATTAGTGCTAAAAAGAGTGAGACAGATAAAATTATTGGTCTTGGGATTGGCGCGGATGACTATATTGCCAAACCGTTTAGCCCTGGTGAACTAGTAGCTAGAATAAAGGCACAGCTACGCAGGTATAAAGATTTTGCTACCTCTAAGGAAAGTTCTTTGAAATTTGGTGATCTTGTTATAGATGAAAAAGGATTTATGGTCATGCTAGCTGATAAGAAGGTAGAACTTTCGGCAAAAGAGTTTCAAATTTTGATTTTTCTGGCTAAGCATAAAGGTCAAGTTTTTTCAAAAGAGCAACTCTTTGATAAAATTTGGGGCTTTGATAGCTATGGTGATATGAGTGCTGTAACAGTTTATATTCGGAAAATAAGAGAAAAGATTGAACAAGAGCCATCAGACCCACAGTATATAAAAACTGTGTGGGGGGTTGGGTACAAATTTGACGGGAGTTCTAAGTAAGATGGGTTTAAAAGGAAGACTATTAACTGCATTTACCACAATCATATTGTTACCTATCTTAACAGTAATAGGAATATTTAATTACTTTTCTTTTACGATGGACGAGGTCACTCAAGAGGAAAATGAAGCGATTGATACCTTTCATACGTCTATCAATCAGATAGTCATTGACCACTTTGACCAATTAGATAATCAAGAAGTTTTTTATCAAACTATTAAGCCAACGATGGACAAGTATAATGTGCAAATCATCGTGCGTACTTCTGATAATAATGAGGTGTTATTTCGATCTTCCAACTTTGATACACAAGACTCTAATTCATATCTCTTTACAATAAGACAATCTCAGATACAAACAGCAAACGGCTCAATAGCTAATATTGAAATGAAATCAGTTTCTCCTGAGTTAGAAGGAACGCAATCATTTAAGGACGTTATTACAAACATTGTTATTGGGTTTGGAAGTGGACTCCTTGTCTTGATTATACTAGTAGTTGGATGGACATTTTACATATCACGAACAGTATTAAATCCAATAAAACAAATATATACTGCGACAGAAGAAGTGCAAGAAGGGAATATGGACTATCCTATTCGCTACTACAAAAAAGACGAAATTGGCCGATTTATCCATGGTTTTAATTTAATGAGGGACCACCTAAAGCAATCCTTTGCGAAACAAAGGCAATACGAAAAAAATAGAAAAGAGCTAATCGCAAATATCTCTCACGATTTACGAACACCATTACAATCAATTAAAGGATATGTAGAAGGTATTAATGATGGCATTGTAAAAAATGAGGAAATGAAAAAAAGATACTTGCAAGTTATCTTATCAAAAACAGAACAGTTAGATCGATTAATAGATAATCTGTTTGAGTTTTCTAAGATAGATTTAGATCAGTTTGTTGTTGATAAAAGATTAGTAAATAGTGAAGCCTTTTTTACAGAATTGTTATCAGACGCAGAAACGGATCTAGCACAGAAAGAGGTAAAGTTAATAGTTGAAAAACCTATTCCCTCTTTAATACTTGCTATTGATAGCATGCGAATTGAACAAGTTATAACCAACCTTTTAGATAATGCTGTTAGCTATGGTGGGACTCTTGTTCAGGTCAGCATACAAGAAGACAAACAAAAGGAATCTCTTCATGTACACATAAGAGATGATGGAAACGGTATTGCAACGGAAGATTTGCCAAACATCTTTACAAGATTTTACCGTGGAGAAAAATCAAGATCTAGAGAGCTTGGCGGTACGGGTTTAGGTTTAGCTATTGTAAAAACTATTATTGAGGCTCACAGTGGAACAATTTCAGTTGAAAGTGAAGAAGGAGTAGGGAGTGAATTCACGTTCTCGCTTCCAGTTATTGATAAAACAGAATAAAACAAATACCAGTTAGGTTTAATGCAACTAGTAGTGGGAATGTTATATGAAATATCTGTTGAATTGTAAGTTGTCAGTAAGGAGGCTGATTTTTTGGAATTTCAGCCGTTTCTTATTGCTCTTTTCTTCTTAAGTCTATTAATATTGATAGGTAAATGGCTTAAAATAAAATTAACTATATTTCAAAATTACTTCATTCCTACCTCAATTATTGCGGGATTTATTGGTTTAATCTTAGGACCCCAAGTTCTGGGTACATATGGGCCTAGTAACCTTCCTTTTTTAGAAGATGGCTTATTTACAGCTGAAACAATTCGTATATGGCGTACCATGCCAGAGATTCTAATAACAATTATTTTTGCTGCCCTTTTTCTAGGTAAGTCTATTCCTAATATAAAGGAAATTTGGATTAAGGCTGGTCCTCAAGTTTCATACGGACAGACTGTTGCTTGGGGACAATATGTGGTAGGGATCATATTAAGCCTTGTAGTATTGACGCCATTTTTAGGATTACCACCTGCAGCTGGCGCCCTGATTGAAATTAGTTTTGAGGGTGGACCGGGGACAGCGGCAGGTTTAGCGAGTACATTCGAGTCGATTAATTTTTCTGAAGGGGCAGACCTTTCACTAGGTTTAGCGACAATTGGTGTTTTATCTGGTGTGATCACTGGAGTAATTGCAATAAACTGGGGAGTTCGTAATAACAAAACTAGCTATGCAAAGCCACCTTCTGAATTGTCATCAGAAGAAAAACAAGGAATTATTACCAATGAAGATACGGCATCAGCAGGTTCATTAACAACGTTTTCTCAGTCAGTAGAGTCACTTACTATTCATACAGCATTTATTGCATTCGCAATTGGTGTAGGGATGTTAATTCAAATTATTTTAGTACAAACCGAAGAACTAATATGGGGATCCTTGTTCAACGTATACATTATTGAGTATGTTCCTTTGTTTCCTATGGCCATGCTAGGTGGTATCATTACACAGGTGCTTTCAACGAAGGTGTTCAAGTATAACATTATTAATCGAAGACTGATTGAGCGTCTACAAGGTCTTTCGCTTGATTTATTAATTGTGACAGCTGTATCAACATTATCGCTTACGGTTATAAGTGAACATATTGTTGCTTTTTTAATAATCGCTGTTACTGGTATAGCATGGAATATCACAGCATTTGTGTTGTTGGCACCGCGGATGATACCAAGCTATTGGTTTGAACGTGGTGTTGTCGATTTAGGGCAATCAATGGGTATGACAACAACAAGTTTATTGTTATTACAAATTGTTGATCCTGAAAGAAAGACGCCTACGTTTGAAAGTTTTGGCTATAAGCAACTTCTGTTTGAGCCAATAGTTGGCGGCGGTTTGTTCACTGCCTCATCATTACCGTTACTCGTTCAGTTTGGACCATATCCTGTTCTTATCATTACAGGCGTGCTATTTGTATTCTGGCTTATTGTTGGATTACGTCAGTGGGGTTATTAAGGTTTACTAAAAAAGATGGACGAAGGTTTTTAAGCCTTGTCCATCTTTTTGTTTCACTACAGTATATTACTTACGTCGTTTGACAAAGAGTCTCATTTCCTCAACCAATAATCTTGAATTGACATCATTATCAAATACTAATTTAAGCTCTTTGTTAAATGGAAGTGTATAAAGTGCAAGAATCGTTTTTGCATCAACCATTTGATCGTCGTTATGTATCCAAATGTCAAAAGAGTAATTTGTTGCGATCTTGTTTAATTTGACAACATCATCTTTTTCTTTAAATTGAAATGGAATAATCATTGTTTAATCTCCTTTTATAAAATTATTATAATTTAAATAATGCTATCTTAATATGACACATTAATGTCTATTTATACATACCCTTTTTGTTGAGTAATAAAACAATTTAAAATGTGCTGATCACAGGTATTTGATTTAATGATAGCATGAGAGATACATGGCTTGTTTTATCCCGGTGTAATCGTCCTTAAAATTCCCACTGATTGAAGGTTCACTTTATATGATTTTTCATTTTGTTTTGTAGCTGTCATATGTAATCGTTTTCTGTTAATATAAATAGTAGAATTAAATAATTTAGGTTGATTTTAACCTAGCTATTCGCTTTAGGATAGCAACACAAACAACTAGAACATTGATGCGAGATGCATTAAAAAGTCGGAGGGAACAAAGTGAACAACAACAAAATAGGTGTTCCGTTAGAGGGTTTTGCTGAATTTAGTAGAAAAGCTGCAGCAGAAGGTGCTGTTCTACTGAAGAATGAAGGACAAGTTCTTCCTATTAAAGAAGAGGAAAGTATTTCTGTTTTTGGTAGAACACAAATCGACTATTATCGAAGTGGAACAGGTTCAGGTGGTAGTGTAAATGTTACATACACGACGAATCTTTTAGATGGGCTTCGAAATAAAAGTAAAATAGCGGTAAATGAAGATTTGGCAAATACATATGAAAAGTGGATTGAAGAGAATCCATTTGACAACGGTGGTGGCGGCTGGGCTGCAGAACCATGGTTTCAAAAAGAAATGCCTTTAACAGACGAACTGGTAATAGATGCAAGAAATAAATCTGATAAGGCTATTGTTGTTATTGGGCGTACCGCTGGAGAAGACCAGGATAATGCTGATTCTCCAGGTAGTTATCAATTAACAGAAGAAGAAAAAGACATGTTACAACAGGTTACGAAACACTTTGATCAGGTAGCTGTTGTATTGAATGTATCGAACATTATTGATATGAATTGGGTCAATGATCAAAATCATGTTAATCCAATTAAGAGTGTTATTTATACTTGGCAAGGTGGTATGGAAGGTGGTAATGCTGCAGCTGATGTATTAGTTGGCGATGTTACACCGAGTGGTAAATTAACGGATACAATTGCTTATTCTATTAATGACTATCCGTCTACAAGTAATTATGGTAACGAGCTGGTTAACTATTATCAAGAAGATATTTATGTAGGATATCGTTATTTTGAAACTTTTTGCCCTGAAAAGGTCCAGTATGCATTTGGTTACGGGTTATCTTATACAGAATTTGAGATAGAGCCGATGGAAGCAAGAAGTGTTACGAAAGATGGAGAAAAGTATATTGAATTTGACGTTACAGTTAAAAATATCGGAGAAATGTTTGCGGGTAAAGAGGTTGTACAAGTTTATTATGAAGCACCACAAGGAACACTAGGTCAACCATCTAAAGTATTAGGCGCATTTGATAAGACAAAAGTGTTGCAACCAGGAGAAACACAAAAACTAACTATCGACTTAGCTGTTAATAGTATGTCATCGTATGATGATAGTGGCATAACTGGTAATCTATCTGCTTATGTCTTAGAAAGTGGTGTGTATAACCTTTATGTAGGTAATAGTGTGAAAGACCTTGTGCAAGTTGGAATCGATGGTGAAACAGGTTATTTAGTAGAAGGACTTGATGTCATTGAACAATTAGAAGAAGTATTAGCACCAACTGCAGATTTCACCAGAATGAAACCTGGTGTACAAAAAGAAGATGGTTCATATGAAATAACATATGTAGAAGTTCCTAAACAAAAGACATCCCTAGCTGAGCGTATCAATGATAATCTTCCTGAAACGATTGAACAGACTGGAAAACAAGGTTATACACTAAGTGATGTATATGATAAAAAGATAACTATGGAGACCTTTATTGCACAGTTAACAGATGATGAATTAGCTACAATTGTTAGAGGCGAAGGAATGAGTAGTCCTCTAGTTACACCAGGAACTGCTTCAGCTTTTGGTGGTGTGAGTGACAGTTTATTTAATTATGGTATTCCGGTTGGTTGTTGTGCAGATGGTCCGTCAGGTATTCGTATGGATAGTGGGCATAAAGCAACGCAAGTTCCAATTGGCACATTACTAGCTGCTACTTGGGATGTTAAGTTAGTAGAAGCACTGTATGAAATGGAAGGTCAAGAATTATTAAGTAATAATATAGATATGTTATTAGGACCTGGATTAAATATTAGACGGAGTCCATTAAATGGTCGTAACTTTGAATACTTTTCAGAAGACCCACTGATTACGGGGGCTTTTGCTGTGGCTAACGCTCGTGGAATTGTAAAAGGTGGAGCGCACGCAACATTGAAACATTTTGTTTGTAATAACCAAGAACATGCGCGTCACAAAGTGGATGCGGTTGTTTCTGAACGTGCATTAAGAGAAGTTTATTTAAAAGGATTTGAAATGGCGGTTAAACATGGTGAAGCTAAAGGTGTTATGACATCATATAACCCTATTAATGGACATTGGGCAGCTTCTAACTATGATTTAAATACTACTGTTCTTCGTAAAGAATGGGGATTTAAAGGCATTGTTATGACTGACTGGTGGGCAAAAATGAATGATTGTATTGAAGGTGGTCCAGAAGATATAAAGAATACAAACTTTATGGTTCGTGCACAAAATGATTTATATATGGTAGTGAATAATTATGGAGCAGAAGTGAATGCGTCCGATGATAATACGATTGCATCTTTAAAAAATGGAACACTAACACGTGGAGAATTACAGCGTAATGCCATGAATATTTGTGATTTCTTAATGCATGCACCTGTATTTTTCAGAAAACAAGAGGTTGAAGAAGTGGCTAAGTTTAAAGCAAATTCATCTCTCGCGCCAGAAAAAGTGCAAAATATATCTCAAAACGCAAAAGTAAGCACTTCATCATCAGGATCAACTTTTATGAAAGTAGAAAATCCAGGTGAATATCGTATTATTGTTAAAGTAATGTCACCAGGTAGTGATTTAGCTCAAACGGCCTGTAACGTTCTCGTAAATGATCAGTTGATGACAACAATTCAAACCAATGGTACAGACGGAAAATGGATTAAACAAAAGCTTATCAAAGTTGAACTTGAAGAAGGGTTATATGAATTAAAACTCGATTTCATCAAACCAGGTATGCAAATAGATTGGATAGAATTCAAGAAAATCTAGTAATTGATAGAAAAACCTAATTGAATAATTAAAATAAGTCCTACAACAGAATGTTCTTTGTTGTAGGACTTATTTGGTTAATGTCGTTTAATTGTTAAATTACGGTTACTTGCTGACTGTCGTATAACTTTTTAATGTCTGGGTTAACATCTTCTGTTATTAAATAAGTTAATACATTAGTTGGAGTTATAATGTGATTTGAAAAGGTACCTAACTTATCTGAGGTTACCATCCCTAGAATCTCATTGGAAATGGATACCATCTTTCTTTTAACTGATGCTTCAGATAAGCTTGGTACGGTTATTCCAATGCTAGGATCTATCTTATGTATCCCCATTATATATAAGTCTGCCCGCATATTATTTAGAGCGTCCACGGTATCTATTCCTAAATTCACCATAGATTCCTTAAATAAAGTTCCACCAATCATAATAACTTCAATTTGTTCGTGATTAGATAATGCCATAGCTATTGGTGGACTATTTGTTATAATAGTTGCCTTTAAAGTGAGGGGAAGTTGATTGACTAAATTTAAATTAGTTGTTCCACCATCAATTAATATAACCATGTCTTCATTTATATATTCTAATGCTTTTGCGGCTAGCTTTGTTTTAACTTCATTAAGCATATGTTGCCTCGTTGAAAAGTCCACAACTGGTGGTCCTATTCTGAGAGCTCCACGGTGTACTCTTCTAATTAAACCTATATTATCCAATTCTTTAAGATCTCTTCGAATAGTATCCTCTGAAACCTCTAGTCTTTGACTTAAATCACTAGCAATAACTTTTTGTTCTTCATTTAAGATTTTTAAAATTATTTGTTGGCGTTCTTCTTTTAACAAGGACTTTACACCCTCTATCATTATTTTAGTATATCTATATATTAACACCAAATTGAAATAATTAAAAACATGCACGTACATGCAAAAATAACATATAAAAAATGCAAGAAACCCTTTACATTTTAAAATAATCGTTTTATAATTAAAAAAACAGCAAAGGGAGGCGTAAACGTGCATAAAAACGAAATAGTTATAGCACCTTCAATAATGTGTGCAGACTTATGCAATTTAGAAAAAAGTATTAAGGAAATTGAGAGTGAGGGTTTAAATACTTTACACATAGATGTGATTGATGGGGCGTTTAGTCCTAGTATGCCATTAGGAATTGACACCATTAAACAGTTAAGAAAGATTACAGATATGGATTTTGATGTTCATGTTATGGCAAATGACAATGAATATTTTATTCAAGAGATGTTAGAAATCGGTGTTCAACAAATCTCTTTTCACATTGAAAGTAGCACCCATATCGATCGATTTGTAAATTTAATAAAAAAGAAAGGTGTAAAAGTTGGCATTGCACTTAATCCAGCGACACCATTATCACAATTAGAATACTTATTACCTCAATGTGACACTGTCCTGTTAATGTTAATTAATCCAGGATTTGCAACTGATAAAAATGAAAAGCAAGTATCATATGCAAATGAAAAAGTTAGAGACCTTTATAAAATGATAAAAGAAAAGGGATTAGATACAAGTATTGAAGTTGATGGTCGAGTATCTTTAGAATCTATTCCAAATTTAATTGAATCTGGTGCTGATACATTAGTTGCCGGCAGTACAAGTTTATTTATTCCTAACAAAAGTATAAAAGAAAATAAAAAAGTTATGGAAGAGTCAATTCTAAAAGGATTATCACTAAGGGAGGAAAAGTAAATGATTAATTACGAGGATATCCAGAAAGAAATTACAAGTGAAATTTCAGATACATTAGGTCAAATTAATAATGATGACGTTATCAAGTTATTAAGAAAAATAGAAAAAGCAGAAAAGGTATTTTTTGTAGGAGTTGGAAGAGTAAAGTTATCTTTAGAAGCAATCGCAAAACGCTTAGCCCATTTAGGAATAAAGACATATGTTGTGGGGCAAATTACTGAGCCGGCGATCACTGAAAAAGATCTATTGATTGTTGGATCAGGAAGTGGTGAATCTGCTTTCCCGCTAATTATTGCAAAGAAGGCAAAACAATATAAAGCTGAAGTTGCTCATATTGGTGCGAACCCAGACTGTTCTATGAAGCAGTATTCTGATCATTTTGTAAGAATTCCTGTTAGTACAAAACTTCAATTACCAAATGAAATTCCTTCTGCTCAACCAATGACAAGTCTATTTGAGCAAAGTCTACTATTGTTAGGGGATACTATTGCATTAATGATGGTTAAAGAACAAAATATCGATATGCATAAACTCTGGGAGTATCATGCAAACTTAGAATAATAGCAAATAAATTTAATTAAATAAATTGCTATAGGGGGGGTAACGGTGCAAGCATTACACTTTGGAGCGGGGAATATTGGTAAAGGCTTTATAGGTAGTTTATTGAATAAAACAGGTTACGATGTTTGTTTTGTTGATGTGAATCAAGAAGTGGTTGATAATTTTAATCGCAATAACAGATATTTAGTAGAAATATTAGATGATAATCATACAATTGAAGTTGTTTCACCAGTTACAGCATTAAATGGTGCTTTGCAAGTAGAAGAGGTTGTTGAAGGTGTTATAAACGCGGATATTATTACAACCTCAGTAGGGATTGATAATCTTTCTCGTATAGCAAAAGTTATTGCGACAGGCCTTTTAAGACGTCTGAAAGAAAATAAGGATAAATTAGATATTATTGCAAACGAAAATGCTGTTAATGCTACAACTACTTTGAAACAAGAAATAGCAAAACATGTATCAGAGAAAGATATGGAGGAAATCATTTTAAATGTAGGGTTTCCAAATTCCGCAATTGATCGACTAGCTTTATCTAAGGAAAGTGATACAGATGAAATTGCTTTAGTTGAACCTTTTTATGAATGGGTTATTAATAAAAAAGAAATGGTTAATTTGAATTCACCTCCAATAAAAGGTGCTCTATATGTTGATGACTTAAATCCGTATATTGAAAGAAAATTATACTCTGTGAATATGGGGCATGCCACAGCTGCATATATAGGATTCATTAACAATGAGAAAACTGTTCAAAGCGCATTGAGTAATCCAGAGATCGAGGAATTTGTTAGAGGTACATTAAATGAAACAGCTCAATACTTGATTAGAAAATTTGAGGTTAATGAAAAAGATATGAATGATTATATTGAAAAGACATTAAGTCGATTCAAAAATAAAAATGTTAAAGATGATGTCTTAAGAGTAGGAAGATCACCTATAAGGAAATTAGGTTGTGGTGAACGTTTAGTAAAGCCAACACAAGAACTGTTAAAGCATGAGTTACCGGTAAATCATCTGATAAAAGTAATTGCAGCTGCATTTTTGTTTGATAATCCAAAAGATGAAGAATCGAAAACTTTAAAACAATATGTTAGAGATAACGGAATAGATAACGCGATAGTTCATTTTACTAAAATAGAAAATGAGAGAATAAGAAATGCAATAATAGAAAATTACAATCATTTTAAAAATAATAAGGAAATGTTAATATAAATATCTTATATCTTACTTTAGAAAGGATATGTTGTAATGTTAAGTAAACATTTGGAGAGTAATGTTGTGTTCTCAAAAAGAGTGTCATCATGGGAGGAAGCGATAAAAGTAGCTTCTGAACCTTTGTTAAATAAAGATTTTATTAATCAAAGTTATGTTCGAGACATGATTGAAAATGTGCACAAGTATGGACCATATATAGTGATTATGCCTGGAGTAGCAATGCCCCATGCAAGAAATGAGGGTGGGGTTATCAAAACAGGGATCTCCTTTTTGAAATTAGACACTCCTGTTTTGTTTCCGGAAGAAAAAGAGGTTGGCATCGTAATAGTTTTAGCAGCTGAAGACAGTTCAGGGCATATGGATTTGTTATCCGATTTATCTTCTTTATTAATTGAAGAAGATATTAAATATAAATTGGAGAATGCTCAGAGTGAGGAGGAGATAATTAACTTAATTAAAATGGTAGAGTGATTCTGTGTTTTGAAATTCTTATAATAACGGGGAGGTTTTAGTTTAATCATCTAATTATTTTATATTTGTAATAGAGTATTAAGTATTAGAGTTATATCTTTAATCGTAGGTACCTGTTTTCATAATTAACTTATAATAAAATTGAAAGGATGATATAAATGTTAACTGAAACGCCAGTAACACAGAATTCTAAGTCGAGTCCATCAATCCGTGCGCGTATCCAAGCAGGAGGCGGTTTCTTAACGAATATGGTACTGCCTAATATTGGAGCATTTATAGCATGGGGTATTCTAACAGCGTTGTTTATACCAACTGGTTGGATTCCAAATGAAACTTTAGGTTCAATGGTTGGCCCAAGTATAACATATCTACTACCACTATTATTAGCTATTACTGGAGGTAAAATGGTTGCTGGGCAAAGAGGGGCTGTAATGGGTGCTATTGGTGCCATGGGCTTAATCGTTGGATCAGATATTCCGATGTTTTTAGGAGCAATGATAATAGGTCCATTGGGTGGATTACTTATTAAAAAGTTTGATAGATTAATAGAGAATAAAATTCCTGCTGGTTTTGAAATGGTTATCAATAATTTTTCAATTGGTATTTTAGGTTTTCTATTAATGCTAGTTTCATTTTCTTTTATTGGCCCAGTTATTGAATCTGCAAATCAATTTGTTACATCTGCAATTGAAGCTTTAGTGGCAACTGGTTTTCTACCATTACTTTCTTTAATTAACGAACCTGCAAAGGTATTATTTTTAAATAACGTAATTGACCAAGGGATTTATTACCCACTAGGTATGCAACAGACTCTTGAAGCAGGAAAGTCTATTTACTTTACCGTAGCTTCTAACCCTGGTCCTGGTCTTGGCTTACTTTTGGCATTCACCTTTTTTGGTAAGAAAGTATCTAGAAGAACTGCACCGGGTGCAATCATAATTCACTTCTTTGGTGGTATCCATGAACTATATTTTCCATACGTACTAATGAAACCACTTACAATTTTAGGTATGATAGCGGGTGGAATGTCTGGTATTGCAACGATTCAACTATTTGGAGCTGGACTTGTTGCTGGACCTAGCCCAGGGTCAATATTTGCATATCTTGCATTAACGCCTAATGGAAGCTTTACAGGCATTATTTTGGGTGTAATAGTAGCTACTATAGTTTCTTTCATTGTTACTTCTATAATATTAAAACTAGACAAAAAACCTGAGGTTGAAGAAGAGTTAACTAATTCAATCGAAAAATCTAAAGCTATGAAATCAGAAGGAAAGAATATTCTAAACTCTTCTGAAGATGTTTCAAATCAAAGTAGTGGAGTTGAAAAAATTTCTTTTGCCTGTGATGCAGGTGCTGGAAGTAGTGCAATGGGTGCTACAACCTTCAGAAAAAAATTACAAAAAGAAAATATAAATGGTATTGAAGTCAAGCACTATAGGATTGAGGATGTTCCTAAAGACTCTGATATTATAGTCGTACACAAAAACCTCTTAGATAGGACAAAAATGTCATTCGCTGATAAAAAAATTATAAGTATTGAAAATTATATAGGAGATCCAAAGCTTGAGGATTTAATTAACGAGCTTAAGGGGTAATCTTGCAATGTTTATAGAAAGACAAAAATGTACTAATGCATATTAGATAGTAAGTGAAGGGATGATGTTATTGTTCGATAAGACAGATCACTTAGCGGTAAATACGATAAGAACATTAAGTATAGATGGTATCCAAAAGGCGAATTCAGGTCACCCAGGCTTACCCCTGGGGGCTGCGCCTATGGCATATGTTCTATGGACGAAGCATTTGAAAGTAAATCCTAAAAATTCAAATTGGTTTGATAGAGATCGATTTGTTTTATCTGCAGGACATGGATCGATGTTGCTTTATAGTCTGTTACATCTTTCTGGATATGATGTAACCATCGAAGACCTTAAAAATTTCCGGCAATGGGGAAGCAGAACACCAGGGCATCCAGAAGTCAATGATACTGATGGTGTTGAAGCAACTACTGGTCCACTAGGACAAGGGTTTGCTAATGTCGTTGGCATGGCTATGGCAGAAGCTCATTTAGCTGCATTGTATAATAAAGAAGATTATAATATTGTTGATCATTATAGTTATGCACTTTGTGGTGACGGGGACTTGATGGAAGGCGTATCGTCAGAAGCGGCAAGTTTAGCTGGGCATTTAAAACTAGGGAAACTAATTGTTCTTTACGACTCAAATGATATTTCTTTAGATGGTCCAACTTCCAAAGCATTTACTGAAGATGTTGGAAAACGTTTTGAAGCATACGGTTGGCAATATCTATTAGTTGAAGATGGAAATAACTTAGAAGAGATCAATGCAGCTATTGAGATGGCAAAGTTAGAATCTAATAAACCAACAATCATAGAAATAAAAACAGTTATTGGCTTTGGTGCACCAAATGCAGGAACCAACGCGGTGCATGGAGCGCCATTAGGACATGAGGGTATAAAAACTACAAAGGAATTCTATGGTTGGAAAGATGAAGATTTCTTTGTGCCAACAGAAGTGCAAGACCGATTTAAAGCAACGGTCGAAGATAGAGGACTAGACGCTGAATTGGAATCGGAAAAGATCAGGGGTGCATATCGGATAGATCATCCTACTCTATCCAAGCAGTTTGAATTATCACTGACCAATCAATTGCCTAATAATTGGGACAATGAATTGCCAGTATATTTAGAAAGTGATCCTGGTGTGGCCTCTCGCAAATCTAGTAATGAAATATTAAATATACTTGCAAGTAGGGTTCCTTTTTTATGGGGCGGATCAGCTGATTTATCATCCTCTAATAATACGATGATTGCTGATGACAAAGATTTTAGTGACGATCAGTTTGAAGGTCGAAACATTTGGTATGGTGTACGGGAATTTGCGATGGGCGCAATCGCTAATGGAATCATGCTTCATGGGGGAACTAGAACATATATTGGAACGTTCTTTGTTTTCTCAGATTATCTTCGGGCGGCTGTCCGTTTAGCAGCTATATCGCACTTGCCTGTTACTTATGTCATGACTCATGATTCTGTCGCAGTTGGTGAAGATGGAGCAACTCATGAACCTGTTGAACAGTTATCAAGCTTTCGTTCTGTACCGAACTTATCTATCATTCGTCCTGCTGATGGGAATGAAGTCACAGCAGCATGGCGTATTGCGTTGAAAGCACAAGATCATCCGACTATGCTTGTGTTGACTCGACAAAATTTACCGGTTTTACCTGGGACGGGTGAATTAGCAAAAGAACATGTCGAGAAAGGTGCGTATGTTCTTTCTGCTCAACAAGGAGATAAGCCAGAAGGAATCTTGATAGCTACAGGATCAGAAGTACAGCTTGTACTTGAAGCACAAAAAGTATTAATAGAAAAAGGACATGACGTTTCTGTTGTTTCTATGCCTAGTTTTGATTTATTTGAAAAGCAAGAAAAAGCGTATAAAGAAAGTGTGTTTCCAAGCGATGTGATAAAGCGTGTTTCTGTCGAAATGGGATCAACATTTGGATGGGAGCGGTATGTTGGACTTGGTGGCACTACAATAGGTATCGATCGGTACGGTGCTAGTGGCCCTGGACCAACTATCATAGAGAACTATGGATTTACAGTTGAAACAGTTGTAAACGCCTATAAAAATTTATTTAAGCAAATCTAGTAATTGAATAATTTAAATAAGTCCTACAACAGAACGTTCTGTGTTGTAGGACTTATTTGGTTATTGTCTATATTTTAGGCAATAGTCGATTCATCTCGTGACTTCAGTCATGAGATGAATCGACTTCGGACAAGGGTTAGCTTCTGCTAACTCAATTGTCCGACATTTTATTTCGGAGCAAAAGCCACATGTGATATTTAAAAGAGAATAAAAACCATTCATAAATCAACGCTTTTCTATATTCATGTGATAAAATGAACATGAGGTGATAGCCGTGTCAAAAGTTATTTACGGCATTAGGATATGTCTATTCGCTTCAATACCATCTCGTGTGTTGTGTAAAGTACAGAAGAAAGGTCCTTGTCGATGAGATTGAACAATCGTTGAAAGACATTCTTAGTGAACTTTGCAAAGACCACGAGATAACGATTGAAGAAATGGAAACGGATAAAGACCATATTCATATGTTGATTTCCCTAAAGCCCCAGCATTATATCCCCACTGTTGTGAAAACCTTAAAGGGGCATTCAGCTAGGAGATTATTTAAACGCCATCCTGAAATCAAGGAATTTCTTTGCAGAGGTCATTTGTGGAATCCTAGCTATTTTATCGCAACAGTTAGCGAAAATACCGAAGAACAGGTTCACGGATATATCCAAAACCAAAAAGAAAAAATGATTGGAGGTGAAACCAATGCTTGAATTAGTAAACCGTGGCTATGTGTATCGTGCTATCCCTATTTCTGATGAAGTAGAAACGTATTTGCGACAGTGTTTTGGTGCAGATAGAAAGATGTATAACCTTCACGTTGCCTATCTATATAACTACTTGGAAAAGAACGAGTATCAAATTGGTGACAAACTACCTTCTTTAAAGAAGATGGGTATGCCGACTGTTTCTGCATTTAAAAAACAATCCGTAAGTGACGATAATCTAGCCTACTTGTATCTTGTAGATGCCTTTGCTTCTAACGAAGCAAAGCAACACTTCAACAAGGCAATTACAGCCTTTAATAAAATTGCTTATAAAAAACAATACAAAAAAGCTGCCTTGAAACGTCAGAAGAAACTAGGGATAGAACCGACATTTCGTGATTTAAAAGGAATGCCCAAATTCCATGCTCGTAAAGGTAGCAAAGCTAGCTACACAACATTTAACCAAAACGGAAATATCTATATGGAAAATGACATATTATATCTTCCATCGGCGCAAAAGTCTTCTGTGAAAGCCGTTGGGTTGAAGTTACATACACATAGACCATTGCCACAAGGTAGTAAAATTAAAAATGTAACGGTTACTATGAATACGAAAGGACAATTTGACGTGTCTATTTGTGTTGAATTTTCAAAGGAAATTACAAGCATTGGCGCACCAATTCGCATTATGGGACTAGATTATTCTCAATCTCATCTTTTCGTAGATAGCGAGGGTAAGAAAGCCAATTATCCGCAATATTATCGAAAAATGAAAGAACGTCTAGCCAAAGAACAACGCATATTGTCACGCAGAGTGAAGGGCTCTAATCGTTGGGAAAAACAGCGACTAATTGTTTCAAGCCTACAGAACAAAGTTGCAAACCAACGAAAAGATTGGCTTCATAAGAAAGCCTATGCTCTTGCGAATCGCTATGACATGATTATAGTAGAAAACATAGACCTTCGTGCGATTGGACAAAACAAGCATTATGCCAAAAATCAGCAAGATAATGGGTTTGGTAACTTCCGCTTGTATATAAAATACAAACTGGAACAGCAAGGAAAATACTACGTCAAAGCACCGAAAGGTTTTGCGTCTACACAATTATGTTCCACTTGTAGTCATAAGAATACGGCACTAAAAGGCAATGTAGCTGTTCGTGAATGGGATTGCCCTTCTTGTGGCGCACATCTTGACCGAGATATTAACGCTGCGTTCAACCTTAAACAATATGGGGAACGGTATACTAAAGATAAAATTCTACCACAAATAGTTGTGGCTTAAATTATAAAAAACAGGTTGCTTGGAGCCTAAACAGTACCTCTAGCGTGGTTTAAAGGGCAAGACACTAGTCTTGTTGTCCGCTGTGAATTCTAAAGGTCTTAAGACCTTACAAGCCCGTGACTTCAGTCATGGGTTGTTGACTGACTAATCGATAAACTGCTGGGATTAGTAATAATGTTATAAAGGTTGCAAACAATAAACCAGAAATTATTACCGTAGCCATAGGAGCTTGGTAGTTACCTGAAGTTCCCCCTGCTAGTGCTAGTGGAAGCATGCCGCCAGCTGTGGTTAAGGTTGTCATTAAGATTGGACGGATTCTATCTTTACCAGCATTGATTAGGGCACCTTGAACGTCATATCCATCCTTTCGTAATTGATTGGTTCGATCGATAAATAGGATAGCATTATTTAAAACGATTCCTATTAACATGACAATCCCCATACCAGAAAGAACACTAAGTTCACGTTGCGTCAAGAAGAGTCCTCCAATGACTCCAACTATTGTCATTGGAATGACAGACATAACGATAAGTGGCTGAATTAAGTGGTTAAATTGTACTGCCATTACTAAATAAACTAAGAAAACGGCAATTGCTAAAACAATAATCATTTCTTGCATTAATTCTTGTTGTTGCTCTAAGCCTCCAGAAACAGTAATGCTATAACCTGTTGGTGGCTCAAATTCATCGATTAGTGCTTGCACTTCACGGTTGATTGATCCGAGGTCTTTATCCTCAATATCTGCTGAAATAGACAGATAGCGTTCACCATCGGAATGGTTTATTACATTCGGTGTGTTTACTTCTTTAAGCTCTATAAAGTCTTGTAATTTTTTCTCTCCTAAAAGGGTAGGGATAGTTAGATTGAGCACATCCGATTTTGTTTTTGTTTTTTCATCCCACTTTATAGTGACCGGTATATTCTCTTCCATATAGCTCATTTGTGAAATAGGTATGTCTAAAAATGCCTGTTCCAGATACTGCTTTACTTGATTCTGAGTTAAGCCTGCTTTTTCTATTTCACTTTGATTTAGTTTAATCACTTGTTCTGGAGAAGTACGCTCCATGGAGTTGGTAATACCAACAAGCCCTTCTATACTATTAAGCTCTTTAATAAACGTTGCCGCAAGTGTTTCTAACTTTTCAAAATCATTTCCTGTAATATTAACTTGAACAGGGTTACCAGCACCTCCGCTCATTGCATTTTGGACACTTTTTATAGGGTATTTGTCTTTAAGACCCCGTAGTGAACGGAATATCTCATCATTTACATCTGCTTGCTTTCTCGTAATATTGTCCTCTTTTGTCATATTAATGATGGAGTACAGCATGCCTCCACTATCCATCACATAATTGGTTTTAACATCTTGAACCGTACTTAGTTCTTCATTTATTTTTTGAACTAGTTGCTCTTTTTCTTCAGGAGAGAGCCCTTTTTCTACATCGATCATTATCTCAGCATAACGATTAAAGAAATCAGGCATGATGGTCATTGGGATTTTAGTGACCAAAAATAATGAACTAACGAATATAACTATAAAAGTACCAATAATCGCTAGGCTATGACGTTTTTTTCTTACTGCCCAAGAAACAAGCTTACTGTAGACTTTAATAAAACGATTATGACTTTTCACTTTTTTCCTGTTACTTAGTTTCAAAAAGTTCTCGGAAAGAGCGGGTATTAGTGTAAATGATACAATTACGGAACTTATTAATGTAATTGCCACAACAATGGATAGTATAATCATAAACTGCCCGATGTCCCCACCTAACATGGCTATAGGTAAGAAAACAACAATAGTTGTTAACATAGATGCTATTACTGCGGTTGCAACTTCTTTTGTTCCACGAATAACTGCAATAAATGGTTCTAAGCCTTGTTCTTTTTTGCGATAAATAGATTCAAGTATCACAATGGATGAGTCCACCATCATGCCAATCCCTAAACCTAATCCAATTAAAGTAAGGATATTAAAGCTATACTCAAAAAACCACATTGCTGTAAAAGTAAGTAACACAGATGTTGGAATAGCAATACCCACAATAAAAGTGGCGCGAATGTTCCGTAAGAAAAGGAGTAAAATCACAATTGCAATAACGCTACCTATTATGATGTTTTTAGATACACCATTAATTGATTCGCTGACATAATCGGCTTGTGCCACCATTTCATTTAAATCAAAGTTTTTAACTAGATTTTCTTGTCGTATAATGTTAACCTCTTCACGAACTGCTTCAGCCATGTCAATTTGGGTAACTTCTGAAGTTCGACCCACTTGAACAAAAATTAAATTCTTAGTTCCGTCCTTCCATACATATGAGGATCCTTCGATTGGCTGAAAAGTTATTAGAGCAATGTCTTCTAATGCTATAAAACCATTTTCGGTACGGATTTTAATATTTTTGATATCGTCAATATCATTTAGTTTTGTAGTCCAACGAAGGGAAGATATCTCATCACCAGATTGTATCTCACCAATTGTTGCCTCGTTATTTAATTGTTGAATTGTTGCTATCACATGGGTGATATCGAGGCCATGTGTGTTTATTTTTTCACGGTTAAGTTCAATTGCTACTTCGTGTTCTATGCCCCCGTCCAATAAAACATCATGGACTTCAGGTAGAGCTTCTAGTCTGGGTTCAAGTACATCTTTTGCAAAGGATGTCATCTCTTCCATTTTTCCGTTAGAGATATCCATAAAAAATTCATAGTTCTGAGTAGTTCCTGACTGACCAGTTTCAATCCATTGAATTCCTGACATTTGAGTAGTTGAAGAGTTAACAACTGCTTCTACTTCTTCATAAATTTTAGAACCTTTGCCTTTTTCTAAAGTGAGCTGTAATGAACTCGTTCCAATATTGGTAGTTGATATAATCCCCTCAACTCCCTCAATGGATAATAGTTCTTGTTCTAGTGGGTTTGTAATGTTCCGTTCCACTTCGATCGCCGACATTTCACCTGCACCAATTATGACATATGCTCCATCAAACACGATAGCTGGCAATAATTCTTTGTCTGACTTAAATACTGCGAAACTTCCGACTATTAGTGTTAAAACAACTATTAATCCAATTAATATTTTCTTTTGTACAATAAACTTCACCACATTCATATGATTCCTCCATCCATTATCAAACTTATTTTTGCTCACTAAACTACATTTACGCATTACCTTTATCCAATATGTATCTTACCTCTAACATGTCAGCATAAGAATGTACTTAAGTTGTATTTTTGTTAAGTCTTTAGACGTAGACTGCAAGATATGGTGTGGTGATTTAATGATTAGCGTTTTCTCGATTTTAGATCTTATTGTGTTTTTAATTTAAAAGTGTAAAATAAAAGTTTAATTGTATTTATGATTTTGTTAAAAGATTTAATTTAATAGTAATTGATAACAGAAAGGTGACTCATTATGGAAGGTACGAAACGAAGTAATATAGCAATAGGCACTAAAGTAAGAGTAGTTCAAAAGCAAGATCAATCTTCTGGCAAGTTAACAGAAGGCGTTGTCGCACGACTTCTTACCAATTCACAAACCCATCCACACGGTATTAAAGTAAAACTTGAAGATGGTATTGTAGGTAGAGTAAAAGAAATAATAGGGTAATACTAAGATATCTGTGATCCTTTGGTTATATTTCTATAGGATTGCAGATATTTTTACATAGTAAAAAGCAGGCTGCCAATTTGGCGCCTGCTTCGTTTAACATCTTAATTATCCAGCTGCTTTAGTTGTTTCTAAGTTTTTCTTCTTAACACTGTTAATGCTAAATTTCATTCCAATGGAAGTAGCGAATGCTACAATTAGTAATCCAGCAAATACGTAGAATGTTATATTATAGCTTTGCGTTGCATCTTTAATAGTTGCTACTAACATTGGACCAAATACGCCCGCAGCAGACCATGCTGTTAGAAGGTAACCGTGAATCGCCCCGAGTTGCTTTGTTCCAAATAAGTCTCCAATAAATGCTGGTAGACAAGCAAAACCTCCACCATACATAGAAAGAATAATGAAAATAAATACTTGGAATAAAATTGGACTTGAAATATTAGGTAATAAGAAAAATAATACAAATTGAACACCAAAGAATAGTGCAAAAACATTACTTCTTCCAAGGTAATCAGAAATAGATGACCAAGCGATTCTTCCGCCACCATTGAAAAGTCCCATGATTCCTACCATAGAAGCGGCAGCAATAGCAGTCATTCCAACTTTATCTTGCGCTAATGGTGATGCAACAGAAATAATCATGATTCCAGAAGAAATGTTAATAAACATCATCACCCATAATAACCAAAAACGTGGTGTTTTTACTGCTTCGTTAGCAGTTAATTGAGCTAAGTCAGTTGATACAGTTTTTTTCTTTTTATTATCAGCTGTTGCTTCTTGTTGCATGCCTTTTGGTAACCAACCTTCAGGCGGACGAGCGATATAAGATGCACCACTAAGCATTAAGACTAAGTAAGTACCTCCTAAAATTAAAAATGTTGTAGATAACCCAACTGATTGGATAAGTGCACTTGCTACAGGACTTGCAATTAATGCACCTGCACCAAAGCCCATTACAGCCATACCAGTTGCAAAACCACGTCTGTCCGGGAACCATTTTACTAAAGTGGAAACAGGAGCGATATAACCAATACCAAGTCCAATCCCGCCAAGTACCCCATAAGTTACGAAGTATAGTGGAAGTGATTCAATACTGATTGCTAGTCCAGCACCCAATAACCCTGCTGAAAATAAAATTGCTGCAATTGTTGCAGATTTTCTTGGTCCCCATTTTTCTACTAATCTACCAAAGGTTGCAGCAGATAATCCTAGAAAAGCAATTGCGATTGTAAATGATAAACTAACTTCTTTACTATTCCAACCTAATTGATCTGACATTGGATTCTTAAAAACGCTATATGCGTATACAGATCCAATCGATAAATGAATCGCAATAGTAGATAAAGCTATAAGCCAACGATTTTTATTCATAGTAACCTCCAAATGATGTGTATTTATATTTTCCTTTATTACTATATCAAAAAAATACATACAATGGGTGAACATTATGTGAATTTAATCACTATATATTTATTGATTTAACCAACTTTTGTAAAAACATCAATAACTTGTAACTTTTAATATCTTGAAATTAGTTAAATGATCCCAAACAAGATAAATCCAATGGTGTTAATTGCTAGATTTGCACTTAAATGCACCATCCAGGAAGGATAGATTGTGTTATTTTTTTCGTTAAGCCAATTGAATAATAAACCGGCTATGAAAAGACTGACAACAAGTAGAACAAACAACATCGGGCTGAACCAGCTTGTCATGATTGCAACATGATAAAGAGAGAAGGCACCAGCACTAAAGATGTAAGCAATTTTTCGTGAAGAGACCTTTTTAAGTGATAAAAAAGCAAAACCGCGAAAGAAAAACTCTTCCAGTAAGGAATTAACAAATGATATGTATAGAGCGACAAAAACAAAGTTTGATTTTGATACACCAATGTTGTTCTCCAAAGATACAGTAATATTGGAAAGGTCAAAGAATGGGCCGACGAGAAAGTAAGCTCCAATGATAAACGCGTAAACTCCCACACCAAGTAATAACGGGAATAGGATTTCCCCCTTTTCTAGCTTGAATAGTTGCCGGAAGGAAGTTGTCCGATCAAGTAATGCATAACTAGCAGGAATCAATAAAAAAAGTACAAGTTTGATGGAAGATTTGATTGTATAATCGGGTGATAAAATAGCGTCTATCCAGGCCATGATCACGCAAGCTACTGTAACAAGTAATAAGATCACTACTAAGCTTCTTCTTGTCTCCATTTTCTACACCAACTTTTCATAAATCGCATGATTAATAATTAAAATCATTATAGCATACAAGTATGGCAATTTTTAACACAATTGTTGTTAGGAATTTTAAAATAATTCCATTTCTGAATGCTATTTAAAACAATTTAATGATAAAATGGTTAAAATATGTAATTTTTTTGGAGGGATATATTTATGAGTAAAATACGATTGAATGAGCCGAAAAGAATTGGAGAAATTCTTGATCTAACTTTTCAAATCACCAAAAAACATTTTTCAAGTTTATTTCTTATCTTATTTGTTTTTATGGGTCCAGTATTTTTAATACAAGCACTCACACAATTGATGAGCGGTCGCAATTTTTTCCGAGATTTAGCCGAGGGGGAGAATTGGATTGACCAGATGATAAAAACATATGATCAAACAGCTAATCAAACAGCTGTAACGGTAGAAACTTCATTTGTAGAAGGTTTTGGAGGCCTTTTTGTTGGTTTACTCTCACTCATCTTTTATCCAATTGCAAGCGCTGCTATTTTTGTTTTAATAAAAAGACTGAAAGACAACGAATCTTATACAGTTGGTTCTGTTATTAAAACAGCTTTTTCTCGTTTCTGGCCAATTTTATGGAGTAGTTTGCTGTTTGGTCTTATTGCTTTTGCAATTATCTTTATTCCATTAATGGTAGTTCTTACGGGTGCACTTGTAACATCTATGGTAAATCCTATTACTTCTATAGCTTTTATTTTACTTTTCTTAATAGGTGGTTTTATCGGAATTGGTCTTTTATTAACACGTTGGGGTTTTTATCTACCAGCTGTGTTATTTGACAGAGTTGCACCTGGTTTAGGTAAGAGTTGGGCACTAACTGAAAAAAGAACATGGAAATATTTTTGGATATACATTGTGTTGGGATTAATTATGTTTGTTTTTAACCTTGCGTTTGATGTTCCTGCTAGCTTTTTAGGTGTAAGTGTTTTATACACGATTATTATGAATTTTGTTGCTTTAATTACAACATTGTTCTTTACAGTAGGTCATGCTGTTATGTATTTTGATGCGGAAGTACGAAATACAGCAGGGGACTTAAAAGGATTAATTGATGATTATCAAAAAACGGATAGTTAATAACGGGCATTGTGATATCAGTTAGGGTGAGTGTAGATGAAAAATGTGAACCAGGCAAAAGATTCGTTAGAAATGATTTTAAATCAGTCTGAGTATCAAATTTATTTGCAAGATAACCGAAACTTTATCCAGATTTGGTGGGATAAGTTTAAAAATTGGATTATGGACTTATTTTCGAGTTGGTTCTCTTCCCTTCAACCATCAAGTAGTGTTGGTGATGCATTAGTTGTTTTGTTGTTAATAGCAGCTATCATACTAGTATTCTTCTTTATCTTTTTATCAAGTCGAAATTGGATAAGAAAGAGGAACTTAAAAAATTACCAACCAATGCATCAACTAAAGGAGCAAGATTTCTCGAGTTTAGACCATTTAAATGAAGCGAATCGATTAGAAACGAAGCAAGCATATGCAGAAGCAACGCGTCATCTGTTTCTAGCTTTCTTATTGGCCTTACATGAGAAAGAGTTGTTAGAAGCTAGAATGTGGAAAACAAATTGGGAGTATTATGCGGAACTGCAAGTTGCAAATAGTGATCTTGCAAGTGAGTTTTATCAGTTAGCCCTTATTTTTGAAGAAGTAACGTATGGTGAGAAGTGGATATCAGAAAAGGCCTTCTTCTCTTACCGTGAACGAATCACAAAAGGCTTGAATGACTTTAAGCTTACGATTGTTGAGCTAGATAGGGAGGGAGATTGAGATGTCACAAGCATTGAAACAAAAAAGAACCTGGATTTGGCTTGTAAGTCTAGTCTTTCTCTTTACTGCTTTCAGCATTGTTCTGTTTGAAGAAGAGCCAGCTGAATACCCAGCCTATGTTTCTCATTCACCGGCTCCAATGGGTACAAAGGCTTTTTATCAGTTTTTAGAAAAAGAATACACAGATGTAGAGCGTTGGGAAAGTATGTCACGATCGCTCCCAACTAATGAAGAAAATGGATTACTTATGATGATAGAACCTCCTTTGTTCTCTGAAGAGGCTACTCAAGAAGCATATCAGCGTTATATGGAAGCTGGTAATACAATTGTATTACTAAAAAGAAATCCTGATGGCATGTTTGATTTGAATACAACTTTTGCAGAGGCGATTAATGAGCAAGCAATCATCTTAGATGGAATCGGTAATTACCAGGCGAGCGTCCAATCATCTCAGAGATTAGTTACTAAAGAAAAAGATGAGGTTTTGCTTGTCGATGAATCAGATGATCCTATAGCAATAAAGCGGAATTTTGGTGATGGACAATTAATCGTGATGACAGAACCCGATTGGTTGACAAATCAGATGATACTTGAGCATGATCATCTTGCTATTGCTCTGTCACTAATAGATTTCTCGCATTATTCTTCAATAAAGTTTGATGCATATACATATGAGACAGCGGGAACCCTATCGGCCTTTTCTGTATATCCAAAATGGCTTTTAGTCGCGACATTACAATTATTTATACTGAGCCTGTTATGGTTATTGCTAAAAGGTAAACGGTTTGGACCAGTCGTTGAGCCTCGTGAAGCTACCGTCCGATTTAGTGATGAACGCCTAAAGGCTTTAGGATTATGGTATCTCAAAGGGAAAAACTATCAAGATGCCGTCCGTATTCAATCAAATTACTTAAAACAACTGTTACAAGAAAGGTATGGCATACCCTACCACAAGAGTTGGTCTACTAGTTTAGATGCAATAGATCGTTCATTAAAAGGGATGGACAGAAAAGAAATTGAGTCAGTGATCACTGGTTTACAGGAAATTTTAATACAAGATAAAGTAACAAAACAACAATTTTTAGTATGGTCAGAAAAAATTGATCGCTTACGGAAAGAGGTGGAACAAGGATGAGAGAACAATTGACGTCCTTATTGGAACAATATGAGACACGAATTATTGGTCAAAAAACTAACCTTCGTTTACTGCTTACTGCGCTGTTAGCAGGGGGGCACGTGTTAATTGAAGGTGTGCCAGGTACAGGGAAAACCCAGATGGTAAAAGCATTGGCGAAGCTTGTAGGTGGCGACTTTAATCGTATTCAATTCACCCCAGACTTACTGCCAAGTGATATAACAGGAAGTACAATTTATAACATGAAGGAGAGTAAATTTCAGACGCTACAGGGACCGATCTTTACCAATGTTTTATTAGCTGATGAAATAAATAGGACACCTGCGAAAACACAAGCAGCACTACTAGAGGCAATGGAAGAACAACAAGTAACGATACAAGGGGAAACGTACGCATTACCTGAGTTATTTTTCGTTGCGGCTACACAAAATCCAATTGAATATGAAGGAACATACCCCTTACCAGAAGCGCAACAAGATCGTTTTTTGTTTAAGTTATTAATCGATTTTCCAAGTTTAGCAGAAGAGACACACGTTTTAAAACAAGTGATCGAAGAAAAAATAGAAATTACTAATATGGAGGCGTTATTTACGCCAGCCACTTTAATAAAAATAAAGCAGGATGTAAAGAGAATCGTTTTACAGGATAGTATTGCTGATTACATTATGCAGATTGTCCGAAAAACGAGAGAAGTAGAGGCGATTCAATTTGGTGCGAGTACACGTGCTGCAATTGCGATTGGAAAGACAGCACAAGCATGGGCGTATCTGGCTGGAAGAGAGTATGTTACACCTGATGATGTTAAGATAGTTGCTCGACCAAGCCTTCGTCACCGTCTACAACTATCCCCTTATGCAGAATTGGAGGGTACAAACCTTGATGAAATTATTCAAGAATTGGTGGGGGCGATTCCTGTTCCAAGATAGGGGGATTGTTCCAACTTTCAAGTTGCTTTTCATTCTATTAATTTCTGGGTTGCTGATCACTGGGTTAAGTCTTTTAGGTGCATCGTGGATTTTTATTGGTTTTCTTAATGCTGTGATTTTACTCATCAGTTTGGTAGATTTGTTCTTTTCACCTAATCGCAATCAATTGGATGCGAAAAGAGTGATGCCGAAAGAAATGGAGCGTTACGCTAATCAAACGATAACTGTTGAAATAAATAATTATAGCAAATTCTCATGCGAAATACGGTTTGTAGATGGGATCCCAACTTCATTTCAAACGATTTTTCCGGTTAACTATAAAATTACTACTGGCATTAATGGCATTAATTATCAGGTCTTTCCACTTGTACGCGGGAAGTATGGGCTTGAAAAACTTTATGTGCGTTATAAAAGCCTGTATGGGTTATGGGAAAAACAAATTACCTTTAAAATAGAAGAGACGGTTAAGGTGATTCCGAATTTAACGGAGGCAAAACAGTACCTAGCGAGTTCACAACGTTATTTGTTACATGAGGGATTAAAGATACGTAAACAAAAAAGTGGAGTCGGTGAATTCGCTAAAGTGCGTAATTATGTTGTTGGAGATGACCCACGAAAAATTAATTGGAGACAATCTGCTAAATTACAAGAAGTAATGACAAACGATTATGAGCCAGAGCACGGTAAGTACGTCACAATACTTATTGATTGTGGCCGAATGATGGGCGTGGAATTACAACATGGTAATCGATTAGAAAAAGCAATGGAAGCTGCCATTACCTTGGCAGCAGCTGCATTAAAGAACGGTGATTATGTCTCAGTTGTTGCTTTTTCAAAAGGTATTAAAGCTTATGTACCGCCTGCAAAAGGTTTGGATCATTTAGATGTGATTTTAAAATCGATTTATCACATACAAGTAGATGCTAGTGAATCAGATTATGTGAATGTGGTGCAATACCTCCAAACACTTCAAAAGAAAAGAAGTTTGTTTTTGTTATTTAGTGATGTGCATACATTTATCCATGAAGATCGCACATTATTATTTATTAAACGAGTTCGAAAGAAACATCTATTTATGATGATTGGCATTGAGGATGAGCTTTTAAAGGAAAGGATAAAAATCTATCCGGAAACACAAGTTATTGCAATGGAAAAAACGATGGCACAGAAAGAGGTACAATTTAAAAAACAGCAAGTGCTCAAATGGGATAATCAAGGCATTATTATGCTTGAAGCCCCAGAAGACAAACTTGCTGTTACAGCGGTGTCACATTATATTAATCAACTAAATCGTGGTTTGCTTTAGCATTTTGCTTTTTCAAAAAATAGTTCCCTACTAACATATATAAAATAAAACCAACAAATGTCAAAGTTGCAAAGGCGTATTTTATTTCAAGAGATAGGTCTGCTGGTGTAATAAACCCTTCGATAATTCCTGCAAGAATGAACAGTGGAATGGTACCAAGTAAAAGCTGCACTGATCGAACCGCCTGCACTTTTAGTTGATAGAGTCTTGATAAATTGCCAGGAACGAATAACTTATAGCCCATTAACAGACCTGCACCACCAGCAATAAATATTGCAAGTAATTCAATAATACCATGTGGCACAATATAGGCCCAAAAAACATAAGAGTTTCCAGAAGTCCAGAATAGACCTGCAAGTGCACCGATTAAGATCCCGTTATATACTAAAATATAAAGCGTTAGAATACCAAATGTAATTCCGCCAGCAAAGGCGAGGAAAGCAACTTTAATGTTATTTGTCATAATTTGAGCTGACATTAATGAAGTGTTTACACTATCAGAGACATTTTCTAATTCACCTGGATCTGCTATCGATTGTACCATTTCAGCAGGTAATATACGGTTTATATGTAGGGGATTATCGATTACAGACAAGAAGCTAGCTAACCCACCTAACAAAAGTAAAATCATAGCGAATACGATAGCTTTCCATTGTTCGAGTAACAAGCCAATAAATTTGGTTGAAAAAAAGTATCGTATTTGTTTCCAAGATGATTGTTGTTCTTGATATAACACATTGTGTGCTTTCGAAACGATCTCGTTTAAATGCTCTGTTACATCCTCATTAGGGAAGTAGGTTTGACTATAGGAAAGGTTTTGTGCAACCTTTTGGTAAAGTTGGTCGAAATTATCAATAGTAGTGCTTGTGAGGTTTTTCTTTCTCTTTTGTAAGGTACTTGTTAATTGATCAAGTTCCTTCCAGTCTTTACGGTATTGCTGGATAAATTGCCTTAATTGCATGGAATCACCTACCAGTATAATAATATGACTTCTATTATACGGCTAATACATTAAAATGAATAGGTTTTTTGGAATAATTTAACTTGGAAGGAGGCTTTAATAAATGACTGAAGAAGAGCAAGTTGATATAAAAACACCGGAATATGTATCCCTTCAGTTTTCTGTTGCGGGCTTAGGTAGTAGAGCTGCAGCTTTAATTATTGATCAAGTCGTACTGTTTGTTTTAAATGCACTCTTAGTTCTTGGTTTATTTTTTCTAGTGGAATCTGATTTAAATTATATGTTTTTAGCAACAAATTTTGAGATGTTATTAGCTATCACTATTATTCTTGTTTTTGTTCTAAATGGTGGTTACTTTTTGGTGCTTGAATTTTTCTGGGGCGGTCGCACAATTGGTAAAAGAGCACTAGGGCTTCGAACGATTCAAGATAATGGCCACCGGATCACATTGTTATCAAGTTTTATACGTAATTTGTTACGATTAATTGATTCGCTCCCTGCTGGTTATTTAGTGGGTATGTTAATGATATTCTTTCATCCAAAGCATAAACGGTTGGGTGATTTGGCTGCAGGTACACTAGTTGTACATGAAAAGATTACACAGCATAAGCGAAAGAAAAAAACCTCGATCGAGAAGATTATTTCCGCTCGTGGTTTAACAAAAGATGATCTAATCTTTGATAGTTGGCAATTGAAAGCATTAGATCAAAAAGGTTGGCAGTTATTACGAACGTTTTGTCAAAGGTATGAGCAACTGCCTTTACATGAAAAGCATCAATTAACCAACAGTGTTGCAACTATTCTCTTACCAAAAGTGGGGCTTACTTTTGATAAGCACCGTGTAACAGAGATGGAGAATACATTATTTGTTTTGTATCTACATGTGAAAGATGAATGGGAATATGATCTTTAAAAAAACCTACCTCCTGAGAATATGGAGGTAGGTTTTCTGGGTTAATTTATCAATGCTTGTAACGGTGCGGGAATTCTGCCGCCTCGTTTGATCATTTTTTCTGAACTGTACGGATTGACTCCCATTACTGGTGCGCGTCCCAATAGGCCGCCAAATTCAACTGTGTCGCCTTCTGTTTTTCCGATAACTGGAATGACACGAACGGCAGTTGTTTTCTTATTAATCATACCAATTGCTGCTTCATCAGCAATAATTGCTGATAATGTTTCTGGTGTTACACCTCCAGTAAGTGCGATCATATCAAGTCCAACAGAACAAACACAGGTCATTGCTTCAAGTTTTGCGAGGCTTAGTGCATTATCTTCAATACCACGAATCATTCCGTTATCTTCACTAACTGGAATGAAAGCGCCACTTAAACCACCAACATAGGAACTAGCCATTGCTCCACCTTTTTTGACTGCATCATTCATTAATGCCAATGCAGCAATGGTGCCATGTGTTCCGACTCTCTCTAAACCGATCTCTTCTAATATCTCAGCAACACTATCATTCATCGCATTTGTTGGTGCTAATGATAAATCCATAATACCAAAAGGAACGTCTAAACGGTCCGCAACAACCCGTCCTAATAGTTCACCAGCGCGCGTGATCTTAAATGCGGTTTTCTTAATAATATCTGAAACCTCTCCAAGGTCTGCATCTGGATAACGTTTTAATGCATGCAAGACAACACCAGGACCACTTACACCAACACTTAAAACCGCTTCTCCTTCACCAGCGCCATGGAATGCACCTGCCATAAATGGGTTGTCTTCAACTGGATTACAGAATACAACTAACTTTGCACAGCCAATACTACTATTTTCTTTAGTAAATTCGGCCGTTTGTTTGATGATCGTTCCCATTTGCTTAACAGCATCCATATTGATGCCTGTTCGTGTTGTTGCGATAGAAATGGAAGCACAGACACGTTCGGTAACACTGAGTGCTTTAGGAAGTGCGTCGAGAAGTGTTTGATCTCCTTTACTGATTCCTTTATGTACTAAAGCAGAGTAACCACCAATAAAATCAACACCTAACTTAATTGCAGCTTGATCCAACGTTTGTGCTAATTCAACTGCTTGGTCAACTGTAGCTTTACCTAATATTTCTGCAATCGGTGTAATAGCAATTCGCTTATTAATAATTGGTATGCCATATTCTTTTTCTACTTGTTCTGCAACGGGTTTTAATTGTGCTGCATAAGAAGTGATCTTATCGTATACATTTTTTTTAACTTTTTCAAAGTCGGAATCAGCACAATCTCTTAGGTTAATCCCCATTGTAACTGTGCGGATATCAAGACTTTCCATTTGCACCATGCGTATTGTTTCTTGAATTTCATCAAAAGCTAATGACATTATAATCCACTCCCTTTATATCCGATGCATTGATTGAAATACGTCTTCAAGCTGAATGTTGATCGTTAATCCCAATTCGTTTTCAATTGCTTCAAAATGATGGTGTAATGCATCTATATCTTCACCATCTTTAACCTCTACTAACATCATCATTGTAAAAAAATCTTGGAGAATTGTCTGGCTGATATCGAGAACATTTATCTGATTATCAGCTAATACATTGGTTACTTTTGCAATAATCCCAACTTGATCTTTTCCTACTACACTTACTACGGCACGCTTTTGCATGCAAATCACCTCATTATATATAGAATTATTTCTAACCTAAAAACAAAAGATACAAAAAAAGATTGGAGTTGTTTCTCCAATCTCAGTGACAATAACAATAAACATAATAAAGAAATGTCTAATGTCTTCTGTCCTGCTGCCTGAGATTGTGAATCCTTCGGCGTCGTTAAAACGAACTCTCCAGAAGCTGCTCCTATTATAGTGTTACCCATAATAATCACCGCAATTATAAAAAATACTTAAAAAGATCGTACCAGTTTGTCGAGCGATCGTCAATATAATCTGAAAAATTGGAAAGGGAGCACCTTTCATTTTGAAAGATACTCCCTGATTTAACCTTGCCATTTTCACAAGTAAAAATATTTAATTCTAATATATATCATTAAATTGCCGCGGTATGGTCCACCTGGACGTTTTTAACCTAAACGATGTAAGCCCTACCTCTCCTACATCCTTACGACTCCAAAGTCGATCCAGTGTGAATAAGTCTTGCTAATTGTATATGGTTCCTGCATACACTTTTATAAAAAACATTGGCAGATGCCAGAATTTCAACTTGTTTCATTTAATTACTTGGCTAAGCATTAAAGTACATTATCTAATAATAATATTGTTTTGTCAAGTTTTTCTTTATATGAGAAGAAGCATCGCACTAAAAACGAACAAGCAGTACTAATCGAGCAAATACATGCGATAATTCAGCAAAAACCAAGAATTATTCGGCAAATGTGAGTCCTAATTCGGCAAAATCAAGAATTATTCAGCAAACCTCGAATTTTTCAGGAGTTCATGGAATTTTACGGTGCAGTTTATATAAATTCAGTCATAAATAACAGTCTTTTTTTTAAGAGAATAATGCGTTTCGTGATATAGTTTATAATAAGAGCTGAAGACTAAAAAGGGGTGTAGTTAAAATGGATAAACCTGATATACGTATGATTGCATTAGATATGGATGGAACTGTTTTGGATACAGAGATGAACATATCAAAAAAGAATGAACAAGCAATTAAGCGAGCGATTGATCAAGGGGTGGAGGTAGTTTTCGCTACAGGACGGCATTGTGTCACATGTACACCTTACGCCGAAGCACTTGGTGTTAATTACATGATTACTGTTAATGGAGGAGAGATCTGGACAACTGACGGGGAATTAATAGCACGTCAGTCATTAGCACAAACAGCAGTGAAAAAGTATAAAGAAATCTACGATAAATATACTCCTTGGACATGGTTGGTTTCACCGGAAAAAGTATGGCGAAATGAAATCCCTGAAAATTTTGATGATCAAGAATGGTTAAAATTTGGTATTGATACGACTGATGACGCAATTCGTGCAGCTATTTTAGAAGAACTATCTAGTGAAACAACAATCGAATTAAGTAACTCTAGTCTGACAAATATCGAAATAAATGCGATGGGTATTAATAAAGCCCAATCCATTGAAAAAATATGTGAACGCATTGGCATCAATATGGATCAGGTAATGGCGGTTGGTGATAGTCTGAACGATATTAAAATGATTCAACATGCAGGTTTGGGTGTAGCGATGGGAAATGCACAAGAAGAAGTGAAAAAAGTAGCTGACTGGGTAGCGCCTCATCACACAGAAGATGGTGTTTCTGAAGCTATTGAATATTGGGTATTAAAATAATGTGGGAATAATGGGATTTTTCTAAAAATTATTTGCAAGTTATGATTGGATGTTATAAGTTATATAGAAGAGAATGGGCTTTTCTGTCATACACATTAATTCAGCATAGTTGCACACAAGGGCATTTCAACGTATGATAGAGTCAGTATTTCATAAAAAAAAGGAGAGAACTTAAGATGGTAAAACAACAATTTGGGGTTATAGGCCTAGCGGTCATGGGTAAGAACCTTGCTTTAAATGTTGAAAGCAGAGGGTTTTCTTTATCCGTATTTAATAGAACATATAAAAAAACGGAAGACTTTTTAAACAATGAAGCAAAAGGCAAAAATTTCGTGGGCACAAAAACAATTGAAGAATTTGTTGATTCTTTAGAAAAGCCTCGTAAAATCATGTTGATGGTGCAAGCAGGGCCAGCAACTGATGCTACAATTGAATCATTAAAACCTCTACTTGATGAGGGAGATATCCTAATCGATGGCGGAAATACATTCTATCAAGATACAATCAGACGTAACAAACTATTAGATGAATCCGGTATTCACTTTATTGGTACTGGTGTATCAGGTGGGGAAGAAGGTGCGTTAAAAGGTCCTTCTATTATGCCAGGCGGACAAAAAGAAGCGTATGATCTTGTATCACCAATTTTTGAAGCAATTTCAGCAAAGGTTGAAGGTGAACCTTGTGTAACATACATTGGACCAAATGGCGCAGGACATTATGTGAAAATGGTACATAATGGTATTGAATATGGAGATATGCAATTAATAGGTGAAGCATACTTCATGATGAAGAATATTCTAGGGTTTGATGCAGATCAGTTACACAAAGTATTTGCTGAATGGAATAAAGGTGAATTAGACAGTTACTTAATTGAAATTACAGCAGACATCTTCACGAAAAAAGACGCTGAAACTGGTAAACCAATGGTTGATATGATTCTTGATACTGCTGGTCAGAAAGGTACTGGTAAATGGACAAGTCAAAGTTCATTAGACTTAGGAGTACCTCTACCTGTTATTACGGAATCAGTTTTCGCTCGTTTTATTTCAGCAATGAAAGACGAACGTGTTAAAGCAAGCAAAGTATTAGAAGGTCCTTCTGCTCAAGATATGCCATATGAAGGTGACAAAGATGAATTGGTTGAAGCGATACGTAAAGCACTGTATATGAGTAAGATTGTTTCTTATGCACAAGGTTTTGCGCAAATGCGTGCCGCTTCTGAAGAGAATGATTGGAATTTACGTTATGGTGATATTGCAATGATTTTCCGTGGTGGCTGTATTATTCGTGCGCAGTTCTTACAAAAAATTAAAGAAGCATATGATAACGAGCCAGCATTGGCAAATCTATTATTGGATCCTTACTTTAAAAATATTGTGGAAAGCTATCAGTCTTCGCTTCGTAAAGTGCTTTCAATTGCAATGGAAAGAGGTATCCCGGTTCCAGGTTTCGCAAGTGCATTAGCTTATTATGATAGCTATCGTACAGAAACTCTTCCAGCAAATCTTTTACAAGCACAACGCGACTACTTTGGTGCACACACGTACCAACGTATAGATAAAGAAGGTACCTTCCACACAGAATGGTTAGATAAATAATAAATAATATAAAAATGCATGGATTAATTACAATCCATGCATTTTTTATGTATAAAGCTCTTTGCGTATACGTTAATGCTTTTCAATATGCGGATTTGGTATAAAATGCGCAATAAATAAAGACGTGAATTTTATACCCGCTCCGGAGGCAAATGGATTCCCTTTCCGTGGGCTCAGTCTCAGCTAACTCGGAGGTAAAAAACACCTCCGAGTGGATCTTCGACTTGTGGGACTGCAATTGCTCGCCCCATCGAAAACATTAGCTGTTCCCATAGGATAAGGAAAGCTTCTTGAATTGGCATCGCACGCAGAAAATTGGTTTGTTTTTTCAAGGAGTGTCATCCATTTACCTCCTAAGCTAGTTAGAGTATCTAATTATAATTTGAGATATTAACGCTCAATAAGCTTTTCTGCCACTATCTAGCGGATTAAATGAAATTGACGACACTCCTGCAGGAACAGCGCGAGCTGAAGATCCACTTGGAAGTGTTTTTCTTCCGAGTTAGCTGAAGCCGTGCCTGCGGAAAGGGAGTCAATTTCATTTGAGGAGCGGCAATTTACGTTACTAATTACTGACTAAACGGTTTTAGTTCTTAATGCACAGTTTATATAAAATATGCTGTAACTATGATCAAAAAACAGCCTAATTCACTTTAAGAATTAGGCTGTTTCATCTGTTCATTTAATATTTTTACGCAAAACTTATTTAACTGACCACCAATGAAAACCATCATTCTCTAACAACTCATCTGCTGCTTTTGGTCCATTTGTTCCAGACGCATAGTTTGGAAATTCATCTGATGATTTCTTGCTCCATGCTTCAGAAATAACATCGATATACTGCCATGATAGTGCAACTTCATCCCAGTGAACAAAATTTGTTGAATCACCATGTAAGCAATCGTTCAGCAATACTTCATAAGCTTCCGGTCTATTTATTGCTTTTCCATCCATATCATATTGCATTGTGATAGGTTTGCTAGTTGTTTCATAATCCTCTTGCTTAGCATTTAAATGGAGTGTAATGCCTCCGTCTGGTTGAACACGGATAACAAGTAAGTTTGGATCAATTGTATTCCCTTTGCCAGCATATAGATTAATTGGTAAATCTTTAAATTGAACGACAATTTCAGTTGCCTTCTTTGCCATACGTTTACCTGTACGAATATAAAAAGGAACCCCTGCCCAACGGAAATTGTTAATCATGAATTTACCAGCAACGAATGTTTCGGTGTTAGAGTTTTCATCCACACCATTACTCTCTCTATAACCATCTTGTTCTTCTTGGTTTATTTCACCTCGGTCGTATTGACCACGAACAAAATGTTCATCTACTATATCTTCAGAGATAGGTTTTAAACTGCGTAATACTTTTACTTTTTCATACCTGATATCATCGGGAGTTAACTTTGCAGGTGGCTCCATTGCTAATAAGGAAACCATTTGTAGCATGTGGTTTTGTACCATATCTCTCAGTGCACCTGATCCATCATAATAACGCCCACGTTCTTCTACACCAAGTATCTCACTCGATGTTACCTGGATATTTGCTATATATTGATTGTTCCACAAAGGTTCAAATAAAGAGTTTGCAAAACGAACAATTTCAATATTCTGAATCATTTGTTTACCAAGGTAATGATCTATACGATATATCTGATCTTCAGTAAATGCTTTTCTAATATCATTATTTAATTTTTGAGCGGTTTCATAATTATGTCCAAATGGTTTTTCGATTATAAGTTTGGTCCATCCAGTTGGTTCTGTTAACCCTTCAGATTTTAAGTTTTCAGCAATTAAACCAAAGAAATTAGGATCCATTGCTAAATAGAATAGGCGATTTCCGCCAGCTTGATGTTTTGCATCTAATTCATCAATAAATTTGTCGAGTTTTTGGTAGTGTGTCAAATCCTGTACATCAAAAGGATTGTAATGAAAATGTGAAGCGAATTCATCAGCATCAATGTGTGTATCATTAAAATCTGCTATTGATTTTTTGATATTATCTCGAAGTTGTTCATTGGTTAATGGTCGACGGGCAACACCGATAACGGCGAAGTTATCAGATAATTTGCCATTGCGATACAACCTGTACAATGAAGGATATAATTTTCTATTGGCTAAATCTCCTGTAGCTCCGAAAATAACAATTACTGCTTTAGGTGTTTTAAGTGTCATTGACTTCAATTACCTCTCTCTAATTTTTATTTTAAGTGCATGAACTTCTCATAACAATACCATGTTAGTAGGTATCGATAAACTATTTTACTTTTTATAATAAAAAAGTTTATAATTTTCTTAAGTTTTATTTATTGTACTATAGTATCATGAATTCTGAAAATAACAAATTATTAGCGGAGGTACCTATGAAAAGTTATCAAGGTTTTTTGATTGATTTAGATGGGACTGTATATAAAGGCACGGAAAAAATTGATGAGGCGATTACATTTGTAAAAGAGTTAGAGAAACGCAAATTACCCTATTTATTTCTAACGAATAATTCAACGAAACACCCAAGAGATGTTGCAGAAAAACTAAAAGAGATGGATGTTCCTGCGACAACAGAACAGGTCTTTACAACAAGCATGGCTACAGCTACATATATTTCGGAGTTAAAACCAGGGGCGCGTGTTTATGCGATAGGAGAAGAAGGGTTACATTTTGCGTTAGAAGAGCAAGGGCTAGAGATTGTTACTGAAGATGTTGATTTTGTGGTAATGGGGTTAGATCGCGACATAACTTATGAGAAATTAGCCATTGGTGCACTAGAGATTCGAAAAGGAGCTACATTTGTGGCGACAAATGGTGATGTTGCCTTGCCATCTGAGCGTGGTTTTTTACCTGGGGCTGGCTCGTTAATATCTGTATTGTCTGTGACGACAGGTGTAGAACCAAAATTTATTGGTAAGCCAGAAGCGATTATTGTTGAACAAGCGTTAGAGGTATTGGGGACATCAAAAGATGAAACGGTAATGATTGGTGATAATTATGATACAGATATTTTAGCCGGAATTAATGCAGGGATTGATTCTTTGCTTGTACACTCTGGTGTGACGAAAAAAGAAGACCTTGCTAAAATTGAAATACAGCCAACACATACAATGGAAAGTCTAGCGGAGTGGACGCTAGAATAACTTGAATTATCCATATATTGGTTAGTTAAGGAGGATGTTTAAATGGCAAGTTTAAATTATGAGATTGTAGAAACGATTGGGGTTATTTCAGAGTCTTCAAAAGGATGGAAAAAAGAATTAAATCTTGTTTCATGGAATAATCGAGAACCGAAATATGATTTGCGGGACTGGGCTCCAGATCACGAAAAAATGGGAAAAGGAATTACGTTATCTAAAGAAGAAGTGGAGAATTTGCGAGATTTGTTAAATAAAAAGTAATTTATTTTTTGACACGGTGAATGATTTATCTTTAAAAGGGGTATATGTTTATAGGGTGTATAATCGAGTATTTTTGAAAGGAGTAATTCGTTTGTTCAAAAAATTATTTGGTAAAAAAGAAGAGCACACAAAAATAGAGCAAGAAAAGGTACTTGCTCCAGTTACAGGAGAATTAGTTGAACTTAGTGAAGTGCCAGATCCCACTTTCTCAGAAAAGATGATGGGTGACGGGGTGGCGATTAAACCGACAAATGGAGCGTTTGTTGCCCCTGTTACTGGTGAAGTTGTTAATTTGTTTCCAACAAAACATGCAATTGGTATTAAATCAGAAGCGGGCGTTGAATATTTGATTCATATTGGATTGGAGACAGTGGCTTTAGATGGCGAAGGATTTGAAGCGCATGTAAAACAAGGTGACAAAGTTTCTGCTGGTGATCTATTGGTTACCGTTGATTTGGAAACTGTAGGAGCAAAGGCTAATCTAATTTCACCTGTAGTGATTACAAATGAAGTAGCTTCTGTTCAAAAAGAGGCTTCGGCACAAAGTGTTGTTAAAGGTGAAACGGTAATAATGACGATCGATATGAAATAGGAAAAAGCTTGGGCCATACTTATGAGCCCAAGCTTTTCAAATAGTGGCTATTTCGCAGCTTTTTGTAATTTGTGAATCATTTTTAAGGAACGACCTGTTCCAATTGCTACTGATTCCAATGGATTTGGTGCAAGGTGTACTGGCACGTTAATTTCACTAGCTAGCCACTCTTGCATCCCTTTTAACAAAGAACCCCCACCTGTAATTGTCACACCATGATCAACAATGTCACCACTTAGTTCAGGGGGACAGCTTTCTAATGTAGCGTGTACTGTTTCTAAAATTGATTCTAAAGATTCACGAAGTGCTTCTTGTACTTGTGTAGACGTTACAGTTATTACACGTGGTAACCCTGCTACAAGGTCACGTCCTCTCACTTCCATTGATTCTTCTTCATGATCAATTAAAGCATAGCCGATTTCCATTTTAATTGCTTCTGCTGTGCGCACTCCGATTAAGATATTAAATTTGCGGCGAATAAATTGAATAATTTCTTCATCCATTCGATCACCACCAGTACGAACAGATTTGCAAGTGACAACACCGCCGAATGAAATGATGGCCACTTCACTTGTGCCACCGCCAATATCGACGATAACATTAGCAACTGGTTCTTCTACTGGTAAGTCAGCTCCAATTGCAGCTGCTATTGGTTCCTCAATAATATGAACTTCTTTTGCACCGTAACTTTTGACTGCGTTATGGATGGCGCGACGTTCAACCGATGTACTTCCCGAAGGTGTACACACTACGACAGTCGGTTTTCGCATCGAGACCCCCACTTTTTTGCTAACTTTCTTTAAAACTTCTTTTAGCATTTGTGCGGTGATATCATAATCGGCAATAACTCCATCTTTTAAGGGGCGAATAGGTACAATGTTGCGTGGTGTTTTTCCGATCATTTCTTTTGCTTCTTTACCCACAGCGACAACGTTGTTGTTAGTTGTATCGATAGCTACTACAGAGGGTTCATTAAAAATAATGCCTTTTGATTTTGTATAAACTAGTATATTTGCTGTTCCAAGATCTATTCCAATTTCTGCGTTTGAAAACATGATGTTTCCTCCAATGATGTTTATTTCTACTTATAATTATTCTATACAATATTTAATTTTATGGGGGCTAATTCACATGTTATTATATGGAATTTCTCGAATTTTAACACAAATAATAGACAGAAACCCATAAAGTATAACAAAAATCCCCCAAAAAATTGATTTTAGTCTGCAGTAAAAGATGAAAAATCTGCTTAAAGCCCTTTTCATCTATCTGAAATTGTATATAATGATTAAAAGGCATAAATAATGTTGAAGGCTTACTATTGTTTTAATATACTTGAGAAGTAGAAACACATAAATTGAGGTTAAAGGTGAAAATATGACAATAAACCCTGTAGACAATTTGGTAGACTATCAAGAAATTGAACAGATAATAAACCGGTTTCACACCTTATCTACTAAGGATGAAATGCAGAAAATTACGAATGAACTATATCATTATTTTAAAAAGAAAATGCATAGTAATCGAGGATTAAATGAAGCGATTAGTAAAGCGTTTCGGTTAATGATGATTGACCATGCAGGTTATATTATCTATATTGATGAGCAATTTTGTAAACAACTTGGTTACATGAAAGAAGAATTATTGTTTCACCATTATCGTACACTTCATGCAGGTGTGCATGACGGACAATTCTATGAAGATATGTGGTCTACTGTTCAAAAAGGGAACATTTGGGAAGGCGATATTTGCACAGAAACCAAAATGAATGCAATAATTTGGTATAGAACCAAACTAATACCAATTGTTGATGTTGAAGATAGGATTGTAGCATTTGCTGCATTTCGCACAGATATTAATGATGTAAAAGATGAAGACACGCAATTGGTTGAAGCTCTGAATGATGATTATCGAAAAGTTTTTCAACAATTAATGAATTTGATCTTTCGTGTTCGAAAAAATAAAGAAACTGGTGAGTACCGTTTTTCGTTAATTGAAGGTAAATTAACAAAAAAATTAGATATACATACAGAAAATACATATGATCAACCGTTAGATATTGTATTTAAAAATACTGATAACTTACATGTTATTGAAAAATTTGATCGGGTTTTTGCTGGAGAAGAAAAGGAGACTACATTTAAACATCAACATGGCTCATTTTTTCTTTATTCTTTGCTTACGCCAATTATGGAGAATGATGAGGTCATTGAAGTTGTCGGTTCTTCCATTGACATTACGTCACTTGAAAATGCAGAAAAAAGAATCCGTTATCTAGCTTTCCATGACCAGTTAACGGATTTACCTAATCGTAGTAAATTAAGGGACGATATGAAAGAGCTGGTTGATCAAGCTGATCAGTTTAGCTCATTTGCAGTGTTGTATTGTGATATTGATCGTTTGAAACATATTAATGATACACTTGGTGATTTTCTAGGAGATCAAGTTATTCAGATGATTGCCAAACGTTTAAATAATGCTATTAAAGATAATGGCTCGTTATATCGATTTGGTGGAGATGAGTTTGTTGCAATTATAGAAGGTACCAAAGAAGAAATTGATAGGCTAAGTGAGAAGATGTTGTGTGAAATTAAACAACCAATCTCATTACAAGGGCATGAGTTTTTTGTGACGTCTTCGATCGGAATTAGCCTTTTTGGGGTAGATAGCTTTAATGCTGAAGCATTGATGAATCATGCGAGTATTGCTGTACATTATTGTAAAGTGAATGGGCGAAACAGTCGTTTATTCTACACTCCAAAAATGAATAAAATGTACAATGATATTTTGTTGATGGAGGGAGAAATTCGTAAAGCGCTCTACCATAATGATTTTGAATTGTATTATCAACCACAAATTAATGTTCATACAGGAGAAGTAATAGGTTTAGAAGCACTTATTCGTTGGTATCATAAAGAAAAAGGATATATTCCACCAAGCGAATTTATCCCATTAGCAGAAGAATGTGGGTTGATTACGCAAATAGGGGAATGGGTAATTCGGAAAGCTTGTAATCAACACGTTATTTGGATTGAAAAGGGGTTTAAGCCAATTAGAATTGCTGTCAATGTATCAGCGATTGAACTACAGCGCTTTGATTTTGCTAATAAAGTAGCTGTAATAATGGAAGAAACGAATATGGATCCTGCTTATCTGGAATTAGAGATAACTGAGAATAGTGTAATGCGAAATACAGAAGATTGTATTAAAACAATGAATGCGCTTCGGGACATGGGAGTGTCTTTATCAATTGATGATTTTGGTACAGGTTATTCGTCGTTTGGTTATTTAAGAAAGTTCCCAATTAACTTTCTAAAAATAGATCAATCTTTTGTAAAAAATGTGTTAGCTGAATCAAGCAATGCGGAAATTATTAAAGCGATGATTCAGCTTGCACATACATTCGGTTTGAAAGTTGTTGCAGAAGGGGTAGAAGAGCAAGAAGTATTAGACTTATTGCAAAAGCAGCAGTGTGATTATTATCAAGGCTATTTCTTCAGTAAACCGATTCCGCCTGATAAACTTGAACAATTGCTATTTGGATCTCAACCAGTAATATAAAGCTAAGAGGTTATATTGAAAGTCTTTCTACTTAATATAGTAGAGAGGCTTTTATTTATGTTTAAAATTTTAAAAAATCATCATATTTAAGTATAATGGGAGTAATTCTAAGTGATAGGTGGTATATAGATATGATAAGGGTATTATTTGTTTGTTTGGGAAATATATGTAGGTCTCCGATGGCTGAAGCGATTTTTCGAGATTTAGTTAAAAAAGAAGGGATAAGTGATCAATTTAAAATTGATTCTGCAGGTATTGGTGCATGGCATGTAGATTTACCGCCACATGAAGGGACAAGAAAAATGCTTGATGAAAAGCGAATTTCTTATCAAGGAATGAAAGCGAGACAGGTTACACCAGAAGATTTCCATACATTTGATTATATAATTGCGATGGATGAGCAAAATATACGTGACTTGAATGAGGTGCAGACATTAGCTGGTGATGCTAAGGTCTCAAAATTAATGGATTTTGTACCAAGTCCCAGAGAGCAAAATGTGCCAGATCCTTATTTTACTAAGAGATTTGATTATACATATCAATTAGTAGAGCGAGGATGTGAAGCCTTATTGGAAACAATTAAGAACGAGCAAAAAGGAGTGTAATGTATGGGAAAAGGGTTAATGTATAAAGGTATATTTTTAGGAGCGGTTATTGGTGGCGCTTTAACATTGTTAGATCACGATACTAGAAGAGGTGCTAAGCTTTTAGTAAACAAAACAAAAGTAAAAGCAAACTTTTATAAAAATCATCCTGCTATTTTCGCTGCCGATTTACGTAATCAATATGAGCATCTTTCTGCTTCTCTTTTAAGTGGGATGAATTCTACAATTCAAATGCTTGCGAGTATAGAAGGGTTAATAGAACAGGTTGAGGACAAAAGGCGAATCGAATAAACGGAAGTGGAGGGGGAAAAATGCAACATGTGATTCCATTTGGTAAGCAGTTATTTCAACGGATAATGAAGGACGATGTAATAGGTCTTTCTGCGCAATTAGCATATTTCTTTTTGTTGTCACTATTTCCATTTTTAATTTTCTTAGTAACATTAGTCGGCTATTTACCAATTGACAATGTTAATGTGATGAATTTTATGTCTGATTACATACCTGCTGACTCTTTTGCGCTTATTGAGCGTAATATTGAGCAGATTGTGAATGATCGTAATGGTGGGTTATTATCTGTCGGGATTATTGGTACTTTGTGGTCAGCATCAAATGGAACAAATGCAATTATGCGAGCATTTAACAAAGCATATGATGTAGATGAGGATCGCTCATTTATCGTTTCGCGCTTAATTGCTGTTGTATTATTAATCGCAATGCTTGTTGTTATTATTGTTGCATTCTTGTTACCGATATTCGGAAGAATAATTGGAGTCTATATTTTTTCTTTCTTTGGTGTATCAGAGGGATTTTTGCAAGTTTGGAATATGTTGAGATGGGTTATATCATCAACTGTATTTTTAATTGTATTTTTAGCACTATACATGTTAGCACCTAATAAACGGGTGCACATAAAAGACGCTATATTTGGTGCATTATTTGCAACAATTGGTTGGCAACTAGTCTCATTGGCTTTTTCTTATTATGTAAGTACAATAGGTAATTATTCCGCCGCGTATGGTAGCCTTGGTGGTGTAATTGTTCTAATGATTTGGTTTTTCATTTCTGGAAGTATCATTATTACAGGTGGAGAAATTAATGCACTAGTAAAACAGTGGAAATTAAAAAAGAGCTGATAAACAGCTCTTTTTTGTTTAGCATAATGCCCTTTTCGAAAGCATTATTACTTATTCGGATTCGATATAAAATGCGCAATAACTTTATTAGTAATTTAATTATTCCTCTATAAAATAAGTGATATAGCACGTTTCCGAAAAACACTCGCTTTCCGTGGGGAACGCTTCAGCCTCCTCGCGAGCAAAAAGCGCTCACTGTGGGGTCTTCAGACTGTTCCTTTCCCACAGGAGTCTCGCATTTTTTTGCAACTTAGTATAGTTTTCTGTCCAGATAGAGAAACGCAACACCATCTTGATTGGTTATGTGCAAAGATAAGACTCACATACTAGCGTATCAAATGAAATTGGCGACACTCCTCGGAAATATAGTTCAATTTCCTTCGTGCGATGTGAGTTCATAGAAGCATTCCTTGTCCTGTGGGAACAGCGCGAGCTGAAGATCCACTCGGAGGCGTTTTTTGCCTCCGAGTTAGCTGAAGCCGTGCCCACGGAAAGGGAGTCAATTTCATTTGAGGAGCGGGACAAAGGAACAAAGATTTAATAAGCAGTCTATGTTAATCACGTCATAAAAAACAATCTTTTGGAAAATAGTTTATCTTAACAAGCGTAGGCCGTTTAGGATGACTAAGATAGTGCTCCCTTCGTGTCCTAGAACACCTAATGGTAAGTCAAGTAATTGAAAAAAGTTAGTTATTATTAAGACGCAGATGACGCTAATGGAGAAAAAGATATTTTGCTTTACAATGCGATTCATGCGAGTGGAAAGTTGAATTGCATTTGTTATTTTTTTGAGTTTATTTTTTATCAGAATAATATCGGCTGTTTCAAGTGCGACATCTGTTCCGGCGCCCATTGCGATCCCGATATCAGCTGTTGCAAGAGCTGGAGCATCATTGATTCCATCGCCAATCATTGCAACATGAGTGTATTTTTCTTTTAGTTTCTTTATCTCAGTTACTTTATCTGCTGGCATACAATTTGCGATATAACCATCTAGTTGCGCTTCCTCTGCAATAGCTTGAGCTGTTGTCTCGTTATCACCGGTCAACATGATCGTGTGAATGCCTGCTTTCTTAAAGGATTGGATAGCTTTTATTGTATCATTACGGACATCATCTTTTAGAGCGATTAAACCAACTACTTCATTGTTTTTAGCGATATAGACTACTGTTTTTGCTTCAGTAGCTAATTTCTCAGCTATGGCGTTGTACCAATCTGCATCTGATCTTTGATTAAAAAAATTTCCGCTTCCAACCACCCAGTTGTCTCCATCAATAGTTGCACTAACACCTTTACCGACTTCCTCTTGCATGTTTTCAACGAGAAGGTCAGACCTTCTTTGTTCTTCTTTCGTATAGTTAACTATTGCTTGTGCTAATGGATGTGTAGACTCTTTTTCAATAGCATTTATCACCTGGAGTGCATAATGTTCATCGATTTCTTTAGCGAAATGTATGTCGGTTACGTGAGGTGTCCCATTTGTTAATGTTCCTGTTTTATCTAGAGCGATCGCCTTCACATTGCTAAGGTTTTCGATGTGCACGCCACCTTTAAATAAAATGCCGTTTCTGGCGGCATTAGAAATAGCGGATAGTGTGGCAGGCATGATTGAAGCAACCAGAGCACATGGAGAAGCAACAACTAATAAAATCATTGCGCGATAGATTGTATCAGTCCAGCTCCATCCGAATAAGAAGTGTGGCAAGAATAGCATGACTCCAACTGTGATTAAAACAATTTTTACATACTTACTCTCAAAGCGCTCAATAAATAATTGTGAAGGAGATTTTTCGCTTTGTGCAGATTGAACGAGTTCCATTATTTTTTGGACAAAAGAATCTTTTGATAGTTTTGATATTTTAACCGTCAAACTGCCGTTTAAGTTTACTGTACCAGCATATACTTCAGCGTCACATTGTTTTGTTGCTGGAATAGATTCACCAGTAAGTGCACTTTCATCTACAGAGGATTTTCCTTTTGTGATGATACCATCTGCAGGAATACGCTCCCCGGGTTTGATTAAAATATAATCACCAATTACCAAATCCTCTACATCTACTAATTCTGTTTTGTTATGGATTAATCGCAGTGCCTGTTCTGGTTGTATATCCATTAATGCGGATAATTCGCGTTCACTTTTTTGCATGGTATATGTTTCAAGCGCACCTGATAATGCAAAAATAAAGATAAGTATAGCGCCTTCTGTCCAATAACCAATTATGGCGGAACCAATTGCTGCAAAAATCATTAGCAATTCAACATTTAACTCTTTATATATAATGCTATTTGTTATCCCTTCTTTTGCTTTAGCAAAGCCCCCTATAACAAATGCAATTAAGTTAGAGGTGATCCATAACGAATTAGGCATTTTATCTTCTAGTATCCATGCTGTTAAGATAATGATACCACTTAGCAGTGCGGCGATTAGTTCGCCATGTTTTTTTAAGAAAAACATATAGTTATTTTTAAATAAGGGCTCCATATTATCATTGTTTATAATTGTTCTAATTAAATTACTCAACTAAATCAATCCTTTCTCAGTTAATTGATAATAATATTCAATAACTTTAATTGTAAACTCCTTTATTAATGCGTTTTTAGATGATAATGTATATCATTTAGATTAAAATAATTATAATTTAACTTATCCTTATATTATCATATTGTGAATGAAGAACAAGTGTGTTTACAAAAAGAGATATAAAAAATAAAGTGAAATAGTATAATAAACGAGGTGATTTCTAATTAAATAATTCTGATAAATAGTAGTACAGAATATTTATTATTTATATAACAGTGTCATATTCATTGAATATATAATGATATTCTGTTATATTCTTAATAACATTTATAATATAACAATAAAAAAGGGTGGTTTTATATGTTACGAAAAGGGTTACTGTTTACTTTTTTAATTAGTGTTTTAGTTTTGGCTGCATGTGGTCAATCAGATACTAAATGGGATGAGGTTCAAGAAGCTGGAGAAATTGTTGCTGGTACATCAGGCACATTAATCGCAGCATCTTATTATACAGAAGAAGATGAATTGACTGGGTACGATGTAGAAGTAATGAGAGAAATTGCAAGTCGTCTAGACCTTGAAGTTAAATTCGAAATAATGGGAATAGATAGCATGTTACCAGCTTTAGATAGTAGAATCGATGTTGCAGTAAATGATATTGAAGCTACTGATAAGCGTAAAGAGAAATTTAACTTTTCTGATCCATACAAATATTCATACTCTACAATGGTTGTCCGAGAAGATGACTATTCAGGAATCAACAGCTTAGAAGATTTAGAAGGTAAAAAGGCTGGTGGTGGAGCGACTACTATTTATAGTCAGATCGCAGAACATTTTGGTGCAGAAGTTGTTACATACGGTAATGCACCGAATGAAGCATATTTAAGTGATGTTAATACAGGTAGAACAGATGTTATTGTAAATGATTATTATCTTTCAAAATTTGGGGTTGGTGCTTTCCCTGATTTTGATATCATGTTACACCCTAATTTGAAATTCCATCCAACTGAACAGGCAGTTGTTATGCCTAAAGATGCAACAAAATTACAAGAAAAAATCAATGAAGTTTTAGCGGAAATGCGTGAAGATGGTACGCTAACTGAATTAGCAAAACAGTTTTATGGTGAGGATGCATCACAAAGACCAGAAGGTGAAATTGAAGAAATTGAAGGCCTTGATCTGTAAAGGAGCACTTCCAAATGAATTTTTCGGATTTTTTTGATGTCAAGCTGGCTATAGAAAATTTCCCTTATATATTAAGTGGTCTTCCAATGACAATCGCCGTCTCTTTTTTAGGGATGGCGCTTGGTTTAATCTTGGGGTTATTTATTGCTTTAGCTAGAGGTTCCAATCGAAAAGTATTGCGTTTACCTGCAAGAGTATATATTTCCTTTATGCGTGGAACGCCAATTTTAGTGTTTTTATTTATTTTATATTTTGGTCTGCCGTCAGTGGGGATTGAATTTACAGCATATCAAGCAGCGGTACTTGGTTTTGGGCTAAATAGTGCTGCTTACATTGCAGAGATCAATCGAGCTGCACTAAATAGTGTTGATGATGGGCAGTGGGAAGCTGCGCTAACCCTTGGTTTACCTTATGGCAAAACATTACGAGGAATTATTTTACCGCAGGCAGCGCGTATTGCCATTCCACCGTTAACGAATGTTTTTTTAGATTTAGTAAAAGCAACATCACTAGCTGCGGTTATTACGGTGCCAGAGCTTTTTCAAAAAGCGCAAATTGCTGGTGGACGTACATTTGATACTTTAACAATGTATGTTGTTGTAGCTTTAATATACTGGCCGTTATGTATTTTTATTTCTATTTTTCAAGAACGACTTGAAAAAAGATATAGTCGCTTTATAGATTAGTTTTTAAAAGAAACACAGGGATTATGCCCGATGCATAACAGCCTGTGTTTCTTTTTTTGTTGAGATCGCAATAACAACGAGTAGGAGCAAAAATACAATAACATAAAAAAATGATGTAGTAGGAAATAGCTCAATAAATATTCCGCCAATATAAGGGCCAGTAATACTCCCTATACTAAATGCAATCCCGCACATAATGTTACCAGCTGGCAGTAAGGCTCTTGGAAGTAAATCCGCCATATAAGAAACACCTAGTGAATACAGCGAGCCAAGTAGCATACCTGCACTTGCGAATGTGATAAATAACCAGACAACCGATTCTTCTAATTGTGCACCAATTAAGAAAATGATAATTCCAGAGGTAATCACAATCATTAGCATTCGCCTTCTACCAATCTTATCGCTTGCTATGCCCAATGGAATTTGGGTGACTAAACTTGCCAGTGAAAAGAAAGGGATCACAAGTGAGATTAAATTGACATCATGTCCAATCCGCAAACCATATACCGGAAAAATTCCGTGTAATGTTGACTCTAAAATGCCATAGGCGAATGGAGCTAAAAAAGCAACCCAGGCAATTTTTCCTGTCTTCACAAAACGACCAATTGATGATTTTACTTCAACTGTTTCCAAATCATCATTTGTACTAACAAACTCATTTCGCACAAAAAGCATCAGTAACCAAATAATGAAGCACAAAACAGCGGCAACAATAAAAGGTAAGCTTTGATGGACGTGCAATAGTCTAGTCATTGTTGGTCCTAGTGAAAAGCCAAGACTAAAAAACAAACCATAATAAGCAATCACTCGTCCTCGACGTTCAGGTGCAGCCGTTGATGTAATCCAGGTTTGTGTTGCAAAGTGCAGCATATGATCACCTATTCCAACTAATAACCTTAAAATAAACCAAAACCATAAAGCTTGCCAAATTGGAAAGAAGGCAAGAGAGGCAATTACAAGAAAGCCACCAATTAAAATGATTGGTTTGTATCCAAGTTTTTGTAAGGGTCTTTCCATAAAAGGAGAGGCGAGTAATACCCCTATATAAAGTCCAGTTGCATGAAGGCCGTTCACCGAAGAAGAAACACCATTTTGCTCTAAAATTATTGCAAGTAATGGCAATAGCATTCCTTGTGAAAACCCCGATATTGTAACAAAGCTTATCAAAATACCAAATCTGACTTTTGATGAAACCATTTTCAATCCCCCGATCTCATCCTACTGGATGAAAAAAACACAATAACTATAATTTATAGTTTTTTCTAACAAAGGTCAATCTAGCGTTGTTTTAAATCAAAATGTGTTATAGTAAAAGGAAATGGGAATAAACTAATAAGATCTATGAAAAGGAGTTGAGATGCATGCAATTTCAATACAAAGAAGCAGGTGTTAGAGTAGACCTCCCTTATGGTATGTTGGATATTTCTAGTGATGAAGATTATGGGTATAGACCCTACCAGTTAATGGTGGCGTCAATAGTAGGATGTAGTACTTCAGTATTTATGAAAATTCTTGAGAAACAACGTGTGAATGTAGAGGATTTTGTTGTACGCACAGAAGTAGAAAGAAATGAAGCGGAAGCAGATCGAATTGAAAAGATAAGAATTCATTATGTGATCAAAGGTAAAAACTTAAGCGATGAAAAATTATACAAAAATTTAGAAATTGCTCGTAAAAATTGTTCAATGGTAAGGTCTGTTGAAGATAGCATAGAAATCGTAGAAACATTAGAAACGATTCAAATAAGCATGTAAAAAGAATGAGCACTTATTCTTTTTTGAATAAGTGCTCTATTTATCCTGGATTAACTGCCCGTAAAAGATTCGATGAGCTAACCATCAATGAGGGATGAAGTAAATCCTCACTGATGAAAGTTTCAATTTATGGAGGAATTATATGAAAAGTCTTAAAATGAGGATGATTTTCTTCTTAGTAGGATTAATTATTTTAACTTTTGGTGTTTCTATGACAATAAAAGCAGATTTAGGAGCAGGTGCTTGGGATGCGTTAAATGTAGGCTTGTCAAGTATAACTGGCTTAACCATAGGTAGCTGGGTGATTATAATTGATTTATTTCTAATACTTATTAATGCCTGGGTTACAAAGGAACGGCCTGATTATTTAGCAATTGGTACAATTATAATGATTGGTTTAATGATTGATTTTTGGTTACTTATTGTTATGAAATCTTGGGATTTTTCAAATCTCACTAGTCAAATAGTTATTTTGTTAGTAGGAGTAGTTATATTGGGTTTTGGTGTTTCTCTATATTTACAGCCGAAGTTTGCTTTGAATCCAATAGACGGTCTTATGGTTGCTTTTCAAAAACGTTTCAAATTAAGTATACGTGTAGCAAAGACTATTACTGAAGCGCTGGCACTCACAGTTGCTCTTATTATAGGTGGACCGATAGGAGTTGGAACATTTGTTATTTTTTTTGGTATCGGACCTGCTATTCAACTATTTGAACCAACTGCAAAACGGATGGTAGTATATTTTGAAAAACAACGTCAAACAGTCTAGTATATCCTTCAAAAAAATTCTTTAATAAACAAGCATGTAATAGAAAGGGTCACTTATTCATTTAAATAGGTGACTTTTTGTGTGCTTTTTAATTAGAAAAATAGTAAGGGAAGGAATAAATTAATCATCAACAAGAAAATATGTATATTCTAGCAAAAGGGCTAAATACTATCCCTAAAGTATAGGGAAGGATTGATAAATTTGAAAAACAATAAACTAGTAATTTGCTTTATTTTATTCATTATTGCTTTTTGTTATCCTATTACAGCTTTAGCGAAGGAAATAAAACCCGCTCAGGAAAAAAGTGAGATTCCAAATCATGTACTGTCTATTTCAAAGGAAAATACGTATCCAAACTCAACAAAAGATGAGGTTATATTAGAACCTAGTTCATTTGTAGAAAAATTAATTGAGGATTCAGAGATGCGGATAGAAAATCCTGACCTAATTAAAATGTTGAATGAGACAACAATAAAGCCTTCTCCAATTGCATTTGGTTATAGAGGAAGTATTTACATGGGCCATTGGCCATTACATTATACATCTGAGGAAACTAACGTGAATTGGGAATATCAAAAGATAAACACGAATGAATTGATTAATGTTGGTGGAAATACGCAAAAAAACATGAGCTATAATCAGGTTAAAGAAGCGCATGTAAAAGGGGCATTAACAACGAAGATAGAACGTTCAGATCAAATTAAAAAGATGATGTTAATGGAAGCAAAGAAAAACACAAAATTACCTCTATCATTTCACACCGTATTTGGTAAAGATACAAAGATGGCCAATAGCTACGCTGTTCCAATAAAAAAGATAGGGGTGTTACAAGGATTTGCACCAGCAGTTAGCGAAAAAGGGAAAGTTACATTTGGTGAGGTATATATTGAGTTAAAAGGTTCTAAAAAGTCGATAGTTGTGAAGAATGTGACCAAACAAGGAATAGGTGCATGGATTCCTGTTCAAGATCACGTTTCATTTATGTTTGAATTAAAGTAAAAAAGGTTTCTGCTTAGCGGCAGAAACCTTTTTATCCCGGTGTAATCGTCCGTAAAACTCCCACTTCAAAGCATCGATAAAAATCAAAGTTGTTTAAGTGGGAGTAAACGGACGCTAACACCCCAAATGGTTCAGAGTCCTTTAGGGCTAACAATCAGTGGGGGAAGCCCCCCCACCACTGATTGAAGGTTCACTTTATCATAATTATTGTGTTTTTGACCGCATATCAATGTGCTGTTCGGCCATTTGAATGTTGTTTTCATACATGGTTTCCGCAATAATGCGTCGTGTTTCTTTGGCTGCGGTAAAGTATGTGAGATCCTCACATAAGCCTGTTATTGTGTATTGGTACCCACGGTATTGGTCGTTTAACGAACCCATTCCATACAAAGCAAAACCTTCAATAGGTTTACCTGTTAGATCTTTTTTTAAATAGTCCTTTAATTCATCATTCAGTCTGATTGCAGTTTCTTCTAGAATACTAAAGATCTTTTTAGGGTCTTCATAAAAACTAACTGTCACACTTTCGATCACACGCATTTTATTCATATTAAAGTTCTCAATAGTCTGGACTTGTCCATTACTAATTGTAACTAAGATACCTGACCATTGACGAAGTTTGATGACACGAAAACCAATTTCTTCAACCAGTCCTTCATATTTATCATTGATTTTAATCCAGTCACCTTGTTGGAGTTGTTTTTCATAAAGTAAAAAGATACCACCTAGTAAATCCTGCACTAAACTCTGTGCACCAAAACCAACAACGATTCCAAGTACTCCAGCACCAGCTAACATGCTCGCTGGTTCAAGCCCAAAAACAGCTAAAATATAAAAAATGAACCCTATAGTGGCAGTATATTTTATAATCGAATTCACCATCGATTCAATTGTTTTTTCCTTTTTGTCATCTACAAATCGTGTTCGCTTAAAAAAGGAACGGATAAGTTTTCGTAAAGTGAAGACAACTATTAAAACAATTAAACCACCAATAATTATTTTCGTTATATTATTTTCTAATACCATATTTAAAAATTTTAATGTACCATCCAGAGTCATTTTGTTCCCTCCATTTAATAATTCGAATCTATTATAGCATGAACTGGACATACATTTCTTTTTTTCGTAGTATGGAGGAAGCCTAACAATTAAATGAGGAGTTTTAAGATGAGCCAACAGGAGAAAATTACGCAGTTAAAATCACATCTGCAAACATTTCTAGAGCAATTAGACAGTCTTGATCCTAGTGAGACTTCAGTTGAAGATATTGATCGATTAATTCACATGATTGAAGACATGGAGAAAGAATTACATTAAAAAAAGAGTGAGCCATGCATTAAAAAAGTAATCCTTTTGCTCAAAAAAAGGATTGCTTTTTTTAATCCAATCCTTTATCATAGTAAACTGCTAGAGTGATAAAAAGAAGGGGAGTTATTAGATGGCTTGGGTAGTAATTGTATCCGTACTTGTAATGATTATCTTAAGTTTGGCTCGCGTCCATGTAATTATTGCGATTCTTGCAGCGGGTTTAGTTGCAGGATTGATGTCTGGTTTAAATTTAATTGAATCAGTTGAAATGATTGTTGCTGGAATGGGTGGACAATCAAGTACAGCTTTAAGTTATATTTTATTAGGGGCATTTGCCGTTGCTATTAGTTATACAGGAATCACGCACTTATTAGTTCGTTATTTAATTCGCGTTTTAACAGGAAAGAAGACTATGCTAGTACTTGCTATAGCAGGTATTGCATCATTATCACAAAATGTTGTCCCAGTTCACATCGCATTTATTCCTATTTTGATTCCGCCATTATTAAAATTATTTGATCAAATGGAACTGGATCGTCGTGCAGTAGCAACAGCACTTACATTTGGTTTGAAAGCACCATATGTAATGATACCTGCAGGTTATGGTATTTTATTTCACCAAACAATCCTAAACGGTATGGAAAATAACGGTATTTCTATTTCCATGAATGAAGTAGCACTATCCTTACTGATTCCAGGGTCAGGAATGATTGTCGGCTTACTTATTGCGATTTTTATCACATATCGTCAACCACGCACAGTAGATAAAAAAGCAATAAACATTACTAATGATAACGAAGATACAGCATCAATTACGTTCAACCGAAAACATGGCTTAACCGTTGTAGCGATTGTAGCTGCATTAGTGATGCAACTTGTTACAGATAGTTTAATTATTGGTGCTTTAACAGGATTAGTATTGATGTTTATTTTATTAGTAGTTCCATTCTATCAAGGTGATTCAATCATGACAAAAGGGATCGCAATGATGGGTACAATAGCATTTGTTATGTTAATTGCTTCTGGTTTTGGTCATGTATTACAAGAGACTGGTGCTATATCAGCTATGGTTGAAGTTACATCAGATGTCTTAGGAGACAATAAAGTTCTAATTTCAATTGTTCTTTTGCTTGTAGGTTTACTGATTACAATGGGTATTGGTTCATCTTTTGGAACGATTCCAATTCTTGCAGCACTATATGTTCCATTAATGATGGCAACTGGATTTTCACCAATGGCAACAGCTGCTTTAATAGGTACAGCTGGTGCATTAGGAGATGCAGGTTCACCAGCAAGTGATAGCACATTAGGTCCAACTTCTGGTTTAAATGCAGATGGTAAGCACCACCATATTTGGGATACATGTGTCCCAACCTTTATCCACTTTAATATTCCATTGCTTATATTTGGTTGGATTGCAGCACTCGTACTATAATTTTAATAATGCATAAATCACCTGTTTTCTTGAAAGACTAAAAGAAAAAAACAGGTGATTTTTTATGAAAAAATTAGTGATTTTGTTCAGTTTTATATTAGTGATGTTTACACTTCTACCATCTATTTCTGAAGCTTCCAGTTATGGGTGGGGATTTAAAAAGGGTACAAACCATCAACCACCCGAAGTAGGAAAGTATGGACAAATCTTAGAAGAAAATGGTGGCTATTATATAGATAAGTCCGGGGATAAGGTAGTATACCTTACCTTTGATAATGGCTATGAACAGGGGTACACAGAACCAATCTTGGATGTATTGAAAAAAGAAGATGTTCCAGCTACTTTTTTTGTAACAGGACATTATGTCAGAAGTCAGCCTGAATTGGTTAAACGTATGGACAGAGATGGCCATATTATTGGTAATCACTCGAATCATCATGCAGATTTTACGACGTTATCTAAAGAGGAAATGAAGGAAGATTTGACTTTATTGGATAGAGCGGTTGCTGCTATTACGGACCAAGAGAAACTACAATATTTGCGTCCACCACGTGGTACTTTTAATCCACAAACAATTCAGTGGGCAAATGAGCTTGGCTATACACATGTATTCTGGTCGTTAGCTTTTGTTGATTGGGAAACAGATCATCAAAAAGGCTGGGAAAAATCATATCAGCAAGTAATGAAACAAATTCATCCAGGAGCAGTTATATTACTGCACACTGTTTCAAAAGATAATGCAGAAGCAATAGAACACTTCATTACAGACTTGCGAAAACAAGGCTATACGTTTAAAAGTTTAGATGATTTAGTACTGAAAAATACAATACCAGAGCCGATTTTTGGTATGTAAAGTAAGCAGAAATCTGGTAGTTCCGGCGAAAACAGTGATAATTCGGCGAACAGAAGTTTATTCCGGCGAAAACGGCGATTATTCGGCGATTGCAAGCAATATTCCGGCGAAATAAACAATAATCCAGCAAACACCGAATTCAAGCCAATGCAAAAAGACTAACATTCCATGTTGAATGTTAGTCTTTTCTATTGCTTTCATTCTTCATCATCCATGACTTGATAGGCCATATCATAAAAAAGCATTTGGCTATTAATTCGCTTCTCATTTGCTTCGGCTTTAACGTAGTGGTATGCACCATCAGATGTTTGTTCACGTACTTTTACGTTATCTTGTAAGGATATATCTAAAATTTCCTTTATCCTTTCCTTGATCTCTTCCTCATAAATTGGGAACATTAACTCTACTCGCTTAACCATATTCCGTGTCATTAAATCAGCAGAAGAAAGAAAGATGCGATTGTCTCCATCGCTGTTAAAATAGTAAATTCGGCTATGTTCTAAAAAGCGTCCGACAATACTGCGCACGCGTATGTTATCGCTAACGCCTGGTATACCAGGTTTTAAACAACAAATTCCCCGAACAATTAAGTCTATTTCTACACCAGCTTGTGATGCTTCATATAATTTTATTATTAAGGGTTTATCTGTTAATGAATTCATTTTAAACACAATGCGTCCATTTCCACGCTTCTTATGGAAAGTAATTTCTTGATTAATATAATCGATAATATCCTCTCTAATTGAAAAAGGTGCCATTGATAGATGGTGGAACGTAGGCTTTTCGGTATAACCACTTAGATAGTTAAAGAAATTTGTTGCATCAATTCCAAATTTTCGCTTCGTTGTAATTATGCCCATATCTGTATAGATAGTAGCTGTTTGGTCATTATAATTTCCTGTACCTAAATGAACAAAACGTTCGATGCGATTTTTACACTTACGAACTACCAATGTTATTTTACTGTGTGTTTTAAGAGCGTTCATACCGTAGATTACATGACAACCAGATTTTTCTAGTTCTTTTGCCCATTGTACATTGTTCTCTTCATCAAACCGTGCTTTCAGTTCTACCAAAACAGTAACTTGTTTCCCATTCTCAGCTGCTTGCATAAGGCCCTTAATGATAGGCGAACGGCCACTAACACGATACAAGGTCTGTTTTATTGCAAGTACATTTGGATCATTTGCTGCTTCTCGAATAAGATCTACGACTACTTCGAATGATTCATATGGGTGATGTAAGAAAATATCTTTTCGTTTTGCTACATCGAATACTGATTCATTACTAGATATTTCTCTGGTAGGTTGTGGCATCAGTGTCTCATACATGAGTGAGTCATACTCAGGTGCCAACTTCTTGTAAAAGTCAAAAAGAAAAGTGAGATCAAGTGGTCCATCTAGCACATACAAATCATTCTTATGAATTTCTAACACGTATAGTAATAAATCAACAATTTGTTGATCATAATCATTGTTTGCTACTTCTAAGCGAACTGCTGCACCCCACTTTCGTTTTTTTAACTCTTTTTCAATTTCTTTTAATAAATCTCTAGCACCTTCTTCATGAATTGTCATATCTGCATTCCGAGTGATACGAAATGTAGTCTTAGAACGAACATGATACCCTTTAAAAAACTTATCAATAAAGCAAGAAATAATATCTTCTAATAAAATATAATGATTGGTATCATCTATACGAACAAAGCGGTTCAAGAGGGCTGGAACTTGTACAATTGCTGTTTTTACAGATGAATCAGATACAGTATCTTCCTCTAGAACAACTGCGATATTGATCGATTTATTTAATAACATTGGAAATGTACGATAAGCATCGAGTGCCATTGGTGTTAACACTGGAAATATATGATCATCAAAATATTTTTCAATGGTTTCTTTTTGCTGGAGAGAGAGGGCATCAATAGAGACAATTGCTATACCCTCTTTGTTTAGTGTATTTAGTAATTCTCCATACAGTTTATACTGTCTTTGTACTAACTTGTGGTTTCTTTCGGAAATATGAGTGAGTTGTTGTTTCGGTGTAAGACCTGCTTTACTGTCTTTCTTGTTGAAACCTGCACGTACTTGGTCCTTTAACCCCGCAACGCGCACCATAAAAAATTCATCTAAATTTGAGCTGAAAATTGCTAAAAAGCGTAACCTTTCTAATAATGGATTTGAGTGATCGATTGCTTCTTCTAATACACGTTTATTAAATGAAAGCCAGCTTAGCTCTCGATTATTAAAAAAAATGTAGCTATCTAATTTATCTTGATAGTCTGATGTAGACATTTTTCCCATCCTTTAAATAAACTCTCTTCCCATTTTTTGAGAAACAAAACGAAAAGAGAGTTGGGTTTATGTTAAGTTTTTGTCTGAAGGTATAAAAATATTGATGAAAATTATTTAATTTGTGATAAAACGAAGCTCAATTGATTTACTTAGAGCTTTTTCTAGGTGTTTTTTCTGCTTTTCACTTTGATAGGCTTCTGGCATTGAATTTTGGTTGCAATAAAATGTTAGGTATAAGGTATCTGATTTAATATCCAAATCAAAATCCTGTACTACTTGTCTTTTAGTTGCATCTAAACAATATGTGAACTTCAACAGAGCACCTAACAGTTGTAGTCTTTTTCGTTCTTGTTTTAAAAACCAGTCTTTGTATGGTTCTATAAATTGCTTGAAGACCATTTTGTTTTTAAAAGAAGCAATTAATGCAATTTGTAAGCGATCAATGTGCATTAACCCATCAATCGTGCGATTAGCTAATAAGTAGAAAGTATGCTGAGAACTTGACTCAGAATCAATATAGTCACCTAAATTATAAACATAGCTTGCCCGCTTTAATAAGAACCAATCTTTTTTTGATAATGATTTTATACCAGCTGTTTTTAGATTATTAAATAACTGTCGTGTTAAAAATTGTACATGCATAATTTGTTTTGTATTAAGATCATAATCATTGATAAGTTCCTGAATACTATCTTCTAAAACATTAGGAAACAGAAGGGTACCTCTGTCCTGGGATAATATTTCATAGAAAACACCATCACGTAATCCTTTCCTACTTAAGATAAAGCAATCCGCTTCTATTGTTTGATATAGGCTATGAAAGGCTTCAATTGCAGGTATGATAATGTCAGATCTATCTTTTGATAACCCTTCAACTTTTTGTAACTTTTTGAAAGATAGGGAAGAGAGATAGTTACTTACGCCCGCAATATCACTATCATCCATCTTATATTGATGTAATCCTGCTAATGGATAAGCTTTTTGATTTTGGTCAATCTGAACTAAATTACGAGCACTGCCACCAATCCCGATTAAAGGAACATTCTTTTGACTAAGCCATGGTAATGAATGGAACTGCTCCTTGAGAAATCTCCGTAATGCTTGCATGTTCTTATCAAATGATTGACCATCTTGTTCTAAATAGGAGCGGAGTGTTAATGTACCAAATGGAAAGCTATGTGCATGGATAAGTTGACGATCCTTGAAATACGTTACCTCAGTACTACCACCACCAATATCAATTGTAATTCCTTCTTCAATTGAAGTGGAATTTACTACTGCTAGATAACCATAAAATGCTTCTTCTTGTTCAGATAAGATACGCATGTCCCAGTTTAGTTCTTCTTTAACTAGTTTTTTTAACTCATTGTTATTGGTTGCTTGGCGAATAGTAGCTGTTGCGACACATACAAGATCAACTAACGTATAGGTAGCGATAACGTCAGCAAAATTATGGAGCGAGTGTAACAGGATATCACTACCTTTTTTGGTCAGTCTCCCATCGCTATCCAAGTGGTCCCTGAGACGTGCAGAAGTTTTGACATTTTCTACTTCACGTAATCGTCCAGCTTTTTCTTGTAGGTAAATTACTAAACGAATTGTGTTGGATCCTATGTCAATAATCGCGTAATAGTTTTTTTCCATGTTAGCACCTGCCTAATTTCTAATTTTACTTGGGTTAGATTATCCATATTTTTGTGTTTGTATTAGTAAGTTTTGATAATTTTCTGCTTCTGTATCATTACCCGTTTTTTTATAAAGTTTAACTAAAGCTTGCATCGCTTTTCCGCTCGATGGATCAAGTTCAATTTCCCACTTGTAGCAGTCAATCGCTTGTTCATATAAGGCGAATGATGCGTATAACTCACCTAGCGAGTATTGATTATCAGGATCATCCTGCAATTGGTTCATTTTATCTAGTGTTTGCTCAATTGGAAAATGATAATTTGCTACTTGAAAAGGCTCAAACCACCTTTTAATTTCTGTAATGGAATGATTTTGTAAAAAACCTTTAATAAAAGGTGTAATGATTTTTTCGGCTTGTTTTGTGGAGACGTTACTACAAAGTTGTAATAAGCGTTGGTTGGACTCATTGAAATAATCAGTTAGCACCTTGGGATCAATTTCTGCAAGGTGGTCAATGATTTTTTCTAGTTGTTTCTCGGTAGGCTTGTAATTATGCTCAAGTAGAAATTTAACAAGTTTAGAATGGTTAGCAGAGTCAATTAACTTAGTAGTTAATAGCTCCTCCACTTCCTGTTGAGGGTTGGCTTCATATAGGTCAGATAATATGTTGATTTGTTCTCCTACTGTAAATGTCTTAAGTGATTGTTGGAACGCTTCCCATAGCGTTTTTTCGAAGGTAGCTTTTAGCATGTTTGTTTGGACGATGAACAGATCGATCCAACGCTTCTCTAGCTTATAAAGCTGTATTAGGGAGTTAAAATAGTCGTGGCTATTTGTTTGTTGATAGTAAAGTGACTCCAGGTGGTCTGTATCTATTTGGATTAATTCATCTACATTCTGATAGCGCTCTTCAAAGCGTTGAAATTCCATACTGCCAAGAATATCTTTAGCAAATTTATCATTAGCATCATGATCAGCTAACATATGTAGAGTTTTATAGGATTTTAACATTTTGCCATTTCTACGGAAATCATAATAGGTTTTCTTTAAAAGTTTGATCGTGGAACCTTTAGTGGTAAAGGAATCAAAAAATGTGAAGATCAATGCCGTTTCAATCGGGGAGTAGTGTTGCTGTAATTTTTTATATAATTGGTTAAAGCGCGTTAATGTAAATGGTTGGTTCGAAATTAAGGGCTCAATTACTGGGTGATCATTGGCAACAGATATCCCTTTAGTAAAAGCTTGATGGATATGAGAGTCCAGTTTGATATGATCTGCTTTTACCCCATTAATATACTGGTCTTTGTAAAAAACAAGATAGAAGTAATTATTGTTTTGATCAACCGTCTCGATTATTTTACTTTGTTTATATAAAGATAATTTTGTTACAGTAGTATGAATGTTTTTTTTGTTGACTTGTAATTCAATATACATAAAAATCGCCCTCCTTTAAGTACTTCTATCATAACATACCTTTCAACTGTTTTGCTTTAACTACCATTAAACACAATTGATTCTATTTAAAAGGCTATTTTTGTAAATATTCGCACTTGATATAAAGTGTGCAGTGGTTAGCGTATCAAATTCATTTGATAAGTGTGTCAGAAAAATAAAGAGTTATAGTGCATGAAAAAAATAACTATGTGAACAAAACTTTGCAAATATTTTGTAAATTTTTGAGGGGCTCTTTTCATAAAAGTTGAAACCTGATATAATGACAAGTAATTAGTACCTACTACTAAAAAGAAGGGTGACCTTATGAATAAACATGATTTAATTGCACCGGAAATATACAATATAGCAATGGAAATGGAGAAATATGCACAAGGTCCAGAAAGAACTGCTTTAATCTGGCAAGATGATCAGGGTAGAGAAGAACGGATCACGTATCAACAATTGTTAAAAAACGCAAATAAAATTGGAAATATATTCTTAGAAAGTGGCTTGCAAAAAGGTGATAAGATTCTCGTCATGATGCCCCGACTAATTGAAACATATGAAGTTTATTTAGCTGCTCTAAAAACTGGTATTGTGTTAATCCCAAGTTCAGAAATGCTTCGAACAAAAGACATTCAATATCGGATTACCCATGGAGAAGCAAAAGGGATTGTAAGCCATTATCCATTTGTGGAGCAGTTTGATGAAATTGAACAATTAGATACTTTGAAAAAGTTTACAGTTGGTTCTGAAGTGAACGATTGGACGTTTATTGATCATCAAAAAGAGTCAGTTTCAGATCAACTTGAGATCGTTGAGACAAATAGTGATGATATTGCCTTCATGCCATATACTTCAGGGACAACAGGAAATCCCAAAGGTGTTATGCATACCCACGCTTGGGGATATGCTCATCTTCGAACTGCTCCAGCTAACTGGCTGAGTATTGAAGAAGGTGACATTGTATGGGCAACCGCTGCTCCAGGTTGGCAGAAATGGGTTTGGAGTCCACTGCTTTCTGTACTTGGTTCAGGTGCAACGGGTTTTGTCTATAACGGTAAGTTTGATCCTAAAAAATATTTACAACTACTACAGGATGAAGCAATCAATGTATTATGTTGTACACCAACAGAGTATCGTTTAATGGCAAAAGTGGATAATTTAACTGATTATCAATTGCCTGAATTGCATAGTGCAGTTTCAGCTGGTGAACCATTAAATCGAGAAGTAATTGATACGTTTCAACGTCATTTTGATATAACTGTACGTGATGGCTATGGTCAAACAGAAAGCACATTACTATTGGGTTTTCTGAAGGGTATGAAAGTAAAAGCAGGTTCAATGGGTAAACCTACACCAGGAAATGCAGTTGTTTTAATAGATCAAGATTGTAATCCCGTACCAATGGGCGAGGTTGGAGATATCGCGATTCCGTTAGATACTCCAGCGTTGTTTAAAGGGTATTATAAAGATGAAGCACGTACGCAAAAAGCACATCGCGGAAACTACTTTGTTACAGGTGATCAAGCCAAAGTGGATGAAGAAGGCTATTTCTGGTTTGAAGGTCGTAGCGATGATATCATTGTCAGCTCTGGCTATACGATTGGTCCTTTTGAAGTGGAAGATGCACTGGTCAAACATGAACTCGTAAAAGAATGTGCAGTTGTCGCAAGTCCAGATGAGATTCGTGGGAATGTGGTAAAAGCATATATTGTCTTACAGGAGCATGTTGATGAAAACGAAGAAGGATTAGTCAAAACATTGCAAGACCATGTGAAGCAAATGACAGCACCATATAAATATCCAAGAAAGATAGAGTTTATTAAGGAATTACCTAAAACAACATCAGGAAAAATACGCCGTATTGAATTACGCCAGCAAGAAATGTTAGGTGTGTAAGGAAGGGTAATTGAGGATATTGTAGTGGAGAGGGAGAAAGCGCCTCTCTATTTTTTTGTGTTTTTTTGGATCACGGTGGATTGCAATTGCTTCTATTGTTGAATTTTGTGCATAAAATTTCTCATTATAGTGTAGAAAATCTATACCACAAAAGATTTAACCGATTTAAGCAAATAGCGCTCAATAAACTTTGCTAAGCCATCTTCTTCATGGTGTTCAGTAACAAAATCAGCTGCTACTTTAACCTCAAGACTAGCGTTCCCCATCGCCACACCAGTTCCGACCTGACGAAGCATCTCGATATCATTGGGTCCGTCCCCTATTGCTACAGCATCATTAGGACTAATTCTAAACGCTTTAAGCAACGTTTTGATTCCCGACCACTTTGAAACATGAGGTGCAATTAATTCAAATCCATCATTCCAATCGATAACTTTTGCTTCCTTTTTAAACAAAGCAGATAGCTCTGGACTTGTTTTACCTGTTCGAACACTATATTTCAATACATCTTGATACTTAGCGTTTCTTAAATCACCAACATACTGTGGTGGAATTTTCCCAACTTTTGTCCAATAATCGATCTCTTCATTGATCTCCTTGCAATAAATCCCATTTGCCGTGTGGATGATAACATTACAAGGATTTAAAGCGGTTAAATCGTGAAATCGTTGATCGTTCACTTGGACGGTATTCATTTGCATAGTACTTCCGGTTAATGCATCGTGGATAGATGCACCATTCAAGCAGATCATTGGTGTTCTCAATCCAATTTCTTTGTGGTAAGGAGCTGTTACTTCATAGTGTCGTCCAGTGGCTAAAAAAACTTTTACACCTTGATTATTAAGCTTATTAATAGCTTCCAAACTTCGTTGAGAAATCTTATTTGATTGCGTAAGCAGTGTACCATCCATATCAACAAACATTGCTCGTATATTCATGTATTTGGCCTCCTAGTTGAAATTGTAAGTCAATCATAACACCTGAATATTAATGAACAGTAAATTAGGTGTTCAGATTATATTAAGATTACGACTTAGTGCGAATGTATTTAAAAAATTATAAGCAAAAAACTTGAAAGTCAAAGATAGTCAAAGTATAATATGGTTAAAGGTCAAAGATAGTCAAGGTATCGCCAAAAGCCATGAAGGTGCTATACGACAAGGACGATCTTATTCTATAGTCCTTAAATTCTTGACCTAATTAAACTTACTTATCCAATTGAAGGAGGAAGAAAAAATGAAATGTCAAAATTGTGGCATTCGTCCAGCGAATATTAATGTTGCCCTTCGATTTAATAACCAAATGCAAGAGATGCATGTTTGTCAAACATGTTTTAAAGAGATACAGCAAAAGGCAAAAAATCCTTCAGGTATGTTTGGAGGACAAAATCAAGGAGCACAAGGTTTTGAAGACTTCTTCTCTGGTGCAACACAAAATGGAGGAGAACAAAATAGCAACAAACAAGATGGTGGCTTGTTAGACGAGCTTGGAAGTAATTTATCACATGCAGCAAAGGCCGGTATTATCGACCCAGTAATCGGTCGTGAAAAAGAAGTAAAACGTGTAATGGAAACATTAAATAGAAGAAACAAAAATAACCCCGTACTAATTGGGGAACCGGGTGTTGGTAAAACAGCAATTGCAGAAGGTTTAGCACTTAAAATTGCTGAAGGTAAGGTACCATCAAAACTAATGAATAAGGAAATTTATTTATTAGATGTCGCATCACTGGTTGCAAACACGGGTGTCCGTGGTCAATTTGAAGAGCGAATGAAACAACTCGTTTCAGAACTGCAACAACGTAAAAATGTGATCCTTTTTGTTGACGAAATTCACTTATTAGTAGGTGCAGGTACAGCTGAAGGCTCACAAATGGATGCAGGTAATATCTTAAAACCTGCGCTAGCAAGAGGCGAGTTGCAACTTGTTGGTGCAACAACATTAAAAGAGTACCGTCAAATTGAAAAGGATGCAGCTTTAGAGCGTCGTTTCCAACCAATTATGGTAAAAGAACCATCTGTTGATGAAGCGGTATTAATTTTACAAGGATTACAAGATCGTTATGAAGCTTTCCATCATGTTTCTTATACAGATGAAGCAATTGAGGGTGCTGTTACCTTATCAAAACGCTACTTGCAAGATCGCTTCTTACCAGATAAAGCAATTGATTTGATGGATGAAGCGGGTGCACGTTTGAATCTAGCTAATGATGATTCAGACAAAGAATCCCTACAGCAACGTATTGATGAGATTGCAAAAGAAAAAGAAGAAGCGGCTGAAAAAGAAGACTATGAGCGTGCCGCTAATTTAAGACATCAAGAGGTTCTGTTAGAGAAAAAATTAAATGATTCAACAGATGAATCAAAAGTGTCAGTTACAGTAGAAGATATTCAATTGATTATTGAAGAAAAAACAGGCATTCCAGTGCGTAAAATTCAAGCTGATGAACAGTCAAAAATGAAACATCTTGCAGAAACCTTAGGTGAAAGAGTAATTGGACAAGAAAATGCCGTACAAAAAGTTTCAAAAGCAGTACGTAGAAGCCGTGCAGGGTTGAAATCAAAACATCGCCCAATTGGTTCATTCTTATTTGTAGGACCGACTGGTGTAGGTAAAACAGAGCTAACAAAAGTGTTAGCAGAAGAGCTATTTGGTACAAAAGAGTCACATATTCGTCTTGATATGAGTGAATATATGGAGAAGCATGCTGTCTCTAAGATTATTGGTTCACCACCAGGATATGTTGGACATGAAGAAGCAGGACAGTTAACAGAACGTGTTCGACGTAATCCGTATAGCTTAATTCTATTGGATGAAATTGAAAAAGCGCATCCTGATGTACAGCACATGTTCCTGCAAATTATGGAAGATGGTCACCTAACAGATAGTCATGGACGTACTGTTAGCTTCAAGGATACAGTTATTATCATGACAAGCAATGCTGGAACTGGTGTGAAAAATGTAAGTGTAGGTTTTAACAGTGATAACAATGAAGCAGTTTCTACGTTGGAAATGTTAAGTGATTATTTCAAACCAGAATTTTTAAATCGTTTTGACGCGATTATTCCATTTAACGAGTTACAACAACAAGATCTTGTTCAAATTGTTGATATTATGTTAAATGAACTAGAAGAAAACGTAAAAGAGCAAGGCTACACGATCACAGTGTCAGATGAAGCAAAACAGTATTTAGCTGACAAAGGCTATGATCCAAGGTTTGGTGCTCGTCCACTACGTCGTGTAATCCAAGATACTGTCGAAGATGGGATCACAGACTTGTTATTAGAAGAAGATGATATTGCTACTATCAATGTAGAGCTTGTTAATGATGAGATTCAAGTGAAAAAGGGAAATTAATTTATACAAATAAAACACGACATCAATCCTGATGTCGTGTTTTTTTGCACTGATAGGAAAGCATAAAATTTTAGCATGGATGAATAGTCAACGTAGTAAAAATTTTTAGGGAATCAGTATAAGTGCAACTAGGCAATCACCGGCGCCAGAAGGCTTGGTGCTATCCAAGTTTTCTTTGTAATAATTTTTCAATTGAACAGCAAAATAAAAGAGATACTTTTTTGCTGGGAGGTTAATATAATTAAAAAAAATAGCATTTATTTCATTTTATTTATTTTTATCTTTTTAACCAATACAGATTTAGCTGCAGCTGAACAGAAAATGACTGTTCATTTTATTAACGTCGGTCAGGGAGACAGTATTTTAATCGAAACACCAACCAAAGAGTATATTTTAATTGATGGTGGCCCACCTGATGCAAGTGAAAAAGTTATTACTTATTTAAAGCAACAAAAGATAAAGGATATTGATTTATTAGTTGCTACCCATCCAGATATCGATCATATTGGTGGTTTACTTAACGTACTCGATCACTTTTCAATTAATGAGATTTGGGACACTGGAAAATTTTATTATACAAGAACATACCATCGCTACTTTCGCAAAATTAATAAAAAAAGCATTCCATTGAAGATTGTAGAGGTTGATACGTTAATAACTTTTGGGCATAACAATCAGGTCTCGTTAAAAGTCTTAAACGCTAACTCGTTATTTAAAACCAACAATCAATCATCCTTAGCTTTATCCTTAACATACGGTTCTGTTGATTTTTTGTTAATGAGCGATGTAGAAAGAAAACAAGAAATAAAAATAATGCAACGAACAGATGTTGATTCTGAAATATTGAAAGTAGCACATCACGGTTCTGATACATCAAGTTCTTACGCATTTCTACAAGCAGTTGATCCGGAAGTAGCCATATTATCTTACGGAAGAGATAACACATACGGTCATCCTGTAGGGATAACAGTTGATAAGTTATTGGATGTAGGTGCCACAATTTATTCCACAGCTAAAGCTGGAGATATAGTTATTACAACGGATGGTGAGGATTATAGTATTGATGTTTTAGGAGTTGGAAGACTAATCAGCAAACCTATACATTAATTTCTGGTATAATAGATAAAAAGAGACAAAAGGGAGGTCATTCTTGTGCAAACTGATTCACAGGAAAATGTGCTATGTAATACAGAGTATGATGTACTTCAGAAAGTAATCGTGTGTTCACCTGCTCATATGAAAATCGGTAAAATTATTAATGAAACGCAGAAACATTATGAGACAGAGAATATTGATTCTGAAATTGCTACTAAACAGCATGATGGATTCGTACAAGTGTTAAAAGAACATGATATTGAGGTCATGGAAGTTTTGCCGCAAAGCCATTTACATGAACAAGTTTTTACGAGGGATATCGGCTTTTGTATTGGAAAGACACTTTTTACAGCTATGATGGGTGATAAAATTAGGTTGCCTGAAGTTGGTCAACTAAAGGAAGTTTTACATGAACAAGGAATTGAATACAAATCCTTTGCCCAAGATTCAATTGAAGGTGGAGACGTGATCGTTGATGGAGATAAGGTTTGGGTTGGTGTAAGTGACCGAACTACTTTTGAGGCTATTGATGCACTAAGAGCATTGTTGCCGAATTATCAAGTTATCGAGTTGCCGATTGCTGAAAGGATTTTACACTTAGATTGTGCATTTAATTGTATTTCACCTGAATTGGCACTTGTCTATCCAAAAGCATTCACGGATTTAGATTTACAAAAATTAAAAAAACATTATCAGTTAATTGAAGTCAATGATGAAGAACAGTTTACTTTAGGGACAAATGTATTGTCGATTGGTGATAAGAAGATTATCAGCCTTCCAGAAAATAACGAAGTAAATAAACAGCTAAGAGGGTTAGGTTTTGAGGTTATTGAAGTAGAATTTAATGAGATTATTAAATCTGGTGGTTCTTTTAGGTGTTGTACATTGCCATTAGTAAGAACTTAATTTACTTGAAAACGTTTGGATTAATATGATCCAAGCGTTTTTTTATTGACGGAGTTTCAGAAATTCTTGTGGTTACACATATATTTTTTACAGATTTTCCGAACGAGAAAGCCCAGCACCTTTAGGCATGGGATGATAGTGAGGTTAAATACGGAATGCCACTAACTATTAAAAGATTTATCTTCTAGTATTTAAATAATTTGCTATTATTTGTGTTATTTGTTGTAGCTTATTGTTTAAATTGATAAAATTATATACATGAAATGAATATAGAAGAACCAATACAACTGTTTCGTTATTAAACTATCATTTCGTATTCTGTCCTCGTTATAGAAGAAAAATTTTTCTTCGGTCAGATGTAGAAAAACGTTTTAAAGAATTAGTACAAGAAGTATGTGAAGATATACAAGTTGTTGCTATCGAGTGTGATAAGGACCATACCCATATGTTTCTTAACGCACTACCCAAACTAAGCCCTTCAGCCATTATGGCGAAAATTAAGGGATAAACTTCGAAAATCTAAGGAAAGAATTTCCTCACCTTAAACATTTGCAGAGTCTTTGGACGCGTTCGTATTTTGTTTCCACTGCTGGAAATGTCTCAAGTGAAACGATAAAACAATACGTTGAAAATCAAAAGAAAAGAAATTAGAAAGGAGCCGAAACCTATGGCAAGAAAAACAGGACCAACTTATACGATTGAGTTTCCTCTTCATATACCGGTTTGGCAACAACATCGGCTCGAAAAGAAATTCAAGATCGCACGAATGGTTTATAATTCTTGCCTAGGTGAAGTTTTAAAAAGACATCAAGCAGTAAAATCCGATAAAGTATATCTCAAACTCCTTAAACAACCAAAATCCAAAAATCGTGATAAAAAACTCTCAAATATTCGAGAAAATTATGGTTTCTCTGAATATGGAACACATAACTTTGTGAAGTCTGTTCAAAATAAGTTCAAGGAACATATCGGAAGTCTTGAAGCACAAAAACTTGCTACCAGGAGCTTTCAAACTGTTGAAAAACTTCATTTCGGTAAATCAAAAAAGGTTCATTTTAAAAAAATGACGGATAACATTTCAGTTGAAAATAAATCGAATAAGACTGGATTGAGGTATTCAGAAGGTGCTATCCTTTGGGGAGACAAACCAACAAAGAAAAATCCTAAACCTAAAAACTGGCTTTTGATGCCTATTTCACCGAAACCTAACGATGAATACGCAGACTTAGCTTTAATGGATAAAACGAAGTATGTTCGTATATTAAAACGTGAAGTTCGTGGGAAAGTGCGATACTTTGTCCAACTTATTCAAGAAGGTTATCCACCTCAGAAAAAAAATCGTAAGATTTGTAATGATGAAACAAAACGGGTCGGATTAGATATTGGCACGTCTACTATTGCCATATGTAGTGAAGATCAAGTAAAACTTCAAGAACTTGCACCAGATTGTGTATATAATGAAAAAGAATTGAGGCGGATCCAACGGAAAATGGATAGGTCTAAGAGAAGTATGAATCCAAACAATTTTAATGAAAATGGGACAATTAAAAAAGGTAAACTAAATTGGATATACTCTAAAAAATACGAAGAACTACGAAAAAAAAGAAAAGAAATTTATCGCAAAATCACCGTTCAACGCAAAATGTCACATGAGAAATTAGCTAATGTGATTCTTTCCTTTGGTTCTGATGTTCGTGTTGAAACCATGCGGTTTCAATCGCTGCAAAAACGAGCAAAAAATCCTACACGTAATAAGAAAAATGGCAAAATCAATTGTAAGAAAAGATTTGGCAAATCAATAGCTAAACGGGCTCCTGCAATGTTGTTAACAATAATTGATCGAAAACTGAGTTATCAAAATCGATCTTTAAAGAAAATAGATACGTATGCAACAAAAGCTAGTCAATTCAACCACATAACAAAAGAATATAGTAAAAAACAACTTTCGGAGCGTTGGAATGTGTTTGGAGATGTTCGCATCCAACGTGATTTATATAGTGCCTTTTTAATATGCAATACAACTAAAACACTTAATGCTGTAGATGTGGATTTATGCAACACAAAATGGGATGAATTTGTAAAACTGCAAAACATTGAAGTGAACTATTTAAAAAAAGCTCAAAGTAAAACATTGCGATGGTTTGTCGCATAATAATTATAAACCTGATTGGTCATGATAACGTCCAATAGAAGTCGGAACGAAAAGCATATCAAGAGTCTATAAGGCTTGTTGAGAGAGGTGCATTGCTATACGCAATACGTCCGTTAATGTTTTAGGAGAAAGCAAGTCAGTACTTTGGTGAAAAGTCTTTCTGAAAGAAAAGATAAGACACCATTGAGAAGCCTGCAAGTACCTTAGAACCCCATTGCTTTAGCTGTGGGAGTTGTCAGTACTGAGGATATTAGTAAATATATACTTTGTGAAAGGATGTAATATTATGGATTTTATGTGGGAAGCGATTGTAATGATACTTACGGGATTTCTCCTTCTTAGGCTTTCTGGTCGTAAGTCTCTAGTCCAAATGACTGTTACAACCACAATTGTGATGATCTCGATCGGATCAGTAATTGTTCAACCGATTATAGAAGATAGCATAATTAAAACAATCGTTACAGTTGCTATTTTTATAATAGTCCTTATTATTATTGAATACCTTCAGGTAAAGTTTAATCCATTAGAAAAATTAATAACTGGAAAAGCGATGCCAGTTATTGAAAATGGACAATTAAACTTAAAGAATTTAAAAAAACTACGATTCACAGTTGATAAATTAGAAATGCATATAAGGCAAAAAGGAATTTCTAATATCTCTGATATAAAAAATGCAACAATAGAACCAAACGGACAATTGGGCTATGAACTAAAGCCAGATGCAAAACCATTAACAATTGGAGAGTTTAAGAAATTGATGGGATTAATGATTAATCAACAAAATCAATCTCCCGATAAGGATGGAGGCCTCTTTTACGAGGTTATAAATAAACAGCATCAGCCTCCTAATCGTGATGATTTAGAATAATTGAAGCAAAAAAAAGAACCCTTCGTGGGGGTTCTTCTAATTATGCTAATTCTTTCTTTTGGAAAGTGTAAAATGATAAAAATAGTAAAGCGACAATTAGACTAATAGTTACAAAAGATGTGCCCCATAAAGCGGTTGGAATTTCACCAGTATGCAAGAGCTGCCTAATATAACTGCTTAAGTTATTAGGAAACCAGGTTAATTTATGTGAAAAAATCGCGTTAATTGCTGTCATCCCTATTATTGTACCTACAGATAGTGCACCTACTAAACCAGGTGTTTTTAGTAGCGTATTATAGAAAATTGTAATTGTAACAACTAGAATTAACCATAATGCATAAAAACTTAGTGTTTGAACGAACGCTAGGAGAGCGATTTCCTCAAATAATATGCTGACATAATACCAGCTTGTTAAAAGTGCAATCGTATAAGATACCAAAATCAGCGTTAGTTTTGCAGCCCATTTACTGGAGATATAATTGGCATAACGAACCGGTTTGACTAACACAAGTTCTACTACACCACTTTTCCGTTCACCAGCAATAATTCCCATTGTTATTGCTACAATTATTATTACACCAATGGAACTAAATTCACTTAAGCTCATCATTAACACGTCAGTAGCAGCCATTTGAGGCAACTCAATAACTGCACCATCAGGTAAGCCACCAACTTTATCAAGAATAATTGGCATGTAATAGGTAGTTAATGGATCCATTATCGCAAGTAATATGAAAACAACTGGTACCCAAACCCAGCTGAAATTACGCCAGTACTCGAGCATTTCTTTTTTGTAAATCGTAAGCCATTGCATTAGTTCTGCACCACCTTCATAAATAGTTCTTCTAGCGATGTTTGACTGACTTCAAATTTTGTTAATGGCCAGTTTTCTGTATTGGCTTGCGCTAGGATGCTTTGTCTAGCTTTTTCAAGATCCTTTACAATGCAAATTAGTTCATTTTTGTCTATAATCACATCTGAAACATCAGAGATTGCTTCTAGGTTAGGGATAAACTCTTCATTTAATCCTTTAAAAGCAATATTAATTTTAGCTGATTGATGTTTATCGCGCAGTTCAACTAGGGAACCAGACTCAACGATTTCACCTTGGTGCATTAGTAGTAAAGAATCACTAATTTCTTCCGCATCACTTAAGATATGGGTGGAAAACAGAATTGTTGTCTGTTGTTTTAATTCTTCCATTAATGTAAGAACCTCACGACGACCAATTGGATCAAGTGATGAAACGGGTTCATCAAGCATAATCATTTGTGGGCGATGAATCATTGCCTGGGCAATACCAAGCCGTTGCTTCATTCCGCCAGAGTATTTCCCAATGCGTTGGTTTTTAGCTTCAAGTATACCAACACGTTCTAAATAGTAGTCTGCTTGCTCTTTTGCATTCGCTTTAGTTAAATTTGCAAGTTGTCCGACATAGACTAGAAATTCCTTACCTGTCATCCAATTATGAAAAATTGGATATTGGGGTAAATAACCAATATGTTCGCGAATATCAGCACCTGGTCTCATACCTTCAAATTCAATTTTTCCACTTGTCGGTTTTAATAGCCCTGAAAGCATTCGTAGAGTGGTTGTTTTCCCAGCACCGTTTGCACCTAGTAGTGCAACACAATTACCCGGACTTAGCGAGAAGGAAACGTCTTTTACAACAGCGGTTCCATCAAATTTCTTCGTTAAATTGTGAATGTTGAACATGGGGATTTATTGCCTCCTTCCAATGATAAAAAATAAAATTGGACCAAGTATTGTAATAAAAATAATAATTAATAACCATAGCCACCTTGGGCCATTGGTATTTTCGGTTTTAAACCAAGCGATGACACCTACAATCGCTAAGATTAATTCCAGTATAATAATTGGAGCTAATAGTTGAATAAGATCCATTTACGCCACCTCCATATGCAATTATAACAAGTATACGAGTAAACAGTGGTAAAAGATTCACTTAATTATTGTTTGTTTTTGATAAATTCGTTATAATATTTTTGAAATAATTAAATTTGGGGCATTAGCTCAGCTGGGAGAGCGCTACACTGGCAGTGTAGAGGTCAGCGGTTCGAGCCCGCTATGCTCCACTTTTAAACAGTCGTTTACTGATAAAGAGATGACTGTTTTTTCTTTTGCACAAATATCCCATAACCAGCAAATTAATTTACGTTTTTACAGAAGACCTATCTAAAGTGAAAAAACCTGCATCGTGCTCGAAAAGAATTGAGAAAATGTTATCCCAAATTGACTGGCTTTAAAATGATAAGTGGGTATTGTTGACGGATAAAGGTTATTAGTATATGATTAAATTAAACATACTGACGGTCGGTTTGTGAAAAGGAGGAGTTTATCAATGGCAAGAAATAAGTATCCAGAGCAAACAGTTGATAAGATTTTAAATGTGTCTTCTAAGCTTTTTACAACAAAGGGGTATGATCAAACGAGTATACAGGATATTCTAACTGAGCTTGGAATGTCAAAAGGTGCTATCTATCACCACTTTAAATCAAAGGAAGATATATTAGACGCTGTAATGGCAAAGCATTTTGAATACAGTAAAGAGCTTTTTCAAGAGGCTCTAAAAAAAGGTGATAATGCAAGAGAGAGCTTGTCCTATGCTTTTGAACTTTTAGCTTCTCATAAAGGCGCAAGGGAATTAGATCATATTATTCATTCACAAATTAAAAACCCTCAATTCGTTGTAAAAAGTTTGCAGAAGACGATAGAAGAGTCTGCACCAATGGTTGCCAAAGTATTGGAAGACGGCAATCAAGATCATTCATTATCTGTTCAATATCCAAAAGAGACAGCAGAAGTGATTATGTTGCTTCTAAACATATGGATTAATCCAATTCTTTTTATTAGAAGTGAAGGTGAGACAGTGAAAAGAATTGAATTTTTAAGTTATTTTTTAAAGCAGCTTGGCGTAGATATTATTTCAGATAGTATGATTCACAATCTCAATAGCATTTATAGCGATATTGGAGGTTATAAATAAAGGAGGAAGTAAACATGCTCAACTTTTTATATGAATCATATGAAATTAAAAAGCTCGATCGTTTAAGGTTTTATCTATTTCTCGCATTACTCGTTTTGACTTATTTTATCGCGATTGTTTCTAGAGTAGAGAATGATCCAGTATTTCAAAGCTATGAAAACATTATAACTTTTACTTCACTGGTTGGTACAGTGCTATTCTGTGTCTATGGTGTTGTTCTGTTCTCTCTTAATGTTTTTAAAAGAGAAGTTACATTGTCACCTAAATTGTTTCTATTACAGGCTACGATAATTTCGATAACCTCATTGGTTTCCTTTGTCATTAGCTATACAGCATGTATCGTTATATTTTTTATCACGGAAAATTTGTTTCCTATTGTTTCTGATGATCTTTCTTTTTCAATTGTTCTAAATGCATTTACAGTTATCATTCCTTTGGCTATTGTCGTTGGGTTCCTTAATATTATTTCTATGGGGATGGGCTTTTTGATGAGAAAGTCAACAACTGTTTCCATTTTAACTTCTATATTATTCATTGATGCTGTACAAAGAGCACTTAACAGTGGATGGAGTATATATATTATAGAAGGAATATTGCTTTTCATTAGTTCTTTAATTCTAGGTCTTATTATGATCCACTTAAAAAACAAGAGAGCGTCTTTTTTTTAGCATTAAACAAACCTATAGTTGGTTTTAAAAGGAGTGTTATTTATGAAAAAAGTAGAAGAGGTTGTATTCATAGAACATATTGAGAATCTTAACTTCAATATTATTGAAGGATCTATTACTGTATACGAAACTAATCATGAGAATATGGTAATAACAGCAGATTTAGGAAACTGTGTAAAAGATTTAAATATTAGGACACAAGGTAATCAAATTTTTGTTGAACAAAAGTTAAGTTACTTACCTATAAAGGTTTCGAGTTCTAAATTATATATCGGTATTCCCACAACATATGAAAATAACCTGTCTATAAAACAGTTCACAGGAAAACTTCAAATTAATCAGTTATGTTTGAAAAATGTTGATATAAAAACAAACGTGGTAAGAGTGGTAATTAATGATGTTACATTTCAACATCTGAATGTTAAGAATGGAAATAGCAACTGCACAATTAACTTAAAAGGCAAAAGTGGCAACATGGATATTAGGTCGCTTGTTGGAAAGTTAAACTTAACTGTCCTAGATATTGGAGGCAATCTAGATTTTAAAGGTGGAAACAGAGGAGGCTTAATTAAAATTCCTGAGGATGCTCCAGTAAAAATTGTTGGAGACAATAAATGTTTTATTGAAGCGAAGACTGGAGTCCAAAACTATGAATGGATTTTAAAATCAAATGTCGGTAAAATAAAGGTAGTAAATCCATAATAATAGGGTAGTTGGCTTATGGCGTGCAGTTACTTCCACCCAGTTTTGCAGAAACAAATATAAGTATTTCCGGAGTGCAATTTCTGAGCCATCACCCTATAGAACTTAAGGTAGTTAACAAGGCTTTACTTTTGTTTGACTCATATCATCACTTTATTTCAAATCATCTGGAATATCTTTTATATGGTTTTCATTTTTAACTTCTGTAAAAATATTCTCTGAAGTACTAATAGTTGGAATAGAAGAGTTAGGTTGATTTGTTTGAATGACTGAAAGTAGCATCTGAATATCTTCTTTAGTGGCAGGTTGCTTATTAGGTTTCAATCTATATCCTATTTGTCCGTTTGATTCTATTGTAGCCCACTCTAAATCACTAATATTTTCAATGTTTTGCTGTCTTAACCGAACCTCGAGCATATCAACCGTTAATCGCATTTTCTTTAAATTCTCTTTATTAAGTTGTCCATTCTCTACTACTATAAGAGATTTTCCATAAATAAAAGTTTCTAGTACATCATATTTCAATACGATATATTCAACGAAGATCAGTGTAATCACCATTAAAAAGGTAACCACCATAGTAATCCAAATGTTTCGATCACCTACTGGTTGGATGATTAAAGAACCAACAGCAACCATCATGACAGTTTGGGCAACAGTAAGTTGAGAAATTGATTTTCTACCTGCTAAACGCAGAATGAGAATACCACCTACTACAATCACAACAGCCTTCCATATGAAATGTAAATCCACAAACAGCGCCCCTTTTTTAGGATTCGATATACATATCATGCTGCGTATATTCAATAATATTCGGAACTTATTCTTCTGTTATGCAGTTAGAGCTATTGAAACCAGAACATAGAACTTATTCCGGATACATGTCTCTAAGAAAAACCACGGATTGATTAATCAATGCTTTCAAAACTTCTACATCAATATCAGATACTTTATTTATATAAACACAAGCCTTTCCGCTTGTATGTTTCCCAAAGTCCTTTAATAAGTTTTCTCGCTCTGTATCTCCCGTTGCAAAATAAAGACTGAATTTAGCTTTACGTGGGGAAAACCCAACTAATGGCGCATCACCTTCATGACCGGTTGCATACTTGTAATGGTAAGAACCAAAGCCAATAATACTAGTACCCCACATTTTTGCTGGATATCCAGTTGTCTCTGTAAAAATATCTAGTAATTGATAAGCATCTGCTCGCTTCTTCGGATTCTCAACTTTTTCAATAAATTCAATTACATCAGCATCATTTTCTTTTGTCTTTGGTTCATACATTTTAGTGATCACTCCTTATTGAAATTGATTTTACTTCTTGTATACAACATAGCATAATATTTAGCTCTATGCAGATCTGTTATATAATAAATTAATACAAGAGTCAGTTTTTCAAAAAATCAGCTTGCTGGGAGAAGTGGAAATGAATAAGAATAGTGTAGTCATTATTACTGGTGCAAATTCTGGAATGGGTAAAGCTACTGCAATTGAACTGGCTAAAACAGGCGCTCATATTGTGATGGTATGTCGAAATCAAACGCGGGGAGAAGCAGCTTTAAAAGAAGTACGTGAGAAGACGGGAAATGAGCAGGTAACGCTTATGTTGTGTGACCTGGGTTCGCAAGAAAGTATTCGCTCGTTTTGTGCAACATTTAAGGAGAAGTATCAGCGTCTTGATGTACTCATTAATAATGCTGGTGTTATTTTACCTGGAAGGCATGAAACGACTGATGGCTTTGAGTTACAATTCGGAGTAAATCATTTAGGACATTTTCTTTTGACCAATCTTTTGCTTGATCTAATGACAAGTAGCACACCTGCTAGAATTATTGTCGTTTCATCTGGTGCACACAAGATTGGAAAAATCCATTTTGACGATATAAATTTAACAAAAAATTATACTTTATGGCGTGCCTATGCGCAATCTAAACTAGCCAATATATTATTCACCTATGAGCTTGCTAGAAGATTAGAAGGAACAGGTATAACAGTTAATTGCCTCCATCCTGGTGCGGTAGCAACTAGTATGGGAATTAATCGCGAATCAGGTTTTGGTACATTTATAACAAGGTTACTTAAACCGTTTTTCCAAACTCCAGAAAAGGGTGCGGAAACAATCGTTTTTCTTGCTACTTCTAGTGATGTGTCAGAAGTAAGCGGAAAATACTTTTATCAAAAAGAAGAGATTCGTTCTTCTAATCGATCACATGATGAGAAACTCGCTAAAAATCTCTGGATTAAGAGCGAGGAGTGGACTGGAATTAATTAATTCTAGTCTTTCTATGTGACCTTTCTACCTGTCTTTTTTAAAATGTCTTTATTTGAATACCGTGCGGTAGCAGTAAAATAACAACTATTATGAAAGTAGTAACAGTAGCGCTGTCACTACTTCAGAAAGTGTTTGTCCCTGAATTCCTTTGGTGTCATCCCCTCATATAATTTAAATTGTGCTGTGAAATAGCTTTGGTTGCAAAAAAGAAATAATAAAGCAATTTCCGTAATTGAACTTTTTGTGTGAATAAGCATATACTTTGCTTCCTCAACACGTTTTTTATTTATGTATTTTACAATTGAAATTCCAACTTCTTTTTTGAACAAATGTGATAAATAGCTGTGGTTTACATAGCAATGATCACTTATTTTTTGCAGTGTTAAATCTGTTAATATATTTTCATTTATATAAGAAATAGCTTGGTTAATTGTATTGCTGTAAGGTGATATATCCTCGTTGCTTAAAACTTCAATAAAGTGCTGTAGCATTTCATATTCAAGATCAGCTAAAGCATCTATACTTTCTAGACTTTCAATTTCTACGATATAAACGTCACTTAAAGTAAAAGCTTTCTCTGGATGAATTCCTCCAGCGATAATTGCACGAGTGAATAAGGTGCACGAACAAATTAATGAGTTTTTTAATGATCTGATTGTTGTAGTAGATAGCACTGGACGTTGGTCTTTATTGATATTTTCTAAAATTTTTATTGCTTGTGTTAGGTCAGCGTTCTTTATTGCGTTTTGTAACCTTGTTTCCATCAAAAAGGACGGGTGTAAGTAGCCTCGTTGCTTGTTTTCTAACTGCAACCGTATGAATTGAGTATTTAATCTATCTCTATTTTTATACACTATTTTCCCTCCATAATGACAAAAAAATGTTATAAATCAAAAAATCTTAGTATTATTGTAAGCGTTTCTATTTTAAAATAAAAGTATTAAATGCAAATACAGTTAACAAAGTCAGTGCAATGTTGTTAATGCCTAATTAATTGATGGGTTACTTATACGATGGAAGGGGAGCTTACTATGACGTGGAAACTAACAAAGAAAAATCTTGATAACCCAAGCTTGCTTGTAGATGAGAGTTTACTATCATTAGGAAATGGTTATCTTGGGGTTCGAGGTAATTTTGAAGAAGGATATAGCGATTCGTATCAATCAATTCGCGGGACTTATATTAATGCATTCCATGACGAAACAGAAATCACCTATGGAGAAAAATTACATGCATTTCCTGACACACAGCAAAAACTATTAAATATAATTGACGGTCAAACTGTTCATATATATTTAGATGATGAAAAGTTTAGTTTATTTGAAGGAGAAATTCTTCATTTTGAAAGACATCTGCATCTTGACTTAGGGTATGCTGAACGTATTGTTCATTGGAGATCACTTAGCGGAAAAGAAGCTAAGATACACTTTAAACGATTTACCTCCTTTGTGACAAGAGAACTTTTTGCAATCAATGTAAAAGTGGAACCAATAGCTAATATTAAACAATTAAAGATTGTTTCATCTGTCAATGGAGATATATCAAATTTTGTTGATAAAAATGATCCACGTGTTGCTTCCGGACATGCAAAACGACTGGAAATACTCGATGTGAAAAAAGAAGATGCTTATAGCATGGTAAAAGATATCACTTATGCATCAGAATTAGAAGTTGCTTGCGTAACTACTACAAAAATAAAAGCTAGTAACTATACTTATGATAGTAATGTTACTAGTAGTAGCATAGTTGAAGAATATACAAGTGATGGAAACAATCCCGTTGAATTATCAAAATTCAATATATACACGGATACGCTGAGACATGGTAAGGAACTTTTTGATGCTGCATTAACAGTTCATAAAAAAATAGAGAATATAACTTTTGATCAACATTTAGCTGTACAAAAAGAATACCTAGATAATTTTTGGTTTACCTCTGATATTGAGATTAAAGGTGACGAACAATTGCAGCAAGGGATTCGCTTTAATATATACCATCTCATGCAATCTGTTGGGAAAGATTCAGTTAGTAATATAGCAGCAAAAGGTCTATCTGGTGAAGGTTATGAAGGGCATTATTTTTGGGATACAGAAATATATATGTTTCCTGTCTTCTTAATGACAAATCCAAGTTTAGCAAAAAAACTGCTCCTTCATCGCTACACATTGTTGGATAGTGCGAGACAAAGAGCCAAAGAAGTCGGCCATACCCAGGGTGCTTTATTCCCATGGCGTACGATTACTGGCGGTGAAAGTTCAGCTTATTTTCCAGCTGGTACTGCTCAGTATCATATTAGCGCAGACATCGCTTATAGTTATATACAATACTATTTAGTTACAAAAGATGAAGCGTTTTTAAATAATTATATGGCAGAGGTTTTATTTGAGACTGCACGGTTATGGATCGATACAGGTCATATGAAAAATGGTCAATTCAGAATAGACGATGTCACAGGACCTGATGAGTACACGTGTATTGTTAATAATAATTATTATACTAATGCAATGGCTAAACATAATTTATTATGGGCAGCTAAGGTTTATCAAATTTTAAAAGAAAATTATTATGATAAATTAAAAGAATTGACTAGTAAGTTGAATCTTTCAGAAATAGAAGTAGATCAGTGGAAAGATGCTGGAGAAAAAATGTATCTACCTTATGATGAGGAACACCAAATCAATGCACAAGACGATAGTTTCCTATCCAAAAAGCGTTGGGATTTGGATAATACGCCAAAAGATAAATTTCCACTTTTATTAAACTATCATCCATTAACATTGTATCGCTATCAAGTGTGTAAACAAGCTGATACGGTTCTTGCCCATTTTCTATTAGAGGATATGCAAGATAGTGAAACAATTAAAAGATCCTATGATTACTATGAAAACATAACTACTCATGATTCTTCTTTATCATTTTGCGTTTTTAGTGTGATGGCTTCTAAATTAGGCTACGAACAGAAAGCATATGATTATTTCACTGAAACGGCGTGTTTAGACATAGATAATCTTCATGGGAACACAAAAGATGGACTTCATATGGCAAATATGGGGGGGGCGTGGTTAGCCATTGTGTATGGATTTGCGGGGTTACGAGTGAAGGAAAGTGGTTTATCTTTATCACCATCTCTACCAGTGAAATGGGAGTCGTTAGTATTTAAATTACAGTATCATAATCGTCTTATACAAGTGAAAATGGAGAAAACAATGGTTACGTACTTAGTTTTAGAAGGAGAAGGATTAACAATTTCCCATAACGGAGAATCAATTTATCTAGAAAGTGGAAAAGAAGTAGATACTAGATACTAATAAAGTATGTATATAGCGAAGATAAATCAGCCTCTTCAGAGGAAGCAACTAGCTCACTGGAAGGTATTGCGAATGATTCAGATGATTTAGCTCGTTCAGCTGAAAAACTAAATGGTGTGGTAAGACAATATAAATTGTAAGTAAACAATAAAAACATTCCTTGTTCAAAGAGGGATGTTTTTTTAATTGTTGCATAGGAAATTACAAAGTTTGAATACCCTTGTATATTTGTGATTATAAAATTAGCTCGGTTAAAGTATAGGTTCTAATGTGACAAAATTTAACATGTGAATGTATAGGCAATATAAACTATCTACATTACTAAACAAAGTAATTTGTTATAATTTGAATAAAGTTATATAAACTTGCAGAATTCAATTGAGTTATTGGGCATTTTTAACTATAATAGATATATAGAAAGAAACGTTGTATATTCACCTAAACGATAAAGGCAAACTTATTGAAAGATAGGGACGCAAAGCCATGGATCTAAGGTTACTAAACTATGATCGCCTGGTTGCCAAAAGGATTGGATATAAGAAAAAAGTCTGGGAATATGTATATAGACTATTTACTTACGAAGTCCACCACCTTATTTGGAGGGCTTTTTTTATTATAGAAAAGTTAATAGTGAATTCTAGATATACTAATATTAAGTACAGGTTTAAATACATATTGTATTTCTCAATATATTTAATAGACTTAAACAGTCATATGTATCTTATAACAAAAAAATACCAATGAATGAAAAGGGTTACAGATTACGGATCAAATTAACACTATACTAGGAGGTTTAATATGCGAAAGCTAGGTTCTAAATTGAAGTTGAAAAAAGCGGAAAAACCAAAAATAACTAATAAGGAAAAAAAGAAAGTTAAGGCAAGAAAAGTTAAAGGTAACGGCAATTTTGGATTAAAAAACGTTAAAATCGGTCAGAAATTCGGTATTATTTTTCTTTTTATTTTTCTTTTATTAGGTATTTCAACAGGAATTGTTGCAAATTCAATGAGCAATGCTAGTAGTGCTGTTGATACACTAGAACGTAGGGGAGACCTTGCAATCACGATAACAGAGATTAGTTCACAAGTACGAGGAAAAACAATTATGGCAAACCAATACATTCAATTTGGTGGTAGCAACAATATACAAAAGTATTATACAGAGGTTGATGAAGTTAATCAATTATTCGAAGGTATTCGTGATCAATTAGATACAGATGAACAAATAAATATACTGAATGAAGTAGAAACACGTAATACAGAGATGGACCGAATATTTAAAGAAGAGATTACTGAGGCATATAGTCAAGACAACAACAGTGATCTAAGATTTTTTAGTAATAACTTTAACAACTTAACCATAGAGACAATGGCATATTTTGATTTATTAGTGCAAAGTGTAAACGAAGAACGTCAAAGTGCACTTGATAATACGCATACAAGTCAGGATTCGGCAATGTCAACATTAGTAATATCAATGGTTGTTTCGATTGTAATTGGTATTATTATGATTTTATTAATTAGCAGAAATGTTTCTAAAAACCTTAATAAGGTTGTTGTGATGAGTGACGAAATTGCAGATGGTAATTTGTCTGTCGAACCACTCTCTTATCAAAGTAAAGATGAAATAGGAAAATTAGCAAAGTCCATGAATACGATGCAAGATAATCTTAAACAAATTGTTCAGAATATTAGTGGTACAGCAACAACAGTTGGAACACAAAGTGAGGAACTTTCACAAGCAGTTAATGAAGTAAGAGTTGGTTCTGAACAAATTGCTGCAACTATGGAAGAGTTGGCCTCCGGAACAGAAACGCAGGCTAATTATGCTGGTGATCTTTCGCAGTCAATGAAAGATTTTGTGACTCATATTACACAAGCTAATAAGAATGGTGAAGAAATTAACGGCTCTGCAGGACAAGTTTTATCTAAAACAGAGGAAGGTAACCAGTTAATGGCTACTTCTGTTAAGCAAATGGGAAGTATTGATGCGATTGTTAAGGAAGCTGTAGAAAAGGTTCGTGGTTTAGATGTTCAATCTGGAGAAATTTCAAAATTAGTTTCAGTGATTAAAGATATTGCAGATCAGACAAACTTACTTGCTTTAAATGCAGCGATTGAAGCAGCACGAGCAGGTGAACATGGAAAAGGTTTTGCAGTTGTTGCAGATGAAGTTAGGAAACTAGCTGAACAAGTTGGGGCATCAGTTTCAGATATAACTTCTATTGTCACAAATATACAAACAGAATCAAATGCTGTTACAAATGCTTTAGAGGAAGGGTATCAAGAAGTAGAAGTTGGTACAAAACAAATTAAAGCAACTGATGCAACATTTATTGATATCAAAAATGCCGTAAATGATATGGCTGTAACAATTAAAACAGTTACCGATGGGCTTACTAAGATGGCCACAGAAAGTGATAAAATGAATGCTTCTATTGAAGAAATTGCATCGATATCAGAAGAGTCGGCTGCGGGTGTTGAAGAAACATCAGCCTCTTCAGAGGAAGCAACAAGCTCACTGGAAGGTATCGCAAATGGTTCAGATGAATTAGCTCGTTCAGCTGAAAAACTAAATGACGTTGTAAGACAATTTAAATTGTAATTAAACAATAAAAAAAACATTCCTTGTACAAAGAGGAATGTTTTTTTATTGTTGCAGATTTGAATGCCTTGGATATTTGTGGTTATATAATTAACTCCGTCCAGGTTTAACGCCCTGCGTTGTCAGATGACGCAACTTGCGCCCTGTAACTTTGTTCTTAGACAGTAACAAGTGGGCGAACGAGTCGTCGACTAAACTGTTTGGCTCGTGATAGATCTTCTTGTTGTGGCATTAATTCAACCTTTAAAGTCACTGCGAGATCAGTTTGCACATAAAGCATGTCGCGGAACAAGTCGACCGCTCCACAGTAATAAGGATAGAAGCTATCTCCTGTTCCAAATACGCCAGTCATGATATGTTTAACATCTTGTGTCTCAAAGGCTGTAAAGAGTTCTTCCATCTCAAGTGGAATTTCCCCATTATCCCAGGTATAGGTTCCTACTGCGAGGAAATCATAATCAGCTAATGTATTATAGTCAAACTCGTCAACTGTTATCAAGTCTACCGAAATATCTTCAGCTACCATAACTTCGTAAATTTGTTCTGCTAAGACTTCAGTATTTCCAGTGATAGATGTATAGATAATAGCTGCTTTCATGCCAACTGTCCTCCTTTACAATTCATCAAACCCATTTGAAGAAGAGACCTTTGTATAGGTACGTGATTTTTGTTCAAAGAAATCTGATTTGGTTTCGTTTAACATCTCGTCACTAAAAACATGAATCCATGACATTGGGTTTTCACGATCTGGATAATAATTATCCAATCCAATTTGGCGTAAGCGTTTGTTCGCTAAATATTCCACATAGGCGTGGAACTCGTCTAAATCGATTCCGTCAATATCTTTTAAAATATAATCTGCCCATTCTTTTTCTAGCTGAACAGCTTTATCTATTGTGTGATAGGCGAACTGTATATTTTCATCTGTATTCAGTTCTGGGTTTTCAGTTAACAAAATTCGTACAAACTGAGAAACGAAATAAGCATGCTGCATTTCATCCCGTTGAATGTAACTAATCATTGTACTTGTTTTTAACATTTTTTGTTGACGAGCCAAGTGATAAAAGAAAGCAAATCCGGCGTAAAAGTAGATTCCTTCCAAGTTAATCGAATTAATGGCTAATTCAAAAAGACGTTGTGGTGTTGGATTTTCATGAAATGCATCATAGCTTTCTAGAATAAGTTGGTTTCTTTTTTGTACAACCGGGTCATCTTTTGCTTGATTAAAACGTTCATTTTGTTCACGTAATGGCACGAGTGAACTTAAAATATACGAATAGGATTCATTATGCACAGCTTCTTGTTGTGAGATTACAGCAAAAATAGCTTTAAAACTTGAGTCTGTAACATAATCCATCACATGTGTCATGCTAGGTGTTTGTAAGCTATCAAGTGATGCAAGTTGGGTGTTTATTCTTAGAAAAACGTCTTTTTCTGTTTCACTGAGGTGATCCCATTGTTTTATATCATCTTGCATATTGATTTCTTGTGCTTTCCAAAAGTTTGATAACAATGTTTGATATAAATCATACATTTGTGGATAAGCAATATCGTTCCAATTTAATAGGCCCGAAGACTGTCCATTAATTAATCCAGTTGATTTATTCGGATAGGTTGGATTTAATAGTTTTATTTTTGATAAAGGTTGATCGATTTGAGTCAACAGTTAGCCTCCTCTGAAATGATTCTTCTTATGAAAAGTTAAGCAGTGAGTCAGTTAAGCTCACTGCAAGTAGTATTATTAGCTATGACAAGCTTCGCATTCTTCGATTTGTGTTTGTGACGTACTTCTTACATAATAAGTTGTTTTTAGACCGCTCTCCCATGCTGTTAGATGCATGTTTAATAAGTCTTTTGCTTTGATATCATGACGAACATAAAGGTTAAAGCTAATGCCCTGGTCAACATGTCGTTGCCTTTTAGCGTTTTGCTTTATGCTCCATGTTTGGTCTAACTCATGACGCGCCCTACGATAATAGTTATATGTTATATGGTCTAAGTCAGGTGCGGTTACTTTGAATTTAAAGTTTTTCTTTTCTTCGGCAAACTCAACGGCATAAAGCGGATCAATTCCGTCAGTAGAACCACCAATTTTTGCTGTGGAAGAATTCGGTGCAACCGCCATTAGCCAGCCATTTCTGATCCCAGATGTTGCTACATCTTCCTTTAGTGATTGCCAGCGTTCACTGTCATAACCACGGCGATCAAAGTAACGTCCAGTTTCCCATTCGGATCCTGCGAATTCACTATAAGCACCTTTTTCAGCTGCAAGTTCCATTGAAGCCTTAATTGTGTAGTAAGCAATATCTTCATAAATTTTATCTGCATAGGTAACAGCCTCTTCAGATTCCCAATGGATACTTTCTAATGCAAGTAAATGGTGCCACCCGAATGTACCGAGGCCAACTGCCCTATACTTTTTATTCGTTACTTCCGCTTGCCCAACGCTTATCGTATTCAAGTCTATGACATTATCAAGCATTCTTACTTGCACGCGAATTAATCGTTCCAATACTTCTTTACGTACAGCATTTGGTAGATTAACAGAAGATAAGTTACAAACAACAAAATCGCCAGGCTTACGAACAATGACAATATTGCCATCATCATCTTGGTACTCACGAACAATTGTAGTAGGTGACATATTTTGCGCAATTTCTGTACATAAGTTACTGCAATAAATCGATGTTTGCCCAATCCCACGACCATGTTTGTTCGGGTTTTGACGATTTACTTCATCACGGTAGAACATGTATGGTGTACCTGTTTCTAATTGAGCAACCATGATTCGTGCCATAATGTCCATTGCGCGGTATGTTTTTCTAGGTAATAACGGGTGATTGACTGCTTCTTTATATTTTTCGGTAAAATACCTTTTATCTATTTCATCGTAAAAATCTTCTAATCCAAGTGAATTACCCAAATCGTCCTTCCAGCCCATCATTTGTTTCACTTGATGTGGACAAAAGGTATGCCATTGTCCAACACTTTTACCAGATTCATCTTTTACTTGTAACTGTTCCATAAATAAATCAGGAATGGAAACCCCAGTGAAGATATCATGTGCTTTACGACGTTCATCACCATTATTCGTTTTTAAATCTAAAAATCCATTCATAATATCCTTGTGGAAAACATCTAAGTATATTGCTACTGCTCCTTGTCGTTGTCCTAGTTGATCAACACTCACAGCGGTATCATTTAGAAGACGAATCCATGGTACAACACCAGAAGAATTACCCTTAAACTTTTTAATATCTGAACCTAGTGCACGAACTTTCCCGTAATAGATTCCAATTCCTCCACCATCTTTACTTAAACGCGCAATATCCCAGTTATTCAAGTAGATGCCATCAAGCGAATCATCAACAGTATCGATGAAGCAGGATGAAAGCTGTCCATAACTTTTCCCTGCGTTAGAAAGAGTGGGGGTTGCGACTGTCATATATAGATTGCTGAGTGCCCAATATGCTTCTTTAATAAGGTCTATACGTTTTTCAGGAGCCTCATTTTGCATTAAAGTCATTGCGATAACCATAAATCTTTCTTGTGGTAATTCATATAGGTTACGGTCATGATCACGTGCTAGATAACGGTCAACCAGTAGGAATAATCCAATATAATTAAATAGTTTGTCTCTCTCTGGCTGAATTTCTTCTTGTAATTGGTTTATATCTTCTTTTGTGTACTTGTTTAATAGATTCGAATCATAGATTCCTTTTGTTGTTAAAGTAGAGATAAGGTTGTACAAATCTCCATATTGCTTTGTTTGATCATACTCTCGATTTGATGCTGTTTCTTGATAGATTTGCTCCAAATAGAAATGTGCAGCAACATATGTCCAGTTTGGTTGATCCATTGAAATTCGGTTTAATGCATAAAATAGTGCTTCTTGGTTTGGATCTTTCTCTGAATTAGCAATAGTAATAATTTGCTGTTTTATGTCACTTACATCCATCCCGTATTTTTCATTTGCTTGTTCCAATCCATCAATCACGGATTGCGTGACACTTTTCATATCAGTTTTCATGTATGAACCTCCTGTATAAATAGTAAAACCGCTCGTATAGCGGATAGAAATCAATTAATATGTAGTTTTTTCACAATATATTGTGAGTGTTATGGATTTAAAATCTATATATAGTATATTAACGTAATCATAACAGTTTAGCAATGATATATTCATAACTTTTCTGTTTAAAAAGTTATGAATATAAAGGGGTGTTAAAATATAATTGCTCATTAAAATATATTGTCAGATTCCTTAGAATTATGTTGAGTTTTAAGGGGGGCCTAACTTATAATGATAATATACATACATAAAGTTTAAAGTGTAGCTATCTATACGATAATGGCAAACTTATTGAAAGATAAGGACGCAACGCCCCGGTCTAAGGTTAATAAACTATGATTGCAGGGTTACCGAAGATGGTAGGATATAAGGAAAAGTCTATTCGATATGCAATATCTAATAGACTACTTACTTAAGAAGTCCCCAACCTTTTGGCTAGACTTCTTTTTATATTCCAATGGAGGTAGCTCTAACACACAAAATACTAGGAGGGTTAAGATGCCGAATTTAGCACAAAAACTTAAAAAAAACCGAAAACCCAATAAAGATAAGGCTAAGTTAAAAAGCTATAAGCAAGGAAAAGGTGGCAGTATTTTAAGATTTAAGAATCTTAAAATTGGTAGAAAATATGGTGTAATTTTTCTCTTTATCTTTCTTTTGTTAGGTATATCAACAAGTATTGTTGCCAACTCAATGAGTGAAGCAAGTGACGCTGTAGCTGCATTAGAGCGCAGGGGAGATAGAGCAATTACTATAGCAGATATTAATTCTAAAATTAACGCAAAAACCAATACTGCGAATCAATTCATTCAATTCGGTGGTCAAACAAATATTGATAAATATAAGGACCAACAAGAAGAAATAAATCAGTTAATCAATAGTGTTAAGTCCCAATTAAGTTCAGGAAAACAAGCAGTCTTGCTTAGTCAAGTCGATGACCTTAATGAAGAGATGAATCAACTGTTTCTAGAAGACATTACTACTTCATTTAATAATGAGGATGATTCTTTAGCATCTTTTAGTGATGAATTTAATAGTTTAACAACAGAAACAATGGCATTTCTAGATGGGTTAGTAAAAATAATTAACGAGGAAAGAGCAACTGCGGTTGATCATGCTAATTCAAGTCAAGAGACTGCAATGTCAACGCTAGTAGTAGCTATGATTGTTTCCATTGTAATTGGCGTTATTATGATTCTGTTAGTTAGCCGAAGTGTATCTAAGAACCTGGATCGGGTTGTTGTGATGAGTGATGAAATTGCAGATGGTAATCTATCTGTTGAACCTCTTTCTTATCAAAGTAAAGATGAAATTGGTAAACTAGCAACATCTATGAACGCGATGCAAGATAATCTTAAGCGAATTGTTCAGAATATTAGTGGTACAGCAACAACAGTTGGAACACAAAGTGAGGAACTTTCACAAGCGGTTAATGAAGTAAGAGTTGGCTCTGAACAAATTGCTGCAACCATGGAAGAGTTGGCTTCCGGAACAGAGACACAGGCTAATTATGCTGGTGATCTTTCACAGTCAATGAAAGATTTTGTGACTCATATTACACAAGCTAATAAGAATGGTGAAGAAATCAACGGCTCTGCAGGACAAGTTTTATCTAAAACAGAGGAAGGTAACCAGTTAATGGCTACTTCTGTTAAACAAATGGGAAGTATTGATGCGATTGTTAAGGAAGCTGTAGAAAAGGTTCGTGGTTTAGATGTTCAATCTAGAGAAATTTCAAAATTAGTTTCAGTGATTAAAGATATTGCAGATCAGACAAACTTACTTGCTTTAAATGCAGCGATTGAAGCAGCACGAGCAGGTGAACATGGAAAAGGTTTTGCAGTTGTTGCAGATGAAGTTAGGAAACTAGCTGAACAAGTTGGGGCATCAGTTTCAGATATAACTTCTATTGTCACAAATATACAAACAGAATCAAATGCTGTTACAAATGCTTTAGAGGAAGGGTATCAAGAAGTAGAAGTTGGTACAAAACAAATTAAAGCAACTGATGCAACATTCAGTGCTATTCAAAATGCTGTAAATGATATGGTCGCAACCATTAAAACAGTTACCGACGGGCTTACTGACATGGCCACAGAAAGTGACAAAATGAATGCTTCTATTGAAGAGATTGCTTCTATATCAGAAGAGTCGGCTGCGGGTGTTGAGGAAACATCAGCCTCGTCAGAGGAAGCAACAAGTTCATTAGAAGGTATTTCAGATGGTTCAGTTGAGTTAGCACGTTCTGCCGAAAAACTAAATAGTGTTGTTCAACAATTTAAATTGTAGGCTGAAAACTATCCTTTTAAAAGGGTAGTTTTTCTTATGATGAACAAATCCATTTGCAACAAAAGAAAAACGTGGTATAAATATAATTAAATATGAGCAGAAAATGTCGAATATAAGTATGAAAAGGGCGGATGAATGTTGCGCTACAATAGACAAGAACCTTTACGTTATACCTTTGCTAAACCGATTGAGGGCGATTTTACAATTATCATTAATGATCATAATGATCCTGAAGATCAAACACAACATAAAACAGGTTCTGGTAGATTAGAAGTTATCGATCTCAGCCCAGGAGGAATGAGATTTGCTACAGAGTTAGACTTACCATTAAATGAGAAAGATTTCTTAATAGAAGTATCTTTTCGTTTTGTAGAGGAAGATGTAAAGATGGTAGGTAATTTGGTTTGGAAAAAAGAAAAGGTTAAAAGGTTTGAGTATGGCCTGGACGCACTTGAAGATGACAATAAGGACAACCAAATTATGTCTTTTCTAAAAAAGATACATGGTGGATGAAAAATCAGTGTGTGCAGCACTTAGTGCACACACTGATAATTTTGATATATTCCGAGTTAACGGGTAGTAAATACCTTACTGAAGAAGGTATCATTTAATTATAGGCTGCTAGTTCATCTTCGATAGCTAGCCTTATTTTATTAATGCAGTCATCAACATCTTTGCCTCGAATTCGTTTACCATTAACTAAAGCATAGGGCTTCAATCTACATAATCCACAAAAGTTTAGGCAGTCACTTACTAAGACGGCAACTTCAGGATATTCGGATTCAAATAAATTTTCTGCATTTATTGTTTGCATTAAGTTACTTTCACAAATCTCAACAACTACGATACCGATATGAATCACCCTCTTTTACGCTTTTCTTCTAAACTGCGTAACTAAGTTAACGTCTATTCACAACTTTGTCAACTTTTAAATATAAAAAACAAAAGTTTGTTATTTACTTCACAAACTTTTTGCTGTAAACTATAACTAAGGGTAGGTGTTGAAGATGGTGAAGGAAATGTCAACTCGACAAGCAATATTGGAGCTTTTGAAAAAAAAGAAGGAACTGTCTGTTAGTGGATTAAAACAATTTTTGGATATTACAGAAATGGCTGTTAGAAAACATCTAGTAAAGCTTGAGGGAGAACATTTAATTACCTCTCGCACCGTTCGTCAACCGATGGGTCGTCCTGTGATATTTTATTCATTAACAAAAGAAGGCGAAAAACTGTTTCCCACTAACTATGATGTTGTTGCTGTAGAAATTCTACGCGATATTCAAGAAAGTATGGGAACGGATGCAATTGATACTTTATTTGAAAACCGAGAGAAGCGTATGCGTAAAAAATATGTTCGCCGTATTTTTGAAGAAGATCCGCTTCAAGAGAAAGTAAAAGAATTAGTTAATGTTCAAAATGAAAGTGGGTATATGGCTGAATTTACTGAATCTGATGAAGATGAGATTAGTTTTGCGCAGTATAATTGTCCAATTGCAGCGATTGCAGATAGGTATGATAAACCATGTGACTGTGAGTTGGAACTATTTAAGCAAGTACTTGGAACGGATCAAGTAAAAAGAGTCACCTGCATTGCAAAAGGTGAAAAAAGTTGTAAGTATGTTGTGAAACAAACAGATAAGGTAGAATCATAGTATTCGGTAGTGTGCGTAATTATAAACATATATTATAAAAAACAAACCCGTGATTAAATGTATCATGGGTTTGTTTTTTTTGAATTTAAAGAATACTTTATCCTGGACGCTAACACCCCGGATGGTTCAACTAACAATCAGTGGGGAATGGCAAAAACCCCCACTGATTGAAGTTTTACTTTATTGCTTGACCAACGAACATTAGTTCCTGTATAATTAAGTTAGAAAATATAGGAAAAGATTATTATTCTCTGTGTAAGCATGCTTTTTAAATAGGGGAAAAGGAAACAAGAGGAGATGAGCATATGCTAGGCTATTTGCTTGTAAAGATACAATCTGGTCAAGAATATGATTCTGTCCATTTAATAAAGGAAGAAATTAGTGATAAATTGAGCTTTGTTGATGTTAAGGTAAAGGGTGATTGGATTGTTGCTTGTACTGAAATAGACAGTAGAATTCCGATTTGGCAATTAGCTTTAGACTTAGAGGTTAAAGGAGAAATAGTTGGATATGGTTTTGGACCAGATCATGAAGCCGTAACGAAAGATATATTGCAAATGTTAGTCAAGCGTGGTGCTGTGAGTAATAGTGACTCAGACTTTATTAAAGCAGTGATTAATTGAATTGCTATTAAAATTGGTAACATAAAAAATAAAAGTAAAAAACAATTCTGCCTATTGTGAGGTGTGAACAAAAAAGGGAAGTTATTTTGCACATCTAACTTTAAATACGTATTGTCAGTTAAACTGCTGCGCACTCCGTACTTCCCTTTAATAATATATTTAAATACCGCTACTTATTTCTGGCTTTTTGGAACATAAATAGCTGTTAAAGCTTGTTCTATATCTGGATAGTTATGATGATATCCGTGTGCTTCAATCTTTTTTGGTAATACAGCCTGTCCGTTTACGACTAATATACTCATTTCTCCTAAAAGTGTGCGTAAGAAAAATGTTGGAACTGGTAACCAGTCAGGTCTTCTTAGTTTTTTTGCTAAGTGTTTGCTAAATACCTTTTGTTGAACAGGCTTTGGAGCTGTAATATTTAATGGACCATTAATCTTAGAGTTTTCAATTGCAAATAGTATTATATGTGCAACATCTTTAACATGAACCCATGAAATCCACTGTTCACCAGAGCCGATTTTCCCACCAACAAAAAGTTTATATGGTAAAGCCATTAATGGTAATGTTCCTTCATTGCCAAGAACAATCCCAAGGCGAGCATAGACAACCCTAACTCCTAATTCGCTTGCTTGTTTGGCAGTATCTTCCCACTGTTTTGTAACCTTTGCTAAAAAATCATTACCATTTTCTGTAGTCTCTTCTGTAAACATTTCAGTAGTTGATGTACCATAATAGCCAACTGCGGAAGCGTTAATAAGTACTTCTGGTTTCTTCTTCATCGCTTTGATCAAGTCAATCACACGATTGGTGACTTTTATCCGACTTGATATAATTCGTTCCTTTTTTTCTGTTGTCCAATAACCAAATAGTGATTCACCCGCTAAGTTGATTATTGCATCACAATCTACTAAAGCTTGCTCTGGTTTAAATCGATCGCTTAGCCAGCCTACATAGTGTATATACTCTGTTCCCTGATGCTTTTCTGGTGAGCGTGTTAGAATATAAACATGATGTCCCTCAGCTACAAGTAGTTCTGTAACATTTTTTCCGATAAAGCCTGTTCCTCCTGTAATTGCTATATTCATATTAATCCTCCAATTCAGCTTTATATTCGTGTTAAAATAATAAAAGAGGTGAATCAAGTGCAAAAAATTTCGCGTATTACTGTGCAAAAAAAGAATAAAGATCGTTACAATATATTTTTAGAAAAAGATTCAAAAGAAGTTTATGGCTTTAGTGTTCAAGAAGAAACGCTAATTACTGAACGGCTCCAAAAAGGAATGGAGCTGGAAGATGCAACAATTGAATCTCTCTTAGCAAAAGATACCATACATAAAGGGTATTCCCTAGGTTTAAACTTTTTAAGCTTCCGAATGAGATCTATTAAAGAAATGAAGGAATATTTACAAAAAAAAGATATAGATGCCGAACATATTACAGTTATTATCAATCGATTTATAAATGAAAAGTGGTTAGATGACGCTACATTTGCAGAAGCTTTTATCAGAACTAAAGTACAGACTACAAGTAAAGGTCCATTAGTCATTAAAAAGGAACTGATTGAGAAGGGTGTTTCTGTTGAAAAAGCAGAAGCAGCACTTATTCATTATTCAACAGAGGAACAACTGGAAAAAGCAACGAAATTAATTGAAAAAAATAGTAGAAAAAGTGTAAAACAATCTTTTCAACAGCAGCAGAATAAACTAAAACAAAGCCTCATGCAAAAAGGTTTCCCGCAAGGTATTATTCAAGAAGCCTTCACAAAAGTCACTCAAGTTAAAGATCAAGACCAAGAGTGGGAGGCTGTTGTCTTTCAGGGTGAAAAAATATTACGTAGACATACAAATAAATACGAAGGAAACGAATTAAAACATAAAGTAAAAGCTTCTCTTTACCAAAAAGGCTTCTCTTTGGATCAAATTGAGAAATTTATTGAACACTACATTGATGGTGATGAATAGAGAAAACCACAGGGCTTTTCTGTCTAAGTATTTCTAATATAATCCTTGCTCTTTTAAATCTAGAATTGCTTCATGAACATGGTCAACTACTTTTGTTGCATGTTTTTTGACTTCAGGGTGTGCACTTGACATTGCATAGCTATGTGGTGTCATCTGAAACATTGCAATATCATTAAATGAATCTCCAACAACAGCTATCTCATTGGTTTGAATTGATAAAGTGTTAATCAATTTTGTTAGCCCTATGCCCTTATTAATCCCTTTTGGTACCACATCAACACAACGGGAATCGGATAGATAGCTCTCAATATGTGGGTCTAGATGCTTATGTAATAACTCTTGTACAGAAACGATTTCATCTGTTTCTCCTACGACCATAAATTTTGATGGAATAATACTTTTTCCAAGTTCTTTGGTAAAATTATTGCCTACCTTTAATGGGAAAAAGAAGAGGTGTTCAAATTTTTCTAGGAATGGTGTCATTTCTTTAATAAATATATCGTCAGCGGTGGAAATTAAATAATTAATGTTCGTATCTTCAATTAGTTTATGTAATGCGTGACTAATATCTTTTTCGAAGGTATATGTATGAATCATATCGTCCTGTTTGTTATGGACGAAACTACCATTTTGACTGACGCGATGTCCAGTTTGTTCAATAAGTTTATATATTTCTTTTATTTCGTTATCTGCTCGTCCTGTAGCAATAGCAAGTTCAACCTGATGTTCAACTAGATCCCTAAGTCCAATCCTATCTTCTGTTGTGATACGGTTATGTTCTTTTAATAATGTACCATCTAAATCAGTAGCGAATAATTTAATCATCCGTTTTTGCCCCTTTTTCTTTTAAGGAATTATTCCTTAATTATACACGTGATAGTTGGTTGATGACAAAAAAGTAGCATCCAGGAGTGGCTGGATGCTACTTTTTACTATTTAGACGCGTTTTTTCATTTGCACGGCAGTGATAATCTCAGACTGACTTTTTTGGGTCTCGCCATTAACTTGATGTGCCGCATGTTTTGGGTTCGCACGCGGAGATTGAAATGGGTTTTTTTCTTTTCGATTATAACGGCTCATGATTATCCCCCTCAGCTTTGTGCATGCGTTCTTGTGGCCTTGAATTAATCGTACCATTGGCTCTTAAAGAATTATTTTCAGCTTGTGCTTTTGGGTGAAGCTTTGTATTCTTTCGGATTGGAAAGTCTTTTTGTTTATTACGCATCTTCAGACAACCTCCCATGAAAAAATATGTTGCTCTACTAGTATGGATTAATGTCTAAAAAATATGTGTCAAAATGAAAACCCGAAATGATAAGTTTTTCGGGTTTAATATGGTGCAGGTGCATCTTCAGTTAACAATTTGTCTTGTAATTTTTGTTCTGAAAATACCCAACCAGTATAAGAGCTGATTATTTTTAAGCTGTCATCCATTTGTACTACAGCTACAAATGGGTAATGATCTTTTGAACGATAACGAAGGTCGATAAAACGCACTTCAGTTAACTCATCATAAACATTTATTTCCCAACGATAAACAGGGGAGAAGGATAAAAATGCAGAAATATTTTTATCTTCTTTTGCTGTTGCAATAATTTTATTGTTTGGTAACGGCAGGCGATGAAACTTATCGACTATTTGAATGTTGCCATCGATAGCCCGTGCAACATAAAAACTGTCTTCAGTTGTAATTGCCAAACGCCAAATGTTCTGTTTAATTGTAGGCGAAGTAGCAATCCCTTCTACATTGCCATAATAGCGTTCAATTTTGTGAACAAGTGCTTTTTTTTGTAGGTATCTTTTGATATAGTATAGAATCAAGATTGAATAAAGGCTTAAGAAGACGGGTCCTGGAGGCGCGCCGAATACCCAAGCAACAATACCGACAATATGCAGTCCAAAAATAATTGGATCAAAAGTATTTATAAACCCGTATGCCACCCACCTATTTGTAAATGGACGATACGCTTGTGTACCATACGCGTTAAATATATCGACAAATACATGTAAAATCACTGCTAAGAATGTCCATAACCATAAGTGTAAGAAGCTTACTGATGGTAGGAAAATATAAATCAAGCCTGAGATTAGGATTCCCCACAGAATTAGAGCTGGAACAGAATGGGTAACCCCTCTGTGATGGCGCAAATAGACAGCGTTATTTCTTAGTTTTAACACAGTGTCAAAATCGGGTGCGTGTGACCCGGCAATTGTTCCAATCATAATTCCCTGAAATAGGGTAGGGTCTTGTTGAACAGCAGGATCAAGTGTCGCCATACCAGCAAGTGCAACTCCCATAGTAATGTGAGTTCCAGTATCCATTGTAGGTCCTCCTTTGCTGAAAGTTTTGTTACACTGATAGGAAAGCATAACAAGTTTTCTTTATGTAATTACCTACCCTTATAATAAACAGTAACCCTTATTTGATTAGATTAAACTAAAAAATAATATTTATCCCGTATAAACGGGTAGTAATATACACTAATTAAGTTTTACTTTGTGTTTTTTTGTAAACATTGTTACTTGTAAATATTCAGACTTGATATAAATGCGCAATAGTGAAACTTTCTTACCCACTACACAAGTGAAATGGCCTCGCTTTCCGTGGGCAGGGCTTTATGATGGGGCGAGTAATCGCAGCCCCACGGCTTCAGCTAACTAGGAGGCAAAAACCACCTCCTAGTGGATCTTCAGCTCGCGCTGTTCCCACAGGAGTCTCGACCATTTCACTTGCTCCGCTAGATAGCGTGCTTTTTTCATGTAGCATTCAATGTATATGTTGCTAAATCACGAGTTACACTAGCGGTTCAAATGGAATTGGTGACACTCCAGCAGGAACAGCAAATGTTTTCGATGGGACGAGTAATCGCAGTCCCACGGGCCGAAAATCCATTTTTAGAAGTGCTCTTCTTCTAAAAATTAGTTGAGGCCGTGCCTGCGAAAAGGGAACCAATTTCATTTGAGGAGAGAGTCAGAGGAACAAGGTTATAGTTACTTATATATTTTTCATTATAATTTATTTCTATTCTTAACAAAAAATATTGCTATATTATTAATGCAACATGAAGGATGAGTGTAAGTGAAAGAGAATGAATTACAGGATTTGTTAAACGATTTTAATATAACAAAATTTAAAAATGACTTGATTGATTGGTTTGAAATGGAGCAGAGAATTCTTCCATGGCGTGAAGATCAAGATCCTTATAAAGTTTGGGTATCAGAAATAATGTTACAACAAACAAAAGTTGATACAGTTATTCCATATTTTCAGCGGTTTATCAGTAAATTTCCAACAGTAGAGAAGTTAGCATATGCTGATGAACAAGAAGTACTAAAAGCATGGGAAGGCCTTGGATATTATTCGCGCGCACGTAATTTGCAACATGCTGTACGTGAAGTAGCTGAAGCCTATAATGGGAAAGTGCCAGATAACCCCGAGCAATTAGCTGCTTTAAAAGGTGTAGGCCCGTATACCAAAGGGGCAATATTAAGCATAGCTTATGATATTCCAGAGCCAGCAGTAGATGGTAATGTTATGCGTGTATTATCACGTGTACTCCGGATTGAGGAAGATATAGCTAAACCTCGCTCTAGGCGTATTTTTGAAGCTGCGGTTCAAGCTTTAATATCACATGAGAATCCTTCCAGTTTTAATCAAGGCTTAATGGAATTAGGTGCCTTAATTTGTACACCTAAATCACCATCTTGTATGCTCTGTCCAGTACAGACACACTGTAAGGCGTTTCGCGATGGAGTCGAAACAGAATTACCAATTAAATCAAAAGCTAAAAAACAGAAGCGCATAGGATATTATGCTTTTGCCATTGAAAATGATAATAACGAGTATTTAATTGAACAACGTCCAGATACCGGTTTACTCGCTAGTATGTGGCAGTTTCCAATGGTAGAAAAGCATGAAGTTGATGAAGAACATATATTAACTTGGATTCAGCAGGTTTACGGTTTATCAGTTAACTTTGATAAAAAATTATTGCCAATCAAACATGTTTTTTCTCATGTTATTTGGGAAATGGACGTGATACATGTAACTATAACTAATTCAAATGCTGATTTAAAGCAGGGACGTTTTGTTGATTTGAATTATTTGGAGAAGTATCCCTTCCCAGTTCCCCATCAAAAATTAGTGGATCAACTCAATCAAACGCGCTGATTAACTATGAAGTTTTGCAACCATTATTTTTTTCGAATTTATTTGGATAACAAATTTGAAATTGGATAAATTAATTGTTGCGGAGGTGATATGAGATGGCGAAAAAACAAAATCAACAGCCGAACCAAACAACTGCTGGTACTAATGTTCAAAAAGTAAAGCAGCAAAACCAACAAGCTAAACAAGGCCAAGGTCAATACGGTACTGAGTTTGCTTCTGAAACAAATGTACAAGAAGTAAGAAAACAAAATGAACAATCTAGACAAAAAAAGCAGTAGTAAGACCTATTCCTTTATAGGAAGTAAAAAGGGCTCTCTTTCATTATGATGGAGAGCTCTTTTTATGTTTAATATGTTTTTTATTTTCTTTTAGTCGTAATAAAAGTTATAATATATATTATTACCTTATAAGTGAAGAAAGGAAGATATGATGGCTGGCCTTGAACCTGGTACATCCATACAAATACATAGTTATAAACATAATGGTCAGTTGCATCGTATATGGGAAGAGACCAAAGTTTTAAAAGCAACTAGCAATAAAGTAATAGGTGCAAATGACAAGACACTAGTTACCGAAAGTGATGGACGTTCGTGGGTCACACGTGAGCCAGCAATATGCTTTTTTTATACAAAGTATTGGTTTAACGTTATTGCTATGTTAAGGCAAGATGGGATCCATTATTATTGCAACATTAGTTCACCATTTGTTCAGGAAGATAATGCAGTAAAGTATATTGACTATGATTTGGATGTTAAAGTATTTCCTGATATGACCTATACGTTATTGGATGAAGATGAATATGAACTACATCACCAGCAGATGAATTATCCAGGTGTGCTAGATCGTATTTTAAAGAACAATGTAGATCACTTGTTATACTGGGTAAGACAACGAAAAGGACCATTTTCACATGAAAGTATTGAGCAATGGTATGAATTATTTTTGACTTATCGTTCGTGAAAGTTCTGGATGTAATAATAGTTAAATGAGTTTGAGTGCAGACGCCCTTGTCTTATCGGACAAGGTTTTTGTATTGTTTGTGGATTTAATCTAGCTAAGAATCTAAGAGGTGAAAGTGTTGAGTAGTATCAAACGGTATTTAGAGTTTGTAAAACCATATAAATGGCGGATATTTCTAACTGTAATTATAGGGGTATTTAAATTCGGTATCCCACTATTAATGCCGTTAATTGTAAAATATGTAATTGATGATATTGTCGGTGCAGAGCAATTGACGCAAACGGAAAAGATAAATGAGCTACTTCTAATTGTTGGAGGAGCTTTTATAATTTTTGTTGTATTACGTCCACCAATTGAATATTACCGTCAATATTTAGCGCAGTGGACTGGTAATAAAATTTTATTTGATATTCGAGAGAATTTATTTGATCATATTCAAAAATTAAGTTTAAAGTATTATTCACAAACCAAAACAGGTGAAATCATTTCACGTGTTATTCACGATGTGGAGCAAACGAAAAATTTTGTTATGACAGGTTTAATGAATATCTGGCTAGACTTAGTAACCATTATTATTGCTATTGCTATTATGTTAACCTTGGACGTTCGGCTTACGTTTGTGTCGATTGCACTATTCCCACTTTATGGATTAGCAGTGCGCATATTTTATGGAAAATTACGTAATTTAACCAAGAATCGTTCTCAAGCACTTGCAGAAGTACAAGGGCATTTACATGAAAGGGTACAAGGTATTCCAGTTACACGTAGTTTTGCTTTAGAAGATTATGAAAAAGAACAATTTGAGCATCAAAATAAAAATTTTCTTGATCGTGCAATTGATCATACAACATGGAATGCTAAAACGTTTGCTGTAATGAACACCATTACAGATTTGGCGCCACTACTCGTAATTGCATTTGCAGGTTACTTCGCCATAACAAGTGGTTTAACTGTTGGTACAATTGCCGCTTTTGTTGGTTATATGGATCGTGTGTATAGTCCACTTCGTCGTTTAATAAGTTCTTCTACTGTATTGGTTCAATCTATTGCATCGATAGACCGTGTATATGAGTTTATGGATGAAAGGTACGATATTAAAGATAAACCGAATGCTAAAAATATAGAAGAAGTTGATGGAGAAATAATATTTGATCATGTTACTTTTAAGTATGAAGATGAGGAAGACATGGTTTTAGAGGATATTTCATTAGATGTTAAACCAGGTGAAACGATCGCCCTTGTTGGAATGAGTGGTGGTGGGAAATCAACAATTATTAGCTTAATTCCACGATTTTATGATGTGACAAGTGGTTCAATTAAAATAGATGGTACGGATATACGGGATGTTCAAGCGAGATCATTACGCGACAAAATTGGTATGGTACTACAGGATAATATTTTGTTTAGTGAATCGATTGCAATGAATATTCGAATGGGTAATCCTGATGCTACTGATGAACAAGTAATAGAAGCGGCAAAAGCAGCAAATGCGCATGGATTTATTAAGAATTTAGCAAAAGGTTATGATACGTTAGTAGGTGAACGGGGTGTCAAACTATCTGGAGGGCAAAAACAAAGAGTTGCAATTGCTCGTATTTTCTTGAAAAACCCACCAATCCTCGTATTGGATGAGGCCACTTCAGCACTTGATTTAGAGAGTGAACATTTAATTCAAGAAGCATTAGAAAAACTGGCTTCTAACCGAACGACATTTATTGTGGCACATCGCTTGTCGACTATTACACACGCAGACCGCATTATTCTAATCGAAAATGGGCAAGTAATGGAACAAGGAACGCATGGACAATTGATGGATAAACAAGGTGGCTATTATAACTTATATCAAGTACAACAATTAGATGACAATAGTACACTACCGTTGACATAGAGAAGTATCGTTCCTTTTATACATTTGGACTTGATATAAAAAGCGCATTAACTAGTGAAGTGAGTTGCTAACCCGCTCCTCAAATGAAATTGGCTCCCTTTCCGCAGGCACGGCTTCAGCTAACTCGGAAGTAAAGAACACTTCCGAGTGGATCTTCAGACCGTGCTGTTCCTGCTGGAGTGTCGCCAATTTTATTTGATCCGCTAGATAGTTTGAAAATATAATGATCACAGCCCATCTTAGTGGCAGAAAAGCTTATTGAGTGTTAATATCCCAAACCATGACTAGGTCCACCAACTAGCGTAGGAAGACCACGGAAAGGGAATCCGTTTGCCGACGTAGCGCCTTATAAGCTTAAGATGTAGTCTATATTAATATAGTCACAAACAACAATCTTTTAGAAAGTATTAAAAAAGCAGGTCAACCTTTTGAGGCTGATCTGCTTTTTTTGATTGTTTTAGTTTCTTTCGTTTAAAAATTCTAGTTTTTCATTTTGGTGAAACTTTTGATAGCTGTGTAACAGTGTTTGTAAATGTGTTAAGTGATGGTGATACTCCATTAGTTGTGAAGCTAATGGTAAGAAAATCAAGCGATCATCATTTTCATTATCTTGATACATTTCAATTAGTGTCTCTACTAAATGCGGAATGTCAGGCTCCGAAATGGCGTGTAATGTTTCATCATTTTTTTGTTTAATACGTCCCATAAAGCTTAGTAACAGTCGTTCATGTGAATGAATTACTTTATCTAATTCCTGTACTAGAGCTGTTTGAAAGTTAGGTGGAATTGATTTAATACGCTCATCCAAGTGATGGAAAGCTTTTAGTACATCAAAACTTTTTCGTGTAGTTGCAATTAACTGGCGGAATACAATCAATTTCCTAGCTTTAGATAAACGGTTCTTTTTTAGATAAGTCCGCTCTTCAGAAAATAATAAATATGTTTGATCCATTCGGCGTACATCTTGTTGAATACGTGCGATTTCTCCTTTTAATGATGGATCATCTGATAGATGGCGTGTTGTTATCCTTAGCCACTGTAAGATGTCTGAAGTAATTCGATCGATTTGTAAAAATAAATTAGACTCGTACTTTGGAGGTAAGAATAATAGATTGACTAAAAATGCAGCAAATATCCCTAGCATTAATGATCCAAATCGCATTAATGCAAATTGATAAACTTCCATTTCTGTTGCTTCCATTACGGCTATAACAGCAATTAAAGCAATAGATACAGTACTGTCTCCCATTTTTAAATAGCGACAAACGCCAATAACAACAACTACTGTGAAACCTATGACAAAGGGATCGTTTCCAAGTGTATATACCACTAATGTAGCAATTGTTACACCAATGATGTTCGCTTGTAGTTGTTCAATAATCGTTTGAAAAGATTGATAGATTGACGGTTGAATTGCAAACAACGCGGCGATTCCAGCAAATATTCCTGACGGAAATCCTAACAATGATGCAGTATAAAGTGCTATAGCAACTGCTAATCCAGTTTTTAGCATTCGTGCTCCTAATTTCATTAGTAATCTGGCAAAAAAGCGCCCAGCCCTCCTTTTAAAATAGCTTGTATATAATATATGTTTGATTATAGACGATATAGCCACAAATTATCAGCACTAAACTATAAATTACATAAAAAAGAACCTATACATATATCATACATGTATAGGTCAAGTACTCATGCTTTGAAGGGAAGTCATACAAATCGACAGTAAAAAGCATGAATAGAAAATATTAAATTTTCAGAATAATCATAACACAGCCGCTAGGTAGAATCAATCTAAAAACTTATAAATATTCGTATGTTTGTATATATGACTGTTTTTAGCTGTTAAACCGGCAATTTAGTGTATATTTATTAAAAAATGCAATTTACTGAAGCGATTCAAAGGCTATGTCAACAGCTTCTAATGTTTCTTCGATATCTTTTTCTGTATGTGCTATGGTTAAAAACCAGGCTTCGAATTTAGAAGGAGCTAGATTTATACCTTGGCGTAACATGAGATGAAAGAATTTACCGAACATATCACTATCACTCGCATCGGCTTGTGCATAATTTTCTATTTTTTCAGTAGTAAAATAGACAGTTAGTGCCCCTTTTAATCGGTTAATTGTTAGAGGAATCGCGTGCTTTTCCGCGCGTTCTAAAATACCTTCCTCCAATATTCTTCCGAGTCTATCTAATTCTTCATAAATACCAGGTTTTTGAAGGACTTCTAAACAAGCGATTCCTGCAGACATTGAAGCAGGGTTACCAGCCATCGTACCTGCTTGATAGGCAGGGCCTAGTGGAGCAACTTGTTCCATGATTTCTTGTTTACCACCGTATGCTCCTATTGGTAGTCCGCCACCAATTATTTTTCCAAGAGCAGTCATATCAGGCTCTACACCAACTATTTGCTGCGCACTTCCATAGGTGAAACGAAAAGCTGTAATAACTTCATCATATATGACGAGTGCGCCAGCCTCATGGGTAAGGTCATTTACTTGTTGTAAAAAGCCAGGTTTTGGTTCAACTATTCCAAAATTACCAACAATCGGTTCAACTAAAACAGCTGCAATTTGATCACCCCATCGATCAAGCGCCTCTTTATATGCCTCAATATCATTAAATGGAACAGTAATAACCTCCTGAGCAGTAGCTTTTGTGACACCAGCTGAGTCTGGATTCCCTAATGTGGAAGGGCCAGAACCTGCTTGAACTAATACAATATCTGAATGGCCATGATAACAACCAGCAAATTTGATTATTTTTTCACGATTTGTATAAGCACGCGCAACACGAATTGTTGTCATAACTGCTTCAGTACCTGAATTAACAAAACGAACCTTTTCTAATGATGGAATAGCATCTTTTAAAATTTTAGCAAACTTGTTTTCAAGTGCAGTTGGTGTACCGAATAGTACACTGTTTTGTGCTGCTTCTGTAATGGCATTTGTAATATGTGGGTGTGCATGTCCCGTAATGATCGGTCCATATGCAGCGAGATAATCAATATATTTGTTGCCATCAACATCCCAGAAATACGCACCTTCTCCTTTTTCCATATAGATTGGTGTTCCGCCACCGACCCCTTTATAAGCACGTGATGGGGAATTAACGCCACCAACAATGTGTTCTTGCGCTTCCTTATGTAATGCTTCTGAATTTGTAAATTGCATGTATTGTCCCTCCATAAAATTATTACTCTTTATTATAGCACTTGTTTAATTTAAGCAAAAATTTAGATGGGAACTGCACTTTACCTACATCTTTTGTCATCACAATACGCTTGAATCGTAAACTAATAGAAAGACAAGTTATTTAGGGAGTGTTTTGATGCTAGCGTCTGTATCAATTACGATTATTCTCTTGTTAATGGGAGCCAGTATATACTCTTTTATTTTTGAAAAAACATATAAGCGCAGTTATTTTTCTTATGAATTGTTTTATGCATTAATATTTGTCTATCTTATTGTTTTAGTAAGTTTCGGGATGATTTATTTTCTATTATCTTTTCAAGGTCAGTTGTTGTTAGAGTTTGGTGAAGTGAGAGATGTTAGTACACTCGAATCATTGGCACATTCTTTCTATTTTAGTGGTGTAACATTAATGACAGTAGGATATGGGGATATTACACCAATAGGATGGGCGAGGTTAATTGCTTTAGTCGAGGCATTAATTGGCTATATTCTACCCGCGACTTTCTTTCTGAAGGTTTGGCAACACACACATTTAGAGCAAGCAAATAAAAAACGAGCGAAACAGAAGGTGAATGATTTGTAAGATAGCTCTGTTTTGGTTACGCTAAAATTATAGATTTTTTAGGAGGGTAAGAAATGACAATTGAAATAGGCCAAAAAGTACCAGACATTGAAATGAAAGATAGTGGTGGTAACAAAGTTAAACTAACAGACTATGCTGGAAAGCACATTGTTTTATATTTTTATCCAAAAGACAGTACACCAGGCTGCACCACAGAAGCATGTTCCTTCCGTGATAATCAACAAAGTTTTGCTGACTTGGATGCTGTGATAATTGGTGTTAGTCCTGATTCTGAGGAAAGTCATCAGAAATTTAAAGAAAAGCATGATCTTCCATTCACACTACTTGTAGATGATGAGCATGAGCTTGCTGAGAGTTTTGGTGTATGGAAATTAAAGAAAAAACCAGATAGAGAATACTGGGGGAATGAACGTTCAACTTTCATTATTGATAAAAATGGTGTTGTACAAAAAGAATTCCGTGAAGTGAAGGTAGACGGTCATACAGATGAAGCTCTAACCTTTATTCGTGAAAACTTAAATTAAACCGATTAATCTGCTACTTTTATTAAAGTAGTGGATTTTTTCTTATTTTCGTGAAAATAGGTGAAAATGCTATACAAGAAAAAAATCTCACCATAAAGTATAAGGAAAGCAAATAACCTTCTCTCTCAATTCGAGCAAAAGTACAGGGAATCGCCTTGTACTTTTGTTACATAATAGGTTTAAAGTGTATTTGTTTTCAAAACAAGTGAAAAAGGATATCCTAATTATAATGTTACTTAATTGTTTGGGAGGTTTTCTGATGTTCGTTTTAGCAACAACAACATTAACAAAAGAATCTAGAGAGTATTTAATCAGGCAATATCCTGCTGTTGAATTTCAATTTTTAGAAGACGTCGATCAAGCAGGAGCTAGGTTATCAGAAGCGGATATTTTATTAACGTTTGGTTCGGATTTGACAGTGGCTCATATAAAAAGAGCTAAAAAGTTAAAGTGGATTATGCTTCTATCAGCAGGAATGGATGAAATGCCGTTACAAGCAATTAAAGAGAACGGTATAAAATTAACGAATGTACGAGCTATCCACCAAATACCAATGGCAGAGTATGCAATTTCTATGCTACTCAATGCTTACCGTCAAAATGATACTTTATGGCGTAATCAGTATGCACGTGAATGGGATAGTAGTTTGGAAATAAAAGAGATTTCAAATCGGACAATGACGATTGTTGGTGCAGGAGCAATTGGTGAGGAGTTAGCACGTTTAGCAAAAGCATTTCGAATGAAGACGATAGGTGTATCTAGAAGTGGAAAGCCAAGTGATAATTTTGATCAAATGTATCAAACGAATGAAATTTTAAAAGGATTAAAAGAAGCGGATTTTGTTGTTTCTATTTTGCCAAGTACGGAAGAGACACTATATATTTATAAACAAGAACATTTTAAAGAGATGAAAGATTCTGCTGTTTTTCTTAATATGGGTCGTGGCGATGTGGTGCAAAGTGAAACATTAATTATGGCACTAGATCAAAATCAAATTTCTCACGCGATCTTAGATGTATTTGAACAAGAGCCGTTGCCTAAGACACATCCATTATGGCAACACCCGAAGGTAACAATGACACCTCATATTTCGGGCGTATCACTGCATTATATTCCAAGAGCATTGGAATTGTTTGAGAAGAATTTGAAGACTTACTTAAAAGATGGAAGTTTAGTAGTAAATCTAATTGATCTAAAGCGGGGGTACTAAAATTGCGTATTTATACACGATCTGGAGATGACGGTACGACATCATTAATATTTGGTAAACGTGTTCCAAAGAACGACCTTAGAGTAGAAGCTTATGGTACATGTGATGAAGCAAATGCTATGATTGGACTAGCTTTAAGTCATAATGGGGAGAAGCTTTCTTGGTCAGTATCGGAACGGAAAAAATTCATTAAAAGTTTAGTACAAGTGCAAAATCATTTGTTTCATGTTGGGTCTGAACTTGCAACCGCACCAGGTAGTAACGCTCCATGGTCTGTTAAAGAAGAATATATAACACTGCTAGAGGAACAGATTGATGAATGGGATAAGCAGTTGAGTCCATTAAAACAGTTTATTTTGCCATCGGGACATCCAGCAGCAGCTTCGTTGCATAGTGCAAGAACGATTGTGAGACGAGGAGAAAGGTTGGCAGTAGGTTTAAAGGATGAGCTCTCACCCCATGTCCTTTCTTATATGAATCGTTTATCTGATTATTTATTTGTTGCTGCACGCTATGTAAATTACTTTAGTTCATATGAAGAGAAGACGATACAAGTTGAAAAATAGAAGTTTTTGTGTCTATTCTGATACTTTTATTGACAGAATGTTTGATTAGCGGTTACACTGTTTGTAAGAATTATAATGTAATAATTGTATTAGAACGATAAATGATACAGTTTTAAATTACCTAAGACCTTTTCATTAACTAATTGCTTTTTTTATAATGTGTAGAGAAGTAATACACTTCTACCCGAAAGTGAGGTGCATGCCGATGAGTGATGTAAGGATTCAAGAAGCTGTTGACAGGTTAAAGGAATCTGGTGTGCGGATCACACCGCAACGTCATGCGGTGCTAGAATTTTTAATAAATGCTGAAATCCATCCTACAGCTGATGATATTTACAAGGCTTTGGAAGGGAAATTTCCTAATATGAGTGTAGCTACCGTATATAATAATTTACGTGTTTTTCGTGAAATTGGACTTGTAAGTGAACTAACCTATGGTGATGCTTCAAGTCGCTTTGACTATAATACGTCAAAACATTATCATATTATCTGTGAGTCTTGTGGCAAGATTGTTGACTTTCATTATCCAAGCTTAGATGAAGTTGAATCACTTGCTGAACAAGTAACAGGATTTGATGTTAGTCATCATCGTATGGAGATTTACGGTACGTGTCCAGAATGTAAAACAAAAAATTAGTAGTCTGCACCCTTTCTAACCATTAGGTAAGAAAGGTTTTTTTTCTTCTATTATATAATACCTTTCATTTTTCTCTTGCATTTTTCTATGATCGTTCAGTATAGTATAGTAATTGTCGCAAGTAGTGTAATAGGAAATGAAGTTTTAATTTTTAGAAGGATTTTTTGTAGATTTCACGAATTAATAATTAAAATGAAACGTATGGAGGATAAAGTGATGGAAAATGTCTTACGTCCCATTTACCAAGAAAGAGCAAGCCATCCTAATACATTAGGGATATTAATGGTAGAAAAGAAAAAAGAAGTGAGTCCAGTTACTGACAACTTTGACGTCATTTTATTAGTCATCGTTTCTAAAGCGAATCAACCCTGGTTTGTGAAACATTATCAATTCGAACAAAAAACAGCCGCAATGCATATTGTTGAAGAAGGTCATTTAAATTATTGGATCGATACTGGTTCGTATCACCGATCAGTTGAATGGATTATGACTGGAAAAGTTTTATTTGATCGTAATGAGTATGTTGCAGAGTTAAAGAGTAAGCTTGAAGATTTCCCGGTTGAAAAGAGACAACTAAAAATGACAATTGAATTTGCTAAACTCACACGTAACTATAGTGAAGCGAAAGATTTGTTTAGTTCTGGTCATTATTTGGATGCATACAGTAAGGTGTTAAGTTCCCTACACAGTCTCGGTAGGTTATCTATTATAGATAAGGGATACCATCCAGAAGTAGTTGTTTGGAGTCAGATTAGACGGATTGATTCCGAAATTTATAAATTATATGAAGAGTTAATTAGTAGTAATGAGGATATTGCAAAACGAGTTGAGTTAATGATAATTGCAATTGAATTCTCGTTAAGTTCACGTGCGAAGCAATCGGCTGTTCATTTATTAGATGTTATGCGTACATCACAAGAGTCATGGAGTTATGGAGATTTAACTGTACATCCATCTATTCAGTTTTATGCGCTAGATTTAAGTACGATGCTTGATTATTTAATTGATAAAGACCTTATATCTGTTGAACTTGTAGACACTAAAGGTAAAAAGATTTTCCATCGTGAGTATAAGATTAATGAATAACAGTTTTATTTTTAAAAAGGTATTGACGCTATAGTTGTCTCCATGATATATTTATATGCGTCGCTTTAAACGGCTTTAAAAAAGTTGTTGACACAATGATAGCAATCATGCTATATTATGTTGGTCGCTCTTAAAGAGATTGCTTTTACAGAGAAAAGAATTTCTAAAAAAAAGTTATTGACTTTAATGAGTGTAAGTTATATAATATAAAAGCTGTCGCAAAAACAGCAATAACAATTTGATCTTTGAAAACTGAACGAAACAACCAGTATGTTAAGTAAGAAACAAGCTAGTATTTTAAATGAGCAACCAAGCTCGCATTTTATGGAGAGTTTGATCTTGGCTCAGGACGAACGCTGGCGGCGTGCCTAATACATGCAAGTCGAGCGCGGGAAGCAAGATGACCCCTTCGG
>NZ_QJSH01000008.1 GCF_003426025.1 Paraliobacillus quinghaiensis
GGGATTTTGTGTCCGGCTTCCTTCAGATTCTATCTCACGATAGACACCCTTGCCTTTCACTAACAGTTCCTACTGCCAAGTCTGTGGTGGACTTTCACCACCTAGTTATAACTCATGCCGGGCGCACGATCCACTCGGAAAGCGAACTTTGCTTATCCGAGTTAGCTGAAGCCGTGCCTGCGGAAAGAGAGTCAATTTCATTTGAGAAGCGGTAACTTTCGTTACTAATCACTGACTAAACGTATTAGGTTCTTAATGCGCAGTTTATATAAAAATAGTCATAACACAATCCATTTAGAAGAAAATAAAAAAAAGACAGGTGAAATCATCATAATTGATGATATCCCTGTCCTTGTACCAGAAAGTTTCGTCCACTAAATGTAATTTATGGACTTTCTTCTTGGGTAGTTTACCAATTGATAAACATTCTCCAGAGTTGCGTTAAAATAGAGTCTTTTTGCCTGAGAGATTCGCATAAAATACTTGCTCCTTCGGCGTCACCATATGGTGCTCTCTCCTCTATTCATCATTCGCTAGTAAAAATATGAAATTTGGACATACTATTATGTATCTAATGAATATGAACTTATCATTTAATTATCATGATTATAGCATATCCTTACTCAAAAAAGAGTGTTTTTTTTATAAAATAACAATAGTTCGGAAGGTGGATCTTCGTGCAAATTGATTTAAAACGTGATGTTGATTTCATCGAGAAGTTAGATCAAAAAGTAAAAGATGATGGTTCATTTAGTTCATGGGAATTATTTCATCTATCATACCAAGCTAGTGTTAACAATCTAACAACAGATTTCAAGGGCTTGAGATCACCAACTCTTTTGCCTCATGTTACATTTTTAACACATCAATTAGAGTGTGCAGAACAGGTTTTAGACGATATGAATGGAAGAGCAATCTTAGCAGATGAAGTTGGACTAGGTAAAACAATTGAAGCTGGATTAATATTAAAGGAGTATATGTTAAGAGGTTTAGTGAAAAAAGCTTTAATTCTTGTTCCTGCCTCATTAGTTAATCAATGGGCAATGGAGTTAACACAAAAATTTTATATTCCTGTTACAACCTCGAGAAAACGACCGGTATGGGATCAGGATAATATTATGATCACCTCAATCGATACAGCAAAACGTCAACAACACAAAGATATTATTTTAGAGCAAAATTATGATTTTGTCTTAGTTGATGAAGCACATAAATTAAAAAATCATCAAACAAAGAATTATCAATTTATTCGAGCTTTACAAAAAAAATATTGTTTACTACTAACTGCTACGCCAATTCAGAATAAGCTAAGTGATATTTTTAATTTAGTCTCCATATTAAAACCAGGATACCTAGGAGATTACCAGACCTTTACTGAAAAGTTTGGTAAAAATCATAAGACATTAGAACATGATGCACATTTAAAACAATTGATCCAAAAAGTAATGGTTCGTAATCGTAGAGAAGATACAGGTATAGATTGGACAAAGCGGAACGTAGAAACCGTATGGATCGATTTTACTGCTGAAGAAAGAGAAGCTTATAATAATTTAAAGGAAATTACAGAACAGAGTTCGCATTTTGCAGCCATTACATACCTACGTGAGTTATGCTCTTCACGCGAGGCTTGCTATGTGTCTATTAAAAAAAATTTATTACAGGAAAATAAAGAAAATAAAGAGGATTATGCAGCTTTTCTTAAATGTATAGAGAAGCTACCAAATCATTCAAAAGCGCTAAAAGTTGTTGAATTAATTCAATCAATGAATGATAAGTGTATTATCTTCACAGAATATCGTGCAACACAAGTATATTTACAATGGATCCTGCAGCAAAATGGCATCACTTCTGTACCATTTCGTGGCGGATTTAAGCGTGGTAAAAAAGATTGGATGCGGCAATTATTCCAAGAAAAAGCACAAGTTTTAATTGCTACAGAAGCTGGTGGTGAGGGTATTAACCTACAATTTTGTAATAATATGATTAATTACGATTTACCTTGGAATCCTATGCGCTTAGAGCAACGAATTGGTCGTATTCATCGTTATGGTCAAACGGAGGATGTCAACATCTATAATTTCGCAATAAAGGATACAATTGAAGACCATATACTACGACTACTTTATGAAAAAATCCAACTCTTTCAACGTGTGGTTGGTAATTTAGATGCAATTTTGTCAGATTTACAATTAACCAATATAGAGACAGAAGTAGAAAAAATATTTCAAGAATCAAAAACAGATGGTGAAATCAAAATAAAAATTGATAACTTATCTGCAGTTATCTCTAATGCTCAAGACTACTATGAACAGGAGGAGCAACATGGCAATCGCGAATCTTCATGATTTTCTGTTTACCTTTTTCAAAGCAAATCATTGTGACATATTAGAAAACCGTGGTGACAAATTAAGTATTCAATTAACTGATAAAATGGACGAATATCTATTAAACCGTCCATTTTATTGGCAATACGTCAAGAAGCTTGGTCTTCAAGGGGAACCAGGAAAAATCACCTTGCTAACAAATCCGTTATTGGACGATGAGGAAGGAGAACCTATTCATTTTGGCAGCCCTCGTTTACAACAAATTTTCCGTTTGTTAGATGAAGAAGGAAAGTTTGTTCGTCTGTATCAAATGGTACAGGTTGATCAACAAACTGCATTAGTGCCGTGGTTGGTTTTAAACATAAAGGTTAGCTTTATTGGAAAACAAAAAAAAGAAGCCATTAAGTCCATTGGCATTAATATGATTAATGGGGGTATGATCAACAATATAATTGATCAATTAGAAAAAATTCAGTGGGATACTAAAATTCCAGACTTTTGTTATAACTTAAGTCCATTAATACGTTTAAAGAGTAGCTATCAACGTATTATACAGCTTATTGAAAAAGAACTTCAAGAAACAGAGCATGATTGGGCTATTGAATCATGGCGACATATGGAAGAAGAAAAAAAGTTATTAGATTACTTTTATCAAACTGATAAAAAAGATTATACAGCACTTTACAAAAAAGAATCTGAAGCAATAGAAGCATTGTACCGGCCACAAATCGCAATATCCATTATAAATGGCGGTATTTTTCACATGACTCAATCTACCTCTTTGAATCAATTACTAGATTAAAATGAGAATTAACTTGTCACTATCTTTTATGATTGTTTCTCCAAATTTTAAACGAAACTGGTAACATTCCAAACCACTTGTTCGAAAGTTGGCTTTGTGTTTCCTGTTTCGTTTCTTTTTTTTTCTGTTTATACTGTATTCTTTCACTTTTTGGCATATCAACATACTTAACAAATTCCTCTGTTATATATTTCACTATATCATTTCCAGACATGTGCATCCCTCTTTTCATAATTTATTAATAGGATGCCCATAAATTTGATTTCTATAAAGGGAACTTACTTGAGTATGACATTACTAACCGTTTATGTAGATTAAGTCTAAAATATCTGAACCAATCTGTTCTACAGTTTTTCCGTCAGTCGGGACAGTGTATGTAGCTACTTGTAAGTAGGTACTTTCACGTTTACGCAATAGGGCTTGCTTATCTTTTTTTTGATCACTCCAAATCGGGCGTGTTGCATCATTTTTAAGACGGTTAAAAATTACATCCCAGCTAGTCTGCAAATATATAACCTGTTTATTTTGTAACCAATTTACATTAATGTCCCTTTCAATAATACCGCCACCTGTCGAGACAATACAGTCTTTTGTTTTGGTTTGCGTTAATACTTGACTTTCAAATGTACGAAAGGTTTCCTCACCATACGCTTCAAATATATCACTAATTTTCATACCATAAGCCTGTTCTACCATGTCATCGGTATCTTGTAAGGGTAATTGCAATTTTTCTGCTAGCCATTTTGCAACTGTTGTTTTACCACTTCCCATAAATCCAATTAAATAGATACTATCCATACTCTACCTCTTTTCAAACAAGTTGGATTTATTATAGCATTTCATTACATAATTTACGATTTCACAAAAAAAATTTTATGTTTTATCTTCGATTGGTTTCCGAAAAACAGCTAGATTTAAATTAAAAAACAATACTATAAGACTGCACGATAATACAATTTCTACTATTTCTCTCTTTTAAAAAGATACTTGCTTTTTCAAGAAAAGATTCGTATAGTAACCCTAGAAAGTGAGGTGAACAAATTGAATGACGCTGCCTTTTTCTCAAATGAATTACTTCATTCTGCTTTAGACTTAGCCGCTTCTGATATCCATTTTTGTCCTACTTCAACTACAACGAAAATTTACTTTCGTATTCATGGAAAGCGCGTTTTTCATAGTGAGATGCATGTAAAAGAGTACGAGACTCTAATCAGTTATTATAAGTTCTCTGCGGGTATGGACATTGGAGAAACAAGAAAACCACAAAACGGAGCTATTACATTTCACTATAGACATCAAACAATTTCACTTCGTTTATCTACACTGCCAGTTAACAATTCCGAAAGTCTTGCAATACGTTTATTACCTCAACAAGAAGCAATTTCATTAAATCATTTATTTTTGTTTCCAAATCAATTGGATAGAATTAAATCATGGGTTACCAATAAATCAGGGATAATTTTGTTAACTGGTCCAACTGGAAGTGGAAAGACCACTACATTATACGCATTGTTGCAAGTCCTTTTGGAAGAACAATCTTATCAAACCATAACATTAGAAGATCCAATTGAAAAAGAAATGAAGGACTTGCTACAAGTTCAAGTCAATGAAAAAAGCGGCATAACCTATCAAGTTGGGCTAAAAGCGGCACTTCGCCATGATCCAGATATTATCATGGTCGGGGAAATTCGCGATAAAAAAACGGCAGAATTTGTCTTCCATGCTGCCTATACCGGACACCTTGTCTTATCTACCTTACATGCCAAAAATGCATTTGGTACCATTTATCGTCTACTTGAAATGGGAATTAAGCAAACAGACTTAGAACAAAGTCTAATTGCAATTGCCGCTTTAGAACTATTTCCAATCATTACAAAAGGGAATATTCCCTCTCGTGCTGCAATCTTAGAATTATTGGATAAAGATATTTTAGAAGGTGCAATTAAGAATCCTGCTGATCAATCAAATCCCAAATTTGATACCTTTCAAAAGTTGAGGAGGAAGGCATTTGCTTATGGTTACACCAATCAAACGGAAACAACACGTATTAAATAAAGCAAAAGCACTATCCCTACAAGAACAAAATTATTTTTTAATCAGATTATCCCGCTTACTAGATCAACACTATACATTGCTAGATGCTTTGACAGTTTTACAGTGGAATACAAAATGGGAAAAACATGCAGAATTGATTGAATCTACATTAAAAGAAGGAAATTCGCTTGATATTGCTTTAAATAAAGCAAACTTTGATTCAAGAATTATTTCTTTTTTATATTTTGCTATGAAACACGGGAATATAAAGAAGGCATTACTACAAAGTATTCAGTTAGTCGACCAGCAATTGAGTTTATGGAAAAAATTCAAGCAAGTAACCCAATATCCGATTGTTCTATTTTTCTTGTTTATTTTGTTATTGTATTTTATTAAAACTTCTGTTTTTCCATCTTTTATACAACTCTTTTCAACGACAACACACACCTCTGATATGACTTCTTTTGCATTAAACCTAATAAACATTCTATTTCAAACTTTTCTATATGGTGGTATATTCATCATTTGCTGTGGTATTTATTGGTTGGTCATTCAAAGAAAATTATCAATTTATAAAAAAGTTAAAATATATCAACGAATTCCCCTACTAAAAAAAATTATAAGTCCTAATGCAACTTTACTATTTTCATTACATCTAAGTTCATTATTACAAGCTGGGTTATCACTAAAAGACTGCTTTGATATATTAACCAAACAATCACAAAACCCACTTCTTGCTTATCATAGTGAAATTATTATGGATGGGCTAAAACAAGGACAGTTGATTTCACAGATTCTTCCTGGCTGTGCTTTATTAGAACAAGACCTACATGCAATATTTCAAAAAAATACAACCTCAGAAATGTTAGCTAAAGATCTCCAAACCTATGCCGACTTTTTATTAGAGCATCTGCAATTAAAGATCAAAAAATTTCTTACACTTATTCAACCAACCTTTTTCATAATTATAGCTACATGTATCATTTTTATTTATCTTTCCCTTCTATTACCAATGTTTCAACTAATAAATACTATTTAGGAGATGTGACTCTAATGAACAACCAAAAAGGATTTACTTTAATAGAGATGTTAATTGTACTGACAATCATTACAACCTTATTAATTTTGTTAGTACCAAATCTCGCTGACAAGAATGAAACACTTCAACTTAAAGGCTGTGATGCACTTATACAAATGACCGAAAATCAGGTCCAGTCATATATAATTGATCATGGTACTTATCCGCCAGATGTAGAAACGCTTGTTGGGGATTATATTCAATCAGATAAATGCGCAAATGGTACAAAACAAATTCAATTCCAAACGAGTGAGGACTATACCATCATTGCAGCTGATGTAACTAATGAATAATCAAAAAGGGTTTACACTTATAGAAATACTGATCGTATTAAGCACTTTATCTATTTTGCTTGTAATTGGAGCTTCGTTGCAAACAAACACATATGATACTTATCAGCTGAATCGCTGGTACCAGCTATTTGAGAGCGATGTATTATATATGCAACAACAGACACTATTAAAAAGAAATAACCTTTATTTAATCATTAAGCCAGACACAAAATCGTATGAAATCCGCCAAGGTGGTAGGGGCAAAGTCTTAGTAGAGCGTCAAATCCCTCACAACTGGGAGGTGAAATTATATACATTATCTATGCCCTTATCTTTTTCCATTCAAGGAACTATTAAAGAACCTGGTATGTTTTTAATTATTATAGACGATAAGGAATTTGCTATTTATTTTCCTTTTGGAAAAGGAAGGAGCTATATTGTTGAAAGGTAAACGAGTAAAACAGACCGGCTTTGTTCTGTCAGAATTACTTGTCTCATTGAGTTTAATTATGATGGTTAGCTTTACATTGGTACCAATCATTTTTCAACTTAACATGGAACAACATATCTTATTTCAGCATAGAGAAGTACAATCACAACTTCATAATGAACTACAAACCTTCTCTAACACAACACCAAAAGAACCAAGTTATTTTGAGAAAGATATTAAAATAAATAACACAGTAGTTATGATTATATTTGAGAAAGAAGACCTATTATGGAAAGGATGTGCTACATGGATCAATGTTAAATATAAAAAAGAAAAAACATGTTTATACTATTATCCATCTAAATGAAAATGGTTTCACACTCGTATCACTGTTGATATCAGTTGCGATCATTGGATCCACACTAACATTAATTCCAACTATATTTCGCTTAATAGAGTATGACAGTCACACTTCTGAATATTCAATCCGGCAGTTCTTTCATTTTTTAAGCGATGAACTGCACAAAAACAAATATGATTATGTAGAGAACAACACGATTCATCTTACAAATGAATCAGGAAAAAGGATAACAATATCCTATTATCCAGAAGTTATTAGAAGGCAAGTGAATGGAGTGGGCCATGAGATTTTCGTCCGTAACATTGAAACATTTCATGTTAAAGAATTATCTTATGGTGTACATGTCTCTATCATTACGACCTCAGGAGAAAGTTATGCAAAAACATTTAGTTTTTATTAAGCACCGCATCTATAATCAAGACGGATTTTTACTGCCATATGTCACATTTATTATTACGCTTCTCTTATTGAGCGTGATGTCAGCTATTACACTATATAGTAATGATCAGTTAATTACTGAATTGCAGTTAGAACAGGTGGAATTAGAAACATTACACCAAATAGGATATACAGATTTTAGCAAAAATTTAGTAGATTACCCGATAACTACTCAGCAACAAATGATGAATTACTTCTACCCTAACGGAAAAGTACTTATTACGTATTATCAACATAATGATAATAAAATCGTCATTACACTAAAAGCAATAACATTAAAAAAGAACCAAAAAACGCGAGTATATTACTTAACGCTAGAATGATGAAGTTAAAAAATTCATTGTGTTTTGATGTATATTTTACTTAAATTAGTTAAAAATAAATTTTGTAACATGATGGGCTATAGCCAAGCGGTAAGGCAGCGGATTTTGATTCCGTCATTCGTTGGTTCGAATCCAGCTAGCCCAGTTAAATTAAATCATCTGTCCCTTAAACAAGGAACAGATGATTTTTTAAACACTAATAAATGGATTAAATTTCTTCTCTTTTTCTATGGTTGTCATTGGTCCATGACCAGGATAAATCTTATAACTATCCCCTAATGTAAGTAACTGTTCTTTAATACTGTTAATCAATTGTTGATGATTTCCACCCGGTAAATCTGTTCTGCCAATCCCATTTTCGAATAAGCAATCACCAGAAACAACAATTTTTTCATCTGCAAAAATAAATGAAACCCCACCTGGTGAATGACCTGGCGTATGTTTAACTTCAAAAGAAAATGACCCAACTTCCATCATGCCGATTGGAATAATGTAGTCAGCTGGTCTACATACAACATTCTCAACAGGAAAAAGTCCAGAACCATTTAATGTTGGATCTTCCATCCAATCTTCCTCTGCTTGGTGCAGATAAACTGGAATTTGATAGTGATTTCGTATATCTTCAACAGCACCAATATGATCGAAGTGCGCATGTGTTAATAGAATACTGATTGGTATCAGTTCCTTTTTTGTTAACCAATCACATAAAATTTTACTATCCCCACCTGGATCAATTATAATCGCTTGATTATCCTTATATATAACATAACAATTCGTCCCTAATTGACCTAGAGACAATCCTTGAATTTGCAAATTGTTCACTCCTTATTCACATTTAATTTTTATAACCCCTCGACAAAGTCCCATTACTATTTTAAAATGTGAAAGGATATTTATCAACACTACAATTAAGCGATGTTATATATGAATATTTTCTGTCGAGAGGATGTAGATTAAATGGCACTAACATTAATACTAATAATTATCACAATACTTTGTGGATCAGCTGTTTACAAAGAATTTAAATCTCAAAATATTTTTGGGGTATCTTTAACTGGTCTTTCTACTATTTTATTTGGCTTCTTATCTGTTACAACAATAATATAAGATATAATTGCTAGCACAAAAAACTCCTTATCTGTCGTCAGATAAGGAGTTTTTTGTTATCTTTTTATTATTCAGGATTATTAAAATCATAGAACCTAAATAAATCACCATAAATAATTTCATCCGAGTATGACAGTTCAGTCTGTACTTTTTCTTTTATCGGAGTACAAACATTATTTGCTTCATCTTCTTCATTGTTTAATAGACCGCTAGAGTCTATTGATATTAATTCACCTGTTTCACGATCAAAACATTGATCTTTTGTATAGATATAGTCATCACTTACAAAGCTGCCATCACGTAATGCTACAAATTCTTTTTTGTCTGCACTAAATAAATCAGTGCCAAAGTTAATATCTCCACTATTGTCAATACCTAGTAGATTGAGTAGTGTTGGTTTTACATCAATCTGCCCTGCAATATTAGAAATTACTTTTCCACCTTCTCCAGGTATATGAATGTACATTGGTACACGTTGTAATTGGACTTGGTCGTATGCCGTAATTTCATCTTTTTCTAAATATTGCGCCATTGCTTTATTATGAAAATCACTAATACCATAATGATCTCCCATTAACACAATAATTGAATCTTCATATTCACCAGCTATTTTCAGCTGCTCAAAGAAATTTTCAACTGCTTCATCTGTATATCGAACTGTTTGGAAATATTGGTTTAAGGTTTTAGAGTTTGAATCAAATTTAGCGATCGTAGCATCCTCTTCCGCCAAATCAAATGGGTAGTGATTTGTTAACGTAATAAAACGTGTATAATATGGCTCTTCTAACGCCTGCAAATACTTGATCGATTGTTCAAAGAAATCTTTATCTTTTAACCCCCAACCAACCTTATTTTCATCTGTAACTTGATAAGATTCCACATCGTAAAAGTGATCAATGCCAATATTTTCATACATTACGTCACGGTTCCAAAAACTTTCATTATTTGCATGAAATACTGCAGAAGTATAGCCTTCTTCTCCTAGTATTTCCGGTGTAGCATTATATTTGTTTTGCCCATGTGTGAAATAGACTGCACCACTAGGCAATGGATACATACCATTTTCAACTAGAAATTCAGAATCTGAAGTTTTCCCTTGTTCAGTCTGATGATAGAAATTTTCAAAATAATAACTGTCATCTATTAAATCATTCAAAAACGGTGTGATTTCTTCCCCGTGTAAGGTGTTGTTAATTACAAAACTTTGTACGGATTCAAGCGAAATAAAAATCACATTTTTGTCTTCTGCTACACCAAACAAATTATTTTCATCTTGATTAACCGTATCACCTTTCACATATTCTACTATCTCAGGTAATTGATTCCCATCTGCAAAAACACGCTGCGCCTGCGACCTGGACTGTTGGGCAATATCATAAATATGATAATTAAAAATACCAATATTTTTCACTAAATATTCTCGATCAAATGTCCGTTGTAATAATTGAGGACGCTCAATCTCTGCTAAAATATAATTTCCCAATAAAAATGCTATAGCTAGACTTAACGTAAGGGCTCTCTTCCGTTTTTCATACGAAACAGACAATTCGCCATCATATTTTTTACTTAAATACCAAATAACAGCTAAGTCACAAAACAATAAAATATCAGGTATGTGTATTAATGCTAATGCACTTGTACCTAAGTCAGCTGCATTGCTTCCCTGAAACAATACAGGAATTGTTAGAAAATCAGTAAAGTTTCGATAGAATACTAGATTAAAATACAAAATTAAAGACCCTATCAATGTTGTGTATCGAATAAACTTCATTTGATTTTGTTTTTTTAACCAAACACTAATCGCAAAAACAAAAAATGCTGATACAAATGGATTTATAAATAAGATAACTTCTTGCAGGAAATTATCCAGTTCGATATTAAATAAAAAACGATATACAATGTATGTTTTTATTCCAAATAAAATACTTGCAACTACATACAATGGTACATTATATTCTTTTCTTTGAAACATTACGTAAGTTTCCTCCTCGCATTTTATTCACCAAGTTTTTAATATTACATTTATAAATCCTTAAATCATTTATTCCACATAATCAGTAAAATAAACCTTATAAATAGAGACGTATTAACAGCGAAAAAAGTTTCATTTATTTTTACAATAACTTAACATTAACCTATTCTATGACAGATGCAAAAAAAAATAAACCCTAAAAACAGGGAATATTTTTTTATTTCAATTAAACTACTTTATTCACCTTTTTATATATAATTAAAACATGTCAAATTCATCTTCGCTTAGCTTTCATAACCTTCTTTGACAAGATATGCTCCACCAAAAATACCTGCATCATTGCCTAAGGTTGCAATGGCAAATTCACATCCTTCATCTATTCGAGGTAAAGCATAATTTGTAAAAGCTTTCTGAAGTGGTTGCAATAATTGTTCACCAGCCTTAGACACGCCTCCTCCTAAGATAATCTTGGAAGGATTAATAACTGTAGCTATATTAGCAAGCGCAAGGCCTAAAACATTTGTTACATCGTCTATTATCGATCGTGCTACATAATCGTCTTTAGCTGCCAAATCAAACACATCTTTTGCAGTTATGGTACCCTTCTGTTGAAGCTGTTCTTTTAATAAAGTATCTTTGCCTTCTGCAACTGCTTCATTCGCTAGGCGCGCAATTCCTGTAGCGGATGCAATCGTTTCTAAACAGCCATTTCTTCCACAATTACACGGAGCACCACCAGGTTCGACCATTATATGTCCAATTTCTCCTGCTGTGCCATTTGTACCATTTACAACTTGACCATTTGCTATAATTCCTCCACCAACACCCGTACCAAGAGTAACTGCAATAAAATTATCTGCCAGATTACCTGATCCTTTCCAGTTCTCTCCAACAGCTGCAATATTAGCGTCATTATCTACATATACTGATAACCCTGATAGTTCATGAAGAATTTCTGCTAATTTAAAATTCTCCCATCCTAAATTAACTGCAATTGAAACTTCACCAGTAGCAGTATCAACAAAACCAGGTGCTCCAGCTCCAATCCCTAAAACGTTAGATAAATCAATATTAAGTTCCTCTAATTTGGTCTCTATTGATCTCCAAATATCATGCGGGATTTTTTCTGCTTCAGCACCTTTACTTGTTGGAATTTCCCACTTATCAACAATATCCCCATTATATGTAATGACTCCGATTTTTACTGTTGTACCACCAATATCCACACCTAACAAAAATTTCTCCATTCTTCCACCCTTCCTCTCTCAATTATGTAATAGCGACATTTCTTGTCTTAATAATAATAAAGCCATTTGATATTCATTTGTTGAAAGACATTGTGCTTGATAAAGTTCTTTTACTTCCACTTCCATTAACTCTAAGTCAGCCAATCGATCACCAATATAAATAATTGTTCCAAACCTTTTTAATAATTGTTGTACGTCGTAAATTGTTCTCATTTTTATCACCTATTTCATTATAACAAATTTCTTTTTGATTATTAATCAAAACTTTAAAATAATTTTTTATACATCACTATAATTACGGCGTAAGAAGCCCCTCAGGAATGCGTAGTGTATTTCCGTAGCGAAACTACGTATAAAATAACTACATGATGACATTAAAATTCTATCCTTTCTTACTTTATTAAAAAGCCCTGATCGAATTAACGATCAGGGTCTTGAGGATCTAAAAAGGCCGGGCGTCTACTTTTTAGTGGAACTGGCGTACGTACAATTACATCAAGAAAGGCTTTAGCGGAAAAAGGAATAAACGGCCACATATACCCCGTCTTAAATGTATTCATACGAATAAGGTAAATTAACCATGCTGTTATACCAATCATATAACCCGCTACACCGAAACTTGCCGTAATTAATAATAAAAAAATACGAACGAGTCGATTTGCTAGACTTATTTCATAGCTTGGTGTTGCAAATGTTCCCATAGCTGCAATGGCCAAATACAACACTACTTCATTTGAAAAGAGTCCAACTTCTACTGCAACCTGGCCAATCATAATGGCAGCCACTAAACCAAGGGCGGTAGCAAGAGCGGTTGGTGTATGAATTGCTGCCATCCGCAACATGTCTATCCCTACTTCTGCTATTAAAAATTGTATTAATATTGGTATAGAACCGGTATCTTCTGGACCAAAAAAGCTAAGTATATCTGGTAATAATGTTGGATTACTTGATATTAAATAGTAAAAAGGTAAGACGAAAATAGATGCAAATACAGCTATAAAACGAACCATACGTAAATACGCACCAACAAGTGGTTTTTGACGATACTCTTCTGCATGTTGGAGATGGTGCCAGAATGTGGCCGGTAAAATCATCACACTTGGAGAACCATCAATAATCAAAATAATATGTCCTTCATAAAGGTGTGCAGCTGCTGTGTCAGGCCTTTCCGTATAACGAATAGTTGGATATGGATTCCAGTGACGTCCACTCAAAAATTCTTCAATAGTTTTTTCAGCCATTGGTAACCCATCTGTATCAATTAAACTCAAATGTTCTTTTAATAATTTTACTTTTTCAGGATCAGCAATATCTTCAATATAACAAATACATACATCTGATTGAGAGCGTCTACCTATACTACTATACTCCATACGAAGTGAGCGATCACGGATACGCCTTCTTGTTAAAGCAGTATTAAAAATGATTGTTTCTACATATCCATCTCTCGAACCACGTACCACTCTTTCCAAATCTGGTTCTTGGAGACCACGAACCGGGTAAGTTCTGGCATCAATCATAATAACTTGATCTAAACCATCAATTAATAATGCAGTCGGACCAGCAAGTATTGTATCCGTCACAACATTCAGATCATCAACTGTATCTAATTCAACATATGGAATGTAAGTTTTAAGCAATTTTACTAATGGTTCTGGTTCGAGTTGTTCTGGTTTTAGTTCTGCTAAGAAACGCATTACATAATGGAGAATGTCATCTTTCACAAAACCATCAATTAAAAACATTGCCATATCCATACCGGCATAATTCAAATCCAGTTGAACGACATCAAAGCTTTTCTCTACACCTAATCGCTCATGTAAATATTTTTTGTTCTTGGTAAATGACTTACTTAATGGTTTTTTTTCATTCATCTGATCACCCTTATCCTATACCATCATTTTTTATCTTCACTTACTTTTTACCAAGAATTAAAAAACATACATTTACATATAAAAGAAAACTTGTACATATACATCAATTAATAAGTATAATCACCATGGAGGGCTGTCATGCGCTATATTGCATTGTGTTTTACTACAATATTACTTATCGTTATATTTTTCCTTCATATACAAAATGTACCGACTAAAACTACAATAAAATATTTCCCACCAGATGAGTCTATAACTTTTCAAACTGCTTTCACAAAACTACAACTATTAATGGAAAAAGATCAGGATTCATATACAATAGAATGGCGCTCCTATTCGGAGACAGATGAGCCAACATATTTGAGACAAGATATTTCTCTTTTATATGTAGATGGGCTGCTTAAAGGGGTTAAAAGTGAATGGCAAGAAGAAGTAAGCCGTATCGAATTGGATACAACTTTGTATGGAGAAGATAGTAGTCATTATCAGGCTATTTCATATCATCATGCTGAGGTTCATCATCCAGAAGATAAAATTAAAAGTGTCCAAAAAATGTCTCACGATGAACTATATGTAATCGATTCAACAAATACGCCCTTAGAATCATTTAAGACGCCAACGAACGACACACAAACAGAATGGCAGCATGCGTTGAATCATACAAAGACGCAACAATTACACTATCACTGGCAACAGTTAATCAACCATTTTCAATTAGCTAGTTCTGATTTTTTATTTGTTCCTTTATCAAAACTTTATCAATATGAGACTTCACCTTTCCCTACTCTTACTCAGGATCAAACTGCTAAAGTAATCGGACAGCTGTGGGAAGGATTATATGCAAATTATATCCTTCCCTTTAATCAAGCTGATCCTTCTTCTAAAAGTTTGATACCGTTAATACTTGTAGACAAAGAAGGAACACATTTGCGCGTACTATTCCAAGATCATAATGGAAAAATGCAACAGTTAATTCAGCGCTATTCATTTCCAAGCAATTCTTGAGCTAAAGACGTAAAGGTTTCATTATTTGGACTCAATCTCACTGCTTCTCTTATTGCATTTTTTGCTTTTTCTGTATTACCACGCTCCATATATATTAGGGTTAAATTATAATAAGCTTCAGGAATGGCATTTGGTTCAAGCGCTACTAACACCTCTAAGTCTGCTAAAGCTTTTGATGATTGCTCTAATTTACTATATGCGTAGGAACGAAGGAAGAGTAACTCTGCCTGAAAATTTGTAGGTTCAGTCTCTAATGTCTCTGATGTAACATCTATCACCTGGCTGAATTCCTCTTCTTCTATTAGATGATTTGCTATTTGCGCTTGTAACATCGGATCATAATGCCCTGATTTATTTGATATACCATATAAGACTAAACTCACTACTATCACTATATATGCAACAATGGCAAGTAGCTGCTGACTTAGTTGTTTTTTGTTAGGAAAAAACACAATTGATGATGCTATTAACCCACCAATTAAGCCACCTATATGTGCTCCATTGTCAATTTGTTGTACCACAAAACCAAATACAATATTAAAGGCGATTATAACAATAACATTCCAACCCATTGTTTGGAAAAAAATTCTTTGATGATGAAAGCCAAAGAATAATAGAGCTCCAAATAAACCAAAAATCGCACCAGATGCTCCTGCAGCTAATTGCGGATTAAGAGCAAAACTAGTTAACCCTCCCATTATTCCTGCAAAGAAATAAATAATCAAAAAGCGTTTTGAACCATAGATTTGTTCTACAATACTCCCAACAATATGAAGTGCTAGCATATTCATTACAAGATGTAACAAACCGATATGTAAGAACATAGAAGAGATAATTCTCCACCACTCCCCATCTATAATAGCCGGATTATACTTTGCACCGAATTGTAGTAATATATCTGTTGAAGTACTTCCTCCTTGCAACTCTAATAAGATAAACATTAAAACATTAACTGCTAAAATCCAATAAGTTAGTGTAGGTTTTGCATATCGAAAAACTTGATCAGCTTGTTTTTTTACTTGATTATATTTTCCAAGAATTGATGTTTTTAAGTATTGTGTTTTACTTTCTAACTCCATGATGTTATCAGGTGGAGTTATCTCAAATTTTTCGACATCAATGGATTCAAATAATCGATTTTTCTCAATTGCCCCTTCCTTATCATCCAGATAATAAAGATGCATACGAGAAAACTTTCTTTGATTCATATTTACTGTTTTCTTTAAAGCCTTCCAATCATCCACAGGTGCATACTCTGCGACATAGACATTATGAAATTCTATATTTCTACCTAGAAATAAATTTGTGAGTTTTTTACTATTTTTTATTGTCCTTTCAATATCCAATCTCAATTGATTTTTCCAATCAAACCCATTATTAACTATACGTATCACATGGTTTTTCTTATTTTTCTTTCTTTGTAACCATATCTCTGTCTGGTCATTATTTATAAAAACAAGTTCAAAACCTTGTTGTCGAGTAAGATAATCAGTGAGTTGGTAAAAATAATATGTTCTTTCTATAAACATACGCTTCATCCTCTCCTCCTTTATCATACCATTTTTCCTTTAAAATAAAGAAGGAAACATCTCAACGTTAGAAATGTTTCCTTCTCAATTACTTTTCTTGCTCAAAGACACTTGGCATCATTTCATTTCGCAAAAGTGGAAATCGCATCGAGATTGCAACAATTATTTTTCGAAACACAGAGAATGCCAATAACATATTCATTACCTTATATTTTTTTCTATATAAAATCACACCACCAAAAACCATACCAATTATCCACAACATTTTTTGCACTGCTATAATCATCCTTCCTTTTTAATTTAACAAGGATAGTTTACCTCGATGTGAGAAAAATATGATTTTAATTACTATAAAGATGGTTTCTTTTGATCATTTGTAATTAATTGATCAACGGGAATATCAAAAGATTCAACTGGAATTGTATCTATAATTTGATTAACTGAAGCCAAAGACATAGTATCACCAGTATAATGTGCTAAGAAACGGTCATAATAACCTCCACCATGACCAACCCGGAATCTTTTTTGATCAAATACTAAGCCAGGTACAAGAACTAAATCGATCTGTTCTGGTGTAATCAAGACAGTTTTATCAGGGGCAGGTTCTAATAAACCATAATAGACTGTTTCCAATTGCTCGTATGATTCAAAAGTATAGAACTTAAGATCAGCTTTTTCTGGGTAACATTTTGGTAAAGCAATCTGTTTTCCTTGTTTCCAAGCATTTTCAATTATAGGGCCTGTATCCCACTCAATTCCCTTTGAAATTGTTGTAGCGATTACATCCGCTTGTTTCCAATTTGTACTAGAAAATAAATGATTATATAGAGTTTTTTCAATCTCAATTTTTTCTTCTAATGATAATGAAGAAAGTTTCTTTTTCATTTTATTTCGTAACGTCTCTTTCGAATCCATATAACCTACCCCCATATTTATATGTAGATATTTAAACACAAAATCTTATTCAACAAAAAAATTTAATCTAACACTTTTTCTGAAGGACTATTGTTTGCGACACGATTCAAATAGAATCCGTCGTAAGTGAAATCTGTATTTCCTAATCTCGTTACGATAGAACACTTCGCATTCCGCGGGCTCGGCCGAAGCTAACTTGGTAAAGAAGAACACTTTACCAAGTGGATCTTCGGACACGTGGGACTGCGATTACTCGCCCCATCAAAAACATTTGCTGTCACCACATCATTATCAATTTATTTCTATATATAACGTGGTGGATTATTATTAAATCAAACAAACACAAGTAATTTTCAGATATTGATTGGAGCGTAGGGTCAGTCGACTCCAGCGGGAAAAGTAACATCTGAAGATCCACTCGGAAGTGTTCTTTACTTCCGAGTTAGCTGAAGAGTTACCCGCGGAAAGCGACTGACCCTACGCGTAAATCAAAGTTAATGTTACGACGGAGTTTATATCAATTTCGTACTTTTACAAGCAACATTGCAAAGAATCTAATGAAAAAAACTCTTACCAAATGAAAGGTAAGAGTTTCAATTAAGACATATTATTTTGTTTCACGGTGAAGCGTATGTCTTTTTAGACGTGGGCTATATTTTTTCATTTCTAAACGTTCTGGATTTGTACGTTTATTTTTTGTAGTAATATAATTACGATCACCTGATTCAGTACAAGCAAGTGTGATATTTACGCGCATCATTATCCCTCCAAACTATTCATCTAACATCTTTTTAAAATTAATATCATTTTCAGACTTATTTATATTACCAAAAATATAAACATAATTCAAGTTTCTTCGATTGTTTTTTAGAATAAAAAATTATTTTTCCTGTTAACAATTGTTCGAATAGAAACAATTGTGTTATAACTAATAGTGTATACATATAGGAGGGAACAATGTGCTAACTACCGCTTTTATAAGTTTATTTGTTATTGCCATCGTGTTATTTATTGTTTCATTTTTCACAAATGACAAATTCAAACAATTGGAAGATCAATTAGAGCAATTATCTATATCAACATTGCAAGATACGTATCAAATTAAAAAGAAGATTAAAATTTTAGAAGAAGAACTACTCTCAGACGACCTAGATATGGGTACCATTGATTTACAAAAATCATCACAAACACAAACCCCTTTAATGCGTAAAGTACAACAAATGCATCAAAAAGGACATTCGGCAGCTGAAATTGCAACGTCAACCAATTTAAGTGAATATGATATTCATTCACTTATCAGACAGTTTTCATCAAAAGGGTAAAGGGGTTTAAATATGAAACAAATAGTTCGAGCATTTGCACTGGGGATTCTGACTGCTACAGTATTATTAGGAGTTATTTATTTTTTTGATAATGACAACGATGATGTTGTTGGTGAACAAAATACTGCAGAAAATAATGTAATGGATTTGGAAGAAATGATCGAAGAATTAGAGATGAATGGTTACTATGTATCGACAGAAGAACCTACGGATGAACAAGACTTAACTGAAACTGAGACACAAAAAGAAAGTACCGAGAATGAATCTGAAAATGAAAGTGGATCTGATACCGATACTGAGACAACTGCTCCAGAAACATTTAACTTAACAATCGAATCAGGAATGACTATTTCACAAGTTGCTGAAAGTTTAGAAAATGCAAATATAATAGAAGATCGTGAAGTTTTTATAACATATCTAAACGATAATGATTATGGAACCAACATACAAATAGGAGAGTTTGAGTTAAACAGTGAAATGACACTTCAAGAAATAGCTGATACAATAGCAAATCAAAATTAAAAAACAACAGTGCTTGATGCTCAAGCACTGCTGTTTTGTTATTCATTTAAGTTAAGGGACTCTCCTTTTACCAAGTACATAATACTTTCTGCAATATTTGTTAAATGGTCACCAAATCGTTCAATAAAACGTCCACAAAAAGCAATTTGCATAATAAATTGAATCTTTTGGGGATTAGTTACTGTCTCTTCGAGTAGTGACTGTAATCCATTTGAATACATTGTATCAATCTGATCATCTAATTCAGATAATTCTCTAGCTAATGAAATATCTTCTTGTTTATAAGCCAGAATTGCTAAATCAATCATTCGTAGTGCCACATCACGCATATCTCCCAAAGACTTAGGAATTTCCATGCCATGATTATCTCCCAGATGCGTTGTTGAACGGGCAATATTCTTTGCGTTATCAGCCATACGTTCTAAATCTGTAGAGAGACGGATTGCTACTATTAATTTACGTAAATCTGAAGCAACCGGCTGTTGTTTCGCAATTAATAGAATAGCTGTTTCATTAATATCAAGGTCCATTTTGTCCAATTTCTTATCTGCTTCGATTACTTCACCTGCAAATTTAGTATCTGCTTGATAAAGTGCCGAAACAGAATCTTGTAATTGTTGCTTAGCTCCTTCCGCTAGATGAATAACCTTTTGCTTCATTAAAGCTAATTCACTTTCAAACTGTTCTCTTGCTACCATAAATATTCTCCCCTTTACTATTTATTAACCAAATCTTCCAGTAATATAATCCTCTGTACGTTTATCTTTTGGTGTTGAAAATAATGTATCAGTATCAGTATATTCAACCACTTCTCCATTTAAGAAAAAAGCAGTTCTATCTGATATACGGGCAGCTTGTTGCATATTATGCGTAACAATAACAATTGAGTAATCTTTTTTTAATTCTTGAATTAATTCTTCTACTTTTAGTGTAGATTTGGGATCTAGTGCAGATGTAGGTTCATCCATTAAAATTACATCTGGTTCAATCGCTAAACAACGAGCAATACATATCCTTTGTTGTTGCCCCCCTGAGAGACTATATGCATTGTCTTTTAGCCTATCTTTTACCTCATCCCAAATATAAGCACCACGTAAACTTTTTTCTACAATTTCATCTAGGATTTTTTTGTTGCGGATCCCATGAATCTTTGGACCATATGCGATATTGTCATAAATAGATTTAGGAAATGGATTCGGTTTTTGAAAAACCATTCCTACACTTGTTCTTAGTGCTTCAACCTTAAATGATTTATCAAGTATATCTCTACCTCTGTATTTGATTGTTCCAGAAGTATGCACACTAGGTACTAATTCAACCATTCTATTTAGTGTTTTTAAATACGTTGATTTCCCACATCCCGATGGGCCAATAATGGCCGTCACTTCTCTTTCATATATTGGTAAATCAATGTTTCTTAATGCGTGTGTATTTCCATACCATAAATTTAGATCTTTTGTATCATATACAATGTTTTTGTTTTCACGCTCTGTACCGTTTGAATTTATATTATTCTGATTGACATCTGTAACAAGGTTCATATTTTCACCCCTAAAATTAATATCTTTGTTGGAATTTATTTCTTATAATTATAGCAGTTGAGTTTAGAATAAATAATAATACTAATAATACAATAATTGTTGCTGCAGCCAAATAAGCGTATTCTTCCATAAGTGAAGAATCCAATGTCCAATAGTATATTTGCATTGGAAGTACCGTGAATTTATCAAAAATACCTCCAGGGAAAGGAATTAATAATGCTGGTATACCAAGCACTACCAACGGTGCAGTCTCACCAATCGCACGAGAAAGCGCTAAGATTGAACCAGTAAGAATCCCTGGGAGTGACGCAGGCAAAATAATATTTTTTACTGTTTGCCATTTCGTTGCACCCATTCCATAAGACGCTTCACTTAAATGTTGTGGAACTGCACGTATTGCCTCTTGACTTGCTACAATAACAATTGGTAAAACAAGCAAAGACATCGTTAAACCACCAGCAAGAACGATATTACCAAAATCTAAAGCCCGTACAAAAATCGTCATACCTAATATTCCATAGACAATAGATGGCACACCAGCTAAGTTTGCAATATTCGTTTGTATAACAGATTGCAATCGACCTTTTTTGGCATATAACTCGTTGTAAATTGCGGTACTAACTCCTAAAACCATCGTAACTGGTATTACAACGACCATCAACCAAAATGTTCCCAAAATCGCTCCCATTATTCCTGCTCTTTCTGGCATAGTTGATAATTTTCCAGTTAAAAAGTCCATGTTAATATAGCTAAGACCCTGTGACATTACACGAAAAATCAGTACGGCTAGAACTACAAGTCCAAATATGGTTGCTAAAAAGAAAATACTTTTCAAAAAATTATTTATTATTACGCGTGATTTCATTTTTTTCTCAACTTGAGCTGTATCTATATATTTCATTTAATATTCCTCCCTAAATCTACGAGAGACATATCTTGCAACGATATTCATCAGTAATGTAAAACAAAATAACGTCATAGCAACTGCATAAAGGCTATAATAAATAGTGGAACCAGCAGGTGCATCACCACCAGAAACTTCAACAATATAAGCAGTCATGGTTTGCATCGATTGTGTAACATCAAGCGTAAAGTTTTTTGAACTTCCACTTGCGATAGTTAAAATCATCGTCTCACCAATCGCACGAGAGATCCCTAAAACAAAGGAAGCGATGATTCCTGACAATGCTGCAGGAACGATAACTCGTAATGTAACTTCTAACCTTGTTGCACCTAATGCTAATGCTCCTTCTCGCATGCCATTTGGTACAGAACTCATTGCATCTTCTGATAAGGATGCAATCATTGGAACAATCATAATCCCCATTACAATCCCTGGACTTAAAACATTTGTAGCTTCTAATCCAGGTATAAACTCCCTTAAAAGAGGTGTAACAAAAGTAAAAGCAAAAAATCCATAAACAATTGTTGGAATTCCAGCTAGTAATTCTAAAAGTGGTTTTAGTGTTCTTCTAACACGATCGGATGCATATTCACTTAGAAAGATTGCTGTCATTATCCCAATTGGACCAGCTACAAGCATTGCAATAACAGATGAAATGATTGTACCTGAAATTAGTGGTAATATCCCAAATTGAGGATTTTGACTTAAAGGTTTCAATACTGTTCCAGTAAAGAATTCAATAATAGAAACTCGATTAAAAAAATGTATTGTTTCTGTTAATAAAGTGACCAATATCCCAATAGTTGTTACTAAAGATATCATTGCGATTAGAAATAATATGATCGGAACTGATTTCTCTGTTATATTTGAGATACTTTTTGTTTTACTATTTTTGTGAATTAAATCTCTTACTTGAACAGCATTATTTTTTGTTGTATCGCTGTTGTTCATAACTAAATAACACCTCTCTTGTTCAAATTTCTAACAATAAGAAGAGAGCAATATTGATGCTCTCCCCTCCCTTGACTATTTACTTTTGTATAAATCTATTACTTAAGTCCCTCTAAGAAATCAATACTCTCTTGTGCTTCTTGGTCTGGAATAGGTGCAAAGCCAGTTTCACCAGCAAATGTATTAACGTTATTCATAAGGTAAATCGCATAGTCTAAGACTTGTGCTTCTTGTTTTGCGTTATTCACATTTAAATAAGTAAATACTGGTCTTGTAAAGTTTGCATAGTCTCCATCTTCAGCAATTGTATCTAGCGATGGTTCAACTGGTCCATCACCAAAGTCAACGTTTACTGCCTGTAATTTGTCTTGGTTATTTACATAGTAACCAAAACCGAAAAACCCGATCGAGTTAACATCTTCTGAAACCAATGTTACAAGCGTTGAATAATTTTGTTGAAGATTAGCGTCACCTACTAGATCTTGTTCTTCTAGAATACTTTCATAAAAGAATTCATATGTTCCATGGTTTTCATTCGGTCCATACGTGTTAATTTTTTCATTTGGCCAATCAGGATTAATATCCGACCAATTTGTTATTCCTCCATCTGCAAGGAATATATTTATTATTTCTTCTTCTGTCATCTCTGTTGCCCAGTCATTTTCAGGGTGCATTACAATTGTTAAACCGTCTAATGCAACTTTTAGTTCTTTCACTTCAATACCTAGTTCTTCTGCTTTAGTTTTCTCTTCATCCTTGATATGGCGAGATGCATTATTAAAGTCTGTTCCGTCTTCCACTAGAAATTTTTCAAATCCAGCACTTGTACCTGAACGTCCTACTTCAACTGATACACCCTCTTGTTCTGTAAACATATATTCTTCAGCTATTCTTGCCATCAAGGGATATACAGTACCTGACCCATCAACCTCGACACTACCTTCTAATGCAGTTTCATTATTATTGTTATTTGACTCATCTTCAGCTCCACAAGCAGCAAGTAAACCGATTGATAAAATTGCAAGTAAAGCAAATCCAACTAACTTTAGTTTCTTCATATCATCTGTCCCCTATAATTTTTATTTTTATATATTAGGCTTGTTTATCTCAGCCACAACTACATCATAACGTATAAGTTTTAATTTAATGTTAATCGAATGTAAAGATTGTGTAAATTAATCATATCTTTTGTCCAAACCATGCGAAATATGCATATAGGAACTAATTTTACTTTTATAGTTGAAATGCTTTCTCTTTTACTATATTTATGATTCAAATCTATTACATCAATAACATTATTTTTTATCGCTGTTTTTCTGCACTAAATAACACCTTTCTTGTACAAATTTTTATAAAAAATAAGAAGAGAGCATTATTTATGCTCTCCCCTCCCTTGACTATTTACTTTTATATAAATCTATTACTTAAGTCCCTCTAAGAAATCAATACTCTCTTGTGCTTCTTGATCTGGAATAGGTGCAAAGCCAGTTTCACCAGCAAATGTGTTAACGTTATTCATAAGGTAAATTGCATAATCTAAGACTTGTGCTTCTTGTTTTGCGTTATTCACATTTAAATAAGTAAATACTGGTCTTGTAAAGTTTGCATAGTCTCCATCTTCAGCAATTGTATCTAGCGATGGTTCAACTGGTCCATCACCAAAGTCAACGTTTACTGCCTGTAATTTGTCTTGGTTATTTACATAGTAACCAAAACCGAAAAATCCGATTGAATTAACATCTTCTGAAACCAATGTTACAAGCGTTGAATATTCTTGTTGAAGATTAGCGTCACTTACTAGATCTTGTTCTTCTAAGATACTCTCATAAAAGAATTCATATGTTCCATGGTTTTCATTCGGTCCATACGTGTTAATTTTTTCATTTGGCCAATCAGGATTAATATCCGACCAATTTGTTACTCCTTTGTCTGCAAGGAAAATATTTATTATCTCTTCTTCTGTCATCTCTGTTGCCCAGTCATTTTCAGGGTGCATTACGAATGTTAAACCGTCTAATGCAACTTTTAGTTCTTTCACCTCAATACCTAGCTCTTCTGCTTTGGCTTTCTCTTCATCTTTGATATGGCGAGAGGCATCATTAAAGTCTGTTCCGTCTTCCACTAGGAATTTTTGAAATCCAGCACTTGTACCTGAGCGACCTACTTCAACAGATACACCCTCTTGTTCTGTCAACATATACTCTTCAGCTATTCTAGCCATTAAGGGGTATACAGTACCTGAACCATCAACTACGACATTACCCTCTAATTCAGTTGATGTATCGTCATTGTTTTTATCTTCTTCTGTGCTCGCATTATCTTCTATGTTCATATCTTCTGTTCCTGTTTCTTCTCCGTTTGACTCTTCCGTACCGCAGGCTGCAAGTAAACTAATTGATAAAATTACGAGTAAAGCAAATCCAACTAACTTTAGTTTCTTCATGTAATGTTTCCCCCTATAATTTTTATTTTAGGCTTGTTTATCTCAGCCACAACTACATCATAACGTATAAGTTTTAATCTACCGTTAATTGCATGTTAAGAATGTGTAAACCAAACAAATCTCTTGGCTAATAATACGAAAGACAAAAAGGATGTGAGCGAAATAATCGCTCACATCCTTTTCTCTAGTCAATTAACCTTCTTGATTTTCTTGATCTGCTACTTCTTCGTTTAGATTTTCAGTTATACCTGTTTGCTGGCGTTCCTCTTTTAATTGAAAATATTTATTTATAATCCGGTTACCGATTGCGTGATGAATTCCATTTTGGTCATTTCCAGTTCCAGCACGAGGAATCATGATCGCAAATGCTACTTCTGGTTCATCGTATGGAGCATAACCGACTAAAGCTAGGTTATAGGTATAGATCTCCTTTCCATTATCATAAAAAATATTTTGAGCCGTACCAGTCTTTGCTGCTACCTTGTACTTATTATCACGCCAATGGCCTGAAGCAGTACCACTTGAAACAACGCGTTTAAACCCTTCTTGGACACGATCGATATAACTGTCATCCATTACAACACGGTTTAATACATCGGTATCAAAACTTTCCAGGACTGGTCCTAAAGAATCTTTAGCATTAGATTGCCTAATTTCTTTAACCAAGTGAGGGCGAACGCGGTAGCCCTCATTCGCAATCGTTGAAACATATTGTGCTAACTGTAATGTTGTATAGGTATCATATTGACCGATTGCAAGGTTTAGTAATAGTCCTTGACCGCGAGGGCCAGGATCACCTACTAACCCAGTCGCTTCATATGGTAAATCAATTCCCGTTTCCACACCTAATCCAAATTGATTATAATAGTTACGTAAGACTTGAAAGGAATCCCAATCAAAATTATATAGTGGTTCTTCGTAGCGATACGTAGCAGTTGCTAAACGAATTGCTACATTGAACATATAGACGTTTGATGATTTTTCAATAGCTTCTAAATCATTTACATACCCCATATTTCTCCATGAACTTTTCTCGCGAGTTCCTGCTATTTTAATTGGCGTATCATAAATTTCTTCTCCAGGTCTCACCACTCCTGAATCTAACCCTGCTAGAACTGTTGCACCTTTTATAGTTGATCCTGGTAAATGCGCATCAATAATTGTTCGATACGATTGATCTACGTACTCATTGTCCTCACGATCATAATGGGCACCAGATAGGCTAAGAACGTCTCCTGTTTGTGGATCCATCATCACTACTAATGCATCTTCCATATGTTTATTTTCACTTGGGTTTTGACTAATAAAGCTTTCTAGTTCTTCTTGAACAATCTTATCGATTTCTTGTTGCAATTTTATGTCTACTGTTAATACTAAATCGTTACCACTTTTACCTTCAATAATGGTCTCGGAACCTACTATATTACCGTTATTATCTGTCGTGTATTCAACGACTTCTTTTTGACCACGTAAAACACTTTCATATTCTTCCTCTAACCCACTTATACCTACACGATCATTTCTACTATAACCTCGTGTTAGATAATAGTCACTTTTATCCCTTGGTATTCCCTGGTCTGAAGACGTGATGTTACCAATAAATGTAGAAAGTGTATTTCCTACTTTTGATACCCGATTCCAATCTGGTAACGCATCAATTCCTGGAAGTTCATATAAGTGTTCTGAGACTAATGCATACTCTAACTCTGTTACATTTTCATTTTTTATTGTGTGTGGCGAAAGTTGATAAGCAGCATCTAATTCTTTTTTTATTGCAACAATATTTAATAGTTTAGGGTCTTCCCAATTAAATTCGTTATAATCATTAGGTTTAATTTTATCAAGCATTGCCTGATATTGACCACCGTTATCTAGATCCTTTTCTTCTTCAGTCAATCGGGCCGCAGCTTCTGTTGCATTGAATAAATACCAATACTCTTTCTTGTCTCTTTCTCGAACTAATTTCTCAAGGTCGTCCATTTTTTCTTCCATCATAATGAATTCCGCTAACTTTTCAGCAATCTCTAATCGCTTCAATACAGAATCTCCATTTTTGGGTGGGGTATAGACTATCGACCTTTGTGGAACATTGTCCAAAATCAGTGTGCCATAGCGATCATACATTAAACCTCTAGGAACTGAGATGGTTGCTTGTGTATTTTCAGTTTTATCTATTTGTTTTTGCGCCTCTTCTCCATTTAATATTTGCACAACACCTAACTGCAAAATTAGCAATGAGAATAGAACAAACACAAAAATAAACAATATATTTAACCGAAAGGGAAGTTGCGACTTTTTCTTTTTCTTTTTCTTTTCCCCCACTTAATTCTCCCCCTTTTATCATAAAAAATCAGATAGGGTTATTATAACATGATGTTTATCTATTTTCATGATTCATTACCTCATCTTTTAACGCAGAGGTGGGGTTTTTTGTGGTAGGAAGAAACGAAACTCTTCGAATAAAGAAATAAACAAGAAAATGACCGCCCCCTAGGATTACTAACACATAAGGAATAACTTGGTCAGTAGGAAAAAGTGTAACACTTAATATAAATAGTAGAATAGAACTAACTCTTCCTACATTTAGAAACAACTCTCGAACGACAATATATTCAATTCGCATTTCTTTTGCTTTCCACGCATGTCCAATAATGTCATAGGTCATTGATGCATAAGGAACTGTGAATAAAGGATAAGCTATACCGATTAATGCACCATATACTAGTAAAATGGTGTAATTCACATTAAATATAATTAGGAAGATAGCAAAATACAACGCTAACCCTCCAACTAAAATTGATTTTTTTCGCATTTTTTGTTTAATCAACCTTGTTGCCGCATAATAACAAACAAAGGAAAATCCTGAGAAAACGAGGTTAAATGTACCCAAAGCTAATTCACTTCCAGTTGCAATGAACACCCATATAGAAATAACAAATACGAATATACCTTCTCTTAACCCTTGTAAAGTATGTGCATAAAGTATGTGACGCCAATTTGAATTCTTTTTTCTTTCACGCAAAATGCGTCTAAAATCGAATTTACCAACAGCAGATCTTCTGTTTAAAAAGAAGCTACAAACTACTGCACATATAAATAATAGAAAAGAAATCGAAAAGATTATTGTATAACCTTGTGAATTATTCATTTGTGAAATAATAAAACCCGCAACGATAGGACCAATCATACCGCCAAATGATTGCATTAAACCTAAAAACCCATTAAAAAAATCACGAGTATCCGGTTCAGTAATCTCAAATGTCAATACATTAAACGCTAACCAGTAAAAGCCATACCCAACTCCTAGCAATCCCCCTAATAAAATATTAAATTTTGCCGCATTCTCACCGACCAATAAAACAGTCATAAAGAAGAAGGCTAAAAAAGTCACACCTAAACGTAAAACAATAACTCTGTCAACTTTTTTAGCAAATCGTCCTGCCACAATAAAAGTTGTCGGTTGCAAAACATATATGGCTAAATTATAAAGAGCAATAGCTATGTAATCATTAGATTGTTTCCATAAGTAAATATTAACAAAAGTATTTGATAAAAATGTGGCAAGAGCATATAACCCCCCAATTGTGAGTAATAACTTCAAGTCACGATTTATTTCAATATCACCTAATAGAATGTTATGTTTTTTTGGCATATCAGTTCTCCTCATTTCGTTCTATGGTTTATTGTTTTCAAAAGATAAGCAGATATGCACTATTGTAGAGATGATATTTAATACAATTTAATTTAGCTTTTTATATTTTTTTAGCAATAAAAAAAGCTGAGGATAGACCCTCAACTTTTTTAACTATATTATTTAGCTGCTTGATATAACTTAGCAACTTCATCCCAATTAACTACGTTCCAAAATGCAGCTACGTAATCAGGACGTTTATTTTGGTATTTCAAGTAATAGGCATGTTCCCAAACATCTAGACCAAGAATCGGCTTCTTGCCTTCCATCACAGGTGTATCTTGGTTTGGTGTACTTGTAATTACAAGGTTACCATTGTCTACAATCAGCCAAGCCCAACCAGAACCAAATCTTCCTGTAGCTGCGGCCTTAAATTTTTCTTTAAAATCATCAAGGCTACCAAAGGAGTCTTTAATTGCTGAAGCTAGTTCTCCCGTTGGCTCACCACCACCATTTGGTGAAAGCAATGTCCAAAATAAGCTATGGTTTGCATGGCCACCACCATTATTACGTACAGCAGTACGAACAGATTCAGGTAGGCTATCTAAATCAGAAAGAAGTTCTTCCAATGATTTATTTTGAAGATCTGCATGCCCTTCAAGCGCTGCATTTAATTTAGTAACATATGTGTTATGGTGTTTCGTATGATGAATATTCATTGTTTCCTTATCAATGTGTGGTTCTAACGCATCATAAGCGTAAGGTAGTTCTGGTAATTCAAATTTAGCCATAAATAATCCTCCTTAAAATATATGTAAGAAAAACGTCACAAAATTTTCGTTTTTCTGTTACATTTAGGTTATCAAAGCACTTTTAATCTTGCAACTTTTATGCTTCAGAAGAAAAATGAATTCTTCATATAGTTACTATTCACTAGTAACTCTTTTTTTAAACTCATTTTTTATTTTTTCTGTTTATCTTATTTTTTCCACTAATATCGGTTTGAGCAATATTATCCATTTCCTCTGTAGTACCATAATCTTTATCAGAATTAACGTGCATATTACTGTAACTTTCTTTTTCTTGATAAAAGTCTGATGGACTATTTGAAGAACCATACTCATCTACTGACTGCCATGTGTCTTCAGCATCAAAAGCAGTTGATTCATCTTCATCAGCTTTAGACTTTCTATTAATAATATTTGGATCTAATACCTGTTCTTCTAATGGTCTTCTGTTTTCGTCAGAAGTTTTCGCATGATTTATACAATATAATGCAGTAGGTAATGCTACTAAACGTTCTTCAGATATTTCTGTCCCACATGTTTTACATATACCATATGTTCCATTCTCAATTGCTTTAAGTGCAAGATTGATATCCTCAATCTCTTGAATTGAATGTTCATTTAATGCAATATTTTTTTCTCGTTCAAATAATTCTGATCCTTGATCACCAGGGTGGTTATCATAGTTAGATAACTCTTCTACAATTTGGTTTACTTGCTCTTTTTCTAGGTTGGTCTGAATTTTTATTTGACCTAAGACATTTTGCTTTTGTTCAAGTAATAGCTTTTCACATTTTTGTTTTACTCTATCTGATATCATAATTTATCCTCCCTGAACTTTCATTGGGTATTTATAATAGCTATACCTCAGAATAGAGTTTTTAAACTTTTCAGATTAAGTTCGTGTCAAACAGTCGAATACAATTGTTTTTAAACAAAAAAACAAGCAGATTTCTGCTTGTTTTAAAAGATGGCTCGGGACGGAATCGAACCGCCGACACACGGATTTTCAGTCCGTTGCTCTACCGACTGAGCTACCGAGCCGTAATATGTATTTAGAAAAATGGAGGAGGATGAGGGATTCGAACCCCCGCGAGCCGCGAAGCCCCTGTCGGTTTTCAAGACCGATCCCTTCAGCCAGACTTGGGTAATCCTCCGTAATACAAATATTTTCTTAGAAATGGTGGACCCTGCAGGATTCGAACCTGCGACCGATCGGTTATGAGCCGATAGCTCTAACCAACTGAGCTAAGGGTCCTTATTACTTTAAATGGGGCGACCGGTGGGAATTGAACCCACGAATGCCGGAACCACAATCCGGTGCGTTAACCCCTTCGCCACGACCGCCATCATTAGTAAAACATATTTTAATTGGTAGCGGCGGAGGGGATCGAACCCCCGACCTCACGGGTATGAACCGTACGCTCTCGCCAGCTGAGCTACACCGCCATGTTGGCTCCACAGGTAGGATTCGAACCTACGACCGATCGGTTAACAGCCGATAGCTCTACCACTGAGCTACTGTGGAATAATAAAATATGTAAAGCTAAAATTTTAACTAAAGTAACTATCGCACTTAAGCGACGTATAATAATATAACATGTATCTGTATACCTGTCAACAGATTTATTAAATATTTTTTTGTTTCTGTTTTTTTAAAATTAAGCAACAAAAATAATATAGCATGTACTACTAAATCATTCAAGCTTTTTTTTATAAAATATTAAAAAAGAGAGTGAAATTCGTAAATGCCACTCTCTTTTTATTTTTTGAATACTACATGCAGAAAGTTCTCTTCGAAGATAAGATCTAATATTTGCGAATAGCCACTTGAACTACACAGTCTTCCACCGTCGGTATCCCCAATGGGCAGAGTTACTATCATCCTTCTGTAACAGCTTTCTACGCTTTATTAATTATTTTATCTATACTTGGTGCACCTTTTATTTACAATTAAATAGAAAGAACTCTCTAGGTTGGTTTACTTAAACATTGTCACGCAAGTTATACAATAAACGCTTCTTCATCTATTATTCCCCTTAAGTCATTGATCTGTTTTTTTCTCAGTTTTTGCTTCTTCATTTAGTACGACCTTAGGACTACTCTTGTGCATTTTGGACTGGTCATGACTGTAACTAATACTGAAATTATCCGTTATAATAGATAGAGAACTAGACAAATCACGTAACCTTAAGCTAACCTCATTTGTTCTTTTCATTTCTTCGATTTGGTAGTCACTCGCTGCTAGCATCTGTTCTGAACTTGCCAATGTTTCCTGCGAAACAGAAGATAGGTTATCTGCAGTTTCTTCTAGCACTGGTAAAACCTCTTCAATTTCTACTAGATCACCTTGCATTCCTTGTAGATTACTACTAAACACAGAGATTTCGTGCATCAAATGATCAAAAGATACTTTAGATTCGTTAGCCATCTTCAAGTTGTTTGTAATTTTATTTAGCATTTGATCAAATTCTTGAGTTGCTTGTATTGTTATATTTTCCAAATTTGAGATTGACTTTGTTATCTTTTCTGTTGCAGCTGTTGATTGCTCTGCTAATATTCTTACCTCATTTGCCACTACTGCAAATCCTTTACCAGCTTCTCCAGCCCGTGCTGCTTCAATCGATGCATTTAGCGCAAGTAATTTTGTTTGTTCTGCAATGCCTTTTACTAACCCAACCAGATTTGTAATTATTAATGAGTTGTCCTTAACATGATTTATCGTTTTCGTTAGCTTATCAAAATCATGCTCAAATTTTTGAATCGTTATAATTAATTCAGCCATTGTGTCCTCACCATGCTTCGCAGATTCATTCATATGTTCTGAACTATCAAAAACAATATCCATATTTCCCAGCATTGCTTCAATTTTATCTTTCATTGTCTTAAAACTATTGACGCTGTTTTCAGAACTACTAGCTGTCTGTTGCGCACCTAATTTTACAATATTTATCGCCGATACTAGTTGGTGACTGGAACTAAGCGTATTTTCAGATGACTTGTTTAATTCACCACCTGTAGTTTCCAGTTCCTTTGTTGTTTCCTTTAATTCGTGGATCATATTTCTCATTTGATCAATCATCGCATTATAACTTGTATGTAATGATACAATTTCCGGAATGGTAGTAGAAAGGGACGCGGAATGCTTAAGATTACCCTCACGCACCTCTTTCATTGTACGCTTCAAAATATTAAGAGGTTTTGTTACACTTCCTACAAAAAGAATCGTTAAGATAGCAGTAACTATTATACTTATAGCACTAACTAATAATATAAAGTAACCCATTTGATCAATAGGCTCCATATAGGATTCTGTTGGAATTAAAAGTGCATATGTACCGTCTATTTCTTTCATTTCTCTGAATGATATTGTATAATTCTCACCACTTATTTTTTCATAAATAATTCCGTTTTTTTGTTCTTTTATTCTATTAATTTGGTTATCTGATAGTAAAGGCAAAGATGTTTCACTTACTTTAAATGCAGTGACATCACCATTTTCGAGATAGAAGAATTCAGATTCAATTCCATCAGAAGCAAGCTTTTTCTGTTGTGAGCGCACATTCTCCTCAAGTTGCTGCATAAAGTATTCATCGTCACTGACATAAACAAATTTTAAATTCTCTGCGATATAGCCCATTAATTCTGTTTCTCGAACTAACCTATTCTCTATCGAGTTCATCGTCATATCCTTAGCTTTCATATAAGAACTATACCCAATAATTGCAATAGTTATTACTAGCAGTGAAACAAACAGAATACATAGTCTGGCACTCAAACTAAGCTTGCTTAATAATCTTTTGTACCAATTCCTTTTATTAAGTATTTTGTCCTTTAATATTTTTTCTTTTTTTCCCTTTTCCAAAATAAATGCCCCCACAATCACTGTACTATTTTCCTAATATAGGTTTGATTATACAGGTGAAGTATGAAGTTACTGTAAATTTTCCGATAATTTTGATTTACAATACAATCTTTCATTTTTTAATTATTTACGTTAAAAAATGAAAACTTGAATTACTTATTTGAGGTAAATTAGAACAACAAAAACAAAATGATATTCCTTATGTATATTAATAATTTTAAAAGGCTATATCAGCAATTTTAACAGTCCACCTTTGACAATAGTATTCGATCCTATTACACCATTTCTCTTTCTGGTTAAGATTTGGATACTTATTATTTTTCTGTAGCTAAAGTTTAATATAAGAAATATCTGTTTTATTTCGTTCATTGTTATACCAATAGACATAACCTTCTATTCGATTTTTTAACTCTTACTATTTTATCCACTACTGGCAATTTAAATATATTAAAAAATTAAAAAATACCTGTAGTTTAAACACTTTTTTTAAAGTGTTCTAACTACAGGTACCATATTAAAATACCCTCTTTTTTCTAGTGTACCGTCTCAGGAATCTTCTCTCCTAATACCTCTTCTGCAATATTTAAGGAGTGATCTCCAATACGTTCTAAATTACTTAGTATATCAACAAACACAATACCTGAAGCTCCAGAACATAGCCCCTCATTTAAACGTATAATGTGCTTTTTACGGAAATTTTTCTCCATTTTGTCTATCTCGGTCTCTTTTTGTACTACTTGTAAAGCCAATTCACGATCCATATCTGCTAATGATTGAACTGCAAGCTTAACAGTTGCTGATGTCAAATCAAACATCTCATTGAGATCAATTTTAGCTTGTTCAGTAATCGTAATTTTATTAGATATCTTGTATTGAATTAGTTCAACTATATTCTCAAAGTGATCCCCAATTCTTTCAATATCTCGAACAGAGTCAATTAATGTTGAGTGTTTCTCACTTTCAACATCAGATAAAGAAGCGCTAGACAATTGAATTAAATAATCTGTTATTTCACGATCTAATTTATTCAATGCATTCTCAATTTGTAAAGCTGATTCAGCATGTTTTGTCTGCTGATTGTTCAGATATAAGCTTGTTTCTTCCAACCCTTTATAAGCATATTCACCCATACGAATCACTTCTTCTTTTGATTGCTCTAATGCAACAGAAGGTGCTTGTTGTATGAATATCGGATCAAGATGAGTTGGTTTATATTTAACTACCGAATCTTCTCCTGGGATTAATTTTGTTACTAACAAGGCTAATGCCCCAATAAACGGAAATTGTATAATTGCATTTGAGAAATTGAATATACCATGCGCAAATGCTATCGTCATTTCATGATTTAAGCTTAATTCATTTTGTATCATTGCAATAAATTGCGTATATGGTCCAATAATGATTAAAATAATCGTTGTCCCAATGACATTAAAAATAACATGTGTTAATGCTGCTCTTCTTGCAGCAACAGTAGCACCAATTGATGCAATAACTGCTGTAATTGTTGTTCCAATATTATCTCCAAATAAAACTGGAAGTGCGGCTTCTAACTCAATCGCACCTTCGGCAAATAAACTTTGCAATATCCCAATTGTTGCACTTGAGCTTTGGACAATTACTGTAAATAAAGTCCCAACAGTAACACCTAGGATCGGACTACTAGACATTTCCACAGTTAGATCTTGGAACGCTCCAACATAGCGAAGTGGTTTTAAACCGCTGCCCATTAAGTCTAGTCCATAGAACAATGCACCGAAGCCAAATACAGCTTGTCCAATGTTCGAGATCTTATTACTCTTAAAGAAAAATAGCATTAAAGCACCAATAGCTAAAATAGGTAAAGCGTACTCCTTAATTTCAATACCAATGATAAACGCAGTAACTGTTGTACCAATATTTGCACCCATAATAACACCAATTGATTGTCTAAGTGTCATAAAACCTGCATTAACTAATCCAACTGTTAGTACCGTTGTACCTGTACTTGTTTGTAATAGAATCGTTACTACAATACCAGCAAGAACCCCCATAAAAGGATTACTTGTAAACTTATCAAGGATATCTTTAAGTCTTTCACCCGCTGACTTTTGTAGTCCTTCCCCCATATATTTAATACCTAACAAGAAAATACCTAATCCACCGATGAATTCAAATATCAGTGATTGAATATCAATATTCACTGGACCATACACCCCTTTGTACAATTATTTATATAAAAATCAATAACACACCTCTACCATTATTAAAGATAGTAGCATAATTGTAAAGTTTTTTTAATAAAAATTTACACTAAATTTACACAAAGTTTGCGAAAATTCGACAATATTATTAAAAATGTAAAAAACAGTCACTGAACTTATACCCTATAAGTTTCTCTAAGGTACAAAAAATATTGCTTCTAAAATATAGAAGCAATATTTTTAACCATTCTTTATTTGTTCTGCTACTAAAATTCTTGTTCCGTCAACTTGCTTCACTACAATCGGTTCGCCTTTCATTATCCATTGTCCATTCGAAACTGCACTATAATCTATATTCTCAATACGTACTGTTCCAACTGGGCGCATATCAGTCAGTGTAACACCATCTTTACCAACTAAATCTGTATAGGTATGATTCATCGAACTGTACCCTTTATCTGTGGTAAGTTTATCAAGCAAAGCTAATTTATTCCACATTTTTCTTCCTTTAAAGACCTTCAAAAAGAAAAATGAGCTACTACCTCCAATAAAGACACCTATTATAGCATATAAACCTGCTGACCAATTTGGTGAACTTAACCCAACAGACACAATCATTAGAACAACACCAATTGTTGCAAATGTGCCATCATTAATTAATTTTCCATCAAGAATAATTAATAACAGTCCAATTGAATAGATAATGATCATGACAAAAAACATTCCAGGGTCTAGAAATGTTAAAAAATATACTGTTATAAAACCAAATCCTAATATTGCGAAGATACCTCGCATATTAATTAGTAATTCACCTATTAAAAATAAGGTACCAAAACCTACCATTATAAAACTCATCCAGTCATTCGATATTAAAGACATTTGATTTCACTTCCTCTCACTTTATAATTTACTATACGAACTAAAGAAGTATTTTGTTTCAAAAATTATCTATATCACCATATTACATAGAAAGAAGTGAGGTTTATGCTACCATCTAAGAAAATAATACTTATTATTGTTATTTCATTGATCTTTTTCAGTGTTGTTAAGGATCTTAAGGATGGTTCTCCAATCCATCATACCACAGAAAAACAAGTTGTAACGAGTAAGTTCACAGACAGTAAAAATGACCCGGATGGCCCAGTCTCTTTTCAAGTGATCTCATATAAAGTTAGTGCAAGCGAGACATTCATATCGATTATTGACCAAATAAATAATCAACAGCAAACAATAGATATTGAGCAAGCAATGGTTGATTTTAAGGCATTGAATCCAAAAGTTGATATTCTCGACTTACAGCCCGAAACCACTTACCTGTTTCCTATGTATTAATAGTTGATTGATAATTAAATTGTCGTAAATATATAAAAGAGCTGAGAAAGTAATTTCTCAGCTCTTTTTATTACACCATTGGAACAATAAATAAAGTAATGATCATCGAAATAGCACCAGCGATTATTGCTGTGTTACCGAGCGTATTAGCTCCTCGACTCTTAGCAACAAATCCAAGTACAATCCCTGCCCCGCTTAAGATAACAGGCATCATGAAAAATGAAACAATCGACAGTACTACTGCAAACCACCCGAATCCACTCTTTACATCCACTTCCGCAGTATCAGATTCATTTACATCTGCTTGACTAAATTCATTAGCAGTCAGTTCTTGTGCAAATTCAACTTCATCATCTTCTTCTGCAGTTGGATAATTTGTATATCCAGCGATAATTGGAGGATTTCTTTGGGCCCCTTGTTGTCCAAAACCAACTTGGTCTGCATCTAGATCGGCTTCACCATCAAATTTTGGTGCATCTTCTATCTGTTCATTTTCATCAAACGATTGCATTTCGTCCATATCATGACCCTCTCTTTCATTTCTTGAGGTGCCTTTTTAGTCTATGGACTTTCTTATGCTTCATTACCTGTAAATATTTCTAATCAATTAGCATAAGCAACAGTTCTATGCTCTTTTGCTCTGTTTTGAATTAACATAGCATATTGACTTTCTGCAGTTCCATTAGATTTTTTATAAGCTTCCATACCTGACATTCCGCGATGGTAAGCAGTAAGTGCTTCATCCCAATTATTATATTGATTGTGTAAAAAGTCTAAATAGACCACAGATAGCTGGATCGAATAATAAGGGTCAAAAAGTAATTCTTCATCATATGGCAAGTCAGCCATATCAGCAATCCAAGGTGCTGTATTTTTCATAAACTGTGACATACCATAAGCATGCCCGTATTTTGTTTTTGGCCCGACTAAGTTTGGATCAAATGTATTACCTGTTTCAACCTTCAATAGTTCGTATACAAGATAGGGATCAATCTCATATTTTTTCGCTTCATTGGCTAAATATATCCCCCAAGATTTCTTGAACGCCCCATCACTATCTGACAAGAAATTTTCGGCTTTACTTTCTAGATCTGAAAAAGTATGATAATTTACTGATTCTTCCTCATTTGATTGATTACCTTTATATGCTGCTGTTGCTTGTAACTTCTTATTCTCTTGCTGCAATTCTTGTTTCTCTTGGTTCAATATGTCGATTTTTGTTTGATAATCTTTAAATGATATTATAAAAATAATAGCTACTAATGAAATTAATCCACAATATATGCCTATAGTTTTTTTCACTATTACATGTACTCCCTTCCTGTTTTTCCATTATTTTATCCTACAGCTTGTTATCCTAACGTAATAACTATTATTTTGCAACTAATAAAGCTTTTAATTGGAACAAATTTGATTGGCTCTGCATATATTATTGTAATGAACTTATATTTCAAAAAATCGAGGTGGCAATTATGCAACCATTTGTTCAGCAAATGATTGAAAAAAAAATTAAAAACCTTTCCAGCTCAGAATTACTTAATTATGCTCAACAATATCAAATAAACCTAACACGCACACAGGCTAATGAAATTGTAACTTTTCTGCGATCTACTGATTTAAACCCATTAGAGCAAGCTGACCGTGTTAAATTACTAAAAAAATTAGCACAAATCACAGATCTTAAAACAGCACAACAAGCGCAACAGTTATTTAACCAAATCATAAAACAATATGGAGTGGAGTCATGGTTTAACTAACTTATTGAACTTCTCTAGATAAGCAAAAAAGCACTCATCTCATGATGAATGCTTTTTTGTTATTGCTACATAATTTTTTCTTTTAAATCTGATTGAAACTTAGATTTTTTTAACATTTCAATTTCAAATTTATATGGTGGCTTTTTATTTTTCTTATCTTCACCTACATATGGCGTTTCTAAGATTTTTGGTAAATGACTTAATTGTGGATGGTGCACGATGTAACGAAGAGCATCATATCCAATGTGACCAAATCCAATATTTTCATGTCGATCTTTATGTGCTTCAATTGGATTTTTACTATCATTAACATGAATGACTTTCAAGCGGTCTAATCCAATAATTCGATCAAATTTGTCTAAAACACCATCAAAGTCATTTACTATATCATAGCCTGCATCATGAACATGACAAGTATCTAAACAGACAGATAGTTTATCATTTCGCTCGACACCCTCAATAATTTGTGCAAGTTCTTCAAAGGTTCTCCCTACTTCCGAACCTTTCCCAGCCATCGTTTCTAGAGCAATCTGAACATCCTGTTCCTTAAGTAATACTTCATTCAAACCCTCAATAATTTTAGCAATTCCTTTATCTGCACCTTGTCCCACATGGGCGCCAGGATGTAGTACAATTTGTTTCGCCCCAATAGCTTGCGTACGTTCGATCTCACTTTGCATAAAGGTAACACCCAATTCAAATGTTTCCTTCTTTGTAGTATTACCCAGGTTAATGATGTAGGGTGCATGAACAACAATATCATCAATACCATTATTTTTCATATGTTCGCGACCCGCTTCAATATTTAATTCTTCTATTGGTCGCCTTCTTGTATTTTGGGGTGCACCTGTATATATCATAAACGTAGTAGCACCATAAGAAAATGCTTCTTCACTTGAGCCTAACAGCATTTTTTTTCCGCTCATTGATACGTGTGAGCCTATCTTCAAATTCAACACCTCTTTTTTCTATAGCTTGTCTAATTTTAACATACAAATATTTACCCACACATACATTTTGCTTCTATTTAGAACGCTTATTTTGTTTATGGCTGATTCTCTTCTTCAATTTCTCTTGTTCGTATTTCATTTTCTTTTTATATCCTGGCTTTACTTTTTTTGTTTTACGAACACGATTCCAAGCCTCTTGATCCGCTGTATTACCCGTCTGTTTTCGCTGTGAACGCTCGTTCCAACCCTTTATTTCTTTCCATTCACCCTTCACGATGTCAAACGTAGTAAAGGTTAGACCGCGCTTTGCTAACTTTTGGATAAACGGAATATCACTTTCTGCGTAGAAGTTAATTGCCGTTCCTTCCATACCCGCACGAGCTGTTCGCCCTACCCGGTGTATATAAAATTCCTCTTCTTTTGGCATTTGGGCATTGATTACATGACTAATACCTTTGATGTCTATTCCTCTAGCTGCTAAATCTGTTGCCACAATATATTGATAACGTAAAGATTGAATTTCTTTTAAAACACGTTTTCTTTCACGAGCTTGCAGTCCTCCATGTATCAGACCAGCTTGAATACCTTTTTCCTGCAGTTCTTTATGAAGCTGATTTGCGGATTCTTTACCATTAGTAAAAATTATAGCTAAATAAGGGTTGATTACCTGTGATAAACGATAGATTAATTCTGCTGGTTCACGATGCCTTAGCGGAACTAATCGATGCTCAATTGTTTCTGGTGCAAAATGATCTTTTATGTGAAAGTGGGAAGGTTTTTGCAAGTATTTTGTTAAAAAAGGTTGTAACCTTTCTGGAATAGTTGCAGAAAACACTAAGAGTTGAATGGATTCTGGAGCACGGACCAGCATTTTATCAATTTCAGTAATTAAACCTAAATCTAACATTAAATCTGCTTCATCGATTACAAAACCTTGTGCAGTATAAATATCCAGTGCACCTTCTTGAATTAAATCCAGGACCCTTCCTGGTGTACCAACAACAATTTGTGGTTGAACTTTTAACTTTTCAATCGCTCTTTTTTTATCAGTTCCACCGATAAATAATTTCGCATTAACTTTATCTTCTTGATTAGAGAACTCAAGAATTTTTTTTACTTCATTATAAATCTGGGTTGCTAGTTCCCTTGTTGGTGATGTAATTACAATTTGAACTTCTTGTTTTGTTACATCTAATCGGCTACATAATGGCAGTAAAAATGCGTGAGTTTTACCTGAGCCAGTATGCGATTGTCCAATGACACTTTCACCTCGTAGCACGGCAGGAATAACTTTCTGTTGGATCGGTGTAGGTTCGTTAAATTTTAATTGGTCAATAACTTCCTGAATCCATGGCTGTAAGTTATATTGTTTAAATTGATGATTCTTCATTATTTAACTCCTTGTTCTTCTATTTTGTACCCCCATTATAAAGGAGATATACTTAAAATGCACACACTCTCACCATTATATATCTTAGTTTAATAAAAACATATCTTTATTTTGATATTTACACTATTTATCGCTAAAATTTGCTTTTTGGGGAAATGTATGGAGGTCATGTTATTGTTATGATGTGTAGACGCCCGGAAATTGCACAAAATGTTGTTATAGATCCAAACCTACCAAGACTATTAAAAGCAGATCAGTTCCAACAGATAAAACTGAACTGCTTTTTATTTTTGTTTACTGAAAGAGCAATAATGTTTTTTAAATAGAACTTAAATTCTAAAGAAATTGAAATGGCTCTGTGTTTTGTTCGGATATTATGAATGTAATATTTAAATCTTTTTCAGAAGCTTTCATTTCCATGTATAACTTCACATCTTCTATCATTACTTTTTCCACATGATGACCAGGGTCAACTATCGACAAGCCCATTGCATTTGCATCTTGGGAATCGTGAAACGTCATATCACCTGTGACATATACATCTGCCCCCGCACGCTTTGCCTGTGCAATAAAACCTTCACCACTTCCTCCTAATATAGCTACCTTCTTCACCTTTTTTTCTAAGTCACCTACTACACGTAGATTAGGAACTGAAAATTTTTCTTTTACGAATTCACAAAACTGTTGTAATGACATCGTTTCACTTAACACACCAATACGACCTACTCCAATTTTTTCACCATGATTTGCTAAAGGAATTAAATCAAAAGCAGGTTCTTCATACGGATGAACATGTTTTATCACTGAAAGGAGCTGATTCAATTGATCCTCTTTTATAATTGTTTCAAGTTTAACCTCTTCAACAAATTCAACCTTTCCTTCTTGACCAATAAATGGATTGGAACCAGCTATTGGTTTAAATGCCCCCTTACCTTGTGTTTGAAAGGCACAATGACTATAATTACCAATATGCCCAGCACCATGCTCTGCCAGTGCCTCTCGTAATGAATCTACGTAGGCATTAGGTACATAGACAATTAACTTATATAAATTCACTTGTTTTGTCGGAATTAATACCTCTCTGTCTGACAGTTCCAAACGGTCTGCTAACATATCATTGACGCCACCTTCGGTTATATCAAGATTAGTGTGGGCCGCATAAACAGTAATGTTATGTTGTAATAGCTTTGCCAAAATTCTACCTTTAGGTTGGTCGATGTTAATCCGTTTTATGCTTTTAAATAACAAAGGGTGATGTGCAATTATTAAGTTAACTTCATTTTCAATCGCCTCATCCACAACGCTTTCTAATACATCTAATGTTATCATTACTCTATTAACTTTTTTATTTAATGATCCCACCTGCAAACCAACATTATCCCAATCATAAGCATATTGTTTTGGTGCCCAATCTTCAAGAATACGCACGACGTCACTCACTAGTATCGTCTCTGGCATCTCGTAAAACCTCCTCAATCAATTTAACTTCTTGTTTAAAGTGTTCTAACTTTTCATAATCAACGACTTTTGCTTTTTGCATTTGACCAATGATACGTATTCGATTGATTTTTTCAAGTTGCCACTTCTCGATAAAAGCTTCATTTTTCTCATGCAATAAATACGGACCAAATAAGATATCCTTTTGTTCATCCAGAGAAACGTTTGTTTCATCCACGCTGTCTGCAACTAATATTTCATAAATATGCCCGTCTTCCTTTAAAATTTGTTCTGCCACTAATTCAAAATGATGCTGAACGAACCACTTTCGAACTAGGTGTGCATCAACATTAGGCTGAACAATAACTCGCTCTATATTTTTTAGTTTATCTTTTCCGTTATCTAAAATTGAACGGATTAATCCACCACCCATACCTGCAATAACAATTTGGCGAACGTCATAATTTGTTATTACTTCTAACCCATCACCCTTTACTACTTTAACTCGATTTTCTAAATTGAGTGCTTGAACATGTTTCTTAGCACTTTGAAATGGTCCTTCATTTATTTCCCCGGCAATTGCAGTCGCAGTTGGATCAACAGAACAGATGTAACAAGGTAAATAAGCGTGATCACTACCTATATCAGCAAAATAGGCATTTTGAGGTAAGTACATTGCTACCGTTTTTAAACGTTCAGATAATACTTTATTATTCATAACACGAACTCCTTAACTAAATAGCATTATTTTCATATATCTAAAGTAATAAAACAAGGCTTTCTCATCAACATTTATGCTTGCAAATATTCGGACTTGATGTAAAAAGTGCAATAACTATAGTCGTGAATTACTCACCCGCTCCATAAGTGAAATGGACTCGCTTTCCGTGGGCACGGCTTCAGCTCGTGGGTAATGAAAGGATTACAGGCTAAAACCGTCCTTGCCGGACAACGCCTGCATGACCCTTGTCGGGCCCCAGGAGTCTCGACCATTTCACTTACTTCGCTAGGTAGTGTGTGTTTTTTTTTATAGCTTTTAATGTATAGTTACTAAATCCCTTTGCAATTAAATATAATAAAGCACTTTAAACCTTCTTAATTTACGAGTTACACTAGCGCATCAAATGAAATTGGTGACACTCCAGCAGGAACAGCGGATGTTTTTGATGGGGCGAGTAATCGCAGTCCCACGGGCCGAAAATCCATTTTTAGAAGTGTTCTTCTTCTAAAAATTAGTTGAGGCCGTGCCTGCGGAAAGGGAACCAATTTTATTTGAGGAGCGATAATTTACGGTATTAATTGCTGACTTAGCAGATTAGATTCTTACTACAGAGTCTACTTATTATGTGTCATAAACAACAATCTTTTAAAAAAAAGCGTAAAACAAAGAAACTAATAGTCCAATACTTCCTAATACAATTAAAACTTTATTTTTAAGATATAATCCTAAACTTACCCAAATTAAACATTGGATTCCTGCAACTATAATCGTCAGCAGAAGAACCCCAAACCAAGACTGAATAAAGTATAAAGATATAAAGAGAAATATACATAAAACAACAATAAAAGAATACGTAATATTTATGTTTGTTTTTTTTCTTAATACGATATAATAGCCAATCGCCATAAGTAACATAATCAGTGAAAATGTCAATTGCACAGAGCTGAAATCTATAAAATATAACCCTAAAAATGTTGCAGGTAACAGGAAAAAATTTGATGATATAAGGAATACATTATATTTTGATATTTGATCAGACTGCTCGTCTGATTCCTCTATAAAATTAGTTGTATCTCCTTGAGTATAAAGGGCTAATAAAAAATCACAATAATGGCTTGGCAATAATTTATTCTTCTTCCAATGTTGAATTTCTTTAATAATAATATTTGTGCGGTTCTCTGTCATTAGCAGCACACTCCAATGCAATGAGTTTACAGATGCTGGCAATCATTTACAGAAATAAAAAGGCACAGCCAGTGAACTCCAACTGTTTAAATCGTAAATTGGGAGAGTATACCGACTGCGCATATTTTTCAAGATATATCTATTCAAGAAAGTCTTTTAACCGTTTACTTCGGCTAGGGTGACGTAATTTTCGTAATGCTTTCGCTTCTATTTGTCTAATTCTTTCCCTAGTTACACCAAAGACTTTACCAACTTCTTCTAAAGTTCGTGTCCGCCCATCATCTAACCCAAATCTTAAACGAAGTACATTTTCTTCCCTGTCAGTTAAAGTGTCTAACACATCTTCTAGTTGTTCTTTTAATAATTCATACGCCGCATGATCAGATGGAGATGTAGCTTCTTGATCTTCAATAAAATCTCCTAAATGAGAGTCATCTTCTTCCCCAATAGGAGTCTCTAATGATACAGGTTCTTGAGCTATTTTTAGAATTTCACGAACTTTATCCGGTGTTAGTTCCATTTCTTCTCCGATTTCCTCTGGAGTAGGTTCACGACCAAAGTCTTGTAATAATTGACGTTGAACTCGGATTAGTTTATTGATTGTTTCTACCATATGCACTGGAATTCGGATTGTTCTTGCTTGATCAGCAATCGCTCTAGTTATTGCTTGACGAATCCACCAAGTAGCATACGTACTAAACTTAAAGCCTTTTTGATAATCAAATTTTTCTACAGCTTTTATTAACCCCATGTTCCCTTCTTGGATTAGATCCAAAAAGAGCATACCGCGACCTACATAACGTTTTGCAATACTTACAACTAGGCGCAAGTTTGCTTCAGCCAGTCGCCTTTTGGCTTCCTCATCACCTTGTTCAATCCGTTCTGCCAAGTTGATTTCTTCTTTTGCAGATAATAGGTCTACTCGACCAATTTCCTTTAGATACATCCTAACGGGGTCATTGATTTTAATTCCTAAAGGTACGCTTAAATCATTTAGATCAAATTCCTCTACTTTTGAAATTTGTTGCATACTTGGATCCTCTTCTGAATCACCAATTATCTCAATGCCTTGTTCACCTAGGTACTCATAATATTCGTCCATTTGTTCTGATTCTAATTCAAAATTAGCTAAACGCTCTACTACTTCTTCGTAAGCTAAAACACCGCGCTTTTTACCAACTTCTAGTAATTGTTCTTTTGCTTGTTCTAGTGTTAGTTCGGTCTCGTTTTCTTTAGAACGTGATGGCTTATTATTTGCCATGAGTCCCCCTCCTTCCAACTAATTTCCTCTATCAATGACTAGCATTTTTAAACTTTTTCTGTAATTCGAGTATTTCCATCCCAATCTGAGCTGCTTTAACGAAATCTTTTTGAAACTCCGCATCTTTTTGTTCTTTTCTCAAAAGACGTATTGTTGTTTTATCTTCCTGTTCATATCGAATGATACGAATATAGTCTTGAATTTCTTTATTACTAATATCTTGATGAATTGGCTCCATTGCAATTTCAACAATTTGATTTTTAAGAAATTGATCTTGGATCCGTTCAATAAAATGACTAATATCAGATTCATAACCCTCTTCATAATAAGCATATAAATGCGTCACAATAATTTTATGTGTATCAACGTTAAAAGAAGCCCCTAATTCTATTTTAACCTTCTCAGCGATTGATGAGTCATGAAGCATATATGCAATAAGCTGTTTTTCTGCATTATGATATGCTGGAAGTAATGATTTTTTTCGTTTGAAACTCTCAGTGCTTTTAGTATGGCTAGTTGTTTTAGCGTTATCCTGACGCTTGCCTAACTTTTCCCTACGTAGACGTATTTCCTGCAAGATCGTATCCATCGATAAGTCAAATTCATTAGCAAGTTCTTTTCCATAGTGTTCTCGTTCCATTGGACGAGAAATAATTGCTATTTCATCTATTACCTTTTCTATATATTGTATACGATCCCCTTCTAAATTAAGATTAAAATCTTTTTTGATATAGCGCATCAAAAAAGTCATATAGGTGCTACTTGCTTCGATTATCTCATGTTGAAACCTTTCAGCTCCATAGCTTGCTATATACGAATCAGGATCTAATCCATCTGGAATACTAGCTATTTTCACAGTACAGCCAACATGGCGGAGTAACTTAGCTGCTTTATATGATGCTTCAATACCCGCTCTGTCCCCGTCATAGCAAATTATTACTGTATCAACGTATCTTTTTAACAGACTTGCCTGTTGCTCGGTAATTGAAGTGCCCAAAGTAGCTACTCCATTTAGGATTCCTGCTTGATGTGCTGCAATAACATCCATATACCCCTCAAATAATATCGCTTGTCCTTCTTTTCGAATAGCACTACGAGCGACGTCAAAGTTATATAAGAGTTTACCTTTTTGAAATAAAGAAGATTCGGGACTATTTAGATACTTTGGTTCTTGGTCAGTAATTGTTCTGCCACCAAAGCCAACACTTCTTCCTAAATGATTACGAATCGGAAAGGTAACTCTACCTCGAAATCGATCACTTATTTGATTTTGATCATTTGCAGTTAACACCCCAGCCTTAACCATTTGTTGTGGGTGAAAACCTTTTTTCTCTAGAAATTGAACAATCACATCTCGTGATTGTGGTGAATAACCAAGTTGAAACGTGTCTATCGTTTCATCTGAGAACCCTCGCTCTAGCAGATAACGATATCCTTGCTTACCTTCTTTTGTATGTCGCAATAAATGATGGTATAATTTTGTTAACCAATCAAATGCTTTCAAACCTGCCTGATCTTCTTCATTATATTGTTGGTTCGTTTGTTGCCTCAAATTCTCTGGCAAGACTTGACCACTTTTTTCAGCTAGGTATTGAATTGCTTGATAAAACGTGTAACCTTCCATCTCGGTAAGAAAGGTCACTACATTTCCACCTTTACCGCAACCAAAACAATGAAAAATCTGCTTATCCTGTGTAACCGAAAATGAAGGTGTTTTTTCACCATGAAAAGGACACAAACCAAAATAGTTTCTTCCCTGTTTTTTTAAAGATACATATTCACCAACAATATCTACAATATCATTCGCTTTTTTTATTTGATCAATTGTTTCTTCAGGGATTTGTTCTGACATTCATATCACCATCATCTTAATTTCTATAAAAAATGAAGAATTCCTGCAAATTTCGACATTTTTTTAAGATTTTTTTATTACCCACTTATTCTTATGATACCTCTATTTCAAGATGTATAAACTTACTATAAATATGAAATGCCTTTTATTTCGTGACCTTACCACTATCGACAGTACATCATATGTAAAAATGATTAATAGTGCATAGAAGTAACCTAACCTATTTCTTTATGTTCTACAAAAATAACAAAAATCCTTCTTTATTTACAAAACATATCATAATAGGCAACCAATTAAGGATACTTATCTAAGATCATTTTTTTCACAATTATCAATTATAATACAAAAATATTAAAATTGCTATGAATTTGTTCAGTTTCTTAAAGTATATTCATTATATTCATTTTTAATCAAAATAAATATAAAATCCTTGTTATTAAGGAAACAAGGATTTTATATTTGTTTAAAAATATGATCTACAGGTTAGTTCGAATTTGTAAAATGTTGTTTGCAGTTTCTTCAACTGCCTTATTTGATACATCTATAGTTGGACAACCAATCCGATCAATAATTGCTTGAAAATAATCTATCTCATACATAATCCGTTCATGTCTTGCATAGCTAGCCTCTTCACCTAAACCTAATGATTTTAATCTTTCTTTACGAATATAATTCAGCTTTTCAGGACTGATTTTTAAACCAATACACTTACTCGGTGACACAGAAAACAGTTCTTTAGGCGGTTCAACCTCTGGTACTACAGGAACGTTAGCTACTTTAAAGCTTTTCAACGCTAAATATTGCGATAAAGGCGTTTTTGAGGTTCTTGATACGCCAATCAATACGATATCTGCTAACTCTATTCCCCTTGGGTCTCTTCCATCATCATATTTAACTGCAAACTCAATTGCCTCAACTCTCTTAAAATAAGCTTCATCTAATCGATGTAGTAGACCCGGTTGCAATTTCGGTTTTTGACCGAAGAACCTTTCCATCGCTTCAAGCATAGGACCAATAATATCAATCGATTCCACGTTCATTTCAATAGAAGCATGCTTAATGAATTGACGCAAAATTGGGTTAACCAATGTAAAACCAATCATTGCTTTGTCCCTAGCTGCTTGTTCAACGATTGCTTCCAATCTAGTTATATCTTCCACATAAGGCGCCCGAATAATTTCATAGTCATTTCCATTTATAAATTGAGATAATGCTGACTTAATTACTTGCTCTGCAGTCTCACCAACAGAGTCCGATACAAGGTATATAATCGGCTTTTTCAAAATCACACCCCCAATTATTTAAGATGAAAACTGTTGTTTCCATTCAATTTTGCTTAAATCTGCAAATTCAAGCATTAAACTTTCGATTTGATTTAATAATGAGATTCTATTTTTTTTCACCGCTTCGTTATCAGTCATGACCATTGTATGATCAAAAAATGCATGAATAGAATCGGTTAATTCTTCTAATGACATCATAGCTTCGTTTGCTTCAAATAACTGAATTTGCTTCATGAACATTTTTTTTATTTCTTCATAGCGTTCATAAAGCTCTTGTTCTTGCTTATTTTCGAATAAGTCAATATTCACACCAGTATCTTTTCCTTTTTTAGCCAAATTAATCACTCGTACAAAGGCCTCTTGAACAGGTTTAAAGCTATCTTGTTGTCTTTTTTCAGCTAACAGTTGTGCTTTTTCAATTGTAAACGTTAGATTTGCAATACCATTTGCTAATACAGCTTCAATAATATCTTGCTCTATTCCTTCTTCTTTTAAAATATAAGCTGCTCTTGCATAGAAAAATGCAGAAACACTCTGATTCACTTCTTCTTTCGTATTTGTTGCAATTTCTAACGGTTGATGGATATCTTGCGTAACATTTAGTAACTCTTCAATTGTAATGGACCAATTTTTATCTTGTAAAATTTGTAATACACCCATAGCCTGACGCCTTAGTGCATATGGATCCTGTGAACCAGTTGGTATAATGCCAACTGAGATGCAACCAATAATCGTATCTAACTTATCTGCGACACTTACAATAGCACCTTCAGTCGTCTGAGGTAATGCATCATTAGCATGTCTTGGCATGTAATGTTCATTAATTGCTTTTGCTACGTGTTCATTTTCACCAAAGAGACTTGCGTACTTTTCACCCATTACACCTTGAAGTTTAGTAAATTCATTTACCATGTTCGTAACCAAGTCAAATTTACTTATTTGCGCTGCACGTACGGCATTTTCTTTCGTTGAATTATCAGCACCAATTAAATCAGCTAACTTTGAAGTCAACTTGACCACACGATTTACTTTATCTGAAATTGTTCCCAAACTTTCCTGGAAAACCATCCGTTCTAACTTTTTAAGATTTTGTTCAATAGATTGCTTTTGGTCTTCTTGATAGAAAAACATTGCATCAGATAAACGTGCTTTCAAGACTTTTTCATTTCCTTTTGCTACCGTATTAAGGTGTTGATCATTTCCATTACGTACAGCAACAAAATATTGGAGTAGTTCTCCTTCATTATTTAATACAGGGAAATAACGCTGATGTTCTTTCATCGATGTTATTAATGCTTCTTTAGGGATTGTTAGGAATTCTTGACTGAACGATCCAAAAAAGGCAGTAGGGTATTCAACGAGTTGACTTACTTCTTCCAGCAATTCTTGGTCTTCTGGTATAATCCACCCATTCGTCTTCTCTAACTCTTTTATCTGCTCTTTTATTAGAGCTTTCCTTTTTTTGGCGTCTGCAATTACATATTGTGAGTTCAGTAATTCTTCATAATTTAACGGATTGTCTACAACAACTTTTCCCCCTAAGAAACGGTGCCCATATGTTTGATTCGAAGTTTTAACACCTGCAATTTCAAACGGAATAATTGTTTGATCATTTAATGCTACAAGCCAACGTATTGGGCGAATAAAGCGCAAGGATCCATTTGACCAACGCATGTTTTTAGGAAATGTTAGACTTAAAATAACATCTTTAAAGCCAGATAGTAATTGATCTGCCGTTTTGCCTTCTGTGTATTTTTTGACAAATGCATATTCTGTATCTTTAATTGTTTTAAAATAAATGTCATCTGCAGCTTTCCCTTGGCCTTTAGAAAAACCAATTGCTGCTTTAGACCAATTCCCTTCTTGATCAAGTGCGATTTTTTTCGCAGGACCTCTTGCTTCTTCTTCCATATCTTCTTGTTTAGTAGCCAGTCCTTCAATCACCACTGCTAATCTTCTAGGTGTTACAAAAGTTTCTACTTTTTGATAAGGCAAACGAACCGAATCCAGCCACTCTATTGTTTTTACGTGTAATTGCTTTTCTGTATCATCTAAAAATCGAGCGGGCATTTCCTCAAGTCCTATTTCAAATAAAATATTAGTTGTTTTCATTTTGTTTTCCCTCCTCTTTTAACATTGGAAAACCTAATCTTTCTCTTTCTTCAACATATAATTTAGCTATTGCACGAGCTAAGTTTCTTACACGTCCAATATAAGCCGTTCGTTCAGTTACCGAAATAACACCCTTTGCATCTAATAAATTAAATGTATGGGAACACTTTAATACATAGTCATAAGCTGGAAATACTAATCCTTTTTCCATTGTTTGTTTCGCTTCTTGTTCATACGTAGTAAATAAATCAAATAACATTGTAGTATTTGATTCCTCAAACGTATATTTGGAATGCTCCCACTCAGGTTGGTAAAAAATATCGCCTACCGTAACACCATCAGTCCATTCTAATTCAAAGACATTTTCTTTATCTTGGATATATGAAGCAAGACGTTCCATTCCATATGTAATTTCAACAGCAACAGGCTTTGCTTCCAGCCCCCCAATTTGTTGAAAGTAGGTGAATTGTGTAATTTCCATTCCATCCAACCATACTTCCCAACCTAATCCAGCCGCTCCAAGTGTTGGATTCTCCCAGTTGTCCTCAACAAATCTAATATCATGCTGCAATGGATCAATCCCTAACTTTTTCAAAGAATCCAAATAAAGATCTTGTATATTATCAGGTGAAGGTTTCATAATTACTTGAAACTGATGATGTTGATACAGACGATTTGGATTTTGACCATAACGACCATCTGCTGGACGTCTAGATGGCTCAACATACGCCACATTCCAAGGCTCAGGACCTAGACTACGCAGTAATGTCATTGGAGACATTGTTCCTGCCCCTTTCTCAACATCATAAGCTTGCATTAATATACAATTTTGATCTGACCAGTGTTTTTGTAAAGTTAAAATCATCTCTTGAATATTCATTTATTAACCCTCCGCTTCGATTAATTCCACAGTGCATATAGTGCTTTTAAACATCCTTATATAGAAAATCCCGTCCCTATGCCTCATCTATTGAGACATAGGGACGGGATTTCCGCGGTTCCACCCTATTTGCTACTCTAAATTAGAATAGCCACTTTTATAAAGATGCTCCAGAACGCCTTCCTTTTAGCAATCTATGTCCAGCTCTCACCGTCCTGGACTCGCTAAAACAGAATATCTAAAAGTACTACTCTCTATCATTGCATAACTTGTCGAATTTGTACTAAAATCATAAGGTAAAATCTTACGTTTGTCAACTATAGAAAAATTTAAAATGTATTTATTAAGTAAATAAATCCAGTTGCTTCAAAAATTTCTTCGATTTAATAAAAAAGCCACCATATTGTTCATAATAGGTTTCCATCAATTGCTGTAAAATTTTCTTATTTTCAACCTTAATAGAAATGTTTCCAATTCGTTCAACATTAACATCAGCAAAAACTTGTAATAATTTTACTAGTGTACTAGATAATACTACTGATTCTGGATCACTTGAAACACACCTTTGACAGATCAATCCACCTTCTTTGACAGAAAAAGCTTGTAATGTATTATTTCCCTCACAAATTGCACATTGATGTAACATGGGTGCAAAGCCAGCTTTTTTATATAACTTTAATTCATACATCATTGTTACAATCTCTGGATCTTTTTCATCTGTAATCGCTTGTAAAGTTGCCATAAACTGTTGGTAGAAAAATTGGTCTGGTATTTTCTCGTCAAAGATTTTTTCTGTAAGTTCTGCAAGATAACTTGCATACGCAGTCTTGACTATATCTTCTCTAATCTTGCGGAATGAAGAAATAACTTCACCTTGCTGTAACGAACCTAAACCAGAACCAATTTGCATCAAAAAAGTTCCATGTACAAATGGCTGCGTTATTGCAGCCATTCTACTTTTTGTTTTTTTAGCACCACGAGCAATTGCAGCCACTTTGCCTTTTTCTTTTGAGAATAATGTAACAATTTTATGTGTTTCTCCATAATCCTGCGTACGTATAATTATTCCTTCGATTTTGTCAAACAAAAAATTCACCAATCTCTCAATTCTAAACGCTCTAAAGCGGTATATAGGTAATAGCTTACCATTTTTTACATTTGATTATCATACTCTTGCACTGCTTCTTCATTTGGTTCTGTTCCACTTTCATGATAGACAATTTCTAATTCTTTCATTAATAAATAGGTTTCAATGTTTCCCGTTTGACTAAATATCTTCCATGGCAAGTCGATCACAAGAAACCCCACCTTTCTAATGCAATATAGTTTGTGCCTACTTATAGAATGACCTCATTTAATCAAAGCATGTGTTAAAATATTTACCATGTATTAATAATCATTATCGCTAAAACCAAACTCTTGCAGGTTTTGCGGGCGGTTTCGCCAATCTTTTTGCACTTTCACCCATAATTCCAAGTAAATTTTTGTTCCCAATAGTGCTTCGATATCTGCCCTTGCCTTTATACCAATTTGTTTTAACATAGAGCCTTGTTTTCCAATGATGATACCTTTTTGCGAGCTTCTTTCCGTAACAATTGCTGCCTGTATTAGTATTTTTTCGTCTTCTTTTTTCTCTATTTGTTCAATTATAACAGCAATTGAATGTGGAATTTCTTCACGTGTTAACTGAAGTACTTTCTCTCGAATTAATTCACTCATTATAAATCTTTCGGGATGATCTGTTACCTGATCTTCAGGATAATATTGAGGTCCTTGTGGCAAATGTTCTTTTAGTACCTGTATCAAGTGTTCCACATTATTTCCTTCTAAAGCAGATATGGGAACAATCTCAGTAAAGTCGTACTTGTCCTTATATTTATCAATTAGTAGAATCAATTGATCGGGATGTATTTGATCAATTTTATTAATAATCAAAAACACTGGGCTTTTTATACTTTCTAAGCGCTCAATAATATACTTATCTCCTGCACCATAGCCCTCTTCAGCATTAATCATAAATAGAACAACATCAACTTCATTTAACGTGTTTTGAGCCACCTTGACCATAAAGTCGCCAAGTTTGTGTTTTGGTTTATGAATACCTGGTGTATCAATGAATACATATTGTGCATCAGGCTCTGTTAATACACCTTGTATTGTGTTTCGTGTCGTTTGTGCTTTATCACTCATAATTGCTATTTTTTGGCCTATTACACGGTTCATAAAAGTTGATTTTCCAACATTTGGTCTACCAACTATTGTAATAAAACCAGATTTGTATGCTTGATCCATGATGTATCCTCCATTGGTTTGTCAAATGAGTTATCTCCTACACTTATTTTACTATAAACTTAATTACATTTCATGTTTTCGACAAAAGCTCTTATGACTTGCTATTTTTATTACTACGCTGTTAAAACTTTATTAAATAAAACAGGGGGACATGTCGATTTTTGGATCTAGCTTTTAATGAGTGACTAAATCCCCCTTATTACAATATCAACAAAAATTTTGGTAAAAAAATAATTAAACCAATAATGATTGACGTAAATGCTGCTACTAACACTGCACCTGCAGTTAAATCTTTTATCTTACCTACAGTTGGATGTATTTCAGGTGCAAGATAGTCCAATAAATGTTCCATTGCTGTATTGAATAACTCACATATTAGAACAGCTCCAATAGTTAATGTTAGTAGCATCCATTCGGTCGCAGAAACTCCAAGAGCATAACCACAAAACAATACAATAAAAAGAACTACAAAGTGTACCTTCATATTCATTTCCGAACGAAATGCATACACTATCCCATTTACTGCATATTTCACACCTAGCCGATTTGGTTTATTCCCTTTGTAATCCGAACCCATTTAAAAGTTCCTCTTGTTTTAAAAACATTTGTTTTTCATCTTCTTCTTTTATGTGGTCATACCCTAACAGATGTAAGAATCCGTGAAGTACTAAAAAACCTAATTCTCGTTCAAAAGAATGCTTATACTCTTCGGCCTGTTCTTTTACTTTATCAACTGATATAACAATATCACCTAAAGCAACGGGAAGATCCTCTCCAATAATTGCTAACTCACCTTCGACTCTTTCTTCTAAAGCAAATGAAATCACGTCAGTTGGCTGATCAATTTGACGGTAATTACGATTGATTATCTGAATTTCACGATTATCAACAAAATTAATTGATAGTTCTGCTTCCTGTGTTACCCCTTCAGCTTCAGCTGCATAAGTTAGAAGTTTTTCAATTAAATCAATATACGCTTCTGTTATAGAATTTGTTTCGTCATGGAAATCAATATGCATTATAATGCCTCCTTTGTTTTATCATCAGTAGGATACTGTATTCTTGAATGATATATACCATTCAATGTTTCACTTATTGTTGTTTTGATTACTTCAAGCTCACTAAATGTTAATGAACTTTCATTTAATTGACCATCTGTTAATCGATCATGCATAATTGAAGTAATCATTTCATCAATCTTTTCTTTAGTTGGCTCATCTAGCGAACGAACAGCAGCTTCAATTGAATCACAAATTGAAATAACAGCTGCTTCTTTTGTTCGAGGTCGCGGACCTGGATAACGAAAATCTTCCTCCTCAATTTTTTTATAAGAATTTTTGGCTTTATAGTAAAAATATTTCAATAAAGTTGTTCCATGATGTTGTTCAGAAATGTCGATAATTTCCTTGGGTATCTTATGTTCTCTTAAAATTGCTGCTCCATCATATGGATGAGAAATAATAATCGCTGCACTTTGCATTGGCTCCAAATACTCATGTGGATTTTGCATTCCCATTTGGTTCTCAATAAAATAATGGGGATGTTTTGTTTTTCCTAGATCATGATAATAAGATGCAACCCTTGCTAACAAGCCGTTTGCTCCAATTTTTTCACACGCTGCCTCACTTAGATTGGCGACCATCACACTATGATGATATGTCCCTGGTGCTTCTGTTAATATCTTTCGCAATAATGGATGATTTGGGCTTGCCAAAGTTAATAATTTTGTATCTGATAAAATACCTAATCCTGATTCAAAAAATGGTAATATGCCTATCGTTAGAACACACGAGATAAACGCTGCAGTTAAAGCATATCCGCTAAATAATAATGAATCAAATAATTCATATTTTTCATATGATAAAAACAAAAATAACAAAACAGTTAATAAATTCACAATAGCAGAACCAACACTGGCTTTTAAAATGGTTGTTCGATCTTTAACATTGAATAGAAAAAGGATGCCAGCAAGTTGCGAAAATAAAAAATAAATTCCGGCTTCTATATTTAATGACCCAGGAATATGTCCATTAAAAATAACAGTTCCAATAATTGATAAACAGATAGCAAATGTAATGGCAATTCTTTCACTAAATAAAAGCTTTAATAACATTGTACCAGTTGCAATTGGAACTAAGATATATAAGTGATTTGCTGTTGTAGCATAGTAGCTAACAAATTTCATTAATCCTACCGTACCTAGACTAATAAGTGTAATTGCGGTTAGTTTCTTATGGTCAAGTTGCGTGTACCTGCTCAGATCAATGATTTCATATGTGATTAAACTTAATAATAAACTAATTAAAAGGACTAACCCTATTACAGGAAAAACATTTCTATCACTGTCCAATAAACCTACTAATGTTAATTTTTCATATATTTCATTTGTAATCGTTTGACCTTCTCGTACGATTACCTCGCCAGCCTGAATCATAACTGGATCTACGTTATTAATTGCTTGTTTTTCAGCTTCCATTGTCTGTTCTACAGAAAAAAATGCATTCTCTACAACTGCAAATTGTCCAATTATAATTAAACTTTCCCTTAGTTCCGGAGTTAAGCTAGAATATCTAAGCCTGTGATTCATACTATCAACAGCTTCACTGACCTCTTCAGTACGAACACCATCATTAAAGATATTATATAGTGTTGTTGTCAATAATTCTCTTGCAATTGAGCGCTCATTTTCGCTTGCTTCCATTAGTTTTAGTAACGTTTGTCTCTCTATACTTTCAATTAGGACAGGACTAAGTATTTGCTCTAAATCTTGGAGCTTTTCTGCTGTCGTTTTTTTTATTTCTTCACCTTCGTCGTCTAACTCAATTGGGCTCTCTTGGACGGTGGAGATTCCATCAAATAATTCATGAATATAATTTATTCTTTCCTTTGTTATCTCGTTAGAAATACTATAGCGGTCCTCAACAGACTGAACAGCTTGTCTTCTTCTACGTTCTGTTTCTTGCGTATCCTCTATTGTTATTGGCGAACGTATTGTTTTTTTTGCGTTACTAAAACGTTCAATTTCGTAAGTCTCTGTATATACATTGGAAAGAGTAGATATTAAAAATACAACACCTATGAATGCTATTGCTAAAGCAAGCTGTAATGATTTATTTGAAATACGATAAATACGAAAAAGTTTTTTCCAGTTTACTCTCATATATCTTCCCCTTTTCAACTATACAAAAACATGTACTATTTCTATTTCTTTTATCATACAATGATTTTTAATTTATGTATATATCGATGTAAACTGTTTCATTTCTTTATATAGAAATAGACCCACAATTGGGTCTACTTCATTTTTCCTGAGTGTTATCCTCTTCAAATGCATCTATAATTTTTTGAACAAGTGGATGACGCACTACGTCAGCCTGTTGTAAATAGATGAATTCTATCCCTTTAACATTTGATAACCTAGCTTCAACTGCCCTCAAGCCAGATTGTACGCCTCGTGGTAAATCTACTTGCGTTATGTCACCAGTAATAACCATCTTAGAACCAAAACCAAGTCTTGTTAAAAACATTTTCATTTGAGCATGTGTAGTATTTTGCGCTTCATCTAATATAACAAAAGCATCATCTAATGTACGACCACGCATATATGCTAATGGTGCTATTTCAATTGTTCCACGCTCGATTAAGCGAAGTGTATGTTCTGCCCCCAAAACATCATGCAATGAGTCATATAAAGGACGTAAATATGGGTCAACCTTTTCCTTTAAATCACCAGGTAAAAAACCCAAACTTTCTCCAGCCTCAACAGCCGGACGTGTTAAGATGATGCGCTTGACCGCGCCACTTTTTAAGGCTTGAACAGCCATTACAACTGCCAAATACGTCTTCCCCGTACCTGCTGGACCAATACCAAAGACTAAATCATTTGATTTAATAGCATTAACATAGTTACGCTGTCCTAGTGTTTTAACACGTACTGATTTACCTTTAGCATTTTTAGTTATTTCATCTTCAAATAATGTTTCAAATTGATCTATCTTTCCTTTTTTAGCTAATTCAACTGCATACACAACATCTCGTTCTGAGATTGTTAACCCTTTTCTAATTACACGAAGTAAGGCTAACAAAATATCTTGAATTAACTCTATTTCATGCTCATTCCCTGCAACTCTTACTTGTTCTCCTCTTGTAACAATTGATACTTGCAACTGACCCTCTATTTGCTTTAAGTGCTTGTCCTCAGTACCAAATAAACTTAGTGCTTCGTTTGTATCTTTAATGTGTAAATCGATCAAATGTAACTCTTCTGACATAAGTTAATCTCCTTGAGATAGGTCTTGTATTTTCACTATATTTTCCTTTACGGTAAAGTATAGGTCTAGCTTTACTTTACCATTCTCAGAAGCTTCGTGCAAAATTTTTTCATTTGTTATTTCTGCCTCATGACCTAACGTTTGCTGCAACTGTGTTTTTGCTTGTTTGATCCCTACTTCTCTTGCATTTTTTCTTGACCGTTTTTCTGTTATTTGCTCACTTTCAAATATGCTTTTTTTAACAAAGCTGATTGGTAATTCCCACTGAAAGAAATGGATAGATTTTTGTTCAACCTCTACTTGTTCTTCTTTATACGTTTCTTGAAAAAATCCCCATATTGGAAGATTTAAATCAGCTAAATTTAAATAATATTTCCGATTTACATTACCTGTCAGCACCTTATAGTTCGCTTGTAATGGCACTGTTATAGTTGACTCATACCATGTATTTGCATAAATTTCAGCTTCCACAGCAATTTTATTATGCGTTTTCTCTTCATCATCATCTTCTGAATCAGTGTTAGATAAATCTCCAGCCACTAATATATCGCCCTTTTTTACATAATCATTCACGCTTGCCATCGGTTTTCCTTTAGCAACATACATATCAACAATTACACCATCTTTTGCAGCAACAATATTACTCGGACCTCTACTTTCTTGTTCAGAAACACTTGTTTTCTCTACTCCTTCAAGTGAATAGGTTGTCCCCTTTTCAGTCACCCCAACCCACAATAACTCAGGTATATTATCCAAGATCTTCTTTTGTAAATTGCTTGGTGAGTCTATTGAAAATTTCAGCATGCCAGGATACACACCATTTTCACTTAATGTAGTCCTTATCTGTTTCTCAATCTCTGGTCGAACACCTGCAACCTCAATTTTCCACACCATATTCGACAACAAAGTTATAAAAAATAAACTTACAATAAATCCAATTAGTAATGGCTTTCTTTTATTAACTTTTTTCCAAGCAAAAGGTAATCCTGTTTTTCTTACAAACCTTAGCTTATATCTTGTTTGTTTTCGTATTTGTTTAGTTTTGATGATATCTTTTATAAAGATATTTCCTACGCATGTTGTTTGGTCTACTTTTTTTATTTGCCAAACATCTATTTCGTGTCTTGTACAGAGATCAAAAAATAATTCTGGGTGATAACCTATAACTTGAATCGTTATATACCCACGTAACCAAGTTCCTTGTACTTGCTTCATCATTTCCCCCCACATCTTTGTTGAATATAGTGGTTTCATGTAACTAAATACAACAATCTTATTCACTTTCCAGAAATAATATTTCCTTTATCGTTCCTTCAACTAAAATTTCCTCTGGTAAAAGTGTTTTAATCACAAAATGATCACCAACGATTTTCAATGAACCTTTTGTTAATTTCAACTGTAGTTCCGTATCAGTAAACAAAATCAAACCACGATGATTTTCAATATACGCATGGAATTGACCAATTGTTGTTATTCTCGGTAATTCTAAGAGAACATCAGAAGGTAGTTTAAGGTGATTAGTTAACCAGTTGCCGACCTGTAGCTGCCATTTCTTCATCTAAGCTCCCTCCTCTTCTATCAATATATGAAGGTCACATTAAGATCAGAACAAAGAAAAACCTCACCGAATTCGATGAGGTTTTCTTTGTATTACAAAAATTTATTTACGTGCATATGGTCTATTTTGATACGGTTTTTTAGCTCGCGGTGATCCAAGAACTTCTGCCATAATTACACTTTCAGCCAGTCCTTCTTTAGATATATTTCTAGCTAATGATATGCCGGTTTTCCTTTTTTTCTTCCCGGCTGTGTGGTCTTTCTTACGATTCAAATCAACAACTTCTTGCATACGATTTTGACTTACATCACTGTTGTCAGAAGTATAGTTAGATCGCAGGGCTTCTAACTGCTCTTTTCTTTCATTCATATAAGTACTCATAGAACTTCTACCTTCTGATGATGGTTCATTTCTAACCGTATTTTTTACTTGTTTATCTTGCTGTCGATTATTCGGTCTAGGTGAAGTTGTTTTTTTATTCGAATTATCGTCTTCTTGTTTCTTACCAAAAAAACTTACTAAACCACTACCAATTGCAAACAAGATCATTAGAAAGGGAAAAATTTCGTCCATAAGACCACTCCTTTCAACATTGATACCTAAACTTATTCATCTTCTGATTCTGAATCATCTTGTGAAAGCTTACCAATAGAATCGCGCATGTCTGTATCAGCATCAATATTCTTGTAATTCATGTAATCCATTACACCCATATTTCCAGAACGTAAAGCTTCTGCTAATGCACGTGGAACATCTGCTTCTGCTTCAACAACTTTTGCACGCATTTCTTGAACTTTTGCAACCATTTCTTGTTCTTGAGCAACAGCCATTGCGCGTCGTTCTTCAGCTTTTGCTTGGGCAATGTTTTTATCTGCTTCTGCCTGATCTGTTTGTAAGATCGCACCAATATTTTTACCAACATCAACGTCAGCAATATCAATTGATAAGATTTCAAATGCTGTCCCAGCATCTAATCCTCTATTTAAAACATTATGAGAGATTGAATCTGGATTTTCTAATACTTTTTTGTGAGTTGTTGCACTACCAATTGTACTTACAACACCTTCACCAACACGCGCGATAACAGTATCCTCTCCTGCACCACCAACAAGACGATCGATATTTGCTCGAACTGTAATACGTGCTTTTGCTTTTACCTCAATTCCATCCATTGCTATACCCGCAATAAACGGTGTTTCAATAACCTTAGGATTTACACTCATTTGAACTGCATGCAAAACGTCACGACCTGCTAAATCAATTGCAGCTGCACGTTCAAATTCAAGTGAGATATTTGCACGTTGCGCTGCAATTAATGCGTTAACAACACGGTCAACGTTACCACCTGCTAAGTAGTGACTTTCCAGCTGATTTGTATTTACATCAAGACCGGCTTTATGCGCCTTAATTAACGGGTTTATTACACGCGCTGGTACAACGCGTCGTAAACGCATTCCTACTAATGTAAAGATACTTACTTTTACACCTGCTGCTAAAGCACTAATCCAGAGCGTCACTGGAATAAATGTAAATAATATTGCTACTGCAATAATGATAACCCCAATAATAATGATTGGTAAAAAGTCTTCTATTGCATTGAAGTTAGTACTCCCTAAAATAAACATGTTTTTATCCTCCTACTTTTAATTAAATTTCCCTTACTACAATTCGTGATCCTTCTGTTTTTATTATCTTGACATTTTTTTGGCTGGCAATGTACCCCCCCTCTGTGACAACATCAAGCCTTTCACTACCAAAGACAGCAGTCCCTGCAGGTCGAAGTGGCGTAACTGTTGACCCTTCCATACCGATTAAATCAAGCCTACTTACAGAGGACACATAACCCTTTTCAGTAGATGTAGCATCATTCAATATAATATATTTCAAGAAACCTTTTTCTAAACCAATAGTTTTATATAAAAGAACCGCAGTAATTATTGCCACAATAATGGCAATTGCAATACTCATGCTCATATGTCCTACATCATTTGAAGACATAAATAGCGATCCTACTATTGCACCAATACCTAATAATCCTAGTATTCCTCCTGGCATAAATACCTCTACAATTATCAAGACCATTCCTAGAAGCAACAAGATAATTGCTTCATAACCAGCAAATCCCGCAACCACATGTCCATAAAAAAATAAGATAAGTGACGCAGCACCAATGGAACCTGGAATACCAAAACCTGGCGAATACAATTCAACAATCAACCCTATACTAGCTAGCGACAATAATATAGGTACTACAGCTGAATTGGTTAAAAAACGAGCCAATTCTTCAGCTAATGTTACTTCAGTCTCAATTATAGTTGCGTTAGACAACCCAAGATCATTTAGAAGTTCTGTTCGATGATTTACCACGGCTTCTGCATAGCCAACCTCTACAGCATCGGTAGGTCCCAGTGTTAAGTATTTTCCAGTTGAAGCATCGTATTCTGGTAAATTGATCTCTTTATCTGCCATTGCTTCAGCATATAAGGGATTCCTTCCTTTTGATTCTGCTGCGCTACTCATCGCAGCAAACCATGCAGACTGCGCCTTTTCATTAGCTGCATTTCCATCCGATGTAATTACACCACTTGCCCCCATTGTTGCTGAGGGTTTCATATATATGTTATCTGTGTTCAATGCTATATATGAACCTGCTGATAATGCTTTAATAGTAACAAACGATGTTGTTTCAATATCTAGACCTTGTAACAAACCACCGATATCCATAGCAGCGTCAACACGACCACCTGGTGTATTGATTTCAAAAATGATGTGATCCGCATTAGCTTCAGTTGCTTCAGTAGTTGTACGCTGTAAAAACGCTTGCAACCCTCGTTCAACTTCTTTTTCAATTGGTATAACATACACTAACTTACCTTCTCCATTCTCTTCGGCAACAACATTTTCGGGTTGCAACGCTGTCAAGAATAGCAAGACAGTTAGTACAACATACTTAATAATTTTTGTTACGTTCACTTCAATCCTCCTTTCCTAAAACATATTATGTATACGAATAAGTTAAGCCCTTTGTTTCAAAAAAAGGTATGAATTTAAATATAACATACTGACAATATTTGAACATCCTCTATTAGTATAACATTTAAAACAAAAATAATCCTCTATCACCATATGGTGATAGAGGATTATTTGCTTTATAAAATCTGCATAAAATGTGTAATTATGCTAAGTGTTTTTGCACTAATTTATTTACTTGTGTGCCATCCGCTTTGCCTTTTACTTTCGGCATAAGCGCACCCATCACTTTACCCATTTCCTTCTTAGAAGTGGCATTCACTTCTTTTATGGTTTGCAAAACGATTTCTTCAAGCTCTTCATTTGATAGCTGCTTGGGCATATATACTTGTAAAACTTCTAATTCAACTTTTAATTTGTTTACAAGATCTTCTCTTCCAGCTTCTTCAAATTCATGGAGGGAATCATTTCTCTGTTTTAACTCTCTAGATAAAACAGTTAATTCTTCTTCATCTGATAACTCGTCTTTACCAAGTTTAATTGCTTCATTTTGTAAAGAGGCTTTCACCATACGAATAACACTGAGTGTCACTTTATCTTTACTTTTCATTGCTTGTTTCATATCTTGGGTCAAACGATCTGTTAATGACATTTTGCTCTACACCCTCTTTTAAAGTAAATCGAAGGATACTCTTGATTTACTTTCATACAATACAGTTATTACTTGCGTTTTCTAGCCGCCTCAGATTTTTTCTTGCGACGAACACTAGGTTTCTCATAAAATTCACGCTTGCGATATTCTGATATTGTTCCGGATTTGGATACACTGCGCTTAAAGCGACGAAGAGCATCTTCAAGAGACTCGTTTTTACGGACGCGAGTTGTATTTGACATGCTAATTTCCCTCCCTCCGAAGCATTCAACAGTTTGATACGACATATGTATATGTACATATGCCTCATTGGTATTATAATATAAGGACTTTTCTAGGTCAACTTTTTGTTTTAAAAAGATAGATTCTTTTTTTGAACTGCTCGGCACTGAAGTACCGAGATTCCTAAGTACAGAAACCTATCGGTTTCTAATTGATTAGGCGATCCCCTCAGGTCCTGAGGTTAAGAAGTCTTACGGCTTCATTTTTAAGATTGATTCCTGCGTTAATATCACGGTCAAGATGGGTATGGCACTTCATGCACTCCCATTCACGTAATCCGAGATTTTTAACGTCTTTGTTTTGATAGCCACAACAGGAGCAAAGTTGACTGGATGGGAAACTCTTCGCAACTGTTACAACCTGTTTGCCATACCATTCGGATTTGTATCAGTCGGACAATTGAGATGGCAAATGCCCATCCCTTGTCCGAAGCCGATTCATCTCATGACTGAAGTCACGAGTGTTCTCGGCTAATTCATAAATACAATTAGAATAAGCATGTTCCTTACAACTTGTCCATATAGTAGTATAGAGGTGACAGCATTATGGAACTATTATCCTTCCTAACCGTATTTCTATTACTTTTTTTTATTGGCATGCGGCTCTTACAAATTGGCCTTCACTATTTTATGAACGCAAAAATTGAGCGTTGGTTAACTAAAGGCACGAACAATATTATTGTGAGCATTTTCATCGGAACTATCGCTACAACCTTCTTGCAAAGTAGTTCTGTTGTTTTAGTCATTACTATTAGTCTCGTCACGATTGGTGTATTAACGTTTCGTCAAACGATCGGCATCATTCTTGGAGCTAATATTGGGACAACCGTAACAGGAGAAATCCTTGTATTTGGTGACACTTTTCCTTTTTTAATCTGGCTACTGATAGGTACCGTTTTACTTTTATTTCCGCAAAAAGTACTATTTTATTCTGGATGTATTTTTGTTGGTATTTCGACAATTTTTGTTGCACTTGACGGATTTGAATCACTAGCAACTCTAGTAGCTAACAATCACATGATCATTGAAGGATTTACACTCACCAAAACTTATCCGAGCTTTGGCGTTCTTATTGGTACAATTATTAGTGGTATTATCCAGTCATCCAGTGCTACTTTTGGTTTAACGCTTAGTATGATTGACCATCAATTACTCTCTTTATCAGGATCAATAGCGGTAGTTTTAGGATCAAATATCGGTACTTGTGTCACTTCTCTGATTGCTTCAATTGGAACTACAAAAGAAGCCAAACTAGTTGCCGTTGCACATACTACATTTAACTTAGTAACTGTAATAATAGCACTTCCATTGATCCCTATTTTCACTATGATTGCTCTTAAAGTAGCATCAGATAGCGGTATGCAACTTGCTCATATATCCGTAATCTTCAATGTATTCTCAGTACTGATTGTCTTACCATTCCTTCCTTTGGTTGAGAAAATGTTCACTAAATAATCTTTGAATAAAAAAGAAAACCCAGCAATTATGCTGGGTTTTACACGCTTACTTTTACTTTGTCTGTGGTGTCCATAACTCGTACAAATTCACCTTGATTATATGGATAACCTGCTTGTTTAATTTTAACTCGCACGATTTTTCCTATTAAATCAGGTGAACCTTCAAATCTTACTTTCAGATAATTATCTGTATAGCCAATTAAAATAGAAATTTCATCTGATTCTTGCTGATGTTCCTCAGGTATAACTTCTAGTACTTCCCCTTCATACTGAGAGGCATAAGCTTTTGCCTGTTGATTTGATAACTCTATTAATTGGTGAACCCGTTGATTTTTGCAATCATCATCTACCTGATTATCCATTCGCGCTGCTGGTGTTCCTGTTCTTTTAGAATAAGGAAAAACGTGCAACTCAGAATAACCTATCTCTTGAATGAATTTATAGGTTTCATGAAACTCTTCTTGTGTTTCTCCAGGAAAACCGACAATAACATCAGAGGTGATTGCTAGGCCTGGCAATGCTTCTTTAAGGCGATTTACCTTCTCTTGATAGTAACCTGTCGTATACTTACGACGCATTCTCTCCAATACTGTATCTGAACCAGATTGAAGTGGTATATGTAAATGTCTAACAATCTTTTTTGACTCATCCAAAACTTGAATTACTTCATCTGTAATTTGACTTGCTTCAATTGAAGAAATACGAATACGCTTTAAGCCATCTACTTTTGTTTCAAGTTCACGTAATAGATCAGCAAAAGTATAATCTTTCATATCTTCGCCGTAACCAGCTGTGTGAATACCAGTAAGCACAATTTCTTTATAACCTGCGTTAACTAATTGTTGTGCTTGCTCTAAAACATTTTCAGGTTTTCTGGAACGTAATAAACCTCGTGACCAAGGAATAATACAGAATGTACAAAAATTATTACATCCTTCTTGGATTTTTAAAGAAGCACGTGTACGATCTGTAAATACTGGAACATCCATCTCTTCAAAAACACGATTCTTCATAATGTTTGACACACCATTAATCGGCAGGCGTGTTTCTTGATGTTCTTCGATATAGTCAATCATTTTTTCACGTTCTTGCGTTCCTACTACTACGTCAACCCCAGGTATCTCTATAATTTCTCCAGGCGATGTCTGTGCATAACATCCTGTAACACATACCACAGCTTCTGGATTTTTACGGATTGCCCGCCTGATTATTTGTCTACTTTTTTTATCACCTGTATTAGTGACAGTACATGTGTTAATTACATAGACATCAGATTCATGGTCAAATTCTACACGTTGATAGCCCTGTTCTTGAAATTTCCGCCAAATACCCTCAGTTTCGTAATGATTTACTTTACAACCTAATGTATGAAATGCAACTGTAGGCATCCAATCACTCCCGTTCTTCAAAATGATAAGATAGACTCGCTAACGCATATAAAGCAGCAGTTTCTGTCCGTAATATACGTGGACCCAGTCGAATTGATTCAAAACCAGCTGTATGAAGTTTAGTAATTTCAGACTCAGAGAATCCACCTTCAGGTCCAATACAGATTAATACCTTCTCGCCCGTTGTAATCTGATCGAAATAATAACTTAATTTCTTAGTAGGTAATTCGCGCGTTGTTTCTTCATAAGCAACAAATTTATGATCATAAAAGGCACTATTTGCTACTAAGCTTTGAATTGTTTCAATAGATTCAACGTGAGGAAGTATTGTTCTATGAGATTGTTCACTTGCCTCTTTGACAATTTTTTTAAACCGTTCTATCTTTTTAGCTACTTTCTTGTTGTCCCACTTAACAACTGAACGTGAAGCTTGAAATGGGATAAAACCAGTTGCACCAAGTTCTGTACCTTTTTGTAAAATTAATTCTAATTTATCACCTTTCGGAAGACCTTGTGCAACTGTAACGTGTATAGGTAGTTCCGCACTTTGTTCTAGCCAGTTATTGATGGAAACAACAACTTCTTGATCTGAAACAGTTAAAATTTTACAAATTGCTGCTTTTCCACTCGGGTGATTACAAATAATCTCATCACCACTTTCCATGCGCATCACACGGGTTATGTGATGGACGTCATCACCTTCTATGGTTACTGTATTATCTGAGAAATTTATGGCTGGTACAAAATAGCGTTGCATACACTTTTCCTGCTTTCTCTACTATTTCTTTGCTATAATTGAAATCCAATCTTCCATTTGATTTACTTCTAGAATTTCAAACCCTGCGGCAATCAATGCTTGTTTAACTTGTTGTTTTTTTGTTTGAATAATTCCGGAGGTAATAAAAATACCACCAGGTTTTAATAAATGATAAGCATCTTTTTCAAAGCGCATAATAATTTCTGCTAATATATTGGAAACAATGATATCCGGTTGATGCGTGACATTATCCAATAGATTATTTTGTTTCGCAGTAATTTTAGTGTCAACTTTGTTAAGTTTCGCATTAATCTTAGTCGTCTTTACCGCGATTTCATCTAAATCATAAGCATAAACTTGTTTTGCACCGAGTAAAACTGACGCAATACTAAGTACTCCAGAACCTGCACCAACATCTAGTACTGTTTGATCCTTTTCGATATATCTTTCTAGTGCTTGCATACTTAAAACAGTTGTTGGATGAGTCCCTGTACCAAATGCCATACCTGGATCTAATTCAATAATAAGCTCATCACTTGAAACCGCTGAATACTCTTCCCATGTTGGCGTAATGGTAATTTTTTCGGAAACCTTAACCGGTTTATAGTATTTTTTCCAAGCAGTTGCCCATTCCTCTTCATTTACTTCGCTTAACGTAATACGATTTGACCCTAAATCAATATCGTACAATAGTAAATTATTAATAGCTTGTTTAATTTCCTCAACCGTTTCACCTAAAAAGCTATTAAGTGGGAGATATGCTTTTAATAAAATACCTTCTTCTGGAAAATCTGTTGGATCAAGTTCATACATTTCACCAAATTCAGTAGTACGATCTTTAATAAGATCTTGAGAATCCTCAATTACGACGCCACTGGCACCCGCTTCATGTAAAATGTTTGATATCGGCTCAATTGCTTCGTTGGTGGTATGGATACACAACTCAGACCACTTCAAAAAACCAACTCTTTTCTTATAATTTTAGTTATATAAGCAAAACATCAACTGGACGAATAAAAGTATTATTTATTCACCCTTGAATGCTCTTTTCACCCGTTGAAAAAAGGAATTTCCATTTTCGTCTGTTGATTCATTTCCACTGATTTCATTTAATTCACGTAGTAAATCCTTTTGTTCATCACTTAAATTAGTTGGTGTTATTACACGCATTTTAACATGTTGATCACCGTGTCCATATCCTCTAACATTTGGAGCACCTTTCCCTTTTAAGCGGAAAGTTTTGCCTGTTTGCGTGCCAGCAGGAATTTTTAATTTTACTTTTCCGTGAACTGTAGGAATTTCAATTTCGTCTCCTAATGCAGCTTGTGCAAATGTGATTGGCATTTCACAGAAAATATGATCTCCATCTCTTTGATAGAATTCGTGTGATTTTACTTGAACAACAACATATAAGTCACCAGCCGGTCCTCCATTAACACCTGGTTCACCTTGACCAGAAATGCGAATTTGCTGCCCATCATCTATACCAGCTGGAATACTGATATGAATTTTCTTGCGTTTTTTGACCTTGCCGTCACCACCACAAGTTTGACACTTTTCAGGAATAATTTTCCCTGTTCCATTACAGTGATTACATACACGTTTATTCACAACACGACCAAATGGTGTATTCTGTTCTACATTTAACTGCCCACTACCATTACAATGTGTACATGTTTTTGGTTTCGTTCCAGGTTTTGCACCAGAACCGTCACATGTCTCACATGTTTCTTCTTTAGGTAATTCAACATCTGTTTCTTTACCGAAAATTGCTTCTTCAAATTCTAAGATCATCGTGTACTGCAGGTCAGCACCTTGTCTTGGCGCATTAGGATCACGTCTACGACCTCCACCGCCGAAGAACATGTCAAAAATATCTCCAAAGCCTCCAAAGTCTTCCGCACCAAATCCACCGCCACCAAATCCTTGCCCTTGAGGACCTGTATGACCAAACTGATCATATTGCGCGCGCTTTTGATCATCACCTAATACTTCATAAGCTTCCTTAGCTTCCTTAAACTTGTCAGAAGCGTCTTCTTCTTTATTTACATCTGGGTGATATTTACGTGCTAATTTTCTATACGCTTTTTTTAATTCATCTTTTGATGCATCTTTTGAGACACCTAAGACTTCATAATAGTCTCGTTTACTCACTGAACAATCACTCTCCCGACTCTTGTTTGCATAAAGTTTATCATAACATTGAAACTCTTGTTGGAGCAAATGTTATTTCCTTCATGATATCAATATTTAAGCTATTTATTTTGGAATTTAACAGTCACTTTTTATTAGTAAACATAGTTGAACAGAGGAAAAGCCAAAGCCAAGTAAAACCTGACTTTGACTTCTTTAGTTTCCTACCTCTTAATAATTGTTATTTATCTTTTTCTTCATCATCATTAACTTCTTCATAATCAGCATCTACAACATCATCTTCAGTGTTTGCTTCACCTTGACCTTGTGCTGCTTCTGCATCTTGTTGTGCTTGCTCATATAATTTCACCGATAGAGCTTGCACTTGTTCTTCTAGTGCTTCTTTTTTCGTTTTAATTTCTTCTAGGTCATCAGATTCTAGCGCTGTTTTCAATTCATCTTTAGCTGTTTCAGCTTTTTGTTTTTCTTCTTCAGACACTTTTTCACCAAGATCTTTAATCGTTTTGTCTGTTTGGAAAACCAATTGGTCCGCTTCATTACGAAGTTCTACTTCTTCACGACGTTTTTTATCTTCTTCAGCGTTTTCCTCTGCATCTCTAACCATTTGTTCTACTTCTTCATCTGATAGTCCTGAAGAAGACTTAATTGTAATAGACTGTTCTTTATTCGTACCTAAATCTTTAGCACGAACGTTTACAATACCATTTGCATCAATATCAAATGACACTTCAATTTGTGGTACGCCACGCGGTGCTGGTGGAATATCTGTTAGTTGGAAACGACCAAGCGTTTTGTTATCTGCTGCCATTTCACGTTCTCCTTGCAGGACATGGATGTCAACTGCTGTTTGATTATCTGCTGCAGTTGAGAAAACTTGTGAATGACTTGTCGGGATTGTTGTATTACGCTCAATTAGCTTAGTAGTAACCCCACCCATTGTTTCGATACCTAAAGATAGTGGAGTGACATCAAGAAGAACAACATCTTTCACATCACCTTGTAAGACACCAGCTTGAATTGCTGCACCTAATGCTACAACTTCATCCGGATTAACACCTTTAGATGGTTCTTGACCGATTTCTTTCTTAATTGCTTCTTGTACAGCTGGGATACGAGTAGATCCACCAACTAATAATACTTTATTAATTTCACTTGCTTTCATACCAGCATCTTTTAATGCTTGGCGTGTCGGTCCCATTGTACGCTCTACTAGATCAGAAGATAACTCATCAAATTTCGCACGAGTCATATTCATTTCTAAGTGTAATGGCCCAGCTTCTCCAGCTGTAATAAATGGTAATGAAATTTGTGTTTGCGCAACACCTGATAGATCTTTTTTCGCTTTCTCAGCAGCATCCTTCAAGCGTTGCAATGCCATTTTATCTTTAGAAAGATCAATGCCATTTTCTTTCTTGAATTCTGCAACTAAATGATCAATAATCACTTCATCAAAATCATCACCACCAAGACGATTATCACCTGCTGTTGCGACAACTTCAAATGTACCTTCACCAATATCTAGGATGGATACATCAAATGTACCTCCACCAAGGTCATAAACAAGTACTGTTTGATCTTGATCACCTTTATCAATACCATAAGCAAGTGCTGCTGCTGTTGGTTCATTAATAATACGTTCTACTTCAAGTCCTGCAATTTTACCTGCATCTTTTGTTGCTTGACGTTCTGCATCGTTAAAATATGCTGGTACGGTAATAACCGCTTTTTCTACTGTATCTCCAAGGTAATCTTCCGCGTATGATTTGATGTGCTGTAAAATAATTGCTGAAATTTCTTGTGGTGTATGTTCTTTTCCATCAACTTCTACTTTATAATCTGTACCCATATGACGTTTGATAGATTGGATCGTATTTGGATTAGTAATTGCTTGACGCTTTGCTACTTCCCCTACTTGTCTCTCACCATTTTTAAATGCAACAACTGAAGGAGTTGTACGATTACCCTCTGGATTTGGGATTACTTTCGCTTCTCCACCTTCCATTACTGCAACACATGAATTTGTTGTTCCTAAGTCAATACCAATAATTTTTCCCATGACTTTTTCCTCCTTTTAAGCAATATGTAACTACTGATTTACTTTAACCATTGCGGGTCTAATAACCCGATCTTTTAGTTTATATCCTTTTTGTAATTCTTCTACCACTACGTTAGAGTCATATTGATCATCTTCAACCTGCATAACTGCTTGATGTAAGTGTGGATCAAAAGCCTCACCTTTAGTTGGAATAACTTCAACGCCTTCTTTTTCTAAAGCATCACTTAATTGACGATAGACCATTTTTATTCCATCGACAAACTGTTTAGCACCATCACCATTTACGTCGGTTTGTAGTGCTCTCTCAAAGTTATCTACAACCGGTAATAATTCGGTAATCAATGATTGTGATCTATATTTACGTTCCGCTTCTTTTTCTTTTTGGGTTCTTTTACGGAAGTTATCATATTCAGCTTGTACTCTTAACAATCTCTGGTAAACTTCATCTTTTTCTTTTTGTAATGCTTCGACTTTGCTACCTGAAGTACTTTGATCATCTTCTCGGTCTGTCTCTTCAACTATTTCTTGCTCTACATCTTCTACTTCTTCAACTACATCTTTTTCATTTTCTTGTGCTTGCTTGTTTTCTTCCATTATGGTCACCTCCTCTATTACACCTGAAAATAAAACCTTGTTGACTATATCATGAACAAACAAGGAAATAAAGTTATTCAATTTCTATTTATTCTATCCAGTAATGAAGCAGAAAAACTACTTCATCATTTGGTATGAATTAAAATTCAAGTTAAATTTCTTTTCCCAAAAACAACTTACCCTAATTTTCACAAATCAAAACCAGGAGTGAAAAGTGCTAGACATTCGATTTGATAAAACATTCAACAATGCAATAACTCTTGAATATTCCATTCTAGTCGGTCCCAACAATCCGATTGTTCCTAATTGTTTTCCAGCTAACGAATAAGTTGCAGTAATTAAACTACAATCTTGCATTTCATCCATCTTGTTCTCTTGCCCGATGGAGACATTAACACCATTACTATAGGAACGCAAAACATTTGCTATCAGGTCTTCTTGCTCCATTACCGAATATAAAGAATGAATCTTATTAACATCCTTGAATTCCGGTTGAAGCAAGATATTGGTGATTCCACCAACGTAAAGCTTAACTGGCTGCTCATCAAAAAGGGCCGCTTTCAAGTATTGAAAAGCTGTATCAAAATCAGACATATAGTTATGAAGCAGCGCTGTTAGTTCTTGTTGTAGTTTGTCATGTAAATGAATGATCGGTACATTTTTTAAGCGATCATTCAAAATATTTACTAGTTTCTCCAGATCACTCGGTTCAATCTCTGATGGAACCGTAAAAGAACGATGTTCAACATGGCCAGTATTTGTCACTAAAATAGCTACAGCCATATGTGATGATAAATGAATAATCTGAAGTTGCTTTAGCGTTGTTTCGTAAACCCTTGGCCCCAAAATAATCGAAGTATAATTCGTTAATTCAGAGAGTACTTTTGCTGACTTTTGCACAACTTGCTCAAATTCTACCATTTCTTCTCCAAATGCATGTGAAATAACACCCATATCTTTATTGGATAGATGAAATGGTGACAGAAGATGATCCACGTAAAATCGGTATCCTTTTTCCGATGGCACTCTTCCAGAAGAAGAATGTGTTTTTTCAATAAAACCAAGTTCTTCTAGATCCGCCATATCATTTCTGATTGTGGCAGGACTATATGTGACTTCATCCTTTTTGGAAATGGCTCTAGATCCAATCGGTTGCGCTGTTTGGATGAACTCATCAATAATAACTTGCAAAATGGATATTTGTCTATCAGATAACATCGATGATCACCTCTGTTAGCACTCTTATCTTCCGAGTGCTAAATCTATTATTAAATTATCAAATGCGCGGATAATTGTCAATGCGAATGCTTAAAAGTTTCTTTGGAATTTTTAAGCATTCATTTCTTGAGATTTTATTATGGTTTTAACTTTATCATCTTCTAGCAAAAATGATTGGAATACTTCATTACCGAATAGTTGACCGTCTTGTGTTAACCTTATTTTATTATCAAACTCTTCTATCCACTTCTTCTGCTTCAAGTGCTCTAACTCGGAATTATAAACATCAAATAGTGATAATTGATATTTTTTTTTGAAGTTATCTAAAGAAACTCCTTCCCGTTTTCTTAACCCTAAAAACATTTCTTCTTCAATTTTTTCTTTCAATCCAATAGATTCTTTATGAAGTACTGGCAATCCATTTTCATTTGCTTGCTTTAAGTATGCAGGGAATGGACGTAAATTAATAATACGTTCATTAGGTAAATAACCATGTGCACCAGCACCGAAACCATAATAATAGTCATTGTTCCAATACGTCAGATTATGCATGCTTTCAAAACCAGCCTCAGCAAAGTTACTTATTTCATACTGGATTTTACCGTACTTTTCCATTTGATCAATTAATAACTGATACATTTCTGCTTCGGTTTCTTCAAGTTGTTTTTTTAATTTACCTTTTTTATAACGTTGATAAAAAATTGTTTTTGGTTCAATTTGCAAGGAATACGAAGAATAATGTGGCAAATCAAAAGCTAATGCTTCTTCTAATGTTTGTTCGAATCCAGCAATTGTTTGATTTGGTAAACTGTACATTAAATCAATACTTATATTAGTAATACCATGCTTTTTCAATGCGTTAACATTTTGATAAACATCTTTCACACGATGTAATCGACCTAATTGTTCTAAGATCTTATCATCAAAAGTTTGTGCTCCCATCGATATTCGATTAACACCATAACCTTTTAATAATTTAATTTTTTCTTCGTTCAAGTCACCTGGATTCGCCTCAAATGTGAATTCTTCTACAGTATCTACTTCAAAATAGTGATCAATTGACACTAATAATTTTTTTAATTGGCGCACTGTTAACGCTGAAGGTGTGCCTCCACCGACATATATTGTTCTCATTTTTTGCTTAGGCTCTTCTATATACCTTGCCATCTCTTTATTAAGCGCTTCTAGATAATCATCTGCCATTTTTTCCTCATAGAAAAATTTAGTGAAATCACAATAATGGCATATTTTTTCACAAAACGGTATGTGGATATATACTGATGATATCAATACTTTCTCCCCCTTTTACTACTATAGATAGTAATTAGAAACCCCTGTCAAGTAAATGACAAGGGTTTCTCTTTAATCATCATCGTCCATTCTTAATACGGCCATAAACGCTTCTTGAGGAACTTCAACAGAACCAACCATCTTCATCCGTTTTTTACCCTCTTTTTGTTTTTCTAATAACTTCCGCTTACGTGAAATATCTCCACCGTAACATTTAGATAAAACATTCTTCCGCATTGCCTTTATTGTGGAACGTGCAACAATTTTATTTCCGATTGCAGCTTGGATAGGTACCTCAAACTGCTGCCTAGGAATTAAGTTCTTTAATTTCTCTACAATCTGTTTTCCGCGTTCGAATGAAAAATCTCTGTGCACAATAAATGAAAGTGCATCTATCGTTTCTCCATTTAACCAGATATCCATTTTCACAAGATTAGAAACTTTATATCCAATCATCTCATAGTCAAAAGAAGCGTAACCTTTTGTTTGAGATTTCAATGAATCAAAAAAGTCATAGACAATTTCAGACAGTGGAATTTCATAAACTACATTGACGCGATTGTCATCTAAATACTGCATATCTAAGAAATCACCACGTTTTTTCTGACAAAGCTCCATTACAGGCCCAACAAAATCATTTGGAACCATCACTGTTGCACTTACGTATGGTTCACGTATTTCAGTTACTGATTGTGGATCTGGCATAAATGAAGGGTTATCAATTGAAAGTTCTGAACCATCATGTAAAAGAACCTGATAAATAACACTCGGAGCAGTCGTAATCAAATCAATATTAAATTCCCGCTCAATTCGTTCTTGTACAATTTCCATATGTAGCAATCCTAAGAAGCCGCAACGAAAACCAAAACCTAATGCTTGCGACGTTTCTGCTTCATATTGCAATGATGAATCATTCAATTCTAATCGTTCTAATGCTTCTCTTAGGTCATTATATTTATTTGCATCAACAGGATATAATCCACAAAACACCATTGGATTTAATCGTCGATAACCTGGAAGAGCACTCTCTGCTGGGTTGTTAGCTAATGTAATTGTATCCCCAACTTGTGAATCGCCAACATCCTTCATTGATGCCGTTAAATACCCAACATCACCAACGGAAAGTTCTTTCTGTGAAATTGGTTTAGGTGTAAATACCCCAACATCATTCACTTCGAACTCTTTACCTGTTGCCATCATTTTAATTGTATCGCCTACTTTAACTGAACCTTCTTTAATACAGACATAAGCAATTACACCACGATATGAATCGTATAATGAGTCAAATATAAGTGCTTTTAAAGGCTCATCCGCATTCCCTTGTGGTGCAGGGATTTTTTCAACAATTTTATCTAGAATTTCATCAATACCAATCCCTGATTTAGCACTAGCTAGAATTGCTTCATCGCCATCAATACCAATTACATCTGTTATTTCTTGTTTAACACGTTCAGGATCGGCACTTGGTAAATCAATCTTATTAATAACAGGGATGATTTCTAAGTCGTTATCTAACGCTAAATAAACATTTGCTAACGTTTGCGCTTCAATTCCCTGAGCAGCATCAACAACTAAAATAGCACCTTCACATGCCGCTAAACTACGTGACACTTCATAGGTGAAATCAACATGACCTGGTGTATCTATTAAATGAAACAAGTACTCTTCACCATTATCCTGTTGATATTTTAATTGTACTGCATTTAATTTTATTGTAATTCCTCGTTCACGTTCTAGATCCATTGCATCTAGAAATTGCTCTTTCATTTCGCGTTGTGTTAATGCTTTTGTTTTTTCTAATATACGATCAGCTAATGTTGATTTGCCGTGATCGATATGGGCTATAATCGAAAAGTTACGTACACGTTTTTGCTCTCTTGCTTTTGACAATGTCCATTCACTCCTATTTTTCGGGCAACAATACTAGGATTGATTATAGCAGTGATAGATAAATGATTCAATCGTTTTTAGTTATACTTATAATAAAAACAGCTAAATCTAAATAAAAATCTGTGAAAGGCCGTATGCCACATCAATCACTTGATCATAAAACCATACTCCTGCATGTTCAATCGTTTTTGCAACTTGTTGTGTAATATGCGTAGGATGATCGCCTTGTATTTCTATTGTGTTTGAAATAGGTTCCTCTACTATTTCAAGTGGTGAATCCATTTCAATCGCAACACCTGCAACTTCCTCCTCATTTATATTAGATTCAACCGACGTTACACTTCCTTGTTGCTGTGTACCTAATACCATTCCGGTCAAAAAAAACACAGCCAATAGCAATAACATAACAAGTTTACGCATTTACTCGTTCCCCTTTTGTTTCATAAATTTTATTCGCTATTTTCATTCCCCTTGAACAGCTTGAGCGTTCCAATAATAAGAACTAAAAACTTCTGCGAAAGCATCTGCGGATCGATATAATTCATCCATCTCATTATCTACTCCACCAAATTCAATTAAAATTGCGTTATCTGCTAAATTTTGATTATATACCCCATTGTGTCCTGAACCGCCTTGCTGCGTGACTCCTTTACTTATACCTGGATATTTTTCTTCTAACAATTTATGCAACTTAGTTGCTAGAGCAATATTCTTCTCATTGTTACTGTAATCTGATCCTATTACAAAAAAGAGACTAGCATATTCCTGGCCATCTATCGTTACCGTTGTATCTTCACGTCGTCTGGAATCTCGATGTAAATCAAATATATACTGAATCTCTTTGTTTCCTGCTAAGGCTTCTTCTACAATTGGTTTTGATGCTTGATAAGACTTCCAGTATTCCCAATTATTTTGATTTAAAATTGACATAATATCAGTTTGATCAACCTGCGCTCCAATTCCTTCTATTTCCAAGGCTTGTCCTAATCGATCACTTACTTTAGTAATATTCACCTCAGAGTGAAACGCGTCATTTGGATTATTGACTCCCTCTAAATGCGGTAAAAATGATTCTCGATTATGAGTAGTATAAATGAAAACTACTTCTCTTCCCTCAGTAGTTTGTTCTGCTTGTTTTTCATTCTTCTTTTCTTCAGGCTCATCTATTGATGCATCTCTTTCCTCTAACACTACGTCTAGCGGGGGTGAAGATTCAATTGGTAAATTCGTATAGTCCGTTCCTTCACCTGCGACAATGATTCGTTGGTTATAGCCGTAAAAACCTGGCAATTCTCTCCCCAATAAACTTCTTACATCATTCGGTTTAATGTTTGTTGTTACTTCGAACAAAACCTCTGACCACCGAAGTCTTTCTATATCATCAGGAAATGATTCTGCATATTGCCTATTTTCCATACTCAAAAGATAAAGAAAAGAGGAACTATCAATTTGACTTGTCCACGTTGTTAGAATGGATGAAGATAAACGATAAGCGGGTTTTGCAGTTGTAACCAAACCGATCACAATAAATAAAAGCACGATTAATCCTATCCAAATTGTGCCACCACGCAAGTAGTTAACAAAGTTTTTTATTACTTTTCTGATTTTAAATTTTGTCATATAGTTCCCTCTCCTAAACCTCTATCAGATCTATTAAATACTATGATAGAACTTAAGAGAGTAGAACTTATTCATGAAAAGATTATTAAAACATAATATTTAGCGCGTAAAATCACCTGAGTTTTCAACTGTTACGGCTTGATGCAATGCCGCATTAATACCAGAAGCTACTAAATGCGCCATGTCTTTCATATAACCATCAACTTCCTTTGGGGTTACCATCAAATTATGACCAAGTGGCGTTAATACTTCTTTAATTAATGCACGTTTTTCTTCCTCACTTAGTCCTCCTACCATACCGAACATAGCTTTTCTCTTTTCCGGTTTTGGTAGATCTTCCTTGGACAACGTTCTTTTACCAAAATTTAAACTTGCAGGTGTAAGACTTTTAGACGGTTTATCTTTTTCTTTCCATTCACGTCCAAAGTGCTTTAACATATAATCGATTGTATCACTTGTAATTGTTACTGCATCAACCACTGTAGGTACACCAACTGCTATAACAGGAATCCCCAATGTATCTTCACTTAATTCTTTTCGTTTATTTCCAACACCAGATCCTGGGTGTATACCAGAATCAGAAATTTGAATTGTGGAATTCACGCGTTCAATCGAACGTGATGCTAAAGCATCAATCGCAATTACAAAATCAGGTTTTATTTTATCAATAGTCCCTACGATAATATCACTTGTTTCAATACCCGTTACTCCCATTACCCCAGGTGTTAAAGAAGAGACTGAACGGTACCCCTCTGCTACAGTTTCAGGGTGCAATTGAAATAAGTGACTTGTAATGAGCGCTTTCTCAACTGCCATCGGACCCAATGCATCAGGTGTTACATTCCAATTCCCTAATCCAACAATAAGACAAGTTGCATCATCTTTTATATTTATCTTTTTAAATAACTTCAGGAGTTCCTTAGCTAAGACACTTGCACTTTGTTCTTGTAACTTACTGTCTTGTTTTTTTACACCTTCCGTGTAAAGAGTAATATAATTTCCAGGTTTTTTTTGTATTTTTTTTGCACCTATCTCATCAATTTGAACATAAGTAACACGTATATCCTGTTCTTGATGCTCATGAATTGTCACACCTTCAATTTTGTTCTCTTCTTTTTTGCTTTTTTCGACAAACATATCTTTTGCTTCTACAGCTAAATCGGTTCTAATTGAAGGTTGCCACGCGTTTGATTGCGACATATTTCTCACCATCCTTTTCTATATAGACTTACCAGACAATAAAAAAAAATACAGAATCTCATCATACAGATAGATTTATATTGAAAACTTCGCTCTGCTTTGGTACAATGTCTTTTGTTCCATAGTAATTTATTATGGATGTTAAAAGTGGAGGTGAAATCATGGCTAATATAAAATCAGCAATCAAACGTGTACGATTGAATAATGAAAAACGCGCACATAACGCACCAATTAAAACTGAAATGCGTTCACACATTAAGAAGGTTGAAAACTTCGTTGCAGAGAAAAATGTGGAAAGTGCAAAATCAGCTTTGCAAAGTGCGGTTAAACAAATTGACAAAGCGGTACAAAAAGGCATTGTCCATAAAAATAATGGTAACCGTCAAAAATCACGTCTTACTAAAAAAGTAAACGAGCTTAGCGCTTAATTAGCTTTTTTTATGACCAACCAAAAAGCGATCCTAATTAGGATCGCTTTTTAATTTACATATTTTTTTGAATGGCCCTGTTCACAAATATTGTCCCTTTTAGATATATACCGCTTGCTTATGACACAATTTAAATAAAATGCGTATTAAGAACTAATACGTTTAGTCAGAAATTAGTGACGAAAGTTACCGCTCCTCAAATAAAATTGGTTCCCTTTCCGCAGGCACGGCTTCAGCTAACTCGGATAAGCAAATCTTTTCGGTGGGCCGAGTAATCGCAGGCCCAAAGGGCGCTTTCCGAGTGGATCTTCAGCTCGCGCTGTTCCTGCAGGAGTGTCACCAATTTTATTTGATACGCTAGATAGTTTAAAAATTTGATAATGCATTACAGAGCATTTTAGTAGCAGAAATCCTATTAATTGTTAGTAATTTAATCATGATCAGATCTTCTATCTAGCGAAGTCAGCAAATGGATGAGACTCCTGTGGGAACAGCAAATGTCTTCGATGGGGCGAGTAATCGCAGTCCCACAAGTCGAAGATCCACTCGGAGGTGTTTTTTGCCTCCGAGTTAGCTGAGACTGAGCCCACGGAAAGGGAATCCATTTGGGGACTGCAATTACTCGCCCCACCAAAACCACTGCTGACGTAGCGGGTGATAAATTACGTTACTCGTTATTGCGCATTTTCTATCAAGTCCAACCTTTTAGAAAGAAGTGTTTTGAATTAACTGATATAGTAGTAATTCGAACGCTAGGGCTTTTTCGACTTTACCCTGCTTTATTTGTGCGTCAGTATTCGCACAAGCATTAATGATCGTTTCTAGTCTCTGTCTCGAAAACTTGGATTCCCTGACCATTGCCATCTTTATCACATATGGATGAACTTTTAAATGCTGTGCCATTTGTTTTTGACTGTACCCTTTTTGTTTTAATATTTTAACATGAAGGATGGTTCGAAATTGTGAAGCTAATAAAGCAACAAGTGCTATCTCATCATCATTCATTCTTACAAGGTCTTTATAAATTTGAATTGCCTTATTCAAATCTTTTGCTATAACAGCATCAACTAACTTTAGCCCAGATGTATTTGCCTGATGCGCTACTAGCTCCTCAGCTATACTGGCTGTAATTGTGCCATTTTCACCCACGTATGTGGCTAGTTTTTCTAATTCCTTTTCAAGCATTAATAAGTTTGTACCTGTTTCTTGAACAAGCAACTCGTATACTGGCTTCTCCAAGTTGACATGCAATGTCTTAGCCAAGTGATCAATCCATTGATCAATATTCCATGCTTTTACCTCTTCACATTGAATTATAGTAGCCTCTTTTTTTAACAATTTAACTAATTTTTTACGCTCATCCAATTTTTCATAAGGTGCAATCATTACAAGCATAGAATAGTCAACTGGATTATTTATGTATGCTTGTAGACTTTCCAAATCATGACTAATGTTCGTTTTATCCTGCTTACCAGTTAAAAATATCGGATTATACGCAAAGATAATTTTCTTCCCTCCAAAAAAAGGGTAGGTTTCTACGTCCATTATTACTTCTTGTATAGGCGTTTCCTCTAAATCATACCGAATAATATTTGCTTCTTGATCTTCTGTAGCTAAACCATTTGCTATTAACTCCTGCATGACGGATTCAATTAAAAAAGATTCTTGTCCTTGTAATACATATATGGCTTCTATCTGCTTCTTTTTGATTTTCTCAACTGCTTTAAAATAATCCATTATATTCACTCCGATAAATCTACATTAATATGTCTATCGTATAGCGAATGAGATAAGAAAACAAGCAAAAATAAAACAAAAGGAGGAAGCAATCAATATTACTCCCTCCGCAATCTATATGAACGTTTTAAAAACAGTCCTAGGCAGCTGCCTTTAAAACGATGTTTTCATTTATAGATTGACCATATAATCAAAAACTAGGCATGTAAACTGTTGCTAACACAGGAAATCATCACACGTGATATTTAGGATATAAATTCCATCACCACGAATAGCGCCTTTTTCTACCTGTTACATTTCTAATTAACAATTTCCTTTTTGTTATTCACCATATATTATGGTAAGAATGTAGAAAATGTTCCTTGTTCTCCATTATCTTTAAAAGTATATTGGATTGCTCCTTGCAGATCTGTACGATAAATAATATTACTTTTTTTCAACAACCTATCCATAACCTCTTTATGCGGATGATTATAACGATTATTCTCCCCAACTGAGATAAGTGAAATATCTGGTTTAACCTTATTTAAAAAATCCTTTACAGATGAGCTATTACTTCCATGATGCGCTACTTTTAAAACATCAACAGTTAAGTTCGGATATAAATGTGTCAAATTAATCTCAACTTCCTTGCTAATGTCACCAGTAAACAACCATGTTAAGCCACCTATATTAGAAAGAATAACTAAGGAATTATCATTTTTAGAGTAATGATTTGAATCAGGATGAATGATTTTAAATGCTTGGTTATCAATGGTGACCTGTTGCCCTGCTACAATTGCGGTTATTGTTTGTTTTTCTTCTTCTAAAATTTGTGACAAGGGTTCTGGTGGGATAAAATATGGACTAGTTATAATATTTTGTACCGCGAACTCTTTTATTAAATAAGATACACTTCCAATATGATCATGATCAGCATGCGACAAAATTACAGCGTCAATTTTCCCTATCCCTTTACTATATAAAAATGGCTTAATTATTTGTTTATAGGTACGGTCTGAAGGGGTCGTAAAATCATTCTGCATTGTTCCGGCAGCATCAATTAACACAACACCTTTTCTGTATGGTAATTCAATTACAATCGCATCACCTTGTCCTACATCAAGCATTGTCACTGTTCCGTATGGATTCAAATAAGGACGACATGCAATCCAAATCATCAACCCTACCAACAATATACCTGGAAATATAATATTACTCTTTTTATTCTTATTGAGTGCAATAAATAAAAAAATCAAGAAAGAATAATAAGGAATAAAATAACCAAATGGAATTTCACCAATTACCCATGGATAATAGAAAATATCATCTATTCCCCTAATTAATGTTAAAACAAATTGATGTATGAGTTCAAAACTAGTGTCGATTAAAGTGCTGATAAAAGGGGTTACGTATGAAGATATAAATAATACAAACAATAGAGGCATTACGATTAGCGTAAAGTAAGGAACAATAAAAAGATTTAATAAAATTGCTAACGGGTTAATGAAATAGAAATGTGCAAGTTGAAGTGGTAATACACTTACAGTACTAATAAAACTTATCCGAAATATTATTTCTAACTTTTTGTTACTTCTCATTAAAAATTTCCGTGATAATAATATTGCGAGCGTTACAATAAAAGAAAACTGAAAACCTAACTGAAAAATAATTTCCTTATTGATGATCAGACAAAGTAAAAAGACTATGCTGATAATATCTGTTAATCCAATTTTATGATTATTGCTTAAGACTATGATCCCTAGCACAGACATTAGTACCGCTCGCCAAACAGAAGGTGATCCCCCACTTAAAAAGGGATAAATCAAAAGTAGCACGATTAATACAAAGTATGCTTTTTCTCTCGTTAGCATGCCCGTCTTCGTAAAAATAAAATAAATAAACCCACTTATTAACCCAACATGCAAACCGGAAATAGCCAACAAATGCGAAAGATTCCAACGTTGAAATAGTTCGATATCTGCATCCTCAATTAAATTATCTTGTCCAAGTAAAAGTGCTTGGATCCAAGCGCTTGAGAATGAACTAATTTTTGTCTCTATATCTGTTTTGATGTCTTTTCTCAAATTATAAAAATATTGTCTAACTGAAGAGTTTTCACATTCTAAATCCGTTACACTTCCAAGTGTTAATTGATAGTTGATTGCCTGTTTCTTTAAATGCTTTCGATAATTAAATTGACCAGGATTTTTACTGATTGGAGGGGAAACTACTTGGCCTTGAAGACTACATGTTGCACCGGTTTTCCAAGAAGTGGTTTGATCTGAGTGGTATTTTGGATCTTTAAAATAGGTTACAGATAATTTTTGTTCTGATTTTTTCTCCTGAAATATAAAAGAGGTAGATGTAGTTGTTTCTTCTACTTCAGATAAAATAACGCCTTCTATCACACTGTTTTGTTTAAGGGACATGTTATCTTGTATGTTAATGGGATAATAATAAAGAGAGGAAATGAAACAAGCAATAATCATAAGAATTAAATGGGGAAACTTGATTCTTTTATATTGATACAAAAGATATAGCCATATTGCAAAAATTGCATATATGAATAAAAAATTTAATGTTACTGCAACCACACCTATAATTACACTAATTACAATTAAATTCCAATCACCTCTCACAATACACCTACCTTAGTGTTATTTTTTATTTATACGAGAGCTGAGAACACCCGTGATTTCAGTCATGGGTGTGTTGACTCTATTGCTTAGGTATTAGTTCAATTGCAACTTGTTCTAACTCTACCTTCTCAACATGAATTCCTGCATTTTGAAACAATTCAACAGCATAGGAATGGTTTTTGTAATCTGTTGCATAGTAAACAGATTTTATGCCAGCTTGAATGATCGATTTACAACAATGTAAGCAAGGAAAATGTGTAACATACAGTTCTGCACCATCAGTTGCTACACCAAATTTAGCACATTGTAATAACGCATTTATTTCTGCATGAATAGTTCGTACGCAATGACCGTCTATCACGTAACACCCTTTATCAATACAATGATCACTTCCAGATACACTGCCATTATAACCACCTGCAATTATTCTTTTATCTCTAACAATTGTCGCACCAACCATTAATCGTTCACAAGTGCTACGTAATGAAAGTAAATGACTTTGCGCCATAAAATATTGATCCCAAGAAATTCTCTCCATCAAAATCACCTTCTACTTTTTTATAGTTAGTATACCTTAAATTATTATGGGATTTGGATTAATTCTGTCAACTTGTCAACTGTTTTAGTACCAATCCCTGTTATCGCTTGTAAATCATCAGCAGATCTAAATGGTCCATTTTCTTCACGGTATTGAATAATTGCCTTTGCTTTAACTGCACCAATACCAGGAAGTGTTTCTATCTCTTCAATAGTGGCAGTATTTATATGTACCCTATTTGAATTTTTATTATTAGTAGTAGATACCAAGCTAGTTAAAGATTCTTCTCCAATTTCAGGTATAAGTATAACCATTTCATCAACTACTTTTTGCGCTAAATTAACCTGTTCAATACTGGCATTATCCGTAAAACCACCAGCCATATTTATAACATCATGCACTCGTTCTTCACCAGTAATTTCATAGACATCTGGGTACTTTACCGCCCCCTTCACATCTACATATTGTTTAGTTGGTACCACATTATTTATTTCGGAGTTAGTATTATTTTCTATATCATCTTCTTTTTCTATTTCACTAATCTTTACCGAATCGGTAATGTTAACTTTTTCCTCAATATGAGACTTAATAAGTTCCCATCCTGCAAAAATAACTACACCTCCAATAACACAAACAAGCAACCAATTATTCTTCAACCAATAAACCATAAATCCACTCCTTTATGTTGAACTACTCGGCACTGAAGTGCCGAGATTCCTAAGTACAGAAACCTATCGGTTTCTAATTGATTAGGCGAGCCCCGCAGGCCCTGCGGTTAGAAGTCTTACTGCTTCATATTTAAGATTGATTCCTGCGTTAATATCGCGGTCAAGATGGGTATGGCACAAAGTGCACTCCCATTCACGTAATCCGAGATTTTTAACGTCTTTGTTTTGATATCCACAACAGGAACAAAGCTGACTGGACGGGAAATTCTTTGCAACTGTTACAACTTGTTTGCCGTACCATTCAGCTTTGTACGCAAGTATTGATTTAAATTCTGACCATGACACTTCACTAATTGCCTTTGCCAGGTTGTGATTTTTGAGCATATTACTTACTGACAAATCTTCCATTCCGATCATGTCGTGGTTTTTGACAATCTCAGTAGAGATTTTATCTAAGTAATCTTTTCGTGCATTAGCAATTTTTTCATGGATACGAGCTACTTTGATTCTAGCTTTATTCCAATTTGCACCACCTTTTGTGCGTCTACTCATAATCCTTTGTGCTTTAGCTAACTTTTCTTCCATGGTTCGGAATAACTTTGGATTAGAATAGATTGTCCCATCAGAAAGTGTAGCGAAATTTTTTAGCCCTACGTCTATTCCAATAGCTGAGCCTGTTTTAGGTAATGCTTTAACTTGTGTTTCGGTTACTATAGAAACAAAGTATTTTCCGGAAGGGTTTCGCCTAACGGTAACATTCAAGATCCTACCTTTTACTTCTCGACTTTTAGCATAACGAACAAGTCCCAGTTTTGGGAGTTTAATGTGTTTATCTAATACTGCAATATTTCCATTCGTTTGTTTTGTTGTATAAGACTGAACAGGATTCTTTTTAGATTTGAAACGGGGGTACTTATTTTGTTTCTTGTAGTAACGATTATAGGAATTGGCTAAATTTTCAACTGATCTTTGCAAGGCAATGCTATCAACCTCTTTTAAAAACGCATAGTGTTTCTTTAATTCAGGGAGAGATTTGACAGTGTTGTATTTATTTAAAAACTTCCCTTTCCAGTTGTTAGCTGGCAGGTGACCATTTTGAACCATTTCACGGGTGATATACCAATAAGCATCTTTTTCTTTTTGTTTCCCGAAAAAGAAGTTAAAAACGAATCTGGAACAACCAATGGTTTTATTGATAAGTTCAGTCTGTTTTTTATTGGGATAGATACGGAATTTATAGGCTTTGTTTACAATCATTGTTTCACCCCCCTTATTAGGTCAATTATACCATTCTGGAGAGAATTACACAAACGTTTGTTCTTATTTTTTTAAAGGTAGTGGTGTGTACAAAAACTCGTATCTAATTACTTATATGTAGAGCTCATACAGTCGGACAATTGAGATGGAAATTAGCCATCCCTTGTCCGAAGCCGATTCATCTCATGACTGAAGTCACGAGTGTTCTCGGCTAATACATAAAATACACTTTTATTCTGATGGGATTTTAATAATAGACTTAAAGTCATGAGCAAGTTTTGAGTAAATGGTGCTTGTAGTTAAAGTAACGCCGTGGAAGGCTCTATAATAGTAGTTCAGGGGTATATATCATTTATCGCATTATTAAACATTCGACAAATTTAAAATAATTCCTGCTAAATTCCACAAAAAATTTATAAGCGCTTTTTTCTAAGAGATTGTTGTTTATGACAAATAAACTCCGTCGTAAGGAGTCGAAGTATTCTACCTACACTGGATAAAACGTACTTTGGTACTGTGATTAGCCACCCCATCAAAACATTTGCTGTCACCACATCATTATCCATCTATCCTTATATATGCTGTAGTGGATTATTATTAAATCAAGCAAACGCAGCTGATTTTCAGATTTTGATTGGAGCGTAGGGTCAGTCGACTCCAGCGGGAAAAGTAACATCTGAAAATCCACTCGGAAGTGTTCTTTACTTCCGAGTTAGTTGAAGAGTTACCCGCGGAAAGCGACTGACCCTACGCGTAAATCAAAGTTAATGTTACGACGGAGTTTTTATCAAGTATGTTAAGCAAAAGGGTCTTCATATAATAAATTAAGACAGTTCGGAGTATAATCCTTACTTCATTTTTAATCCGTTAACTTGGCGCAAAAATAAAAACATTCAACCCCATATATTTTTGAAAAAGGGTTAAATGCTTTTTATTATTTTTGACAGACAAAAAATAATCGTTCCGCGTTATTAGTCTGTTCTAGCTCAATTGGTTCTAGTGAGAAGTCTGCATATAGATTTAAAATTCTAAATCCACTTTTTTCTAATAATTTTTGATAGGTAGCTACAGGAAAAGTACGTTGGTGATGCGTTTCGTCAAAACGTTCATATTGTGTTTGATCCTGAATAAAAAAAGTTAAGTCATGAAACACTTCTCCAGGGTGATCTCCAGCCTCACAAAACCAAACATAGCCCATATCTTCGTACATCTCTGAAAAAATTTGGTCTTTTAAGTTAGATTCAACGTACTCCAATGCATGTACATCAAAAATGAACAAACCTTCTGATTGAAGGAGTTGATACGTATTGTTAAATACCTTTAAAAGTTCTGCTTCTGTTGTTATGTAATTTATAACATCACAGTAGCTAATAGCTGCATCAAACTGATCAAAGATCTCTAGCTCACGGAGATCCTGTTCTACCCATTGAATTTTCAACTGTTCCTCATCCGCTCTTTTTGCAGCGTGAGTGAGCATATCAGCTGCTAGATCAATACCAACTAAATTATAACCAGCTTTTGCAAGGCGACAGGTTATTTGTCCAGTTCCACACCCCAAATCAACTACTTCATTAATTTTGTTTTGATAGATATTAAAAACACCTTCAGTAAATACCTGCCATTTATCATATGGCGCATCTTCCATTAATAAGTCATAGACTGCTGCCATTTTATTATAAGACATTGCTTACCCCTCTTTAGAAAAATGCGTCTCCACAATTGGCGCATCTCCCCATAGACGTTCTAAATTATAGTAATTACGATCGTCACTATGAAAAACATGGCAGACAATATCACCTAAGTCTACAAGAATCCAACGCGCTTGATCAAATCCTTCTAAACGCTTTACTTGTATTTCATTTTCCTCTGCTTTTTCTTTAATTTCTCTCGCTATTGATTGTACTTGTCTCTCACTATTTGCATCACAGATCAAAAAATAATCAGCCATTGACGAAACTTCTTGCATATTTAACAGGATAATATCATTCCCACGTTTATCATCACAAGCTTTCGCTGCTAATTGTGCTATTTGTTCATTATTCATTTAGTTTATTCCCCCACTTTAATTTTTCTTAGTAGATCATTATATGCATGTAATGCGTCTGGATAAATCAACTGCTCTTGTATTACTAAATGATCAATTGTATTTTTCAAAGCTAAAAAGCATGCGTAATCCAAATCTTTTTTCGCTTGGATACGAACAGTATCAAGACCCGGAAAGTCTCTTCCCGGCTCAATATAATCTGCTAAAAAAATAATTTTTTCCATCATATTCATGTGTGCCTTGCCTGTTGTATGGCAATGAATTGCATCCAAAATCAGTTGATCTTCTATACCGACTTCAAACTTTACTAACAGTGCTCCAACAGGTCCATGCCAAAGTTCTGAATGGTACTGTAATAAATCTTTTGGTAAATTGGAAGTCTCAATCCAACGTCTCATTTCATTTTTATCTCGATACTTTGCATAGTCATGTAATATTGCGGCTAACTCTATTTTATCAATAGGTTGTCCATAATATTCAGCTAAATCAACTGCTGTATCAGTCACACGAATAGTATGCTCATATCGAGATAATTTTAAGTGTTTCCTTACTATTTCTAGTGCTTCAGTTCGATTCATACAACTGATGCTCCTTTATAATTTGCAATACTTTAGATGGAACAAAATATTTAATTGATTTACCATTTTTAATTCTTTCTCGAATCATTGTTGATGAAATATCCATCACAGGTATATCTATTTCACATACTGGAAAATCAGTTTTTAAATTATGCATGGGGCGTTTGACACCAACAAATTGAATTAACTTTATCAATTCCTCTATACGATACCATTTAGGTAAGTATTCCACCATATCTGCACCAATTATAAAATAGAACTTTATATCTTGATACTTTTCATTTAATAGCTTAATTGTGTCAAATGTGTAGGACTTGCCTGCACGATCTACTTCAATTGTACTGAGCGTAAAATGATCATTATCTTCTATAGCTGCTTCTACCATGGCAATTCGGTTTTGTATGTCAGTTCCACCAGCTTCTTTATGAGGTGGTTCATATGATGGAATAAACCAAACTTCATCCAACTTTAATTGATCATGCACTTCTTCAGCAATCATTAAATGACCAATATGTGGTGGATCAAAAGTTCCACCTAAAATTCCTACTTTTTTCATTTTGTTCTCCTTAAGGCAATTGAATCTGTTTATTTTCCTCTGATTCCTTATATAAAACAATATTGTTACCGATAATTTGAACCAATTCTGCATTAGTGCCTTGAACTAACCCGTCTGCTACAACTTGTTTATCTTCTAAACAATTTTGAAGAATACTAACTTTAATTAACTCTCTTTTTTCTAATGCTTCATTTATTTGTACAATCATATTTTCATTCACACCAGTTTTTCCAACTTGAAAAATCGGACGCATTTGATTTGCCTTTGCTCTTAAAAAACGTTTTTGTTTACCAGTTAACATAAATTATTCATCCTTTTTTAATATCTCTTCTAATTTAGGTAATACTTTTTCAGCGCTCACTTCTTGTCCGCTCCATAATTCAAAAGCTACTTTTGCTTGATACAGAAGCATTGTATGTCCTAGATGTACATATGCGCCTTGTTGCTTCGCTTCAGTTAAAAATTGTGTGTACAATGGTTGATAGACGATATCACTTGCCACAGCATTTGGTTTTAAGTTTTTTAACGAAATAATTTGCTCATTAGTTTCAGGTTTCATTCCGACAGATGTTGTTTGGATAACCAGATCATAATTGCCTAATTTTTCTTCAGCTTCTTTAAAGCTTATTGCACTTGATTTTACAATATGCTGATGATTAAGCGCAAGTATACCTTTTGCTTTGTCAATTGTTCGATTCGCAATATCAACTTTTTGAAATCGTTCTTGACAGATTGCATAGTAAATACCTCTTGCTGCGCCCCCTGCACCAAGAATCAACACACGTTTATCACCTGTGAAAAGTTGTGGAAATTGAGACTTAATTGCAGTTACATAACCGATGCCATCTGTATTATAACCAATCCAGTTCCCATCTTGATTCAACACTGTGTTCACAGCACCTATTTGTTCTGCGTATGGATCTAACGCATCTAAATAGTGAAGAATATCTTCTTTATAGGGGACAGTAACATTAAACCCATTCACTTTATCCTCTTTAAGCGATTCAAGTATATTTGGAAGTTCTTCTTTATTAGTCTCATAAAGCTGATATGAACCAACATCGTTTACTTGAAGTAAAAATTGTTGATGAATCAAAGGTGACAAAGAATGTTTAATAGGTTGACCAATTAAGCCCAATTTCATCATACTTCCCCCTCTACCTTAAATAAGTGCATCTCTCCATGACGCAGATACAGTTGCTGGACAATGTGCCTTAACAGTAGCTGCTCCGCCTGTCACAGTGATCCAACCTAAACCTGGAAATACAATATCTGTTTTCTGTCCATCAATTTTAAAAGATTGTTCTTTCAACTCAGGAAATCCTTCAACACTTTCCTTACTCGGTGGGGCTAACATATCACCAAGGTGCTTTGCATACAAATCATCAGCATTTTCCAACTTCGTCCGGTGTATAGCTAATTCATTAGCAAAGTAACAAACAAATGATTGTTTTTCTCCTTTAATAAAATCAAACCTTGCTAAACCACCAATATATAAAGTTTGTTTCTCTTGAAGCTGATAAACACGTGGTTTTATTTCCTTTGTTGGCGTTATAACTTTCAAATCTTTTTCCGACATATAATGGGCAATTTGACCACGATTAATTACACCTGGTGTATCGTACAAGACAGAATGTTCATTTAGTGGAATTTCTATAAATCCAAGTGTCGTTCCTGGGAAATAAGAAGTTGTAATGGCATCCTTTGTTCCAGTCGACTCCCCAATTAAGCGGTTAATAAATGAAGATTTCCCCACATTTGTGCTACCAACTACATATACGTCTTGATTTTTTCGGTATTTCTCCATACCTTCTTTTACTTGCTCCATTCCAAGTCCCTTTGTTGCTGAAATTAAATAAACTTCTTGAACCACAAGCCCTAAATCTGCAGCTGATTTTTTCATCCACTGTTTTAGTTTATTACGATTTGTTGATTTAGGTAATAAATCTACTTTGTTGCCAACCAATATAATTGGATTATTTCCTGTTAATCGGTGTAAACTTTTGATAAAAGAACCGTTAAAATCAAATATATCGACAAGTTTTACAATTAAACCGTTCGTTCGACTAATCTGACTAATCATGTCGACGAAATCCTGATCTGTATATGGAACATCCTGCACTTCATTATAATGTTTTAAACGAAAACAACGCCTACAAACGACTGTGTCGTTTTTTATTGCAGATTCTGGCACATAACCAGGTTGGCTGGCATCAGCAGTTTGTATTGATACACCACAACCCTGACAATATTTCTCTAGTTGATCATCTATTCCTGCCATGTAATCATCCCTTTCTTACGCATCCAACTTAGAATACGTCGTTCAATTTTACGATTTATCCTGGTCATTCTACCATCTGTTTGAACAATTGGCACAACTAATACGGTATGGAAACCTGCATTATTTCCGCCTAGCACATCCGTCATAATCTGATCACCAATTACCACAACTTCCTCTTTCTTTAACTCCATATCTTTTGTTGCTTTCTTAAAAGCCTTACTCAACGGTTTTCTTGCACTATAAACAAATGGTGCCTGTAATGGTTCTGAGAATAGACGCACACGTTCTTCATTATTATTAGATATGATCGTTACCTTAATGTTGTTTTCTTCCATTTGCTTAAACCAGTCAATTATTTCTGGTGTTGCATCAGGAATATCCCATGCTACAAGTGTATTATCTAAATCTGTTATAACCCCTTTAATCCCTTTTGCCTTTAGTGAATCTGGACTTATTTCAAAAATATCCTTTACATGTTGATTTGGTAAAAATCTTTTTAGCACTGTATTTTTCACCTCATTTTACATTTGCCTTTCCTATTCTACTTATTCATCATAAACAATTTATCGTCTTGTTTCAAAACTATTCTAAAAAAATGACTAAAAAATATTATATTTATGCTTCTCACCTATTAATATTGCTACAAATCGTTCGACAAATTAATTCATTTTTTTCAGTTGTGGATAATTTTATACACAAACAAAACTGTGATATTACAATTTATTTCAATGTTTTTCGTTTTTTGTCAACACGTTATCTACAGGCAATTGTTGATAACCATGCCCTTGTTGCAGTAATTTTATTTTGATAAAGTATTATTAACTTCTTAAGAGTAGAAATTAACGTAACAAGAAATATCCCAAAATTATAGGAGGGGATAGAGTTGAAACATTTATCTGATGAATTATTAATTGAGTCCTACTTTAAAGCTTATGAACTAAAACTTAATCCAGATTTTATTCGCTTAATAGAACAGGAACTTCATCGTAGATCACTATCTCATATATTTCACTGTTACGCTAATTAGAAAGTTCAAACAAAATGATTTCTAAAATATTGTCTAATTTCTAAAAGATATTTTTATATGGACAGACACAATTCCTTCGATTCTTTCATAGGGTATAAATATAGGCGACAGCCCAAATGAAGCTTTGGAGGTGTATATCTTGTCTGCTATCTTAAGTGCACTTGCTCTATTAATTAAAGATGCACTTTTTTTTGTTTCTTATGTGAAAAATCATGCTTTTCCCCAGCCTTTAAATGCAAAAGAAGAGGCAGTTCAAATTAGAAAAATGTTAGAAGGAGATGAGAATGCTAGGAATACACTAATTGAGCACAATTTACGTCTAGTTGCGCATATTGTTAAGAAGTTTGAAAATACCGGAGAAGACACAGAAGATCTTATTTCTATTGGTACAATTGGATTAATCAAAGGAATTGAAAGTTTTTCGATGGATAAAGGTACTAAATTAGCAACTTACGCAGCTCGTTGTATTGAAAATGAGATACTAATGCATTTACGAGCACTAAAGAAAACTAAGAAAGATGTTTCACTGCAGGATCCAATTGGGCAAGATAAAGAAGGAAATGAAATTAGTTTAATTGATATTTTACAAGCGGAAAATGAAGATATTGTGGAATTCATTCAATTAAACATGGAAGTGGCAAAGATAAAAGAGTACTTAACTATTTTAGATGACCGTGAAAAACAAGTAATTATAAGCAGGTATGGTTTAAGTGCCGAAGATGAGTTAACTCAAAGGGAAATAGCAAAGAAATTAAATATTTCGCGTAGTTATGTATCAAGAATCGAGAAAAGAGCTCTTATGAAAGTGTTTCATGAGTATTATCGACAAGAAAAATGAAGAAGGCACATGTATTTGTACCTTCTTCATTTTTTTTTATTTAAATTTATAATAAGCATTTGAAACCATCCTGCTGCAGCTAAACAAATAAGTGTCAGTATACTAATATATTCTATATGAGCTGTTTGTTGGTAGACATATGCTTGAATAACGATTCCAGCGTATAAATAACAACTCATTATCAATGACATAAACAGAAAACGCTGATAGTCGATAATCTTTGTTTCTAGTTCTTCATTTTCCATCTCAGTCTCCCCTTTACCAATGATGTATAACCATAATAACATGCATAGAGAAGGAAAAACCCTAGTAATTGATGGAAGAAGATTTATAATTTACAAATCATGAACAACTTGAATAATTAATTCTGCTGCATTTTTTGCTGCCTTTTCTAAAAATGCATCAAAGGACACCGACGATTCTTTTCCAGCTATATCTGATAACGCTCGAATAATAACAAAAGGTGTTTGATATTGATAGCAAACTTGAGCAATTGCAGCTGCTTCCATCTCTGCAGCGATTAACAACGGAAATTGGCCTCTAACAAACTCAACTCGTGATGGATCTTGCATAAAAGAATCACCAGTTGCTATTAACCCTTGTTTCCCTTTTACATGTGTTACATTGGCAATAGCATCTTCTACTTTCTTAATCAAAAAGTTATCTGCATGATACGTCTCTGGCAATCCCGGAACTTGTCCATAAGCATATTTAAAAGCTGTTACATCTACATCATGGTGGGTAACTTCATTCCCTATTACCAAATCCCCCACTTCAAGTTCTGTAGCAAATCCACCTGCAGATCCTGTATTGATGATGTAGGTTGGCTGATAACGTTCATGTAATATAGTTGTTGCCATTGCAGCATTCACTTTACCAATGCCGGACTTTAGCACAACAACATCCTTTCCCTCTATAGCCCCTTTAATAAATAAACAGTTTGCTACTTCTTCCTCACTTTCAATTACCATACGTTCCTTTAATAAAGCCACCTCTTGGTCCATTGCTCCAATAATTCCAATTAACACGTTTCATTTCTCCTTTTATTCATTCGATTCTTCATCTGCATTTCCATCTTCACTACCCTCTTCAGGGGAGACCATTTTTTCCATTTGATCATTTTCCTCTAATACTTCAACTTTGGTTGGTTTCCACCCTTGATTTTCAATCCACGATATATATACACGGTAGTGTTCCGTTTGATCACTATTAGAAAATGTCGCTATAACGCTTTGAGGACCATCACCTGAGACCCATAAATAAGACATAGCATCTGGGGCAATGCCAGTAGCTAGTTCACCCGCTTCAAGCATTTCTTGCCAGTCCACTGACGATTGTTCCCAAGTAATAACATGTGGTTCTTCTTGGCTAGTAGGTACGGGAGCCCAATTACCAGTATAGGCTTCAATAACAAGATCATCATCGGTTTCAATACTTTCTAATTCATCATCATTGTTTTCTTCGATACTTTCTGTAGGTTCTTGTTCTATGTCTCCACTACTCGTATCATCTTGTTCTGTATCATCTACTGTGTTTTGCTCAGTTTCTTCGCTTTCTCCATCTGCAGACTGTATTTCATCTGTTGATTGATCATCATTTACTGTTGTATCTTCCTGTTCATTATCATCATTGTTCAGAAAAACCAAGTATACAAAAAGAAAGATGCAAACTATTACGCCTAGACCAATTAATATTGATAACCATTTCGTATTTTTACGTTTTTTTTCAAACCGATCTAATCGGCTATAAGCATCAAATTTTTCAGACATACAGAATCCTCCCACTTTTTTATAAATTATACTACGTTATAACACCTTGTACCAATTGTTTTTTAAAAAGGATGTTTCACAAAACTTGTTATCTTTCCATATTCGAAGTTGAGGTAAACTCCGCATTAACTTTGAGGTAAACTCCGCATTAACTTAAGGTGTGAATTCGATAACGCTCCATAAGTGAAATGGACTCGCTTTCCGTGGGCACGGCTTCAGCTAACTCGGAGGCAAAAAACGCCTCCGAGTGGATCTTCAGCTCGCGCTGTTCCCACAGGAGTCTCGACCATTTCAATTACTCCGCTAGATAGCGTATCTTTTTTCATATAGCTTTCAACGTATAGTGTTTGTAATTAAATATAATGAGGCATTTAACACGCTACTTAATTCACGAGTTACACTAGCGTATCAAATGAAATTGCCGACACTCCTGCAGGAACAGCACGGGCCGAAAATCCATTTTTAGAAGTGCTCTTCTTCTAAAAATTAGTTGAGGCCGTGCCTGCGTAAAGGGAGGTAATTTCATTTGAGGAGCGGGTCAACAAACTCTTTTTAATGCAGAGTCTATATAAATTTAGCCCTAAACAATATTTAAAATAACAGTCTTTCTTTCAACTTATGTAAATCAAAAAATGTTTCACGCCAAATGGTAGCATGAAACATTTTAATTACTCATTCGAGCAAGATTTTACATTTTATTATTTTACACTAACGATTTTCACTTTCATATCGCCTGCAGGTGTATATACATTTAATTCTTCGCCAACTTTATGACCTAGTAAACTTTTCGCTATAGGTGAGTCATTTGAAATTTTGCCTTCAAATGGATCAGCTTCTGCGCTTCCTACAATGGTATACGTTTCCTCATCACCATCTGGTAACTCTTGAAATGTCACTGATTTACCAAGTGAAACAACATCAGAATCTTTATTATCATTTTCTATAATAACTGCATTACGAATCATATTTTCAACTTGTACAATTCGTGACTCTACAAAAGCCTGCTCATCTTTAGCTGCATCATACTCTGAGTTCTCAGATAGATCACCGAAGTCGCGTGCTACTTTTATACGTTCTACTACTTCCTGACGTCTTTCTTGTTTTAAATATTGTAGTTCATTTTCTAATTTCTCTTTACCCTCTTGCGTCATATAATAGCTTTTCTCTATAGCCAATTCATACACTCCTTTTAATCCAAACCATTTTGCCTAACAAATATACTCATTCATAGATATTCTTAAAAAATTATTAATATGTCACCTTCACTTAAAGAAAAATAACCTTTTCATAAAGTACTAAACAATACTATGGCAGATTTTATATAAGATTTCAATACCTTTATTAGAAAAACTTGGTGGTTAATAGTTGGTTAATCGTAACATATTGGAAGCGCTATTAACATCTAAAATTATTTTTATTATTTTAATTTTTAATTTTTCGATTTAAGATGGTTTCAACTTTAGTCGCCATTAAATCTATAGCTACGTGATTCTCTCCACCTTCTGGGATAATAATATCCGCATATCGTTTTGTTGGTTCGATGAATTGTAAATGCATCGGTCTAACAACATTAATATACTGATCAATAACCGAATCTATTGTACGTCCTCTTTCTTTAATATCACGTAACAATCTTCTAATAATACGTACATCAGCATCTGTATCTACATACACCTTTATGTCCATAAGATCCACTAATCGAGGATCCTCTAGTATAAGTATTCCCTCTAGTATAATTACTTCCTTAGGTTCAACTTTTACCACTTGACTAGAACGTGTATGTTGCTTGTAATCATAAATTGGCTTGTCAACCGCCTGGTTATCAACCAATTGATTTAAATGTTCTATCAGTAGATCATTATCGAATGCAAACGGGTGATCATAATTCGTTTGTAATCTTTCCTCAAAAGGCAGATCTGACTGGTCTTTGTAATAATGATCTTGCTCGATCACTAGAATTGTTTTATCTGCAAAACGTTCACATATGGAACGTGTAACGGATGTTTTCCCTGAGCCAGATCCTCCTGCTACTCCGATTATTATCGGTTTATCATTATTCATGCTGTAATAGCTCCTTTTACTTTTTTAGTGTGATAGCAATGCCGTCACCAATCGGCAAAATTGTTGTATTGTAATCTGGATGGTTAACTAACCATTCGTTATAGTTGCGAATTTTCTCCACTATTCTCGACTGCCTTTTATTATCTCCGTTGTTTTTCGCGACTAGTCCCTTAAATAAAACATTATCAGAAATTATTACAGCATCATCTTTTAAGAATGGCGTGTATAAGTCAAAGAAGCGTGTGTATTGACCTTTCGCTGCATCAATAAATAAAACATCAAATGGGCCTTTTGCCTCTACTTTATCACTGACCTCTAAAGCATCGCCAAACATGACCTCAATTGTGTTTGTATTGCTATATTGCTCAATATTATTTAATGCTTCTTTATAACGCGTTTGATCACGTTCTATTGTAATAACTTGTGTGGAGGGGTAGGCCGTAACCATTTGTAAAGCAGAATACCCTATAGCTGTGCCTATCTCAAGTATTTTACCTGGCTTTTTCATACGTATAATTTGCATTAAAAAATCAATGCCTAATGGTTCCATAATAGGCACATGATTGTCTTTAGCATAAGCTTCTAACTTTTCAACCCATTCTGATTGCTTCTCTCGTAAACTTGTCAAATATAAATCTGTTTCATCATTCATTAAACACTGCCACCTTTATTTTAAAAAGAGAAGATCCAGCTATTTATTACACATCTCGATCTAGGTATTTTTCCGCATTTTTAAGATGTTCAGCAAACGTTTCAGCGTAATATATCTCGCCATCAGGTGCAGCAACAAAGAATAGATAATTTGTATCTTCAGGTTCTAAAACAGATTTCAAAGAGCTTTCACTAAAATTTGAAATAGGACCCACAGGCAAGCCTTTTACATGGTAGGTGTTATATGGAGATTCTACTTCTAAATCTTTTAATAACACACGTTCTTTGTGTCCACCTAATGCATATAAAACAGTTGGATCTGTTTCTAATCTCATATCCTTCTCTAAACGATTAAAAAATACTCCTGCAATTTTTTCTCGGTCCTCTTCAGTACGTGCTTCATTTTCTACTAAAGAAGCCAATGTCACAACATCATGAACATTCCATTGTTCTAACTCATTTATTTGACTTATATAAGATAATACCACTTGTTCACTTTTCTCCAACATATCATAAACGATTGTATCAATAGATGGTTCTTCTTCATAGAATGGATATGTTGCAGCAAATAAATATCCCTCTAATGGAAAACGAATATCGTCATCTAATAGTTCGTCTGACAAAAGTGCTGGATAAGTTTGAATAAGGTGTTCAATATATTCTTGATCTTGCATTTTTTCAATAAATTCACTAGCTTCAATATCTGCATTCTGTTCATATATTGTAGCAATTTGTTCTATTGTCTTTCCTTCTGGTATTGTTACATTAAATATTGGTTCTCTCACCACAGTACCAGTTTGTAATTCATCAGTGATTTCAGCTAATGTCATAGAAGGTGATAAGGTATACTCACCAGCTTGAAATCCTGTAGCATTATTATTAAATTTCACATAGAAACGATAAAATAAATCATTATTAATTACACCATTTTCCTCTAAAATAGATGCAATTGCAGAAGTTGATGATCCCATTGGAATTTCAACCTCAATTGTTGTATCAGCATTTTTATCGACCGGTTCAAGCCCTTGTTTAACATAACGATACCCTGACATACCACCAACCACGAGTATGATTGTTAATAAGATAACAATAGTAAAGACGATTTTCCTTACTAAACTGGCCTCTTGACAACGTTTTATGAATCGTTCACTTTTAGAATAAGTATTTGCTTGTTGATGTTCTTGTACTTGATTTTCATTCTCTTGAGTAGACTTGGACATCTTTAATCCTCCCTTCATCCGGTATATTATACTACAGAATTCTACAATATTACTATGCAAAATTAAAAAATATCTCAAACAGAATAAAAACAGAAGGAAATAATATTCCTTCTGCTTTATTTTTTAAAAAATCATTTTTACAAACTACAAAATTATTCTTCTTCCTCAGTGAGTGTGTTTAACATCTCTTCTACCATTTCCCACTCTTCATCTGATTCAATTTGAAATAATGCTAAATCATCTTCATTTTCCTTGTCTTCATAACGAAAAGCAAATACTTCAACTTCTTCGTCATCCTTCTGATCAACAGGAACAACCGCAATATATGACTGTTCATTTGCGTCCACATCAAAGGTGAATAACACCTCAAATAAATGTTCTTCTCCATTTTCATCAGGAATAATAATTCTTTCTTTTTCTTCTAATGCCATCTTTTTTGCCTCCTATTATTGGTGAGAATCTAAATATCCTTGCAAAATCATTACTGCTGCCATTTTATCAATTACTTTCTTTCGCTTCTTTCGACTAACATCAGCCTCTAACAAAACACGTTCCGCTGCCATTGTAGTTAATCGTTCATCCCACAAAGATACCTTTACAGCAAACTGTTCTTCGATATACTTTGCTATTCTTTGAGAAGCCTCTCCTCTTTCGCCAATCGAACCATTCATGTTTTTAGGAAGTCCTATTACTACTTCCGTTATATCGTGTTCTTTAATAAGATCGGCAAGTTGATCCCTTACTGTTTGAAAATCATTTTCATCCCAATAAAGTGTAGTAAGACCTTGAGCTGTCCAACCAAATGCATCACTTACGGCTATACCGATCGTTTTCGAACCGACATCTAACCCCATTTTTTTCATATTAAACCTCTTTGTGTTGTTCTAGGTAATACTTAACCAATTCTTCAATCAATTCGTCTCTTTCAATTCTTCTTATTAAATTTCGTGCATCTTTATATCTCGGAATGTAGGCTGGATCACCTGATAGCAAATAGCCGACAATTTGGTTTATTGGGTTATAACCTTTTTCTCGTAACGCCTCATAAACCGTTAATAATACTTCATTAACATTTTTATCAAAGGGTTCTTCTGGAAAATTAAATTTCATCGTCTTATCCATTGAGTCCATACTTCACACCCACCTATTATTATTCTGAAATATATTCATCATAACATATTACATACTTCTTTTGTCTATTATAGCTTTTTTATCCAAGAAAAACACTTATTCTGTTATAGAGGCTATATATGTTTCTGCATGAGCTAATGCGTTGTTTAATTGATCTGGATTTTTACCTCCAGCCTGCGCCATATCAGGACGACCTCCACCGCCGCCACCACAGAGTTCTGCAGTTTCTTTTATAAGTTTTCCAGCGTGGAATCCTTTCTCAATTAGATCTTTAGAGACACCTGCTGCTAGCTGTACTTTTCCATTGTTGACAGCTCCTAATAAAATAATACCAGAATCTATCTTTTGTTTTAAATCATCAACCATACCACGTAATTGATTCATATCAGCTACATCCACTTGTTCTGCTAATAAAGAAACACCATTAACTTCTTTAATACGATCTAAAATTGATGTTGCTTCTAGGTTAGATAGTTTTTGACTTAATGAATCCTTTTCTTTTTGTAATTCTTTCATTTCTTGGAATAATCCAGTGATTCTTTGTGGCACTTGGTCTACTGATACTTTTAACAAACCTGCTGCTTCTTTTAAATGTTGTTGTTGCTTGCTAACGTATAAATAAGCTGATTTACCAGTAGTTGCTTCTATTCGACGTGTACCAGCACCTATACCTGATTCAGTCGTGATTTTAAATAAACCAATCTCGGCAGTATTGATGACGTGACATCCACCACACAATTCGATACTGTAATCATCAATCTTGACAACACGAACGATGTCACCATATTTCTCACCAAATAGAGCCATTGCCCCCATCTGCTTAGCTTCTTCAATTGGATAGCTGCCAACCGATACAGGTAAGGAAGCCCATATTTTTTGATTCACTATTGTTTCAATTTGTTCAATCTCATCATCTGTAATTGCACTAAAGTGAGAAAAATCAAACCGTAATCGATCAGTTGCAACTAGAGAACCCGCCTGATTAACATGATCTCCCAAAACCTCTTTTAATGCTTGGTGCAGAATGTGAGTTGCGGTATGATTTTTTACAATTGACATACGTGCATCTCTGTCAACTACTGCTTTTACAGTGTCACCTTGTTTTAGTGTACCTTGCTTAACTGTTACACGGTGTAGATTCTGCCCTTTAGGCGTTTTTTGAACTGCTTCTACCCTTGCAGTTGCCTGATCTGTATATAACCAACCCTTATCAGCTATCTGCCCTCCACTTTCCGCATAGAAAGGTGTTTCTTTTAAGAGTAGATATACTTCCTCATTTACCGATTGCTCTACAATTTCTTTATCTTCTATAATAGTTGAGATTGTTGTGTCTACTTCTAAAGTGTCATACCCTACAAAAGTACTTTCGGCTGTTAAATCGCTGTATATGCTATCTTGTACTTGCATGGAGTCAACTTTTTGTCTTGCATTACGAGCACGATCACGCTGCTTGTCCATTTCTTGCTTAAATCCTACTTCATCTATTGTAAACCCAGCTTCATTAATATATTCTTCAGTTAACTCTTTTGGGAATCCATAAGTATCATACAATCTAAATACCTCTGTACCAGGAAACACCTTATTCCCTTGTTGCTTCTCTCTTTCAATGATTTCCTCTAAAATAGTTAAACCTTCATGTAATGTTTCATGGAATCTTTCTTCTTCTGTTTTAACCACATTTTTAATAAACGCTTGTTTCTTCTGTACATTTGGATAGAAAGCCTCCATGATTTCTCCAACTGTCGTGACCAATTGGAACATAAATGGCTTTTCTATTCCAATTTGTTTTGCAAATCGTACTGCTCTACGTAACAATCTTCTTAAAACATAACCTCTACCTTCATTAGATGGTAGTGCACCATCAGCAATCGCAAATGCGACCGTACGAATGTGGTCAGAAATTACTTTATACGCTACGTCTGTTGTTTCATCTTTTCCATATTTAACTGTTGCAAGTTCTTCAACTTTTTTTATAATAGGTAAAAATAAATCAGTTTCGAAATTAGTTGGTGCATCTTGTATCACACAAACTATACGCTCCAACCCCATACCTGTATCAATATTCTTCTTTGGTAAAGGTGTATACGTATCATCAGGATTATGATTGAATTGAGAAAATACAAGATTCCAGATTTCTAAATACCTATTGTTTTCTCCACCTGGATACAGTTCTGGATCAGCAGGATCATTACCATATTCTTCTCCACGATCATAGAATATCTCTGTATTTGGCCCACTAGGTCCTTCTCCAATATCCCAAAAATTTTCCTCTAATCGTATGATTCTTTCTTCGGGAAGCTTGATTGTGTTCTTCCATAAATCATACGCTTCATCGTCTTCCGGGTGGACAGTTACTGCAAGTTTCTCAGGATCAAAACCAATCCACTTCTTATCAGTTAAAAATTCCCATGCCCAAACAATTGCTTCTTCTTTAAAATAATCTCCTATAGAGAAGTTACCTAGCATTTCGAAAAAAGTATGGTGACGTGCGGTAAATCCAACATTTTCTATATCATTTGTTCGAATTGATTTCTGTGCATTAACAATTCTAGGATTATCTGGAATAACACGACCATCAAAATATTTTTTTAAAGTTGCAACACCACTATTAATCCACAATAATGTTGGATCTTCTTTTGGTACAAGTGATGCACTAGGTTCAACACTATGGCCTTTTTCTTTAAAAAAATCTAAAAAGAGTTGTCTTACTTCTGCTGACGTTTTCGATTGCAATTTAATGCCCTCCTTGATTTTACGGTATGTATTGTATACTAAAAAACATTAAAAAAGCTCCCATTCCTGCAATACATTTGCAGGGACGAGAACTAAACTATCGCGGTACCACCCTGATTATGAATGAAATATCATCCATCACCTTTAAGCACTATAACGGCGTGTAACCGGCAGGAATTAACTGCACTCTGAACCTAGCTTCTGTGACCCTTCATTTAGGAATTCTTACAGCCTAAGGAAATCCTTCTCTTTTAATGGTCTGCCACATACTGATGGTCTTCTACGTTTTGCTTCATATTACTATGCTAGGATATTATAGATAAAATTGTGGAATCTGTCAATTAGGTGACTTGAAATCCTTTATATGGTGAATGATCACTTTTAGCACTGTTGCAAGTGGAATAGCAACAATCATTCCAATTACCCCTGCTATTTCTCCACCAATTAATAATGCAAAGATGATTATGATTGGATGTAGATGAACACTTTTCCCTACAATATAAGGAGACAGCAAATTTCCTTCTATTAATTGAACCACAATCACACCTATAACAACATAGATCACTTGTTTCACAGACATGGTAAATGCAATAATCACCGCAGGAACAGCACCAATAATCGGACCAAAGTAAGGTATAATATTCGTAATCCCCATCAAGATAGCAAGTATTATTGGATATTTCATATGAATGATTAGAAGAATTATATAAGTGGTTAGTCCAACAAATAAACAAACTAGCAATTGTCCCCTAATATATCCGCCTAAACTTTTATTAATGTCAGGCCATAAAGCTTTACTATTTTCTCGATATCTTTTAGGTATAAGTTTCCAAGCAGTTGATTTAATTAGTTTATAATCTTTTAACATATAAAAAACTAGAACTGGTATTACTGCAATAATAACAAACAAATCAAATATTTTTGTGACATTTTTCAAGCTACTAGTTATACGTTGACTTAAGAAATCTTCTAGTTGATTAAAAAATAGATCCATTCTGTCATGAAATGTTTCTGGTAGAAAAGAGGTACTCTCATATATTTGATAAATTGTTGTACGATATGTATGAATAAATTTCGGTAAATTCTCTTGTAAATCTCTTAATTGAGATATGAAATCTGGGTAAATTAGATAACCTAAATAACCCAAACCACCAAAAAATACAAGGTAAATAAGTGTAATTGCTAACCAACGTGGTATTCGATAGTTGTGTATCTTTTCAACAAATGGATGTAACAAAAAAGCGATGATTCCTGCTAGTAAAAATGGCGTAACAATATGCCATATACTAGTTAACACCGTTTGATAAAATGGGAAGAGCGTCATTAGCAAATAGACAAATAAAAGTAACAAAATCCCACATATAATCCAAAACAACCAGCGTATTACTCTATTTTGACTAAACATTTGCAACAAAACTCCTTATACCGAATGGCTACTAGTTTATACATGCATTCAATAGCCCATCTTTCTATCTTCTTCTGTAAAAATATCATTTAACGAACTAAGTGATCCATCTTCTTCTACTTCATGCATATCAAATACACCATCAGTCGCTGTTAATTCAATAAAACAACCCCAACAATAATAATGTTGGTTACCTATCTTCCCTATGTTTTTACTTTTACAATTTGGACAATACATTAATTCTGCTCTCCTTTAGACAAAACTATTATTGTTAGTTTTTCCAATTGGCAAAAATTTTATACAAAAAAAGCGCCATATATCCAGGATACATGGCGCTTTCTTTCTTTCTTTTAAACATGAGTTTTAAGAAATGTTTATTTAAAAGATCAATCTATTCCGGTGTACTATGTCCACTCATTTTAATAAGATATTTATGTCAGATACAAGATTGCTTGAAACTACTCGACTGAAGTCACGGGTTTTCTCGGGTTTTTTATAAAAAATCATATGGTGATAATGCTTCTTCTTCATTATCCTGACCTTCTTCTATATTTTGCGGTTCGTCTTTTTTAAGAATTAAAATTAACTTGTCTGCTAGTGTTGTATAACGTCTGTTCGTATCTACTTCTTGCGTGCCAGATAGGAATGCCTGCTTACTACCACAAAGAATCAAAGACTTTTTCGCACGAGTTACAGCTGTATATAATAAATTCTTACGTAACATACGGCGGTAACTTGGCACTACTGGTAATACCACAATTGGAAACTCACTACCTTGCGATTTATGAATCGAAATACAATAAGCATGCATTAAATTTAATAGATCTTTTCTCTCATAGACAACTTCTTTATCATCAAACAGAACAACAACCTGTTCCACTTGATCGACGTTTTCATCTTCCTGAAATATAGCTACTATCTCACCAATATCACCATTAAAGACACCATCTTCTGGTTGATTGACTAACTGAATAACCTTATCTCCTTTACGATAAATAACGTCTTTTGTGCGAAGCTCCCTCCGGCCCTTCTGTTTCGGATTGATTAGTTTTTGTATTTCCTCATTCAATCGATGAATACCAGCCTCTGATCGATACATTGGGGCAAGCACCTGGATATCTTTGAGTTCTACCCCTTTTTCATATGCTTTTGTAACAATCTGCTTTACAACATCTACCACATGACTCTCATTGCAACCAATAAAATTAAAATCGTTTGCTTTTTGTAGTGATTCGGTTGTAGATTGATTTTGCTTCATTTCATGTGCTAATTGAATTATTTTAGATCCTTCTTTTTGACGATATACTTCTTCTAATTTAACAGCAACAACCTGCTTACTAAGTAGTAAATCAGCTAGTACTTGACCTGGACCAACTGATGGTAGTTGATCCTCATCCCCTACGATTAGAACTTGCATTTCATTCGGGATTGCTTTAAACAATTGATTAGCTAAAAAGACATCTACCATCGAAAATTCATCAATTACTAATAGTTTTCCAGCTAACTGGTTATCTTCGTCTTTTTCAAAACTCTCGTTTCCATCCCACCCTAATAAACGATGAATTGTAACAGCAGGTAAGCCCGTAGATTCATTGATTCGTTTCGCTGCGCGGCCTGTTGGCGCAGTTAACACTACAGGAAATTGCGATTTATTATCATATGAATCAATATCTAGAGATATATCATGTAACGCACTATAAGCCTTAATAATCCCATTTATCACTGTTGTCTTACCTGTACCTGGACCACCAGTTAAAATCATCACTTTCTCTGCTAGCGCGCGTTCTATTGCATAAAACTGTTCTTTACCATAACTAAGAACTTCTTCTTCTTCAATTTGCCCAACAATTTTCATCAATTCAGCATCAACAACTTCTTCTTCAATCTTTTTATCTAGAATTCGCTTCAACTGTGTGCAAAATCCTGCTTCTGCATAATATAGCGGCGGTAAATATACTCTTTCCTCTTCTTCGATAATTAATTGTTTTTCAGTATTTAACGCTAGAAGCTCTGCTTGAATCTCTTCTCTCTGAATATGGTAACGATGGGCTTGAATTAAACGCATGGTTAAATCAATTAATTCTGTAATAGGTAGATAGACATGTCCCGCTTGTGTGGATTCTTGTAAACAAAACATACATCCAGCTTGAATCCGACTTGGATGGTTCATTGCGATATTATGCTGCGCTGCTACTTCGTCCGCACGTAGAAAACCAAAGCCTTCTATATCAAAAACATATTGATATGGATTTGTTTCTAAGACATTAACAGCTTCATCTTTATAAATTTGGTATATTTTTTGTGCCATTTTCAGACCAAATCCATACTTAGAAAGATGAACAACAATATGTTCAAAACCTTGATGTTCTTGTAGATTCCGATGTAACCCTTCTGCTCTTTCTTTTGTTAATCCTTTAATATCATCCAAAACGGTTGGATTTTTTAAAATTTTAGATACAGCTGTTTCTCCAAGTTTTTTTACAATCCTTTTTGCTGTTTTTTTACCAATTCCATAAAATAAATCACTTGATAAATAGGCAACTAATCCTTCTTCTGTATCTGGCACATAGCGTTGATAGCTTTCTACTTGATACTGTAAGCCAAATTTTTTATGCTCAATAAAGTTTCCTTTAAAGACATAGGGTTCACCAGGGTTTAATTGATTAAAGTAACCTTTAATCACCACTTCTTTTTCAGAGAACGATTCATTGGTTTGAAGCACTTTAACTTTAGCGATGGAAAAATGTTCTTGATGATTAGTGAAAATCATATGAATTAGTTCCCCTTTTATATAATTTTCTTCCACCTTATTATAATTTTCCTCCATCATTAAAGTACTCCCCTACTAATTATTGTTTTGACTGTTCAATCAAAGTCTCAACCGTCGCTTTAGTCTCTGCTGCTAAAACGTGGTCCGGCTGAATATCTACTGCTGTTGATAGGTGCGTTAATGCTTTCTCAACATCATCTTTAAACAAATAGGCAACACCCAGATTATAATGGGCATCACTATGTTTTGGATCAAGCTCTAACACAGTTTCAAATGTTTCTTTCGCTAATTTAATTTGATCCGTTTGCGCTAAAGCTAGACCATATTGAAATAAAATCGCTTCATCTTTTGGATTTAACTCTTTTGCTCGTTGGAAATATGCTAGAGAAAGTTTATTATATTCTTGTTGCTGAAGTGCCATACCTAGCATAAAATAAACATCAGCTTCTTCTAACCCACTATCAATTGCCTTTTGGTAATAGGTTTGAGCCTGTTTAAAATCATCTTGTTCAAAATAGAGATTTCCAAGTCCATAATATGCTGTCCCTGCTTTTTCATCTAAAGTAATTGCCTTCTCAAAAAAAAGTTTAGCTCTTTCTGCATCATTCATATGTAATAATAAGTTACCAAAATTAATATACCCTACTGGATCTTTAGGAGACTCTTCAATAACCTCATTAAAACAACTTGCTGCCTCTTCAAATTTACCTTCTTGCATATATTCAATTCCTTGATTTGTTTTCTCCATGCTGTCCCTTCTTTCTAACTTTATTATACAGAAAAATACAGAACAAATGGTAGTCTGTTCTGTATTTTTAATCCATTATCCAACATAATCCAACATTACTTCATCCTTAAAAATTTCATCAATTGTTCCGCCACCCATACATATTTCATCCGCATAAAATACAACAGCTTGTCCAGGGGTAATTGACCGTTCTCTTTGATCAAAAACGACGCGCGCTTTATTGTCACCTAACGGAACGACGGTCACTTTACTATCACTTTGACGATAACGGAATTTCGCTGTGCAGGTAAATGATTCAGACGGTGTTTCATTAATCCAATTAATATCAGTAGCAATTAAGCTATCTGAATATAAATATTCATTGTCATAACCCGCTTCTACATAAAGAATATTTTTATTTAAGTCTTTTCCAACAACAAACCATGGACCACCAGGACCTCCAATGCCTAAGCCTTGACGCTGGCCAATTGTATAATACATTAACCCTTCATGTTGTCCTTTATCTTCGCCTTCCATTGTTTGCATTCTACCAGGTTGTGCGGGTAGATATTCACTTAAGAATTCTTTGAAATTTCGTTCACCTATGAAACAGATGCCTGTACTATCTTTTTTTGTTGCTGTAGCTAAATCATGTTCTTGTGCTATTCGGCGTACTTCCTTTTTAGGTAAATGACCTAGCGGAAACATAACTTTTTCTAATATATCTTCAGAAAGTTGATTTAAGAAATAAGTTTGATCTTTATTTCTATCAACTCCTCTAAGCATTTCAGTCCGGTCACCAGTCTTACGAATTTGTGCATAGTGACCTGTTGCGACATAATCAGCTCCAAGCGAAAGAGCATGGTCTAAAAATGCTTTGAATTTTATTTCTTTGTTACACATTACATCTGGATTTGGTGTTCGTCCCGCTTTATATTCGTCTAAGAAATAAGTGAACACTTTGTCCCAATATTGTTTTTCAAAATTAACTGCATAATATGGAATATCTAATTGGTTACAAACACGGATGACATCATCATAATCCTCTGTTGCCGTGCAAAATCCGGATTCATCCGTATCATCCCAATTTTTCATGAAAATACCTACTACATCGTAACCTTGTTCTTTTAACAAAAGTGCTGTAACAGAGGAATCAACACCTCCACTCATCCCTACAACAACACGGATATCCTTATTGTCTTTCATTACGTTCACCACCTATCTACTTATGATGCTAATCTATTTACAATAGCCCCTACTTTTGTAGCAGCCTCTATTATTTGTTTCTCATTATTTGCTAAGCCAAAGCTAAATCGAATCGAATTAACAGTTCGCTCATCCTCACTTCCAAACATTTCAGATAAAACATGTGACGGCTCTATTGATCCTGCTGTACAAGCACTTCCACTTGAAACTGCAATTCCTGCTAAGTCAAAGTTCATTAGTAAAGATTCTACATTCGTTCCAGGAAAGCTAATATTCACAATCGTCGGAACCAGTTGTTCTTCTTCACCATTAATAGCAAAATCCAAGTTTAATTCTTTTAAAGTTTCCAAAAATGTTTGTTTATAAGACTGATATTTACGTAATCGTTGATCTTTTTCACCTGCAATTAATTCAATTGCTTTTTTAAACCCAACAATGTTTGCTACATTTTCGGTACCTGGACGACGTTTCCGTTCTTGTTCTCCACCGAATTGGATCGTATTAATTTGTACTCCATCCCTTATATACAGAAAACCGACACCTTTAGGACCATTAACTTTATGAGATGAAACTGTTAATAAATCAACATTTAATACATTCACATCAAGATCACAAATACCATATGCCTGAACAGCATCAGTATGGAAATAAGCTTGATGATCTATAAGCAATTCCCCAATTTCTTGAATAGGCTGCTTAACTCCCGTTTCATTATTAACCATCATTACAGATACTAGGATTGTTTGGTCTGTCAAAGCATCACGTAAATCTTTAACAGATACTTGACCTGATTGTTGTACAGGTAAGTACGTAACCTCGAACCCCTGTTTTTCCAAAGATTCAGCAGTCCGTAAAGTAGCATGGTGCTCTATTACCGTCGTTATTATGTGGTTCCCTTTACTTTTATTAGCCCAAGCTGTTCCAAGTAAAGCTATATTATCTGCCTCAGTACCACCACTAGTAAAGATAATATTTTTTTCATTTGCATGTATACTTGATGCCGCAACACTTCTTGCTTGATCTAGTAACTGTCTTGCTTTTCGTCCATATTGATGAATACTTGACGGGTTTCCAAATGTTTGTTTCATTACTGGTAGCATCGCTTCTATCACATCAGGATGGACTGGTGAAGTTGCAGCATGGTCCAAATAAATAGCATCCATAATTGTGCCTTCTTTCCAGTTCTATTTCATTTAATAATTAGATGTAAAACATATAAGGTTCTTGACTATCATCTTCTCCATGTTTACTTAAATCGTCCAATGTAGTTGTATCCAATACATCTTTAACCGCATCGCGGATTCGCATCCACAATGCTTGTTTAGCAGGTTCTTCATCTTCAATACCTTCTACAGGTGTAATCGGTCCTTCTAAAATCCGAATAACATCACCTGCAGTAATTTCTTTCGAATCCTTTGCTAACATATAGCCTCCATATGCTCCTCGAACACTTCTTACCAAACCTGCATTTCGTAATGGTGGTACGAGCTGCTCAAGATAATGCTCTGATAGGTTATTATCTTGAGCAATCGTTTTTAAAGATACCGGACCATCTCCAACCCGCTTCGCTAACTCAATCATTACTGTTAAGCCATAGCGACCTTTCGTTGAGATTTTCATATTCTACACTCCCCATTTATTACTAACCTAATTCGCAAATTATCTATCATTTCATGTATTATCATCAAAAAACAATTATATAAAATTTTTTCTTACTATTATTAAATTTATTATAGCACGAACAACGTATCTCTTGCATTTTTTCAAGGTTATAAGTACGCTAGAGAAAATATATTACCTTTTAGAAATAGTTTGAAAACAAAGAATTATTTTATCCATTTATAGATAAGAAGTCAAGTATTTAACCCATTAAAGGAGTTTACATTCATGGCAAATCAACCACTCGCTTTTCGAATGCGACCGAAACATATAGATGATATTATAGGGCAAACCCAGTTAGTAGGTTCAGATAAAATGATTTATCGAATGGTTAAAGCAAATCGATTAGCTTCTATGATTTTGTTCGGACCACCTGGAACCGGAAAGACATCCATGGCAATTGCTTTAGCAAAAAGCTTGGACCTAAGATTTAAGTTATTAAATGCTGTAATTAATAAGAAAAAAGATATGGAGATTGCTGTTGAAGAGGCAAAAATGTCAGGGCAACTTGTCTTAATACTAGATGAAGTGCACAGACTTGATAAAGCAAAACAAGATTTTTTACTACCACATTTGGAGAGTAATTTAATTACATTGATAGGTTGCACAACAAGTAATCCATATCATTCGATTAATCCTGCAATCAGAAGTCGTGTTCACTTATTTGAACTATCTAAATTAGAATCCTCTGACGTTAAAATAGCAATTAATCGGGCATTAAGTGATCCTACCGATGGACTTGGTAACATGCAGATTAATCTAACAAATGAAGCACTAGAACACTTTTCACAATCTGCAAATGGAGATTTGAGAGCGGCACTAAATGGACTAGAACTGGCTGCCTACTCTACACCACCAAGTGATAATCATATCATTAACATCACACTAGAAGTTGCAGAAGCATGTATGCAAAAGAAAAGTTTTTCACATGATAAAAATGGAGATGCACATTATGATGTTTTATCTGCTTTCCAAAAATCAATTCGAGGTAGTGATGTTAATGCAGCACTTCACTATTTAGGGAGATTAATAGAGGCTGGCGATTTAGAAAGTATAGCACGAAGAATGATTGTTTGTGCATATGAGGATATTGGAGTTGCTAATCCACAGGCTGGACCAAGAGCGTTGGCTGCAGTTGAAGCAGCTGAACGTGTTGGTTTTCCAGAAGCACGTATTCCTTTGTCTGTGGCAATTGTAGAACTCTGTTTATCACCAAAATCAAATTCTGCATATAGCGCTCTTGATCATGCATTGACCGATATTCGGAATAGTGATACAGGAGATATACCAGCACACCTTAAAGATGCACATTACCAAGGTGCAAAGAAACTCGGGCGTGGATTAGACTACCATTATCCACATAGCTATGAAGGTGGATGGGTTAAACAGCAGTACCTACCAGATAAGATAAAACATAAGCGCTATTATCAACCTAAAGAAAATAGCAAAACGGAACGAACATTCAAACAAATCTATGATAAATTACAATAATTAATATACAAGATAAATAACTTGTATAATTCTATTCAAATGAGACCATACTAGTAAAAACAGTCTTATCAGTAATCATATAACTAGTTTTACACTAGTTTTATAATACAAATTTACTAGAGAAAATGGAATCAAAGGAGTGAATAGAATTGGTAAAAGTTAGACAAGACGCATGGTCTCATGAAGATGATTTGTTGTTGGCTGAAACTGTATTGCGCCATATCAGGGAAGGCAGTACACAATTAAATGCTTTCGAAGAAGTGGGTGACAAGTTAAATCGCACTTCAGCAGCTTGTGGCTTTCGTTGGAATGCAGAAGTAAGACAACGGTATGACCAAGCAGTTGATATTGCGAAACGACAACGCAAAGAAAAGAAACGCCAACTTACATCACAGCAAAAACAACCTAGTAATTCTTATGTTCCAAATTGGGAGCAAAAAGAAATGGAAGAAGATACATCCATTTCAATAAATCAATTCAATAATCATGAAGTCATAGATGGAACTACAAACAGAGCAACTACAGACATAAATTCAATCGATTTAGATAGTGTGATTCGATATTTAAGATCATTAAAAAAAGATGTAGATACTTCTGTTCGTTCAAAACAAAATGCTGAAAAGCTTAGACAAGAAAGAGATACATTGACAGCCGAAAATCAAAAGTTGCAAAAGGAAATTAACAAATTAGAAAAACAGTTAGAGACTGTACAAGTAGATTATCAAGCTTTTCTTCAAATTATGGATAGGGCTAGAAAAATGGTTGTATTTAGTGATCAAGATGAGAGCGCATCTCCTGCTTTTAGAATGGAGAAAAACGGAAATTTAGAACAGGTTGCAAAATAGACATCACAGCATTATACACACAAAAAGGTATCTTTTCTATTAATAGAAAAGATACCTTTTTGTGTGTATGAGCTAAACTCAAATACTTTTATGTATAGATAGTTCAATCCCAATTGTGCCGTCTTAATAAAAAGTTTTGAACCCGCTTCTTGCAGGTGGGTGCCCCGTTTTATATATTATGCGTCCTTAAGATACAAGGCATGCACGCCACATAAAAACATTTGGCTCCCTTATTAAAAATGTTCGGTCAAAACATTAATAATTTAAACGTACACATCAGGACTGGAACTATCATGAAGTTAATAGAACCCTATTAGCTTGTAATTAAATATTAGCATAAATGATTCAAAAATTCAAGTGGTTATGTAAGCACTTTCACTGATTTTTTACCTAACAATTTCTGGTACAACCTTTTAGAAACGAAGATTGTTGCTACGACACAATTAACATAAACTATGCATTAAAAATCTAATCTGCTAAATCAGTAGTTAGTAACGTAAATTACGCTTCTCAAATAAAATTGGTTCCCTTTCCGCAGGCACGGCTTCAGCTAACTCGGATAAGCAAAGTTCGCTTTCCGAGTGGATCTTCAGCTCGCGCTGTTCCTGCAGGAGTGTCACCAATTTTATTTGTTACGCTAAATAGTTTAAAAACATACTGAGCACATCTCCGTGGCAGAAAAGTTTATTGCATGTTACTATCTCAAATCATGATTAGGTCACTAACTAGCGCAGGAAGCAAATGGATGACACTCCTGTGGGAACAGCTAATGTTTTCGATGGGGCGAGTAATCGCAGTCCCACAAGTCGAAGATCCACTCGGAGGCGTGTTTTGCCTCCGAGTTAGCTGAGACTGAGCCCACGGAAAGGGAATCCATTTGGGACTGCGATTACTCGTCCCACCAAAACCGTCTGGTGACGTAGCGGGTTAGTAACTTACGTTACTAGTTATTGCACTTTTTATATCAAGTTCGTTCAACGGATGCACCTGCTTTCCCTATTTAAAGCAAAGATGTTTGAGAGTGAAAGAGCGTATTCCATAACTGGAATACGCTCTTAAATGTATCTGCTTTATTAAAATTCTCACTAAAACCGAACTGGGAATAGTTTATTTAGATGTTTCATCAATTGCTTTTTGTTGCAAACTTAGGTGTAATTCATCTAACTGTGTTTGACCTACTGAACCAGGTGCCTCTGTTAATAAATCAGATGCAGATGCTGTCTTTGGAAATAAAATTGTGTCACGTAAATTTGTTTTTCCAGCTAATAGCATTACCATACGATCAAATCCTAAGGCAATACCTCCATGTGGTGGTGTACCATATTCAAGAGCTTGTAAAAGGAATGAAAATTGTTCCCAAGCTTCTTCTTCTGAAAAACCAAGCACCTTAAACATTTTGTCTTGTATATCCTTCTTATAAATACGTAAAGAACCCCCACCTAATTCATAGCCATTTAGTACTAAATCATAAGCTTGTGCTTTTACTTGTTCAGGATGAGTATCTAATTTATCCAAATCTTCATCACTAGGCATTGTAAATGGATGATGCGCAGCAGTATAACGACCAGCATTTTCATCATATTCTAACAACGGCCAATCTGTCACCCACAAGAAATTAAACTGACTTTCATCAATTAAATGTAATTCTTTTGCTAATTTCATTCGAAGTGCACCTAAGCTATCGTAGACAATTGATTTTGCATCGGCTACGAATAAGAGCAAGTCATTCTCATTTGCCTGTAATACTTTCATCATAGAAGCTTGTTCTTCCTCAGAGAAAAACTTAGCAATTGGGCCTTTAAAAGCATTATCTTCTATTTTTAACCACGCTAGACCTTTTGCACCGTAAATTTTAACAAAATCAGTTAATTTATCAATATCTTTTCTGGAATAATTAGCTGCTTGTCCTTTTACATTAATTGCACTTACTTTTCCACCAGTGTTAACGGTACTTTCAAATACTTTGAAATTAGAAGTTTTTACTAATTCTGAAACATCAACTAACTCCATATCAAACCGTGTATCTGGTTTATCTGAGCCATACCGTTCCATCGCTTCTTCGTAACGCATGCGAGGAATCGGTGATGTTATCTCTATACCCTTAACTTCTTTCATAAGTTTTTGCATCATTCTTTCAGTCATCGCCATAATTTCATCACTAGACATGAATGAAGTTTCAATATCAATTTGAGTAAATTCTGGTTGACGATCTGCACGTAAATCCTCATCACGGAAGCAGCGCGCAAACTGGAAATAGCGTTCAAAACCAGATACCATTATTAATTGTTTAAACAATTGTGGTGATTGTGGTAAGGCATAAAAATGACCTGGATGTACACGACTTGGTACAAGATAATCTCGAGCGCCCTCTGGTGTACTCTTTGTTAACATAGGCGTTTCCATTTCCAAGTATTCTTCTTCATTTAAAAATTGGCGAATAACTTGTGTTGCTTGATGACGCATACGAAATGTTTGTTGCATCGATTCACGGCGCAAATCTAAATAACGGTATTTTAGACGTAACTCCTCACTAATTTCTTTATCATCAAAAACAGAAAATGGCGGATTTTTTGCTTCATTTAAAATGGATACAAAATCAACAACTACTTCTACCTCTCCTGTTGCCATTTTAGGATTAATAGTGTCTGTTGATCGTTCTACAACTTGGCCACAAACCTCTAACACATACTCATTTCTTACTGACTCTGCAATCTCTAATGCTTGTTCTGAAATAGCTGGGTTGAATACAATTTGTACCAAGCCCGAACGATCTCTAAAATCAATAAAAATTAATCCCCCAAGGTCTCGACGCTTTTGTACCCATCCTTTTAGACATACTTTTTTACCTATTTCATCTCTACGTAATGTTCCTGCTAGCTGTCTCTCTTGTTGCTCCATTATCCTTGCCCCCTTTGTAATAACTGTTCTATATATGGAATCACTTGATCAATCTCTACTGATTCCTGTTCACCGTTTTCCATGTTCTTCACATTTATTATGTTTTCAGCTAACTCGTTATCCCCTAATACCAATACATACTTTGCTTTCAGACGATCAGCTGCTTTAAATTGTGCTTTAAATTTCTTTGCTTGGTAATCTTTATCTACTTGAATGCCAGCTTTACGCATTTGATAAACTAACTCAATCGCCTTTTGCTCTGCTTTTTCTCCCATTGCTATAAAATAACAATCGAGACTAGTATCAATTGGAAGGTTTATATTTTCTGCTTCAAGTGCCATTAACAAGCGTTCTACACTAAGTGCAAAACCTATACCAGGTGTTTCTGGTCCACCTAGATCTTCTACTAATCCATTATAACGACCGCCCCCAGATAAGGTTGTAATTGCACCGAATCCTTCTGCATCACTCATAATTTCAAAAGCTGTATGATTATAATAGTCTAATCCTCTTACCAGGTTTTTATCTACAACATAGGCAATACCCATTTGATCTAAATAAGTCTTCACTTGTTCAAAATAAGAATGCGACTCTTCATTTAGATAGTCTAAAATAGAAGGTGCTGTTGCCATCGCAGGGTGATCTTTATCTTTTTTACAATCCAAAACACGTAATGGATTTTGATCTAAACGTAATTGACAATCTTGACAAAGTTCTTCCCTATGTGGTGCAAAATGTGCTATTAGTGCATTACGATGATCTGTTCTACTTTGATTGTCACCTAAGCTATTAATAACTAATTTCAAAGAACGTAATCCTAACTGTTGATAAACATACATGGCTAATGAGATAACCTCTGCATCTATTGCTGGATCAGCACTTCCCAATGCTTCAACACCAAATTGAACAAATTGGCGCATTCGCCCTTGTTGCGGTCGCTCATATCGAAACATTGGACCAGCATAATAAAGTTTTGTCGGTTGTGATGCTTGTCCAAATAATTTGTGTTGTACAAAGGCTCTTACAACAGATGCTGTACCTTCAGGTCGTAGAGTAAGACTTCGCTCACCACGATCTTTAAACGTGTACATCTCTTTTTGAACAATGTCAGTCGTGTCCCCAACACCACGTTGAAATAATTCTGTATGTTCAAAGATTGGTGTGCGAACTTCATGATAATTATATGTACGACAAAGTTCTTTAAATTTTTCTTCAACATATTGCCATTGTTCTGTTACACCAGGTAATAAATCTTGTGTTCCTCTTGGCGCATTTATCATTTTAATAACCCCCTACGAAATATCTGTAATCTATTTATTTATCGGATGACAATCCAACTACATCACTTACTAAATTGATACTTTAAATAAAAAATTTCACTTAGAATATAAATAAACTCCCGCCCCCAAAAAAGGGACGAGAGTTAAACACCCGTGTTACCACCCTAGTTGAAACACATATAGACCATGTATTTCCACTCGAAACAGTTAACGCCTGCCTACGTTTGTATTTACTTTAGTTTCAATACAAAACCTACGGAATGTCTTTCATTGAGGTGTTAAATAAGGATCTTTTCAGCCCAGGAGATCCAGTCTCTTTTTTAACATTGTCTCAATTACTTTTTCCCTCATTGGATTTCATCTACATAATTTTCTACACGAATTGTTTGAATTGTTTATAATATTACTGTTTGCATTCCCTATTGTCAAGAACGATTTAATTTTTCCTTTAATTTTTTTACATCATGCAAGGAAATACCCAATTCTTCAGCAATTTCCAAACTATTACTAAAAGATTCAAGCTCAACAAAACGATGGAAATTAGCACCAAATATTGAAGCGGTCCCTTGAGTATTTAATTGTTTATTATTAATGCGCATATTCGATCGACCTCTTCCGATAATCTTTGACTTATACATCTAAAATTGCTTATTATATAAAGTGAAACTTCAATCAGTGGGGGTTTTTGCCCTTCCCACACTGATTGTTAGTTGAACCATTCGGGGTGTTAGCGACCGTTTACTCCCACTTAAACACTTTGATTTCCTCGATGTTTCGAAGTGGGAGTTTTACGGACGATTACACCGGGATAAAAAGGATACATCATTTGGGGGAAAATAAAATGCAACTATATTTAAAGCGTGGGATTATCTTTATTTTAGTTTTATTTACATTTAGCTTGTCCATTTCATCAACGGTATATGCACAACAAGTAAAAATTACAGCAACCGATCTTCTCGTCCGTAGTGGAGCTGGATCAGAATATGAAGTAATTGGTTCCGTAGATTCAGGCGAACGTTATCCTCTAATTAGCGAGCAAGCTGAGTGGGTAGAAATTGCTTATAATTCTACAACTGGATGGGTCTCTAAACAATATCTCACTATAATAGAAAGTAATAATCAAAGTTCGGAAGAAGTACAAGACAACATACAAGATGAACAAATTTCTGAACCTCTCACAATAAAATACAATAATACAAATATACGTAGCCTACCTTCTACAGCTGGGGATATCCTGGCTATTGTTCCTAAGGGAGAAACCGTAACACAAATCGATATTGTAAATGGCTGGGCTAAAGTTAATTGGAACGATACAACCGGGTATTTACCAGCATGGATTTTAGAAGAAGGAACATTTATGGATAATAATACAATCTCTGTTTTGCAAAACAAAGTTATTGTAATTGATCCAGGTCATGGCGGTAGAGACGTTGGAGCAATTGGCGCAAGTGGAAATTTTGAAAAGGATTATACACTTAAAACCGCTAAAAACTTACAAAATTATTTAGAATTACTTGGTGCAACTGTTTATCTAACGAGACCTGACGATCATTATTATACTCTAACCGGAAGGTCTAGTTTTTCAAACTATTTTGATGCTGATGTATTTTTAAGCCTTCATTATAATAGCACACCAGAGTATCCAAGCGCACAAGGAATAAACACTTACTACTATGATGAAAGTGACAAAACTTTGGCAAAATTAATACATGATGAGTTATTAGATTCGACTTTGACTAGAGATAGAGGTTTTGATGATGGTGACTTTCAAGTAATTCGCACTAACCATCAACCTGCACTTTTATTAGAATTAGGATTTATTTCGAATATAGAAGAAGAAAACAATATAAAATCATTTACTTACCAAAGAAAGATCAGCCAAGGTATCATTACAGGTTTACAAAAATACTTCTCAATAAGTGAATAAAGAACAAAAGCGTAAGCGCCCGGGTAGCAACGTACGGACTGGACTGAGCCGCAGGAGATAAAGGAAACACGTTGACCGAAGGAAAACGATGTTGACTTATCGTACGGAGGTGAAGGAAGTCTCGCTAGTTGCTGGGCGCTGAAGCTGGATGTGGCCAACTAAGATAAAAGTTATCCACAACATTTCATTTTATAATTTCTAACAACTAAAAAAACAGATCCTCTATTTTTATTAGAAGATCTGTTTTTTATTTATTTTTTGCTTGTGCTATCTAATAGCAATGTTACTGGCCCACTGTTCACCATACTTATATCCATCATTGCTCCGAAAGTTCCGGTTTCTGTATGCACTTCAGCTTTTGCTTTTTCGTTAAAGTAATCGTACAAAGCTTTTGCATGGTCTGGTTGTGCAGCCTCCATAAAGTTTGGCCTTCTTCCTTTTCGACAATCACCATATAAAGTAAATTGAGATACAGATAATAAACTTCCTCCAATATCTTTTAAAGAAAGATTCATTTTCATTTCATCATCTTCAAAAATTCGTAAATTAATAATTTTTTGAAAGAGATAATCTGCATCCTTTTCAGTATCTTCATGGGTAACACCAAGCAAAACAAGCAAACCACGCTCGATTGAACCAACTATCTCATCATCTACTCGAACGCTAGCTTGGTTAACTCGTTGAATGACTGCTTTCATACTACTCTTACTCCCTTATACCTTAATACTTACTGAACAACACGTTCTACTGTATAGACATCTTTTATCTGCTTTAATCGCTCAACTATTTTACGTAAATGTCCTACATTATGAATTAATAGGGTGACATGTATAACCGCTCTTTTATTTCGATCAGATTTACCATTCACAGCGATCATATTTGTACGCATTTCGTTAACAGTTTGCAATACATCATTTAATAATCCTCGTCGGTCATATCCTGCAATTTCTAAGTCAACATGGTAATGTTTCGATGCTGTATTAGTGTTTTCCCACTCTACATATAACAGTCGTTCGCCCGCATCTTCTGCTTGTATATTGGGACAATCCTTTCGATGAACAGAAACACCACGTCCTTTGGTAATATATCCTACAATCGCATCACCAGGAACGGGATTACAACACTTCGCCAGTCTTACTAATAAATTATCGACGCCTTCTACTTTCACTCCAGAGTCTTTTTTATGAGAAGATTTTGGCTTTACAGCTTGTTTTTGAACATCTTCAATCGTTTGCTCTAGCTCTTGATTTGCTTCTTCTTTTCTCAATTTTTCTGTTAATCGCGTTGCAATTTGTGCAGCTGTTATACCTTGATAACCAACTGCTGCATACATATCTTCAACGCTAATAAAGTTAAATCGCTCTGTGACGCGCTTTAAGTTATCGTTTGTTGTCACATCTTTTGGATCAAAACCAGTTGTTCGAATTTCCTTATCAACTAATTCTTTCCCTTTAATAACATTTTCATCTCGCTGTTGCTTTTTGAAAAATTGTTTAATCTTATTTTTGGCTTGAGAAGTTTGAGTCATCTTAAGCCAATCACGAGAAGGACCATATGAATGTTTTGATGTAATGATCTCGATAATGTCACCATTTTTCAATTGATAATCTAATGGTTCCATTTTCCCATTTATTCGTGCACCAATTGTTTGGTTTCCAACTTCTGTATGAATTTTATAAGCGAAATCAATTGGAACTGATCCTGCTGGAAGCTCAATCACATCACCTTTTGGTGTGAATACATAAGCCATGTCAGAAAAAAGATCAACTTTCAACGATTCCATGAATTCCTCTGCATCATGTGTTTCATTTTGCCATTCTAAAATCTCACGGAACCATGCTAATTTCTCTTCCGAATTTGCATGGCTTTGGTCAATCTTTTTACCTTCTTTATAAGCCCAGTGTGCAGCAATACCATATTCAGCAATCTCATGCATTTCTTTGGTTCTGATTTGCACTTCTAAAGGTGCGCCCTTAGGACCAATAACAGTTGTGTGAAGTGATTGATATAAATTAGGTTTAGGCATCGCGATATAATCTTTAAATCTGCCAGGCATTGGTTTCCAACATGTATGAATAATACCGAGAACAGCGTAACAATCCTTTATACTATCCACAATAATTCGCACTGCCAGAAGATCATATATTTCATTAAACTGTTTATTTTGCAACACCATTTTACGGTAAATACTATATAAATGTTTTGGTCTACCTGAAAACTCTGCTTTAATATTCACATCTTCTAATTGATTCTGTACTTCTTGCATTACCTCTTCAATATAAGACTCTCGTTCCTGCCTTTTCTGTTTCATCAAATTGACAATCCGATAATATTGTTGTGGATTCAGATAACGTAATGCAACGTCTTCAAGTTCCCACTTTATTGCCGAGATACCTAAGCGATGCGCTAAAGGAGCAAATATTTCTAAAGTTTCATTTGAAATCCGTCGCTGCTTTTCAGGTGGGAGGTGCTTTAACGTCCGCATATTGTGCAGGCGGTCAGCTAATTTAATAAGAATTACACGAATATCTTTGGCCATTGCAATAAACATTTTTCGGTGATTTTCAGCTTGTTGTGCTTCTTTAGATTTATATTTAATTTTCCCTAGCTTTGTTACACCATCGACCAGCATAGCAACTTCGGTATTAAATTCTTCTTCTAACATCTCTACTGTTACATCTGTATCTTCAACAACATCATGTAAAAAACCACCAGAAATCGTTTCAGGATCTAGTTCTAAATGAACTAATATTCCTGCCACTTGAACTGGATGGATAATATATGGTTCTCCTGATTTTCTAAATTGGTTCTCATGTGCTTTTTTTGCAAATTCATAAGCACGTCTAATAAAATCCGTATCTTCTTTTGAAAGATATTGGGAAGCTTGTTCTATTACATCTTGTGCTGTCAAAATATTATCTTTCGACATTTTATCACCTTTGTCCTTTTATGCCTCTGTTTTTAGCATGGTCACATTTTCAACTATATAAAATAAAAACGTAAAATAAGAAGCTTTATAATAGTATAATAAAAGATTTGTCCAAATGATACAACGATTTCAATGATTTTAACGGAATAGGAACCTCCCTCAATGAAAGGGGGTTATCAATGTCGGATAAATATAATCCGGCAAATTTCGACTGAATCTAGGAAAATAAGGAGTACCTATAAGGCACTCCTATTTTCTGAAAAAAGATATTCTCTTTTTAATATTCCATTAATGTTAGTATATCATACCCTTGCAACTTTTCTCGACCATCTAGGTATGTAAGTTCAATTAAGAAAGCACAACCTACTACAATACCACCTAATTGCTCGACCAACTTGATTGTTGCTTCAATCGTCCCACCAGTAGCCAATAAATCATCCGTGATCAAAACACGTTGTCCTGGTTTGATTGCATCTTTGTGGATTGTCAAAACATTTTCACCATACTCTAAACCATAATTAACTTTTATCACTTCACGTGGAAGCTTTCCCTCTTTTCTTACTGGTGCAAAACCTATTTCTAAGGCATATGCTACCGGACAACCAACAATAAATCCTCTTGCTTCTGGACCCACAACTAAATCAATATTTTTTTCACTTGCATATGTTACGATTTCATCAACTGCAGTTTTATATGCTGCACCATTATCCATCAATGTCGTAATATCTTTAAATTTAACTCCTTGCTTCGGCCAATCCTCTACAACTGTAATATATTCTTTATAATTCATTTACTATTTCCTCCTTAACAGAGCAATCTTGCTCCATTTGACTGCTTAACCATGTTTTCAATTCGGTATAACTAGAATAGTATAACACTTGCTCCATCTGTGATTGAGCAAGTGATTGCTTGTAAATATCAGATTCTGATAAATCTCGCTTTACGACTTGATTGTTAGGTTTCACTACTCCATCGTTTATTTTAACAAATTCTAATTCAGAAAACACTTGAATTATAAATTCTATTTTATTTATTTTCCAACCTTTACTTTTACTGAGTAGTTCTAACTCGTTTTTCATATGGAAATAGCCTCGCTTTAACAGCATTGCATAAAACCATTTAAAGTCATCACGTGTGGGGGAAGACTGCATAAAGTGATCTGTTTGGATTCGATAACAAGCAAAGATTTTTTCTGGTGACAAAAATGTGAACAACTCTTCTAGGTCTTCTGTTTTATCAGGTAAATCCATTAAAACAATATTTTTAATCCATCCTAAATCTTCTTGTGCTTCAAGCACTTTTATTTTTTCAAAAGTAAATAATTGTGCATCTATACCTGGTGAAGTCGTATTCTTTTGGAAACTTATAATAATTGAATCTCTTTGACTCAAATGATTTACTTGTTTTTCCCATAAATTAGAACCACGATAATCAAATAGTTGCCATTCTTGTATTGCTAGGTCCTTGATCATGACTTGTGGACTTTTCTTACCATTCCATTCATTTACTTGTAAATATCCAACCATCTCAACCTCTGCTTGAGTTGAAATTGATGGGAAAAGGTGTCCCATTCCAAATCCAATTCCATTTAATTGTGTATTACTTGAACGAAACATCATTTTAAGATGGTTCTTTTGACTACCAATTTGCCTTTGTTCTATTGGCTTTGCCTTAAAATGAAATAAGGGCTTTGGATTCCCCATCCCAAATGGTGCTAGTCTATTTATTTCATGGATCATTGCTATATCAATTGAGTCGATGTCAATTGAATCTTCCACCTCAAACTCTTCTTGATAATCTTCTGGTTTTAATTGTTGATCTGCTAATTGATTGAGATAACGTCTAACTTCATCAACTTTATCAATTTCAAGTGTCATACCAGCAGCTTGTGAGTGACCACCAAATTGCAAAAAAGATTCCTTGATTTGCATACCATTCGCGAACAAATCAAATGCAGGAATGCTTCGAGCAGAACCTTTGGCACGATTTACCTCATTTTGAATCGTCAGTACTATGGCAGGACGTTGAAATGTTCTTACAAGCTTAGAAGCAACAATACCTAGTACCCCTTGATTCCATCCTTCTTTTGCAACAACGATTACATTTTTGTTCGTATCAGGAGAGGCTTCAACCATGGCAGCTGCTTCTGATGCAATCTCCGTTACAATTTGCTGACGCTCTTGATTTAAAGTATTGATCTGATTAGCAATCATATCAGCTTCTTCTTGGTCTTCTGTTAATAATAGTTCTACTGCAGGATATGCACTTTGAAGTCTACCCACAGCATTAATTCTTGGACCAATTAAAAAGCCAATATCTTCTTCTGAAATACTATCTTGAATACTACAAATTTTTATCAAAGCCTGAATACCAGGTCGTTTTGACTGTGATATTGCTTTTAAACCGTGATATGCAAGGACACGATTTTCATCTACTAACGGCACCAAATCCGCAATAGTTCCAATTACAACCAGATCTAATAGCTTTTCTGGAAAATAACCGAGTAAATGCTGTGCTAATTTGAATGCAACTCCCGCTCCAGCTAATTCTTTAAACGGGTATTTTTCTGAACATTTTGGATGAATAATTGCAAGAGCTTCAGGAACTGATTCTTGTAATTCATGGTGATCCGTTATAATTAAGTCCATACCTATTTCTTTTGCGACAATTGCAGATTCAATTGCAGCAATTCCAGTGTCGACTGTAATAATTAACTGAAAACCTTGCTTTTTCGCTTCTCGAAATGCTTGTTCATTTGGTCCGTACCCTTCGGTAAATCGATTTGGTATATAATAATCACACATCGCTCCAAGTTCACGTAGTGCTTCAACTAGAATAGCTGTAGCAGTAACACCATCCGCGTCATAATCGCCAAAAACCAGTATACTTTCGCCATTTTCAATAGCTTGATTAATTCTTTGTTTAGCCTTTTCTATACCATCTAACAAACTAGGTTCATACAATTCATTTAAATTCGGTTGTAAATACGAACTCACTTCCGAATTTGTCTTAATATTTCGTTTTGCTAACAATTTTTTTATTGTTGGAGAGAGCGCCAAATCTGCTAACTCTTCCGATTGATCTATCTGTTGTTTATGTGTGAACTTCCATTTTGTTTGACTTTGTAACATAAATTCACCCCTGACTCACTTATTATACTAGAGTGAGTCAGGGGGTTCAAATGGAATAATTATTCTTTTGGTAAATCACTGTTTTTTTCTGAGTCAACACTTACTTCTTCAGACTCACTTTCAACAGCTATTGTTTCATCCGCTTTTGCACTTGATTTTTCTCGTTCAAGTGTACGTATTTGTCTTTGTAATTTAAGTAGATGAAACGTACCAAATGCCGCAGTAATAAGCCCACCCATTAAAACCGATATTAAAATAACAAGAATTAGTGGCGCCTCTCCGGTACCGAATAGATAGTCAACTTCCACAGGTTCAACATTAATAACGGCAAACACAGCTACAATTAACGCAAATATAAGTGCTAAGATAATGTATGTTTGTCCTTTCATATCAACACCTCTTTTTCTTTAGTGATTATATATTTCCCTATTTTTAATATATAAAACTAGCCACTTACATGACTTTTTACATCTCAACAAAAAAAATTAGCTCCCCCTAAATCAAGGAAGAGCTGAATAAATTATACTTGCGGACTATCATTTCGTTTCTTCTCTGTATAGACAATAGGTTTTTCTTTAATACTTTTACCACGCCATACCAACCATACCTGTGCTGCAATAAATAAGGAAGAGTACGTACCGGCAAGTAAACCAACCACTAAGGCAAAAGCAAAGTTAGTAATAGATACTGCACCGAAAATATACAACATAATTGCTGCTACTATAACAGTTAGAACAGTATTAATACTCCTACCTAACGTTTGCATTAAACTTCTGTTAATAATTTTGGCTAATTCAGCAAATGACCGCACACGTTTTTTCGCCTTAAGATTCTCTCTGATCCGGTCAAATGTAACGATTGTATCGTTAATAGAATACCCGACAATCGTTAAAATGGCAGCGATTATGGTGATATCAAATTCTAGCTGCGTAATACTAAATAACGCTAGAATAAAGAAAGCATCGTGTAATAACGCTAGAATTGCTGTGAGCGCGAAATAAAATTCAAAACGAATTGCAACATAAATCACTATACCGATAGAAGCGTATATTACGGCTAAAATTGCATTTTGTGCTAATTCTTGTCCAACAAGAGGTGAAACAGTACTTACATTCGGGTCAGAACCATAAGCATCATTAAAATATGATCGTACAGTAGCAACTGTCTCCTGTTCTAATTTACTGTCAAATCTGGCTACAGCGATATCGTTATTATCGCCTGATAGTACTATATTTTCCGGTTCTATACCAATTTCATCAAAGTCTTGTTCAATCTTCTCTGCAGTAATCGTTTCTCCAACATTAATTTCTACACGAGAACCACTAGTAAAGTCTATCCCTAAGTTTAGTCCAAAAATACTTAGGCAAGCTATACCAGCAAGTACTAAAGAACCAGAAACCACGAAGAATTTTTTGCGTTGTTTAACAAAATCAAATTGTCTACCAAAAACTTTTGGTTCAATCTCATTTTTATCTGCAATATTTTTAATTTCCGATTTTTTCACACCGAACCAACCAGGCCGTTTATTTAGGAACTTGCTATTTACCCACAACCCTAGGAAAAAGCGTGAACCAAATACTGCTGTTACAAAACTTAATACTATACTTACCATCAATAATGTTGCAAATCCTTTTACAGAGCTTGTACCAAAAATGAATAAAACGGTCGCTGCAATAAGCGTCGTAATATTGGCATCAAATATTGTAGAAAGGGAATTACTATTACCTGCTTTAAAAGAAGCAACTACAGACTTACCTTCTTTTAACTCTTCCTTCATTCTTTCATATGTAATAATATTTGCATCAACTGCCATACCGACACCAAGTATCAAAGCAGCAATACCAGGTAGAGTTAACACTCCATTCATCAATTCAAATACAAGTAAAACTAAATAAATGTAAAGGCTCAGCGTTACGACTGCAATCAAACCTGGAAAACGATAATAAGCAATCATAAATAAGAAAATAAATCCAACACCAAGAAAACCTGCAAAAATTGTCTTATCCATTGCTTGTAAACCGAACTGTGCACCAACAGAAGTAGTATATTCTTCCGTTAAATTAACATCTAAAGAGCCAGCATTTAAGATGTCTGCTAACCGCTTTGCCTCTTCAACTGAAAAATCACCATCTATCTGAACGTTTGGTTGATTAATTGTGTACCTGACAGATGGAGCTGAAATATATTTAGGATCAGCCTTTTGTGATTCTTCCGCAAATGAATCACCTTGTTCATAATCCATCCAAATTGCTAAACGGTTATTCGGTGGTGGCATCTGTGATATTTCACTCGTTACCTCTCCAAATGCTGAAGCATCTTCAAATTCCACTGTTACGATTGGTTGATTTGTTGTAGGATCAAAATCCTGTCTCGCACTACCCTCAACAATATCAGATCCGTCTAAATATTCCTTATCATAAACATCTCGAAACGATAACCGAGCAGAAGTTGAAAGTAATTCTCTTGCTTCATTTTCATTTTCAATACCTGCTAATTGAACTCTAATTCGATTTGGTTCTTCAATAGTAAAATTTGGTTCGCTAACTCCTAGCACATCAACACGTTCCCTGAGTGATGCAACCGTTGCTTCAAGTGCTTCTGTGTCTATCTCTTCTTCATCCCCATCACGTGACTCTACAGTATAAAGAATTTCGACACCACCTTGAAGATCTAAACCTAGTTTCATGTCTTTTGTAATTCCTGTTATTGTCGTTCCTATCGTACCCGCTAATACTAAAACGATTAGGAAAAAGGCAATAATTCTGCCTCGTTTTACCATAATTGATTGCGCCTCCTCTACCCTATTCTTTCTACTTACTTGATTATATGTAATATTGAAGATTTAGAAAGAATAACGTATTTCATTTAAACACTTTTATAATTAGTAATATTAAAAAAACAACCCAAAAATATTATGAGACGAATAACAACAAATGTCAATTTAATTATTAAAAAAGCACTTTTTAATAATTTTCGTTGCTACCTTCTGATAACGCTGCGATAGAAGCCATTAAATCATCATTTTGATACGATTGAACTGTAAGATAACTCATAAATATATTGGAACTCAAATGTAAAATATCCTCTACAATCTGAAATAAACGTTTCTCTGGATTACCTTTCCAAACTTTTTCTTTTAAGCATTGCCAAACGATTTCTGGTGTTGCTCGACTATAACCCATCAATTGAAATTCCTCTGCCTTACTGTCTATTACACTTTTAAGTAAGGGTTTCCAATCCTCTACATGTTTAATCATTACCATAAAAAATCTCTCCCATCCACATCTATATTAACATGCTTGTCATGCTTGTGTATTCCATGTGCATATACATATTGTATAGGATTTTTATTTTTTTGAGAAGGTAGGATTGTTAATAATGAGCAAGCAAACATTTTTACAAGGAACACTATTCCTGATTATGGCAGGTTTAATAACTCGATTATTAGGTTTTATAAATCGAATTGTAGTTGCTAGATTAATGGGAGAAGAAGGTATTGGCTTGTATAATATGGCACTACCGACTTTATTTTTAGTCTATACTTTATCACAATTTGGACTACCTATCGCTATATCCAAACGCGTTGCAGAAGCAGAAGCACGAAATGATACGAAAAAAATAAAAAAAATCCTTATTGTTTCTTTAGTTATTACAGGGACATTAAGTATATTTTTTACGATTGGAATGATTATAGCTGCCCCATTAATCGCAACACGTTTTTTAACTGATGAAAGAACATTATATCCTTTGTTAGCAATTACACCAATGGTACCAATCAGTGCAATCTCTTCTGTCATTCGTGGCTATTTTCAAGGTAGACAAAATATGAAACCACAAAGTTATGCGCAAGTAATTGAACAAATTATTCGTATCTCATGTGTTGCTTTTTTCATCAAATTATTACTTCCATATGGAATTGAATTTGCTGCTTGTGGAGCAATGATTTCTGTTATAATCGGGGAATTAGTTTCACTTTTATTCATGATGCGGTTATTCCGGAGACATAAACGTATTACTTTGCATCATTCTGCATTTACCTATATCGCTTCAGGAAAAGATACTTTAAAATCTTTATTATCTATTGCATTACCAAGTACAGGAAGCCGCTTAGTTGGTTCTATTTCTAATTTCTTAGAACCCATTTTAGTTGCACAAAGTTTAGCAATTGCTGGTGTTGCCACCGTAACTGCAACAAAGCAATATGGTGCATTGACTGGTTATGCTATCCCATTATTATTTTTACCAACTTTTATTACACATTCTTTAGCAGTTGCTTTAATACCAAACATTAGTGAAGCTGAGGCAAACAATAACAACAAATTAGTTCATTATCGAATTCATCAAGCAGTCCGAATATCATTTGCTTCTGGTGCACTAGCTACAGTTATTCTGACTATGTTTGCTTCACCAATTCTACATTTTATGTATGGAACAAGCAATGCTAGCGGATTTCTTTTATTGATGGCTCCTTTTTTCTTACTTCTATATATTCAATTTCCATTGAATGCAACATTACAAGCATTAGATTATGCCAAAAAAGCAATGTGGAACAATATTATTAGTACTGGTGTTAAATTTGTCGTCTTAATTGTACTAACTAGTAATAGTCAATTTGGTATAATGGGAGCAGCAATCGCCTTAAGTGTTGGTGTTGTTTTAGGAACGTCGTTACACTTAGCAACATTAAACAATGTGATCAAATTTAGCATCCCAAAATCCGATATCCTTAAGATGATTGCTTTATTAGGATTGACATGGTTTGTTGCCAATGTTTTTAGACAACTTTTCACTGGGTATGATACAGTCTTATCTATATTGATACTTGTTATCTTATTAACTTCGGTCGCATATGTTTTCCTTCTTTTTTTATTAAAGTTCATAACAAAAGAAGAGTTAGTACAACTTCCATTTTTTAATCGTTTTTTCTCATAACAATTCATTTTTAATATCAATAAACCAATTACCAGCTTGGTCTAAAGAACAAAAGGATACCTGTTTAACATCAGGATATCCTTTTTGTTTTAATTTTTCGCGAAGCCATGCTTCATTCTTTTTAATTTTTTCTAAACCATCTGCTTGAATATCCCCATCCATTACAAGTGGAATAATGTAGCCATTTGTTTCACTATCATTTTGTGCATTTTCGTTTTCAAAAATAGATAATTTACCTGAAGGTTCCAATATGGCAAATGATACATCCTGAATGCTCTTTGTGCCGTTTTCCCTTAATTGCTGTAATAAATCATCTAAAGTATAACGTTGCTTCTTCATCTCATGTTCATCTATTTTTCCACGTGACACAATGACGGAAGATTTTCCTTCAAACCAATCCCTGAATTTTTTGTTTTTTAGTGAAAACCATGCAATTAATCGTTGGATAATTAATAATAATCCCATTGGAATCAACGCTTCAATTAGCGACTTATCTGTATCTTCAATAGTAAACATTGCTATTTCAGCTAGCATAATAAATACTACAATATCTAAAAGACTTAATTCACCAATTTCTCTTTTTCCCATTAAGCGAAAAACAATTGCAATTGCACCATATGTAAAAATTGTTCTGAAAATCAACTTCCCTATTTCAATATCCACTTTTTATCACACCTTTAGCTTGCTTACTTCCCTTTTTTATTATCATTACCTTTTTTTAATTGATTATGCTGATAAAAAGTGGATTTAAAAATGGACGTAAATAACGGAAATAAAGATAAATCATGGATAACAACATAGAAAATATTACTAATGGAACCCCGTATTTTAAAAAACGGAAAAAGGAAATATTCTCACCTTCGCCTTCAGCCAATCCAGCAACAACAACATTTGCTGATGCACCTATTAATGTGCCGTTCCCACCCAAACAGGCACCTAACGCTAATGCCCACCAAAGTGGATCAACATTCGCCATGCCGTATGCTCGAAATTCTTCAATAACTGGAATCATTGCTGCAACGAAAGGAATATTATTGATGATCTGAGATATTAAACCTGAAATCCACAGCAGTAAGATTGCCGTTAAAGGTAAGTCACCTTCTGTTATCCAGACGATGTAGCGAGCTAACTCATCAATCGCACCAACTTCCTCTAAACCACCAACTAACATAAATAAGCCGATAAAAAAGAATAATGTGATCCATTCAATCTCTTGAAATACTTTTTCGGTATCTAGTTCTCTTTCTGTTAACATAAGTAATAGTAAAGCGCCAAACACAGCCACAGTTGTTAGATCAATATGTAGAAATGGATGTAACAAAAATCCAGAAATTGTTAACCCTAACACAGCGACAGACTGGTAGACCATTGGGCTTTGGTGAATATATTCCTTTGCATTAATTTTCAACAAATCTTCTACTAAGTTAGATTGCATAACCAGCTCATTACGAAAACGCCAAACAACAAAAGCGAGCATAAAGGCAAATAAGAGAATCACAAGCGGACCAAGATTATTAATAAAAGATAAGAAGGTTAAATGTTCTACTGCTTGACCAATCATAATATTAGGTGGATCACCAATTAATGTAGCGGTTCCACCAATATTTGAGCTAAATATTATCGTTAATAAATATGGAAATGTAGGTAATTGCAATATTTTCGTTAATGTTAAAATAATTGGGACAAACAAGAGAACAGTTGTAACATTATCGAGTAATGCTGATCCTATTGCTGTTAAAAGTGCTGTACCAATTAGCAAAGGAACTGGTGCTCCTTTCACTTTTTGCGCAAAAATAATAGCGATATAAGTAAAAAGACCTGTTTTCTTTGTAATAGAAACTAAAACCATCATTGAAAATAATAGGGCTATTGTGTTCCAATCGATATATTGGATGAAAGCATCTTTCCATGTATAGATCTTCGTTAATATCAACAGAACCCCACCAAAAAGTGCAATTAAAGCTTGATTAATTTTTTCTGAGATAATGAATAGGTAACATATAATAAAAATAACAATCGCCAATGTAAAAGCCATACCTTGTCCCCTTTCCAAGGGTATATTCGCGCATTCATTATAGAAAGCTTTCTATCAATATATGCATGGCAAATCAAAATATTTAAGTCTATTTTGATAAAAACCGCATACAATTTAGTAATTGGACAAGCGGAGGAGGAATGGGTATGGTAAAATCTCGTACAACAGCACTATTGTATGGTTGGATTATGATATTAGCAATATTGTTATTAGCAAGTCTGGTTCTATCTCTATTATTACGTTTCACTTCTTTAGGAGCTTCGACATTAAATAGTACGACAACTGTTATCAGTTTTATTGCATTATTTGCAGGAGGCTGGGTTGCTGGGTTAAAAGCTGGCGAGAAGGGCTGGCTTATTGGAATATTAACAAGTCTCGGTTTCAGTTTATTCATTTTTTTATATCAATATTTAGGATTCCAAAGTGGATTTTCATTAACTCAAATTCTTTATCATAGCGGATTCTTATTAGCAGGCTTAATTGGTGGTGTGTTCGGAGTTAATACAAATAGAAAAGCTAGTTGATTAATATATAAAAGGGCCTTAATTAAGGCTCTTTTCTTATCTTGTTGTTTATAAAAATTCACAGTTGATATAAAATGCGCAATAGTAAGTAACGTACGTTACCGCTCCTCAAATGAAATTGACTCCCTTTCCGCAGGCACGGCTTCAGCTAACTCGGAGGCAAAAACCGCCTCCGAGTGGATCTTCAGCTCGCGCTGTTCCTGCAGGAGTGTCGCCAATTTCATTTGATCCGCTAGTTAGTCTAAAAATTTAATAATGCATTACACTCCATTTAAATGGCAGATTTTAAAGGGTGTTACTATCTCAAATCATGCTAAAGAGCACTAACTAGCGCAGGAAACAAATGGATGACACTCCTGTGGGAACAGCTCAAGTCGAAATCGAGTAGGAGGGGCTTCACAGCCCCGACCTCTCACACCACCGTACGTACGGATCCGTATACGGCGGTTCAACCTTTTGAGTATCTTATCTGGTAGAGGATGTTCATATCCTTAAGTCCCCATTTC
>NZ_QJSH01000009.1 GCF_003426025.1 Paraliobacillus quinghaiensis
CGTTTTATCAATTAAAGCAATTTATCAAAGAAAGGGCTTTAAAATTCAATATTCCGGTTGTTGATATTAATCCATATAAAACGAGTCAAACTTGCTTTTGTTGTAAACATGCAGATAAAGGGAATCGACACAATGAAACATTCAAATGCAAAAAATGCCGATACAAAAACCATGCTGATTTAAACGCGGCTAACAATATTGCAATTAGCACTAGCTTGGCGGTGTAGGTGATTGACGTCGTAAGACGGATTTCACTGATAGTCCAAGTGCCTGTGCGGTATAATCCGATGCAGGAGTCTCGTGTGGTACGAGATATAGCGGTCATGTTCGAAAGTGGGTCAGAAATGGAACAACACGGGTAATGTCGTGAGATAGAGCCTCCACCGTAATGAGCCGCTCCCACGTCTCTTTGAGAGGTCATCCCTGGGAAGCTCGGTATTTCAATGCCGAGAGGATATCACATATTAAATTAATGCTATCCGTTTGTTAAACACTCGATATTGAGATTATCTTTAGTCTACAACTAATCTTCAACTTCACTGTTTTTATCTCTATCCCCTGCCGACTAAAAATCGAGATATTCTTTTAATAGATACCTCATTCATATTGCATGTGATCCAACTTAGGTTTTGGTATGAGAAATTAAAGGAATGATCATTTATACCTGTTTAAAAATAATGTGTTTGGTCCTTCAATATACGTTATTAAGTTCAGGTTAGATTTCTAATAGCTCGTGTTATTTTTTCTCTTTAGGAGGTATACAATGAGGTTTTTAGGTATAGTTTTTGTTATGCTAGCCGCTATATGTTGGGGCATTAGTGGGGTAATTGCCGATATTTTACTAAACAAAGGCTGGGATCCTATTGTGATTTCACTTTACCGAGGGGCTGTTGGATTTATATGTTTTTTCACGTGGTTTCTCTTTCGCTTTAGACAAAATTGGATCTTCTCTACTTGTTTATTATTATGGTCCATATTGGCAGGCGCTGGTATTGCGGGAAATTTCACTTTTTATTTTGTGAGTATCCAAGCCTCAAGTATTGCTGTTGCCGCTACTTTAATGTACACCGCACCTCTATTCGTCCTTTTAATCTCCTTTTTATTTAAAATAGAACGTTCTACATGGTTTAAATGGGGATGCATTTCAGGTGTACTTATCGGGATTATATTGCTAACAGGTGCCTACAACACTGAATCGATTTCAGTGAGTTTTATAGGGATATTTGCGGGACTTGCTTCTGGATTTTCCTATGCTTTATTCATATTTGGTTTTAAGAACGCTTCTTCTACCGGAAATCCGGAGAGCACCTTAACAATCGCTTTTCTTTCATTTAGTTTCATTGTTTTTCTTTTTACAGACAATGATGAAGTAGCAAGGGCAGTGACATCAAGCGACATAGGGTGGTTTCTTCTATTAGGGATTATAGGTGCAGGAATATCATTTATATTTTATGTGATTGGCATACGTTGGGTGTCCCCCACAACTGCTTCGATGGTCGCTATGTTAGAGCCGGTGACAGCTTCATTATTTGGCGTTCTCCTTATTGGTAATCATTTGACCATCGTTCAAATTCTTGGAATGGTGCTCTTACTAGTTACAATCACCGGACTTAGTGTAAAGCAGTCCCACTGATCAATGCGGATAAAAATTGTCTTGTAGTCGTAAAACAGCACCAAAACACTCATTAATTTAGATCTAATGTATGTTTTGGTGCTGTTTAATTAATCGTATAATTTTTATCCTAATAAGTTTACTTAATCTAGATTGTGCAAAATCAGCATTAAAGCCTAACTGACTTCCCAGGCTGCATGCATTCCTGCAACCCGTCCAGTAACAAGAGCAGATGTAATATTGTAACCACCGGTATAGCCATGAATATCTAAGATTTCTCCACAGAAATATAAACCATGCATTATTTTTGACTGCATTGTGTTTGGAATTACTTCTTTAATTGATACTCCACCTCCAGTTACAAAAGCTTTTTCAATCGGTTGACTACCATAAATATGGAACTGGAAACTTTTTAGATCATCTACAAAGGTTTGTATCTTTTCCCGGGAAATATTTGCTGATTTTATGTCTGATTGAATATCGTTCTTTGACAATAAATAATCTAAGTAACGCTCAGGAACAATTCCTTTTAAGATATTTCGTACTGTTTTTTTAGGGTTATCTTCTAATTTAATTGTTATTTCCTCTAATAGCTGTTGCTCGGTTTGATCAGGTAATGCATCAACTTCCATTACTACCTGTCTAGCACCTTTACGCAGTTCTTTCACAACATATTGTGAGCATCTTAGAACGGCTGGTCCGGAAACTCCGAAATGAGTAAAGAGCATGTCCATACGATGTGTAATAATTGTTTTTCCTTTAGGGTTAAGAACAGAAAGTCCAATGTCTCGTAGAGCTAATCCTTGTAGTGACTTATCTTGTATAAATTTCTCATTAGAAAGTAATGGTACCTCTGTTGGGTATAGATCTGTAATAGTATGTCCAGCTTCTTCAGCCCATTTATAGCCATCACCAGTTGAGCCAGTATGTGGAACAGCTTTACCACCTACAGCTATAATAACTGCTTTTGTTTCTATTTCTTCATGATTTGACAACGTAATAGTATGCTTTGTTTCGCCATATTGAACAGCATGTACAGGCGCGTTTTTTTTAATGGTTACTTTTAATTCAGTTAATCGGGTTAGCAATGCGTTAACTACATCTTTTGCTGCATTGCTTACTGGAAACATTCGTCCATGATCTTCTTCTTTTAACGGAACATTCAATTGCTCAAAGAAATCAATAATATCATAATTATTAAAAACAGAAAAAGCACTATATAGAAAACGTCCATTTCCTGGGATGTGTTTTATTAATTCATCTTGTGGTAATCGATTGGTTACATTACAACGACCGCCGCCTGAGATAGCAAGTTTTTTACCTAATTTATTTCCTTTGTCAATTAATAAAGTGGTAGCACCATTCTCAGCAGCAGCGATAGCAGCCAGTAAACCGGATGGTCCTCCTCCAATAACAATTACATCGTAAGTCATAGTATTCATCCTCTCTACATGTAACGAAATATCTATTATACACTTTTTCTTACTTAGCACACAAAATTACAGCATCTAATACTAGAAAGAAATCTTTTTTAATTTGTTAAATTTCTCAAATGAAGAATCTACTCTATACTTTAATATACTACATCTTTGTAGGTACCTTGGTATTTTTCAATCCAAATCAAATTAGAATGTTAAAAATTCATGTTAAATACTATCACATTTTTGTATCTATGATAAAATAGTAACATTCGATTATAAAAGAAATTAAGGTGAAAATATGTCAAAGTCAAGCATATTACGTGGAACAATGTTATTAACAGGTGCGACATTTCTTTCTAAATTACTTGGAATGATCTACACAATTCCATTTGAAAGTATGGTCGGTGCAGAGGGTGGTACTTTATATACTCTTGCATATGTACCATATACTATATTTATTAGTTTATCTACAATAGGAATTCCGTTAGCCGTATCTAAATTTGTATCTAAATATAATTCTCTTGGTGATTATCAAACAAGTAGGAGGATGTATAAGTTAGGATTACAATTTATGGCTATTACAGGATTAATTTCATTTCTTGTGCTATTTTTTGGTGCAGAACTACTAGCTGGTATATATATTCCTGATAATGCAGAAGGAATAACAGTAGAAGATGTAACAATGGTTATAAAAATGGTTAGTTTTGCTTTGCTGATTATACCTGCAATGAGTATTACTAGAGGTTTTTTTCAGGGACATCAATCGATGGGACCAACAGCGATCTCACAACTAGTTGAGCAAATCGTTAGGATTTTCTTTTTACTTGGTTCTGTTTTTATTATTATAGAATTAATGAATGGGTCTATTACAACAGCAGTTGGTTTTGCAACATTCGCTGCATTTATTGGTGCAATTGCATCTGCATTGGTATTATATTGGTATTGGAAGAAGAGAAAACCGTATTTAGATCGTGAAATGAATCAACAAGTAACTACATATGACATTCCAAGTAACGCCTTATTTAAGGAATTATTTCGTTATGCAGGTCCGTTTGTTGTGGTTGGACTTGCAATACCTCTTTATCAGCAAATTGATGCCCTCACATTTGAACGTACGATGTTTGCTCTTGATTATGCAAAAGATTTAAGAGTAAATGCTTTTTCTACAATTACTTTATATGGGCATAAGCTTGTGATGATTCCAATTACATTAGCTACTGGACTTTCTCTAGCAACGTTACCTGTCTTGACAAAATCATTTGTAGATAAAAATATGGAACAGGTTTTTAAGCATATTAATCAATCGCTACAAATTATTATTTTATTGATTTTGCCAGCAGTTGTCGGGATGTCTTTACTTGGTACAGAAATTTGGGGAGCATTCTATGGGATTAATGATTACATTGACTTAAATGGATCATTATTAAGCTGGTATGCGCCAGTCGCGCTGTTCTTTGGTCTTTTTGCTGTTACATCATCTATTTTGCAAGGAATCAATCAACAGAATTTTGCTGTTATTAGCTTACTATCTGGACTGTTACTAAAAGGATTATTAACAATTCCTTTGCTGCAGTTAACTGGACCTAAAGGAGCAGTAATTGCAACAATGATTGCTTCGTTTACGACAGTGTTACTAAATGTATGGCGTATAAAAGTATCTATTCAATTTCCAACCCGTCAACTGGTTAAACGAACAACATTAATAGTGATATTAACGTTTATAATGGGTCTAGTTGTTAGTATCAGTAAATGGTCGCTTCATTTTTTGATTGATTACCAAGATGGGAGATTAGAAAATATCATCGTCTTAATTATTACTATAACAGCAGGTGCAGGTGTTTTTTTGTGGCTCAGTTATCAATCGACCTTATTGGAACGTATTTTAGGTGGTAGAATACGAATTATAGATAAAATTTTCAGAAGAAAGCATTCTTAAAGGAGATATATATGAGAATTGATAAATTATTAGCAAATATGGGATATGGCAGTCGAAAAGAAGTAAAGCAACTATTGAAAAAGGGCGCAGTCTCACAAAATGAAACCGTAGTGAAAGATGGTAAACAACAAGTAGACCCAGAGAAAGACGTAATTACTATTTTTGAGGAGCAGGTAATTTACAAGCCGTTTGTGTACTTCATGCTTCATAAACCTAGTGGAGTAATTACTGCCACAGAAGATAGTAGAGAAACAACGGTCATCGATTTGTTAGAACCTGATGATCTTGTTCTTAATCCTTTTCCAGTTGGACGTTTGGATAAAGATACAGAGGGATTACTGCTTATCACAAATGATGGCAAACTTGCACATCAATTGCTATCACCTAAGAAAAATGTAGGCAAAACGTATTATGCAGAGATAGAGGGAGAAGTAACAGAAGCAGATATTCAGGATTTTGCTGTTGGTGTAACGTTAGATGATGGATATCTTACAAAACCTGCAGAGTTGGAGATTATAACAAGTGGTGAGCAGTCAAAAATACATGTAACAATCACAGAAGGAAAGTTTCATCAGGTAAAAAGAATGTTTGAAGCAGTTGATAAAAGTGTTCTCTATTTAAAACGGATTTCAATGGGTGAGTGGAAGCTAGATGAAGCATTAGAAAAGGGAGAATATCGAGAGTTAACTGACGAAGAATTATCGTATTTAAGCACATTGACAGCAAAAAAATAAGCTGACAAATACAGGTAGTCAGCATTGTTATATAAAAATAGTTATGAAATTTTTACTTTCTTTTCTGTGATTTTCCATGTTCCGCGGTTTGGACTAGTCACTAAGCCGTTATATTCCAATACATTGAGATCTCTTTGAACTGTCCTGTCAGTAATACCAAATTCTTCGGCAATTTCTAATGTAGTGACAGGCCCGTTTTCTCTAATAAACATATAGACAGCTTTTACTCGCGTAAGCATACGCGTTGTTGATTGATTCAAAAAACCACTCCTTAATGGTGACATTAGACTTGTGGTGAACCTGAATCTTGAAGTTACCTCCATTTTACACCTTTTTATCCAGAAACGCTAGTGATTCAACTAATTTTATAAACGATTAAAAATAATTAAATTTAAAATAAAGGAGGAGATATAGGTGTATCTTTTAAAACGAATTGTACGTAAAATGGTTCATATTAGTAATATTGTCTTGTTTATAGCCAGCTTATTATTAGTGTTGACTACCTCACTATTAATTGTATTAGTTGAAAGTGAAAACTTTCCTACTTTTTTTGAGGGGTTTTGGTGGGTTATGACAACTGTTACAACAGTGGGATATGGGGACTATTACCCGGTCACAATGGCAGGGCGAATAATTGCAATATTTCTTTATATATTTGGTATAGGTCTTGTGGGTGTTGTTATTGGTAAAGTTGTAGATGGTTTAGCAATGTTCCGTAGAAAAAAAGAAGAGGGTGATATTGTGTATAAAGAAAAAAATCATTACGTTATTATTGGTTGGTCACAGAAAGCAAAATTTGCTGTTAATGAAATGTTACAAACGTCAAATAATATTGAAGTAGTAATTATAGATAATCTAGAAAAAGCTCCTATTTTAGCAGAGAATATTCATTATATTAGAGGACATGCATCTGAATTAGCAACTTTAGAAAAAGCCAATATCTCAAAAGCACAATCAGTATTAATTTTTGCGGATGATACAATAAATGATGATCAATTGTCAGATGGAAAAACACTATTAATCGCTTCTGCAATTGAGTCTTTCGCTCCAGAAGTTCACACAATTGTTGAAGTAATGGAAGAAGAGCACATTAAGAATTTTGAGTTCATGAAAGTGGATGAATTTATCGTATCAACAGAAACTATTTCCTCGTTATTTGTTCGATCTGCCTTTCGAAAAGGAATTTCAAATGTGTATGGCCAGTTACTACGCCGTAAGTATGGGGATGATTTATACTATGTTCCACTATCAAAAGGATGGAAAACATATCGAGATGCCTTTAACACATTGCTAGAACAAGGAGCTACTTTAATAGCGGATCGAAATAATCTAAGCATTAACCGTATGCTAGATGAGTCAATACCATCTGATGCTGAGTTATATGTGATTTGTGATAAAGTAACCATTGAAAAAATTCGTCTAGAAAGTTAACCTGCTATCTAAGATGATTCTTTTATGACTGATTTTATATAAAATGTGCATTAAGTCTCTGTTTCTCTGACCCGCTCCTCAAATGAAATTGGATCCGCTAGTAATCGCGTCTAATAAGGATGGTGTTGCATTCCTCTTTCTTGAAAAGTCACTTAGATTAAGCTGCAGATAAATGCGAGACTCCTGTGGGAAAGGAACAGTCTGAAGTCCCCACAGTAAGCGATTTTTGGCCTGAGGTTACTCGGCCCACCGAAAACATTTGCTTACGAGGAGGCTGAAGCGTTCCCCACGGAAAGCGAGTGTTTTTCGAAAGCGTGGGAATACCGCTTATTTTACAAAGAAGAATTAAAGCTATTGCGCTTTTATATCAACTCGGTATTTAAAAAAAGAGGGAGGTGTGATATGTGGAACAGGCACATTATTTTTTTGCTATTCCGTTAGCATCAGATGTGAAAAGTTGGTTATACGATTGTCAACAGAAATTACAAGATAAAGGATTAACATATAAGCAATGGGTAGGAATCGATGATTTTCACATAACCTTAAAATTTTTAGGGGCAACTAGTGATATGACGAAACAACAACTAATCGATGAGGTAAAACAAATTGAAACGCCAGCGCCATTTCAACTGAAATTAGGTAATTTCGGCTGGTTTGGTTTAAGTGACAAACCTCGAGTTGCGTGGATTGGTGTAGAAAAATCACTAGAATTAGTGCAACTGCAACAGCAAATAGATAAAACTACTGAACAATATGGTTTCAAGAAGGAAAACAGACCGTATCGTCCACATATTACTTTAGGAAAAAGGTGGCTGGGTTCTGAAGCAGTTAAGAGTGAATTAGAATCTTTAGAAAGACAAATATCAGAACCAATAACAATAGAGGTAGATCGTTTTGTACTTTATCGTATATACCCAAATAACACACCAAAATATCAAAAAGTAAGTGAGTTTAAGCTCTGATGGGGTGGGGAAATGGCACAATTAATAAAATTAGAAAATTATATATCTAGATATCAAAAAGATCCCTTTCATTATCCAGGACAATTTATCCGCTTAAAACAAGAAAATTGGCGCAAACTTGTTCAAACATGGGAACAGCAGTTACAAATTGAAACTGAAATTGATGAACAAGATGAACCTGCTGAGAATTTATCAAAATGGAAACAATTTTTTCATCGAAGAGAACAAGTAGAGAGTGAAATGGATGAAGAATCTATAATAGAAGATTTACCTGCTACAAAAGATGATCTAAAGCAATATTTCTTAAATATGTTATTACCTTTTCAGTTAAAATGGGCTTCTACCACAATTCAAGAAATGTCCTTTTTAGATCGCTCCTATTATGATGATTTGACACTTAAATATTTCTTGCAGCGTTTTCCAGATACTTTTTTGTTATTGTATCGTCCAGTGTTTCAATTTAAAAATGCTGCTATGGACGGAGATATTATTTTAATCACACCAATTGGTATTAATATTATTCGATTAATTGAAATTGATTCAACGAAACGACTAATAGCTGGTGATGATCGCACCTGGTACTCTGAAGAGAATAATGTACGATCTCGTTTATTAAGCCCAATGCTCTCATTAAAACGTACAGAAAAAATAATACGAAGCATATTGTCTGTAAATGACTTAGAAATACCGATAGAGAAGGTTGTCTTATCTCGGACAAATAGCATTGATTTTAATACAGAACCATATCTAACAACCTTTATTGGTAAAGAACAGCATGAACAATGGTTGAGTGAAAAAAGAAACTTTATATCCCCTTTAAAACATAATCAGTTAAAAATTGCAGAAGCTCTATTACAATTCTCTGATACAATCTCGGTAAGACGTCCAGAATGGAAACAAGATGATTCAGAAAAAGATTTTAATTTGTGATAAAAAGACTTATGAAACCTAGTTTCTGCAATAAAATAATTCATTTTAAACTTATGGTTATATATAGTTATTAAATTTTTCTCTTGATATTCACCCCCATTATGCGTTAATCTAAATTTACCGTCTTTTTTTTGAACGTGTATAAATGAACGTAAAAGTATGTAGAAATGGAAGGTGAAGGACGTGCAGGATATTCTTGGCGACGAATGGATAATCGCATCAGCAGGCGGATCAACCGGTGAAGCTTACTATGCACATAATGAGAATAAACGTCTCTTTCTAAAACGTAATTCATCCCCTTTCCTAGCTGTTTTATCAGCACAAGGCATTGTACCAAAATTAGTATGGACAAAACGTCTAGAAAATGGCGATGTTATTACAGCACAAGAGTGGCTTGAAGGTAAAGAATTAAATCCAGAAGAAATGCAACATCCTAAGGTAGCACATTTACTTGGTAAAATTCATCATTCTTCTGAGTTGTTAGATATGTTAACGCGTATGGGGAAAAAACCAATTGATCCAGAAAAGATCTTACTAGACCTAAAACAAAAAGTATTTGAAAGTCGCCTAGTTGCCTTTCCTGTTGTTTTACATCAGGTATTTAAGTATTTGCAAGATAAACTAAGATTTATGTATGACGTCAAACAAGTTGTTTGCCATTGTGATTTAAATCATAATAACTGGTTATTGTCTCAAGTTGGTCAATTATATCTAATTGATTGGGATAATGCACAAATCGGTGATGCTGCTATTGACTTGGGTATGCTATTACATTGGTATATTCCTGAAGCAGATTGGAATGAATGGTTAAAGAGCTATGATATAAATAATAATAATCACTTGCTTACTCGTATGCATTGGTATGTAATGATTGAGGTAATTTCATCGTATATATCCAAACTAAATAATGGACAAGAAAAAGAAGCCGTTCAACAATTACAAGAGTTGAAACGACTATTAGATCGAGCAATTAGTTATGAGAAGTAGCTATATGTTGGAGCCAATTTTCTAAATTTGCTTGGTTTGTTGTAATATGTTGTTCAAGATTTTGAGCAATTTCTCCTTGGCGTCCATAATTATATATTTCTGGTAATAGCTGTGATAAATGTTGGTCATCTACAGCTTGTTTAGCCATTAATGATTGAACAAGCCGTTTGATTTGTTGGCATTCAGCTATACTACCACAAGCATCTTCAGCTTGTTCACTTAAAATATCAGCTAAAACATTTAATTGATCATAGGCATTTAAAGCCATTGATATCCACCACCTTCTTTTATATTTTTCACCGTCACAAGTGAAATATACTATCAAATAAATAAATAATCCTAATAAAGGAGAAACAACAATGCGCGCACGAAATAAACCTTGGGCAGATGATTTTTTGAAAGAACACGAACAATTTGTGACATTATCTGCAGAAGAGCGAAAAAATAATTGGCAATCTGTATTTAAAAGGGACCAACCAATTCAATTAGAAATTGGCACGGGAAAAGGTCAGTTTATTATGGGAATGGCTGAACAGTTTTCAGATGTTAATTTCATTGGAATTGAAGTTGCTAAAAGCATTATAATAAGTGCTGTTCAAAAAGCAGTAGACAAAAAACCGGACAATGTTCATTTCATTAATGAGGATGCAAAAGATCTACGTTTACTTTTTGCTGATAATGAAATAGATAAAATATATCTGAATTTCTCAGACCCATGGCCCAAAACAAGGCATGCTAAAAGGCGACTAACTTATAAAACATTTTTGGAACAGTATAAGCAAGTTTTAAAAGAAAATGGAGAGATTGTCCTAAAAACCGACAATCGGCAATTATTTGAGTACTCCTTAGTTAGTTTTTCCGAGTTTGGTATGGTATTAGATGAAGTAAGTTTAGACCTTCATGAACTCCAAGACCCAACAAATATAATGACAGAATATGAAGAAAAGTTCTCTGCTAAAGGACAAAACATCTATCGTTGTCGAGCGCATTTTAAATAGTAAAAAACGAGCCTACAGCTATATAGCTATGGGCTCGTTTTTTACTAACTATGTTTTATGCAGACTCTTTTACATCAATGATAGAACCAGTATTTGCATCAACAAAAAATTCAAATTGCTTATTAAGATTATCAATTGTACGTGTTATTCCTCCACGGTACACAGAATAATCTAAGCCATTGTCAGTGAATGTTTCTGGTTTCATATATATCCATGATCCACTCACTGGTCCGTGCTTTTTAAATGCCTCTTTTGCTAATTTTAAAGCATTTTCAGGTTTAATTGGTTGCTTTGTCATTTGGTCTTTTGCTGCATAACCGATTACTGCTCCAATTCCAGCTGCGCAAATTATGTTCTTCCAATTCATTTTGTCACCTCTACTAGTAAATTTATTATTAGTATAACTTATTTTGTGTCAATTAGAAAATGTTCTTACATAGGATGTTCGATTTATATCGAAAAAGTGGTAATGAGGATCTATTTTAGATACAATTAGGATATGTTGCTATAAAACATGGGAGGTTATACATATGAATCAAGAAACAAAACAGTTATTTCGAACATTAACTGAATTACAAGGTGCGGCGGGTAATGAGCATCATGTTAGAAAATTTATGCGTGGTGAATTGGAAAAGTATTCAGATGAGGTAATACAAGATAATTTAGGTGGTGTTTTTGGAATAAAACAAGGTAAGGGGCCGAAAGTTATGGTTGCTGGTCATATGGATGAAGTAGGGTTTATGATCACACAAATTACCAAAAACGGGATGCTACGGTTTCAAACACTAGGCGGTTGGTGGTCGCAAGTATTGTTAGCACAACGTGTTCAAATTATGACAGATAATGGTCCTATAACTGGAGTGATAGGTTCCATACCACCTCACAATTTGACAGCAGAACAACGTGCAAAGCCGATGGAAATAAAAAATATGTTAATTGATATTGGTGCAGATGATGAAGAAGATGCTAAATCGATTGGTATTAAACCAGGCCAGCAAGTAGTTCCAATTACTCCATTTACACCGATGGCTAATGAAAAGAAAATTCTAGCTAAGGCGTGGGATAATCGATATGGCTGTGGCCTTGCGATTGAGTTATTAAAAGAACTTCAAGGTGTTGAGACACCAAATCAACTTTATTCTGGTGCAACTGTACAAGAGGAAGTTGGCTTACGTGGGGCACAAGTAGCAGCAAATATGATTCAACCTGATATTTTTTATGCTTTAGATGCTTCACCAGCAAATGATATGTCTGGTGATGATAAAGAATTCGGTCAGCTTGGTAAAGGTGCGTTACTACGAATTTTTGACCGTTCTATGATTACACATCGTGGTATACGTGAATTTATCTTAGACACAGCAGAGTCAAACAACATACCATATCAGTACTTTATTTCTCAAGGTGGTACAGATGCTGGACGAGTTCATATATCAAATGAAGGTGTTCCATCAGCAGTGGTTGGTATCTGTTCACGTTATATTCATACTCATGCATCGATGATTCATGTTGATGACTATGCAGCAGCTAAGGCATTAATTGTGGAATTGGTTAAAAATACAGATGCTAATACAGTTGAACAAATTCGAAAAAACAGTTAATCATATACGTATTTTTATTTATAAGTGGGGGCATTTGTACCTCACTTTTTCTTTGGATTTGTTTCTTAATGATCTTCGGTGCAATACTTTAATAAACGCCTTTTTCTAAAAAATTGTTGCTTATGGCACAATTTCTATAAACTACGTCGTAAAAAGAATTTTCGGATCCGCTCCTCAAGCGAAATCGGCTCCCTTTCCGCAGGCACGGCTTCAGCTAACTCGAAGGCAAAAAGCGCCTTCGAGTGGATCTTCAGCACGTGGGGCTGCGATTACTCGCCCCATCAAAAACATCTGCTGTTCCTGCAGGAGTGTCACCGATTTCGCTTGATACGCTAGTGTTGTTCACAAATTAAGAAGAGTTTAAAATGCTTTATTTAATTAAAACGCAAGATAGCGGTAATAGAGAGTGCATGGTATATGAAAAAAGATGCGCTATCTAGCGAAGGAATCAAAGGCTTTTCACTCCTACGGGAACAGCGCGAGCCGAAAATCCATTTTTAGAAGTGCATTTTCTTCTAAAAATTAGTTGAGGTCGTGCCCGTGGAAAGGGAAAGCCTTTGATTCCGTAGTGGGTTAGTAACTTACGTTACTAGTTACGACGGAGTTTATATCAAGTCCGAATATAAAAATAATAATATTTACGAAAAGAACCTTAATAAAAGGAGTATGCAAAATGGCTATAATAATTGGTTCAAAAAACCCAACTAAGGTAAAAGCGGTACAAGAAGTTTTTAACAATCAGATAGTGTATGCAGAAGATGTTCCTTCAAATGTTTCTAATCAACCATTATCTGATGAAGAAACATTAATGGGAGCTTCTAATCGCGCAAAACAAGCTATTGATTTAAATAATGCTGAGATAGGTATAGGCCTAGAGGGTGGCGTGATGGAACTTGATGGAATGACTTATTTATGTAGTTGGGGAGCTATGATAGATAAAAAAGGTGTTCAATTCAATGCAAGTGGTGCTAGAATTCCTTTACCCATAGAAATTACAGAAGGTTTACGACAGGGGAAGGAACTAGGTGATCTGATGGATTTATATGCGCAAAAACAGGATGTTCGTAAGAATGAAGGAGCAATAGGTATTTTTACTAATAATTTAATTGGTAGAAAAGAGATGTTTGTTCATATTTTAAAACTTATGAAAGGTCAACATGAAATTTACTATAAAAACAAAGTTTAAGGTTAAGATTTTCTTCCATTAATGAAAAAGTGAATTTTTTGTGACATGTAAATCAAATCTTGTCAAATTGAAAATTCATAGTATGATAGGAAGAGGGAAAAAAGAACTATATAAGCAGGAGGAAAATCGAAAATGAAAAAAATCGTTGGACTGCTATTTGCTTTATCAAGCGTTAGTCTACTTTTTCTTAGTGCATGTGCCCCTACAGAAGAGGAAGCGCTTAATTTAGTTGAGGAAGCGGCTAAAGCCACATTTGAAGCTGATACTATTGAACCTAATCAAGAAGTAGAGGGTTTTTCGGTATATTTACCTGATGACTTTGAGATTGTAGAGGAGACCGAGAGTAATCTTCTATTAGAATCAGGCGATCAAATGTTCATATTATTTTATAATGCTCTAGAAGCTAGTACAAGTCAACTAAATTACCAAACTGCAGAAGCAAATGATAATTATTCTTTATTACAATCATTTGAAGATAACGAACGTTTTGGCTATGTTAAGGTTGCAGAAACAGAAGAAATTTATGAATTACAAGTGGGGGTAGGTGGCGTTAAGATTACGACACAAACAACCCTTGAAACTATGGAAGATGATACTATAGCTATGATGCAAATGGCGACTTCTATTGCTTATACAGACCAAAATTAAACTAACCATGACTTCAATCTTTTATTTTTTGAAATGGTCAATGTTAAATGAATAGGACAAGCACCTCTTCTTTTGGTGTATGACCGTATCCGAACAACTAGGATACGGTTTTTCTACATTTTAATCTGTTTTCTTGAGATTAATGATTAGTTTGTGTAAGATTAACAAAGAAAAGGTAGTGTAACTTTTAAAATACATACTATAGTCTTTTAGACGATTAAAATACAATGATACTAGGAGGAAGAAAAAATGAGAACATTGCAATCAGAAACAGAATTGGAAACCATAATATTAGAAGGAAAAACAGTCCTGTTGTTTTCAGCAGATTGGTGCCCAGATTGTCGGGTTATCGAACCATTTTTACCCGAATTAGAAGAAAAATATGCTGACATTACTTTTGTTTACGTGGATAGAGACAAGTTTATCGACACGTGCATAAAGTATGATATTTTTGGAATTCCTAGCTTTTTAGCTTTTGAAGATGGTAATGAAGTTGGTCGTTTTGTAAGTAAAAATCGTAAATCAAGAGAAGAAGTAGAAGCATTTTTGAATAAGATCTAAATATTTCTTGAGTGATACAGTAAGAGCTTAATTTCTTTTAAGTGTTAATAATAAATGCTACAATAGCTATCGTGATCAACCGTGATTAACCTCTCCTTAAGGAGGAATAATAGATGAAAATGACAAGTATTAAAATGAAGCAGCTATTAGATGATAGATTCGAAAATTCAGATTGGCGAACGTCTTTTAATCGAGATAAGGATACTTATCGTGTCGAATGGCAAGACACACATCAAGGCGTATCGATTACTATCCCTAATGTGATAGCGAAGTATGAACAAAATGGTGATAAAGCTATTGAAGAATTGCATTACCATGTAGAAGAAGCATTGAAAATGATGCACAAAACGCAAAATTTAACTGGGAAAGAACAACAGATTTATCCAGTTATCCGTTCAACATCTTTCCCCAAAAAAACCAAAAGCGGCATTAATTTAGTCTATAGCGAACATACAGCTGAAACACGTATCTACTACGCGCTTGATTTAGACAATACCTATCAATTAATTGATCAACAAATGTTGGATAAAGAAGGTTGGACTAGTGAAAAGTTAAAAGAAATTTCTATGTTTAATGTTCGCTCTTTATCAACTGAACCTAAAATTGATCATGTTGCTGGCAATGATTTTTATTTTATTGCAACAAAAGACGGTTATGATGCTAGCCGTATATTAAATGAAACATTCTTAGAAGAGATGCGGACCAACGCTAAAGGAGAATTAGCTATTGCAGTTCCACATCAAGATGTATTAATTCTAGTTGATGTCCAAAATGATATGGGTTATGATATATTAGCGCAAATGACGATGCAATATTTTGCTGAAGGGCGTGTTCCAATAACTTCATTATCTTTTCTCTATGAAGATAAACATTTAGAACCGATTTTTATATTAGCAAAAAACAAACCTACTACGAAAAATGAATCAAAAAAGGATGAATAAAGATGGATGTTTTTTATAACAAAGAGGGAATAGGGGATTGTTTATTAATTCCTTTCAAACAAGGAGATCGCTACCAAACAACATTTGAAACGTTTGGTGATGTAGTAAAGATAATTGACACTGAAACAAAAGAAGTACTTGGTTATAATATTTTTCAAGCATCACAATACCTTTCATTAGGAAATGGCAAAATTACATTAACTGAAGAATTATTAAGTCAGATTAAAGACATTTTTACGAAGAATAATCTTGATGATGCATTAGATATTGATCTATCACCAAAATTTGTTGTCGGTTATGTTAAAGAAAAGGCTCCACATGAGAATGCAGATAAATTAAATGTATGTCAAGTGGATCTCGGTGATGAAGAAGTGCAAATTGTATGCGGCGCACCAAATGTTGATGCAGGTCAACATGTAGTTGTAGCAAAGGTAGGTGCGATCATGCCAAGCGGTATGGAAATTAAAGCTGCTAAATTAAGAGGGGTACCTTCAAATGGTATGATTTGTTCCCAGAAAGAACTAGGCCTTCCAGATGCACCACAAGAAAAAGGGATATATGTATTAACAGGAGAAGTTGAAGCAGGACAAGTATTTCAATTTTAACATTAGTAAACGCAAAAGATTATATTCTTTTGCGTTTTTTAAATAGGTAGGTTAGAGGATTCAAAAATTAAAAAAACCTGTTAAAATAAAGATAATTATTGAAATGGAAGAGTGAAGGTATTATGTGGGAAACAATTAAGAATAAAATGAAGCAGTGGTTAGATCCAGATGAAAATATGGAACTACCAGAATCTAAAATAAATAATAATGTTGATAAGCATGTAGAGACAAGGGTTTCTTATCAATACCCAAGTAAAAAGAAGTTTGATTTTCCTGTTATTCCAGATAAAATAGAGAACCATCCTAAAATTGTCACAAGACAGCTTGATAATACTGTAGATATTGATAAACATTACAGAAAGCGTGAGCAGCAATCTCCTGTAAAAAATGATCAAAATAAAAGACCATTTGTCGCAACAGAGGTTCCTTCTCCTGTCTATGGTTTTAAAAAAAGGCCAAGTCAAGAAAATGAAATCGACACACCTGCATTTATGCGTAAAGACAGTATCCACAATCAAGCTAAACTTACTTTCGAGAAGTTTGAGGTCGATCCTGTGGATGAAGATCATTCAATCGATCATTGGGAGGAAGCAAGCGATAACGAGGTGTCCTTAATAAATCAACCAGAATTAGTTAATGATCAAATAGATTCAATTGAAAGTGAAGAATATAGTGATAATAATGTACCGATTCAAAGTGACTCAAACATTGAAGTTTCAAATGAGGAAATATTACATATAGATGACTCTCATTCAGCTGAAGAAAAGACTTCCTTCATTCAACAACCTTCCAAAAAAACAGAAGAAAAAGAGGGAAGGGCTGTTCCGTTTAATGTTTTGATGCGTCCCCGTGATAAGAAGCACTATCATGAAAGAAACAAGCAAAATAAATCGAAAGTTACTAATCTTCCTCCTTTTTATCTTTTAGATGATCCAATTAAGCACTCAGATGGTAATCAATTATGGATCGAGGAACAGGCACAGTTATTAGAAACTACATTACATCAATTTCACGTAAATGCAAAAGTGATTAACACGATGCAAGGACCTTCAGTGACTAGATTTGAGATTCAACCTGAAGCAGGTGTGAAAGTTAGTAAAATTAAAAATCTTAGTGATGATATAAAGTTAAATATGGCAGCAAAGGACATTCGAATGGAGGCACCGATTCCGGGTAAAAATGCCATAGGTATCGAAATACCTAATATTGCTGCACAACCAGTAGGTTTACAGGAGATTTTTAAAGGAAAAGCTTTTCAATCAAGTAATTCTAATTTAAGTGTAGGATTAGGTTTGGATATTGCAGGTAGTTCGGTTGTAACTGATATTAAGAAAATGCCGCATGGTTTAATAGCAGGAGCTACTGGATCAGGGAAAAGTGTTTGTATAAATTCCATTTTAATTAGTCTTTTATATAAAGCCAGTCACAAAGATGTACGCTTTCTTTTAATTGACCCTAAAATGGTCGAATTAGCACCTTACAATGACATTCCACATTTAGTTTCACCAGTGATTACGGATGTGAAAGCTGCTACTCATGCATTGAAATGGGCAGTTATGGAGATGGAAGAACGTTATGAAAAGTTTGTTCAAGAAGGTACGCGCGATATTGATCGCTACAATCAGAAGATGATTAAACAAAACAGGATCGAAGAGAAAATGCCTTATATGGTAATTGTAATAGATGAGTTAGCTGATTTAATGATGGTATCTCCACAAGACGTTGAAGATGCAATTTGTCGAATCGCACAAAAAGCAAGAGCGTGTGGTATTCACTTATTATTAGCAACGCAACGTCCATCTGTGGACGTTATTACAGGTTTAATCAAAGCAAATATTCCAACACGAATAGCATTTAGTGTATCCTCTCAAGTAGATTCTCGTACAATTATTGACACAAGTGGAGCAGAACGTCTCCTTGGTAAAGGAGATATGTTGTTTGTTGAAAATGGTGCGCGCAATCCAGTTAGAATTCAGGGAGCTTTTGTTTCTGATGATGAGATTGAACGGATAACAAGTTATGCTAAAAAAATGGCTCCGACTAATTATTTATTTGAACAAGAACAATTATTAAAGCAAGTAGACACAGAAGAGACGGAAGATGATTTATATTCTGATGTCCTTTCATTTGTTTTAGAACATAATGGAGCAAGCGCATCATTGCTACAGAGACGGTTTAAGATTGGTTATAATCGTGCTGCAAGACTAATTGATGCATTAGAACATAACGGTATTATCTCGACCCAAAAAGGGAGTAAACCACGTGATATTCTCGTATCAGCAAGCGATCTTGAACAAGAATTAAACCGAACAAATAATTAGAATGAGGAAAATAACTTGTGGAAGTATTCTTTATCTTATATGATAGACAATGATATACAAACTTTTTAAGAACGTAACGAGGGGTATGTATGATGAAAAAAGAGATAACAAAGAAATTAAATGGTGAAATAGAGAGATTAACGAATAAAACTTTCAAATTTGATCAACGTATTAAAGATGGCTGGTTTTCTGCTGTATATTTTTTAAAGACAAAAGAAATAGCTGAAAAACTGCGTCCTAATAATCAAGTAACAATGCAATTTTTTCAGAAAAGTGATGCTGTATTATGTGGTTCTGATGAAGCAATTGCGTTGATACATACGTTTGCCGATAAACCCGAAGACTTAGAAATTCATTCTCTTAAAGATGGGGATAAGATTAGTCCTTTTGAAACAGTCCTAACTATTACAGGTCCTTATCAATCTTTTGGTTATTTAGAAGGTATACTTGATGGTATTTTGGCTCGACGAACGTCGGTCGCTACGAATGTATATAATGTGGTTAAAGCGGCTAGAACTTCTGGAAAACAAAAACCAGTTATTTTTATGGGTGATCGTGATGACCATTATACCCAACAAGCTGGTGATGGTTATGCGGCCTTTATTGGAGGATCAACAGCACAAGCAACGCATGCTATGAATGAATGGTGGGGAAGAACAGGAATGGGAACAATGCCACACGCAATGATTCAAATTTTTGAAGGTGATGTTGTGGCTGCATCCAAGGCTTACCATGAACTCTATCCTAATGATGATTTAACGGTATTAGTTGATTATAACAATGATGTTATTACTGACTCGTTAAAAGTAGCGCACGAATTTGGTGACACATTAAAAGGTGTTCGATTAGATACTTCAAATAATATGGTTGATAAATATTTTTTGAGAAACCAACACCTTATGGGTACTTTTGATCCTAGAGGGGTGAATTCACCATTAATTTTTGCCTTAAGGAAAGCATTAGATGAAGAAGGTTTTGAGCATGTGAAAATAGTTGCTAGTGGTGGTTTTAATGAGGAACGCATTCGCAAGTTTGAAAAGCAAAACGTACCGGTTGATATTTACGGTATTGGAAGAAGTTTATTAGATGTTCACATAGGGTTTACGGGAGATAATGTACTATTAAATGGGAAACCTGAATCAAAGGATGGTCGACAATATCATCCTAACCCAAGATTAGAAAAAGTTTCTTATATTGACTAATACTTTTTTTGTTTTTTATGTTAAAATATTAAGTCGGAAAATTAACACCGAATAGATAAAAAGATCAATGCTTTTTTTTGGAGGTTCTTATTTATGACAAATTACCATTTTATTGGTATTAAGGGGACTGGAATGAGTGCACTAGCACAAATTCTACATGACTCTGGGGAAAAAGTGCAAGGTTCTGATGTCGATAAAGAGTTTTTTACACAAACAGCTTTAGAAAAGAAGCAAATTCCGATTTATTCTTTTTCAAAAGACAATATTAATGAAGATTTAATTGTTATTGCAGGTAATGCGTTCTCTGACAATCATGAGGAAATCCAAGAAGCATTTCAATTAGGGGTATCTTTTTATCGCTATCATGAATTTTTAGCTGAATGGTTAAAACAATATACAAGTATTTCTGTGACAGGTGCACATGGAAAAACATCGACGACTGGACTATTAGCACATGTATTAAAACAAACATATCCCATTTCCTATTTAATTGGAGATGGAACTGGATTAGGACATGTCGATAGCAGTTATTTTGTCTTTGAAGCATGTGAATACCGTAGGCATTTTTTAGCGTATGAACCAGATTATGCAATAATGACTAATATTGATTTTGACCATCCTGATTACTTTACGAGTGTAGATGATGTTTTTGATGCATTTCAAGAAATGGCCGAAAAGGTAAAAAAAGGTATTATTGCTTGTGGAGATGACGAGTATTTACAGCAGATCCAAGCTAAAGTACCAGTTCTTTACTATGGGTTTTCTGAGAGTAATGATTTTCAAGCCAAAAATGTGAAAGACATACCTGAGGGGACTAGCTTTGATGTGTTCTTAAGGAATAATTATTATGATACTTTTGTAATACCAATGTATGGTAATCATAATATCTTGAATGCATTAGCTGTCATAGCCATTTGCCATTATGAAGGAATGCAAGCTTCTGATATTAAGAAAATGGATACTTTTCCTGGTGTTAAGCGAAGATTTACTGAGAAAAAAATACACAATCAAATTTTGATTGATGACTATGCACATCATCCAAAAGAAATTGAAGCAACCCTAGATTCAATACGAAAAAAATATCCAAATAGACCCATAACTGCTGTGTTTCAACCACACACCTTCACGAGAACAAAAATGTTTTTACAGGAATTTGCTGATAGTCTCCAAGCGGCAGACCATGTTTATTTATGTGATATCTTTGGCTCTGCTCGAGAAGGTACAGGACAGTTGTCAATTGAAGACTTACAGGTTTTAATTGATAATGGGCAGTTATTGGATATTGAGGATATTGAAGTTCTAAAAGAATATCAAGATGCTGTTATTGTTTTTATGGGCGCAGGAGATATACAGAAGTTTCAAGAAGCGTATGAAACAAAGCTTTAATTTTAAAAAGGAATTTAGATGTTGATTGCCGAATTAGGTTGAGAAGGTGGAGATGATACCTTCTCTCTTTTTATATAAAAAGAGAGAATAATTTGGTGCGTAATTGTTAAATTTATATTATAGGTTTATTTCAATATATTTAGGGTAAATATCATTATATAAATAAATAATTGCATAAGATATACATACAAAGGAGTGGTATTAGAAGAATGATTATTTTACTTTATATTGCCGCATTAATATTTGCTGTAGCATTCGCTGTATTAGTTGTTTATTTAGCAAAAGTTCTAAAAGCTACGCAACGTACAATGTCAAATGTAGCTGACACATTAGAAGGTTTAGAAAAGCAAATGGAGGGTATTACATTAGAGACCACAGAGCTTTTGAATAAAACAAACCAGCTTGCAGATGATGTAAATGATAAATCTAAACGCTTAAATATTCTTGTTGATGGAATAAAAGGTATTGGTGAAACAGTTCAAGGATTCAATAATTCCATTAGAAGTGTATCAACTAGTATTTCAAACGTAGTAGAAGAGAACAAGGAAGAGACTGCACAGGCTGTTAAGTGGGGTACCATTGTAATGGAAATCTTCAAAAAGCGAAAATAGGAATAATGTATGTCCATATAGAATTTTTATTAGGGAGGAATAAGAATGAGTAATCAAGAAGAAAAACAGGTACAAAATGAGAACATCAACAGTAAAGACTTTTTAATTGGTTCATTAATAGGTGGGATTGTAGGTGCTTCTGTTGCACTTTTATTCGCACCTAAATCTGGAAAAGAGCTAAGAGAAGATCTAAATGATGGAGCTAGCTCCATAAAAGAACGGGCAAATGAGTGGGCTGACGTGGCATATGAAAAAGGTGCTGAGTGGAAAGATTATGCAAAAGAAACTTCTTCACAAGTAAAAAGCAATGTTTCTGAAAAATCACAAGAGTTAGGTGATAAATTCAAAGAAACGACTAAATCTATTCAAGAAAAAATCAATGTCGCACAAGAAGATGCTGAAACTGTTAAGGAGACTGCTGAGGAAGCAGCCGAAGAAGTAGCAGAAGCAATTGATGAAGCAGCAGAAGACCTAAAAAAACAATAACTTTAAGAGAGGATGTGACTCGTTTTAGAGTTACATCCTCTTTATATATTTTCAATTTAATTGATGATTATCTCATCATTTTCTTCTAATAGATCAAAAAAAGTAGTAGGTTGTCCATTTTTTTTGATGTCAATTCCACCTTTAATCTGTGATAAATCAACAGAAATAAATCGAAATATATCTTGAAAAATAAATTCATTTTCTTCAATAGATTCTATTTCTATTTTGTCATCATGTTGTAGACGATCATCTAGATTACGCTCATTATTATTTTGCAGAATACGAATTGACTGCTTGGTTAGTGTTACAGGTTTACCATTGTAAATTACTGTTATCATCTGTTGATATTTAATACCAGCTTCTTCAAGTAACATTTTAATTGTAGGTTGTTGTCCTTCTTGTACTCTAATTTTATCACCAGGTTGTAGAAGGGCTTTTTTAGTTACCTCTTTACCATTAACAAATAATTTTGTTGATAATTGCGGGAAACTTTTTTCTTTTCCATTAATATATATTTTGAAAACATATAACTCATTTAAAATATCTTGTTTATTATGCTTTACTAGAAATTCTTGTATTGTTTTGGTTTCTATTACGTTAATCGTATCATGATCTTTAATTAGATAATTTCCATCTTCGGCCCGTTTGTTAACTTCTATTGCTGGAGCTAGCTGTTTCTTTTCATCATTATAATAGACTGTAAAGGTTGGTAGTTCACCAACAAGTTCTTTAATTGTTACGTGCGGCTCGTTTCCATCTTTCCCTTTTTCAACGTACAAGCTGTCCCCATGTTTTATGGGTTCTTCAATCGTAATGTGTTCTTGATTTAACCAGACTTTAGGAGGCTGACCATATGTACCTGGAAGAGTAATACTCTGACCGTTATATGTAATCATATAAGCCATTCCTGGCCGGCCGTAAAGTTTATCGATATGAATACCGGCAGCTAACAAACAATCTCCTACAGTCAATTGTTTCATATCAAATAGTCGTACAGCTCGGTCATTTACTGTTACACTTATATAATGAACAGGGTTTTGTTTTGCAGCAATTGCAATACCAATTGGTGTAATGAAAGTTGGACCAGCAGGTATATCTGCTTCAAATTGTAACGATGGAATCGCATCTGTTCCTCGAATAGCTACTCGGTTATTTGGTAGTTGCAATTTTTCAGCAAGCTGGTTTGTTAAGTGGGGTGTTAAACTTCCGCCACCAACTAACATTACTGCCTTAGGCGCTCTGGCGTTAAGCACCATTATTTCTCTAGCAATTGCATCAGCTAACTGGTTGATAGCTGGACTTATTGCATCAGCAAGCTCATCATAAGTAATTGTTTGTTCAAATCCAAGAATATCTGTAATCGTTGCTTGATTAGAAACTGTAATTTCTTTTTTTACACGTTCAGCTTCATTAAAGTCTAATAAATAATGATCACTAATTGCTTCAGTAATCTCATCCCCTGCTCGTGGAACCATTCCATACGCAGTAATAGTTCCAGTGTCTGTTAATGCGATATCGCTCGTACCTGCTCCTATATCAACTAATGCAACGTTGATTCTACGCATAGAAGCAGGAATTAAAACATTGATTGCAGCGATTGGCTCTAATGTTAAGGCTTCCATTTCTAAATCAGCACGTTGTAAAGCGGATAGTAGCGACTCAACAACTACTTTAGGTAAAAATGTTGCAATAATTTCTACTTCTGCATATTTACCTTGTTGATCAATTAGAGAACCGATGCTGTCATCATCTAATTTATATTGTATAACGGAATAACCAACACAGTAATAGTGTGAACTTGTGTGATCCGTTTCTTCTAAAGCCAGGTCATGCTGCGCCTGCTGAACAGCACTTAGTTCTAAGAACAAAATATCCTCTTTTTCTATTAATGGATGCTGCTCAATGTTTTTGGTAATAGTAGTGCGCCTAGTTTTTAATGCTCTACCAGCTGCAGCAACACAAGCTTTGGTAAGTTTAATGTCATGTTTTGCTTCTAATTTCTCTTTCACTTTTTGAATTACTTTTGCCACAGAAACGATGTCATGTATTTGTCCATCTAGCATAGATCGCTCAACATGCTCTAACATTACATAGTCAATTAATTTGTAATGCTGTTCTGTTTGTTCTAAAAGTAAACCGACAACCGAACGTGTGCCAATATCTAATGCAAAGATACGCTCATTCATAAACCTAGTCCTTTCATAACAAAATTAAAATGAAATAATTTTGTTCTCTATTTCATATTTTATCACTTATTAAGCTTAAAATTGTAGAAAAAATAAAGAATATACTAAATATTTAAACAAAATGGTGACAAGAGAGAAAATATTAGCTATAATTATCCCTAATTATTAATTATATCTTAATATATTATAACGTGAAATTAAAATAGGAGGTAGTCCAATGAGTAATAAACAATTAGATCAATTAAGACAAGAACTTGATCAAGTCAATTTAGAAATCTTAGATTTGATCAATAAGCGCGCCGAACTTGTACAAAAATCAGCACAAGCCAAAGAGAAGCAAGGTGCTAATCGTAGCTATGATCCAGTTAGAGAACGTGACATGCTCAATTTAATCAAAGAAAATAATAAAGGACCATTTGAGAATGCTACGATTATCCATCTTTTTAAAGAAATTTTTAAAGCTGGACTTGAATTACAAGAAGATAATCATAGTAAAGCATTATTAGTTTCTAGGAAGAAAAAACCAGAAGATACAATTATAGAAATAAATGGTGAAAAATTTGGAGACGGTAATCAACACTTTATATTTGGACCATGTGCGGTGGAAAGTTATGAACAAGTTGCACAAGTTGCAGAACAGGTGAAAAAGAAAGGTCTTAAATTATTACGAGGTGGTGCATTTAAACCTAGAACATCTCCTTATGATTTCCAGGGGTTGGGTTTTGAAGGATTAGAGATTTTAAAACGTGTAGCAGATGAATATGATTTAGCTGTAGTTAGTGAAATAGTCAACCCAGCAGATCTTGAGAAAGCTTTAGATTACATTGATGTCATCCAAATCGGGGCACGTAATATGCAGAACTTTGAATTATTAAAAGCAGCAGGTGAAGTTAATAAACCTGTCTTATTAAAACGAGGTATGTCTGCTACAGTTGCCGATTTCATTAATGCTGCAGAATATATTAATTCAAGAGGTAACGGGAATATTATCTTGTGTGAACGTGGAATTCGAACATATGAAACATCAACCCGTAACACGTTAGATATTACAGCAGTACCAATATTAAAACAGGAAACACACTTACCGGTTATGGTGGATGTGACACATTCAACTGGTAGAAGAGATTTATTAATCCCCGCCGCTAAAGCTGCTTTGGCAATTGGCGCAGATGGTGTTATGGCGGAAGTTCATCCTGATCCAGCAGTAGCCCTTTCAGATTCAGCACAACAAATGGATTTTGAAATGTTTGATCGTTTTATGAAAGAAGTAAAATCTTAAATAATTAATTTATTAGCCCTCTTGTTAGAATCTATAACAAGAGGGTAAACTATATGTAAGTGATTGTTGTTTTTTATAACAAAATGTAACAAAATTTGATATAATAAAACAAAGGCATTTGTTAAAGCATATTTACATAGAGAGAATTATTGCTCATTAGTAGTGTATAAGTATCGTATGATGAAATCAAAAATTGCAGAATGCCAGTTTATAGTAATATACGGAGGTTATGAGATGAATATAACAATATATGATGTAGCAAGAGAAGCAAATGTTTCCATGGCAACAGTATCACGTGTAGTAAATGGAAACCCGAATGTGAAACCAGCAACAAGAAAAAAAGTTCAAAATACAATTAAAGAGTTAGGTTATCGTCCAAATGCTGTTGCGCGAGGATTAGCAAGTAAGAAAACAACAACTGTTGGAGTTATCATCCCAGATATTTCAAGCATTTTCTTTTCTGAATTAGCACGAGGAATTGATGATATTGCAAATATGTATAAGTATAATATTATCTTGAGTAATTCGGATCAAAATGTTGATAAAGAAATTCAGTTAATTAACACAATGCTTGAAAAGCAAGTAGATGGTATTGTCTTTATGGGTGGAAAAATTACAGAAGAACATGTTGAGCAGTTTAAAACAGCACCTGTACCTGTAGCATTGGCAGCTACGGTTGATCCCACAGAAACAGTTCCATCAGTTAACATTGATTATGAAAAAGCGGCATATGAAGCAACGAAGTTTTTAATGGAAAATGGACACGATCACCCTGCGTTTGTATCAGCAGTTGAAGAAACGCCAATTAATGAATTAAAGTATAAAGGCTACGAAAGAGCAATAGTCGATACAAAAGAACAAGTAGATTCATCCCTTGTTATAAAAGGCGACTACACCTATGATTCTGGGATAGAAGCAGCAGAACAATTCATTGAGATGGATAATAAGCCGACTGCTATATTTGTTGCGTCTGATGAAATGGCATTAGGTGTTATTCATGGAATACAAGATAAAGGCTTGCGAGTTCCAGAAGATATTGAAGTATTTGGATTCGATAATACGCGCCTTGCGACAATGGTTCGCCCAACTTTATCTACCATTGTACAACCAATGTACGATATTGGAGCTGTTGCCATGCGGTTATTAACCAAATATATGAATAAAGAAGAAGTAGAAGAATTGAATGTGATTTTACCACATCAAATTATAGAAAGAAACTCAACAAAATCTAAATAATGCCGATATATAAAATATCAAAATGCAAATCCTTGGCATGATACTAATTCATCCAAGTTTGTACGTTAGTTAGGGAGAGTGCATATGAAAAAGAGAGATATTTTAACTCCGATTGGCATAACTTTAGGTTTTATGATGATCATCTTAGGTATAGTTTCAAGTGGTGGTTCCGGTGGTTTTGTTTCTTTTATTCAGATTTCTTCTGTGGTAATTGTTCTAGGTGGATTATCGGCAGCGCTACTAATTAATTTTAATATGGATCAAATGAAATTAACAGGACGTGTAATAAAAGAGGCTTTTAATCGGAATGAACATGATTTAGCTGATTTGATTAAACTGTTTGAACGATTGTCTGAGAGAGCTAGGCGTGAAGGTTTGCTGGCTCTAGAAAATGAACTAGAAAATGTTGAAGATCCTTTTATCCAAAAGGGTGTTTTACTTGCCGTAGATGGTATTGAGCCAGAAGTGATCAATGATATTATGAATGCTGAGATTACTGCAATGGAAGATAGACATCAAAAAGGTCGTACAATTATAGAGAAGGCAGGAGAATATGCACCTGCTTGGGGAATGATTGGAACATTAATTGGTTTAGTATTGATGCTTAATAATTTAACTGACCCAGCTACACTTGGTCCCAACATGGCAGTTGCATTGCTAACAACGTTTTATGGTACAGTCATGTCTAATTTAGTATTCATTCCGATGGCAGGTAAATTAGAAATGAAAACAGAAGAAGAAATCTTTATGAAACAAATTGTTATTGAAGGTGTAATTGGGGTCCAATCTGGACAGAATCCTAGGATTCTAAAAGAAAAACTAAGCGCCTTTTTATCTGAAGATATGAAACAAAAACAAGAAGAAATTACAGCCAATGCTGTGGAGGGTGCAGCAAATGGAGCGTCGTAAAAAAAAGTTAGATAAAGGTGCCCCCAAATGGATGGTAACTTATGCTGACATGATGACCCTTATTCTTGTTTTTTTTATTTTGCTATTTTCTATGTCGCAAATCGATTTAGTCAAGTTCCAAGCAGTTGCTGAGTCGTTTCGAAACCGGATGATTTTTGATAGTTTTCCTTCTCCATTAGAAATGGACAATCCTACTGAAAATTCAGAACATCGCCTTGAAAATGAAGGATCAGACGAGTTTAAAAATAACTTATCAGATGCAGAGACTGATATTGAAGATACAAATGAGCAAACTAATAGTGATGTGATGGATGATAATCAAGACGATTTAGACCAACTGTTAGCAGAGGTTGAAACTTTCCTAGAAGAAAATAATTTGCAAAATACCATTACAGCCAATCGTACTGATAAGGGTGTAGTTTTAATTTTACAGGAGAGAGTGCTATTCAATTCTGCTCAAGCAGATATTATATCTTCAGGGATTCCTTTTTTGGATAAAGTGGGCTTATTGCTTTCAAATATTCCTAATAATGTAAGAGTAGAAGGTCATACAGATAATCGACCTATTTCAACGCAACAATTTCCTTCAAACTGGGAATTATCAGGTGCGCGAGCTAGTAGTGTAATTCGAGAAATTATTAATTCCAGAGAGTTAGAAGAAAGTAGGTTTATTGCAGTTGGTTATGGTGATACAAAGCCAATTGTTGAAAATGATTCCCCAGAAAACTGGAGTAAGAATAGACGTGTTGAAGTTGTTATTTTAGAATTAGATGAAGATTTTGAATAGAACTAATAACTTTTTAGATTTTAAAAAAAGAGAAATCACGGTTTTTACCATGATTTCTCTTTTTGTATTTTTTGATTAATTTTCATTTTCAGAAGGTTCATCATTAGGAGTTGAATTCCCATCACTATCTGAGTTGTCATTTTCTACTGTTTCTTCATCATTTTGATTAGGTTCGTCATTAGGTTCTTCATCAGAACTATCACCAGAACTATCGTCAGAATCATCATTAGAACCATCATTAGAATCTTCATCCGATTCTTCACTAGAATCTTCTTCTGGTTTTTTCTCTGGCTCACTGAAGTCACCAACTTCAAGCGTACTAGAAGGTTCAGATTCTTCTCCAAAATAGTCAACAGCTGTCACATAATAAACTGCTTTGCTATTACCGATATTAAAATCAGTTTCAATTGTATTACCTATTAAATTGAAAGAGCTGTCTGGGTCATTTGCTCGATAAATTCGATAGCCAACAACATCTTTACTTGTTGATGTATTCCAAGTTAATGCATTTCCTGATTTGGATATAGATGTTGGTGTATTTGGTACTTTTCCATCATTATTAATCTCATCAAGGCTTGGAATCGCGATATTAGACCAGGGTTCATTGTTATTAGGGAAAAGCTCTGCAATATCATCTAATTCATCATAACCATTTTCCTCTAACCATACTGGATTGAAAGATACACCATCCTCTTGAATAAATTCTTCAGGTGTATTCTCACCAGCAATAATTGCCTCTCCATCTAATAGAACATTTCGTCCTCTGATTAGACTATTGTCTTCATCTTCAGGAACAAATTTGGCATTGAATAGATCAGACCCAACTAACCCTAAGTCACTACAAATTTCTGAAGGTATCTTACCAGATACTTGACAGTAAGAGCGAGATACAATACCTCCTGGACGCTCAAATCTATTACTTGGTGCCATTAAGTCTGGGTCAATTTCAGTTGCGACATTAACTAATTGTGCCCAAAAAACTTGATTGCGACCACTGTATCCTCTATCAAGTTTTTGTCTATAGTCATAGCCCATCCAACTTCCCATTGTTACATTAGGATTTGTTGCAATAAACCACGTATCTGTATAGTCATTACCAGTACCTGTTTTACCTGCCCAATCAACACCTGGATTACGTAAGTTAGCTCGTGCAGATGTCGCGGTGCCTTGAGTTAATATGCCACGCATGATATCTAATGTCAGATAATTTGTTTGTGGACTGAATACTTCAACAGATTCACTTTCATGTTGATAAGCTGTATCACCATCAATTGTTTCAATTTTTTCAATCATATATGCATCAGTAAATTTCCCGCCATTGCCAAAAGTAGCATAGGAATTTGTATTTTCTTCAACAGTTGCTTCAAATACTCCTAAAGACATAGAAGGAATTTCATGTTGGTTATCTTGAATATTACTGAATCCCATTTTTGAAAAATAATTCTCAACAGGATCTGTGTCAAGTATTTCAACATATGTTTTTGCAGCTGGAACGTTATAAGAACTGTATAGTGATTTACGAACGGATACTAATCCGTAGTTTCTGTTTGAATAGTTTCCTGGGTTCCAATAGTCGTTGGATCCTGGCACGTAAAATTCAGTGTCAGTATCAGCAATTATAGAACCTGGTTGTACTACACCTAATTCCATTGCGGGAGCATAAACTAATGTTGGTTTTACAGTACTCCCTATTGCTCGACGTACATCTGTTGCATGATTTATCTCAGCAATATCAAAATCACGACCACCAACAAAACTGATGATTTTTCCTGTTTTATTGTGAATTAGAATACTGCCAACTTGTACTGGCTGAACTAAGGGTTCTTCTTCACCGGTCTCTTCATTTTCAGTCATAATTATTTCGAGAGTTTTCTCATTTCTTGCCGTTTTGTCTCTACCATAGTTACTATATTCTACAGCCAATTTTTGATGTGCATCATATATTTCCTTATTTATTGTAGTATGAATCTTATAACCATTTTGGCTTAAAGCTCGAGAAGCTAAAATTTCGTATTGATCTTTTAAATTCTCGTTGTCAACAAGATCATTTTCCGTGTAACCATCTTCAACAGCTAACTGTTTAACTAATATTTCAGTAGCTCGTTTCTTAATATCATTTGTTAACCAAGGATATTGTGAAAAACTGGTCGGTGAAGGTTCTGCTAAGTTTGCAACAATATCATATTGTAGTGCTTCGTTATACTCCTCTTCATTGATATGTTCAGAGTCAAGCATTCTTCTTAATACAGTTTTCATTCTACTTAAGCCAGGTTGTAAACCTTCTTCACTTTTAACTTGTCCACCATTTGTAAATGGTGTATAAGAAAAAGGACTTTGAGGAATTCCCGCAATATAAGCAGCTTGTGCAATGTTTAAATCTTTTGCATCTACATTAAATATCCCTTTAGCTGCTGTTTGGATTCCAGCAATATTTCGACCGTTTGCATTTCTGCCATAGGGTACTATGTTTAAGTATGCTTCTAATATTTCATTTTTATCTAAGAAGCGCTCAACACGTAATGCTAACAACATTTCCTTTGCTTTACGTTCAAATGAAACTTCATTCGTTAAAATTTGATTCTTAATAATTTGTTGTGTTAATGTACTACCACCAGATTTAACGGATGAGTTAGTTACTTCTTGAAAAAGTGCACGCATGATAGCCTTGGGTACAATGCCTTCATGTGTCCAGAAATATTCATCCTCTGTAGCAATAACAGCATTTTGAAGTGTTTCTGAGACTTGATCTAGAGTGATTTCTTCACGATACAAATCAGCACTAACTTCTCCCATATAAACGTTATCAGCAAAATAGATTTCCGATGTTTCGGAATAGTTGTAAATATCTGCTTCCATATCTTCCTCAGCTCTAACTGTTTCATCTTTCACCAGAGAAGCAAAATATCCAGCACCAACTCCACCAGCAAAAAATAAGCCAACTACTCCAATAATGATGAAGAAGAGAATGACATTCCATACAACGTCATAGCTAATACGTGTGGCACGAAGAAAGCCGCCTTTTTTCCACCAATTTATTATGTTTTTATTCAATTTATGAAAAAACTGTTTATAATCCATGTTAATACCTCCTAAATTCCAATCTATATTATAGCATAAATGTTGAAATATGAATTAAGTAGTTTTAAATTTTTATCGATTCTATTGCATTTGTGATGAAATTGTGATATTAATGTAACACAATCAAAAAATAATTAAAGCTGTGAAGGATTGAAGTAGTAAGGGATTCCCTGTTGAAGAGAGCTGGCGGTAGGTGCAAGCCAGTACAAATTTCCTTTATGAATTACGTTCCAGAGCTTCTTCTTTACTATTTAAGGAAGACGGTGCTACCATGCATCGTTATGTAATCAAGTGGCAACTTTTGTTGCAACGAGGGTGGTACCGCGAGTATATCTCGTCCCTTTCTTAGGGATGAGATATACTTTTTTTTATTTGGATAAATTAAGTCAATGAAGGAGTGGGAAATGTGGATATATTAACAGATTTAGAACAACGAGGTTTAATACAACAAACAACAGACGATAAAGGTTTAAGAAAACAATTAGAAGAAAAGGTCGTTACACTATATTGTGGTTTCGATCCAACTGCGGATAGTTTACACATCGGGCATTTAGTGCCAGCTCTAATGTTAAGAAGATTTCAGCGAGCTGGCCATAGACCAATTGCTTTAATCGGTGGTGGAACAGGCATGATTGGCGATCCAAGTGGCCGTTCAACAGAACGACAGTTAAATGATGAAAAAACGGTGCAATACTTTAGTGACCAAATCAAATTACAATTAGCAAATATATTAGATTTTGAAAAAGAGGAAAATGGAGCAGTAGCACGTAATAATGCAGAATGGCTAGGTCAGATGACACTAATTGAATTTTTACGAGATACAGGTAAGCACTTTAGTATTAATTACATGCTAGCGAAAGATTCAGTTCAATCAAGATTAGAAAATGGTATTTCATTTACTGAGTTTACCTACATGATTCTTCAGTCTTATGACTTTTTGAATTTATTTGAGAAAGAAAATTGCACCTTACAAATTGGTGGAAGTGATCAGTGGGGTAACATTACAGCAGGGATGGAACTAATACGCCGCACTAGAAATGATGAGACAGCAAAAGTATTTGGATTAACTGTACCGCTAATTACAAAAGCTGATGGAACAAAATTTGGGAAGACAGCTGGTGGGGCTGTATGGTTAGATCCAGCAAAAACTTCACCATATGAATTTTACCAGTTTTGGATTAATACAGATGACCGTGATGTTATCAAGTTTTTGAAATACTTTACTTTCTTGGAGTTAGATGAGATTGCTGATTTGGAAAAAGAATTAGTAACAGCTCCAGAAAAACGTGTACCACATATACGATTGGCTGAAGAAATGACGCTATTAGTACATGGAGAAGATGCGTTAGCACAAGCACAAAAGATTTCTCAAGCATTGTTTAGTGGAGATATTAAGGTGTTAAATGGTACAGAGATTGAGCAAGGATTCAAAGATGTACCAACAGTGGAAATAGCTAAAGAAGATAAGTCACTAATTGAACTATTGGTAGAAGCTAAAATATCTCCATCCAAACGCCAAGCAAGAGAAGATATTCAAAATGGAGCGATATATATTAATGGCGATCGCCAACAGGAATTAAATTATCAATTAGTTCAAGATGATCGTATTGATGATACTTTCACAATTATACGTCGAGGTAAAAAGAAATATTTCTTGATCCGATTTAAATAACTTTAATAAAAAAACACTATTTCAGTGCAGGAATAGTGTTTTTTTAACTTTAATTAGGGAAATAAAAGAATTAAACTGTACATGTTATAATAATGATGATGAAAGTTAAACAAAATGGAGAAAGTACTATTATAAACTTTAGCAACTTAAATGAAAATTATCAGAAGGGATTTGAATAATCGATGGAAAAAATAGCGGTTTTGACATCTGGTGGGGATTCACAAGGAATGAATAGTGCTATACGTGCAATAGTGCGGACAGGCATTGCGCATGGGTTTGAAATGATCGGTGTTAGAAGAGGTTTTAAAGGCCTAATGGAAAATGATTTTATTACATTAGGCACAAGTGATGTTAGTGATATTCTATACCGCGGAGGCACCTTTCTACAATCTGCTCGCTCTGATGAATTTAAAACAGAAGCTGGACAAAATAAAGCAATTAATAATTTACATGAGCACGGAATTGAACACCTTGTTGTTATCGGAGGAGACGGAAGCTATCGTGGCGCACAAGCACTTTTTAACCGTGGTATTAAGACGTATGGATTACCAGGAACGATTGACAATGATATCCCTTTGACTGATTATACTATTGGATTTGATACAACTTTAAATGTAGTCACAAATGCAATTAGTAACTTAAGAGACACAATGAGCAGTCATGAACGTGTAAGTGTTATTGAAGTTATGGGTAGAAGCTGTGGTGACATAGCATTACAAGCTGGAATTTCAAGTGGAGTAGATGCTGTTTTAATTCCTGAATTTGAATGGGATATAAAAGAAATATCTGATCAGCTTGCTAAAGGTTTTCAAAGAGGGAAGACACATAGTATTGTTATGGTGGCAGAAGGTGCTGGAACAGCTGAGGATGTTGCTTCATTAATAGAGAAACATTCTGATTTAGATACAAGGCCAACTGTGTTAGGACACATCCAAAGAGGCGGCATACCAACTGCTTTTGATCGTATATTCACAAGTCGAATGGGACACAAAGTAATTGAACTTATTGAAAATGAAATTACGGGTGTTGCATTAGGTATGGAGAAAAACGAAATCACGTATCATTCATTTGATGATATTTTTGATTCTGAGAATGTTGTGGATAAGCATTTATATCAAATTTTCCAAGATTTAATTTAAGAAAAACTACATGATTGCTTTAAAATAATAAAAGGATTCTTATGCGGTTTATGCATGAGAATCCTTTTTATTTTTATCCAGTTGATGTTTTCTTGGTTGTAGCTGTTTTTCTTTTCGCGGCTGTCTTTTTTTTAGCTTTTTTAGTTTTATTTAGTGATCTTTCTAACGCTTCTTGTAGATCAGTTACGTTGTCTTTACGTTTTGGTTCTTTGGCTGTAGAAATCTTATCGCCATCTTTTTTCTTCTCAATCAGATCAAGTAAATCTGTTCGATATTCATCTGTATATTTTTCGGGCTCAAATGCTGTTGTTAATTGATCAATTAATAATTTGGCTGTTTCTAATTCCTTTTTAACAACATTAGTATCTTCGGGTACATTTGGAACCTCTTGAAAATCACGCACTTCATCTGGGTAGTGTATTGTTTCCATTACTATTGTATTGTTATATATTCTCACAACAGCTAATTGCTCTTTTGATCGTATTGTAATTTTTGCTAAGCCAATTTTCTCCGTATCCTTCAATGCTTCGCGTAATAGAGCATAAGCCTTTCCACCACCATCATTTGGTGATAAATAATAGCTTCGGTCAAAATAAATTGGGTCTATTTCTGCCAACTTAACAAAATCTAAAATTTCAACAGATTTATCGTCTTTGTCATCCTTTATAGATTTTAGATCTTCATCTTCTAAAATCACAAATTTATTTTTTGTATATTCAAACCCTTTAACAATATCATCATTGCTAATTTCTTTCTCACATACAGGACAAATTTTTTCATATTGAACTGGAGATTGACATTCCTTATGCAAATTACGTAGCTTCACATCTTTATTCTCTGTTGCTGAATGCAGCTTAACTGGGATATTAACAAGTCCAAAACTTATTGTTCCTTTCCACATTGTATGCATGTTATCACCTCTTTTTATAATTAGTTTTTCTCCTATGTTAATAATAATTCAATTATTAGAAAGAATAATATGGAAAGGGGAGATATACTTATGTGGAAACCGATGCTTGCGACTTTAACGGAAAGTGCGCCAAATCAAAAAAACTGGATGTATGAAGTGAAATATGATGGTTTTCGTTGTGGATTAGAATGGAAACAGAATGATATAAAAATATGGAGTCGTAATGGGAATGATTTAACAGCATCTTTTCCTGAGATTGTTAAATGGTGTCAAGTTCATCAAGAGCGAATAGTTGAGCAGCTCCCTTTATTTATTGATGGGGAAATTGTTGTATTGCGTACAGCATTTCAATCTATATTTTCACTTGTTCAACAACGTGGGCGCCTTAAATCTAAGGATAAAATAAACCGTATAAGTCAACTACGCCCCGCTTCAATTATATGTTTTGACCTTGTTAATGTAAGAGGAGAGTCATTGGTAGAAAAGACTTTCCAGTATCGGCGAAACAAACTGGAAAATCTTTTTCAGGTTTTACAAAATGAAGCTTTTAATAGGTACGAGCAACGTCTCCACCTTATAGACTCCTTTAAAACGATAAAAGAAGTGCAAAATGTTGTAACACTCCACCAAAGTGAAGGAATTATTGCAAAACAAAAAAATGCTAACTACAGTATTGGTAAACGATCAGATAAATGGTTGAAAATTAAAAATTATCGTGTGATACAAGGATTAATAGCAGGTTGGAATACAAATAATGATTACTTTGATATTGTCAGCAGAAATAATGATCAGCTGGTTCCATTAGGGAAAGTGAAAAATGGTTTCCAAGATCAAGAAAAAGAAACGTTGCAAACATTTATCCAAGAGAACGGAAAAAAAGTAAATGGATTTTCATGGTCCGTATCACCAAGTGTTGCTATAGATATCAATTGTTTAGATGCAGAAAATGAAGAGATACGAGAGGCTTTCTTTCATCAATTTCGCTTCGATTTAGATCCTGAAGAGTGTATGATTGAACAAGTTCGGTTAGGTTTGGCTCAATTGCCAGAAGAAATTGAGATATCTAAGCCTAAAAAATCACTTTTTCCGGAAGTAAGCAAACAAGATTATGTTTTGTATTTACGTCAGGTCGCTCCTCTACTTATCCCCAAATTAAAAAATAAACGTCTAACAATGATTCGTTATCCTGACGGGATAGAAAAGCACTCGTTCTATCAAAAACATCTGCCAGACTATGCACCAAAATTTATCCAAACTGTCGAAGGCGTAGATGGTAATGCGGATATTCTATGTAATGATTTAAGAAGTTTGCTCTGGTTTGGAAATCATGGTTCATTAGAGTTTCACATCCCTTTTCATTCAATAAACTCAACTTATCCTGATGAGATTGTTTTTGATTTAGATCCACCAACTTTAGAAGAATTTCACCTTGCAGTGAAAGCAGCTCATTTAATTAAAGAGATGGTTGAACACCAAGGGTTTATCCCGTTTGTGAAAACATCAGGAAAAACTGGTCTTCAAATTCATATTCCACTTGAACAGGAGAGCATGACTTTTGATCGGACGAGAGAATTTATGGAGGCAGTTGCTAAAATATTAGTTGAAAAATATCCAGATTCATTTACGATTGAACGTCTTAAAAAGAATCGTGGGAAACGCTTATATATAGATTATGTACAACATGCACCTGGGAAAACAATTGTTGCAGCCTATTCACCTAGAGCTACAAAAGAAGCCACGGTTGCTACACCATTATATTGGGATGAAGTAAATGAACAATTAGATCCAAAAGCTTTCACTATAAAAACGATCCCAACGCGATTAATTGAGAAAGGGTGTCCGTTATATTATCTTTAAAAAAATACTAATAAAAAATTATGACGGATAAAAACAATTGTCCAAAAACGTTCAAATTTACAAATGGAATATCAAATATACGAAGTAGTCAGTTGAAATTACCTGCGGGGGTATATATAATGAACACTGTAAAATAAATCAACCAAAAGGATGGGGTAGAGAAATGCCAAAGCAACTGAAAGAAAAGTATAGCCCATTGTATTTTCTAGCAGCATTAGGTAGTGGCGGATTAGCGGTTTCATTCTTTATGTATTTAATGTTTATGGTAAAACACACAGGCAGACCAATGGCAAATTTTGAGCACGTTTCAGCAGCAATAAGCGGGAATAATATTTTACTATCGATTACAGTTGTTATTGCCCTATTGGGAATTATTTATTTTGGTATCAAGCATATCCAGCTATTAATTTGGAATATGCAAGAATACCGTCTCTATAAGCGTACGTCTGCGTACAAATATTTGCGTAATTCAAACGCAGAAGTTTCACTTATGGCTATTCCATTAACGCTTGGGATGACGATAAATGTGTTGTTTATAGTGGGAGCTGTTTTTGTTCCTAATTTATGGAGTGTGGTGGAGTACTTGTTTCCAGTTGCTTTACTAGGTTTTATGGGAGTTGGGGTATATGCACTTATGATCTTTAAGGATTATTTTACTCGATTCATGATTCATGGAGATCTAGATTTCGTCAACAACAACAACTTGAGCCATATGCTCACCGTATTCGCCTTCTCTATGATTTCAGTAGGATTTGCAGCGCCAGCAGCGATGAGTCATACATTAGCAACTTTTGTGATTGGGTTAGTTATGTCTTTATTCTTTGCAAGTCTTGCTCTATTGTTAATGGGAATCAAGATGGTGCTAGGTTTTAAATCGATTTTCAAACAAGGAATTGATAAGGTTGGTAGTCCGAGTGTCTGGATCTCTATCCCTATTCTCACCCTCTTAGGTATTACATTTGTACGTCTATACATGGGGGTGAGTCATAACTTGCTTCATGTGCAAAGTCCGTCAGCTTTACCAGTGTTTTTAGTACTAGTTGTTTTAGTATCCTTGCAAATCATGTTTGGATTCATCGGCTATTCTGTATTGAAGAACATTAATTACTTTAAAGATTACGTTCAAGGTCCACACAAAAGTCCTGGAAGCTTTGCACTTATTTGCCCTGGAGTAGCCTTTATGGTTTTAGGGATGTTCTTTATACATTGGGGATTTGTAAAAAACGGTATCGTTACCCAATTTTCTCCTATTTATTTTGCTATGCTCCTTCCATTCATCTATGTGCAAATAAAAACAATTGTAACCTTATTTAAGTTAAACCGAAAACTATTAAAAGAAGATAAACAAAAAACAGTGATTTCTGATGAAAATATTTATCAGGGAGTTTAATAGAAGCTAAGTCAAAAGGCGCTCTTATCTTAGATAAGAGCCTTTTTGTTTGCCATAATCAAAGTAATGAATAATCATATGCAGCTCTCACAATCGATCCTAAATCCACCCAAAAAGAATTGTTTAACCTCTAAGCACGACATATTAGTCCCAAAAAGAATAATGCCTGGTTTCTCATAAGTGTCTTGTTGAATTTACAGGAAATTTTAGTATTTTGTTGAAATAATATAATAGGTCTATTTTAGAAGAGGGAGAGGAAAAATATATGAATTTAGAAGAAAATAAAAATAAAATAGAAACAAATAAGATTGCATGGGGTAAAATTGCTCAACAACATTACGAGCACTTTAAAATGAGGTTAGTGAAAGAGGACTACAAATTAAACCCTATAGTTGAGGAAGAGCTAGGTGATATCGCTGGTAAGAAAATTCTTCATCTACAATGTAATACTGGGGCTGATACTATTCTTTTGGCCCAAAAGGGAGCTATCGTTACAGGTGTGGATTTAGTTCCTGAGAACATTTGCTATGCAAAAAAATTAGCGAAAGATTTTGAGGTGAATAATGTAAATTTTGTTGAATCTGATGTTCTCAAGCTGATGGAAGTTCATGAAGGAGAATATGATATAGTAATGACAACTGATGGAGTTTTGGGTTGGTTACCAGATTTAAATAAGTGGGGTAAAGTTGTAGCACATTTTCTTAAAGAGGAAGGTTTCTTTTATTTACATGATGGGCATCCTTTTATGATGATCTTTGATGAGGATGCTTTATCTCAAGGTGATTTGATCCCTACATACCCTTATTTCGATTTGACAGCTGACATAGATGGATTTATTGGAGGATATGCCTCCGAAGCTAAAGAAGCAGAAAACTACTTTTGGGGGCACCAATTAAGCACAATTATCAACGGTCTTTTAAGTGGAAACCTGTATGTGTCGTATATTAAAGAGTATGATAGATGTGCTCCAGGAATGAGTGGAAGTGCAGTGGATGAACATGGTATGAGTTATTATCCTGAACTAGATGGTAAAATACCTTTGGTTTTAAGTTTGAAAGCAGAGAAAAAGTAAAAATAAAAATAAAAACAAAAGGATAGTACTTTTCTTGCAATTTAATCAAAAATAAAATCCCCCTGATACATTGTATAAAACAATGTATCAGGGGGATTTTGTAAATATAGATTAACGTGAGTAGAACTCAACGATAAGTGCTTCGTTAATCTCAGCAGGTAGTTCAGAACGCTCAGGTAAGCGAGTGTACGTACCTTCTAATTTGTCTGCATCGAATGAAACGTATTCTGGTACGAATGCGTTAGCTTCAATCGCTTCAGCAACAATGTTTAGCTTTTGTGACTTCTCACGTAGACCAATTACTTGTCCAGGAGCTACACTGTAAGAAGGAATATCAACACGACTTCCGTCTACAGTAATGTGTCCGTGGTTAACTAATTGACGTGCTTGTGCACGAGTACGTGCAAGACCTAAACGGTAAACAATGTTATCCAAACGAGATTCTAATAGAATCATGAAAGTTTCACCATGAATACCTTTCATGTGACCAGCTTTGTCGAATAAGTTACGGAATTGGCGTTCGTTAACACCATACATGAAGCGAAGTTTTTGCTTCTCTTGTAGTTGTAAACCATATTCTGAAAGCTTTCTACGTTGATTTGCACCATGTTGACCTGGTGGGTAAGGGCGTTTATCTAATTCTTTCCCTGTACCAGTTAATGAAATTCCGAGACGACGAGACTTTTTCCATACAGGACCTGTATAGCGAGCCATTATGCATCTTCTCCTTTATATATTGGATTTGCATAAAATAAGACAGAGTGTTCCATGATCGCATGACATTTTGTTTTCATGTACCATCGCTCCAGCAGCAGAGAGTTACACGATACACCTTACTTTTAAAAGATAAGGAACAAAATGAACAAACGGTGGTTCACATAGGCTACCTTTTTTACACAAAGTTCATTATATGACTTTTTGCACATGAAGTCAATAGAGAAAGATTTTTAATATAGTTGTGAGAAATTTGTCCTATTTTATTGGTAGGAAAATAACAAGTAATGCTTTATAATAGATAATAGAACATATTCTATAAAAGAGTAATATCTATCATGCTTATAACAACCTTTGTAAGATGTGACATTAAGTTAAAAACAGTAGGTGAGGGAACAATGAAAATTAATTATATGGTTGCTAAAGATAGATTCCATAAGCTATTTCCAAAAGGTGCTATTTCTACCATGCATAATCAGGAAGAGATGATTGAAAAGATAGTTAGAGAAATTAAATATCTTACATATGCCTCACATGTTGCAGTATATTTGTATGATCGTTGGAAAGATGATTTTAAATTAGCTAAAACAAATGCTGAGGAAGACAACTTATTAATAAAGCACTTGATTACAGATGGTTTTTTTAATAAGCAAGTAAATAAAAGCTTTCATTCAGAATTTAATATTTATAATGGACAATCCGCATTTCATAACACCTACGAGTACCCAACATTCTTAGTTCCCCTAAATAACAACAATTCTAAAGTTGGCTTTATGTTAATTGCCTTTGATGAGGAAGTGGATGATAATGATCATTTCTATTGCTTTTTGGAGGAAATAGCATCTGAAACAAATAGCCTGTTAAGCAGTTTAGATGATTATTCACTAATGATGGAACAAGCAAATAAATATGAATTAATGTACAGTGTAACTCAAAAATTTCATTCAACTATGAATACAAATGATGTGTTGACGGAAATAGTCAACACCATACGTTATATATATCCTGAATTTAGATGCAACTTGTTTTTATCTAGTGACTATCAAAATGATAAAAATCTACCAGTTAAGCGGTTGATTTATAATGAGGAGTTTGCTGAAAAGTTAAGTGTACAGGCCTTTTTGACAGGAGACATAAAATTAGAGATGCTTAAGGGTAAAACACGTTTATTTGCACCATTACACGGAAAACAAGGAATTTATGGTGTATTACAAATTACAGCATATGATATCTCTAAATTTCCAGAAAGTGATATTGAATTTATTCGATTATTAGCCAGTACAGCAGGAAATGCATTAGAAAATGCACAATTGTATCAGCAATCAAATCAACTCATTGCAGATTTGCAATTAATAAACGAAATCTCACACAATTTAAACTCAAATTTACGCTTGACTGAAACAACAATATTTATGAGGGAACAATTTAAACAATCATTTCATGCTGAGGAAGTTGGTTTTGTTCTATTAAATGAAGAGAATCAGAAGTATAATCTCCTGGATGAGTCAACAACATTTTTTCATACACCACTAGCAGAGGATTTTTTAGATGACATGCTTCTTATAATAAAAGAAAAAAAGGATGCAATTTTTATTGGAGATTTCTCTAGTAAGTATCCAAATAGATTCTTTGGTTTGAAATCAGTGATGGTAATACCTATGGTACAGTCTTGCCAATTAAAGGGTGTAATTATTCTTTTACATCAAAATCCGTATTTTTTCTCTTTTGATAGTTTTAAATTAATTAAGTCAATCGTACATCATTCAACATTAGCCTTTGTCAATTCAATGTTACGAGAGCAATTAGAAAAGCTTGTTATTACTGATTATTTAACAGGGTTATATTCTCGTAAGTATTTGGATGAGAAGTGCAAACAACATCTGGAAGTAGATAGTAAAGGTGTATTTTTGTTAATTGATATTGACGATTTCAAACAAATTAATGATACGTATGGACATGATGTTGGTGATGAATTAATTATTCAAGTGGCAACAATCATACGTGAAAATATAGAAAATAAAGGATTTACTGCAAGGTGGGGTGGTGAGGAATTAGCGGTCTATTTACCAGAATCTTCTGTTGAGAACGGTTTGCAAGAGGCTTCTGATTTAGTATTGATGATTGAAGCAAATACACAGCCTAAAATTACTGTCTCAATTGGTATTGCGCATTGGGACCAGAACAATCCAGAGAAAATGCAGTCTATCTTTGACCGTGCAGATCGTTCCCTATATGAGGCGAAACGTTTAGGGAAAAATGGAGTAGCTAAGATATAAGAAAGAAACAGCCCCTTAAGAAATTAAGGAGGCTGTTTTCTTATAAATAACCCTCAAGAATCCCAGTGAATTCTTCTAGGTATTTCTGGTCAAGTGAATCAAATCGATCTTTATTTGGACTGTCAATATCTAATACGCCGATAACTTCTTCATTCACAATAATTGGCACAACAATTTCAGATTGACTTGCAGCGTCACAAGCTATATGACCAGGGAATTGGTGTACATCAGCAATTCTTTGTGTTTTACGTTCGCTAACAGCTGTGCCGCAAACCCCTTTTCCAACTGCAATGCGTACACAGGCTGGTAAACCTTGAAATGGTCCTAATACTAGCTCCCCCTCTTTAAGAAGATAGAAGCCTACCCAATTAATATCTGACAAAAATTGATTTAATAAGGCAGCAGCATTGGATAGGTTAGCAACGATGTCTTTTTCATCCTCTATTAATGCTTCCAATTGTTTTAATAAAAGTTGGTAATCTTTTTCTGGTGAATTTGTGTAGGACACACTATTAAACATGATATCTCTCCCCTTTTTTAGTAAGAGCAATCTTACAATGAATCTTATTATATCTTACAGATTTTCACCAGTCCAATTGTTTACTTATTTGATATTAACAAGAAAAATGTCTAGTAGATAAATAATTTATTTATTTTTTAGCAAAAATATGTCGTATCATGGTATCATATGGTTAATACATAAAATTTTAATTAACAAGTTAGAAGCAATAGTAATCATTAGGTTTATTTGAGTTTAAGTTGTTTAAGGGGGATTAACAAACATGGTTGCCTATATCATAGGGGTTATTCTCGTTATAATCACGTTGATTATTATCGGATTAATATTACGAAAAAAGGTATATGATGAAGTAGATAGACACGAGAGCTGGAAAATGGACATTATGAACCGAAATGTAACAACAGAATTACAGCGGATTAAAAGTTTAAATTTGTCAGGTGAAACACAGGAAAAATTTGAAGAGTGGAAAAATAGCTGGGATTATATTCTTACAAGAGAATTGCCTGATATAGAAGAATTTTTATTAGATGCGGAAGAAGCCGCAGATCGCTTTCGAATAGCAACTGCTAAGAAAAACTTAAAAACAGTTGAACAGACTTTACAAACAGTTGAAACTACTATTGAGCAAATGTTTAATGAATTAGATGAGTTACTTGATTCTGAAAAACAAAGCAGAAAAGAAGTAGAAGAAGTCCAACCGAAAATTAAAGAATTACGAAGAGAATTATTACGAAATCGTCATCAATATGGAAAGGCAGAAATTCGCTTTGAAGTTGAAATCGATGACCTACAGCAGCTATTGGATCAATACTTTGCTTCAATTGATTCAGGAAATTACTCTGAAGCAAAACAATATGTTGATGAACTAAAAACAAATATGCAGATGTTATCTGAAAAAATTGAAGAGTTTCCTGTCATTTACAAAAAATGTAACCGCGAAATTCCTCATCAAATAGACAAATTGTTAACTGGCGTAAAACAAATGAAGGATGAAGGCTATCGAATTGGACACCTAGGATTTGAAAGAGAGTTAAAAAGTTATCAGGATCAATTAACGAAATGTGTTGATCAACTTGAAAAAGGTGATGTAGCTGATATTAATGAGTTGCTGGAATCAATTGAAGAACGGATAACGGAAATTTACAATATATTAGAAAAAGAAGCACACGCAAGATCTTATGTTGAGAAAAATCTAGTAGACTTTAAAAAAATGATTAGTGATGTTTCGAGTGATTTTGAAGCTACAAATGAAGAAGTTAAAAATTTACAACAGACATACTATTTAGAAGAAAGTGATCTAGAATTACATTCAAACTTAGAGAAGTGGATTCGTCAGATACAACAGCAATTTGAAGAGTTAGAAGCGGATCTAGAAAATGAAAAACGGACTTACATGGCTCTTAGTGATCATTTAGAAACTACCTATCAAGATTTACAACAGTTACAAACGTCACATCAGGATTTTAAAGAGCAGGTTCGTACAATTCGAAAAGATGAAATAAACGCAAAACAGAAAGTTGATACATTAAAAAAGCAGCTATTCAATACAAACCGCAAATTGCAAAAAAGTAATATTCCAGGTGTGCCTGCATTTTTATGGATTCAGTTAGACGAAGCTACAGAAAAAAGCAGTTTAGTTATTGATAAACTAGAGAGACAACCACTTGATATGGGCGAAGTGCAATATGCTTTAGAAGAGGCTGAAGCTTCTGTTCAAACAATGATTGAACAAACTAATCTAGTTTTAGATCAAGCATATTTAGTGGAAACAATCATACAGTATGCGAATCGATACCGTAGTAAATATCCTTTACTAGCAGCGAAGTTATCAGAATCTGAAAAGCTGTTTAGAGATTATGCTTATGAAGAATCTCTTGAAACAGCAGCTAACGCATTAGAAGAGATTGAACCCGGCTCCCTAAAACGTTTAGAGTCTTTGATACAAGTTCAAGTACCAAGTTAGGGTGATTAGAATATGAAAAAATGGATGGTTATTGGGCTTAGCTCTTCAATAATTATTGTATGGATATCCTTCTTTTTTGTATTACTTGGAAAAGAGACACCACAATTGGCTGGTCAGCAACATGCAATATCCGTTCGAGAAAAAGTTGTCTTAAGTAAGAATCTAAGGATATTTGAAACAACTCATCTAATAAATGAAGATCCTAACACAAATATAAACCTAACGGATCAACAAACAATAGACACAACTAATGTTTTATATGATTTTGAACAAGGAAATAGTGTATCAATTGATGAGCTATTGAGCGCATTGAATATTGAAACAGAGTAACTGTCGGTTACAGAAAGTCCCTTGCTAATGTATAGTAAGGGACTTTTATGTGAGACTCTCTTATAGTGTGTTCATTGTAGTTAAAACATCGGATAAAGACTTTCCCTCATGTGTAATCTATGTTAAGATGTTTCAATGCAAAAAGGAATTTAAGGAGATTATAATGATTTACTTTGATAATAGTGCAACAACGAAACCATTTCCAGAGGTGCTGGAAAGTTTTCTGAAAGTTTCACAGCAATTTTATGGTAATCCATCATCGATTCACCGCTTTGGAATTGATGCAGAAAATCTTTTGAGGAAAGCTCAAAATCAAGCTTCCGAGTTATTTGGAGTTGAACAAGAAGAAATTGTATTCACTTCTGGCGGTACTGAGGGAAATAACATGGCAATTAAGGGGATAGCGCTAGCCCATCAAAATAAAGGAAGACATATAATTACAACAGAGATTGAACATCCTTCCGTAATAGAGGCATGTAAGTCATTAGAGACATTAGGCTTTACAGTTACTTATTTACCAGTAGACAGTAACGGTATAGTGAAATTTGCAGATGTTAAACAAGCAATTACAAAAGAAACAATCTTGGTTAGTATTATGCATGTCAATAATGAATTAGGAACAATTCAACCCGTTGAAGCTATTGGAAAGATGCTAAAAGAGATGCCGAGAATATATTTCCACGTAGATCATGTTCAAGGGTATGGTAAAATCCCATTAGATATGAATGGAACTGGGATTGATTTATGTACAGTATCTGGCCACAAAATCCACGGCTTAAAGGGAACGGGATTATTGTATGTAAAAAAAGGCACAAAATTATTTCCGTTATTACATGGTGGAAATCAACAAAGTAATTTGCGATCTGGTACAGAAAACTTAGCTGGTATTGTATCTTTGGTCAAAGCCATGCGTCTTATAACTGAAAAGTCAAAAACACACAGTGAGTATCTCAAAGAGTTAAATCAACAACTGCGAGCAGAGCTGTTAGCAATATCCTTTATAAAAATCAACACAATTGAGGATCAAGCACCACACATATTAAACATCTCTATTCCAGGATATAAACCTGAAGTAATTATCCATGCTCTAGGAGAAAGAGATATTTTTATATCAACAAAGTCTGCTTGTTCTTCAAAAAAAACTGATGAGAGTGCAGTTCTAAAAGCTGTTGGCTTTTCACATGATCGAACAATATCCGCATTACGAATTAGTTTATCTTATTATAATACAAAAGAGGAAATTGAATTATTTAGTCGCTCGTTACAAAGAGTAGTACAACAATTGAGTAAAGTTATGGGGTAGATGAAAATGCATTATGATCACATTGTAATTCGATATGGAGAGTTAGCTTTAAAAGGGAAAAACAGAAAGATATTTATTCATCAACTACATGAAAACGTTCGTGATAAATTGCATGCATATCCTAATGTGAAAATTAAAAATGCACGTGATCGTATGACGATTATGTTAAATGGTGAAGACCCAAGTCCAATCATTGAAAAATGTAAAGTTATTTTTGGAATTCAAAGTTTAAGTTTAGCAATTAGAGTTGATAATGATGTAGAGCTTATTAAAGAGGCGGCTTTATTCGCTTTAAACAAAGCACTACACGTTAAAACCTTTAAAATCACAACAAAACGTGCAAATAAAGAATTTCCAATTGGTTCACAAGAATTTAATCATGTAGTAGGTACTCATTTACTTACTAATACGACTGATTATACAGTTGATGTACACAAACCTGACTTAGAATTGCATATTGATATTCGGAAAGATGCCACATATATCACTTCACAAAAAATTAAGGGTGCGGGTGGTTTACCTGTTGGCACGGCTGGGAAATCATTATTGTTATTATCAGGTGGCATCGATAGTCCTGTAGCTGGCTACTTAGCAATGAACAGAGGTGTGCAAATAGAGGCAGTACATTTTCATTCACCTCCGTATACTAGTGAAGCAGCTAAACAAAAGGTTTTAGATTTGGCTAAAGAATTAACGAAGTATGGAAAAAAAGTGAAAGTTCATATTGTTCCATTTACTGCATTACAGTCAAAGATACATCGTGAAATTCCGTATGGTTACTCCATGACAGTAATGCGACGAATGATGCTACGTATTAGTGAGAGAATTGCTGATAACGAAGGGATATTATCATTGATAACGGGTGAAAGTCTTGGTCAAGTAGCAAGTCAAACAATGCAAAGTATGCATGCTATTAATGATGTGACACGTTATCCAGTGCTACGACCACTAATCGCAATGGACAAAGAATCAATTATCTCTATCGCTGAGAAAATAGACACCTATAATATTTCAATTCGACCATACGACGACTGCTGTACACTATTTGTTCCGAAAGCTCCTAAGACAAAGCCGAAACGTGATAAAGTTGTCTATTTTGAAGAGCAAATGGATATTGAAAAAGAAATGCAAGATATTTTCGATGGTATTAAAGTAGTTACTGTTTCGCATAACACCAAGGCAATTGATCCAATGGACGATTTGTTCTAATTTAAATACGTAAATTTAGGTGAAAGATGAAACAACTACCAGCTATTTTTTTGAATGATTTCTCTCCTTTCGACACATTCTATAGATGTACCACAGAGGAGGTGAAGAAATCATGGCAAGTAACAATAGCTCAAACCAATTAGTAGTACCTGGTGTAAGCCAAGCATTAGACCAAATGAAATATGAAATTGCACAAGAGTTTGGTGTAAATCTTGGTGCTGATACAACTTCTCGTGCTAACGGTTCTGTAGGTGGAGAAATCACGAAACGTCTAGTACAAATGGCCGAACAACAAATGGGCGGACAATCTAACTAAATATCAGATGGCATAACAAAGAGTAGTGCTCTAAATGAGCACTACTCTTTTCAATAGGCGTTTATTTTGGTATCGTTTAATCATATAAGAAGGGAAGTACAAAGGAGAATAGGTGCATGGGCACATTATGGTTTGGTGGAACAATCTATACAATGAAAGAAGAAAATGAAAAAGTAGAAGCTATTTATACTGAAAATGGCATAATAGTAGCTACTGGAAATTTAAATGAATTAAAGGAAAAATATAATGAACGGATAGTGACTAATCATGATCTACAAGGTACTGTGCTATTTCCAGGTTTCGTTGATAGTCATTTACATATTATTGGTCACGGTGAGAAGATTGTTCACTTGGACCTATCTAAGATGATGCATGCGGATGAGGTATTGTATGCGTTAGAAAGACGATTGGAGACGTTATCAGAAGGGGAATGGTTGATTGGTGAAGGGTGGAATGAAAATCAGTGGGATGACCCGCGTGTCATTGATAAATCAGAACTAGATGAAATTACGGAAAAACACCCCGTTATGTTAACCCGTGTTTGTCGGCATGCTATAATTGCCAATTCAAAAGCAATTCAATTAGCAAATATCACAGAAGAAACACTGGATCCGCAAGGTGGTAAGATTGTGAGAGATGAAAATGGGGCATTAACAGGTTATTTTTTAGATAATGCACAAGACCTTATTAAGCAGGCCATTCCAGATGTCTCAAAGAATGACTTAACAAAATTAGTAACAACATCCGTCGATGACTTGTTAAGACTTGGTCTAGTAGGTGGACATAGTGAAGATTTAGCTTATTATGGTGAAAACAGTTTTAATAAGACGTGGGAAGCATTTCATAAAGCCATAGAAGGAAAGAACAGAAAATTTCGTGCACATTTGCTTGTTCATCATGAAGTTATTGAGGATATGGAAAAGCGAGGTTTGGGCTATGGGTCAGGGACAAATTATGTTACTTTAGGTGCAATGAAGATATTCTCTGATGGAGCATTGGGTGGAAGGACGGCTTGGCTTCAAGCCCCGTATTCAGATGACCCAGGTAACGTTGGTATTCCGATTCACACAGAAGAAAATTTAGAGTCTCTTGTTATCCGTGCACGTCAATTAGAAATGCCAATTGCAGTTCATGCAATTGGAGACCAAGCCATTTTGACAGTTGCTAATTTGTTGTACAAATATCCATTAAAAAATGAGAGAAGAGATCGGATTATCCATGCACAAATTGTTGATGAAGCGGTTCTACAAGCACTAAAGAAGACAAATGCTGTATTGGATATCCAACCTTCTTTTGTAGCTTCTGACTTTCCATGGGTTATAGAAAGAATTGGAAAAGAGCGAGTAAAGACATCTTATCCTTGGAAAACATTTTTACAAGAAGACATCCCATGTGCTGCTGGTTCTGATGCACCAATTGAAGAAGTTAATCCATTGTTAGGTATTGAGGCCTTTGTTTTACGAAAATCGAGTCTGAATGGCAAAATATATAACGAAAAAGAACAATTATCAGTATTTGAGGCAGTTTCTTTATATACAGAAGGAAGTGCTTATGTAATTGGACATGAACATGATCGTGGCCTTATTGAGCCGGGCTATGTGGCGGATTTCACTATATTTGATCAAGATCTGTTTAAAGTGAAAAAAGAGTCTATTCGTGATGTTAATGTAGTGATGACAGTTGTTGATGAGTCGATTATGTTTGAACAAAGTAACAGGAAATGAAAAAACAGTCTTATTTGACCTTAAGTCAAATGAGACTGTTTTTAATTTATTAATACTTAAAAATTAGTTTATCCCGGTGTAACCGTCCGTAAAACTCCCACTGATTGAAGGTTTACTTTATAAAAATATATGTTTTAGACGGTCCCAGTAAGTATCACCTGGAAGCTTTATTGTCTGAATCGATTTTCCGCTCATAGTTAGTGTTATGTGCTGAATATTACGGATGGAATACGCTTCATTATCTAAACCGATGATTGGGTAGTCATTTCCATCTTGTATTACTTCTAAACGGAGTGTTTTATTTTCCGCTAAAATTAGCGAAGAGCCTAAAGTACGATAGTGATTATTATTAAGTGAAGCTAATTCTGTTAATTGAAAACATGGTACTGCAGGATCTAATATAGCACCTTGGGTGGATTTATTATACCCAGCACTACCTGTTGGGGTAGCCACAATCAAGCCATCACCACGAAAACGCTCGAAATGGCGATCATCTATATATACATCTATAGCGATTGTTTTTATAATTGAGGACCTAATACTGGCTTCGTTTAAACAGTAAAATGGTGTAGCACCATTAATTGAGACATCAATAAGAGGAAAATTTTGAACTTCGAATGTTTCCTGTTTTAATGTATCAAACATCTCTTGGTAATCATCTAATAAAAATCCTTCATACAATCCCGCTTGATCTTCTTCTGAAATTCCGATATATAAACAGTCACTACGAAATCCGGTATGTCGAACACCTTGTAAGTATACACCGTCATCACCAATACAAATTACTACATCAGCTTCATTATCTGCTTCCACAATGTTAAAGCCATTATCTTTACATGCTTGAGTTAATTGTGACAGTCTCTCAGCCGACACACTTTCTTTTGGATAATAAAAATAAATATTCTTTAAAGATCGCATTGCTAATCCTCCTATATAACTCATTCTTATTTACTTTATAGCCTATGCAAAGGAATTTTAAACGCAATATGATTAATTATTAGAATAAATTGCCATACTGATAATAGGGAGGTTTTATAGGCATGCTTATTATTATTTTAATTATTGTATCAATTCTATTAATTAGTTTATTCATTTCAATTAAATTCACAGTTGAAATTAAATGGGAACAACAAGATCTTCTGTATTTACTAATTATACATGTTGCCGGTATCCCTTGTTACAAACAAGAAGAAATAATTGAGATGGATATGAGCGAAGAAGGTACTGAGGACCTAGTAGAAGGATCAAAGAATATAATCAGTGGATTTAAAGAAAGGTTCAAAAAATATATAAATCTTTATGAAAAAAGACACATTATTCAAAAATTAATTCGTAGAAGGTTACGAAAAGTAAAAGTTCATACTTTTGATTGGGAGACAACCATTGGTACAGCTGATGCAGCAAGCACAGGGATGATTAGTGGGTTGTGCTGGTCAATTAAGGGGAGTGTTGGTGCTATGCTTGATTCATTCATGAAGTTGAAAACTACCCCCAATTATCAAGTAACTCCCGTTTTTCAAGAGAAATTAATTAACTCGACTTGTACATGTATCTTTTCAATTAGACTAGGGCAAGCTATGTATACCTTGATGCAAATCGGAAAATGGAACAGAAAATTACTTAATTAAAAATCAATATTGTGTATGAGGAGGTCATCTAATGAATAATAAAACACACCCGATTGAGGGATTAATGTCAACTGCAATGGAAAACTTAAAAACAATGATAGATGTGAACACTATTGTTGGTGAACCTATTGAATCACCTGATGGAAGCATCATTATTACTGTATCAAAGGTAGGATTTGGTTTTGCAGCTGGAGGAAGTGAATTTGGACAAACTAAACCTTCGGAAAACGATCAGGAAGAGAAGCCTTCACTTCCGTTTGGTGGAGGTAGTGGTGGAGGTGTTACCATTACGCCTATTGGATTTTTAATTGTCAATAAGCAACAAGGTGTACAAATGATACACTTGGATGGTACTGCTAATTTATATGAAAAATTAGTCGATGTTGCACCACAAGCATTGGAAAAAATACAGGATATCATCGCTGGAAAAGGTAAAGGACAAGATAAAGACAATTAAATTGCTAGACATATCTAAAGAATGCCTTCATAATATTGTTGGCATTCTTTTTTACATATTTAAATGCTTTGAGAGGAAGATCGTACATGGAACAATCAAATGTGGAAAAAAACTATCAGTTATTAGACGAAATGACGGAATATGTTGAGAAAAACATGAAGCTGTCGTATATGGAAAGTTTAATAATTGGATTAGAATATGTATTTACACAAAGTCCTCCAGAAGAGATGTCAGAGTCTGTTCAGCAATTTGTTGATGAAAAAATCAGCGCTCTCTCTTTTGATAAATTAAAGAAGGAAGAAATTCGTAAAGTGATCCAGCTTGCGATACTAAAAAGTATGAAAGGGGCAACACAGCAACAGCATTTGATTACCCCTGATACTGTTGCAATGTTTATTGGTTATGTTGCACAAAAGTTAGTACATAACAATGAAAAAATACGCATTTTTGATCCCGCATCAGGCACTGCTAACTTGTTAACTGCTGTAATAAATCAACTAGGAATGGAAGTAAAGGCTTATGGTAGTGAGATAGATCCTACTTTAATTAAGCTTGGATTGATAAATGCAAATATACAAAAAACAGAAATTGAGTATTTCCATCAAGATAGTTTACAACCATTTTTGTTAGAACCCGTAGATTTAGTTATATCTGACTTACCTGTTGGGTATTACCCAGATGACGTGCGAGCAAGCGAGTATCAATTAAATGTAGCTGACGGCCATGCTTACTCACATCATTTGTTTATTGAACAGAGTGTACACTATACGAAAGATGGCGGATTTATGTTGTTTGTTATCCCAAACTTTTTATTTGATAGTGATCAAGCAGATAAATTACATGTTTATTTACAACAGCACGTTCATATAGTTGGTTTATTGCAATTACCTACTAGTATTTTTGCGTCTGAGAAGCAAGCCAAAAGTATTTTAATCTTGCAGAAAAAAGGTGAAAATACCAAAGCTCCAAAACAGGCGTTATTAGCACAATTACCTTCATTTAAAGACATACGTGCTACTGAACAAATTGTAGAAAAAATGAATCACTGGTTTAAAAATGAAGGTTATTAATTATTAGAAAATAACAAATTCGACATGGAATACTTAAATATTGTAGGTTCATGTTGCAATTTGACTAAAAACTTGGTTAGAATAGTAATGGATAAAAAAAGATAAATTAGCGTGTTGAAAGGAATGGATGATTTTGAGTAATGTTTTAGCAATTAATGCTGGTAGTTCATCATTGAAATTCCAGTTAATCGAAATGCCAAATGAAAATGTTTTAGCAAAAGGATTAGTAGAACGAATCGGAATTAACGACTCTGTGTTTACTATTGAATATGGTGAAGAAAAAGATCGTACTGTAAAAGATATTCCTGACCATGAAGAAGCAGTTAAAATGTTATTAGAAAAATTAAAGGCTTCAGGTGTAATCAAATCACTAAATGAAATAGACGGAATTGGTCATCGTGTCGTACATGGTGGAGAGAAATTTAGTGATTCTGTACTTGTGACAGAAGAAATCATCCAAGAGATTGATGAAGTTTCTGAATTAGCACCTCTTCATAATCCGGCTAATTTAACAGGTATCCGTGCGTTCAAAGACATTTTACCTGATGTGCCAGCGGTGGCAGTGTTTGATACTGCTTTCCACCAAACAATGCCAGAGCAATCATATCTTTATAGCTTGCCATATGAATACTATGAGAAGTATGGTATTAGAAAATATGGTTTCCATGGTACGTCACATAAATATGTTTCAGAACGTGCAGCAGACTTAATGGGTGTTCCAGTAGAACAATTGCGTCTTATTTCTTGTCACCTAGGAAATGGTGCAAGTATTGCTGCAATAGAAAATGGTGAATCAATTGATACATCAATGGGCTTCACACCACTTGCTGGTGTAACAATGGGAACTCGTTCAGGTAACATTGATCCTGCTCTTGTGCCTTACATTATGGAGAAAACAGGAAAGTCAGTTAACGAAGTATTACAGGTGTTAAATAAAGAAAGTGGTATGTTAGCATTATCTGGTTTTTCTAGTGATCTACGTGATATTCAAGAAAAAGCAGAAAATGGAGATGAACGTGCAGAATTAGCACTTAAAATCTTTGCAGACCGCATTCACAAGTTCATTGGTTCCTATGCAGCGAGAATGCAGGGTGTTGATGCAATCATCTTTACTGCAGGTGTTGGTGAAAATAGTGCGGAAGTTCGCCAACGTGTATTAGAAGGATTAGAGTTTATGGGTGTTTATTGGGATCCGGCGTTAAATAACGTCCGTGGAAAAGAAGCATTTGTTAACTATCCACATTCACCAGTAAAAGTCATTGTTATTCCAACTAACGAAGAAGTAATGATTGCAAGAGACGTTTTACGATTAACATAAACAAAATAAAAGCTGGTACAAGGTTGTGATGAAAACCTTGTACCAGCTTTTGTATTCATTATTAATGTCTGAATTTTGAATTAGTCCTCAATCATTTCATCTGCACGTACTACAAGCACATCACACTTTGCATAGCGCGTAATGTTTTCTGAAACACTTCCAATTAGAAAACGCTCCACAGCATTTAATCCAGTGGCTCCACAAATAATTAAGTCTACATTAAATTGTTTTGCAACGTGTTTTGGAATACGAACCTTTGGTGAACCATAATCAATATGAACTTCTACATTTTTTACCCCACTAGTTGTTGCTTGATTACGATAATCTTCTAATAAAGCATTCGCATAAGTTTCAGAACGGTTTACTAACGATTGATCATAGGTCTCAGCTGTAGAAATTGTTTTGGTATCGACAACATGCGCAATAATAAGTTGTGCATCATTTCGGTTTGCAACAGCTATTGCTTTTTGAAACGCTTTTTCGGAAGCCCTCGAACCGTCTACGGCTACTAAAATCTTCTTGTATTCGGATGGCATTATGAAACACTTCCTTTCTTTATTATATTTATATTATACCATGTTTAAGATTACCAAAACATGAATATAAATTAGAAATAGCCATAACTTTCAATTTATTAGAAAAAGAGGCTTCCTTCGTGTAGGATAGAAGTACATAATTATGGTAAAAGGAGGAGTGAAATGGGACATGCTTTCATTACAGCGGGAAGTAAAGGTTTAGGGAGAAAGGTCACAGAACTTTTTCTTCAATCAGGACATAACGTGACCCTTACATATCGTTCAGATAATAAAAAAGTAGAGGAATTAATAGAAATTTATACTTCTGAACAATTACATGCAGTACGAGCAGATGTTACATCAAAAAAAGAGTTAGGAAATGCGGTACTGGAAGCGAATAATAAATTTGGTACCATTGATTATTTAATTAATAATGCTGGCCCATTTGTTTTTGAACGAAAAAAATTAATGGATTATACAGAAAAAGAATGGGACTTAATGCAAAAAGGTAATTTAGATGCAGTCTTTCATTTACTGAAGCTGACAGTTCCAGCAATGCGTGAACAAGGATTTGGACGTATTATTAATTATGGATTTCAAGGTGCAAATACAGCAGCAGGGTGGTTAAATCGTTCTGCATTTGCTGCTGCCAAAGTCGGACTTGTTTCTCTGACAAAAACAATTGCTTTTGAGGAAGCTGAACATGGTATTACTTCAAACATGATTTGTCCTGGAAACATTACGGGTGCAATGAAAGAAGCATCCATTGAAAAAAGTCGTCGTGTGCCAGACCTTGATACACCAATTGGTAGATCTGGTACTGGGGAAGACATTGCAAGATCAGTATTATTTCTTTGTCAAAAAGATTCAGATATGATAACAGGTTCTGTTTTTGAGATTACAGGAGGGTTAGATGTTATTCATCGACACCGTTGAATAACCTTTTTCAAGTCTTATTTTGGTAGTTTTGTTGATTCTATAAATTCAGACTTGATATAAAATGCGCATTAATTAGTAACGCGAGTTACTAACACGCTCCTCAAATGAAATTCGCTCCCTTTCCACAGGCACGGCTTCAGCTAACTCGGAAACATTCGCTGTTCCCGCAGGACAAGGATTGCTTCTATGAACTAACATCGCACGAAGGAAATTGAACTATATTTCCGAGGAGTCTCGACCATTTCACTTACATCGCTAGATAGCGTATTTTTTTCATATAACTTTCAATTTATATTGTTGCTAAATCTTGTTGTAGTTAAATGTAATATAGTATTTTACACACTACTTACTTCACGAGTTACACTAGCGGATCAAATGAAATTGGCGACACTCCTGCAGGAACATCAAATATTTTCGATGGGACGAGTAAATCGCAGTCCTACGGGCCGAAAATCCATTTTTAGAAGTGCTCTTCTTCTAAAAATTAGTTGAGGCCGTGCCTGCGGAAAGGGAGTCAATTTCATTTGAGGAGCGGTAACTATATTGCTATTTACTGACTAATACGCATTTTATGTTAAATTAGCCATAAACAGCACGTTTTAGGAACTAGCAGCCGTCTTGAAGAGGAATTTGTTTCAGGTCTTTCTGTACTGTGTTAAAATTAATATGTAAATTTTTTAAAAAATAGTGAAACGTTTTATTGTTTCACTCGTACAAATAATATAAGGTTTTTAGAGAAGAGGTGTGTTACATGGGAATATTCTCTAAGCTTTTCCCGAAAAAAAATACAAAACCAGAAGTGAAAGAAAGGGATCCGTTATCGATTGAGATTGGTGATATAATTGAGTATGATTTAGGCGATTATGAGGTAGTTGGAAAAATCACATATCGGCAAGGTAACTACGAGTGGATTAGCTATCAATTACTACAAGGAAGAGATACAATTTGGTTAGCAGTAGAAATGGATGACTCCCTAGAGTTAGGAATTTATAAAACTATTGCTTTACCTGTGCAAAAGCCTTTTCCAAAAGAGCTTAATCATGAAGGAAAGACATATTACCTTGATGAATACGGTGAAGCCAGAGTAGTTGGTGAGGGAAGAAGTCGTAATATAAATGGTCGAGTAATGGAATATGCCGAGTATTATGATGAAGAAGAAGAACTGTTTATTAGTTTAGAAGACTGGGGTAGTGAAATAGAAGCAAGTATTGGTTATGAGATTGAAGATTATGAAGTAAAAATTATAGCAGGTTCAAATTAATCAAGGAGGAATGGAAATGTTTAAATTTTTTAGTCGAGTAAAAACAGTTGTGAGTTCAGAAATGAATTCGATGTTAGATAAGGCAGAGGATCCAGTGAAAATGTTAGATCAGTTTATGCGTGATATGGAATCTGATATTCGTGAAGCTGAAAGTGCTGTAGCAAAACAAATAGCGAATGAGAAGATGCTAAAAAGAAAATACGATGATTCTAATGCTTTAGTTGAGAAGAGACAAGGGCAGGCAGAAAAAGCAATTGAAGCAGGTAATGAGGATTTAGCTCGTCGTGCTCTAGAAGATAAGAAAGATCAAGCAGAACAAGCAGATTCATTGAAAGAATCTTGGGAACGCGCAAAACAAGATGCAGATCAACTTCGTAAAAAGTTGGATGAAATGAAAAAAGAATACCAAGAAATGAAACTGAAAAAAGACTCCCTAAAAGCACGTGCTGAGTCTGCTAAAACAAGAACCAAAATTAATCGTACAATGTCTTCAGTTGGAAGCGATGAATCAAAACAAGGCTTTTCTCGTATGGAAGAAAAAGTGATGCAGTATGAGGCAGAAGCAGATACAAGTGATGATATGTCTTCAGCAAGCAAATCATTAGATGATGAGTTTGATCAATTAGATAATAGTGAAGTAGATGATGAACTAGCCGCATTGAAAAAGAAAATGGGTAAAGAATAAGGTTGAAGAGTAAAGGGATTTATAAGCCTCTGTAGAAGTATTACAGAGGTTTCTTTCCTGCTATGTAGTATGAAAGGAGGTACACATATTTTATGAAGAGAATTGTTCCTTTTTTTTCAATAATCATGGCGTTAATTTTTCTATCAGCGTGTGGGGAAACAGAACCAGCATCTGTAGATGAAATACCGTCAGAACCATCACAAGCAGAACTAACAGATCAGCTAAAAAGATCAACTACTTATGATGTAGAAACATTAATGTCTGATAATTTTTATCTGTTAGATACAGTTGTAGCAGATCGTGAAGAGGCAAATATATATGCAACAAAGCAATTTACAGTTGAGGAGATCGTCGATGTTGTTTCGGAAACTATTGAACCTGATGAAATAAGCGAAAAAAAGGATAACCAACGAATACTTATTTATCCAAATCATTTTGTGACATTTAAACAAAGTGAGGAAGATAGTCAGGTTACATTAATCGAAGTTGCAACAGATACCTTTGTTCGTAATAATTATTCTCCAAACTATTTAAATGGTTTCTTTACTTACATCATGTTAGATAGGATGCTATCAACAAACAATTGGGGGCAAAATAGACAAAACAAATGTTCTGGCGGTAGCTGTTATGGAGGTTATACAACTGGTCAAAAAACATTTGGTGGTGGCGTTACAACGAATCGAACAAATCGCGGTTTGTCTTCGATACGTGGCGGAGGGCCAAGTGCAGGCAAATAATATAGAGGAGGCGTTATAATGGGTGCTTTTATTACGACATTTCTTTACTTTTTAATAGCAATTATCGTCGTATTAATAGGTTTAGTAATTTTTGAATGGATTACAACGAAATATAAGGATTGGGATGAGGTTTCCAATGGTAATCAGGCAGTTGCTTTATCGATAGCTGGAAAGATTGTAGGTATATGTATTATTTTGGCGTTCGCTATCTACCACAGTGTTACAATTTGGGAGACGTTAATTTGGGGAGGATATGGTGTGATTTTACAAATGATCGCCTATCTTTTATTTGAATTAATGACAAGAAAGTTCTCTGTTGAAGATAAAATTAAGCAAAACAATGTTGCGGTTGGTATTATTTCTCTAGCTGTTTCACTTGGTTTAGCATTTGTAATTGGTGCTTCCATTACATAAAAATAGACTATGTGAATATGAACTGAACATCGTATGAAAAGGATTTGGTCTGACTTTAGAAAAAAGGTCAGGCCTGTCTTTTTTTAATATATATTTTAAAGTCGGAGTGAATACGTTTGAATCAATTAGCGATAAGACAAAGTCATTTTATTTACTGGGCTTCTGGAATTGTCTCAATTTGTGGCATTATTTTTGAAGTTTTGTTTGGTGCATTAGGCTCATACATATTAGGTGATGGTGTCAAACAGTACACCCTTACCATTTCTCTATTTTTAACTGGTATGGGAATTGGCGCTAGTTTAAGTGAAAGAGTTATGAAAAACCTGATTGTGGCATTTATCTATATTGAATTTATGGTAGCTTTAATTGGTGGCTTCTCAAGCTTTGTCATGTTTGGTATTACAGCCTTCTCACCTCCTGGAACAGATGCCTTATTTCTCTATCTCATTACTTTGACGATCGGTGCTTTAACAGGTGTGGAATTGCCTATCCTCATTCGAAAAGCTAACGAAATAGGTGTCTCGTTAAATCGAAGTACTGCTCGTGTCCTTTTCTCTGATTATGCTGGGGGATTAGTTGGTGGGTTATTATTTGCATTTTTGTTACGTCCACAACTTGGTATGGTCAAGACGGCTTTTTTAGTTGGCTGTATCAATTTAATTGTTGCAACTATTGTACTTTGGCTATTTCGTAAAGAAGTTAAACGCTTTGCAGTTCACGCGATTGTTGCAGGGTTTATCGGGGTATTACTGTTACTTGGGCTTTTATTTGGTGAAGAGATGGCTTTTACTTTTGAGCAAAAACTTTATAAGGACCCAATCATCCATATGGAAGAAAGCAATTACCAGAAGATTATACTCACCCAAAAAGGTGAAGATTTTAGATTATATTTAAATGGAGGGCTGCAGTTAAGCTCAATTGATGAGTATCGATACCATGAGACACTTGTTCATCCTGCCATTTCACAGGCTACTAATCCAACTGATGTTTTAATACTAGGTGGTGGAGATGGGGTTGCTGCAAAAGAAGTATTAAAACATAAAGAAATTAAGACGATTACATTAGTAGATTTAGACCCAGCGGTTGTTGATTTAGCTAATCAGAATGAAAAACTATTAACATTAAATGAATATGCATTACAGGATGAAAAGGTTAATGTTATTCATCAGGATGCTTACAAATTTTTAGAAGGAACAGATTGGATTTTTGATGTGATTATTATTGATTTACCTGACCCGAATGATGAAAGTTTAAATAAATTATATACGAGAGAATTTTATGCACTAGTTCGAAATCACATGTCTCTTGAAGGTGCTATGATGGTACAAGCCACAAGCCCAATTTTTGCTACTGAAGTATACTGGACGATCTCAGAGACAATTGCTTCTAATAATTTAGAAACAGAGAATTTTCATGTTGATATTCCAAGTTTCGGGAATTGGGGATTTGTTCTTGCTAGTAGACAACCGATTGATGTGAAAAATTTAGAAGTTCCGGTTGATACGCGCTTTTTAACTACAGATATGCTAGAGGGGTTAACGGTATTTGGAAAAGATATAGACCAAACAATTAGAGACGAGAATGGTGATATTATTGAAGTGAAGCCAAACACATTAATTGATCCGCGCTTAATTGATATTTATAGTCGCTCATGGGAGTATTATTAAGATACTTTTAATTTTGTTTCTTTTCGGGTAAACCAGTACTAAACAACTCGAAAGGAGCAGTAAAAAATGAAAGTATCATTCCATGGGCAATCTGTTGTAAACGTACAGACTGAAGCACATAGCATTCTAATTGATCCGTTTATAACAGATAATCCTTTGTGCGATCTTGATGCTAGCGAAGTAATACCAGACGTTATACTTCTGACACATGCACATAACGACCATGTTGGAGACACAATTCCAATTGCAAAACGGACAGGAGCATTAGTAGTAGCTCCAAACGAGTTAGCTAAATATTTAGAATCAAGAGGATTAAGAACACATGCAATGCATATTGGTGGAGCACATCAATTTGATTTTGGAAAAGTAAAATTGACTCAGGCTTTTCATGGTTCTGTGTTTTATGATGAGCAAGGTGAAGCAATTTATGGCGGAATGCCAGCAGGAATCTTATTAATGGTTAATGGTAAAACGATTTACCATGCCGGGGACACTGGTTTGTTTTCAGATATCAAATTAATTGGTGATCGGAATAACATCGATTTAGCCTTCTTACCAATTGGTGACAATTTCACAATGGGCCCAGACGATGCGCTAGTTGCAGCTGAATGGACAAAAGCAAAACAAGTTGTGCCAGTTCATTATAATACATTCCCGCTGATTGAGCAGGATGGAGATGCATTTGCTAAAAAAGTACGGCCAGGAAAAGGCGTAGCACTAAAACCTGGAGAACATATAATGCTGTAAATGCAGAATCAGAGGTGTTATTCCTCTGATTTTTTCTTGTTAGGATAAAACATGTTACTTCCTCAAAAAGCATAGACTAGTTACAACAAGTTAAAAAGGGGAGATTGGATATGAGACAATATGCAATTTTATATTTATTATTAACAGCTTTTTTGTTGTATGTAGCATGGCCGGCTTTAAACTTACAAGCAAATGGAATAGAGAGTGTGTTTTGGTTAATCTGGTTAGTTTTTTTATTTTTAGTAATCGGAGCAAACCTAGCTGTTGTATTAAAAGTTCAGGAACCTCATGGACAATCTGTTACAAATAAACAAGTAAAAGCAATGAAAAATTGAAACAATTGCCAGATATCTGTATAATAACAATATAATGAAAAATATTAGTACAGATAGAAAGAATGGTGAAAGACCGTGGCAACCAAACATGAACAGATTCTATTATTTATAGAGTCACTAAAAGTGGGAAATAAAATATCTGTAAGACAAATTGCCAAAGAATTAAACGTGAGTGAAGGTACAGCATATCGAGCAATTAAAGAAGCTGAAAATCAAGGATTAGTTAGTACGATAGAGCGAGTTGGCACCATTCGAATTGAGCAAAAAAAGAAGGAAAACTTTGAACATCTAACATTTGCAGAAATCGTCGGTATTGTTGATGGACAGGTATTAGGTGGTAGAGAAGGATTATATAAAACTTTACATAAGTTTGTAATTGGCGCAATGAAATTAGATGCAATGATGCGCTATACTGAGAAAGATTCGCTCTTAATAGTAGGTAATCGAGTCGAAGCACATGAACTAGCGTTGCAAGAGGGAGCAGCAGTATTAATAACTGGTGGGTTTGATACTAGCGAACAAGTTAAGCGTTTAGCAGATGAAAAGCAACTCCCAATTATCTCAACAAGTTATGATACATTTACTGTTGCTGCCATGATTAATAGGGCTATTTATGATCAGCTTATTAAAAAGGAAATTGTTCTTGTAGGCGATATTTTTACATCATTTGTGGATACATATTATTTAACTGGAAAAGATACGCTAGAAAAGTGGTATGCACTTAATGAAGATACTACACATAGCCGCTACCCTGTAGTTGATGAACAAAACCGTGTGATTGGAATTGTCACATCAAAGGATATTATAGGAAAACAAGACCATGTTACAATCGAGAAAGTAATGACAAAAAATCCAATGACAGTTTTGAAGCAAACTTCACTAGCTTATGCAGCACATATGATGGTGTGGGAGGGCATTGAGATAATGCCTGTAGTTGATAACTACAATCACCTACTTGGGTTAATATCGAGACAAGATGTTCTTAAAGCATTACAACAAGTACAACGCCAACCTCAAGTAGGAGAAACAATTGATGATATTGTCACAAGTGGCTTGTCTGTTATATCTAATGATCCGCATAATATGGTATTCCGTTCTGATGTTACACCACAAATGACGAATGCACTTGGAACACTGTCATATGGTGTACTTGTTTCGTTTGTAACAGAGGCAGGAAGTAGATTGATTCGGCAATTAAAAAAAGGGGATATAGTAATAGAAAACCTTTCTGTCTATTTTTTGAGGCCTGTACAGTTAGATAACAAACTGGAAATCAAGCCAAAATTACTAGATGTGGGTCGAAAGTCAGCTAAAGTAGATGTGGAAGTTTACCATGATAAAGAAATAATAGGGAAAGCAATCCTAATCGCTCAATTGATTGATCGTTAATACATAAATAAGTAAAAGAAGGGGTGTAGCATGGTAATTAAAGAAATTCTAGATAAAATTAAACGATATGAATCAATCATTATTCACCGACATGTGCGACCAGATCCAGATGCTTATGGTTCACAAGTTGGTTTAGCAGAAATAATTAAAAGTAGCTTTCCAAATAAACAAGTTTATGTTGTTGGTGACTCAGATGGTTCATTAGACTTCTTAGCCCAAATGGATCAAGTCTCAGATGAAGTGTACCAAGGTGCATTAGCAATTATTTGCGATACAGCTAACAGGGAACGTATTTCTGATCAACGGTATAAATTGGCTGAAGAGATTATAAAAATTGATCATCACCCTGAAGTAGACATATACGGTGACGTGGTTTGGATTAATACGCAGTCAAGTTCAACGAGTGAGATGATCTATGAGTTATTTGTTTATGGAAAAGATACAGGTATGTTGATTACTGATCGTGCAGCGAAGTTATTATATGCTGGAATTATTGGTGATACAGGTAGATTTTTATTCCCAAGTACTACAAATGTAACTTTCCGCTATGCTTCTGAATTAGCTAGCTATGATTTTGATCGAACACAACTATATGAAGATTTATATAAAACAAGTGAAAATATTGCTCACTTGAAAGGTTATATACTCCAAAATTTCTCTGTTTCACCTAATGGAGTTAGTGCGATTAAAATTACCAAAGACATTTTAGAAAAATATAATTTAACGTCTGAACAGACAAGTAAATTAGTAGGAGTTCTAGGTGACGTTGAAGGAATTTATACTTGGGTGATTTTTGTAGAAGAAGAAGATTTAATTCGTGTTCGTTTACGTTCTAAAGGTCCTGCTATACATGAAATTGCTGCTAAATTTAATGGTGGAGGACATCCACTAGCATCAGGTGCAACAATTTACGATTGGAAAGAAACAGAAAACGTAATTGCTGAATTGGAAAAAGCATGTCAGAACCATTATCAGACAGATAATTAAAGTGACTCGAAAGGAAGGACAACCACTTTCCTTTCGAGTTTTTGTGTTTAATGTACTAAAAACACATAAACTGTGACACAAAATATATAAACTGCGCATTAACGTTCTCGCTACGGAATCAGTGGTTTTGATGGGGTGAGTAATCGCACACCCACTGGCCGAAAATCCATTTTTAGAAGTGCCCTTGTTCTAAAAATTAGTTGAGTCCGTGCCTGCGAAAAGGGAGGCAATTTCATCTGAGTAGCGGATTAGTACTAGTAACTTATGTTACTAGTTAATGCGCATCTTATATCAACTCTACAAAAAACTTAACTAGATGGAGATAACGTTAGATATACACTTAGCTTTTCAGTAATGAACAAATGCTCTACTGTTGCTTGGTAAGAGAAATCATCAATTTTATATGGCTTATTTTCAACTATCTTAATAAGGAGTTTGTGGTTTTCGGAGAAATTTGCTACCTCTTTTCCGATTACATCTGACATCTCATTCTTTATTTTTTCTTCAAATTCTCGAATAATAAAGCGATCCAGGTCTAGTTTTTCTTGATTTGTAATATGAATTTCAATGGATGAGATCGTAATTTTTTTGTTGTATTTTTGATCTAACTCTTTATTATTTTCCTCTAAAGCCTGATAATTTGATTTTAATTCTTGTAATTCAGCATGTAGCTCTAAATTTTTTTCAACCCAACCCTCATACAATTGACCATACATGTAAATAAAAACAAAAAAAGCAAGAATTGCTCCAACAAAAGTTCCTGCCAAAAATCTTTGCCAACTTTCTCGTTTGTAATAAGGTGGTATATGCATTAGTCAATTTCCTCTTGAATCAACCATTCTATAACTAGAAGAGCAGTTTGTACGCCACCCATTGCTGTAATGATTAATAAAATCTGTTTTATCATGTCTATTGTTGATCCTTCAAATATTCCCTTCTCAAAATTAGAGATAGCATCAAATGTACCACCTATTGCGGCTACAATTGCCCATATACGTAAACTTTTTGCGATTCGCCCCATTAATGTCATAGGTGGCTCTCCAGTAGCAAAAGCACCAATACTACCAATAAAAGCTCCACCAATGACAACACCTAATGCAATAAAATAACATTGAATCATTGAGGATAGAAATCGTTCTTCCATTCTAGGAACTCCTTTATCTAATCATTACGTTATATATACTTTTTGTTTTGCCTTTATATATGAATATATGAAGAGAGAGGACAAGGTATGTTATTTCATTTTCATGTTAACTATAATTCAGATATAATGAATGTAATAAAAGAGATGAATAACGGAAATGAATAGATAAAGGTGGGGAGACAAATTGGAGTTTACACATTTACATGTTCGTAGTGGCTATAGCATGATGAAAAGTACTATAAAATTAGCAGATCTAGTTAAACAAACAAAAGAATTTGGCATGAATTCAGTAGCATTAACGGATGAGAATGTATTACATGGGGCAGTTTCATTTTATAAATATTGTTTGAATGTTGGTATAAAACCAATAATTGGTATGGTAATCAACCTATCAGAAAATAACAGGAAATGTATTGTGTTAGCAAAAAATAATCATGGCTATCAAAGTCTATTACGACTTAGTTCCTACATTCAATTAGAAGGAAAAGGTTCTATTAAGCAACAAGAATTACATATATATGCAAAAGATTTATTCTTAATAGTCCCAGTCCCAGATCTTGAGCAATCATCTGAAGTAAATAAAGTTGAGATCATACGTAGTTATCTAAAAGAGTGGCATTCCAGTGCACCTGATACAGATATCTATCTTGGTATTGAGAGCACAGAAAAAGATAATTTTTCTTTATATAAAGAAGCTTTAGCAGGTATCCCTTTTCAGGCGGTTGCAATCGGTGATGCACGCTATCTACATATCGAAGATCAAACAGCATATCACTGTTTACGAGCGATAGATAAGGGAGAAAAGTGGAATGATCAATCCACAACTGTCTCAAATAAAAATCAATCTTTTTATGAATCAGAAGTAGGGATGGGTTTATTTGAAGATTGGCCAGAAATTGTTGATCAGTCAAATCATATTGCGGCACAATGTAATGTGAAACTTGATTTAGATCAACAAAGACTACCTAAGTATCCATTAGACCAATCAACAACAGCGGCGGCATATTTAAAAAAATTATGTGATCAATCCCTCATCAAAAAGTATCCAAATACGACTGATGCTGTTAGAGATCGCTTAGATTATGAATTAGATATTATTAATCGTATGCAATTTAGTGACTATTTTTTAATTGTATGGGATTTTATTCAATATGCAAAGGAACAGGAAATTATGGTGGGGCCAGGTCGTGGTTCAGCTGCTGGTTCACTTGTTGCTTATTTGTTAGATATTACAGAAGTTGATCCGATTCGTTACGATTTATTATTTGAACGTTTTCTAAATCCAGAGCGTGTTTCTATGCCGGATATAGACATTGACTTTTCAGATCACCGCCGAGATGAAGTTATTGCTTATGTACAAAAAAAATATGGAAGAGAACATGTTGCACAGATCGGAACATTTGGTACATTTGCAACTCGATCCGTTTTACGTGAGTTATCTAAGACATTAAATATTTCACCTGAAGATACAGCTTTTATTTTAAAAGAGATTCCTGGTCAAGGTGCAAAATCTGTTACAGAAAGTTTAAAAGCTGCACCTTCTTTAGTCGACTACGTAAAAAAATCAGAAGAATTACAACAATTATTTAAAGTCGCCAGAAAATTGGAAGGATTACCTAGGCACTTATCCACACACGCTGCTGGAGTTATTATTAGTGATGATCCATTAGTAGACCATGTTGCTTTAACAACTGGAAGTGATCAGCAGATGTTGCTCACACAGTTTGCTATGAAAGATTTAGAAGCAGTTGGTTTATTAAAAATGGATTTCTTAGGATTACGAAATCTAACATTAATAGAAAGAATTATTGATGCAATTAAAAGACAAGAGAAGAAAGAGATTGTTATTAATGAACTTCCCGAAAATGACGCAAGAACATTTGCGTTGTTACAGCAAGGCAAGACAAATGGTATATTTCAGCTAGAATCACAGGGGATGCAACGTGTGTTAAATGAGTTGTATCCTACTAGTTTTGAAGATATTGTTGCTGTTAATGCATTGTATCGCCCTGGTCCGATGGAATATATTTCGACTTATGTCAGTAGAAAACATGGAAAAGAAACAGTTAATTACGCACATCCAGATTTACAATCTATTTTAAAACCAACATACGGTGTATTAATTTACCAGGAACAAATTATGCAAATTGCAAATCAGTTAGCAGGATTCTCTTATGGGCAGGCAGACATTTTACGTCGTGCAGTAAGTAAAAAACAAAAAGAGCAAATGGAGGAATTAAAACAGCAGTTTATCCAAGGGTGTTTAAACAATGGGTATAACCAAGATGTCGCTGAAGAACTGTTTCATTGGATTATTCGTTTTTCTAATTATGGGTTTAACCGTAGCCATGCTGTAGCATACAGTTTAATCTCTTATCGGCTTGCTTACTTAAAAGCACATTATCCTGCTTACTTTTTAGCAGACCTGTTAAGCTCAGTAGCAGGACAACATGACAAAACAAGATTGTATTCTAAAGAAGCACAAGAACTTGGTGTTAGAATCTTGCAACCATCAATTAATAAGAGTTTTGGTTCATATAGCGTAGAAAATAACAATATTCGAATGGGATTGTGGGCTATAAAAGGTGTTGGTAATCAAGTTGTAAAAGAAGTTTTGCGAGTAAGAAAAGCTGGACCATTCAAGCATTTATTTGATTTTTGTTTACGTGTTTCTTTGAAGATAGTAAATAGACCAATTTTGGAAGCACTAATTATGGCCGGAGCTTTTGACGAAACGAAATCTGATAGAGCAGTTCTTTTAGCAACGATTGATCAGGCTTTAGAGCAAGGTGAATTATTTGGAGAATTTGATGATCAACCTTCTTTTTTTCATGATGATTTAGAGTTAGATGTAAATTATGTGGAAGTAGAAGCTTTTACAACGATGCAGCAACTAACACTTGAAAGAGAGTTATTAGGTATTTATATATCGAGTCATCCATTATCAAATTACCGTACACAGCTTCGTTCAAGTGGTTATGTATCATTAAGTCAATTAAACCATATGGTTGGCAAGAATAACCGTAATACTGCCGCTATTATCCAGCAATTAAAAGTAATCCGGACAAAACGTGGTGATCAAATGGCCTTTATTACATTAGCAGATGAAGAAACAGATATGGAAGCTGTAGTTTTCCCAGATATATATAGACAAGTAAAAAGTTGGTTAAAAGAAGAGATAATGGTAACCTTAACTGGAAAGCCAGAAGAACGACAAAACAAGATACAATTACTTGTGTCAGAGATCAGTCAATTTGAGGAATCAAGTCTTGATCAGACAGAAAACAAACAACGATTATTTATAAAAATTGATCAAAAAACAGAGCAATATGTGTTAAGTCAGATGAAAAAACTGGCAAATTACTATCCGGGTAAAACACCTGTTATAGTATTTCACTCGGTAAAGGAATTAACCTATCAATTAGCTAATACTTATAATCTAAATTTAGAAAGAGAATGTCTCCAACAGCTTTATCATACATTTGGTAGAGATAACGTTGTGGTGAAAAATTAAATAGCAGATCGAGATAAACTTTACAGTGTATCTCGATCTGCTATAATATAATAGTTAGTGGTCAGACCAATAATTGAAATGTAATGTATCGTAAATAAAGGAGAGAAATTGCAATGTCTAATATGCGCGAAGATGCTTTAGCGATGCATCGTGAAAAACAAGGAAAGCTAACAATTCAAACAAAAGTCGTTATTGAAAATTCAGAGGATCTAAGTTTAGCTTATTCACCCGGTGTTGCAGAACCTTGTAAAGAAATTGAGAAAGATTCAAATTCAGCCTATACATACACAATGAAGTCAAATATGGTAGGGGTTGTAACAGATGGTTCTGCTGTTTTGGGTTTAGGTAATATAGGTGCTCAAGCTTCACTGCCAGTCATGGAAGGTAAAGCTGTTTTATTTAAAAACTTTGCAGGTGTTGATGCTTTTCCAATTTGTTTAGATACACAAGATATTGATACAGTAATTCAAACAGTAAAGTTACTTGAACCATCATTTGGTGGTATTAACTTAGAAGATATTGCAGCGCCTAATTGTTTTTTAATTGAAGAAGCGCTAAAAGAGCAGTTAGACATTCCTGTTTTTCACGATGATCAGCATGGCACAGCAATTGTTACTTTAGCTGGACTGTTTAATGCTTTAAAACTTGTTGGTAAAAAGTTTGAGTCAATCAAAGTAGTTGTTAATGGAGCAGGAGCTGCTGGAATTGCAATTATAAAACTACTTGCTCATTTTGGCGTGAAAAATATTATTCTTTGTGATTCAAAAGGTGCTGTTTATGAAGGGCGTTCATCTGGTATGAACCCAATGAAAGAGGAAGTTGCAAGTCAAACAAATCGAAACAAGGAGACTGGTGATCTAAAATCTGTCATTCGAAATGCAGATGTTTTTATTGGTGTTTCCCTTGGTGGACTTGTTTCTTCAGATATGATTCAATCTATGAATCAAGATGCTATTGTTTTTGCGATGGCTAATCCTGAGCCGGAAATAAAACCTGAACTTGCGAAACAAGCAGGTGCAGCTGTAATTGGAACTGGCCGATCTGATTATCCAAATCAAGTAAATAATGTACTGGCTTTTCCTGGGATTTTCCGTGGGGCTTTAGATGTTCGAGCATCTGATATTAATGAAGATATGAAGATAGCAGCAGTAAAAGCAATTGCAAATTTAATAGCCACAGAAGACCTTAACCAAGATTATGTTATACCAAATCCATTCGATAAAAGAGTTGCCCCAGCAGTTGCTCAGGCTGTAGCAGAAGCGGCTGTGGCATCTGGTGTTGCAAAATCACAGCTTAATTTAGACAGAATCACTGCAAATATAAATCAGTCAATATAAGAAGATGTTCAAAAAGTCATCAAATGATAAGCGGTCTCTCTTTGAACACGTACTATAATGCATATTTTTGTGAAGGAGTCGCGGTATATATTATGTCATTGTCAAAGCAAAAGGTTTATGAAAATGTACTAGATATGATTAGACATTATATAAAAGAAGCAGAACTCCAACCTGGAGACAGATTACCATCAGAACGGGAGTTGGCGGATCAATTACAAGTTGGTCGTTCATCTGTAAGAGAAGCCTTAAGAGCTATAGAATTGTTAGGTTTAATTGAAACAAAGCGTGGAGAGGGTACGTATTTACGTAACTATCAATCGCATCGAACAATGGAATTATTATCTACTTTTATTTTACAAGGTGTCACAGTAAAGAAAGATATTTGTTTTGCGAAACAAGTAATCGAGAAAGAAGTAACGAAACAAGCATTTAAACATAATCGTTTAGCTGTACTAAAAGCTTGGGAGCAAGCTTTTAGTAAAAAAGAATTGCCACAAATAGATTATCATCGAACATTTTATTCCATTCTTTTTTATTATGCTGAGAATGATTTATTAAAGGGTATGTGGAATCTCTTGGAAGAGTTCAGCTACACAATAAAGCGACAATGTTATACAAGTACTTTTTATCAAAAAATACACCAGGCATTTGAATCGAATCACTGTAAAGAAATTGAACGATTGTATGACCTGATGAATGATGAATTAGAACGATAAGGGGGAATTATCCTTGCCAATAAAAGATTTATTTACTAAAAAGAAAAAATATGCTTCTATTCCAAGTGAAAAAGCAAAACAAGAGATACCACACGGATTGATGCAAAAATGTAGTGGTTGTCAAAAGATATTTTACGAAAAAGAATGGAGAAAAAATATTAATGTCTGTCCTGAATGTGGCTTTCACCATCAGATAAGCGCTTATGAGCGAATTGATAGTTTATTTGATGAATCAACATTTGAGGAATGGGATAAGGGATTACAATCTAAAAATCCGCTTGACTTTCCTGAATATGAAGAAAAATTACTTAAAGATAAAGAAAAAACAGGTTTGGATGAAGCTGTTGTTACTGGACAGGGTACAATAAATGGTTATCATACTGCCATTGTTGTAATGGATGCTAGATTTCGCATGGCAAGTATGGGTTCAGTAGTAGGTGAAAAAGTAGCAAGAGCTATTGAAAAAGCAAGAGAACTAAGCATTCCAATTATTATATTTACTGCCTCTGGTGGTGCAAGAATGCAAGAGGGAATGATTAGTCTCATGCAAATGGCGAAAACTTCTATAGCCATTCAGCGCTTAAATCAAGCAGGTGGTTGTATGATTTCGGTAATGACTAACCCTACTACTGGCGGTGTATCAGCAAGCTTTGCATCAATAGGTGATTACCATTTTGCAGAGCCAGGTGCATTGATTGGTTTTGCAGGTAGACGGATTATTGAACAAACGATTCGCGAGAAGCTACCAAATGACTTTCAAACAGCTGAATTTCAATTAGAGCACGGTCAAATTGATAAAGTTGTTCATAGGCAAGAAATGAAGCAAATTTTAACTACAGTGTTAGATCTTCATCAGATAGGAGGACAAGAAGTTTGAAACAAGTTTTAGAATTTGAAAAGCCAGTTGTTGAACTCCGAGAAAAGATTGTAGAATTAAAAAAACTAACGGTAGGTAGTGAAATTGATCTATCCAAAGAGATTACAACTTTGGAAAAACGTTTGGAGAAATTAGAGACAGACATATATGGGAATTTAAGAACATGGGATCGTGTACAAATTGCACGTCATGCTAATCGACCAACGACATTAGATTATATTGAACGATTATTTACCGATTTCATAGAGCTACATGGTGATCGATTGCATGGTGATGATCCAGCAATTGTAACAGGTATTGCAAAGTACGACGGTCAACCTGTTACTATTATCGGGCATCAACGTGGCAAAAATACGAAGGAAAATATTCAGCGTAATTTTGCTATGCCACACCCTGAAGGGTATAGAAAGGCATTGCGTCAAATGAAATTAGCTAATAAATTTAAGCGACCAATAATAACTTTTATTGATACAAAAGGAGCTTATCCAGGTAAAGCTGCGGAGGAACGTGGGCAAAGCGAAGCCATTGCACGAAATTTGATGGAAATGGGTGGTTTGGAAGTACCCATTATTTCTATTGTTATTGGCGAAGGTGGTAGTGGGGGAGCTTTAGCATTAGGTGTTGCTGATCATTTGCACATGCTTGAAAACGCTACTTACTCCGTTATTTCACCAGAAGGTGCAGCCAGTATTTTGTGGAAAGATTCTACACACGCACGTGAAGCAGCTGAAGCACTGAAGATTACTGCTCATGACCTCAAAAAATTAAATATAATAGATGAAGTTATTGTAGAACCAAGGGGTGGAGCTCATTGTGATCTTGATTTACAAGCCTCTTACATTGATCCCTATATTAGGCAGTCACTCACTCACCTCAATAAGTTAGACAAGAAATCTTTAATAGAAGAAAGATGGGAAAAATATAAAAAAATCGGTTCAATTGACTAGATATTGACTAAATAAAACAATTTTAGTAAAAAATAAGAAAAAAGTCGATTTAAAAATAGATAAAATGCGATAAATTGTCATATTTAGGGGTGAGATTTATTGCGTTTTCATGTATAATCTTAATTGGCATTAATAAAGAATATATTTATAATGAAATGGAAAGGTTAAAACAGTGAAAAATTTCTAGTAGAGGTGACAAAATGAAAAAGATAGGTGTTCTAACAAGTGGAGGGGACGCACCAGGCATGAATGCCGCAATTCGTGCTGTAGTTCGTAAAGCAATTTTTAGTGACATGGAAGTCTATGGTATTTACAATGGTTACCAAGGCTTAATGGAAGGTAATATTAAAAAGATGGAGCTTGGCTCAGCTGGAGATATTATTCAACGTGGTGGTACAGTATTATATTCTGCGCGTTCCGATGAATTTAAAACAGAAGAAGGCCAACAAACGGCAATTAAACAATTAAATAAATTTGGTATTGAAGGTTTGATTGTTATCGGAGGGGATGGTTCTTTCCAAGGTGCTGCAAAACTAACGGAAAAAGGCTACCCTTGTATTGGTGTGCCCGGAACTATTGATAATGATATACCTGGTACAGATTTCACCATTGGATTTGATACAGCTTTAAATACAATTATTGATGCGGTAGATAAAATTCGTGATACTGCAACTTCACACGAGCGTACATATGTTATTGAAGTGATGGGTCGTAATGCTGGTGATTTAGCATTGTGGGCAGGGCTAGCTGATGGAGCTGAAAGTATTTTAATACCAGAAAATACAAATGATTTTGACACAGTTGTAGATCGTTTGAAAAAAGGACAAGCACGTGGTAAAAAGCATAGTATTATTATCCTTGCTGAAGGTGTTGGTAATGGTATTGATTACGGGAATAAGATCGAGGATGCAACAGGTATGGAAACACGTGTTACTGTACTTGGTCACATCCAACGTGGTGGTAGACCATCAGGTTTTGATCGTGTACTTGCAAGCCGTCTTGGTGCCAAAGCAGTAGAATTACTAATTGAAGGTCAAGCCGGTAGAATGGTTGGGATTCAAAATAATAAGCTAGTTGATCATGACATTATTGAAGCACTAAAGCAAAAACATCAGATTGATTTAGACATGTATCGACTTTCTAACGAATTATCTATTTAAAAAGTAATTATTCTATAAAATAATGAGAGCAAGTGGTTTAATAATTAAAGGAGGAAATTAGTAATGAGAAGAACAAAAATAGTTTGTACAATAGGACCTGCATCAGAGACAGTAGAAAAGTTGGTTAAATTAATCGAAGCAGGTATGAATGTAGCTCGTCTTAATTTTTCACATGGTGACTTCGAAGAGCATGGACAACGTATTAAAAATATTCGTGAAGCAGCAAAAATCACAGGTAAAACAGTTGCCATTTTATTAGACACAAAAGGACCGGAAATCAGAACGAATTCAATGAAAAATGGGGAAGTAGAGGTTGTTAAAGGTAGTACAATTAATATCTCTATGAAAGAAGTTGAAGGAACGGCTGAAAAATTCTCTGTGACTTACCCTGAATTAATCAACGATGTACACGCTGGTTCTAAAATATTATTAGATGACGGACTAATTGAATTAGAAGTAGTTGAAATTCTAAAAGACCAAGGTGAAATCAAAACGACAGCATTGAACACTGGCATATTGAAAAATAAAAAAGGTGTAAATGTTCCTAATGTAAGTGTTAACTTACCTGGGATTACGGATAAAGATGCAGCTGATATTAAATTTGGTATTGAACAGGGTGTTGATTTCATAGCAGCTTCTTTTGTTCGCCGTGCATCTGACGTATTAGAAATCAAGGAATTACTAGAAACAAATGATGCGTCACATATTCATATTATTCCGAAGATCGAGAATCAAGAAGGTGTCGATAACATCGATGCAATTTTACAAGTAAGTGATGGTTTAATGGTTGCTCGTGGTGACTTAGGAGTTGAGATTCCACCTGAAGATGTACCTCTTGTTCAAAAAGATTTGATTGATAAATGTAATACAGCAGGTAAACCAGTTATTACTGCTACACAAATGTTAGATTCCATGCAACGCAACCCTCGCCCAACTCGCGCAGAAGCTTCTGACGTTGCAAATGCAATTTTTGATGGAACTGATGCAATTATGCTTTCTGGTGAAACAGCTGCTGGTGATTATCCAGTTGAATCAGTACAAACAATGAGTAACATTGCAACGAAAGCTGAAACTGCAATTGATCATAAAACAGTATTAGATATTCGTTCTAAATCAAGTGAGATGACAATTACTGATGCAATTAGTCAATCAGTTAATCACTCTGCTATGAATTTGGGTGTAGATGCTATTCTAACACCAACAGCTAGTGGGCATACTGCACGCATGATATCGAAATATCGTCCAGAAGCACCAATTATTGCAGTGACTTTCGATGAAAAGATTAGTCGTCGTCTTGCTCTTGTCTGGGGTGTACAAACAATTGTTGGTAAATTAGCATATTCTACTGATGATGTATTAGACTTGGCTATCCAACAAGGTTTAACTGCTGGACATTTCAGCTACGGTGATCGTGTTATCATTACTGCAGGTGTTCCAGTTGGAGAGAGTGGTACAACAAACTTAATGAAAATTCACATCATTGGTGATGTACTAACAAAGGGTCAAGGTGTAGGAAAAGGTAGTTCTTTTGGTAAAGCAGTTTTAGCGAAAAATGCTGAAGAAGCTGCAGAAAAAATGGAACAAGGCGATATTCTTGTTACTTACGGTACAGATAAAGACATGATGGAATCAATTGAAAAAGCAAGTGGGATTATCACTGAAGAAGGCGGCTTGACTTCGCACGCTGCATTGGTAGGTTTAGACTTAGGTATTCCTGTTATTGTAGGTGTAGAAAAGGCAATTAATGTTATTGAAGATGGAAAAGAAATAACAATTGATGCTAAAAAAGGTGATATTTACTCAGGTCATGCTAGTATCTTATAAATAAAAGTAGAAAAAAGAAGGGTTTATCCCTTCTTTTTTTATAACTATAATTGTTTGAAAGAATGGGGTGAGAGTTTTTGTTTAGATGGTTATTATTACTAATATTAATTGTACCAGCATTAGAAATTGGGATTTTTATTTGGGCAGGTGGCATTGTTGGTCCATGGTGGGTAATCTTTTTTATTATTTTAACAGGTGTAATTGGTGCAGCTCTTGCTAAGAAAGAAGGTTTAGAAACATTGAATCGAGCTAGAACAGAAATGAGTTATGGACAATTACCAGCAGAGCAAATTTTTAATGGGATCTGTATATTAATTGGTGCAGTTGTCCTGTTAACACCTGGGTTTATAACTGATGCATTTGGTTTTCTTTTGTTAATTCCTGGGACAAGAACACCGATCAAGCGTGGATTGCAAAATATGTTGCAGGCAATGCTTGATAAAGGAACGATTACAATATTTCGACGTTAGTAATTATATATGGTAGGACAGCTATGACTGAAATTAGGAGTGTCGACTTTATTTATTTTAAAATACGAGTTATTAGTCCGTGCCATAATAAATATAATGCCAAACTCTTTTAAAAATTTCAGTTTGATTTAAGGCTTGTAAAAAGATTACAAAGAATGGAGCCAGTAAAATACCTAACACTCCAATTATTTGATAGGATACAAAAGCAGTCATCAATACAAATAATGGATTTACTCCAATCTGCGTTGCTAATATTTTGGGTTCTAACAATTGACGCTGAATTATTATTACCATATAAAGGACAGAAACCTGTATTGTCAGATCAAAGTTCCCTGTAAAGTATAAGTATATAGTCCAAGGTATAAAGAATAAACCTGTACCCAAATAAGGAATAAAGTCTACTAAACCAATTAATAAGGCAATGGAAAAAGCATAGTTAACTTTGATTATACTTAAACCTATAAAAATGACGCAAATAGTGATAATTGTTAAAATTAACTGTGCTTTTAAATAACCGAATAACGCTTTTTTTAATTGATAATACAGTTCCTGTATTCCTTCTTGAATTGTATTAGGTAGTTTTTTTTTGTATCCTTTTTCTAGCTTGTACCAATCTTTACTGATAAAGAATGTTCCTAACAAAATGAACAAGAAAACAGATATCATGTTAGGCAGTGATCGTAAGATAGTAGTTATTTTAAAGAAGAAGTTTTCTAAAAATGTCCCTCCTACCACTGCAATATGGTTAATCGTTTGGTTTAATTGATTTAAAATCGTTGTTTGATGTGTTGATTGCAAATGTTCAACTTGTATCATTATTTTTTCATAAATAGGAATGATGAACGCTTCAATCCAGTTTTGCATTAAATGTAAAAATTCCTGGAAATATTCAGGGATATAATTGGCTAAAAAAATCATAGCTTGTATTGATTCTATCATGCTAATGCTGATAAAAAGAATTAATAAAAACAGTGTTCCTATAATAACAAGAAAACTTGCTAATGTCCTTGGACAGTTTAACTTACTTTCCACAAATTTAATAATAGGATGTAAGGAGAAAGCTAATATAAAAGCAATTATAAATGGATAAGCATAAGGTGTTATTATAATTAGTAAGGTAATTGATGTAATTGTTATAAACAACACAATAAGTAATCGGATAACACGATAAAATACTTCATATTGCATCATAAACACCTCTCCTACTTTCAATGCAGGTTTAACTAGATTTAATAAATCCTCTTTTTTATAGTGCATTTTGTACATTCTTATTAAAGATATTTTCCATTTGTGCAAATTATGTGATAATATAAAAATTAATCGCCATTTAGATAATATAAGCGGGGGCGAACACATGCTCAATTTGTCAACATTATTCTTATTATTATTATTTATATTAGGTTACATAGGAAAAAATCAATCAATTATGATTGCGATTTATATTTTGCTAGGAATTAAGCTTTTCAAATTAGATGATAAGTTATTTCCGTATATACAAGAAAAAGGAATGTTATGGGGAGTCACGATCATTACAATTGCTGTACTTGTTCCGATTGCAAGTGGTGAGATTGGATTTCGAGATTTGTTAGATAGTGTAAAATCTTACTATGGTTGGATTGCATTAGGGGCTGGGGTATTTGTTGCACTTGTTGCAAGAGGTGGATTGGATTTATTAGCGAATGATCCACATTTAACTACTGCATTAGTTATGGGCACAATATTAGCAGTTGTTTTCTTTCAGGGTGTAGCAGTAGGTCCCTTAATTGGAGCTGGAATTGCCTATATGGTAATGCGTATTGTCGATTTTTTCATACCATGATTCAGGTGTAATAGTTAATCTTTAGATGAGATAGATGTTATAGTAGTGAATAGATAGGGTAATATGTAATAGCAAAGGAGAGAAAGCAATGTCAACTACCAAAGGACTAGAAGGGGTCATTGCAACAGAATCATCAATTAGCTCGATTATTGATGATCAGTTAACATATGTCGGATATGAAATTGATGATCTTGCTGCGCATTCTAGTTTTGAAGAAGTTGTATACCTATTATGGCATAAGCAACTACCAACAAAATTAGAATTAGATAAAATTAAAAATGATTTGGCTTCTAACATGGAAATCCCACATGAAATTATCCAACATTTTAAGATGTATGATCTTTCTTCTATACATCCCATGGCTGCGTTAAGAACAGCTGTGTCATTACTTGGCCTATATGATCCTGAAGTTGACAAAATGGAGCATGATGCCAACTTGCGTAAAGCGCTTCGATTGCAAGCTAAGATAGCCATGGTTATCACAGCATTTGCTAGAATAAGAGAAGGTAAAGAACCAATTAAGCCTAAAAAACACTTTGGGTATGCAGCCAATTTCCTTTATATGTTAACAGGGAAAGAACCAGAGGCACTTGAGATTGAAGCCTTTAATAAGGCGCTTGTTCTCCATGCAGATCATGAATTAAATGCATCAACATTCACTGCACGCGTATGTGTGGCTACACTCTCAGATCTTTACTCAGGTGTTACAGCAGCTATTGGAGCATTAAAAGGACCACTACATGGTGGTGCAAATGAGCAAGTGATGCAGATGCTAACTGAAATAGGAGAAGTGGATAATGCAATTCCTTACATAAAGGAAAAGTTGAGGAACAAAGAAAAAATAATGGGGATGGGCCATCGTGTTTATCGGACAGGTGACCCAAGAGCAAAACATTTAAAAGAGATGTCAAAACAATTGACTAAGAACACTGGTCAACCAAAATGGTATGAGATGTCATTAAAAATCGAGAAATATATTAAAGATGAAAAAGGATTGCCAGCCAATGTAGATTTTTATTCTGCATCTGTCTATCACAGTTTAGGTATAGCCCACGATCTATTTACACCAATCTTTGCTATGAGTCGAACTTCTGGTTGGTTAGCTCATATTTTAGAACAATATGAGAATAATCGATTAATACGACCTCGAGCAGAATATGTTGGACCAATTCGTCAACCATTTGTTCAAGTAGAAGAACGTTGATATTTACTTAATATTGTTTATTAGAATAAATTAATTACTAATAGGAGGCATTTTAAATGACTAAAGCAGAAAAAATCACAGTAACTAATGGGGTAGTAAATACTCCGGATCATGCAATTATTCCTTATATTGAGGGTGACGGGACAGGCGCTGATATTTGGGCGGCGGCGAGCCGTGTAATTGAAGCTGCAGTAAATAAAGCTTATAACGGTGAAAAATCTATTAACTGGAAAGAAGTATATGCTGGGCAGAAGGCTTTTGATTTAACTGGAGAATGGTTACCTGAAGAAACTTTAGATACAATTCGTGAATACAAAATTGCAATCAAAGGACCACTAACAACTCCGATTGGTGGGGGGATTCGTTCTTTAAACGTAGCATTACGTCAAAAGTTGGATTTGTTTACATGTCTGCGCCCTGTTCGCTATTTCGATGGTGTTCCATCACCAGTTAAGCGACCAGAAGATACGAATATGGTAATTTTCCGTGAGAATACAGAAGATATTTATGCAGGTATTGAATGGCAAAGTGGTTCAGATGAAGTGAAAAAAGTGATTGATTTCTTTGAAAATGAAATGGGCGTAAAAAATATCCGCTTTCCTGAAACGTCAGGTATTGGAGTAAAACCAATCTCATCTGAGGGAACAAGCCGTCTAGTTAGAGCTGCAATTGATTATGCAATTAATGAAGGTAGAAAGAGTGTTACCTTGGTACACAAGGGAAACATTATGAAATTCACTGAGGGTGCTTTCAAAAACTGGGGTTATGAATTAGCAGAAAAAGAATATGGCGATAAAGTCTTCACTTGGGCAACGTACGATAAAATTGTTGAAGAAAAAGGTCGTGAAGCTGCTGATCAGGCTCAAGCTGATGCAGAAAAAGCTGGTAAGATTATTATTAAAGACGCAATAGCAGATATTTTCTTGCAGCAAATTTTAACTCGTCCAAAAGAGTTTGATGTTGTTGCAACGATGAACTTAAATGGTGATTATATTTCAGATGCATTGGCTGCTCAAGTTGGTGGAATTGGTATCGCACCAGGAGCAAACATTAACTATGAGACAGGACATGCTATTTTTGAGGCAACACATGGTACAGCGCCTAAATATGCTGGACTAGATAAAGTAAATCCATCCTCAGTAATTTTATCAGGTGTATTGATGTTAGAGCACTTAGGGTGGAGAGAGGCTGCTGATCTAATTACTAAAGCAATGGATAAGACAATTGGTTCAAAGGTTGTTACTTATGACTTTGCTCGTATGATGGAAAATGCAACAGAAGTAAAAACATCCGAGTTTGGAACAGCATTAATTAACAACATGGATTAAGACTACAATATAATATATGAAAATAAACAACCTCTCTGGTCATACTATTACTAAGAGAGGTTGTTTTTATCTTTCGATTTCTTCTGAAATATTGTTTCTTGTGACACATTTTAAATAAACTATGCATTAACGTACCCGCTCCTCAAGTGAAATGAACTCGCTTTCCGTGGGCAGGGCTTTATGATAGGGCTGCGATTACTCGCTCCACCAAAACCACTGCTGACGTAGCGTTTTAGTAATAGTAACTTACGTTACACTTACTACTGCGCTTTTTACATCAAGTCCGAATATTTAAAAGCAACAATATTACGAAATGGGCCTTATGTTTAAATTGTAAATAAATCTTTACATCTATAATGCTAATTTGCAAGTCATTCCTATTCACACAGAGATTTCTTCAATGTATGATATAGGTAGTTAAGTATATAAATAGATGAATAAAGGGAGTGCGGCAATGAGTTCAAATAAAGTATTAATAGTTGATGATGAAGAATCAATCGTAACATTGTTACAATATAATATAGAAAAAGCTGGTTTTCAAACAGTAGCTGCTTATACAGGTACAGAGGGTCTGGAAAAAGCTGTAACAGATTCTTTTGACCTAATTATACTTGATTTGATGTTACCGGGTATGGAAGGCACAGAGGTTTGTAAACAGTTAAGGCAGAAACAAATTGATACACCAATATTAATGTTAACAGCAAAAGATGATGAATTTGATAAAGTACTTGGATTGGAATTAGGTGCTGATGACTATTTAACAAAGCCCTTTAGCCCAAAGGAAGTTGTTGCCCGAATAAAGGCAATTCTAAGGAGGTCTAATAAACAATCATCAGATATATCAATGCCAGTATTAAAGATTGCTCAACTTTCCATTTATCCAGAGCAGTATGAAGCAATCATCAATAATGAAACACTATCTTTTACAAGAAAAGAATTTGAACTTTTACTATACTTAGCAAAACATAAAGGAAAAGTTTTATCACGTGATCAATTACTGAGCGCAGTATGGAATTATGATTTTGTAGGTGATACTCGGATTGTTGATGTGCATGTTAGTCATTTGCGAGATAAAATAGAGCCTGATACCAAAAATCCAGTTTATATTAAAACTATACGTGGTCTTGGGTACAAGATGGAGGAACCTTCTTAATGACGAAAGCCAGTTCACGCTTATTTTTCACATACATTCTGGTGGTAACTATTGTTTTAACTGCAATTGGTTTGATTACACTACCATTAGTAATTGGTGATGATAAAATTATTGTTTTCTTAGCTCTGCTAGGTTGTTATATTATCTTCCTAGTTATTATTTATCAATTATTTGATCGTTACATTAAACCAGTTAAGAAGGCGGCAGCTGCAGCTGAGGAATTAGTGCAGGGTAATTTTAGAGCAAGAACATATGAAACACAGTATGGTGATGTTGGAAAGCTGAGTAATGCAATAAATTTACTTGCGAAAAATCTACAGGAAATGGCTACACAAGAAAAAATGCAGGAAAGTCAATTGCGAACGGTTATAGATAACATGGAAAGCGGTGTCATGTTGATTGATGAACGTGGTTATGTACATCTCGTTAATCGAAAATTCTTGAATTTATTTGGCAAAAAAAGAAAAGATTACATAGGTTATCTGTATTATGATGTACTTGAGCAAGAAAGAATCTACAAAGCAGTGCAAGAAGCTTTTTTGTACGAAGATAAAGTAAAGACTGCTATTACAATAGTCAAGGAGATAGAACAATATTATGTTGAAATCGTAGGAGCACCAATTTTTAATGATAGTAATGTATTAAAGGGTGCTGTTTTAGTTTTTCATGATATTACTGAATTGAAAAGGTTAGAACAGATGCGCAAAGACTTTGTTGCAAATGTATCTCATGAATTAAAAACCCCGATTACCTCGATCAAAGGGTTTGCAGAGACATTAATAGAGGAGAATATGGATGATAAAAATATTCGCAGTAAATTTTTAGATATTATCTATAAAGAAAGTGAACGGATCCAAGCATTAGTTGATGATTTGTTGGAATTATCGAGATTAGAAAAGGAAGAGATGCATTTACGTTTTGAACAAATCAATATAACTAATTTAAGTCAAGAAATATCTACTATTATACAGCAGCAAGCTTATAAAAAAGAGATAAAATTTGTTGCCAATATTCAAAACGATATTTTGATCAATGGAGATCCTTACAGATTAAAACAAGTATTTATAAATTTATTGAATAATGCTATTAATTACACACCACAAGGCGGAAAGGTGTTTCTTGAAGTCAAACTACTTTCAGATTACCTTCAAATTGTTGTTCAAGATAGTGGGATTGGTATACCGGAGGACGATATGAATCGGATTTTTGAGCGTTTTTACCGTGTGGACAAAGCAAGAAGCAGAAATACTGGTGGAACTGGGCTTGGGCTTGCAATTGTAAAACATATTGTAGAAGCACATAAAGGTTATATTCAAGTAAAAAGTGAAGTAGAGAAAGGATCTACATTCTATGTTTACTTGCCCATGCATAAAAATATATCATAATCTAAAAGACTTTATTAAAAATTGAAACGTTTTGTTCATTTTAATCGTAAGTTAATAAGTGAGCAAAAAATAGGGGGAGAACAATGACTATAAAACAAATATACTCCTGGATAGCGATTATAATAATTGTAGCTGTCCTAGGAGTAGTGGGATTAACTAGTTGGTTTACAGTAGATGAATCAGAACAAGCTGTAATTATTACGTTTGGTAGTGCAGACGAAGCTGTAACTGATTCAGGTTTACATTTTAAATTACCTTGGCCAATCCAAGAAGTAAGGAAAGTATCAAAAGAAACTTATAGTTTGGACTTTGGGTACAGTAGAGGAGAGGCTGATAGCGCGGATAAGGTACGGATGATTACAGGGGATGAGAATATTGTTCAAGCAGATTTAGTCGTTCAATGGAAAATTTCTGATCCAGCTCGATACTTGTTTGAATCTAATGATCCAGAGCAAATTTTATATAATGCAACTTCAGCATCTTTAAGGAGTGTAATGGGTCAATCGACCATTGATGAAGCATTAACAGATGGTAAAGCGCAAATCGAAAATGAAGTAAGAGAATCACTCGTAAAATTAATTGATGATTATCAAATTGGTATATCAATATCAGATGTAAAACTACAGGAGGTTGATTTACCAAATGAAGAGGTAAGGCAAGCTTTTATGAAAGTAACAGATGCCCGTGAGACGATGAATACAAAAAAGAATGAAGCAGAAAAATATGAAAACCAACAAAGAGAAGAAGCACTTGGGGAAAAAGATGCTATTATCTCAAGAGCAGAAGGTGACAAGGTTGAGCGAATCGAATTAGCACGAGGAAACGTTGCTGAATTTAATGCGCTTTATGTTGCCTATCAAAATAGTCCTGAAGTAACAAGACATCGCCTTGTATTAGAAACTTTAGATCAAGTTTTACCAGACGCGAATGTCTATGTGATGAATGATAATGGTAATACACTTAAATATTTACCTCTGAATGGTAATAGTAGTCAAACAAAAACAGTTGTACCAGGTGCTACAAATACCGACTCAGAAAGAGAAGAAGGTGATACAGATGAGTGATGAAAACATTTATGATATGGGAAAGAAATCACCAACTGAAATAAAACGTTATGTGAAAATTGGGGTTTCAATAGTGGCGTTACTTGTTTTAATTATTCTAACGCTTAGCAGTTTGTTCATAGTAAAAGAAGGCGAATACAAAGTGGTAAGACAATTTGGTGAAGTTATTCGAATTGAGAGTGAACCTGGTTTGAAAATGAGGGTGCCACTACTTCATTCGATTACAACGCTACCAAATAAAAAATTAGTATATGATGTAACAGAAAAGCAGATTAATACATTAGATAAGAAAAGACTTATTATTGACAATTACGCTGTTTGGAAAATCATTGATCCTACATTAATGATTACCAATGCAAAGACTCAAATTAATGCAGAATCTCGAATGGGTGAGTTTATTTTCTCTGTAATTCGGTCTGAGTTAGGAACTATGAATTATGATGAAATTATTAATGACAAAGGAAGTACTAGAGGGGACTTAAATCAACGAGTTGCAGAAAGAGTCAATACATTGTTAGCTAGAGATGAGTATGGTATTCAATTAGATGATGTACGAATTAAACGAACGGACTTGCCAGTAGAAAATGAACAGTCTGTATTTAATCGCATGATATCTGAACGTGAATCAAAAGCACAAGAATATTTATCACAAGGTGAAGCAGAGAAGAATAGGATCATCTCTCAGGCAGATCGTGATGTAAAAGAGATGTTATCGAAAGCAAATGCACAAGCAGAAGAAATTCGTGCGGAAGGGGAAGAAGAAGCTGCGAGGCTTTACAATGAAGCCTTTCAGCAAGATGTAGAGTTCTATCAATTATACCGGACATTAGAATCTTATAAAGAAACAATTGACGGTGAAACAACGATAATTTTACCACAAGGTTCATCGTACACAGATCTATTGTTAGGTTATACAGAATAGTTATATTAAATGGGCTTATTTCTAAAAAAAATAGGCCCATTTTTCTATTTTTAATTAAACATGATAGAATATAAAAAGAAATAATCTTAATGCTAATAGTGTTTACATATGGAAGGGAGTTCTTATAATCAATGACCAATAAATTAGTTTTAATTGATGGCAATAGTATTCTATATCGCGCATTTTTTGCCTTACCTTTACTAAATAATGATAAAGGTGTTTATACAAATGCGGTTTATGGTTTTACAACAATGTTAATGCGGATTCTTGAAACTGAAAAGCCAACACACATGCTTGTAGCTTTCGATGCCGGAAAGACAACTTTTCGTCATAAAACATATCAAGAATACAAAGGAGGCAGACAAAAAACACCTCCTGAGTTATCAGAACAATTTCCGTTAGTGAAGGAATTGCTAGATGCTTCTTCAATTAAACATTATGAACTCAGCAATTATGAAGCGGATGATATTATTGGAACGCTTGCAAAAATTGGAGAAAGAGAAGCATTTGATGTCCGCGTTATATCAGGTGATAAAGATTTACTTCAACTTGTGTCAGATAATATACAAGTACAGTTAACGAAAAAAGGCTTAAGTGATATTGATGTTTATACACCAGATTTTATGAAAGAGAAAATGGAAGTAGATCCAAACCAAATTATTGATATGAAAGCCTTAATGGGAGATAGTTCAGACAATATTCCGGGTGTACCAGGAATTGGTCAAAAAACTGCGGTTAAATTATTAAAGCAATTTAATACATTAGAAAAAGTGTTTGAAAATGTTGAAGAAGTAAGTGGTAAAAAACTAAAAGAAAAATTACAGAATCATCAAGATGATGCTTATATGAGTAAACAATTAGTCACAATTAATTGTGATTCACCGATAGAAATACAATTAGATGATACGGTGTATGATGGTTATAATGTAAATGAATTGAGTGCTGTTTTTAGAGACTTAGGTTTCCAATCGTTACTAGCTAAAGTAGCTGGAGATACAGCGGTTTATTCAGAAACAAGTGAATCACTTGAAGAAGTTGATATTGAGATTCTGAATGACGTTCCTGAATCAATTTTTACTGGTATTGAAGCTATAGAAGTAGAGGTACTCGCTGATAATTACCATCTAGAGCCTATTGAAGGTTTTGGTATAGTCAATCAAGATAACAAGTACTTTGTTCCCACTCAGGTTGCAATAAATTCAGAAGTATTCAAAAAGTGGGCAGAAGATCCAAAGCAAGAAAAGTGGGTATTTGATGCGAAGAAGGTAACAGTGGCTTTACTTAATCATAACATTCATTTCAAAGGGATAACTTTTGATTTATTGTTAGCTTCTTATCTGATCAATCCAGCAGAAAATCATCATGACATCCCAGCAATTAGTCATCGTATGGGACAAAAACAAGTCCTCTTTGATGAAGAAGTATATGGAAAAGGCGCTAAGTTGAAAGTACCGGAACAGGATAAGTTAGCAGAACATGTTGGGCGTAAAACTACAATGTTATTTGCATTAAAACCACAAGTCGTTGAAGAGTTAAAAGATAACCAACAGCTTGCATTACTAAACGATTTAGAATTACCACTAGCAATTATATTGGGGAAAATGGAAGCAACAGGAGTTAAAATTGACCGAACACAACTCGAAACGATGCAAAAAGAGTTAAAGTCAAGATTAGAAACAATTGAAAAAGAAGTACATGAACTCGCAGGAGAGTCATTTAATTTAAATTCACCAAAACAATTAGGGCCAATCTTATTTGAGAAATTAGAATTACCTGTGATAAAGAAGACGAAAACAGGTTATTCAACCTCGGCAGATATATTGGAACAGTTGAAGCAGAAGCATCCAATCATTCCAAAGTTGTTACTATATAGGCAGTTAGGTAAATTGCAATCTACTTATATTGAGGGTCTATTAAAAGTTATTCATAGTGATGATAACAAAATTCATACACGTTTTAACCAAGCTCTTACACAAACAGGAAGGTTAAGTTCCACAGATCCAAATATGCAGAACATTCCAATTCGTTTAGAAGAAGGAAAAAAAATCCGGAAAGCATTTATTCCATCTGAAAAGAACTGGGTAATCTTTGCTGCGGATTATTCACAAATTGAATTACGTGTTTTAGCAGATATTGCAAAGGATGAGAAACTGGTACAAGCATTCCAAGAAGACATGGATATCCATACTAGAACAGCAATGGATGTATTTCACGTAGATGCAGAAGAAGTAGACAGTAATATGCGACGTCAAGCAAAAGCAGTTAATTTTGGTATTGTCTATGGAATTAGTGACTATGGTTTATCACAAAATCTAGGCATTACCCGTAAAGAAGCAAAAGCATTTATTGAACGTTATTTTGCAAGTTACCCAGGTGTAAAAGCTTATATGGATGAAATTGTTCAAGAAGCTAAGCAAAAAGGTTACGTAACGACGTTGATGCATCGGAGACGATACTTACCAGATATAACAAGTCGTAATTTTAATGTGCGAAGTTTTGCAGAGCGAACAGCGATGAATACACCAATTCAAGGTAGTGCCGCAGATATTATCAAAAAAGCAATGATAGATTTACAAAAAGCATTAATCGAAAAAGGATTGAAAGCACGTATGTTATTACAAGTGCATGATGAATTAATTTTAGAAGCACCAGAATCAGAAATTGAAACACTTAAATATCTAGTGCCTGAAATTATGGAAAAAACCGTGGAATTGAATGTACCATTAAAAGTTGATTATGCATACGGTGAGACGTGGTTTGATGCAAAATAAGTGAGGTAGATAGGAATGCCGGAATTACCAGAAGTAGAAACAGTTCGAAAAACTCTGAAAGAATTAGTTTTAAATCAAAAAATAGTAGGAGTGACTGTAAATTGGGCTAAAATTATTAAAGAACCCGATGATCACAAGGTATTTAGTGAATTAATTAAAGATGAAGTAATTTGGGATATTAGTCGGAAAGGAAAGTTTTTGCTTTTTCAATTAAACAATTACACACTTGTATCCCATTTGCGTATGGAAGGTAAATATGGTGTTTTTGAAAAGAGTGAGCCAGTCAACAAGCATGTACATGTGATTTTTCACCTTGAAGATGGAAAAGAATTACGTTATCAAGATGTTCGCAAATTTGGTACAATGCACCTCTTTCCTAAAGGGAAGGAGTTATCTGTTAAGCCACTAAATCAAATAGGACCAGATCCATTTGAAGAAGAGTACACGTTTGCAAATATTTATAACAAAATTCATAGAAGTGAAAGAGTAATTAAAAATATCTTATTAGATCAACAAATTATTGCAGGTCTTGGTAATATTTATGTGGATGAAACGTTATATAGAGCACAAATACACCCCTTGCGAAAAGGGAGCTCACTCACTGAAAGCGAAGTTAAAAGTCTAATGCATCATGCAAAAGAAACGTTATCAGAAGCTGTTATCCAAGGCGGAACAACTATTCGTTCATATGTTAATAGTCAAGGACAAATAGGAATGTTTCAACAGCAATTATTTGCATATGGACAAGAAAATAATCCATGCAACAGGTGCGGAAGTCCGATCATCAAAACTAAAGTATCTAATCGTGGAACGCACCTTTGTCCAAATTGCCAAAGTTTATAAAGAGCTATATTTTGATTCAGTGATCGTCAAGGATCATACAGGCTGTGTCCGGAAAGGACAGTTTGTCTGTAGACCTTTAATAACATCATTAAATCCTTTCTCTTTCCAGAGGGTTTAATGAAGCTATACTTCTCAATTAATAATTGATTCGCCTAGTGATACTGCACACCTCTATTGTGCCCTCCATATACTATTCATGAGTGTTTCAACATGAATATGTATAGTGAAGGAGCAAAAAGAGTTATGGCAGAATTATCAACCCTGTTATTATTAGCTTGTGCGGTTAGTCTGGATAGTTTTATGGTTGCGTTCACCTATGGATTACGAAAAATGGCGCTTTCCTTTCGTTCGATACTCCTAATTGGTATAATTTCAGGAATTGTATTTCTCTTTGCTATGATAGTCGGGGATTGGATCGCTGCCTTTCTAACAGAAAAAAGTGCAGAAATAATTGGTGGATCATTACTTGTTATAATTGGAATATGGGTAGTGTATTCTTTTTTTAGATCGGATAATTCACAAGGGAAAAATAAAGCATTTCAATTTAAATTTGAGATTAAATCAATTGGATTAGTAATTCAAATTTTAAAAAAACCAATGATGGCGGATATAGACCAATCAGGAAATATTGCAGGAATTGAAGTGGTAATATTGGGGATAGCTTTATCAATTGATTCATTTGGTGCAGGTATAGGTGCTGCTTTAATAGGCCTACCATTATTTACTGGGGCTATAGGAATTGCTGTAGCTACAAGTTTATTTTTAACATTAGGAATGAAAAGTGGGTCCATATTGTCTAGCTGGCAAGGATTACAACGTTTAAACTTTTTACCAGGAATAATTTTAATTGTATTAGGGATTGTGAAAATGATTTAATTATAATCATACTAATGAGACAAGGTGGATATCATGACAAAAGTAATAGGGTTAACTGGTGGGATAGCAACAGGGAAAAGTACAGTAGCAAACTTTTTTCGTGAACAAAATATACCAGTAATTGATGCGGATGTTATTGCAAAAGAAGCGGTTGAACCTGGCCAGTATGCCTATAATCAAATTATTGAAACGTTTGGGGAAAAAGTTTTGCAAAACAACGGTATGATTGATAGACAAAAACTAGGGAAACTTATTTTTTCAGATGATACAAAAAGAAAAAAACTAAATAATATTGTTCATCCCCAAGTAAGGTCGAAAATGATTGCACAGAGAGATTATTTTATTAGAGCGAAAGAAGAAATGATTATATTAGATATCCCCCTTTTATTTGAAAGTAATTTGGCAGATTTAGTTTATCGAGTAGTTGTTGTATATGTTGACCCAGATACACAATTAAAAAGGTTAGTAGATCGAGATAATCTTTCCAAGGAAGATGCCCAAAATCGTATCCAGGCTCAAATGCCAATCGATGATAAAAAGGATTTGGCGGATAGAGTGATTGATAATACTGGCTCAATTGAATATACAAAAAAACAATGCAAGGAAATAATTAAGCAGCTTTAATGAAAATAAAGCCTATTGTTGAATAGGTTTTATTTTTTTGTAGTAAAATAAACCTTGCCAAACAGAAAGAAACCATATATAATTTTTTTGCATGTGCTTACGTTAAAAGATTAGACAAACATATGTTATAATAAAAAGTAAGGCTTTTAAATGGGTGCGTAATGGTCACTTAAAGGGTTAGGACCTCTTTGGACTAACTTTCCCCCGTGACAACGCGTGCATGTTATTTTAAAAGTGTTAATTAATAAGGGGGATTTTTAAATGGATACAATGGGTAGACATGTTATTGCGGAGATGTGGGATTGTAATATAGATACGTTAAATGATATGGGAAGAATTGAACAAATTTTTGTTAATGCGGCTTTGAAGGCTGGTGCTGAGGTAAGAGAAGTTGCTTTTCATAAATTTGCGCCTCAGGGTGTAAGTGGTGTGGTAATTATTTCAGAATCACACTTAACAATCCATAGTTTTCCTGAACATGGGTATGCAAGTATTGACGTGTACACTTGTGGTGATATTATTGATCCAAATGTTGCATGTGATTTTATTTCGGATGCATTGGAATCTAAAAGTTGTGAAAAAATTGAAGTCCCACGTGGTAAGGGACCGGTTCACGTACCAAAATATAATGCATTATAGTTTTTCTACAGTCCCTTTTGCTGTTATATTCAGTAGAGGGGATTTTGTATAACAAGATTACTTTCCATAATCTAATTGCTATTAAAATTAAATTATCTATGCGTTGTTATCGTTTTCTACAGAAAAACATGTTAGTATTGTATATATAATATGTAATCATAGATGATGAGGTGCGGACATGGGATTAAAAGAATCATTTGAAAAATATGTTAATAATCATTCTGAAACAAAAGACAAGCATTGGGATGAACAATTACAAACACACTATTTTAAAACAACAAAAGATAGAGCTTTTCAAACGGTTGAATCATACTTTAGAGATAAGCAAGGTTGTGAAATCGTTGCTACATCTAAAGAACACGGAGAAATAAGTGTGAATTTTAAAGGGCGAAAAAAAGCTTTTGTTATTGCAACCATTATTATGGTTAGACCATTTCGAACAGCTGTTGACTTATCTGTTACAACAGAATCAGTCCTTCCTTTAGACTTTGGGTATAGCCATAAATTAATACCAAAACTTTATGATGAATTAAAGAAAGAAATGACACTGTTACAAGAATAGTACACCTGAAGGTAATATAGGATAGGAATGATAACGAATGCGTTGCCCAAACTGTCACTACAAAAACACTAGAGTTATGGACTCAAGACCGATTGAAGATGGACAGGCAATTAGAAGAAGACGTGAATGTGAATCTTGTGAATTTCGTTTTACAACTTTTGAGCGAATCGAAGAACTACCTTTAATTGTTGTAAAAAAAGAAGGTATTAGAGAGGAATTCAGTCGCAAGAAACTAATACGTGGTTTAATCAAAGCCTGCGAAAAAAGACCCGTTGCTCTTGAACAATTGGAGCAACTTGCAATGGAAGTTGAAAAAGAACTGCGGAGTCGTGGTACGGCGGAAGTGCAAAGTCAAGAAGTGGGTGAATTAATCATGGACCGCTTATCGGTGATTGATGAAGTAGCCTATGTAAGATTTGCATCAGTTTATCGTCAGTTTAAAGATATTAGTGTCTTTTTTAGATGAGTTAAAAGATTTGATTAAAAACTCAGATGATAAAGCATAGTAGTTGAGCCGAATTGGCTCTTTTTTTCTTTAAATAAGGCAGGAAAGGAGAAGGTGTTTAACATGCAACAGCACATTGGTAAATTACTACCTGCTCATGGCTACTTTATATTATCTGAACAACAGCTGAATCAAGCACATATGCAAGCTTTAATGCAATTATATCAACCATTATTAGGTGTTCAAGCCGTTTCACTCTATTTAACACTATCAAGTCAATCTAATACTCTATCAGATCAAAAAGTACCTCAAACACACCATATGTTAATGCAATATCTAAATATACCACTTCCTGATATTTATCAAGCACGTCAAAAATTAGAAGGTATAGGATTGATGCAAACTTTTCAGTATGATGATGCAGATCAAACAATATTCACGTATAAGTTGTTGCTTCCTTGTACACCAATAGAGTTCTTCCAGGATGGTTTACTATCACAATTATTGTATCATCAGCTTGGAGCAAATAAGTGTGATCAGTTATATCAATTGTTTAAACAAAATGAACCAAACTATGATAAAGGTAGAAATGTTACTGCTCATTTTCCAGAGGTTTTTAAAAATGAGTTGAACATAACAGAGGAATTTAGACACAGTGAAAGTAGTACTTCAAAAAATGATGGTCCGACTATTGGTAATGAAACAATTGACTTGAACGGTATTACACAAATATTAACCCAACGAATGTTACCTGCTGAAAAGATTTTGACTGCTACTAATATCAGGTTGATTGAGCAGATGAGTGCACTATATAATTTAACCAATTTAGAGATTGAAAAAGCCTTATTATGGGCGATCTCAGATGAAAATCGTTTAAATCATAAAGAGTTCAAAACTGCTTGCATGGATTTATCTCAAAGTATGCAGCCACAGTCTAAAACAAAGGTTAATGCAGTTGACCAAAAAGCAACTTATTCAAAAAAGATGGAAGAACCTAAAAATAAGCAAGAGCAATTTATTCAAATGCTTGAAGAAATAACACCAAGACAGTTATTAGCTGATCTATCAAACGGCAATCAAGCATCTACACAGGATTTAAAAATTGTCGCAGATGTAATGACACAACAGGGAATAACCCCCGGTGTCATGAATGTCTTAATTCATTATGTTTTATTAAAAACTGATATGAAGTTGACGAAATCTTACCTTGAAAAAATTGCTAGTCATTGGGCGAGAAAAAACGTGAAAACAGTTAGACAAGCTATGACTCTAGCAAAATCTGAACATAATAAATATCAGCAATGGGGTAATAATAAAAAAACATATAATAGATCAGCTGGAAAAAAAGAAGTAGTACCAGATTGGTTTAAGAAACAAAAACAGGCTCAAGCAACAAAAGAAAAACAGATAGTAACAAAAGATTCGGAATCAAAAGAAGATGTCAGTGAATTGTTACGAAAATATAATGAGCAAAAATTTAATCATTCTTAAGGATGGTGCAAATGGAATCAATTCAAACTTCTTTAAAAAAATGGATGAGAGAGAATCGGTCTTTTCAGTCGTTTTATGATGAGATGAAACAAGAGGTCTTACGCGATCCTGATATACAAGAGTTTTTAAAAAAACACCCAAGTTTAACTAATCAAGATATAGAAAAACAGCTAATGAAATTATATGAATACCATTCTCAAAATAAAAATTGTGATAATTGTCCGTCTAATGGTTGTGCTAATAACGTATTACCTTGGTACAAACCGAGGATTGAAGTTGAAGGAAAAGAAATTCATCTCTACTATGAAAAATGTAAATACAAGTTACAACAAGAAGAACAAAATAAAAAGGCAAATTTAATAAAAAGTTTGTACATGCCTAAGGACATTTTACAAGCATCATTAAAGAATTTAGATGACGCCGACGAAAATCGACATCAAGCAATCAGAGAAGTGGTAACTTATGTGAGTAAAATTGGTAGTGGGATTCCAGAAAAAGGTTTATATTTTTATGGGCCATTTGGTGTTGGAAAGACCTACTTTTTAGGGGCAATTGCCAATGAACTAGCTGATAAAAACATTTCGTCAATGTTAATTTATATGCCTGAGTTTGTTCGCGAAATAAAATCTTCTTTAAAAGATGATTCATTGAATGAGAAAGTTGAAAGGTTTAAAAAAGTACCAGTTTTAATGATTGATGATATCGGTGCAGAATCAATTTCTGCATGGTTTCGTGATGAGATCCTTGGTTCTATCTTACAATATAGAATGATGGAAAGGCTCCCTGTCTTTTTTAGTTCGAATTATAGTTTATCGCAATTAGAAAAACACCTAGCTACATCAACCAAAGGTGATATTGAAGAATTAAAAGCCGGAAGAATTATTGAAAGAATAAAACAAGTGAGTAAAGAAGTATCCATATTTTCAGAAAATCGAAGAGAATTGTAAAGAGGAACAATGCATATTAATGTGTTGTTCTTTTTTTACTAATTTAAAAAGTTCATAGTTGATATAAAATGCGCATTGACCAGTAACGAAAGTTACTAACCCGCTACGTCAGCAAGTGGTTTTGGTGGGGCGAGTAATCGCAGCCCCAAAGGCTTTCCCTTTCCACGGGCACGGCCTTAGCTAACTTAGTAAGGCAAAAATCGCTTTACTAAATGGATCTTCGGCTCGTGCTGTTCCCGTAGGAGTGTCAAGCCTTTGCTTCCTTCACTGGCTAGCGCATCTATATTTTTATATTGATTAATGTTTACGGTTGTTAAATCTCGCATTTTAAGCTTTTCTTGATATCTAGCGTATCAAGTGAAATGGGCGAGACTCCTGTGGGAACAGCGCGAGCTGAAGATCCACTCGGAGGTGTTTTTTTGCCTCCGAGTTAGCTGAAGCCGTGGGGCTGCGATTACTCGCCCCATCATAAAGCCCTGCCCACGGAAAGCGAGTCCATTTCACTTGAGAAGCGGGTCAGAGGAACAAAGATTTAATGCGTAGTTTATAGATATTAATCATTAATAAGATTATGTTTAAAATAAGTTTTGTAATTTTAAACTTTGCTAATAGTATGTTGCGATTTGCTGGTGTGTTTTTGTTGATTTCTAAAATGTACACATGTTTTCAATCTGAAACCCATATAATGTAACAGTTTGATTCGGATAAGGATGATGTATATGTTATGTGTGTATATGGAAAATGAGCAGGAAGCAAAGCTTTTTTGTAAAAAGCTGCAGTATCATGAAATGGTGTGGATATTACAAGAAAAAAGGGGGTTTTATATTCAAATTTACCATAATGTATTCCAAAACATAGAATTATTAATATATTTCCTATTATTAGAAGTCTGGGCAACATGTACAAAAAAAGATAAAATTTCAGATATAATTCGATATACTTACTATTACGAAGATGAAATAGAAATCGAACAGATTAGAGAGAACGCTATGGCATTACTCTTAGGAGATGAACTCAATAATTTTGATATACAAAATGATCTGCAAGATACTATTATTGAATGGCTTCGTATGCATACCAATGGTGACACAATAGATTACGAGACATATGTTGACTCAACCGACCTATTAGCTGAATCATTACTGTCAGAACTTATTGGAATGGCAATTGATGACATGAAACAAGAAGAGCACTATCAAAATTTTGTGCACACTATCCGTGGTTATATAGCTAATAGCACCAGTAAATATAAAGCCATACATGTAATACAAGGAGAGAATTTTACCTTTTATCAAGATGATGGACATATGTTTTCTGAACAAGAATTGAAGGAAGAAATTCAAATAAATCCAGTTTATATCGTTGGATTAGATGAAAATGAATTGAATCTAACCCCCTTGCTTGCAATGGTACCTGATTTTATTTATATTTATGGAGACAGCCCACCTGATGCGAAAACAATTTCAATAATGAATATCTTTGAAGAACGTGCTACATTTAAACCTTTAAATCAATTTCCGTTTGCTTTAGTTTAATTATTTATCATACATTAATGGGAAGTAAAACCTCGATTTATTCATCGGCTCATAGTCATTTTTAGAGCTAATCCTCAGTAAGGGTTCATCCTGCCTGAGGAAATTTAACTTTTTTAAAGCGTGCTTGATTTTTTTAAATTGTAGCTTTATAATATAAGTCATATTAATAATCATATTGAAAAGTACTGATGAGGACAATATTTTTGTAAGACGTTCTAATAGAGAGGAAAACACTTTGCTGCAAGTTTTCTGTTCAGTCTACAATTATTACCACCTCTAAACTCTGTTTTTTAAAGCTATAATGTTAGTAGAAAACAGCGTATTCTCTACGTTACAGAGTAAATGAAGCTGAATCCATAATTTATTTGGTTCAGGAATTAGGGTGGAACCACGAGCTAACGCTTGTCCCTTTGCTATTAAGCAGAGGGATGAGCGTTTTTATATGGCTTCACCCTGTGACCTGTGCCTGTCTATATTTTTTTATTTCAATAAGGAGTGAATTACATGTCAGATCAATTAGTTATTACTTTTCCGGATGGTGCAAATAAAGAGTTTCCAAAAGGTACGACAGGAGAAGATATTGCACAATCAATCTCTCCAGGCCTAAAGAAACAAGCATTGGCCGTAACATTAGATGGGATCTACTTTGATTTACGTACGCCATTACCAAGTGATGGTAAGATAGCCATTATTACAAATAAGCAAGATGAAGGTATTGACATTATGCGCCATTCGACTGCGCATGTTATGGCTCAAGCAGTTAAACGTTTGTATGGAGACGATGTGAAGTTAGGTGTTGGCCCGACTATTGAAGATGGTTTCTATTATGATATTGATATGGACCAATCGCTTACACCGGAGGATTTACCTAAGATAGAAAAAGAAATGCAAAGAATCGTCGATGAGAATTTAGAATTTATTCGGACAGAAGTATCACGTGAGGAAGCAAAAAAACGCTTTGAAGCGATCGGTGATGACTTAAAACTTGAATTACTAGAAGCGATTCCAGCAGGCGAAACTGTAACAATTTATGAGCAAGGTGAATTTTTTGACTTGTGTCGCGGTGTACATGTTCCTTCTACAAGTAAAATTAAAATCTTTAAATTGTTAAGTATTTCTGGAGCATATTGGCGTGGTGATAGCAATAACAAGATGTTACAACGTATTTATGGAACTGCTTTTGCTAAAAAGGATGACCTACAGGAATATCTTCGTATGCGAGAAGAAGCAAAAGAGCGTGATCATCGTAAGTTAGGTAAAGAATTAGATTTATTTACAGTCTCCCAAAAAGTCGGACAAGGTTTACCATTATGGTTGCCAAAAGGTGCAACGATCCGTCGTACAATTGAACGTTATATCGTCGACTTAGAGGAACGTTTAGGCTATGACCATGTATACACACCGGTACTTGGTAATGTTGAATTATATAAAACAAGTGGACACTGGGATCATTACAAAGACGATATGTTCCCAACCTTAGAAATGGATAATGAAGATTTAGTTTTACGTCCAATGAACTGTCCGCACCATATGATGGTTTATAAAAATCAATTGTATAGTTATCGTAATCTACCTGTTCGTATTGCAGAATTAGGTACGATGCATCGCCATGAAATGTCAGGTGCATTAGCTGGATTACAACGTGTTCGTGCAATGACATTAAATGATGCACACATTTTTGCACGCCCTGATCAGCTAAAAGATGAATTTATTCGAGTAGTTGAGCTAGTGCAAAATGTTTACAAAGATTTCGGTATTGATGATTATTACTTCCGTCTATCTTATCGTGATCCAGAAGATAAAGACAAATATGTTGATAATGATGAGATGTGGGAAAAAGCACAAGCAATGTTAAAAGAAACAATGGAAGACATGGAATTAGATTACGTTGAAGCAGAAGGTGAAGCAGCATTTTATGGTCCTAAACTAGATGTACAAGTTAAAACTGCCCTAGGTAAAGATGAAACGTTATCTACTGTTCAACTCGATTTCCACTTACCTGAACGATTTGATTTAACATATATTGGTGAAGATGGCAAAGAGCATCGTCCAGTTGTTATCCATCGAGGTGTTGTTTCAACAATGGAGCGCTTTGTTGCATTCTTGATTGAAGAGTATAAAGGTGCATTCCCAACATGGCTTTCACCAATTCAAGCACGCATCATCCCTGTATCAGCTGCAGTACACGCTGAGTATGCGAAAAAGGTGGAAGAAGAACTTCGCTTTAATGGGGTTCGTGTTGAAGTAGACCAACGAGATGAAAAAATCGGCTATAAAATTCGTGAAGCTCAAACAGAGAAGATTCCTTTTGCACTTATTGTTGGTGATAAAGAGGTTGAAAATGAGGCTGTCAATGTTCGTCGTTATGGAGAACAGGATTCAGAAACAATTGGTTTGAACGATTTCATCAATGCATTGAAAGCTGAAATTGAACAAAAAGTTATGCATAGTAAGTAAAAAAAGTATATTTTATGACAGGAGCCTTTATGGCTCTTGTCTACTTTTAATGTTTCAATCAAGATTTTTGTTGACAGCAATATGTTGCCATGGTATTATAGGAGAAGTGAAATTGAATATGATCTAAGACAAGTAGAGGCACCCGCTTCTCGCCTGATTGACGCATTATTATGTAGTTGCCAGGTTAACAATCTGATTAATCAACAGATAATGTGTGGGTGCAGTGTGTACCGACACTTTTTTTATGGATAAAATCAACTAGCTTGTCAGTTGACCATTGGAACAGGTCAAGGTTGCTATTAGTAAAATAAAGTAACCGATCATAAATCATGACGCTTTTAAAAAATCACGGAGGTGGCTGATTATTAGCAAAGATACGAACGTCAATGAGAAAATTAGAGCGCGTGAAGTGCGACTCATTGATTCTAATGGGGATCAACTTGGAGTTAAATCTCGTCAAGATGCATTGGATATTGCTCAAACTAGAGAATTAGATCTTGTTCTGGTTGCACCGAATGCAAAACCGCCGGTGTGTCGGATCATGGACTATGGTAAACATCGTTTCGAGCAACAGAAGAAAGAAAAAGAAGCACGTAAAAAACAAAAAATAATCAATCTCAAGGAAGTACGTCTAAGTCCTGGTATTGAAGAACATGATTTTAATACAAAGCTTCGCAATGCAAGAAAGTTTCTTGATAAAGGTGATAAGGTTAAAGTATCGATTCGTTTTCGCGGACGTGCGATTACCCATAAAGAGTTAGGTCAAAAAGTATTAGAGCGTATGGCAGAAGCGTGTAAAGATCTTTCAACAGTGGAACAAAGACCAAAAATGGAAGGTCGTAGCATGTTCTTAACGCTTGCACCAATTAACGAAAAATAAGAATTAGCTTAGATGTTATAAAGGAGGAACTACTCATGCCAAAAATGAAAACTCATAAAGGCTCACAAAAACGTTTTAAAAGAACAGCTTCTGGAAAGCTGAAACGCTCACACGCGTATACAAGTCACTTGTTTGCAAACAAGTCACAAAAGCAAAAGCGAAAATTGCGCAAAGGCGCAGTTGTTTCTGCTGGAGATTACAAGCGTATCAAACAAATGGTACCATACAAATAAACAATTTAACGTAACTAAATCGTTGAGATATACTAGGAGGGAATTACTATGGCACGTGTTAAAGGTGGAACAGTTACACGCAAGCGTCGTAAACGCATATTAAAGCTTGCTAAAGGATATTATGGTTCAAAACATGCGTTATTTAAAGTAGCAAAGCAACAAGTTTGGAAATCAGGTCAGTACGCATATCGTGACCGCAGAAATAAAAAGCGTGATTTTCGTAAATTATGGATTACACGTATCAATGCTGCAGCACGTTTAAACGATCTTTCTTACAGCCGTTTAATGCATGGTTTGAAATTAGCTGGTATCGAAGTTAATCGTAAAATGCTTTCTGAATTAGCAATTAATGATGAGCAAGCATTTGCACAATTAGCTGATAAAGCAAAAGCTGCATTAAAATAGTATAATTATAATGAAGAGCTATTTTCTCATTTTTGAGGGGATAGCTCTTTTTATCATGCATATATCGAATTTTAGGAGAGAAAAAAATGCAACTGATTATGATTTATACCTTTGCCATTAATATAATAGGATTTATTCTAATGGGGATAGATAAAAGGCGTGCAAGGAAGAGAATGTGGCGTATACCAGAAAAAACATTGTGGATTATTGCGTTATTAGGCGGTTCATTTGGAAGTTTGTTAGGTATGCGGCATTTCCGTCACAAAACAAAACATACAATATTTACGATTGGAATGCCACTTCTAATTGTTATTCAGACGGTTTTAATCTTTTGGGTTTATTTAAAAAATAGTTAAAGTTGTCATAAAGGCTCGTCTCATGTCATATAATTAAATAATTGTATCTGCCTGAGGAGGGACTAAAATGGAATATATCGGTGTTTATGTTATGACGCTTGTAGAGACTGGAGGGATCTTTGCACCTCTATTCTTTATTGCATTACATCTATTACGCCCATTATTGTTTCTTCCAGTCGTATTTTTGTGTGTAACAGGTGGGGTCTTATTTGGAGTAATTCCAGGGATAATCTATTCAGTAATTGGCATAACACTCTCTAGCTTTATTTTTTACAAAATGGCGGAACGAATGCCAGATACAATGAACAGATTTGTACGTATGAAACAAAAATTAATAGGTCATCGTGCAGATTTAACAACAGCGCAAATAGCAATATTACGATTAATTCCATTTATCCATTTTCATTTGTTATCGTTATGTATATTAGAGATATCTGTACATCTAAAAGATTATATGCGGTCATCTTTTGCATCTAACCTACCGCTTGCAGTTGTTTATACATCAGTTGGAAAATCAATTACAGAATTCTCTCCGTTAATAGCTGGAAGTGTAATAATAGGGATTTTACCTTTTCTGTATATCTTAAGAAGAAAGGAAATCTATATCAGCTGGCAAGACTTCTTTGGTTTGAAATCAACAAGTACAGGTGTTTAAAAATATACCACGCATATTTATAAAAACTTTGAAGTACAAGGTGTCCTTAAAAAGCAATCCAAACTTTCTTAATTGGATTGCTTCTTTTAATATGATCATCTTATTTTTTTAATACTAATTTATTAATCGGATTTTTCCATTCAACAGTAGCATAAGGGTAACGGATTAGAATTTCTTCCTCAAGAAAATATAAATCATCTCGCTCTAACCCTTTTAATTCACTAGGATGGCGTGCTGATACACTGATATTTATAACATCAAAGGAATTTTCAGTTGTACCTAGGTATTTTTCTCCTTCAAACAAAATTCCTTTATACGTCATTAAAAAATTCTTTTTAATATTATCAGATTCATCAAGAAAATAAAAAACTTTTTTATCTTTGGCAACTTCAAGTTTTCGCTTCGGATTGATGATATATTTGTATGCAGAATAGAGCATAAAGATAATCGCTATAAATATTAAAAACCGAAAGATAAAAACAACAATCATCTGTACCGACTCCCTGTAGATAGTTTAACTTATATACGAATAAGACAAGTGTTAGGTTTCACTTTTTTTCATTGCTTATTAAATTAAAAATTTCGCTACACTTGAGTAACATGTAGGGCGAGTAATCGCAGTCCCAGTCCATACGTCGCTATCCGGGCGCTTACGCTTTTGATCTGTTATACTATTAATAATTTAATTATAAAGGAGATTCTTATGGATTGGCAAAAATTATACACAATGCAAAGACAACTTGATACTTATATTCAATCGAATCATCAGTTAAATTCAAATGATTTATTCGATAAAAAAATATTGGCGTTATTGGTGGAACTGGGTGAACTAGCAAATGAGACAAGGTGCTTTAAGTTTTGGAGTACAAAACCAACAAGTGAAAGAGCTATTGTACTAGAGGAATATGTTGATGGGTTGCATTTTATCTTATCAATTGGATTAGATCAGGGCTTTACAAATGAACAAATTAAAGTAATGGCACTTGATAAAGATACAACAAATCTTTTTAATTATGTTTTTGAGAAAATTATTACACTAAAACAAGATCCCTCAGCAAAGCACTACAATGAAGTATTTGGTGCATTTCTAAGACTAGGGGAAGTATTAGGTTTTAGCGAAGAAGATATTCAACAAGCTTATATTGATAAGAATGAAGTGAACTTTAATCGACAGGATACAAACTATTAGATTGATTTTTTGAGAAAAAATAAAAAAAAGTCTATACTAATAATATAGAAAGGGAGGTAATACATATGACAAAACTAAATGATCAATTAACAATGTTAAAAGAATTAACAGATGCTAGAGGTATATCTGGTGATGAAAGAGAAGCACGTGAGGTGATGGAGAAATATATTACACCTTACGCAACTGAGGTATACACTGATAATATCGGAAGTTTGATTGCCAAAAAAGTAGGTCAAGAAGATGGGCCGAAAGTAATGGTGGCAGGCCATTTAGATGAAGTTGGTTTCATGATAACTCGAATCGATGATAATGGATTCTTATACTTCCAAACAATCGGTGGTTGGTGGAGCCAAGTGATGCTTGCGCAACGCGTAACTGTTGTGACATCAAAAGGTGATGTCACAGGTATTGTTGGATCTAAACCACCACATATTATGACAGCTGAAGCGCGTAAAAAGCCAGTCGAAATTAAAGATATGTTTATTGATATTGGAGCAACAAGTAGAGAAGAAGCAGAGTCTTTTGGTGTACGTCCTGGTGATTCTGCCGTACCATACTTCGAGTTTACACAAATGAAAAATGAAAAATTATTACTAGCAAAAGCATGGGATAACCGAATTGGCTGTGCGATAGCAATTGAAGTTTTAAAAAATCTAAAAGATGAAACACATCCAAACGTTGTCTATGGCGTTGGGACTGTGCAAGAGGAAGTTGGTTTACGTGGGGCAAAAACAGCCACAAATGCTATAAAACCTGATATTGGTTTTGCAGTTGATACAGGGATTGCTGGTGATACGCCAGGTATTTCTCCAAAAGAAGCGGATAGCAAAATTGGTGACGGACCACAAATTATTTTGTATGATGCATCCATGATTTCACATAAAGGATTGCGCGATTTTGTTATTGACACAGCTGATTCAAAAGAAATCCCGTATCAGTATGCAAACCTTGCAGCTGGTGGAACAGACTCAGGTTCAATTCATTTAACAGCAAATGGTGTTCCTGCATTATCAATCACGATTGCAACACGTTATATTCACTCACACGCTGCAATCATTCACCAAGATGACTTTGATAATGCCGTTAAGTTAATTGTTGAAGTGATCAAAGGGCTAGATGCAGATAAGGTTAAAGAGATTACATTTAACTAGAGGATATTCAAAAAGTCATCAAATGATAAGGCGTCGCATCTCTTTGTTGGCTCGTTCTTCCGGTCCTCATGTAGGGGAAGCCTACATTCTGGTCCTCAGAAACTTCGCCGCCTCGACCTGCTTGCTTCTAATTTGTCGACTTTTTGAACATGTATTAAATAAAAAAGTGTTCCAACTATAATAATAGTTTGGAGCACTTTTTTTAAGCTAAATAGTTACGCATTACTTTGTTAACATAATTTTGAGTTTCTTTAAATGGTGGTATACCATCATATTTAGCAACATTTCCAGGTCCTGCGTTATAAGCAGCTAAGGCTAAGGAAGTGTCCCCTTGGTATCGATTAAGCATTTGACTTAAATAGTTTGTCCCACCGAAGATATTTTGGTGAGCATCAAAAGAGTCAGTCACACCAAGACCTGCAGCCGTAGCAGGCATTAGTTGCATATAACCTTGAGCACCAGCACTACTCACAGCATCTTTATTAAAATTAGATTCTGCCTTGATTACAGATTGGATTAGTTTCTGATCTACACCATATTTTGCCGATGCTTGTTCAATGATCGTTGATACATCATTTGAACCAGACATTGTTTGCTGTAGTGGTGAAATCGTTGGATATAAATTGTTGTTAGTCAAAGTGTTAGGAGATCCTATATTTTTACGAATCGAAGAAGTGTTGTCTGTTGTAGAGCCCATCTCATGCAACATTGTTTGAAACATTTGCTCAAACATTGAGGCTGAGCTAGCTGTATTAGCGCTATTACCTGATGAAAAATTTGCCATCGCTTGTGCCTGCATCATACTTTGCAATAATCTAATATCCATGACCGTTCCTCATTTCTATCTAATGATCATAGTTTAACTGAAAAAGGAGATTGTGACAATTATTATTTAGCGGGGTGGTGTTAGAAAAGGTGCGCGGACATATATTCTGTTATTTTTGAAAAATAGCGTAATTTGGAGGGTATTGTGGACATTTGTTCCGCTATTTAGCTATAAAATGGTCAATTTTAAGTGATTTACATCAAATAACGTACTAGATGTCCACTACCCACTTAGAATAGCTGTTTTTGTGTGAATAGCGTACTAAATGTCCGCGAAAAATCAAAAGATGAGGATTACAGTAATCTCAAGTTATACAAAACCGCCTGCTTCCGTAGCAAGTTCGCACTTATTACCAGTTAGTACACATTTTTTATATCAAATCCGCAAACATAAATAGTTACGAAAAAAACTTTTATTTCAATAACAAAAAAGTCGAGACAAAATCCCTAAGATTTTACTCTCGACTTTTTGTACTTCTCTTTAATGTGCTTGTTTTACCCCTTGTTCTAACGCATCCAGCATTTCTTGTTGTTCTGTTTGACTTGATTGTTGCCAAATTAACTCAAATAATACACCTAAACCCGGCAGCATTTTTTCTTCACCACTTTGAATAGCATCGACAATTGTAGCTTCTAACTGTGATTTATCGTTGTCTGTAACATTTTCCAAAATTGCCTTACGCAGATTTAAATCCACACAATCACCTCATCTTAATATATTTCATACTACTATTAGTTTGACCAGCGACACCAAAAATATGTATTATAGGTAAGAGATTAAGTAAAGGATGAGACGCATGATTACATCAGTGAAAAATGAAACGGTTAAACAGTGGAATAAATTAAAAATTAAAAAGCACCGTGAGCAGCAGCAGCAATTTTTAGTGGAAGGCGTTCACTTAGTACAAGAGGTGTTAGCTAGTGATTGGGAAGTAGAAACTATTATTTTACAAGACGGTGTTACTATACCAATCGAAGTTCCTTCAGAAAAAAGCACATACGTTACAGAAAACGTAATGCAACATCTTACTGATACGAAAACACCTCAAGGAATTGTAGCAATTGTGCGGATGAAAGAATCAGACTTGAAAAACAAACAGAAGTTATTACTTTTGGATGCGATTCAAGATCCAGGTAATGTTGGTACGATGATTCGAACTGCTGATGCAGCAGGATTTGATGGGATCGTATTAGGTGATGGAACAGTTGACCTTTATAATGATAAAGTTATTCGATCATCACAAGGATCGATCTTTCACCTTCCTATATTGCGAACAAATTTATTGGAATATACTCAAGAACTAAAGCAAGGAGATATCACAATTTGGGGATCAACCTTAGAACAGGCAAGCCCAATTCATGAGCTTAAGGTTCCAAAAAAAGTAGCCTTAATTGTTGGGAATGAAGGTGCGGGTGTGAGTCAAGAATTATTAAAAGAGGCTGATCAACGCGTGCATATTCCAATCTTTGGTCAAGCGGAATCGTTAAATGTTAGTGTGGCAACTGGAATAATGCTATACCAAATTGTAACAGCAAAGCAGTAATCGTGTTATTTTGCAATTTATCGGTTGCATCTTTGATTAGAGTTTTCTATAATAAGAAAAGATATCTTTAATACTTACAAGCAACGAAAGAGTTAGTAGACTGTACAAATATTCAATGAGTCAGGGAAAAGAAGCCATAGACTGGAAGCTTCTTGCATTGAAGTAAAGTTGAATTTTCACTCTGGAGCTGGCGTTTGGGACCTTGCATACTGCAAGTAAGAACGCTCCGGAATTTATTCCGTTATCAAGTGAGAGTGGGCAAATAGTATATTTGTCAACAAGGGTGGTACCGCGATTCGAAGCCTCGTCCCTTTTATGGGATAGAGGCTTTTTATATGCGCAAATTTAGTTATTACCAAGAATATGAGGAGGGATTTTTCATGAAAGAACGTTTACAGGCTTTAAAAGAAGAAGCATTAGTAAAAGTGGAAGAAGCATCAACACTAGAAGCACTGCAGCAAGTACGTGTTTCCTATTTAGGGAAAAAAGGACCGATTACAGAAGTTTTAAGAGGAATGGGTAAGCTCTCAGCGGAAGAACGGCCAGTTATCGGTGATTTAGCGAACAAAGTACGTGAAGCAATTGCATCACAACTAGATGAAAAGAAAGCAGCTTTAGAAGCTAAGGCTCTAGATGAAAAGTTACTAACGGAAAAAATTGATGTAACTTTACCAGGTCGTCCTGTTCAAGTAGGTGGACCACATCTATTAACTAGTATCGTAGAAGAAATTGAAGATTTATTTATAGGAATGGGTTTTGAAGTTAGAGAAGGTCCAGAAGTCGAGACTGATTATTATAATTTTGAAGCACTAAACTTACCAAAAGATCATCCAGCAAGAGATATGCAGGATTCGTTCTATATCACAGAAGAACTATTATTACGTACACATACTTCCCCTGTTCAAGCGCGGACTATGTTGGAATATAAGGGTAATAAACCCGTTAAGATGATCTGTCCTGGTAAAGTTTATCGCCGTGATACGGACGATGCAACACATTCTCACCAATTCACTCAAGTTGAAGGACTCTATGTGGATAAAGATGTGAGAATGAGCGACCTAAAAGGTGTCTTAAATCAATTTGCGAAACAATTCTTTGGTGAAGAACGTGAAATTCGTTTACGTCCAAGTTTTTTCCCTTTCACGGAACCATCTGTTGAAATGGATATTTCATGTAAGGTATGTCATGGAGAAGGTTGTTCTGTTTGTAAAGGAACTGGCTGGATTGAAATACTCGGTGGTGGAATGGTTCACCCAGATGTTTTGGAACTGGCTGGTTATGACCCGAAAATCTATAGTGGTTTTGCATTTGGAATGGGACCTGAACGGATTGCGATGTTGAAATATGGTGTTGATGATATTCGTCATTTCTATACCAACGATGTTCGATTTTTAAAACAATATCATAAAGCATAACTAGGAGGGATAATATGTTCGTATCATTTAATTGGTTGAAAAAATATGTCGAATTAGGTGACATTACACCTGAGGCATTAGCAGATAAAATCACGAAAACTGGAATAGAAGTAGAAGGTATTGAATACATTGCTGAAAAAAGCACGAATGTGGTTGTTGGTTATGTAGAGGAATGTGAAAAACATCCGAATGCAGATAAACTAAATCTTTGCCAAGTTAATGTTGGTGAGGATAGCTTACAAATTATTTGCGGTGCACCAAATATTGCAAAAGGACAAAAAGTTGCAGTTGCAAAGCCAGGAGCGGTTTTACCTGGTAATTTTAAGATAAAAAAGGCAAAACTTCGTGGTGTTGAATCAAACGGTATGATCTGCTCACTACAAGAGCTTGGTATTGAAGAGAAATATGTACCAAAGGATATTGCGGATGGTATCTTCGTTTTCCCAACTGATGCAGAGGTTGGTGCTGATGCTTTATCGCTATTAAATTTAGATGACGCAATTCTGGAATTAGGTTTAACGCCGAACCGATCTGATGCATTAAGTATGCTTGGTGTTGCTTATGAAGTAGCTGCGATACTAGATGTACCTGTTCAATTGCCAGATGAAACAGTCGAAATGATTGATGAGAAAGCAACTGATAAGGTAAAGGTTACTGTTGATGCACCTGAATTAAATCCTTACTATGGTGCGTTTGTAGTGAAGGATATTAAAGTTGGACCATCTCCATTATGGATGCGTAACTTTTTAATTGCAGCAGGAATTCGACCAATTAATAATGTGGTTGATATAACGAACTATGTTCTACTTGAATATGGACAGCCGTTACATGCATTTGATTATGACGATTTCGGATCAGATGAAATTGTTGTCAGAAGAGCAAAAGAAAACGAAATGATGGTCACTTTAGATGATCAAGAACGCACACTATCTAGTGAGCATCTTGTTATCACAAATGGTGAAGCACCAACTGCACTTGCTGGTGTTATGGGTGGAGCCAATGCAGAAGTTTCAGTTGAAACAACAACTGTACTATTAGAAGCGGCTTATTTTGATCCAAAAACAGTACGAATTGCTTCAAAAGCACATGGATTACGTAGTGAATCAAGCACACGTTTTGAAAAAGGAGTCGATCCTAATCGCGTTAAACGTGCTGGACTTCGCGCATGTCAATTACTAAGTCTGTACGCAGGTGGAAAAGTTTTAAGTGGAGCAGCTGAATTTGATCAGTTAGATAAGTCGGAAAAAGAAGTAACGATTGAAACAAATCAAATAAATGCTCGCCTTGGTACTGCTATTTCTGATACAGATATTGCAACTATCTTACGGAAACTTGATTTCGGCTTTGACCAAGACGGTGAAACATTCACTGTTCATGTCCCAACACGTAGACAAGATATCTCAATTTTCGAGGATATGTTAGAAGAAGTGGCCCGTATTTATGGGTATGACCTTTTACCATACACGTTACCTCAAGGTGCCGCTCAAGCTGGAGGTTTAACGAAGCCTCAAACAATAAAACGAGAAGTGAAAAAGTATTTTGAAAGTGCAGGATTGATGGAAGCTATTACGTATTCTCTTACAACAAGAGAGCGTGCAATGATGTTGACCAGTCCAGAAGTTAAGGCTGAAACTGTTACACCAGTTCATCTAGCAATGCCAATGAGTGAAGAACATAGCACGTTACGTTTAAGTATATTACCTGAAATGCTTGCGTCGCTTTCCTATAATATTGCTAGAAAACAAGTAAATGTTGGGTACTATGAAGTTGGTTCTGTTTTCCTTTCAAAGCAAGCACAAGTTACAGAACAGCCGAAAGAAAAACTACGAGCATCAGTAGCAATTACTGGTGAATGGTTAAATCATCCTTGGCAACAAGAGAAAAAACAGGTCGACTTTTACTTAGCAAAAGGAATTTTAGAAGGACTACTAGATCGTTTAGATTTTGAGGCAACCTACAAAGAATTAGTCATCGATGACATGCACCCTGGGAGAACAGCTCAAGTTATCGTTAACAATATTCCGGTAGGGTTTATCGGTCAAGTTCACCCACGTCTTCAAAAAGCTTTTGATTTAAAAGATACGTATGTTTTTGACATTGATTTAGATTATCTAATCGAAGCACATATAGATGAACCAAGCTTTACAAAGATCCCGCGTTTTCCAACTGTTTCTAGGGATATTGCTTTAGTTGTCGATGAGAATGTAGCAGCAGGAGAGATTCAAACTACAATTGAAGAAGCGGCTGGCAGTCTTTTAAAACAAGTGAATGTGTTTGACCTTTATCAAGGTGAGCATTTAGAAGCTGGCAAAAAATCACTTGCATTCAATTTACTTTATCTTGATCCAGAACGTACATTAACAGATGAAGAAGTAGAAAATTCTTATCAAGCGATTTTATCTGCTGTAAAAGAAGCGCACCAAGCGGAACTAAGAGGATAATAAATGAGTTAATACCATCTATTTAGAAATAAATAGGTGGTATTTTTATGGATTAGGTTTTAAATAAAAAAGAGTTAAGAAACCCGCAGTATATAACTGTAGGGCTTCTCAGTTTAGATCTAAGAGTTATGAAACGTTTGCTGAATCTCTTTTTCTGCAATAAAAGCATTACCTGATTCAATATTTTTGTGTTCATTCACCGAATCGCCATGTAGTTCCTCATCTACATCAAATAAATCATCTGTTAAGTCATTTTTGACCCTTATACGTTCTCGATCTTTTTGTTTTGGTATAAAACGTTTATTATTGTCTTGTTTGATTTTCATCACCTTCTTCTTAATGAAGTAGTTGCTTTAATTGTTCTACATGCTTTCGATTTGTATCAATTACCTCTTCAACAACTTCTTTACTCTCTTGATCTAGATCGCCCTTAACAAGCTCTTCAGAATATTCAACTCCATAGTTATTTATGCCCTTAATCGCATCTTCTAAAATCTTTTGGGGATCTCCTGAGATTTTTAACTTATGCATGTAACTATGCATTGCACCAGAAAAACCTTCACTGTTGGCTGGTTCGCCACCAAGGTTTTGAATGCGCTCCGCTATCTTTAGTGCACTTTGTTTGGTATCCTGTTGCATGGTTTGAAAGCTTTTTTTCAATTCATCATCATCCAGCCTTTGAATGTAGTGTTCAAATGAATGTATCCCCATGTAACTTGCACGTAATATTGTGTTTAATTCTTCAATAATTAGTCCATTATTCATGATGCACATCCTTTCCCTTTTATTATTAAGCTGGTAAACGGAAATATTCATTTTCCAGTTTTCTTAGTTGAAAATAGTAATTAAAGAAGTTAATCGAAAGAAATTTAATGTTAAAATAGTAATGAAAAATGTACTAAAAGTAATTAAAAAGCAAGATGAAGATTGAGAGGGAGTTGAGGTCTTTGAGTAAATATGGAGCAGGTCTAGGTTTGGTTTTTGGGGCGGGACTTGGGGTTATAATTGGAGCAATTACCTCAATAAACATTGAGCTAGCAGTAATCGTAGGAGCTGGAGTTGGATTAATAATAGGCTCTATGATAGCAGGTATTAAAATGTGAAAAAGCAGAGACCTAAAGATAGGACTCTGCTTTTTTAGTGTTGGCAAAATGTATTTTTGAATATTTTTCAAGTTCTTCAATGCCACCACGGTCTAATATCTTTCCAGCCACACGGTCAACCTTTGCTGAAGCACCTTTAGGTAATGTTACGCCAGCTTTAGTTGATAGTTTGTTCATTTCTTGAACAAAACTCGCTCGGGCTATGATTGACCCAGCTGCTACAGCAATGGAATGGCTTTCTGCTTTTGTCATAAAGTGTACATTTTTTTGTAATTTTGCATCTTCTGAGCGCAAATGTTTTTGATAGACACTTGGTTGTGAAAATTGATCAATTAAAATTCCCATTGGTTCTTTAGGAGCAATTTTTTGGAGTACCTTCGTGATTGCTTGATGATGGAGCATTGTTTTGATTTTTCCTTGTGTCCAACCTCTTTTTTGCAATTGGTTATACTTTTCGTTATGTAAGATCACAAGGGAATAAGGAATTTTCAATTGAAGCAATTTTTTTGCGATTGTTTGGATAGTTGAATCGGTTAAATTTTTGGAATCCTTTACACCTAATTCCTGTAACATATTCATTTGTTCTGCTTTCACATAAACAGCTGCAACGGTAACTGGTCCAAAATAGTCACCTGTTCCTGCTTCATCTGAACCAATGTGTGATTGGTTAAAGAGACCTGGGTATGGTTCAAAACCATGTGTTGGCTTTTTCTTTGGTTCTTTAGTGGCTTCTTCGACCGTTCCCCATTTTTTGGCTTCTATTTCTGGATTCGATCCTTGAAATAGTACTTTACCAGATTTGTAAGCAGTGATTGTAATGTTTGATGTGGTTGCTGAGAAAATGGCACCTTGTGGAGCGGTTTTTAACATCGATTGATAGGTTTGTTTCATTTCCTCTACTTTTTCTGCGGAAAGTGTTAATACGATTTGTCCCATATATTCTCCTCATATTCATAGTAATTCAATTATAACAAAAATAATCAAAAGAGAATAGTTTCCTAATGAATGTGTTCATGTTAATATTATCTTTAGGAATTGATTGAAGTGAGGGGGTATAATCGTGTCCCAAGCGAAAAAAACACGGACTACAGTTGACATATATGGCAAGGATTATACAATAGTGGGTGACGAGAGTGCTCGTCATGTTCGTATGGTGTCAAGTTTAGTTGACGAGAAAATGCGTGAAATTCACGAGGCCAATAAGAGTCTTGACACTACTAAGTTAGCAGTTTTGACAGCTGTAAACACGATGAATGATTATTTAGAATTACAAAAGCAGTATCAAGAACTTAAAAGTTCAATCCAACAGAAAGAGGATAAACAAGAAAATGACTGATATTATACTAATTGTGTTACTTATACTAGGGATATTAAGAGGTTTGAAGCGCGGGTTTATTTTACAAGCATTTCATTTGATTGGGTTTATTGTCGCTTTTATTGTGGCTGTTTTGTACTATGATAACCTTTCCAATCAATTAAATATGTGGATACCTTATCCAGGTTTACCCGAAGGAGAAACATGGGCAGTTTTCCTTGAATCCTTGCCATTAGAGAGTGCTTTTTATAACGCTATTGCATTTGCCATTTTATTTTTTGTTACTAAAATTATCATAAGTATTATTAGCTCAATGCTTGACTTTGTAGCTGAATTACCTATTTTACACTCTGTTAATCGTTTATTAGGTGCAGTGCTAGGTCTTTTAGAAACATATTTCGTTATGTTTGTTATTCTATACATAGCAGCTCTACTGCCAGTTGGATTCATTCAAGAAGCAATAGAAGGTTCTTCAATTGCTACACTAATCATTGACAATACACCAGTTTTATCTGAGCAAATTAAATCGTTATGGTTTGAACACGTTATTACTCTAATTAGTAACTAACTATTTTGAATGAATTGAAAACCCTTGTGAACTATATAAGCAAGGGTTTTCTATAGTTTTAAAACTATTTTTTTATGGAGGCAATGCCAGTGGCGATAGATAAAAAAGATGTAATCAAATTATTAGAAGAAATTGCGGTATACCTTGAATTAAAAGGTGAAAATTCATTTAAAATATCTGCATATCGAAAAGCTGCTCAAGCACTAGAGGTTGATGACCGCTCATTAACTGAGATCGAAGACTTTACGGCTTTAAATGGGATTGGTAAAGGAACAGCAGCAGTAATCGATGAGTATATAGAAAAAGAACAATCAGAAACACTTTTGACATTACAAAAGGAAGTACCTGAAGGACTTGTACCATTATTGGATCTACCAGGACTAGGCGGTAAAAAAATAGCGAAGCTTTATCAAGAGCTAGGTGTAACAGATGCGGATACGTTAAAGAAGGCATGTGAATCTGGAGCTGTTGCTAATTTAAAAGGTTTTGGGCAAAAGACAGCTGAAAAAATCTTAAAAGCGATTGCTGATAGTAATACCCGACCAGAACGTCTTCCGATTGCATTTATGCTCCCGATTGTCGATGAAATAGAAGCATATCTGTCCAAAATTGATTCGGTAGACCGCTTTTCTCAAGCAGGAAGTATTCGTCGTATGCGAGAAACTGTTAAAGATTTAGACTTTATTATTGGTAGCAAGGATCCTTTAAAAGTGCGTGATGCGCTATTACAAATAGATACAATTAAAGATGTAATCGCCTCAGGTGAGACAAAGGTCTCCGTTACGCTTGAAAGAGGCTATGACGTTTCTGTTGATTTTCGAATTGTTGCACCTGAAGCATTTGCTACAACACTTCACCATTTCACTGGATCAAAAGACCATAATGTTGCCATGCGTCAACGAGCAAAGCAACAAGGCGAGAAGATAAGTGAATATGGTGTAGAAAATACCGAGACTGGTGAAATGCATACATTTGCGACGGAAGAAGCCTTCTTCAAACATTTTGGGCTTAATTATATTACACCTGAACTTCGTGAAAATCATGGAGAATTAGAAGCGTTTGAACAAAAAAAAGATTTAATTTCTTCTGAGGATATTCGTGGTGATTTGCACATGCATACTACTTGGAGTGATGGTGCACAGTCAGTAGAAGAAATGGTGAAGAAAGCGATCGAACGTGGTTACGATTATATTGCGATTACAGATCATTCTAAGTTTTTAAAAGTAGCGAATGGATTAAACGAAACGCGCTTACGTAAGCAAAGAGAAGAGATTGAACGGTTAAGAACTGTATATCCAGAAATTCATATTTTCGCTGGGGTCGAAATGGATATTTTACCAGATGGATCACTAGATTTTGATAATGACTTTTTAAAAGAAATGGATTATGCAATTGGAGCAATCCATTCGAGCTTTAACCAAAGTGAAGAGAAAATCATGGAACGATTAACTACTGCACTTGAAAATCCATATGTGTCAATTATTGCCCATCCAACTGGACGTATCATTGGACGCAGGGAGGGTTATAAAGCAAATGTAGAAAAGTTAATTGAAAAGGCAAAAGCAACCAATACTGTTTTAGAATTAAATGCAAATCCAAATCGGTTTGACCTGTCAGCAAATTGGATTGAAAAAGTACAAGCAGCTGGTGTAAAGATTGCAATTAACACGGATGCTCATAACTATAAGTCATTATCATTTATGGAAGAAGGCGTGCGTGTAGCTAGAAGAGGTTGGGTACGACCTGATTCAGTTATTAATACATGGACAAAGGATGAATTAATTGCATTATTTCAAAGTAAACGTTAAAAGGAGTCACAAATCATGAATAACCGAATTTTTCATGTCTTAGAATTTGACAAAATTATTCATATGCTAAAAGACCATGCGGCTTCTTCTTTAGGAAAAGAGCGTGCAAATCAGTTAAAACCATCAACCGATTTAGCTGAAGTAACACGTCTACAGGAGGAGACAGATGAAGCGGTCAGTATTATTCGTTTACACGGTGATGTTCCGCTGGGTGGCATTGTTGATATTAGGCCAAGCATCAAACGGGCGGAAATTGGTGGTATATTAAATCCACAAGAATGTTTAGATATAGCTGGTACAATATACGGTGGGAAACAACTCCGACGATTTATTGAGTCAATTGAAGAGCCAAAATTACTAATAATTGATTCATTTGTGGAACAAATTGAGCCACTAAATAACTTGGAGCGTGAAATTAAAAACTGCGTTGACGATCATGGTCATGTGATGGACGGAGCATCAGAAAAATTACGTTCACTTCGCACGAAAATCAGAACAAATGAAAGTCGTGTCCGTGATCGTTTAGAAGGGTATACGAAATCAAAAAGTAAGATGCTCTCTGATGCAATTGTAACAATTCGAAATGATCGTTATGTCTTACCTGTTAAACAAGAGTATCGCGGGGCAATAGGCGGAATCGTTCATGATCAATCATCATCAGGTCAAACTTTGTTTATGGAACCACAAGCAGTCGTCGAATTGAATAATCAATTACAAGAAGCAAGAGTTCAAGAGAAAACAGAAATTGAGCGGATTTTACGTGAGTTAACGATGCGAATTGCAGCAGATGAAGAATACTTACGACAAAATGTAAATGTCTTAGCTAAATTAGATTTTATTTTTTCACGTGCAAAATTAGGTCAATCAATGCGTGCGGCAATGCCAAAAATGAACGAGCAAGGTATCATTAAGATGAAGCAGGCTCGCCACCCACTTTTAAGTGATGACGAGGTTGTAGCTAATGACGTTGAGTTAGGAACGGATTATCATGCAATTGTGATAACAGGACCAAATACAGGTGGTAAAACTGTTACATTAAAAATGGTTGGATTATGTACATTAATGGCTCAATCTGGATTACAGATTCCTGCCTTAGATGGATGTGAATTAGCTGTTTTTGATGATGTATTTGCAGATATTGGGGATGAACAATCAATCGAACAAAGCTTAAGTACCTTTTCTTCTCATATGACAAATATTGTAGATATACTAGAACATATCACTCCCAAAACGCTTATCTTGTTTGATGAATTAGGAGCAGGTACAGACCCGCAAGAAGGCGCTGCTCTGGCGATGGCTATTTTAGATAACGTCGTTCAAAAAAATGCCAGGATTATTGCAACGACACATTATCCAGAGTTAAAAGCTTATGGGTATAATCGTGATGGTGTGATTAACGCATCTGTTGAATTTGATGTAGAAACATTGCGACCAACTTATCGCTTGTTAATTGGTGTTCCAGGTAGAAGTAACGCTTTTGAGATTTCAAGACGATTAGGCTTGAGTGAAGAAGTGATTGAGTCAGCGAAAAGTCAAATTGGTACGGATTCGACGAGTGTGGAGAATATGATTGCATCACTTGAAACTGCTAGACGTAATGCGGAGCATGATTATGAAGAGGCTGAAAAGATACTAGCTGAATCAGAGCAGCTAAAAGATGACTTAGAGAAGCAATGGCAGTTATTCGATCAGAAGCGAGAAGCGCTTTATCAAAAAGCGGAAGAAAAAGCGGAAAAGGCTTTACAAAATGCACGTGAAGAAGCTGAGGAAATCGTTGCAACTATTCGCGAAATGAAGCATGGTGCATCACTAAAAGAGCACGAATGGATAGAAGCACGTAAGTTATTTGATGAAGCACAGCCAAACTTAGCTAGTAAGAAAGCCACAACAGAAACAAAGCAAACAAATACTACGGAAAAATTGGAGCCAGGTGATGAGGTATTTGTTGCAACATTAAATAAAAATGGAACAATAGTAGAACAATCAAGCAAAAATGAATACCAAGTTCAAGTTGGGATTATGAAAATAAAAGCAAAACGAAAAGATTTACAATTTATTAAACGTGAAGAGCCTATATTAGAAAAACCAATGGCAACTGTAAAAGGTTCAAATTACCATGTCAAGACTGAGCTTGATTTACGAGGAGAACGATATGAAGATGCAATGCATGCTCTAGAGAAATACGTGGATGATGCCCTATTAGCAGGTTATCCAACTGTTTCAATTATACATGGTAAAGGTACTGGTGCTTTACGTAAAGGTGTCCAGGAATTTGCTAAAAAGCATCGACACATCAGTAATCAGCGTTCAGGTTCCATGAATGAAGGTGGAAGTGGTGTAACTGTCTTAGAGTTTCGCTAGTAAAAATTTTTTCAAGTAGAGTCAGCTCTATCGAAATACCTAGGTCTATGATAAAATGCTAAGTAATAATAGGTTGGGGTGTATAAAATGATGTCTTTTTGGGAAAATGTTTACGTTGAAGCTGCAGCACGCTACAGTGTGGTTATATTATGTATGATCTTATTTCTTGCCATTTTTGAAATTGTTACATCATATAAGAACTGGGAAGAAATAAAAAAAGGAAACTTGTCTGTCGCAATGGCAACGGGCGGCAAAATCTTTGGAATAGCAAATGTGTTTCGATTTTCCATTCAACACAATGACACGATTATTGAAAGTGTCGGTTGGGGTACATTCAGTTTCTTTTTATTATTAATTGGTTATTTTGTTTTTGAATTTTTAACACCGACATATAAAATTGATGAAGAAATTGGTAATGATAATCGAGCAGTTGGTTTTATTTCGATGGTTATTTCGGTGGGATTATCGTATATTATTGGTGCAAGTATAGGATAATTAGCTTTGTATGAACACTTTTTTTCAGGGTAAAGTAAGTTGTGAGCAAACTATTGGTAACATAGCAAATTAGAATGATATACTGAATAAGAATTAAGATTCAGAACGTAAATAGGAGGCTATATATATGGCAATTGTAAAAGCAGATGACAAAACATTTACAGACGAAACATCTCAAGGTCTAGTATTGGCAGACTTTTGGGCACCTTGGTGTGGCCCGTGTAAGATGATTGCACCAGTCCTAGAAGAACTTGATGGCGAAATGAGCGACAAAGTAAAAATCGTTAAATTAGATGTAGATGACAATCAAGAAACAGCAGGTAAATTTGGTGTAATGAGTATCCCAACATTACTTCTTTTTAAAGATGGAGAAGTAGTTGAACAAGTAGTTGGGTTCCAACCAAAAGAGGCATTAGTAGAACTAATTAACAAACATGCATAATTAAAAGTATGAATAATTAAGTATTACCATTTAGAATCCCTTGTTACTTATTCGTAACAAGGGATTCTTCTTTGTTATTAGGAGATGTTTAGGTAGGTGCTTTCCTCTAATTTGCCGACTTCTTATACACGCACTATAATAGACTTATAAAATGATTGTGGAGTGTCTTAATATGTCTGATAAAATAAAAGAAAAATTAAGTGTATTGCCTGCACAACCAGGTTGTTACTTAATGAAAGATAAACATGGTACGATTATTTACGTTGGAAAGTCTAAGTTATTAAAAAATCGTGTTCGTTCCTATTTTACGGGGGCAAACGATCAAAAAACACAACGATTAGTCCAAGAAATTGTTGACTTTGAATATATTGTGACATCATCAGAAATTGAAGCACTGATCTTAGAAATGAATTTAATTAAAAAATATGATCCTAAATATAATGTGCTACTAAAAGATGATAAAAGTTATCCTTACTTAAAGATCACCAATGAGCGACACCCCAGGTTGTTGATAACCAGGAAAGTTTATAAGGATAAAGGGAAGTACTTTGGTCCATATCCTAATGTTCTTGCAGCAAGAGAGACCAAAAAATTATTAGATCGTATTTATCCATTACGTAAATGTAATAATCCACCAGGAAGACATTGTTTGTATTACCATATGGATCAATGTCTTGCGTGTTCTGATAACCCACCATCTGAAGAAACATATAAAAAAATTGTTCAAGATATTGTTTCTTTTTTAAATGGAGGGCATCAAGCAATCAAACGTAGCCTTAAGGACAAAATGCAACAAGCAAGTGATGCGTTGAATTTTGAACGTGCGAAAGAACTGCGCGATCAAATACAACATATTGAAGCGGTAATGGAACAACAGAAGATGACGTTAAACGATGAAGTTAACCGGGACGTCTTCCACTATGCTTATGATAAAGGTTGGATGTGTGTACAAGTATTCTTTGTTCGGCAAGGTAAATTAATTGAACGTGACGTCTCGATATTCCCATTTTTTGATGAAGCAGAAGAGACATTTATGAGTTTTGTTGGACGCTTTTATTTACATCAAAATCATTTAAAACCAAAACAAATTCTTGTACCTGCGCCAACGGATTATCAACTTTTAAAAGAATTATTAGAAGTAGATGTAACAATACCTTATCGAGGCCGGAAAAAAGAACTGGTTGATTTAGCTGGAAAAAATGCTGAAATTGCTTTAGAAGAAAAATTCTCATTAATTGAACGAGATGAAGAACGCACCATTAAAGCTGTAGAAGATTTAGGAGAAAGACTTAACATAGAAATCCCACATCGAATTGAAGCTTTTGATAACTCAAATATTCAAGGCACTGATCCAGTATCAGCGATGGTTGTTTTTAGTGATGGACGACCACTAAAAAAAGAGTATCGCAAATATAAAGTTCGAGATGTAAAAGGACCAGATGATTATGAGACGATGCGTGAGGTAGTTCGTCGGCGCTATACACGGGTGTTAAAGGATAATTTGCCTCTCCCTGACTTGATTGTTATTGATGGTGGAAAAGGGCAAATGAATGCAGCCTTTGATGTACTAGAAAATGAATTAGGTTTAGATATTCCATTATGCGGTTTAGCAAAGGATGAAAAACATAAAACAAGTGAGCTTTTATATGGTAATCCACCTGAAGTCGTTGAACTCGATCGTCAGTCACAAGAATTTTATTTAATCCAACGAATTCAGGACGAGGTTCACCGTTTTGCAATTAGTTTTCACCGCCAGCTGCGTGGAAAAAGTGCTTTTAAGTCAGAATTAGATTCCATTCCCGGTGTTGGTGAGAAGAGACGCAAACTATTATTAACGCACTTTAAATCGATTACAGAAATCAAAAGCGCGTCTATAGAAGAATTAAAGCGTTTAGGAATACCTGAACCAACTGCACATATTATTTTGGAACATCTAAGCAAAGAAAAAGACCAGAGCTAAGGTATCGGCCCCCAAAAGTAAGAGTATAAAATCTAACTTTTGAGGGTAACCACCTAATTTAGCTTGGTCTTTTTTGCTGTTAACAATTTTACTTATTGTATAAGACATGAAATTCCACAAAATTTTTACGTTCTTTGATTTCTTCAGTACATTCACATTGAATGCCTTTAATTTGTTGGATTGCTTCAGCTAAGAAACCAGATTCGAGACGATAGTCTTCAATAATATCTGCTTTCATACGTTGTGTAACTGATGAACCTGATAATTGAAAAATGTATTCACGCCTTTTTTCTTTAACACTAGTTAGTGATCCCCAACCTGTTTTATAGAAAAAGTCAGCAACTTGATCAAATGTTTCCCATTTTATTTGTTTTGCAATATTTCTCCCCATTACATAAAGAATTGTATTAGCATCTTTTCCAAGTAGATCTGGTAAGCAAACGTAACGAAGTAAATCATAACCAGAACCAGTTGTTTGTAATTTTTCAACTACTTGATCTGTCTGGTTTAAGTTTTGATGCATAAAGATTATCCCCTTCCATAACAACAACGATAAAATTAATCTAATCATTATTATCGCTTGAAATAGTAGGGATTGCAACCATCATTTAGTCAATTTTTTGGTTGTAGGACAAAGGTATATTTTGATTGAAATAGTATGCGAGCAGGCACAGAAAAGATTTTTGTAACATAGAATACCTTGACTAAATAAATACCCTTCAATACGTAGCTCTAAAGACAGCAAGGAGGGGTTAACACTTGATAGATAGTGACTACAAGCCGAAGCAACTATTAACTAAACGAGAAAAAGAGGTATTTGAGCTTTTAGTACAGGACAAAACAACAAAAGATATAGCCCAGGAACTGTTTATTTCTCAAAAAACAGTAAGGAACCACATTTCAAATGCAATGCAAAAGCTTGGTGTAAAGGGGCGTTCGCAAGCAGTTGTAGAGCTTCTACGTATGGGTGAGTTGAAGCTCTAATAAAGGCCGACTTTCTTAAGGGAAGTCGGTTTTTTGTGGGATAAAGTTCAGTTCTTAACTTTTTTGTTTTTCTTTCTTATTTTAATACTTTGAAAGGTGGATTTGATGGAATGCTGATGGTAAAGTAAACTAAGTACATATATCGAAAAGTTAGGATGAAAGAAATGTCAAATGAAGTTCAATTAAAGGTTAAAGATAAGTTTGTTTCCAAATATAAGGCGGGATTTCCCCAAATAAATAAAGAGGCAATTTTAAATTTAGATGTATTAAAGGATGAAGGAACAATTGTTTCTTTAGTTGATGAAAAAAATAATTTTTTAGGTAAAGGTTACTATGGTAGACAAAATAAGGGATTTGGCTGGATATTAACACAAAAAGAAACTGAGTCAATAGATCAACAGTTTTTTGTTAATAAGTTACGTGCCGCATTTGATCAGCGTCATGCTTTCTATAAGGATAAAGATACCACCGCATTTAGAGTTTTCAATGGTGAAGGTGATGGTATAGGAGGTTTAACAATAGAATATTATGATGGCTACTATGTTATAAACTGGTACAGTCATGGTATCTATTGTTTTAAAGATTTGATCATTCAATCACTAACCAACTTAGTTGATTTTAAAGCTATATATGAGAAAAAGAGATTTGATGTTGGCGGCAAGTATGTGGAAGATGATGACTTTGTGTCGGGTGAAAGAGGACAATTCCCGATTATTATTAAGGAAAATGGCGTAAATTTTGCTGTGTATTTAAATGAAGGACCAATGACAGGTATATTTCTTGATCAAAGACAGGTTAGGAAAACAATAAGAGACAAGTATGCAAAAGGGAAAACGGTGTTAAATACATTCTCATATACTGGGGCTTTTTCTGTGTATGCGGCTCTTGGTGGTGCAAAGGAAACAACAAGTGTTGATCTTGCAAATCGTAGTTTACCGAAAACTGTTGAACAATTTCAGGCCAACGGAATTGACGAAAACGATCATGTGATAAGAGTAATGGATGTATTCAATTATTTTAAGTACGCTATTAAGAAAAATCTTAGCTTTGACATGGTTATCTTAGATCCACCAAGCTTTGCTAGATCTAAAAAACATACATTTAGTGCAGCGAAAGATTATGTAAAATTACTTGAAGAGACAATTGCTATCACGGCTGATAAGGGTATTATTGTTGCTTCTACTAATTCTAGTGGGTTTGGTATGGATAAGTTTAAAGGCTTTATCGAAAAAGCTTTTAAAAATACAAATGGGCAATACAAGATTATTGATACATTTAGTCTTCCAGATGATTTTAAGACTATTAAACAGTATAAAGAGGGAAATTACCTTAAAGTAGTTTTTATTAAGAAGATAAAATAAAAGTTTTTGCATATGGTTAAAAGACCGTTGCTAATTGTTTAAGTATAATTAAAGTGTAAGTATATAATCCAGTATCATTAAGAATGCAGAGGAGGGGGAAGTTAGTGGTCCGTATTATAACCGATAGTTCAGCAGATATCCCTAATGATTTATTAGAAAAGTATGCAATATCTGTAGTTCCATTATCAATAAACGTAGATGATCAAGATTATTTTGAAGGAGTTGACTTAACACCTGAATCTTTTTATCAAAAAATGTCAGAAACTGAAATCTTACCTAAAACGTCTCAACCTACACCTTTGAATTTTTCAAATGTATTTATGGATTTATCGAAAAATGGTGAGGAATTACTTTGTCTCACCATTTCATCTGGCCTAAGTGGAACGTATCAATCAGCAAATTTAGGTAAACAACAAGCAAATGTAAATGTTACAATTTTTGATACATTAGCTGGCTCATTAGGACATGGTTTGCAAGTAATAAAAGCAGCTGAACTTGCTGAGCGAGGATATTCAGTTAGAGAAATAGTTGGAGAATTACAAGATTTAAAAGAAAATATGAATATATTAATTTTGTTAGATACTCTTGAAAATGTGGTCAAAGGTGGCCGACTGAGTAAATTTCAAGGATCTGTAGCTAAGGTCTTAAATATCAAGGTTATTTTAGAAGGGGTAAATGGAGAAGTTGAAGTATTAGAAAAAGTTAGAGGTAGTAGAAGATTCTTTAAAAGAACATTAGAAATTATTGGAGAACGGAAACAGGATTTCTCAGACACAGTTTTTGGTATTACACATACTGGAAACATGAAGGATGTTGAGTTTTTAAAGAATGAAATTAAGGCTAGATATAAACCAAAAGATATCATCGTTAATTATATGGGGGCTACTATGGGTACGTATGCAGGAAAGGGTGGAACGATTGTTTCATTTCGATAACATCTCTAAGATAATTAACCATCTTCCTTAGAAAAATGGTATGATACAGTAAGAATAACCGTACTTAAAGGAGGGTTCGCCCCCGTGGAAGAAGTAAAAAATCCAACTACTATTGCCGAAGTTGAGAGAGAACTACGTTATATTTCGGGGATTATCAAACAAAAAGGTCGCGAAATTTTAAAGAATTATTCAATTACAACACCACAGTTTATTGCTTTGCAGTGGTTATTAGAAGATGGGGACTTAACAATTGGTGAAGTATCTAATAAAATAAATTTAGCATTTAGTACAACCACTGATCTAATTGATCGAATGGAAAAAAATCTTTTAGTTGAGCGAAAAAGGGATACAAAAGATCGTCGAGTTGTTCGAATACATTTATTAGATAAGGGTAAAAACATTATTCATGAAGTGATCGAAAAGAGACAAGCTTATTTGGAAGCTGTGTTAGATGATGTTCCAATAGATCGTGTGGAAGTATTGCATGACATTTTGAAGTTGCTTCATGATCAAATGAGAATGGATAAAGAAAAAAATAGCAATGTGTAAACATTTGAGATAAAGAGGGGATTAGAAGTGGATCAACCGATTGGAGTCATTGACTCAGGTGTTGGTGGTCTGACAGTAGCTAGTGAGCTTATGCGTCAATTACCAAAGGAGAAGTTAATTTATTTAGGGGATACATTAAGGTGTCCATATGGTCCAAGGCCTAAAGAAGAAGTAATTCAATTCACCATGGAAATGGTTGATTTTTTGTTGAAGAAAGATATAAAGTTACTTGTTGTCGCGTGTAATACGGCGACTGCTTTCACTTTAGAACTTCTGCAAGAAAAATTAGCTATTCCTGTGATTGGAGTCATTCAACCAGGTGCTCGTGCTGCAATAAAAATGACACAAAAAATGCAGATTGGTGTAATTGGTACAGAGGGAACGATTGCAAGTAAAGCATATCCAGAGGCACTTCACAGTATTAACTCTGAGATAGAAGTACATGATTTGGCTTGCCCGCTTTTTGTACCAATGGTCGAGCGAGGGGTTTTAAATGGGCCAGATGCTTATAGCGTAATAGAAGACTCATTGCATTCTATTAAAGAAAAACAGCAAATAGATACCTTGATACTAGGTTGTACACATTATCCGCTGCTAAAGGATACAATACAAGCCGTTGTCGGTGATGCTGTTCATATCATTTCATCAGGTGAGGAAACAGCGCGAGAGGTTAGCGCAATAATGGGTTACCATCAAACCTTATATGAAGGGGAACGCATTCCGATGCATGAATTTTATACAACCGGCTCTTGGGAAGTTTTTCAACAAATCGCCAATAATTGGCTAAATATACCGATTAATATTATTGAGAATGCAAATATAGTAATAGATTAAAACAAGTGTGAAATAGCACTTGTTTTTTTATGTTTTCTTTAGGTTCTTTTCGTAAACATTGTTGTTTGAAAAAATTCGGACTTGAGATAAAAAGTGCAATAACTAGTAATGTGAGTTACTAACCCGCTACGTCAGTAAATGGATTCCCTTTCCGTGGGCTCAGTCTCAGCTAACTCGGAGGTAAAAAACACCTCCGAGTGGATCTTCGACTTGTAAGGGAAGGACCACAGGCTAAAACCGTCCTTGTCGGACAACGCCTGCATGACCCTTGTAGGGCCTCAGGAGTGTCATCCATTTGCCTCCTTCGCTAGTTAGAGTATCTAATTATAATTTGAGGTATTAACGCTCAATAAGCTCTTCTACAACTATCTAGCGGATCAAATGAAATTGACGACACTCCTGCAGGAACAGCGAGTGTTTTTGATGGGACGAGTAATCGCAGTCCCACGAGCTGAAGATCCACTAGGAAGCGTTCTTTGGGCCTGCGGTTACTCGGCCCACCGAAAACATTTGCTTCCTAGTTAGCTGAAGCCGTGCCTGCGGAAAGGGAGTCAATTTCATTTGAGGAGCGGCAACTTAAGTTACTAATTGCTGACTATACGATTTAAATTTTTAATACATAGTTTATTTGAATTGTGTCATATAAACAATCTTATAGAATAAAGCATTTTTAAAAAAATTAAAAACTAATTAAACTTTCATTTTATTGCTTGGTCTATTTTGTGAAACTGCTCGTATACATAATAATACAAACCATCGTAGGAGGGAAAAACATGAGGAAGCAAATGAGTAGACTGACAATACGAATTGGATTACCGATTTTGTTTGTATTATTTTTCACAACTGGTTGTGGTTTTTTTCAAGGCGAACAAACATTGGAAGAAATAGATGTTCCAGCAACGAGTCAAACAAGTGATGAAGAAGCTAATGCTGATTCAGATGTAGTAGATGAAGCAAGTGATGCAGAGGTTACGACTGTAGAAGTCGAGACTGTTCCTAGAGAATTATATTTAATAAATGAAGAAGGGATGGTTGTTCCACAAACAGTAGAATTACCAAAGCCCGAATCAAATGAAGTTGCAGCACAAGTATTAGAATATCTAATTAAAGATGGCCCAGTAACTAATATTCTACCAAATGGTTTTGAAGCAGTATTACCAGCGAATACTGAGATTTTAGGTCTGACACTACAGCCGGATGGAACGTTAATAGTTGATGTTTCGAATGAATTTACAGAATACCAAGCAGAAGAAGAGCAACAAATTATTCAGGCTATGACATACACATTGACACAATTTGAGAATGTTGACAGGGTTACACTTTGGATTAATGGCTATGAACAAACAGAGATGCCTGTAAATGGTACACCGCTATCAGAAGGATACTCCCGTGCTAATGGGATTAACATTCATTATACTGATGGTGTTGACTTAATGGATAGTGAAGCTGTTACGCTTTACTATCCAACACAACAAGGTGAGCAGTTTTATTATGTACCAGTTACACAACATGTTGAAATGGTAAATGATAATCTTTACCAATCAGTAGTACAAGCATTACTTGAAGGTCCATCTTATGACCTTGATCTACTTCATGTTTTCAATAATGGTGCATCATTAATTGAAGAACCAACAGTAGAAGATGGTGTATTACATGTAACCTTTAATAAAGAAATATTAAGTAATGAGTCTACAAGTGCCATTTCAGATGAAGTGATGGAAACGCTTGTACTTACGTTAACAAATCAAATGGATATTAACTCTGTTTCTGTAAAAGTTGAAGAGATAGAGCAGGTTTTTAATGAACATGGCGTTCCCTATAGTGAACCCGTCTCAAGAGAAGCATTTGTACCTACGGGAAGTTTATAAAGTGGTCTAAAAGGAGCTGGATATTCAGCTCTTTTTTTCTTGTATGAAGTTATCGATTTAGGTGAAAATATGTTACGATTAGAAAGAATTAAAGGAGGAAACAAGATATGAGACCAAATGAACGAGAAGTCGATCAACTAAGAAAAATAACGATTGAGACAGGCTATACAAAACATCCAGAAGGATCTGTGTTAATTACAGTTGGAGATACAAAAGTGATATGTAATGCAAGTATAGAAGAACGCGTACCACCATTTATGCGCAACAAAGGAAAAGGATGGATTACAGCAGAATATGCTATGTTACCTCGAGCTACGGATACTAGAAATATTCGTGAATCTTCAAAAGGAAAAGTATCAGGTAGAACCATGGAAATACAGCGTCTAATTGGTAGAGCCTTACGTGCAGTTGTTGATTTAGACAAAATTGGTGAACGCACGATTTGGGTTGACTGTGATGTGATACAAGCGGATGGAGGAACACGAACTGCTTCTATCACAGGTGCATTTGTTGCAGTTGTCCATGCATGTGGCACTTTATTGGACAAAGGTGTTATAAAAGAAATGCCGATTACTGATTACTTAGCTGCCATATCTGTTGGGGTAATGCCTGATGGCAATGAGATCCTAGATTTAGAATATCAAGAAGATTCAAAAGCTCATGTAGACATGAATATTGTAATGACAGGTAGTGGAGAGTTTGTTGAGATTCAAGGAACTGGTGAAGAAGCAACATTTAACCCGACACAATTACAAAATATGCTACAATTAGCAGATAAAGGTGTAAAAGAAATTTTTGGCATGCAGAAGGATGCATTACAACAGTGGGCGAGTCATCTTGAGGAAAAAGTTGAGGGATAAAAGATGAAGGAAATTATGATTGCAACACAAAATAAGGGAAAAGTAAAAGACTTTCAATCATTGTTTAAAAAATACGATATTAAAGTTACCTCCTTATTAGATTTGACAGAACCTGTTGAGGAAGTTGAAGAAACAGGGACTACTTTTGAAGAGAATGCATTATTAAAAGCAGAGACAATTGCTAATAAACTAAATATGCCAGTTCTAGCGGATGATTCTGGGCTGGAGATTGATGCACTAGAGGGTCGTCCTGGTGTATATTCTGCTCGCTATGCGGGCGAAGAAAAAAACGATCAAAAGAATTTACATAAAGTGTTAGAGGAACTTCGCGGTGTACCGGAAGATCAGCGTTCTGCTCGTTTTGTTTGTGTGCTGGCTGTTTCAAGACCGAATCAAGATCCTATTATTAGAAGAGGAACTTGTGAAGGTACGATAACTGAGGGACCAATAGGTGACAATGGATTTGGATATGATCCTATATTCAAACCAGAAAATAGCAATTTAACGATGGCACAGTTAACATCTGATCAAAAAAATCTAATTAGTCATCGGGGAAATGCGTTAAAAAAAATAGAAGATTGGGTAAAGAATCAGTAGAAAGCGAGGGGTAGAATGCCAAAAGTATTAGTCACTAGTGATAGCCATGGCTTAACTGAAGAGCTTGAGATGATTAAAGCGCGGCATAAAGATGAAGTAGAGATCATGATTCATTGTGGCGATTCTGAATTGGACTTCGACGAAGGACCTATGAATGATTTTATGAAAGTTTCAGGTAATTGTGATTTTGATTCACGGTATCCAGATGAATTGGATTTTTCTGTTGGTGATTTGAAGTTTTTTGTTACTCATGGGCACCTACATCAGGTGAAAACCTCATTAATGCCTGTTTCTTATCGAGCGGAAGAATTAGGTGCAACTATTATCTGTCATGGGCATTCCCATATTGCAGTAGCACAAAAAGTGAAAAATCAAGTAATTATTAATCCTGGCAGTATTCGCTTACCAAGGGTACGTAAAGAAAAAACATATGCTATCCTTTCGTGGGAATCAAACAATCAAATTACGGTTGATTTTTATGATGTTGATGGACATGCTGTTAAGGATTTAGCATTTCAGACAACTCTAGAGTAAATTGTGTAAGCAGGAAATTCAGAACTAAAAAAATTTCCTGCTTAAATTTATTCTGAAAAGTTATTGACAAAAGTTACATAAGTTAATATAATAAATCTTGTCTGTTACAAAAGTAATAATATTTTTAGCAAAAGTTGAAAAGTTTTAACAGAACACAATTTAAAAATGCGGGTGTAGTTTAGTGACGAGCGAAACATCACCGAATATACTCCGAGATGTCCCGAAGCATAAATCATCTTGAGTAACCTAGAAGATGCAGGGACAGTGTAACCACAATTTCAGATTTTATATTTGCGGGTACAAAATAAAGGAATAGAACAATTTAAAAATGCGGGTGTAGTTTAGTGGTAAAACCTCAGCCTTCCAAGCTGATGTCGAGGGTTCAATTCCCTTCACCCGCTCCATTATGTCTCAGTAGCTCAGCTGGATAGAGCAACGCCCTTCTAAGGCGTGGGTCGGGAGTTCGAATCTCTCCTGGGACGTTTTAAAACAACTTTAGCAAACTCAATAGTACAAAGGTTTGACGATATTAGGTATTTCTAAAGGTATTCGAACCTAGAAGAAAACACCCTAAAAAATCGTTGAACAAATCAACTTCCAAATTACTAATTTGGAAGTTTTTGTTTTGACCAAAAGAAAAGGGACTTTTGACGTTTAAATTAAATCCAATGAATTGCTTACAACCAAAGAACAACTAGCAGCTAAACCAAAAGGAATGACCGCAGAAAAAGCTTTAACATTGATTAAACGACAAATGACATTGAATGGCTATCGTGACAGAACATTAGCTGATTATGACAGACATTTTTATCATTTCATTGAAGTAACTGGCATTAAGTATTTAGAGCAAATAACAGTAGATACCATTTACGTATGGCGACAGTATGAAAGTATCACCTTCAACTAAATTAACTCGTTTAAAGTGTCTAAAAGCGATTTTAAGTAAGTGTCATAATAAAGAAAACCACTAGCATGTGCGCTAGCGGTGTTTGGTTAATGTTTAGCGTAAATCTTTTTAATTTAATACCAATTCTTTGTAAGTTTGTCAATTGTTACTCTTTAAACCCTCCAAAAATTTGTTTGTTTTGCTCTCTTGAAGGTATTTGTAGTGTGAAAAATAGAAGTGTAAAAAAATATAATAAAAAGAGCGCCGAATAATCGACACTCAAAAATTCTTTTTAATATATAGTTCTTCTTCTTCGGGAGAAGCAGTGCCTGTTGCTACGCCTACATCACCACCTAAAAGATTCCAAACAGCATTGTGATCTCTATGAGCATATTCAAAATTACCTTCAGACCATCTTTTCAAAATGTCTAAATAAAGGTTTTTATGGTCATAATCACCATTAGAAACAATGTTGTATAGAACTTCGACTTTTTCTTTCGTGAGTTGAGAAACGCCTCTTTTTTCGTGCGCTTTTACTTTTTGGTGACTCATGTGGTGAATTGCTAAATTAACTTGTTTTTCACTCATTGCTTCAGGAAATAGTTCTCTGGGTTCGATACCTTTTTCTGCTGATAGTTTTCTAAAGAAACTTTCTTCTATAAGATCTTCAGCGTCAGTAGAAGAAAAAACAGCGTCAGATCGTTCACGCTCTGCAATGAGAGGAAGAGCTTCTCTCTCCTTCCTTGCTTGCCGATTGTTTTCAAAAGTGTTAAGAACATAATTTGAAGCGGTTATGCCCACCACCACAGTCAAAGCAATTACAATACTTGCAATAATTATTCTTTTTTTTATTACAGAACTCCTTACTGTAATTTTATTTTTCAATGTCATTTCCCCCTTATGTATTTTTTAAATAATCTTTTAGTGGCAGGTTCATTGTTTTGTGAATTATCAATAACTTGTTTTAAAATATCTTGTTCCTTTAAATTATTAGTATGTTTTAATTGATATGCAATATCTTTAAGTGATTGCGCTATGCTTGGTGCTGTATCTTCAAAAAATCGCTTACCCATTATTGTTATCATAAATTCATTCATTTAATCAATTCCTTTAATATTAATTAGTAAATATTACTAATTAATATTGTATAAGATTTCATTACATCAATCAATTTTTTGATGAAAACTGTATTTTCCCCTCGTCCTTCATGTTTTATAGATTCAATTCTTCTAACCAACTATTTTCTATAGCTTTTCGTGAGTTGGTTGGCAATTTTTCATCTACGTTAAACTTTTCAATTTGGGCTTTAGTGCCTTTTTGAACAAGTTATCGATAATTCAGAGTGATATTGAATCACTTATTATGAAATAGCGTAATTCATGTATCTCAAATGCTAAAAAATTAGCACCTGATATTAAAACTTGGTATTATTGTTGTTTTTTAGTATAATCTAATTAAAAGATGATTTGTACTGGAATGGAGAGATAACTTGAAAAAAAAGATTGCGTTTGTAACAGATAGTACAGCATATTTACCGCAAGAATTACGCGCACATCCTGATGTATATGTAGTTCCGATTGTTGTGATTTCAGAAGATAAAGAGTATGAAGATGGAATTGATTTGTCTTCCGATCAGTTATATGAAATGATTCGTAATAATAAAGAAGTACCTAAAACCTCTCAACCATCAGTTGGTAAGTTTCAAAAGTTGTACGAAGATCTAAAGCAAGATTATGACCAGGCTATTGCTATTCATGTTTCAAGTAAACTGAGTGGAACGTATGCAAGTTCTATGTCTGGTAAGGATCAAGCTGACTTTAATGTAGAAGTTATTGATTCTTTATCGATTTCTTATGCAATTACGGCATTAATAAATAAAGGACTTGAATTAGTAAATCTATCTGAAGATGTTAATGTAAAAGTGATTGCTGATCAGCTAAGAGATGAAATTACTAAATCTAAGAACTTTATTTTGGTTGGGCATTTAGAACAGTTGTATAAAGGTGGAAGAATGTCAGGCGTTCAATTTCTACTTGGTAATGTGCTTCAAATCAAACCAATTCTTTCAATAAATGCTGAAGGAGAGCTTGGCATGCTTGAGCGAATCCGTTCAGAAAAGAAAGCGATTAGCAAGATAATAGAATTATTGAAACAAACAAATCAAGAAAATGGTTTAAAGAAAATTGAAATAATGCATGGAAATGTCGAAGAAAAAGCATCACAATTAGAACAGGTTATTAAGAAGTCTGTCCCTAACGTTGATATTGTGATTGGAGAAATTAGTTCATCATTAGCAGTCCATGCTGGAGAAGGAACGCTAGCTGTATTTTGTCAAACAATAGAATAAAAAAATTCTAGGTCTGAGAAAATAAGGCGCACCCTTTTTTAAAGGATGTGCCTTTTTATGAGTTGGCCGAGAACACTCGTGACTTCAGTCATGAGATGAATCGGCTTCGGACAAGGGATGGACATTTGCCATCTCAATTGACCGACTTTTTGAGTGCTTAATGTAAGTAATTTGGTACGGTTTTTGTACACACCAAACCCTTCTAAAATACAGGAACGAATGTTTGTATCTTCCTCACAAAAATGGTATAATCAACCTACTGAGGGGTGAAACCATGATAGCAAACAATGCCTATAAATTTCGCATCTATCCCAATAAAAAACAGACTGAACTTATCAATAAAACCATTGGTTGTTCCAGGTTCGTTTTTAACTTCTTTTTCGGGAAACAAAAAGAAAAAGATGCTTATTGGTATATCAGCCAAGATATGGTTCAAAATGGTCACCTACCAGCGAACAACTGGAAAGGGAAGTGTTTAAATAAATACAACACGGTCAAATCTCTCCCCGAATTAAAGAAGCACTATAGATTTCTAAAAGAGGTCGATAGTATTGCCTTGCAAAAATCAGTTGAAAATTTAGCTGATTCCTATCACCGCTACTACAAGAAACAAAATAAGTACCCGCGTTTCAAATCTAAAAAGAATCCTGTTCAGTCTTATACAACAAAACAAACGAACGGAAATATTGCAGTAGTAGATAGGCATATCAAACTCCCAAAACTGG
>NZ_QJSH01000010.1 GCF_003426025.1 Paraliobacillus quinghaiensis
GAAATGGGGACTTAAGGATATGAACATCCTCTACCAGATAAGATACTCAAAAGGTTGAACCGCCGTATACGGATCCGTACGTACGGTGGTGTGAGAGGTCGGGGCTGTGAAGCCCCTCCTACTCGATTTCAACTCGCGCTGTTCCTGCAGGACAAGGAATGCTTCTATGAACTCACATCGCACGAAGGAAATTGAACTATATTTCCGAGGAGTGTCACCAATTTCATTTGATACGCTAGATAGTTTAAAAATATAATGATTACAGCCTATCTTAGTTGCGGGAAAGCTTATTGAGCGTTAATATTTCAGATCATATTTAAATGTACTGACTAGCGCAGGAGACAAATGGATGACACTCCAGAGGCCCGACAAGGGTCATGCAGGCGTTGTCCGACAAGGACGGTTTTAGCCTGTGGTCCTACCTTTTCAAGTCGAAGATCCACTTGGTGAAGCGGTTTTCTTTACCAAGTTAGCTGAGACTGAGCCCACGGAAAGGGAATCAATTTACTTCCGGAGCGGGTAAAGAATTAATGTCTCTAAATTATTGTGCGATTTATATAGTCTTTATATAAAACTTTAACTAATCTTTCAAAAAAATAAAATTTTAAGAGATTAATAGTTTAAAGAAATAAAAAAGTGCCCATACTAGTGCTATCAAGTTAGTAGGGGGCAAATAAAATGAAAAAAGTATTATCTATGACAACTCTATTTTTGCTATTATATATACTGTTATTTCCATTAGAAACGGTTATGAACGAAATTGAAGCAGAAGCTGAATCTGCTTATAAAGTTATTCCAAATGAAGCAATAAGACTGCGAATTCTTGCTAATAGTGATCGAGAAGAGGATCAGAACATTAAGCGAACCATTCGCGACCAAGTCAATAAAGAGATCACAAAATGGGTAAAAGATATTGATGACATCGAAACCGCACGAACTACCATTCAAGAGCGTCTTAAAGATATCGAACAAATAGTAGAAGACACCTTAGCAGATGAAGGAATCGACATGACTTCCAGCGTAGAATATGGTTCAGATGTTAATTTTCCCGCTAAAATATATGGCTCATACATATATCCAGCAGGGCAATATGAAGCAATTCTAATTACTTTAGGTGAAGGAAAAGGAGCGAATTGGTGGTGTGTCTTATTTCCACCGTTATGCTTCCTTGATTTTGGAAATGGTACGAGTGTAGCTGAGCCTGCAGAAAACGAAGAAGTTGAGAAAGAAGAAGTAGAAACCAGAGAAGTAGAGCTAGTAGAGAAAGTTGAAAAGGAAGAAAAAGAAGTAGAAGTAAAGTTTTTTTTATTCAAATGGTTTAGTTAAATAGGTATAATTACTTTGACTCTCTCATAAAAATAGTAGAAAGCTAGATTTTATGTGAGGAGATGATAGGGATGGAATGTGTAAAAACGAAGCAAATCAAACAAGCTAATGTTAAAGATTTTTTTCAAGAGAAATGGCCAAAGGACACAACGGAAAATACAATAGTAGAATATGGGTACTTTATAAAAGAAGCAGAATCAATTCGTGCTTTTTTTATGTTAGAGCCAATGAATCAAAATGCTGTTCGATTAAAGAATTTATACATCAAAGGAGACCTTACAGCCCTACATGTCCTTGCAATAATTGAAATGAGCATCCAAGCTGCACGAGAACAACCTGCTACGTACTTATATATTCATAGTCAACAAGAAACATTAGATGAATTAGTTAGTCAGCTAGGATTTCAAGTTGTGGATGTCCCAGTGGATAATAAAACTATTGAAGGACAATGGTGGGGATTAACTGTGGATAAATAACTGAGTTATTAACAACTGTGCGTAAATACTGTTGATAACTTGTTTATAATAGAAAAAACTTGTGAAGAAGATAAGGATTATATAAAATGGATGCATATATTGTAACATCAAAGATTTTCAACTTGTGGGCAAGTTAAGTGTTTGTGGATAACTTGTGTTAAACATGTTGATAAACTGTTGATAGTAGAAAGGGATTCCTCATGAAGAAAGAGACAAAATATTGGGTAGTAGCAAATATGGATGAAAACGATCAACAAGCAATCGAAGAAGCGGCAACATTGCTTAAACAGCACGAGGTTGTAGCTTTTCCAACAGAAACAGTTTACGGACTTGGAGCAGATGCAACCAATCAAGAGGCGGTTGCGAGAATTTTTACTGCAAAAGGTCGTCCGTCGGATAACCCGTTAATTGTCCATGTTGCTCATCCAGAACAAATTGAAAGATATGTTACCGAAATAACACCACTAGCAGAAAAGTTAATCAATGCCTTTATGCCTGGGCCAATTACGGTAATTTTACCTAGCAACGGAAAGATCGCAGAAAATGTTACCGCGGGCCTTGATACTATAGGGGTTCGAATTCCAGATCACATTGTTGCACGTACTTTATTAGAAAAATTAGATTTACCTGTTGCTGCACCAAGTGCTAATACATCAGGAAAGCCTAGTCCAACGAGTGCGATCCATGTCTATCAGGATTTGAATGGTAAAATCGCAGGCATTGTTGATGGCGGTCCAACTGGTGTTGGGGTTGAATCTACGGTTGTGGATTGTACAGGTGATTTGCCTGTCATTTTGCGTCCGGGAGGCATAACGCAAGAACAAATTGAACAAGTAACTGGTATTATGTCTGTCGATACAACTATTTCTGAGCAAATCGATCAACCGAAAGCACCAGGTATGAAGTATAACCACTATGAGCCAGATGCTCCGCTATGGCTAATTGATGGAGATGAAACCTTTTTTCAGAATCAAATCGATGCACTGACTAAAGAAGGAAAAAAAGTAGGGATTATGGTAAGTCAAGAATTAGCAATGAAATTAGATGCATCGAATGTGAAGATCCTTGGCTCACAAGATGATCTGAAAACAATTGCGTATTCTTTATACGAAACATTGCGCGCATTTAAGAAAACGGATGTTGACATTATTTTATCAGAAACATTTATAAAACAAGGCTTAGGCCAAGCAATTATGAATCGATTAGAAAAAGCTGCCAGCCAAAAGGTTTCGCCGTAAAGAGGTGAAGCCTTTTTTGATGTGAAAAAGTGCTGCGCAGACTCTGGGAGGAGCGGATTCGATCAAAAAAATCGATAATTCGATCAAAATTTCCGGTTATTTGATCAAAAAAATCAATAATTCAATCAAAAAATCAATTTATTCGATCAAACACCCGATATCGCCTGTTTTTCGTCGCCCCATCCCCAACAACATCAGCTGAATGCAGTATTCTTTTCGCTAATTGAGGTGATTCTATCCCTAAATAGGAGCGGCATTCTTGATTGCTAATCGATGAGGCAATTAATTGCAAATAATCACCAATTGCTTGCTCAGCACCACCTTTTGAATATTTATTGCATTGCCAACATAGCCACTTTCCGTGTGTGCGTTTCATTGAAGCTGCATTACAGTGCGGACAAACAACACCATTACGCAATTCCCCGGCTTTAATGCCATATCGTTTTAATAGATCAGGCTGAAAAGGTGTATCAGCATCCAGTAGCTCCTTTGTAATCTGATCAACATCTAAAAAACCAAAGTTTTTCTCCAAATAGTAAGTGTTCCAATCGTTCAAATGATCAATTAAATATTCGGCATGCACCACCCTCTGGTAAATCTCCAAATCAGCAGCATTTGTTTTTAAGACACTCGAGCTGTTGGCAATCGCAACAAAACTTTCAATTGGCACAGAAGATATGTTTAAGACCTTGCTAAACCATTCACTCAATTTCCACTTATGTTCCTGAACCTGTGCAAGCGGATTTCGAAATCCTTCTTCTTTTTCTTCAACGGTTCGGATTAATTGCTTGAAATGAGTATCGAAAAAAAGTGTACCTCTCATATTTTTAACTTCAATAACAAAAATACAGCTTTTGCTTAAAACTAGAAAATCAATTTGAAAGAAACTATCTTGGTGGGGAAGACGGAGGTCATGAAAAATAATAAAGTTATCACTCAAGTTCTTCAGGCGATAATAGACCTCTTTTTCACCCCGATATCCAGCTAGTGGCAGTGTGTAAGCTTTTTCAATCGTTGTGTATGTGGGGTGATGACTAGGAAGACGCCTGAGTAGTGCTTCATATGCATTAAGTCGACTAGAAACAGTTAACGGTTTTCCGATCATAGTATTCTCCTTCTACGCGTCTGTTTGCTAACAGAATAATCCAAAAATAATTTAAAGTAAAATTCCTATTTCAAAAAAACATCCCTCTAAAAAAGTAGCAAAAATCAACTACCCGAAGATCATGTTTAATTTTCCAAGCGACAAAACCAGTCCATTTCTCAAAAGTGTAAAAACAATAAAATACTTTTCTAACATAAATCATAACCTCACACACGTGCGCATAAAGTACAATAGCATGTCCGAACAGTGGAGGGTGAAAAAATGTCTGTAATGTATCTAGGTCAACTTGTACCACTAATAATCATGGCAATCGCACTAGGGATGGACGCTTTTTCTGTAGGGTTAGGAATGGGTTTACAGTTACTTCGGTTAAAGCGAATTTTCTTTATCGGTATAACAGTTGGGTTATTCCATATAATTATGCCGTTTATCGGAATAGTACTTGGTAATTTTATCTCGACAAAATTAGAAGATATAGCTGTACTCGCAGGTGGTCTGCTTTTGTTTACATTAGGGATACATATGGTGTTACAGACATTTCAAGCAGAACGAAAAAGTCCCATGAAACCAATTGGCATTGGACTATTTTTATTTGCGATCAGCGTTAGTTTAGACAGCTTTTCAGTTGGCTTAAGTTTAGGGATGTCAGGAGTAAAAACATTTATTGCACTTTTATTATTTGGTGGTTTCAGCATGGCACTGACATGGGCCGGCTTACTATTAGGTAAAAGAGCACGAGGTTTACTAGGCGTATACAGCGAAATGTGTGGTGGAATTATCCTATGCGCATTCGGCCTCCGCATTATTTTTGGCTAAAAAGACCTGTTAATAAAAATATTTATCAAAAAGGGCTGCGTGGAAAACACGTAGCCCTTTCATTTTGGTTATGGCCTAACAGATATGATATAGTTTAATTAGAAGAAACATGAACGTTGAGGAGGAATTTATAAAAGATGAATGTCTTATTTATCTGTACTGGAAATACATGTCGTAGCCCAATGGCTCAAGCATTATTACAAAAAAAAGCAGCTGTACATGTGCAGTCAGCCGGTTTATTTGCAACACCAGGATCACCAGCTTCACCAGGTACCGAATATGCCCTTAAATCGAATGATATTACATTAAATCATCAGTCACAACCCGTTACGAAAGAATTATTGGATTGGGCAGATATCATTTTAACAATGACAATGCAACACAAACACGCACTCACAGCACAGTATCCAGAAGTTGTTGAAAAAGTCTACACATTAAAGGAATATACGTTGCTAGATGGACAGTCTACCTGGGAGCAGTTAAAACAGGCATATGCACAACTTGAAGAAAAGCGACTGACTGTCGTAACTGAAGTAGACCAAAATCAAACAGAACAACAGTTGCGTGCCTTTTTACGTGAAACGCAAGATGAAATAGACCGATTAGAAGCGGAACTGCCGAATTATGATATATCGGATCCTTTTGGTGGTGGCCAGCAAATATATCAAGATACTTTAGCAGAAATAGAAAAATATATTGATATATTGATTGAAAAGTTTGAAAATAATGAAAAATAACAGAAAATTGCATATTTCTTTTAAAAAGACGTTTTAATGACACAATAAAACAAGTAAAATAATAAGTAGAAGAAAATATATCAGCAAAGAAAAGGAGTGCATCAGAATGAAAGTAGTATTAGCATCAGATCACGGTGGATATGAATTAGCAAGAGAAGTTGGAAAGTTATTAGAAGAATCAGGTATTGAATTTGAAAATATAGGTTGTGACTGCGAAGATTCAGTTGATTACCCTGATTACGGTATACCAGCTGCTGAACGAGTAGCAAATGGTGAGTTTGACCGTGGAATTTTAATTTGCGGCACAGGTATTGGGATGTCGATTGCAGCAAATAAAGTAGAAGGTATTCGCTGTGCACTAGTTCATGATGTTTACACTGCACGCGTTACGAGAGAACACAATGATTCAAACGTATTAGCAATGGGCGCCCGCGTAATTGGTGTTGATTTAGCAAAAGAAATTGCGAAAACTTGGATCGGTGCTGAATTTGAAGGTGGACGTCACGCAAGACGTATTGGAAAACTTAGTGATTACGAATCCAAGTAAGTAAAGGATGCGAGAAAATGGAACAACTTGAACAACAATTGCACGCTATTACCACAGAATGGAAAGATAGCGGCTATTTACAAGCTGGTAAATTATTTGTAGTAGGCTGTTCGACGAGTGAAGTTATTGGTGAAAAAATTGGCACATCAGGCAGTGAACAAGTAGCCGAACAAATTTACCAAGCATTCAAAAAGTTGCAGGACCAAACAGGTATTTTGTTAGCATTCCAATGCTGTGAGCATTTAAATCGCGCACTAGTGATCGAGCGATCAACAAAGGATACTTTTAATTATGATGAAGTAACCGCAGTGCCAGTCCCAACAGCTGGTGGTTCCATGGCTGCACATGCGTTTAAACACATGGAAGATCCTGTTGTAGTGGAGCATATTAAAGCAGATGCAGGAATCGATATTGGGGAAACGATGATTGGAATGCATGTAAGGCATGTTGCAGTACCACTACGATTAAAACAACGTCAACTAGGAAGTGCGCGAGTTAATGCAGCTTTTTCTAGACCGAAATTAATTGGTGGGCAACGTGCCGTGTATTGCAAACAATAGATAATCACAAAACTAAGGGGGAAATACGTAGATGGAGCATCTTAAACAAGGGGATTTGGAACTTTTTCAAGCAATGGAGCAAGAACGAGGTCGTCAAAATGATAAAATCGAATTGATTGCATCAGAAAATTTTGTTTCTGAAGCGGTAATGGAAGCACAAGGATCAGTGCTTACGAATAAATATGCGGAAGGTTATCCAGGTAAACGGTATTATGGTGGCTGTGAATATGTCGATGTAGCTGAAAACCTAGCACGTGATCGCGCCAAGCAATTATTCGGGGCAGAACACGTGAACGTCCAACCGCATTCAGGTGCACAAGCAAATATGGCTGTTTATTTCACAATACTTGAGCCAGGTGATACAGTACTCGGAATGAACCTAAGTCATGGTGGGCATCTGACACATGGTAGTCCTGTTAACTTTAGTGGTACATTATATAATTTTGAAGATTATGGTGTAGACAAAGAAACAGAACAACTAGACTATGATGTTGTATTAGCTAAAGCAAAAGAAGTAAAGCCTAAGTTAATTGTAGCTGGGGCAAGTGCTTATTCTCGTACCATTGATTTTAAAAAATTCCGTGCAATTGCTGACGAGGTTGGTGCATATCTAATGGTGGATATGGCCCATATTGCCGGATTAGTTGCTGTTGGTTTGCACCCTGACCCTGTTCCACATGCTGATTTTGTTACAACAACAACCCATAAAACATTGCGTGGCCCTCGTGGTGGAATGATTTTGTGTAAAGAGAAATTTGCTAAACAAATCGATAAATCTGTTTTCCCTGGCATTCAAGGTGGACCATTAATGCACGTTATCGCAGCAAAAGCTGTTGCATTTAAAGAAGCTCTAGATGCTGATTTCAAAACGTATGGAGAAAAAATCATTGCCAACGCAAAACGATTTGGTGAAAGTTTACAAAAAGAAGGCATTCGTCTAGTCTCAGGTGGCACGGATAATCATTTATTACTATTAGATGTCCGCGATTTAGGGCTAACAGGTAAAGATGCAGAAAAAGCACTTGATGACATCGGTATTACAACGAACAAGAATACCATTCCATTTGATCCAGAAGGTCCATTCGTAACAAGTGGTGTCCGTGTTGGTACTGCAGCTGTTACATCACGTGGATTTGGATTAGAAGAAATGGATGAGGTTGCAGCGATCATCGCGCACACTTTAAAGAATCATCAAGATGAAGTTAAATTAGTAGAAGCGAAAACACGTGTTAATTCCTTAACGCAAAAATTCCCGCTCTATCAACGTTAAATTGTTTCAAAACAGATCTCTTGTGCATTAATTGGCAAGGGATCTATTTAAATCGACAATTTCAGCAAAAAAAATGCAATAAATGCACAACATAGGTTGAAACAGAACGCATTTTTAAGTACACTTTTAAAGATACATAAAATGATAAGGAGTGATCGATCGTGGGAAATGTATTTGTACTGGATCATCCATTAATTCAACACAAATTAACGTATATTCGAAGTAAAGAAACGGGAACAAAAGAATTTCGTGAGTTAGTTGACGAAGTTGCCGGCTTAATGGCTTTTGAAATTACACGTGACCTTCCTGTAGAGGAAAAAACAATTGAAACACCAGTAACAACAGCAGTTACGAAAACATTGAGTGGTAAAAAAATCGGTTTAGTACCTATTCTTCGTGCTGGATTGGGTATGGTTGATGGCGTATTACGTCTAATCCCTACTGCAAAAGTTGGGCATGTTGGTCTTTATCGTGACCCAGAAACATTGAAGCCAGTGGAATATTACATTAAATTACCTTCTGATATTCAGGAACGTGAATTAATCGTAATTGATCCAATGCTTGCAACAGGTGGCTCTGCCAGTGATGCGATTGCTTCATTGAAAAAACGCGGTGCAACCAATATTAAATTGATGTGCTTAATTGCAGCACCAGAAGGCGTTGAATTGGTCAAGAAAGATCATCCAGATGTTGATATCTATCTTGCAGCACTAGACGAAAAATTAAATGAAAAAGGTTATATCGTCCCAGGACTAGGTGACGCAGGTGACCGTTTATATGGTACAAAATAAAGTTTAATAAAAAGCGCTACATTCATGTGGCGCTTTTTTAACAGCGCAATAGTGAGTTGCGTTGGTTATTCGGCGAACTTGAGCATTATTCGGCGATAAGGAGTATTAATTCGGCGAAAACTGCTATTATTCGACGAAAACAGCAATTATTCGACGGAAACTGAATTAATTGAGCAAACTCGAGCAATAATCCGGCAAACACCGAATTAATTGAGAAACGCACAATACTCTATACATAAGAAGGGGCGAAATAGTAAATGACAAAGCGGATAAAAGTAATGACGATTTTTGGTACACGACCAGAAGCGATTAAAATGGCACCACTTGTATTAGAATTAAAAAAGCGATCTGATGAGTTTGAGCCTATTGTTACGGTTACTGCGCAACACCGTGAAATGCTCGACCAAGTCCTAACGATTTTTGATATCACACCTGACTATGATTTAAATATTATGAAAGCACGCCAAACTCTAGCGCAAATTACCACGCGCGCACTAGAAGGATTAGATGAAGTAATGAAAGAAACAAAACCAGATATCATCCTTGTTCATGGAGATACAACAACGACATTTGCAGCATCACTAGCTGCTTACTATAATCAAATTGCGGTAGGACATGTTGAGGCTGGACTGCGCACTTGGAATAAATATTCACCATATCCGGAAGAAATGAATCGCCAATTGACAGGTGTTATGGCTGATTTACATTTTGCTCCTACAACCAAAGCGCAACAAAACCTATTAGAAGAAAATAAAACAGAAGAAAATATTTTTGTAACAGGCAACACTGCGATAGATGCATTGAAAACAACAGTAGACGAAGGTTACGCAAGTACTGTGTTAGATAAAATAGGTGACAAGCGCCTTGTACTAATGACAGCTCATCGACGTGAAAACCTGGGCGAGAATATGCAACAAATGTTCCGAGCGATTAAGCGTTTAGTTGAAAAACATGACGATATACATGTTGTGTATCCTGTCCATCTAAATCCTGTTGTTCAAGAAACAGCAAATCAAATTTTAGGTGAAGATGATCGAATTGATCTAATCGATCCACTTGGCGTTGTTGATTTTCATAACTTCGCTTCACGTGCCCATCTTATTTTAACTGATTCTGGTGGCGTGCAGGAAGAAGCACCATCTTTAGGTGTGCCGGTGTTAGTGCTGCGCGATACAACAGAACGTCCAGAAGGCATTGAAGCGGGCACATTAAAATTGGCAGGAACAGATGAAGAGAACATTTTCAATTTAGCAGATGAACTGCTCTCAGACGATGCGAAGCACAAGGAAATGGCGCATGCGTCCAATCCGTATGGTGATGGCCAAGCTAGTGCACGAATTGCTGATGCTATTCGGTACTTTTATAAGCATACGAATGAAAAGCCATCTACATTTACAACAAAATAAGCAAGGAAAGAGGGTTCCACATTAGGTTGTGGAACCCTTTTGATCGAATAAACGTAATTTTTGATTGAATTATCACTTTTTTTGATCGAATAAACGAAAAAATTGATCGAATAACGCAAATTATTGAACGAATCCCACAAAAAACTTCAAACGCAACCTGAGATCACACACCCAAATCCAACCAAATTAACTAAAATCCTCTGTATAACCATTCTCCTTTATTCACATACTACTTAAAAAAATAAGGGAGAGTATCCATGCATGCGAACGTTCCTATTAATCATCACTATCATGCTTATACTACCACTCATACCAGTTGATGCAGCGGATCGATTAGACGATCATTCCATTATTATCGAAGTGGATGGAGACCCGCATCAACAAAAAGAATACCTCAAAACCTACCAACCGAATATTGAAGTTCTCGAAGTGTTTGATACCCTGTTCCAAGGTCTAGCTCTTCGTGGGAAGCAGCATCAACTAAAGCGGCTTGGAGAATTTGACTTTGTAAAAAATACGTATCCAGTTCACACCTATCAAACAAATAAAGAAACACCGATTAATCAGAGTGTTCCTTTTTTGCTGAAGGATGGTGGTAAAACGGATACTCAATCTTTTACAGGAAAAGGCGTTAAAGTTGGTGTTATTGATACAGGGATCGATTATACCCATCCAGATTTAGAAAAGAATTATCAAGGGGGATTTGATCTAGTCGACTATGACGATGACCCAATGGAAACGACTATCGAACAAGGTCCGCCAACGATTCATGGCACACACGTTGCAGGAATTATTGCTGCAAATGGCAAGATGAAAGGAATTGCTCCTGATGCCGATTTATATGCTTATCGAGCACTTGGACCAGGTGGAGCTGGGACATCGGTTCAAGTAATGGCCGCCTTAGAACGTGCGGTCAAAGATGGCATGGACATCATTAATATGTCGCTTGGAAATACAATTAATGGACCAGATTGGCCAACAAGTGTGGCAGTTAATCGTGCAGTTGAGCATGGTGTGTCAATGGTGATCGCAAATGGAAATTCCGGTCCCGCTAATTGGACAGTAGGTTCGCCAGCCACTGCAACAAAAGCAATTGGAGTTGGCGCATCAACCCCAATAATTACGACACCAATCATTGTCGATCATTTTGAAGAAAAAGAAATAGCGTTAACACCTTTAATTGGTACAAATGAATGGGATCTAAACAGAAAATTTCAACTTGTGGATGGCGGAATAGGCGATAAGCCAATTCCTAATGCACGCGGAAAAATAGTTTTAATGAAACGAGGCAAAATTTCCTTTACTGAAAAAGTGCAACAAGCTGAAGCGCAAGGTGCTCGAGCAGTACTCATTTATAATAATGAGGAAGGACCTTTTCAAGGTGGATTAGAGGCTACAACAACAATACCGGCTGCAACGATCTCACAAGAAAATGGTGAATGGCTGTTCAATCAAACAAAAAAACAGAAGTATTGGCTCGAAACAACGTATGTAACCAGCCAAGATCTAATGGCTGATTTTAGTTCGCGCGGCCCCGTCACAGCTAATTGGAATATTAAACCTGAAATCGTTGCCCCTGGTGCCGGGATCACAAGTACGATCCCAGGAGGTTATCAAACACTTCAAGGGACAAGTATGGCAGCACCGCATATTGCAGGTGCACTTGCTGTTTTAAAAGAAGCACATCCAGATTGGAGCCCTGAACAATTAAAAGGAGCGCTGTTAACCCAAGCTTTACCGCTAGAACATGGTGATAAACGCTACGAACCGATTGATCAAGGAATGGGTAGAGTTCAATTAGACAAAGCAATTAACACAGACACAATTATCACAAATCCATTACTCGCATTCGGAAAAATTGATACCAATAAAGAAATACAAAAGGTGCAATTTGAGATAGAGAATGTCTCTGAAAAAAAGCAAACATTCTCAATAGACTTACCTGATCAAACAAAAGGACTTCGCTGGTACACGCCAAGAACAATCGCAGTTAAACCGGGCGAAACTAAAGCTATATCAGTTGGCTTAGGCGTAACAAGCAGGCAACTAGCTGAAGGATTACACCAAGGATGGTTGCTCTTAAAAGGGTCAAATCAAACATTTTCTCTACCTTACTTATTTGTCAATCAAACAGCAGATTTTCCAAAGGCGGCTGGATTTGAATTGGCACTTGATCAGTATAATAAAGACAATTATCGCTATAGCTTATATGTAACAGAACCAGCAAAAGAAATTAAAGTTGACCTATATGACCCTGATACAATGGTATTTGTTCAAACCATTCTTAACTTAGAAGAACATTCTGTAGGTGTGGTAGAAGGAGACTTACCAGTTAAAAACTTGCCAAATCAAGGTCAGTATATAGCTAATATCATAGTTGTTGCAACAAATGGTAACACCTTTCATCAACAAGCAAGTATATTAATTGAGTAATGGATATAAAATTGGTAAGATAGAGAAGAGCCTGTTTTCTTTAAAAATGATAATAAAATCAATTTGAATTTCACAAAATTGTTGCTATCATTGTAAAAGGAAATGAATTATAATAAAAAATAGACGTTTTATCAAAAAGACCTTATAATATAAAAAGTCAGCCCGATTTTTATTGGAATTATAAGGTGTTTCGCATGATGGGTTTAGTTATTCGTTAAAATGAATGAGAAGATCCGCCCCCGTGATTAGATTGTTTTTTAATCAATGTAAAGGTTTTCGTGTGATTTTTATCACTGCAATCACTTTGGTGCTGTGATATAAAAATACGTCAAAAATTGGTCTGGTGTACTAAAGTACATAAACACATATTGTATTGTTTTTTCTCTTGGATTAGTTGTGAATGTATAAAAGATTGCGTCTAGTTCAAGATTATGGGGGACGAATAGTCATGCAGGAATATCAACAAATGATAACTCGTCAGAAGAGATGGCTGTTTTATTACCTAATTATTGTGGTAGTAGGAACAGTTGCAACATCGTTTCATAGCATTTTTAATGGATTACTCTTGGGTAGTGTGGTAAGTTCTTTTAATTTGTGGTTACTACAATGCAGAGTCCAAAAGCTAGGCGAAGCAGTAGTGAAAGGGAAAAAAACAATGGGAATCGGTACTATTGTGCGATTCACTTTGATTGTTTTGACGCTCTTTATTGCCGAAACATTTGCCCAGTACTTTCATTTTTTTGCTGTAATAGCTGGAATAATGACAATGTATGTTGTTATTATGATAGATGCTTTATTATTTCAATTAAAAGATTAACATTTGAGAAAAGAGGTGAAACAAGTGGATCACGAATCACCAATTGTGCATGACTTTCTCGGAATTCCCGGGTTTGACTTTAATGCATCAACTGTGTTGATGACGTTTGTCGCATCGTTAATTGTGTTTATCATTGGTGTAATTGGAAGTCGTAATTTGCAAACTAAGCCAAAAGGTTTTCAGAATGTGATGGAGGCACTAGTTGACTTCGTAAAAGGTATTATTGGAGATGCGATGGATTGGCGAACAGGGAAAATGTTTTTACCTTTAGGGCTCACATTAATTTTGTACATCTTTATTGCTAATATTTTAGGTGTTATCACGATGGGAGTGTATGGACACGATTTATGGTGGAAATCACCAACATCGGATATTGGTATCACATTGTCATTAGCAGGTTTTGTTATTGTTCTATCTAACTTCTACGGTATCAAACTTAAAGGGATAAAAGGGTATTACAAAGACTTGACAAGCCCAGTTGCATTTATCTTACCTTTTAAGTTAATGGAGGAGTTCACCAACACGATGACACTTGGTTTTCGTTTGTTTGGTAACATTTTTGCAGGTGAGATTCTTTTAGCTCTCATTGCTAAAATGGCATTTATTGCACTACCGATCACATTTATCGGAGCAATGTTTCCGATGATGATCTGGCAAGGTTTTAGTTTATTTGTTGGAGCAATCCAAGCATTTATTTTTACTATGTTAACAATGGTTTATATGTCTCATAAAGTGGCAGATGACCATTAAGTATAATGTTAAAACAAAAAAAGTTTTACATATTTTAAAAGGAGGAATTTTACATGTCAGCATTAGCAGCAGCAATAGCGGTAAGTTTCGCAGCTTTAGGAGCAAGTTATGGTAGTAGTTTAATTGTAAAAACAACAGTAGAGGGGATTGCACGTCAACCAGAATTACGTGGTCCACTACAAACAGTTATGTTAATCGGGATTCCGTTGGTAGAGGCGGTTCCAATCTTAGCTGTCGTTGTAGCCTTTATGATTCTGTAATAATACAATAATCATTAATGAGAATGGCGGAATTTGTCTTTCGGGGGATTTTTCGCCTTTTCCTTTAAGTCTCAAATAATAGGATGAACCTATTGTAATATTAAGGCTTTCACCAAAAAACTTGGCGATAAGTCAAGTTTTTCTATTGTAAAGAAGTAATTGATGATCAACGGAAAAGATCGCTAGTTGATTAAGATATACAAAGATGGTTTATATGATGTAGTTGGAAGGAGTGAACACAGTGCAAGATTTAACGGGAAATCTTATTCTTGGAGCAGCAGCTGGTGGCTTGCATATTGGAGATATTATTTTTTCACTACTCAGTTTTGCAGTGTTACTTTATTTGTTAAAGAGATTTGCTTGGGCTCCATTACTTAGTAAAATGGAAGAACGAGAAAATTATATTGCAAATGAATTAGATGTTGCTGAAAAAAACCGTGTCGCAGCTGAAAAAGCATCACAAGAAGCAAATGACCGATTAAAACAAACTCGTCAAGAAGCACAAGGAATTATTGAAGATGCTAAAAAGGCGGGAGCTGAACAAGAACAGTCCATTATTAAAGCTGCTGAAAGTGCAGCAGAACGAATTAAACAATCAGCACAAGAAGAAATCAAGCAAGAAAAAGAAAATGCAATCCAAGCACTGCAAGAACAGGTTGCCTCACTGTCCGTACAAATTGCAACTAAAGTAATTGAAAAAGAAATAAATGCACAAGATCAAGAGAAATTAATTTCTGATTACATGAAAGAGATAGGAGAAGAGTAATGAGTAAAGCATTGATTGCCAAACGCTATGCAGAAGCTCTTTTTCAACTAGCACAAAAAAAAGAAATCGTTGATTCAATTGAATCTGAACTTTTAATTGTCAAAGAAGTTTTTCAACAAAATCCAGATTTTAATACTTTCTTGGAAAATCCTAGCTTGGATGGATTGAAAAAGAAACAGTTGATTGATCAAGCCTTTAAAGATTTTTCACAAGAGGTTCACAATACGTTGAAGCTTTTAATTGATCGTCATAATGAAGAAGTCGTTCCAGCTATTGTTGACGGGTTCGTTGCGCTTGCAAATGAATTAAAAGGAATTGGTGTGGCAACAGTTTATTCAGTTCGTAAACTTTCTGAAGATGAAAAACAACAATTAGCAACTGTTTTTGCAAAAAAACTATCGCTTAATTCATTGAAAATTGATAATGTTGTCGACCCTTCTGTTATAGGTGGCATTAAACTTAAAGTTGGTAATACGGTCTATGATGGATCAGTAAAAGGTAAATTAGAACGAATTGAACGAAATATAGTTTCGGTAAACTAATGATGATAGGGGTGAATTGGCATGAGCATTAAAGCTGAAGAAATCAGTGCGCTGATTAAACAGCAAATTGAGAATTATCAAGCAGATATTGAAGTCAGTGACGTCGGAACGGTTATTGAAATCGGGGACGGTATTGCACGTGTGCATGGACTTGATAACGTCATGTCAGGTGAGCTTGTTGAATTCTCAAATGGAGTAATGGGATTAGCCCAGAACTTAGAAGAAAGTAACGTAGGTATTGTTATCCTAGGACCATACACGGAGATTCGTGAAGGTGACGAAGTACGTCGTACCGGTCGTATCATGGAAGTGCCAGTTGGAGAAGAACTATTAGGACGCGTTGTAAACCCGCTTGGTCAGCCAATTGATGGTAATGGACCAATTGAAACAGGGAAAACACGCCCAATTGAAGCTCCAGCACCAGGTGTTATGGATCGTAAATCAGTACATGAACCACTACAAACAGGTATTAAGGCGATTGACGCACTTGTGCCAATTGGTCGTGGACAGCGTGAATTAATTATCGGAGACCGTCAAACAGGTAAAACTACGGTCGCAGTTGATACAATTTTAAATCAAAAAGATCAAAACATGATTTGTATTTATGTTGCTATTGGTCAAAAGGACTCTACTGTACGTTCAACAACAGAAGTTTTCCGTAAACATGGCGCATTAGATTATACAATTGTCGTAAGTGCCGGTGCATCTGAACCAGCACCACTTCAATACCTAGCCCCATATGCTGGTGTGGCTATGGGTGAGGAATTCATGTATGACGGTAAACACGTTCTTGTAGTTTATGATGACCTATCAAAACAAGCAAACGCATATCGTGAACTTTCATTACTACTTAAACGCCCACCAGGACGTGAAGCATTCCCAGGTGACGTATTCTACTTACACTCACGTTTGTTAGAACGTGCAGCAAAGCTAAGTGATGCAAAGGGTGCTGGGTCATTAACAGCATTACCATTTGTTGAAACACAAGCTGGTGATATTTCTGCATACATCCCAACAAACGTTATTTCCATTACAGATGGACAGATATTCTTACAGTCTGATTTGTTCTTCTCTGGTGTACGACCAGCGATTAATCCAGGTCTTTCGGTATCTCGTGTAGGTGGATCTGCACAAATCAAAGCAATGAAAAAAGTTGCTGGTACATTACGTCTAGACCTAGCATCTTATCGCGAATTAGAATCTTTCGCACAATTTGGATCTGACTTAGACAAAGCAACACAAGCTAAATTGAATCGTGGTGCTCGTACGGTTGAAGTGTTAAAACAGGGCCTACATAAACCACTTGTAGTTGAAAAACAAGTTATGATTATTTATGCGTTAACACACGGTTATTTAGATGATATTTCAATAAATGATGTTACACGTTTTGAATCAGAATTCTTTGCTTACTTGGAAACAAACCATGCAGATATTCTAAAATCAATTCGTGAGACAGGTAATCTTCCAGAAACTGCAGATATGAATGCAGCAGTTGAAGCATTTAAAGAGCAATTTGTCGTTTCAGATCATTAATTTTAACTGGAAGGCGCGAAAAAAATCATCTCTGATCTAATTTTGCGTCCTTCTTTTGTACCAGAAACCTTTTGAAGAAAGGGGGCTGAATGTAAGTGGCATCGTTAAGGGATATTCAGAATCGAATAGGATCAACTAAAAAAACCAAACAAATTACGAATGCTATGCACATGGTGTCTGCATCAAAACTAAGTAAAGCAGAACAAAATGCAACATCTTTTGTTCCTTATAGTGAAAAGATGCAAGAAATCGTGAAGCATATTGCATTGAGTAATGAAACATTTGAACATCCAATGTTAAAACCAAGAGAAGTAAAAAAGACAGCATATTTTGTGATCACATCTGATCGTGGATTAGCAGGACCATTTAACAGTGGGATATTACGTAAAGTATACCGAATGATTCATGAAAAGCATCAATCACCAGAAGAGTATACCATTATTGTTGTAGGGAGAATGGGAAGAGACTTTTTCAGGCAACGTAATATGCCGATTACAAATGAGTTTATTGGCTTATCAGATCAACCCGTATTCTCAGATATTCAAGATTTAACGCAAGAATCAGTTCAACTTTATATTGATCAAGAAATTGATGAACTGAACATTGTGTATAATCATTTTATTAGTGCCATATCACAAGAAGTAGTAACTAAAAAAGTACTACCTCTAACTGGCTTTGATGAAGAAGAGCAAGAGGACGTAAATAGTAACAGTGAATATGAATTTGAGCCAAGCAAAGCTGAGATTTTAGAATCATTGTTACCACAGTATGCGGAAAGTTTAATTTACGGTGCACTATTAGATAGTAAGGCAAGTGAGCACGCTGCACGTATGACAGCGATGCGTAGCGCAACAGATAATGCAAACGAATTAATTGATGATCTATCACTGCAATACAACCGGGCACGTCAAGCGGCGATTACACAAGAGATCTCGGAAATTGTTAGTGGCGCAGCAGCTCAGGAATAAACTAAGAAATGTAAGTTAGGAGGTAAATCGATGAGTAAAGGACACGTAACACAAGTCATGGGACCAGTTATTGATGTAAAATTTGATAATGGAGAACTCCCAGAAGTCTATCACGCATTAGTAGTTTCTCCTCAAACAGAGGGCGGCAAATCTTTGACACTTGAAGTTGCATTACATTTGGGAGATGACTCAGTTCGTACAATTGCAATGGAATCAACGGAAGGTATCCAAAGAGGAGCAGAAGTAGTAAGCACTGGTTCAGCAATTTCAGTTCCAGTAGGTGATGTTACATTAGGTCGTATTTTTAATGTATTAGGCGAAAATATTGATTTGGATGAAAAACTTCCAGAGGATGTTCGTCGCGATCCAATCCATCGTCAATCACCAAATTTTGAACACTTAGCAACAGAAACAGAAATTCTTGAAACAGGTATTAAAGTAGTTGATTTATTAGCACCATATATTAAAGGTGGTAAAATCGGTTTGTTTGGTGGTGCCGGAGTAGGTAAAACGGTACTAATCCAAGAGCTTATCAATAACATCGCACAAGAACACGGTGGTATTTCCGTATTTGCCGGTGTTGGTGAGCGTACACGTGAAGGTAATGACCTTTACTTTGAAATGAAAGACTCAGGTGTTATCACAAAAACAGCAATGGTATTTGGTCAAATGAATGAACCACCTGGAGCGCGTATGCGTGTTGCTTTAACAGGTCTTACAATGGCTGAATATTTCCGTGATGACCAAGGACAAGACGTTCTATTGTTTATTGATAACATTTTCCGTTTCACACAAGCTGGTTCAGAGGTATCTGCCCTATTAGGTCGTATGCCGTCTGCCGTTGGTTACCAACCAACACTAGCAACAGAAATGGGACAATTACAAGAGCGTATCACGTCAACTGACAAAGGATCCGTAACATCGATCCAGGCTATTTATGTTCCTGCCGATGACTACACTGACCCAGCGCCAGCAACGACATTTGCGCACTTAGATGCTACAACTAACTTAGATCGTAAATTATCTGAGCAAGGTATTTACCCTGCGGTGGATCCATTAGCATCTACTTCACGTGCATTAGACCCTGAAGTTGTTGGAGAAGAGCACTACAACGTAGCTCGACAAGTACAACAAACATTGCAAAAATATAAAGAGTTACAAGATATTATTGCAATCTTAGGTATGGATGAATTATCAGATGAGGATAAATTGACCGTTTCACGCGCACGTCGCATTCAATTCTTCTTATCACAAAACTTCCACGTTGCGGAGCAATTTACTGGTCAAGAAGGTTCTTATGTACCAGTAAAAGAAGCAGTACGTGGATTCAGAGAAATTTTAGAAGGTAAGTATGATGATCTTCCAGAGGATGCTTTCCGTTTAGTTGGAACAATCGAAGAAGTTGTTGAAAAAGCAAAACAAATGGCTTAAATGTAATTGATTGGTTAAGTCCTATCAATTTCATGCCAGATTGATAAACGAAAGAGAATAGCTTTTCCAGCCCGAGGAGGGGTTTCATTGAAAACATTAACGGTGAGTGTTGTCACTCCTGATGGCCCTATTCTGGAAGATACATTTGAAATGGTTGTTTGTAAGGCCGAGAATGGAGAACTAGGTATTCTTCCAAATCACACGCCAATTATTGCACCACTCGTAATTAGCGCTGCACGCTTAAAACGAGATGGTAAAACAGTAAAGATTGCGATTAATGGTGGTTTTGTTGAAGTGAACGATAATAAAGTAACCATTCTTGCACAATCTGCTGAAACACCTGGTAACATAGATGTTCAGCGAGCTCGTAAAGCAAAAGAGCGTGCAGAAAGACGCCTGAAAACTAAAAAAGATGATATTGATTTCAGAAGGGCAGAATATGCACTAAGACGTGCCATAAACCGTCTGGACATAATAGACGAACGATAAGCACATATAGAATCAAAGAAAAAGACTTTATTACCATATTGGTTTTAAAGTCTTTTTGTATCGGTTTTTTCTAATGGATTGTTGCTTATGAGACTATTTAGATAAACTATGTATTAAAGTCTTAGACTTACTCGCTACGTCACCAAATGGATTCCCTTTCCGCGGGCACAACCTCAGCTAACTTGGTAAAGAAAACCCCTTCACCAAGTGGATCTTCGGTTTGTGCTGTTCCCGCAGGAGTGTCATCCATTTGCTTCCTGCGCTAGTTAGAGGATATATTTCTAAGTGAACATTTAAAAGGTCAAACCGTATTGAGCTGTTCCGTACCATGGTACCTGTTATATATATTTAAAGGTGAAAATATTTCTTTTATATAACCATGTTTAAAAACGCTGTCACGTGGAACAGATTAATATACCGTTACTAAAAAGGAGGAGTTAGAAAATGAAGAAGGTCACAAAAACGATAACATCTGTAGTTGGAGGTGGATTGATTTTTGGGGCAATCGGCGTTTCAGCATCCGAATCAGTAACAGTAGATCCTGGTGACACGTATTGGGGACTAGCTCAGAATCATGATGATGTTTCTACTGAAGAAATAGTAGAAGCAAATGACTACGACCCTAAAATGCTCCCAGTTGGAGCAGAAATTGTTATTCCAACTGATGAGACAAGCAATGGAGAAGCAGGACAAGATATGGTAACACACACAGTTCAACCAGGTAACACATTCGCGGAGATTGCTGCAGTATATGACGGTGTAACTGTAGATGATCTAGAAAGATTAAATCCGGACGTCGACCCTTATAGTCTAACAATTGGCTCAGAGCTAGTAGTTGTTGACTATGCTAGTGAAGATGACACAAGTGAAGATTATGTCTATCACACAGTTCAGCCAGGTAACACATTCTATGAAATTGCAAGTGTTTATGATGGTGTGACTGTGGACGATTTACTTGAAGCCAATCCAAACGTAGATCCTTATCTATTAATAATTGGTTCAGAAATCGCAGTACCAACTGAATAAAAAATGAATAACAATTAAGATTAGCTCCTGCATCTAATGTAGGAGCTATTATTTTATCCATAACTTTGGCAACGGAAATACACTAGGCGTTCCTGAAGCAAAACCTCAGCTAATTCTCAGAAGAAAAACGCTTCTGAAATTGGATCTTCGGTTTGCGCTGTTCTTTTAATGGTATCCATTTATTTCCTTCAACTGTATTCAGTTAACTAATATTGTCGCAATTTCCCGGGAAATAGTAAAATAATTCGCGATACATAGCACAATAACGGGAAATTAAGTATATGCTGAGTGGATTTGCACTTTGTGGTAATATAAGTACTGGAAACAGTTATAAAAAGAAAGGATAAGATAAGTATGATGCAAGAACTCGGAAGACAAGCGCTAATAAGTATGTTTTCGCACATCATCTTTATTATTATTACATGGCAAGTACTACAAGCAGTTAGATTAGATCACGTATTTAAAAAAATGCGTACATTTGAAGCAAAAGTCGTGATTATTTTTGTTGCAGTTGCATTAGGATCTACAGTGAGCAATTTCTTCTTAGATTTCCTAGAATGGTCACAACAAATGGTTTATTTCTTTTAGAACACCCTCTTATAGCGAGCGCACTCGGCGCTCGCTATTTTTGTCATGAATTGACGAACCTCTTATAGTATGATTAACAGCCCCTACGTACATACTGGTTATTAAAAAGTAGTGGGAGAGAGTAAATTATGAATAAAAATAAGCGTATAGTTATGGTGCTAGTACTACTAATAACAATGACAGCACAAATTCAAGTAACAGCAGTGAACAAATCTAGTATTCTAGAGTTAGTAGATTTAATGGAAATTGTTGAAGAACAAGATATGCAAGTTTCCAATTGGCAGGTTAGACTGAAAGAAACATTTGAGAAACAAGAATTATCAGCTATCATACATAATATAAATCAAGCTGGATTTTCAAAGACTTACACAATTGAAGAATCAGATCAAATGATAAAATACATCTATCCCCCCCTTAAAAACGAACATACTGCCGAATCACTTATAATAGTGGTTGCTAAACAACATGAAACCGCAGAGGTTATCTATACAATAGAATCGACAGGAAATGGTACCTTTCAAGAAGTATTCGTAAAAAATCGCATTAGAAATGTAATGGAAGAACTTTTTAGTGAAAATATGACAAAATTAACTTGTGTAATTAGTGAGGCAGATGATAATATTAGAAGTGATTATTTTTTTGAAACAATAAAAGAAAATTTACGCGTTCAAGAGCTTAATAGATTACATGAAAAAGACTTTATTGTCATATCTGGTTATACAGAAAAATGGGATGCTACTATTCCGATTTGGGACGAACAAATGAACGTTCAAGTAGCCGCCCGAAATGATGCAAATGGAAAAACAACCTTTACATTAGGAACACCTATCCTAACGAATGAATATTAATAATATAGAAATTGGACTTTAGAGGAGAATGAACCTTGGAGAAAATCATCGTTCGGGGTGGTAGGCAATTAAAGGGTACCGTAAAAATAGAAGGTGCTAAAAATGCTGTATTGCCTGTCATCGCAGCAAGTATAATGGCAAATAGGGGAAAAAGTGTAATTCACAACGTACCAGCATTAGCTGATGTTGTGACGATGAAAGATGTTCTGAGTAATATGAAAGCAAATATTCATTTTCACCATAATACAGTAACTGTTGATGCAGTCAAACCTTTGATTACAGAAGCTCCTTTTGAGTATGTAAGAAAGATGCGTGCATCAGTACTTGTTATAGGGCCAATGATCGCACGATTTGGTCACGCAAAAGTAGCAATGCCTGGTGGATGCGCTATCGGCTCAAGACCGATTGACTTGCATTTAAAAGGCTTTGAAGCTATGGGAGCAGATGTTCATGTTGGAAATGGATATGTTGAAGTGAAGTCTGAAGGACGCTTACAGGGTGCGAAAGTCTATTTAGATGTGCCAAGTGTAGGTGCAACAGAAAACATTATGATGGCGGCAACTTTAGCAGAAGGTCAAACAACGATCGAAAATGCTGCAAAAGAGCCAGAAATTGTGGATCTAGCTAACTACTTGAATAAAATGGGGGCAAACGTGGTCGGTGCAGGCACTGAAACAATCGTAATAGAAGGTGTCGATAACTTACACGGAGCAGACCATACCATTATACCTGATCGAATTGAAGCAGGTACTTTTATGGTTGCTGCAGCAATCACTAAAGGAAACGTCCTTATAAAAGGAGCAGAACCGGAACACCTACGTTCCCTAATATCTAAGATGCAAGAAATGGGCGTTCGGATTACAGAAGAAAAAGATGGCATTCGTGTTATTGGACCTAAGAAATTAATGGCAACTGATTTGAAGACTTTGCCACATCCTGGGTTTCCTACAGATATGCAGTCGCAAATTATGGCATTAATGTTAAATGCAAATGGCACAAGTGTCATTACAGAAACTGTGTTTGAGAATCGTTTTATGCATGTTGAAGAGTTTCGTCGTATGAATGCAATGATTAAAATTGAAGGTCGAAACGTAATAGTTGAAGGGCCAATTGCATTGGAAGGGGCAGAAGTAGCTGCAACTGATCTACGTGCAGGTGCTGCTCTAATTTTAGCAGGATTAACTGCAAATGGATATACACGCGTGACTGAACTGAAACACTTAGATCGTGGATATGTAAATATCACAGGTAAGCTTGCTCAATTAGGAGCTGTGATTGAACGTGTCAATGATAGTGATGAAGAAATCACTTTTGAATCAGAAACACAAAAAATCTCCGCATTGTAATATAACTAAATGGAAATAGGTATGTCTCAGGTGAAATTTTCGCATTGAGATATGCCTATTTTTTGTATCTCACTTCTTATGCCACTGGCCTACTAATCCCCGACAAAAATAGTTCAGATTCCCCCTTAGATTATCTTTGTCAAATAACATTTTTTCGTTCTATTAGATTACTTTTCTGTATAGAGTAGATAATAGATAACTAACATGTTGTTTTGCAAAGGGAGGACATTCATGCATCCTTATAAAAAAATGAAACAGAAAAAAGTCAATTGGAAATCTGGTAGCTTTTTAACCGTTAGTACACTACTCGTTATTATTTTGGTGATTCCCACTTTAGTCGTCGTGTTAACAGGTACTGATAGTGATGAAACTGCTTCCTTAGTTGAGCAGCAATCAGAAATTGATGAAATTAGTTTTAATGCAGCTGATTCAGCATTCTCTGTTCAAGTTACTCGATCAAAAACAGATCAAACGGAGACTGTGCTTCTTGAAGACTATGTGACACGGGTTGTTGCTTCAGAGATGCCAGCGGAATTTGAAGAAGAAGCATTAAAAGCGCAGGCACTTGCAGCTCGTACCTATATTGTGAATTATTTGGCCCAAACCCAATCAGATGGTAAAGAACTTCATGTGAAAGATACTGTTCAACACCAGGTTTACAAGAATGATGAAGAATTACGTGAAGTATGGGGAAGCGATTATAATTGGAAAATGAAAAAAATACAGCAAGCAGTAGCAGCTACTGTAGGTCAAATTTTAACCTACAATGATCAACCAATTACACCAGCCTTTTTCTCGACAAGTAATGGCTACACGGAGAACTCTGAGGACTATTGGCAAAATGCCTTGCCATATTTGACTAGTGTTGCAAGTCCATGGGATGAAGATTCACCGAAGTTTCTAGATCAAAAGATTATACCTATCAAGGAAGTTGAAAGTAAGTTAGGTGTATTAATCCCAGATAACACAACATTTCCTGTGACTAAAACAGAAAGTAATCGGATTAAAACTGTAGAAATAGCAGGAAAAACTTTTACCGGAAGAGATGTACGCCAAAAATTAGACCTGCGATCGTCTGACTTTGAAATCGAACAAAAAAGTGACCATATCATCTTTACAACAAAAGGATATGGACATGGAATAGGAATGAGCCAGTACGGAGCAAACGGAATGGCCGAAGAAGGAAAAAACTATCAAGAAATCGTAACCTATTACTATCAAGGAGTAGAAATAGATACAATACAAGACACCACCCCAACACTAGTAGCGCGAAATTAAATGGATAATTGATCTGATCTATTGAAAAGTTCAGCGAATACCGGAGTAATTCAGTATTCGCTGAATTATTTATGAAGTCGCCGAATAAATCTCAAAGTCGCCGAATAAATGCACACTTCGCTGAACTTTAATTCAATGCTTCGCCGGATCGCCACATTATCTATCAGAAGAACTAAAATCATACTTATTAAACTCCCCTATATGCCCCATTTTTAGCATAATATCATTATTTTAAGAGATTTAATAAAAAAAATAGAGTTTAATGTATATAATTTCCTCTTTCTGATCAGAATGGTTGCTGAGGTGATGCGAAATGAAAGAGGAAAATAAAGGCGTTTCAAAAAACAATTGGAAGCGTGTATTTAAGAAGAAATGGTTTTTCCCTGCTGTATATCTAACAGTTGCTGCACTATTATTAGCTGGAGTACTTTGGTATCAAAACTTAGATAACCAAATTCCAGAAGCAACAGATACACCGCAATCAGAAGTAGACAACGATGGCTACCCATTAGGTTATGAACAGGATTCAAGTCCAGTTGTAAACCAATCAGAAGTCATCAAAATGCCAGTTCTTGAAGCTAGTCAAACAGAAATCGTAACAAAATTTTATGCTTACGAAAAAACATCAGAAGAGCAAGAACAAGCACTCGTTCTATACGACAATAAATATTACCAAAGCAAAGGTATAGACATTGCGTCAACAACAGATGAAACATTTCCAGTTACGGCTGCTTTAAGTGGCGAAGTAATAGAGGTAAAACAAGATCCTCTATTAGGCTATGTAATTGAAATGAAGCATGACAATGGTGTTACAACACATTATGCAAGTTTACAAGATGTGACTGTTACAAGTGGTGAACAAGTAGATCAAGGAGAAGCACTTGCATCTGCTGGTAAGAATGTGTTTAATCAAGCTAATGGCACACATGTCCACTTTGAAGTAAGAAAAGATGGAGAAGCAGTTGATCCAGAACAGTTTTTAAACAAACCGTTATCTGACATCGAAGTTCCTACGGAAGATGACGATAATGGTGAAGAAGCGGAAGATACTTCTTCCATAACTTCTGACGAAGAGCAAGAAGATGAAGACAATTCTGAAGATGAGAATGACTCAGATAATCGTGAATCATCAAGAGCTACAACAAACGCATAAAAAGTTAAAAGAAAAGCATGGAGGATAAGTTCCTTCATGCTTTTTTTATCTACTATACTGAATATTATGTGAAAAGATACACAACTAGATTAAATATCTTCAATAAGGTAGAATGGGTTTGCAGTAAATAATTTAAAAAAATAATAGATAAAACACATATATATACGTTTGATTTACTCAAAAATCAGAAAGTTAAAGAGGAAAAACATAGATTAATCAATTTTTCCGAGAAATACTATAGAGAGTTTAGCATCGGGGGGAAAGCTAATGGAGAAAGTAAACCCTTTTCATATAGTAAACAGCAAGAATTATCACAAATTAAATATGGATTTAGAACAGTATATCTTATGGGCAAGTCAACAATATGGAGAAGCGGCTGCTATTTCATTAGCAAGAGATTTTTGTTTGGTATCTACCAATGAACACGATTTGCGGATTGGAATGTTCTTTCTATATATAAATGGTTTTTACGAGGATGTAGCTATTTTAATAGAAAGAAATAAACAAACACGTAATCAATTAAACGATAAATGGGCAAAATCTTTTGAATTGATCGTTGCAAGGCGCCAGCGTAGTATCCCACATCACCAAATTTTAGATACATTAAAAAAAATAAATACGGATGATGATATAGAGCTAAAGTGTATTCTTCATATTACCTTAATCAACATACATTTTGACTTATATCAATACGAGGAATTTGGAGAATTAATAGAAGAATTACAATCTTTCATGTCTCGTATTGAAAATCAATTGGCTTTAGCTTTGTGCACACGAAGCTACGAGTTATTATTATGTGTCTACTATTGGAAACGAAATGCTCTTATTCTATCAAGAAAATACGGATTCAGGTTGTTGAATCAAATGTATAACGAAAAACAAAAAGCACATTTACATGTCAATTTAAGTTTAACGTACATTTTTGATGATTATGAATCCAGTATCTATCATTTGCAACAAGCAAGAAAAATTGCTGTAGATTATGAAGAAGAACGGTTATTGAAAATGATTGATAATCAAAACTACCCGTTTGTCTATGCACATTTCGGCAAACCGGAAAACGTGACGACAACGATAGTCAGTGAGCAAGCCCATTTGGAAATAGCAAAAGGTAATTTTGAAAAAGCACAGAGCTTATTACAAGGCTTTACAAACTTAACACCTTTTACCAAGTATTATCTCGGACTTGCTTATCAAGATAGAAAACAATTAGTAAGCTCCTACAATGATTTTTTCAAAAAGCGAAGCGATCACTTCTTTGCTCGTTTACCACTTCAAGCAATACAGAAGATGTAACGTAAGTTCCAATTGATGAATTGGGGCTTTTTTTGTGCCATTGATAAGTTTGTCCATTTTGCCATTAGGAAATTTTAATCATATTCAAAATGATTAGCTAATAAACTGATACAAACCAAACAAGAAAATCTAAGGTGAATTTATAGCGAACATAAAACAGTCCAATTTACCAATACTTAAGCATTCATAAATACAAAACAGCAGCAAACATGACATCATCTAATTCCCTTATCTCGTTGACACCTTGGATAGACAACATGAGGAGGCTAGTGATGTGCATGATTACATCAAAGAAAGAACAATCCAGATTGGTAAACATCTTGTTGAAACAAGGAAAACCGTTCGAGTAATTGCGAAAGAGTTCGGTGTCTCGAAAAGTACCGTGCATAAGGATTTAACAGAAAGACTACCCGAGATTAATCCGGAATTAGCTAACGAAGTGAAACTGATTCTAGATCATCACAAAGCGATCAGACATCTACGCGGTGGAGAAGCAACAAAGATGAAATACAAGTTATCAAAAGAAGAATCAGCACCTGTATTGAAAACGATTTCTTGATTGAATGATCCTCCCACACGGAAACAAGTGAGCGCATGATTAACTTCTAATCGTACAAACTAAAAGGAAGTTCCATTTCACTAAAATAAAATTCACAGAAAATCCAACTTCTTCTAAAAATTATTTAACGAATCTAGTATATGTATGCTATTATATATAATTAGAAGTAGTTTATTTTCATACGGTAAAAAAACGTGAAGTTACTAGTAGGGAGGATCTAAATAATGTTTTCTAGGGATATTGGAATTGACCTTGGAACGGCAAATGTATTAATACATGTAAAAGGTAAGGGAATTGTGCTAGATGAACCATCTGTTGTAGCAATGGATCGCACCACTGGACGTGTGTTAGAAGTCGGTGATGAAGCACGTCGAATGGTAGGCAGAACTCCTGGAAATATTGAGGCAATCAGACCATTAAAAGATGGTGTTATTGCTGATTTTGATGTAACAGAAGCGATGTTAAAATATTTCATTAACAAAATTAATGTCCGTGGTTTTTTCTCAAAACCAAGAATGTTAATTTGTTGCCCAACAAACATAACAAAAGTAGAGCAAAAAGCAATCAAAGAAGCTGCTGAAAAATCTGGCGGTAAGCGCGTATACTTAGAAGAAGAACCTAAAGTAGCTGCCATTGGTGCAGGTATGGATATTTTCCAACCTAGCGGTAACATGGTAGTGGATATTGGTGGTGGAACAACAGATGTAGCTGTTCTATCAATGGGTGATATTGTTACAGCACAGTCAATTAAAATGGCTGGGGATAAATTTGACGCTGAAATCTTAAATTATGTAAAACGTAAATATAAATTATTAATTGGTGAACGTACAGCAGAAGATATCAAAATTAATGTTGCAACAGTATTTCCAGGATCTCGTGACGAGTCAATTGATATCCGTGGACGTGATATGGTAACAGGTTTGCCACGTACGATCGAAATTCGTTCTGGAGAGATTGAAGAAGCATTACGTGAAGCGGTTGCATTAATTGTACAAGCTGCAAAAACTGTCCTAGAACAAACACCACCAGAATTGTCTGCGGATATTATTGACCGCGGTGTAATCCTAACTGGCGGTGGCGCATTATTACATGGTATTGATCAACTCCTAGCTGAAGAATTAAAAGTTCCAGTTATTTTAGCGGAAGAGCCAATGAATTGTGTTGCAAAAGGAACAGGAATAATGCTTGAGAATATTGACAAAATTGAAAAACGTAAAGTTGTTTAACATATTTTAGCAGAATACTAGTGCAGAAATTATAATAACCTTACATTTTATACATATTAAGCATGTCTTTTGTCCTGTTAGTAAGGCAACATTTCTTATAATTACGGACGAACTACTATTTTTATGCTAAAATAAGTATAGCTTTTTTAGAAAATGATCGGAATATAACAAAGGTTTATTGCTTTAAGACAGGAAGGGGAACGCATCGTGTTAAGAGGGTACTATACAGCAGCAAGTGGCATGATGGCACAACAACGTAGACAAGAGTCCTTATCTAATAATATTGCCAATGCGCAAACACCTGGATTTAAACAAGATCAAACGAGTATTCGTGCATTTCCTGAGTTATTAATAAAGCGCATGGAATCGAATGAGTTATCAACTGCAAACGGATTTCGCGCGCCTAAAAATAAAACAATTGGATCAATCAACACAGGTGTTTATCTACAAGAAACGATTCCAGATTATGCACAAGGTGGATTGAAAGATACAGGAATTGCTACGGATATGGCGTTAATTAATGGTACTTTGCCTGACGAAACAGGAAGCATCTTTTTTACCGTGCAAAATGCTGCAGGTGAAGAGCGCTATACAAGAAACGGTAACTTTACTGTTGATGGTGCAGGTTTCTTAACGACAAATCAAGGTTATTATGTGTTAGATAATGATGGAAACCCGATAGCAACAGGTGGACAAACCTTCTCTGTTTCAAGTAATGGGATAATTCAAGTTGATGGACAAGAAATTCCCTTAGCGATTAATTATAGTCCAAATGCTAATGATATGGTGAAAGATGATGAGAATCTCTTTGCTATGTCAGAAGATGGGGCTGCAATGGAAGATGCCCGAGCAACTGCAGGGTTAAGTTATACCGTACAACAGAAATACTTGGAAAACTCCAACGTAGATGCAGTGCAAACTATGACTGATATGATGCGAGCTTATCGTATGTTTGAAACGAACCAAAAAGTTCTCCAAGCATACGATCAAAGTATGGACAAAGCAGTCAATCAAATTGCACGCTTAACATAATAGATTTAAATCACTAACTGTAAAAGGAGGGACCGAGTATGAATCGAATGGCGATACAAGCAGCAGTAACAATGGGACAATTACAAAATAAATTAGATGTTGTCGGACACAATCTTGCTAACGTGGATACAACAGGGTATAAAAATCGGTCTGCAGAATTTTCATCGTTATTATTTCAGCAAATTGATAATTTTAATGGAGAAGAACAAAATGTAGAAGGGCGTTTAACACCAGCAGGAATTCGATTAGGTTCAGGTGCTAAGCTCGGTTCCACTGCTATTGACTTGTCAGTCGGGGCAACGAAAATAACAGATCGCGGACTTGACGTAACTCTGCTTGAGGACAACCACCTTTTACAAGTTGATGTAACAGAAAACGGAGTAACAGAACGACGATACACACGTGATGGTTCGCTTTATCTTAACACAATTGAAGATGGACAATTAGGGTTAACCACTTCTGATGGACATCCAGTTGTAGGAGAGAATGGACCGATTATTTTAGCAGAAGGTGCTGATGATGTTTCTATTACTAAAAATGGTGCGATTCAAGTAACACGTAATGGACAAACTGAAACAGAAGGCAACCTCGCAATTGTACAAGCTATTCGTCCACAGATGCTTGAAGCGGCTGGAGCTAATCAGTTCAGGTTACCTGATATAACTGAAGCGGCATTTATAGCTGAGGATATTATCCAAGGTGTTGCATTAAATGATGTCCAGATTCAAACTGGTGCATTAGAAGATTCTAATGTCGATTTAGCCACACAAATGACAGAAATGATGCAAACACAACGTGCGTATCAATTTAATTCAAGATCTATCTCAATGAGTGATCAAATGAGTGGATTGGTTAACCAATTACGTTAATGGTATTAGCTACAAATAGATTAAAGTTATAAGATAGAAGGAGTCACCAAGTGATGCAAAATAAACAATCAGAAGAAAATCAGCGCCAAAGAAGATCCCAACAAGTAGAACAGCAAAATGAAAAAGCAGACAAACAAACACGAAAAGCTCAACGCAAGCAGCAACGTAAAGAGAAAAAAGCACAAAAAACACCAATACGTCGTATGTTTCCTATCTGGCTACGAATAGTCGTTGTCTTTTTGCTATCGTTTTTAGCGCTTATGGTTGGATTGGTGATTGGTTATAGTATCCTTGGAGACGGTAGCCCATTGGAGATATTAGAAATACAAACGTGGAAGAACATTATAAATATCGTAATAGGTGAAAGTTGATCGAGTCTCCAGACCGGTTAACTTTTTCTTATATGCAGACTATTTTCTTGGGAATTTGTGACGTAGTTTAAATAAACTGTGCTGTAAAAAAGAATTTTAAGACCCGCTTCTCAAATGAAATGGACTCGCTTTCCGTGGGCACGGCTTCAGCTAACTCGGAAGCAAATTACGCTTCCGAGTGGATCTTCAGCCTGTGCTGTTCCCACAGGAGTCTCGCCCATTTCATTTGATACGCTAGTTAGCATCTTTAATTAAGAAAAGCTTAAAATGCGAAAGTTAAAAACCGTAAACATTGCAATCAATATAAAAATATAGATGTACTATCCAGCGGAGGAAGCAAAGGCTTGACACTCCTACGGGAACAGCGCGAGCCGAAGATCCACTTAGTAAAGCGACTTGTGCTTTACTAAGTTAGCTAAGGCCGTGCCCGTGGAAAGGGAAAGCCTTTGCTGACGTAGAGGGTTTGGTGTAGTAACTTACGTTACTAATTATTACGCATTTTTAATCAAATACGACATATTTACAAACACTAATTACATAATAAAAGGAGTTGCATTGACATGTTAGATATTCAGCAGATTAAAGAAATTATTCCACATCGTTATCCGTTTTTGTTAATTGATGAGGTAACAGAATTGGAAGAAGGAAAGCGAGTAGTAGCTAAGAAAAATGTATCCATAAATGAACCATTTTTCCAAGGGCACTTTCCAGACTACCCTGTGATGCCAGGTGTATTAATTATTGAAGCATTAGCGCAAGCAGGTGCGGTTGCGATTCTGAAAAAAGAAGAGAATCAAGGGAAAATCGCTTTTTTCGCAGGTATTGATAAATGCCGATTTAAAAGACAAGTAACACCTGGAGACCAATTACGCTTAGAAGTAGAAATCACACGATTAAAAGGCCCAGTTGGTAAAGGGAAAGCAGTAGCAACAGTTGATGGTGAATTAGCATGTGAAACGGAAATTATGTTCGCTGTAAAATAACCTCCTTTTCAGCACTTGTATCTATTTTTAAAAATAATTTCACTTCGTAAGCATTTTTCTGAAAAATTGGGAAAACTACATTTGAAAACATAACAAAGAATAGATGCAAGGAGGAATTTTCTGTGAAAAAAAGCTTGATGAAATTGTTACTTCCAATGTTCGCGTTCACACTTCTATTTGGTTGTGCACAAGAAGATGACGAGGACACACCTGAAGAAAACAACGAAGCACCAGCAGAGGAAATGGAAGAAGAAATGGATGATGCTGGTAATGAGATGGAAGAAGAAATGGAAGACACAGGTGATGTAATGGAAGACCAAGTAGATGACCTTGGTGAAGAGGGCGACGACATGTTAGAAGACGACCAGAATCAAGAAAATCAGGATGCCAATGAAAATGAAGAAGGCGATATGAATCAAGATACAGATCCTGATAACGACACTGGTAACGAAGACACAATGGAAAATGGCGCAGACGACACTGAAGAAGAATAGTAATAAACAAAGAGAATCCTACTTTCTATAAGAAGGATTCTTTTTGTTTGTCCAAAGTCGTTATCTAAGAGTTGTTATGAGGCGGATTCGATCAAAAAAATCAATAATTCGATCAAAAAATTCAGTAATTCGATTAAAAAAATCAATAATTCAATCAAAAATCCCGACAATTCGATTAAACAGCAATAAAACCCACCAAAAAGCCCCTGCACCACCCCCAGTTAATAAATCAAATAAATAAGGGCAAGTTAAACCATAAAAATTGCATCAAATTACAGTAATATGATATAGTAAAATCCTGATTGACTGACCGGTCATTCTTAAAAATGAAACTTTTTTGCAACCTGTACGTAAATCAAAATAGAACTAGGTGAGTAAAGTGAATGAAAAAAAGCAACGAATAATTGAAGAAAGCATGAAACTGTTCGCGGAAAAAGGCTATCATGCCACATCCATTCAAGAAATTGCAAAAAGGAGTGAAGTGTCAAAAGGGGCATTTTATTTATATTTCAACTCAAAAGAAGAATTAACAGTTGGAATCTTTGAATATTACACATCAATGGTGATGTCTAAAGTAGAAGCAATTCAAATACAACAAGATAAAGACCCAAAAACAAAACTGGTTGAACAAATTAAGATGTTCTTTGATCTACTCACGAATCATAAAGAATATGTGATGATGCATTTTCGCGACAACTTACAAGTGGGCAACCAGATTGATGCATTAGTGATTAAGCTCAATAAGCAAGGTTTCCGTTGGATGCAAACAAGTATTAATGAAATATACGGCGAAAAAACCGACCCTTATATTGTAGACATCTCCGTTCAAATTGATGGACTATTACAAGGTTATTTTAAATCAATTGTCATGCATGACCTACATATAGACACAGGTTCACTTGCTTCATTTGTTGTCGATCGGATAGACGATTTAATTAACGGAATGTTGCGCTCAAATGCAACACCCCAACTAACAATAGATCAGTTATCATACGGTTTTGCAGAAGACGCGCCACTAGACACAATCCAAAAACTTGTTGCTGACCTACTGGAAGAAATTGATGATTTAGAACTATCGATAGATCAAAAAAAACAGTTAAAAGAAGCCATTAACATGATAACAAACGAATTAGCTAAAGAAGAGAAGAACCACGTGATTTTACAAGGGATGTTAACGCAAGTTGCAACTATGCCGTCGCTACAGCCTACAAGCAAAAAAATTGCTGATTTGTTAGGTGTAGAATTGGCAATAATAGAAAAAGAAAATGAGGGGGATCATTAAATGAAAAAGATATGGATACCGTTAGTAGCACTACTATTATTTTTAGCAGCATGTACGAATGATACAGAAGAAACTGGAGAGCAAGAAGAAATTGTAACGCCAGTAGAAGTAGGTCAAGTGACTCAAGGTGATGTTTCAGTCGAGAAAAGGTTATATGGAAGAGCAACGCCAAAACAAACAACACCTGTTATGACACCTATGGCAGGTGAAGTAGACACGATTGAAGTTGCAAATGGTGATGAAGTAGAAGAAGATGACGTGATTCTGACTATTATTGCTGCACAAACAGGACGTGAAATCGAAATTACAGCACCGGCAGATGGTATTGTCACAAATATGGAAGCATCAGAAGGTGGCATGATTTCTAATTCTGATCCAGTAGCAATTATTGCAAAATTAGATGAATTAAGCCTTCAAGTCGATGTAACAGCAAATGATTTAAATCTTTTTGAAAAAGATCAAGAGGTAGACGTAAATTTTTCAGGTGATGAAAAAACGTCAACAGCAACCGTTGATTACGTATCCTCATTACCAAATAACACTGGTTTATATCCAGTTAAATTAACAGTAGACAATCCAGATTACCAGTGGAAAGCTGGTATGGTTGCAGTACTTACATTGAGCGAAAAAACAATTGAAGATACGTTAGTAATCCCTACAACAGCATTAATCGAAGAGGAAGAAGAATCATTTGTCTATGTTGTAGAGGATAACGATACCGTCAGCAAAACAACAGTTACCGTAATTGAAACACAATCAGATGTGACAGCAATTGAAGCGGAACTAGAAGAAGGAGACCGCGTGGTAACAAGTGGTCAATTAACCCTCTCAGATGGCAGCAAGGTAAGTGTAAATGAGGAGGGAAGTGAATCGTGAAGTTAGTAAACCAATCAGTCAAACGACCAGTTGGTGTGGTAATGATTGTACTTGCAATTATTGCTTTAGGGGTCATTTCGGTTCGTAATCTAGCTATTGATTTACTTCCAGAAATTGATCTGCCAATTGCAGTTGTAGCAGTTAACTATCCAGATGCTGCACCAGAAGAAGTAGAAAAACAAGTCAGCAAACCAATAGAAGCATCTTTATCGTCAATTGAGGGTATCGAGTCGATTCAAACACAATCACAATCCGGTTCATCACTTGTGATTATGATGTTTAATACAGGGACGAATTTAGACAATGCACTCTTAGAAGTTCGGGAGAGTGTCGATCGCGTGAAGGGCATGCTCCCAAGTAGTGCTGGTGAACCGAATGTATTACGGTTTAATCCAAACCAAATGCCAATCATGCAAGTAAGTGTTTCAGGTGATAACCTGGCAAGATTACAAACCATCGCTGAAGATCAAGTTATTTCAGAATTTGAACGTCAACCAGGCGTTGCTTCTGTATCTTTAGAAGGTGGTCAAGAACGTGTCATTGAGCTTGAATTAGATCGCGCAAAACTAGCACAATATGGCTTAAGTTCACAACAAATTATGCAAACCTTAAGCCAAGTAAATCGATCAGCCTCAGCAGGTACGGTTGCAAAAGGGGACCAGGACTTGCAGGTTCGTATTGAAGGGGAATACACTTCAATCGATGATATAAGAGAAACAATTTCACAAACACCCCAAGGGGCAACTGTACACATAGAGGATGTCGCAACAGTTATTGACACATTTGCTGATTCAAGCACGACATTAGTAAATGGCAAAGAATCGGTTGTTTTATCTGTCACAAAACAATCAGACGGTAATACAGTAGACGTGTCGAATAATATTTTGGCAAGTATCGATGAATTAAATGAAGAAGTGCTTCCAAGTGATGTAGAACTAGACATCGTAATTGACACATCTAGTTTTATTAAACAATCGATCGCTTCTGTTGTGCAGAACATGGTATTAGGTGGCGTATTCGCTTTACTAATCCTACTACTGTTCTTGAAAAGTTTCAGAGCAACACTTGTGGTTGGGGTTGCGATTCCAATTGCAATTGTAGCAACCTTTACCTTAATTTATTTCACAGGTGAAACATTAAACATCCTAACAATGGGTGGACTCGCACTGGGTCTTGGGATGATGGTTGATAGCTCGATTGTTATATTAGAGAATATTGTTTCCTATAGGCAAAAAGGATACAGTATGAAAAAAGCGGCAACAAAAGGTGCCTCTGAACTAGCGCCAGCAGTTATTGCTTCGACAACGACAACATTGGTCGTATTTTTACCAATTGTATTCGTAGAAGGAATTGCCTCAGAGTTATTTACACCACTTGCGCTAACAATTGCATTTGCGCTTGTTGCATCATTAATCGTATCAATCACACTAATACCGATGCTTTCCTCTAAATTACTATCAAAAGTTTCAGAGGATAATGGACGACGTTATTGGTTTGACCAATTCTTAAAACGATTTAACAAAGGATATGAGGGTATCCTTCGAAAAGTATTGAAGTATAAGAAAACAACAATTTTCACAACATTAGTCGTTATTGGAGCGAGTTTGGCATTGATTCCATTCATTGGAACAGAGTTTATTCCACAAGGGGATCAAGGACAAATAACTGTTTCAGTTGAAACGCCAGTCGGAACAAACGCAGAAAAAACAGAAGCAGTAGCAACCGAAGTGAATGAAAGGTTAGCTGCATATGAAGATATCATAGACGTTAATTATGTCACAATAAGTAGTGGAGATGCCCGCAATAGGGTGATGGGTGGTGGAAGTTCAAATGAAGCTTCATACACGATCCAACTTATCCCACAAGGTGAGAGAGATCGTTCAACAGAAGAAGTCTCCCAAGCGATAGCAAAAGACTTAGAAGGCATCGTTGGAGCTGAGATCACAGTTAGTGAAATGGGTGCTGCGATCAGTACAGGTGATCCGGTTCAGATTCAATTGAATGGGCCAGAACATGAAGTATTACAAGAACTAGCTGGTCAAGTGGTAACAGAAATTGCAACAATTGAAGGTGTGCATAATCCAACATCTTCTGTTTCAGAAACACAGCCACAATTAAACATCCAAGTCGATAAAGAAGTGGCTGCTAAATATGGATTAACGGAACAAAGTATCATGAGCCAAGTACAAATGCAATTCACTGGCCAAACAGTGATGCGCTACCGTGAAGATGGTGATGAGATAAATGTGCGACTCACTTATCCAGAAGAATCTCGTGAATCCATTAGTGACCTGAAAACATTACTAATTCAAAACCAACAAGGAACAATGATTCCACTAGAAACAGTAGCAACATTTGAACAAGTGCAAGCACCAGCGACATTAACGCGTCAGAATCAACAACAACAAGTAAATGTGACAACTGGAGTAGTTGGTAGTGACTTAGGGACTGTATCTGCAGCAATTGACGCGAGACTAGATGCGATGAACTTGCCTGAGGATTACACATATAGCATTGGCGGGCAAGCAGAAGATATGCAGGAAGCATTCTCCGATCTTGGCTTAGCACTCGTGTTATCAATTTTCCTAGTTTACGCTGTAATGGCAGTTCAATTTGAGAACTTCCTATTCCCGTTTGTTATTATGTTCTCTTTACCAGCAACTGTTGTTGGTGTAATTGGTGGGTTGTTTGTCACAGGCACACCACTTAGCATTACCGCATTTATCGGGGTGATTATGTTGGCAGGTATTGTGGTAAACAATGCGATTGTACTCGTGGATTACATTAACATTTTAAGAGCACGTGGTATGGAACGATACGAAGCGATTATTGAAGCGGGAATCACAAGAATGCGACCAATTCTGATGACAACCTTAACAACGATCCTTGCGATGATTCCATTAGGCCTTGGAATAGGTGAAGGTGCCGAAATGCAACAACCAATGGCAATCACCGTTATCTTTGGACTAACCGTATCAAGTATCTTTACCCTACTTCTGATACCAGTTGTGTATACGTACTTTGATACGTTGTCGGAGAAGGTTAAGCGTAGGTTTGTGAAGGAAGAAGAGGTTTAACAAAGACGCAGTGTATCTAAATGATACACTGTGTTTTTTACTAATAATAATGTTAAGAACACCGTTAAAATTAAATTGCTAATTCTTTGGATATACCGTAAAATGTAATATTGTGATAGAATAAATCAAGAATTGTTATGGGGTATTAAGATGAAGAAAAAAATACTTATTTTGACGCAAAATTTTTATCCGGCGATTGGAAGTGCGGGTAATCGGATGAAAAATATATATCAATTACTTAATAAAGCAGAAATAGATACACATGTATTAACAATAGATCCATCTTACCCCAATCAAAAGATGTATGAGGATAAAAAGTTTTGGGATGAACCTGAATTAAATATAGAAAAAAGAAAAATTAAAAGAGTCCCAATAAAAAACAAAAAGTTCTCGAATAAAGTTTTAAGTAGACTCTTTTTTTATATTGAGATAATGTATCGATTTATAATACATTTATTTAAACAAAGAAAAGAGGGTTATGATTATATATTGGTGTCCACTCCCCCCATATTCATTGTGTTGTCCGCTTTTATTGGTGTTAAATTGTTCAAATGTAAGCTAATACTTGAAGTAAGAGACCTCTGGCCGGATAGTCTTATTGGCGTAAGGACGTTTGATAATAAATGGATTATTAAGTTATTTAGATGGCTAGAAAAGAAAATGTATAATAAAGCCGACGTTATTGTCATTAATAGTGATGGTTTTAGAGACCACATTACGAATAAATTAACGGATAAAAATAAAGTTCTTACTTATCTTCCAAATGGTCCAAGAGAATCTGAGATTATTCATACTAAGAAAGAAAATGATACATTCAAGGTTGTGTATGCAGGGAATTTGGGATTGGCCCAAGATATTGATCGACTTAAGATGATTGCTCATAAATTACATGATAACAATGTGAAGCTAAATATTATAGGGTATGGAATGAAAGTGGGAGAGTTTACTGATTTTTTAACTAGAAACGAACTGTATAATGTAACTATTCATAAACCAAGCACAAGGAAAGACAGTCTTAAGTTAATTGCAGATAGTGATATTAGTGTAGCGTTTTTAAATGACGAAGAAGTTTTTTCTACTGTATTACCTGGCAAAATTATAGATTACATGACATGTAGAACTCCAATTATAGCTGGGGTCAAAGGGACTGCAGCTAAGTTAATTGAAGAGAGTAAAACAGGTTTTGCTTTTGAAACGGATGATGTTCAGTTAATGGTCAATAAAGTAGTAGAGTTAAAAGGTAATCGACAACAGTTAGTAGAACTTATGGATAATTGTACAAATACTGTTGAACGAGACTTTCTTTGGGAAGAAAATGTAAAAAATCTTATTAATATTATTAAGTGAATTAAAAGAGGGTATGTTAAATGAAGCGTGTAGGAATGTTTGTATGGAATCACTTTACTAATGATGCAAGAGTATTAAGAGAATGTACAACACTTTCAGAGAATGGCTATGATGTAGAATTAATATGTATTGATGATCCAAAAGATCCTAATGTAAAACAATATGAAGAGTATAACGAACATTTTCGTGTATTTCGAATGAGAAGGTATCCTGCAACATTACTTTTCTTACAAAAAGTGTATCGTAATGTATTCGGTAAAAAGTGGCCATTGCTTATTTTAGTTCCTTTATGGTTGTTATTAACCTATCTACTTCCATGGGTAGTAATTCCAGTAACAGCTATATTAGGGTTACTTTTAAAGACAAAGGCAAGAATTGTTTGGATAAGAGCAGCTTTAATCTTACGAATGATTATTAAAGGATACAGAGGAAATTATGATATTTATCATTCGAATGATTTGAATACAATGCCACAAGGATATATTAGTGCTAAATGGAGATGGAAAAAAAAACCTCTTATCTATGATTCTCATGAAGTCCAAACGAGTCGTACTGGTTATGAGAACCCTTGGTATAAAAAGTTTGAACTTTTCTTTATCAACCGAATGGATTCTATGATGGTTGAGAATGATACAAGAGCTAAATATAATGAAGATCTTTACGGATTCTATCCGCATGTTTTGCATAACTATCCTTTTGAAGAAATCAGTGTAAACAAAGAAAAAGTTAATTTACATGATATGCTCTCATTACCAAAAGATGAAAAGATTTTATTATATCAAGGAGGAGTGCAAACAGGTAGAGGCTTGGAAAATTTAGTTGAAGCATTTCCACAATTTAAAGAAGGAACGTTAGTTTTTATTGGGGATGGTAAGATTAAAGATAAGCTAGTGAAGAAAGTGAAGGAAAAAAATCTTGAAGAAAAGATTAGATTTATTCCTAAAGTACCATTAAATGATCTGCCAAAATACACAAGAAATGCTTACTTAGGTTTTCAAGTCTTAAATAATGTTTGTTTTAATCATTATTCTGCCTCTTCAAATAAATTGTTTGAATATATGATGAGTGAAGTTCCAGTAGTAGCCTGTGATTTTCCAGAAATAAAAAGTGTAGTAGAAGAGAACCAAATTGGTGTTACGATTGATCCGCATGATCCAGATGAAATTGCCAAAGGTGTTAATTATATGTTGGATAATCCAGAAAAACGTGATCTTTTTAGTCAAAATTGTATTCCTGCTAGAAAGAAGTATAATTGGGAAAATGAACAAAAACATTTACTGGAAGTTTATAATAAATATTAAATTACGTAGTGTAGGAGGATAAAAATGAAACTTTGTACGATTGGGTTAGGTTATATAGGTTTACCAACTTCAATAATGTTTGCGAAACATGGAGTAGAAGTTGTTGGTGTTGATGTACAACAGAGTATTATTGATTCTTTAAATAATGGACAAATTCATATAGAAGAGCCTGGTTTACAAGATGCCTTAGAAGAAATCATTAAAAAGGGTAACTTTAAAGCTTCACTAAAACCTGAAAAAGCAGATACGTTTATTGTTGCTGTTCCTACTCCAAATAATGACGATGAAAATAAATCATGTGACTTAACTTATGTGATCCAAGCCATTGATAACATTATACCTTATTTAGAAAAAGGAAATACGGTAATTGTCGAATCAACGATTGCACCAAGAACAATGGATGATAATGTAAAACCTATATTAAAAGAAGCAGGATTTACTATTGGGGAAGATATCTTTTTAGTACATTGTCCAGAACGTGTATTGCCCGGTCAAATTATGCATGAGTTGATTTATAATAACCGAATTGTTGGCGGTGTTACAGATGCTTGTACAGAAAAAGGTGTAGAAGTCTACCAAACATTCGTTCAAGGTGAAATTATTAAAACCAATGCAAGAACAGCAGAAATGTCTAAATTAATGGAAAACACATTCCGAGATGTCAATATTGCTTTAGCAAATGAATTAGCTAAAGTATCAAATGAATTAGGGATAAATGCACTTGAAGTTATTGAAATGGCCAATAAACATCCAAGAGTTAATTTGCACACACCTGGTCCTGGAGTGGGTGGACACTGTTTAGCAGTTGATCCATACTTCATTATCTCAAAAGCACCAGAAACTGCAAAACTGATTAGCTTATCTAGAGAGATTAATACAGCAATGCCAGAGTATGTAGTTGAAGTTACGGAGAAGCTACTTGCACAAAATAATGGTAGTAAAATCACTGTGTTTGGTTTAACTTACAAGGGCAATGTTGATGATATAAGGGAAAGTCCAGCAATGGAGATTTATAAAAAATTAAAATCAAAAATACATTATGAAGTTGTTGCTTATGACCCTCATGTCAAATTAGATTTTGTAGAAAAAGATTTTGAAAAAGCCCTAAGTAAATCGGATCTTGTTTTGATTTTGTCTGATCACGATGAATTTAAAGAACTTGACATTGATAATAACAAAATGAATACACCACTGGTGCTTGATACTAAAAACATTGTTAAAGTGATAAATAAGGAAATCACTTATATCAATTATGGAAACTTATATAAGTATATTTAAATAAAATAAACAAAAAGGAAGCTAAATAATGTTTAAGGCTGTTATAGAAGTTTTGTCAGAGCAAGTAAAACATTGGAATTTAATATACCGTATGTCTAGATTTGAAGTTAAAGGGAACTATCAAAATCACTATTTAGGAACTTTATGGCAGTTTCTAAATCCAATTATTCAAATCATGATCTATTGGATAGTTTTTGGTATTGGAATTCGAGGAGGTAGTCCGATTGAAGGAGTACCTTATATTATTTGGTTGCTCATGGGGCTGATACCATGGTTTTTCATTAGTCCATCAATGATTCAAGGGTCAAATAGTATTCATCAGAAAGTATCGTTAGTATCTAAAATGAATTTCCCTGTAAGTTTGTTACCTACTATAAAGATAGTTAGTAATAGTGTTCAGTTTATTATATTAATGACGATATTAATGTTCTTATTGATAATTAACGGTGTACCAGTTACTTTACAATGGATACAGCTTATATATTATTTTATATGTATAATCGCTTTTATCTTCTCGTTTTCTTTATTTAGTTCAACAATATCTACTCTGGTTAGAGATTATCAAACGTTTCTATCGTCGACTATGCGAATGTTATTGTATCTATCACCGATTTTATGGGATCCAGAAAAAAGCAATGCACCTGAAGTACTAACAAATATTCTTAAATTAAATCCAGTTTACTACCTGATTTCTGGTATTCGAGATACTTTTTTAGGAAAAGGATGGTTTTTTGAAGAGCCAATTTACATGTTGTATTTCTGGGTGTTTACATTAATACTCCTATACTTTGGTTCAAAACTACATGTTCGTTTCAGAGAGAATTTTATGGACTACCTATAAAGAAGGTCGAAAGGTGATTTTATGGATTATAAAGTGGAAGTTAAGAATGTTTATAAATTATATACTACGCAAGCGAGACAATCTCATAAATTATTGAATTTTTTCTTAAATAGAAAAAAAAGTAATAATGAGAATGAGAAATTATTTGCAGCAATTAATGATATCTCTTTTAAAGCTATGGAAGGTGAGACAATTGGGATTCTAGGCCTTAATGGTTCTGGAAAGTCTACTTTATCTAACTTATTAGGACAAGTTATCCAGCCGAGTAAAGGTAAAATCACATTAAATGGTACACCGTCATTAATTGCAATATCAGTTGGTTTAAATAATAATTTATCTGGTTTAGAAAATGTAAAACTAAAATGTATGATGCATGGTTTATCCCCAAAACAAATTGAGATGGTTAAACCGGATATAATAGAGTTTGCTGAGCTTGGAGAGTATATAGAACAACCTGTGAAGAATTATTCAAGTGGTATGAGATCTAGACTAGGTTTTGCAATTTCTGTTCATACTGACCCAGATATTTTAATAATTGATGAAGCATTATCAGTTGGGGACACTACATTCACTAATAAGTGTTTGGAAAAAATTAATGAATTCAAAGAAAAGAATAAAACTATATTTTTTGTCAGTCATTCAGCTAGTCAAATGAAAGCATTTTGTGATCGAATTGTTTGGATGCATTACGGTCAAATGAAAGCATTTGGTCCTGCAGATGAAGTAGTCAAAGAATATAATGATTATATTAAGGATATAAAGGCTTTAACAAGTAAAGAAAAAGCAAAACTTAAGAATGAAAGTTTTAAAAAACAATATTTAGATGCATCAAAATTTACAAATTATAATGAGAAGAAATCTAATGTAGGTGAGAAGTTAATAAATCTTCTGGTGTTAATTCCTTTATTTGTATTAAGTGCTCTAGTAATCATTGGCTACTAAAAAAAAGGAGATATTTTTAATGGAAGAAATCAAAGATCATGTTTATGATGCGTATTATTTTAAAAGAGGTTATGAATTTGGTGAAAAAGTTAGAAAAAGAATAAATTGGATGCTTACTAACGTTACAGGTAACTATGTATTAGATGTAGGTTGTTCTCAGGGAGTTACATCTATTATTTTAGGAAGAGAAAAGAAAAATGTAATAGGAATTGATTTATCATCTTCAGCTATTTGTGATGCACTAGAGAACTTAGAATTGGAAGAATTAGATACCAAAGACAGAGTTCTCTTTAAACAGGCCAATTTTTTTAATTGTGAATTTGATACCAAGTTTGACACCATTATATTAGGTGAAATCTTAGAGCACATAGCTGATATTGATTCTTTCTTCCATAAAGCATATTCTCTATTAAAGGATAAAGGAAAAATTGTTGTTACTACGCCATTTGGGATAAACGATTTTGTTGACCATAAAAGAACGTTCTATATTAATGACCTGCTTAAGTTGCAACGTGCAGATTTGCCCATTATAGATATTGAGTATTTAGGCGGTTGGATTGGAGTAGTTTTTAAAAAAGGTGATAGTAGTATAAAGGAAATTGATGGTGAATTATTAGGAGATCTAGAAGATGCTTTTTATCTGAAGGAAAGAAACTTAGTTGATAAAATCAAAACAAATAATAAAGGAACAGCGTCAGGTGAAAGTGAATTAGCTAAATTACACAAAAAATATATAGATGAAAAAATTGAGAAAGTGAAAGCGCAAAATGAGTTGCATGATCAATATCGTAAAGAAAGAGAATTGCTGAATGCTTATAATAAGTTAAAAAAAGAGCACAATAATTTAACGAAAAAGTATAATGCAGTTAATTCTCGTTATGAAAGTATTAGAAAGTCTAAATTAGGAAAAATTACTGTGAAGTACTGGGATATTCGAAAAGGATGGAAATAAGCGGATGGATCACAAATATGTATACAGTAGATTGGAGTTTACCCAAAAACGAATTAGTGAATTAGAGAAATTAATATCTTCTGAATTAGAGAAACTAGAAACCTCCGAGGGTGTTTCCGTAGAGTTAACTAAGTCTGAAATTGAATCATATGAAATCTCAGAGCATTTAAATTTAGACACTTATAAAGGTATACGTAGTGAGTTAGCAGATGAACAATTTGGAAATAGAATCAAAGAAACTGTCGAGAATTTACCGAAGAGTAATGGAAGTAGCTATTTTGAGAAGCTAGATGTGAATATAGGAATGGTAATGGATGAATTCTTATATCATTCCTATGAAAGTACCGCCAACTTTCACTATGTAACCCCACAGAATTATAAGGAGGTTGAAGAGAAAGTTGACATTTTTTTATTAGCATCTGCTTGGAAGGGACTAAACAATGAGTGGAAAGGTTTAGGTAATCCCAAAAATCAGAAAATTAGAGATGAAATGTTTGAAATTATAAACTATTTTAAATCTAAAGGTAAAGAAACAGTTTTTTATTCCAAAGAAGATCCTACTAACTATGAGTTTTTTATTGAGTTTGCTAATAATTGTGATTATATATTCACAACAGCAGTTGAGAAGATTCCACATTATAAGAAAGATTGTAATACTGATCAAGTGTACCTTTTAGAATTCGGTGTCAATCCTGTATTTAATAATCCAGTAGGGTTACATAAAATAGAAATTGATGAAAAGGTAATATTTGCTGGATCATGGTACAAAAAGTACCCCAAAAGACAAAAAGATACTACTAGGATTTTTGATGGAGTAATAAACGCTGGTAATGAACTAAAAATAATTGATCGTAACTACAATAGAGAATCAGAGAGTTTTCTTTTTCCTACAAAATACCTAGAATTTGTTTCACCTGAGATTGATCATGAAACATTACAATTATTAACTAAATTATTCACTTTCTCAATTAATTTAAATTCTATCCAAGACAGCAACACTATGTTTGCGAGTAGAGTATATGAACTTCAAAGCATGGGTAATTTGATACTTTCTAATTATAGCCTTGGAATAAATAACCTGTTCCCTAATGTTTTTATGATATTTAATAGTAATGAAGTGAAATATATTCTGAATAACTATTTCGAGAAAGAATTATACCAGCAACAAATGTACGGTGTTAGAAAGGTATTAAGACTTCATACGACATTTCATCGCTTAACAAAATTACTCTCTAGTATTGGTTATGTAACATCAAATTTGCTAAACAAAAAAGTTGCAGTTATATATGAAGTATTAACAGATAATATAAAAAAGAATTTTGATCGACAAACTTATCTAAATAAGAATTTAGTATCTGTTAAAGAATTTAAAGAGCAATACGATGAATACAGTTACTTTACATTTTTTGCTGAAAATTATGAGTATGGAGAATTTTATTTAGAAGATATGATTAATGGATTCAAATATACGGATTCTACTTACATTACTAAAAATTCGTATTATGACGGCAATAAGAAAATAGCTGGAATAGAAAATGATTTCATTGATAAAATAGATGATTATAGAAAAACCATCTATTGTACGAAAGACTTTAATAATTATACTATACAAGAATTAAAATCTTTACGTGATTTTGAAAAGGATTATAGTATTGATTCACTTGAACTTAATGTAACAAAAGAACATAATTATATCACATCAGAAGAACCTAAATTCACCGTTATTATCCCAACTTATAACAACGGTGATCACCTTTACAATAAATGTTTCATGAGTCTTAGAAGGTCGTCAATGTTCGAAAAGATGGAGATAATAATAGTAGATGACGGTTCGACAGATGACTATACCCCTAAAATTGTAAACAGACTAGAGAGACTATATTCTAATGTAAAGGCGCACTTTTATAAAGATGGGGGAAGTGGGAGTGCTTCCAGACCTAGAAATAAAGGTGTTTTATTAGCAAGTACTGAGTATATAACCTTTTTAGATCCTGATAATGAAGCTATAAATGATGGCTATACAAAACTTTATAGATCGGCTGTTAGCAATAATGTTGAAGTTGTGATTGGAAACATAATAAAAGTTGATCAGAATGAAAAGGTGGTTGATTATTATCAGGCAATTAAAGAAAAATTTCCTCAGAGAACTGTCTTCCAAAATAGTGATAGTTATGAATTACTTATAGAAACGTCCTTTAAAGCTCAGAGTATCCAAGCTATGATGATTAGAAGGAGTTTATTAATCAATAATAATATAACTATGCTAGTAGGAGTTGTTGGTGAGGATACCCTTTTCTTTTATGATGTGCTATTGAACACAGAATCCTTTATTATAATAAAAGAAAATATTCATGTGTATTATGCCGGTGTGGAAGGTTCATCAGTAAATAATATTACAATTAATACGTTTATGAAATATCAGGAATTAGAAAAGGAAAAATTCCACTTTTTAAATAAGAACAATTTGTTAAAAGCATATATGGCTCTGAGGTTTAATTATTATTTTAAAAATTGGTATTTGAAAAAGCTTGAATTAGTAAAAGATGATGATCGTAAAGATGCGGAAGAAATTTTATATCAAATTTACAAGATATACGAAAATAGTACCCTTAGTGACTTAGATGAAACCATCGTATCCTTTGTAACTAAATTTAGGTGATTAATAAATAATATTATTTGAACTGTTTAATGTGCTTTTAAAGGATTCATTATTTAAAATAGGAAGGCTGATAAAATGAATTTAGATGTGAATAGTTTACCCTCAGTTGAAGAACAGCGAAGGATATTAAGAGAAAAACAAATATTAGCTAGTGAGTATTTTAGGATACTACACATAGGTAGATATGCGTTTGGTAAAACAGATATCGTAAGTAGAATGAAACAAGCGCTAGAAAATCTAGGGCATACAGTTTTTGACTTTAATACAGATGATTTTAGAGAAGTTATATATAACCCAGATAGACATACTGGAGGATTTGGCCCTGTAGAAATAAAGCTTGAGTTGTTAAAACCAGTATTAAGGCAGTTTGAACCACAAATTATTATTTGTAATGCTGGAGGATACACTTTTTCAGAGGAAGATAGTCAATGGTTAAAGGACCAAGGGTATATTCTGGTTGGAGTTACATTATCGGACCCCGATGTATTTCCAAGTACCAAAAACTTTGCGCATAGATTTGACTATCATGCCACCAATGCAATAGAAGCATTAGAAATGTATAAAAATGAAGGTATTAATAATACTATACATTTTCCTTTTGCAATTGACAGAAGTTTTATAGAAGCTGAGGCGATTGAAAGAAATGATTGGAAAGCAGATGTAATCTGTCTTGGGAATGCAACAAACCGTCCGGATAGAAATGAAACAATGAATTATCTTGCAAAGCATTTTAATGTAAAGGTTTATGGAACAGGATGGGAAATTCCGGATTCATTCCCAGTGGGTGGTGAAGATTTTTATTCAGCAGCTAGGGCTGGAAAATTTCATATTAACTTTCCAGGTACAAGAGCTGGGTACACTAATTTGAAAATTGGTGTTTTTGAATCGATCGCTAATGGTGGAATATTGTGTACTGAGATCTTTGATGAAATGAAATTATTCTTTGATTATGAAACTGAAGTCATTGGCTACAAAAATGCAGAGGATTTAAAAGCAAAATTAGACTATTATATAAATAATCCTATAGAAGCAGAAATGCTACGAAGAAAATCTTTTTATAAATTGGTTAATAAACATATGTGGGAGACGAGATGGGAAGATTTACTTACTAAGATAAAGCTTGATATTAATAAGGAAAAAACAATGCTTCCAGCGCATAGGTATGAAAAGATAAAGGATTTAATTGGTACGAAGGAAAAATCCGCTAAAGTGATAATTCAAGGTTATTACGGAGCTTTAAATACTGGTGATGACTTGATCTTAGAAGCTATAAGCACGAATATAAAGAAAGAACATCCTAATACACTGATTATGGTGGCGGGGTTCAATCGTGCTTCTATAACCTTGAATCAGGGTTTTTACAGTTTACCAAGAACAGATGTATTTAAAATGGACAAATATATAAAAGAGGCAGACTTGCTAATATATGGTGGCGGTGGTTTATTAAATGATTATACGTTTAATAATGCAGCTGGAGTACCAGACTTTTTTGATAGTTTTACCCATGGCATAACAGGAATGGGGATTATACCTACGATGGCTAATATTTATGATATTCCACGTATGTATTTTGCCCTAGGGATAGGACCTCTTGTTAACCCAGAAGCTCGACAGTTTGCCAAATTTATGGTGAACCAAATGAGTATAGTTACTGTCAGAGACCAATATTCAAAAGATTTACTTGACTCAATTGAAGGTATAAACAAGGAAGTTATTCAAACTTCAGATGCAACATATATGTTGGATGATCCAGGTGATAAGCTTGCTCAAGAATACTTTAATGAACGCAACATCGCTTCAAATGAGAAGGTAATTGCTGTAACATTACGTGATTGGAAGAGTAATCCTAGTGACTTTGAAGAGAAAATGGCTAAATATTTAGACTTCATAATACAGCATGGGGACTATTCTATTCTGTTCCTGCCATATCAGTTTGGTAAAGGGAAATCTGATGATAATAAAATCCATCAAAAAGTTAGCGAATTAATGGAAAACAAAGACCGTACCTTTACCTATCATCATGAAGGAGATTATCAAGAATTTCTAAGTATTGTTAAAAGCTCAGATGTTGTGATATCTATGAGACTTCATGGTTCCATTTTAGCAAATTTATTCGGAGTACCTTCTATAGGTTTTAACTATGATGATAAAGTGCTTGCCCATTATCAAAATTTAAATATGGAAAAGTATTTACTTAACCTTGATTTTAATGTTAAACATGCTTCTGATATCTTTATGGATTTGGAAGAAAACAAAGTCAAAATGGTAAATAATATAAAAGAATATGTCTTAAGAGAAAAGTATAAATCAGCTAAAACATATGAATATGCAATTGATCTTTTAAAGAAAGGAGTACAAAGGGAAAAGAAGATCTATAGACACTATCCAAGGGAAGAGTCGTTAAGGAACATCAATGCTAAAGCCATGGTTACAGAGATTGCAAACTTAAGACTTGAAAATCAAAATTTAAAGTCGGATATTAATGTGTTGGGTAACGCTATCAAGTCGATGGATGTGTATGATCTAGATAAAGTTAACCTATCTAGAGCTACGTTTGATTGTCAAGATGACCAATTAACGAATAAAATAGTTTCTAAACTTTCTGATGATAAAATTGCAATAAGATTATCTGATTTAGACTCACCCAAAAAAGGAGACTATTCATCCGCAAAACTTAATCTTTCTTTAAATCCTGGTACCGAGTATACAATTAATGTGAGTGTACATTCTCCTTATTATAAACCAAAGAATAAAGGAAGAATAAAATACGAGATTAGGTTAGAAGGTAAAACACGATATAAGGAAGATATTGCGAAAGACGGTAATGAAAAATTACTAAGTTTTAATATTAAACCTAAAAGTAAAGATGTAACGTTAGAGTTTAGATTAGAGGCTATAAAGAAATGTGAAAGCTGGAGTTGGGGAAGCGTATCTAGAACAGAATTCTCTAATGTAAGCATTGCTAGAACTAGCAAATATTCAAAAAAAGGTTTGAGAAGGACTTTTAAATAATTATAAGGTCATTTTTTGGCAATGTAATGTTTGCTTGTGTAAAATGTTATTAACTAAGTTATATGTGTCTTGCGCTCCAAAGTAGCTCAGCTGCAATGGAGCGTATTTTTTATTTAGGTAGTACTTTTTAGTTATATCTTAAGTTGATAATAGTACGCTTTTCTTAATTTGGAATATATTACGTCAGATCCCCTAATAATTACTTATATTACATAAAATTATTGTTACTGCTAAGCAATAATTGATGCTTTGTGATCATAATAGTACCTTACATAATAAGCTAAATTGTGATAAGATAATAGTGGTTTTTACATTAATAGATACTTACATTAGTAAGAATCTATTAAATTATTAATGAGAGGATGTGTGTTTCAATAATAAGGTTATCTTTTAGAGTTGTATATCGTGTTTTATTATTATTGTTTTTTTTCTCGTTATTTGGTTTTACTTATCAAAATGAAGTTGAAGCAGCTGACGGGTTTAATGATTATTTTAAAGTCGTACAAGATGATGTTAAAGTATATTATAATTCTCAATCAGGTTTTACTGAAGTTGGTGAATTAACTAATAATCAAGTCTATGAAAGAATAGGTAGCCAGACTAATTGGCATTTAATAAACTTCGGTAACAAAATTGGCTTCGTAAAGAAAAGTGTTACTATACCTAGCACTGGAGATACTATTAATAATAATATTGGTGGTCAAACAACTAAATTACAAATTAAAATATTGAAAGATGCAGTAGTTCTTGATTCCAAATCTAATTATACTGAATTTGGCAATCTAAAAAAGGGAATGAGCTATCCTGTTGTAATAAATCAATTAAATTGGTGGGGGATTAACGTATCTGGTCGGTTAGGGTTTATCCCGAAGTCATCAGCAATTCCTGAATTTGCACCTTCTGATAATTATTTTAAAGTAACTGGGGAAAATGATGTGTATCACAACACTGCTAATGGATTTGAGAAAGTTGGTAGTCTAAAAGTTGGTCAAGTCTATCAAAGAGCAGCAGACAGAACTAATTGGCATTTAATAGAATTTGGTGATGAACTTGGTTATGTAAAAAAGAGAAACACTGAACCTGCATCTTCTCAATCTATTAAAAACCTAATTACATCACCTCAATACAATGGTAGAAAGCTAGTATTTTCCGAAGATACAGAAGTTCTAGACACGAAAAATGGTTATACTTCATTTGGACAAGCTAAAAAAGGTTTAGAATATCCAATAGTAATTAGCCAATCGAATTGGTGGGGGATAAATGTATCTGGAAGACTAGGGTTTGTACCAAAAAAAGCCGCAGTTGAGCAATTCTTAGAATCAGATCAATATTTTAAGGTGACTGATAATAAAACTGATGTATATCATAAAACAAGTAGTGGCCTTGTTAAGGTTGGGGACTTGTCAAAAGGTCAGGAGTTTAGAAGACTAGGTGGGGAAGAAGATTGGCACTTAATAGATTTTGGAGAAAAATTGGGTTATGTAATAAAAAGTGCTACTGAACCATCTGACGGCAATTTAATTAAAAATACAGCTTTAAACTCAAGCACGGTTACGAAGGTAAAAATTATCCAGGATGCAACACTGTTTGATAATTCATCTGGCAGTTACATTCCAATAAGCGTATTATCAAAGGATTCCACATATAATGTGGTAAGAGAACAAAAAAATTTTTGGTGGATAAATATTGGAGGTAGAGTTGGTTTTATTTATAAGTCTTATGCTACTGCAGAGATTATAAATATAGCAAACTATGATTATTCATTTGTTCAAATGATAGATGCGCAAATGGTACCTGGTAGAGCTAAGGCTGATGGAAATGGTAAAATAGATGCTACGCGAAAAGAAGTAGAATACTATGCAAATCCTTCTAACTTTGATAAAGGTACAACAGGGTATTATCAGTTCCTAACATTATCTAAACCAGTTGGGTTAAATGTCCAGGAAGTAAATGATAAAATTCTTTATAATAAGGGCAATCTTAAGGGCCAAGCCCAAGCGTTTATAGAAGCTGGGAAAAAGTTTAATATAAATGAAGCGTACTTATTAGCTCACGCATTACATGAAACAGGAAACGGTAAATCCACTTTAGCAAGTGGTATTCCTGTTGATGAAAATGGTAAGATAACTAGAAACTCAGATGGTGAAATAGCCCGAACAAAAGAAACTGCACAAACTACTTATAATATGTATGGTTATGGTGCTAATGATTCATGTCCAGTTGAATGTGGTGCAAAGTATGCATTTGACCAAGGGTGGTTTACACCAGCAGATTCAATAATCGGTGGTGCTCAGAGTATTTACTCATATATAAAAAGAGGACAAGATACCTTATATAAAATGAAATGGAACCCAGAAAATCCAGGGTATCCACAATATGCTACTCACATTGCATGGGCAGTATTACAGACTCCTAGAATTAAGGATATCTATGATCTTTTGGATAATAAGATACTAGAGTTTAATGTTCCTAAATTTCTAAATCAACCTGGAAAAACTAAGTTTAGCTCAGGTGAAACATCGCCTGAAAATACAAGTGCTTTTGTAGAATATCCTTTAAAAACGATAGGACAAACATTAGTTGATCTAAACTTTAGAGAAGGGCCATCAACTTCATACGATAGTATATCTGTTCTTAAACCCGACATCTTGTTTGAGGTTATAGGAGAGGAAAATGGTTGGTTAAAAGTGAAAGTAGATACTAATGTAGGTTGGATTTCAAAAGGGAATCAAAATACTGCTTATTTGGAAATTTTGAATCTCTTAGAAGTTAATACAGATGACCAGAATTTAAATGTACGTACTGGTCCAAGCGGTGAGAAAATCAGCAGTTTACCTGCAGGAGAACTTGTATCTGCTAAGTTAGATGAGGAGAATCAATTTATAACTGTGGAAAAAGATGGTTATAATTGGTATGAAATCAATTATGAGAACGGTTCTGCATGGATAGCAGACTTTATTAAAATAGTAAAATAGCTTTAGTGGAAACAGTTGTATAAATTTTAGTATAAGATAAAAAGGCACCCTCCAATTTTAGGTTAGAGGGTGCTTTTTCTGGATGTAAATAGGGTTGTACAATGAATTAGTTGGTGGGTTAATTGATACTTCCTGTTATTGGAAACTTTGTCTCGGTAATTGTTAACAAGCTATCAGTCTAGTGACGCAGTTTTTTTATTATGATATAATTTTTTGTGATTAATAGATAATTTTTAATACTACTATAAAATTGGGTGTTTCAACCGAATAGTTCATTTATAAATACTTAAAACACCAGGGGGATATTAATGACTGTACTTGATTTGAAAACTGAAGATAAAAATATGATGACTTCAGTAGTGGAGCAGCGAAGTGAATTAAGAAATAAACAGATGGTCGCCAAAGAACGCTATAGAATACTTTATATCGGAAGAGCCGTATTTGGTGAAACAGATATTGTAAATAGAATGCGGCAAGCACTGGAGAATTTAGGGCACGTTGTTTTTAACCTTAACACTAAAGAGTTTAAAAAAGTTGTGCATAACCCACAAAATTTGGTGGGTGGGCATGGTCCAATAGAAATTAAATTGGGTCACTTAAAACCTATCTTATCTAGGTTTAAGCCACAGATAATTATTTGTAATGCTGGAGGATATACATTTTCTGAGGCAGATACTAAATGGCTAAAAGCAAATGGATTTATATTAATAGGAATCACTTTATCCGACCCTGATGTATTTGAAGGGACCCAAAAATTTGTTCATAGGTTTGATTATCATGTAACAAATGCACATGAGGCCATTGATATGTACAAAACTCTAGGGATAGATAACACTTTCCATTTTCCGTTCGCTATAGATAGAAGCTTTGTAGAAGCAGATGCAATGGAAAGACGTGACTGGAATGCAGATGTCATCTGTATTGGGAATGCAGCAAATAGGCCAGATCGCAATGAGTTTATGTCAGAATTAAATCACGATTTTAATGTTAAAGTATATGGTACGGGTTGGGATATTCCAGGTTCCTTTTCTGTTGGAGGTGAAGATTTCTTTTCTGCAGCAAGAGCAGGAAATTTCCATGTGAATTTTCCAGGAACACGTGCGGGCTTTACAAACGTTAAAGTAGGAGTCTTTGAATCAATTGCAAATGGTGGGATTATTTGTACAGAGTACTTCAAAGAAATGGAGCATTTCTTTGAATATGATAAAGAGATTATTGGATATAAAGACGTAAAAGATCTAAAGGAGAAAATTAAATATTACCTTGATCATCCTGAAGAAGCTGAACTTATTAGGAGGCGCGCTTTTGATCGTTTAGTAAAAGAACATTTATGGGAAGCTCGTTGGGAACAGTTATTTTCAAAAGTTAGAACTGACCTCAGAGAATTAAAGCAACTATTACCTTTAGAAAGGTATAATGGAATTAATTTAGAACCTTTAACTAGTGAATCTGTTAAGATTATTGTTCAAGGGTATTATGGTGCGAAAAATGTTGGTGATGATTTAATACTGGAAGCTATTTATAACAAGATAATAGCAAAATATCCTGAAGCAATGATCATGGTTGCTGGTTTTAGTCGAGAGAATATTACCTTGTTACAGGGGTTTTATAGCCTACCACGTACTAATGCATATGAAATGGAGAAATATATTAAGGATGCCGATTTGGTTATTTATGGTGGTGGCGGCCTATTAAATGACTACACTTTCAATAACTCCGCAGGAATAGCGGATTACTTTGATAGTTATTCACATGGCTTAACTGGTATGGGGATTATTCCAACAATAGCGAATATTCACAATGTCCCAGTAATGTATTTTGCTTTAGGAGTAGGCCCGCTAGAGAATCCTGAAGCTAGGAAGTTTGTTCGTTTTATGACAGAACAAATAGATATAATAACAGTTAGAGATAGTCATTCAAAACAACTTTTGGAATCAATTGATGGTATGAATAAAGAAGTAATTCAAACTGCAGACCCCACTTTAACACTGCCACGTCCTAACTGGGAACTAGCAAAAAAGTATTTCAAGCAAAATATGAATATCAGTGATAGTGATTTGATTATTTCGGTGTCACTTAGAGAGTGGAAAAGTAATCCTGCGAACTTTACCGAAAATATAGCTAAATATTTAGACGAATTGATAATTACTACAAATGCAACTATTTTATTTATTCCTTTCCAATTCGCTATAGGCAGATCTAATGATAATAACATTCATTTAGAAGTCTATAATCTAATGAAGTATAAAGAAAATGCGTATTTTTATGAGATGACAGGAAATTATGATGAGTTTCTAAGTATAATCAGTGCGGTTGATTTAGGTATTAACATGCGTTTGCATGGATCGATTTTACAAAACCTTCATGGTGTTCCAACAATTGGTTTTAATTATGATGACAAAGTAAAAGGCCATTTTGACACTATAGGAATGGTTAACTTTCTACTTAACCTAGACTTTAATATTTCCGAAGCTGTAAGCAAAGTGCTCTATCTAGAGGAACATTATGTAGAGGTTAAGAATATGATTCTTAATAATGTAAATAAGAACTCTAGCAAAGCAAATGAGAGTTTTGAATTTGTTTATGAACTAATTCAAAAAGGTTTAAAGCGTGATAGATCTATTTATAAAAGTTATCCACGAAGCTATTCACTTAGGGAAAAGAAGTCAAATGAATTAACGCAAGAATTAAAGAACTATAAGAGAGAGAGTCTAAAATATAAAAAAGAAACCATTCGGTTACGAAAAGAAATTGCTGAAATAAAAAAGGAACAAAAAAAATATAGACGTGAAACAATGATAGTTAAAGAAAAAAATGATGATATTTCATGTGTAAACCTAAGTGACGCAAAAGTTCAAACTAATTCCAGTATGTTGGAAAATGTACTCTTACCTGTAAAGGTGAGGGATAAACACAGGCTATTGGGAATTCGTTTACCAAATAAAACCCCCAAAAAAGGCGATTATTCTAGTGTTATATTTGAAATTCCTGTTAAAAAGCTCGAATATTATCAAATATCAACTACCTTGAATGCTCCTTATGAAAGACCGAAAAATAAAGGTAGGATTCGTTATGAAATATTTATAAATAACAAGAAGGTCTATAAGGAAGACATTGCAATTAAAGGCGATGATAATGAACTTTCCTTTAATTTTGTAGCGAATAGTAATAATGCTACATTAGAGTTGAAAGTAATAGCAATTCAGGATTGTGAGGAATGGAGTTGGGGAAATAAATCAAAAGTTTATATTTCTGATGTCAATATAAAAAAACAAAAAAATAGTAAATATAACTCAACTTTTCAAAAAGCTGTTCATAAAATAAAAAAGCTATCCCCTAAAATGTAATATAGTTAGTTGGAATTCACAAAATAACTAATTTTACTATGTTTATTAACTTGTATATAGAGAATAGCAGACTTTGAGTTTAACATATTGTGATGAAAGGATAAGCCATTTTGAAAAAACAACTCCGCAAAATCTTAATTACTTTAGGTGTTTTATGTTCATTTTTTTCGTTCCTAAGTATATCCTATGCTAATGATATTGAACAAGGTGGTAATATTGACGAACTTGAATACAAATTTGATGCAGGTGAAGCTGAAACAAAAGAATATAGTGCATATGCTACAAATATGAGTGAGGAGTATTCTAACTATTTTCAGGTGACAGTGGAGGAGGCAACAGTATATGATATACGATCTAATCCATATAAGCGAGTAGGTGAGTTAGTCAAAAGTCAGGAATATGAGCGAGTAGGAGAATCAGGGAATTATCATAAGATAAAGTACGGCGATTATTATGGATATGTGCACAAAACTAACACTCGTGTATCTAAAGGTACAACAATTGAAAATAAGAGAAAAAATGAAAAAAATAGCACCATTGTGATTAAAGCAAAAAAACAAGTAACAGTATATGATAACTCTAGCGGCAGTTTTATACCATTTGGAACAATATCAAAGGATACTAGATATACTGTAATTTCAGGAAGTGAAAATTGGTGGAAGATTAGTCTCGGAGGTAGAATAGGGTATATTCATAAAAGTGCAGTATTAGCTGAATTCACAAAAGATGATAGATATTTTCAGGTGACAGTAGAAAATGCAGTGGTATATGATATACGATCTAATCCATATGAGCGAGTTGGAGTATTAGTCAAAGGCCAGGAGTATGAGCGGGTAGGAGAATCAGGGAGTTATCATAAGATAAAGTATGGCGATTATTATGGGTATGTGCATAAAACTAACACTCACGTATCTAAAGGTACAACAATTAAAAATAAGAGAGAAAATGAAAAAAACAGCAATAGAGTAATTAAAACAAAAAAAGAATTAGCTATATATGATAATTCTAGTGGAAGTTTTATACCATTTGGAACAATACCAAAGGATACTAAATATACTGTAATAACAGGAAGTAAAAATTGGTGGAAGGTGGTTCTTGCTGGTAGAATAGGGTATATTCATAAAAGTGCAACATCAGCTGAATTCAGGAAAGATGATAGATATTTTCAGGTGACAGAAAACGCAGTAGTATATGATATACGTTCTAATCCATATGAGCGGGTAGGATTATTAGTCAAAGATCAAGAATATGAGCGAGTAGGAGAGTCAGGAAATTATCATAAGATAAAGTTTGGCACTTATTATGGATACGTGCATAAAACCAATACTATACCAATAACTAATTCTAATTTTGGAAATACTAGTAGGAAAGATTTTATAATAGGTACATTAATTACTAAAGATAAAGTATCAGTTTACGATAACACTGGAGTTGGTAGCTACAAAGTATTTGCTTTAATAGAAGAAGGGAAAGAAATTCCTGTAGTTGGTCAAACTGAGAATTGGGTGGAAGTGAATATATCAGGAAGGTATGGATTAATTCATAAAAGTGTCATAAGTACTGAAATGCTTACACCCAAAAACCTAGTAAACCCAAATCAAGAATACTCGTATAAGGATATGGAAAGAGACATTTCTGAATTAGAAGCTAACTATCAAGGTTTGATTACTACAACGTCAATAGGTAAATCTGTTAATGGAAGAAACTTGTATACAGTAAAACTTGGTCGTGGTGACACAGAAATCTTTTTAAATGGTGCACACCATGCAAGAGAATGGTTAACCACAAATCTATTAATGGAAATGATAGATACCTACAGCCAAGCGTATATCAATAATAGCCAAATAGATGGTTATGATGTGAGAGATCTTTTGAATAAAGTTTCGATCTGGTTTGTGCCAATGGTGAACCCAGATGGTGTTACTTTAGTGCAAGAAGGAGCTTATAGCACCAACAATCCTCAAAAAGTTATTGAAATAAATAATGGGAGTACAGACTTCTCTAGGTGGAAAGCAAATGTAAGAGGTGTGGATTTAAACCGTCAGTATCCAGCTGGGTGGGAAACTATTAAATACAACAGAACAGAGCCTTCCTATATGAATCATAAGGGAGATGCACCTTTAACTGAGCCTGAAACCAAAGCAATATATGATTTCACCTTAGACCATGATTTTAAGACAGCAGTTGCATATCACTCATCGGGTGAGATTCTGTTTTGGGATTATAAATTAAAAGATGGTAGTGAATCGAAAGCTACTAGTCGTAATTTAGCTGATATGATCAGTGATAAAACTGGATATAGTTTGGTTATGCCAGGGCCAAATCAAAGTGGTGGAGGTTTTACAGATTGGTTTATGCATTCTCAAAATAAACCTGCATTTACTCCTGAAATTTCACCACCTGTTGGAGAAAGGCCAGTTCCGCTTTCAAACTTTAGTTCTATTTGGAATCAGAACCATTCTATTGGTTTAATGTTAGCAGAGGAAGCTTATCGAAATCGAAATAATCGGTAATGATTTAAAGTAGGGTATTATTCAAAGCGATGCTTATGGATACCCTACTTTTATATTTAAAAACAAAAAAATATTTTATAAGTGAACCTAAACTGGATTATATTACGTCTATTTAGGTAATTTCCATAAGGGAGTGGTCTTTTTGAGGAAATGCAGACTTTATTTACTAATAATAATTAGTTCTTTTTTCTTATTTGCATGTGAAGAAAATAATACAAAAACAGTTGGTGATTTAGCTGATAAAGATAAAGGTAATGAAACCTCTAATTTAGTCAATGATAAAACTTCAGAAAAAAATACTAGTGAAGAAGATGCACAAGAAAGTAATAAAGACACTACTCTAATTGATATTGATTATATCAAAGAAAATATAAAAATTGGTCTCACAAAAGAAGAAGTGAAAACACTAATTGGTGATCCGGACTTTGAGGGACTAAACATAGAGACTGACAATACCACATGGAGATACGATATAGGAGGAGAAGATGATTATGTCACCCCTCTTACTGAATTTGAGAAGGAAAATGGTATTATTGATAATGTGAATATAGATGGTTTAATGAATAATACTATAAATATGCAACTATTTGTTGGTTGGTATGACGATAGAGTTGATCATATCAGTTGTTATTATGTGAAAAATGAAAATATTAATGAATACCGAGTTTTCAATGATGGAACTGTAAGGGAAATGAATATTAAATAAATTATTGTTTGAGAGATAATAATAACCTGCTTTAATTTTTCTGGATAATAATACAAAAGCAATATTAAGAAAATATTAAGTTTTATATACGTAATCATGTAACTTTAACATTTATATTACGTCTAAATAATTGATAGGTAGTTAGGTTAAATTATGATAAAATGATGTAATGAAGAAACAATGAAACGAAGTAGGTGTGATAGATGTATAATATAATGGAGTTAGTTACAGGATTTTTACTATCAGCGATCACAGCAATAGTAATAACTCCTTTAATAAAGAAGTTGGCAATTAAACTTGGTGCTACAGATCGACCAGACTATAGAAAAAAGCATACAGAAGAAATGCCTCGATTAGGTGGTTTAGCAATTGTTGTTGGTGTAGCTGTGGGTTTAACTTATTTACAGCCACAACACCCACATATGCTAGAAATTATTATTGGTGGCTTGATTATTGTGGTAGTAGGTGTACTGGATGACTTTATTACTTTAAAGCCTATTTACAAATTAACTGGCCAAATAGCTGCAGCATCTGTCGTGGTTTCATCTGGTCTAGTGATTGATAAATTAACGATGCCATTTCTAGGGACAGTTCATTTTGACAATTTTGGAATTTTTTTAACGATCTTTTGGATTGTTGGAGTATCTAATGCGATTAATTTGATTGATGGATTAGATGGATTAGCAGCGGGTGTATCAGCGATAGGTCTAATTAGTATTCTAATCATTGCTATTATGGATTATCGAATTGTTGTAGTTTACTTATCAGTTGCATTAGTTGGTAGTTGTATTGGTTTTCTCTATCATAATTTTTATCCCGCAAAAATCTTCATGGGTGACACTGGTGCATTATTTTTAGGATATGCTATTGCTGTAGTTTCTACATTAGGTTTATTCAAGAATGTAGCACTATTTAGTTTTATCATGCCAATAGTAGTTATGGCAATTCCGATCTTTGATACACTCTTCGCAATTATTCGAAGGGTTATGAGTCAACAGAGTATTGGTACACCTGATCGAAAACATATTCACTATAAACTTCTAGAAATGGGTTATAGTCATCGGAAATCGGTATTAATCATTTATGGTTTTAGCGCCTTTTTTGGAATCATGGCTATTGTTTTTAATAGTGCTACAATGCTTGCCTCATTAATTATCATAGCTCTAGTTATTTTGGGTATTCAATTAATTGCTGAGTTATCAGGAATAGTGTTCAATGGTCAACAACCTTTATTGGATAGTATACGAAAAATAACAGGTTTAAGAGCAAAAAAGGTAGAATAAAAAAACCAGGATATCCTGGTTTTTTTTGATGTTTACTCTTCGGTCATATTACCATCTGACTCTAATTCAAGGTGGTTCCTTAACTCGTTTTTTACTTCATTTAAGGATTCTTCAGTAGGTATATAATAAGATAAGCTATTAATGTACTGACTTTCCCCTTCTAGTGTAATTTGATCAATGTTACTTACTCTAAAATCAGAATACCTTCTGAAAAAGGCTACTGCCTCTCTTAGTTTCATATTTGTCTCTAAATTACTTTCTAAGTCTTTTGCTAGATTATCAATTTTCATAATAGTTGATGCAGAGATTAATTCTTCGATTATTGCCTCTACAACTTGTTTTTGACGCTCATTTCGACCAATGTCCCCACGAGGGTCTTCTAACCTCATTCTTGCATATGCTAATGCATAACGCCCGTTTAATTCCATTTCACCTTCGTAAAATTGTAATTTTTCAGCAACTCTATCATCACTATTCTGTTTAAAATCAAAAGGAACATCAACCGTAATTCCTCCAACAGTATCAACAATACTTTTAAGACCATCGAAATTAACAGTTGCATAATAATCTATAGGTATATTGAGAAATCGTTCGACTGTTTGTATTGTTAGTTCTTTTCCACCGAACGCAAATGCATGATTAATTTTGTCCTTACCATCCCGATCAGGTATTACAACACGTGTGTCACGAGGAATACTTAAAAGTTTTAAGTGTTCATCCTTTGGGTTAAAAGTAGCTACCATGAGTGTATCCGAACGTCCACTTTGATCTCCAGATGAATAGTTTTCTACACCCATTAAGAGAATGGAAACAGGGTCATCACTAATAGAAACTTCCTTTTGTCTTAATTCTGATTTATCTCTTCCTAAATCATCATATGTTTCATTGGCAGCTTGATAGGTTCGGAAAAATAAATAACCACCAAAGCTAATCAAAACAAGAAGTAAGGAAAGGGAAATTAATATAATGCGATTTCTCTTTCGTTTCTTCTTACTTTTTCGCAATTCTTTACGGTCCATATCCATTCTCCTTTAAATATAATACAATTGACTTTATCTATTATAGAGATATTTAAAAAAAGTTTCAATGAGATAGTAAAATTAAGTATAAAACACTTCATAATTGGCTAGTTATGTAAATTCTGATTAGAATATATACAAAAATATATATCTATGATAATATTTTTAAAAGCTCGATTGTAGGATTAATTGGGTTCTTTACCTACATGGTATTAGAATTATATTACATTACTATTATTTATGGGAGAATATAAGATGAAAGATACAAATGCTACAGATAGTGATAAATTAAAAGCTCTTTTATCTAATGTTTATCAAAAAGGATCGCAAGGAGCTTCGCTACAAGAAGTTATGCATCAACTTCAAGCAGAATTACCTCGAATTTTAAAAAGAACATAGTAACCTATAGAAAAAAGGATAAGCCACTAATTACTGGCTTATCCTTTTAATGTTTACTTAATATATTGGAATTGTAAACAGAAGGACATTTAAGCTGTCCGTCCATTTTTAATTAACAATGTAATATAAATCAACATTGATACCAAAACAGAAACTGCAGCAGCTAATTGATGATGCTATAACCAAAACTCGCTGCTATTAGTCCGAATGTCATTGCCCCAACACCAACTCCAAGATCAAACGATGCAAAGAACGTAGCATTAGCCATGCCTTTCGATTTGCTGCAGCCACATTAGAAAATAAGTTTCAAGTAATTATCAGATATATATATGTGAGAATACAATGTAATGAAGTTATTAAATCAGCAATAATTCCAGTTCTATATATGCCAATAGATACATTTCAACAAATTTAAATGTATAGGATGTGCATATCTATGAAAATAGCCGTTGCAGGTACCGGGTATGTAGGATTGTCGAATTCCATATTGTTAGCACAACATAACGAAGTAGTTGCCCTAGATATTATCCAAGAAAAAGTCGATCTGATAAACAATAAAAAATCACCTATTATTGATCCGGAGATAGAAGAGTATTTAGCAACAAAGGATTTAAATCTTACCGCAACAACAGATGTAAATGCAGCTTATGATAATGCTGATTTTGTTATTATTTCTACACCAACAAACTATGATCCAGACAAAAACTATTTTGATACAAGTACAGTTGAAAAAGTTATCGAAACGGTGACAGCGATCAATCCACAGGCAACAATGGTTATCAAATCAACAGTGCCTGTAGGGTATACAGTTGAAACGAAAGCGAAGTTTAAAACAGGAAATATCATTTTCTCACCAGAATTTTTACGTGAAGGAAAAGCGCTATTTGATAACTTATATCCGTCACGTATCGTTGTTGGGGAGCAATCTGATCGTGCTAGACAATTCGCTAGCCTGTTGGAACAAGGTGCATTGAAAAAGAATATTGATGTGTTGTTGACAAACTCAACCGAGGCTGAAGCAATTAAACTATTTGCTAATTCGTACCTGGCAATGCGTGTGTCATTCTTTAACGAGCTAGACACATATGGGGAAGTAAGAGGCCTAAATACAAAACAAATTATTGAAGGTGTTGGATTAGACCCACGAATTGGTACGCATTATAATAATCCTTCATTTGGTTATGGTGGATACTGCTTACCAAAAGATACGAAGCAGTTGCTAGCAAATTACGAAGATGTACCTAACAATATTATGGCAGCGATTGTAGATGCAAACAGGACAAGAAAAGACCATATTGCGACTAGTATTATAGCAAAGAATCCTAATGTTGTTGGTATTTATCGCTTAACAATGAAGAAAGACTCTGATAACTTTAGACAGTCTGCGATTCAAGGTGTAATGAAGCGTATTAAAGCAAAAGGCATCGAAGTTGTTGTATATGAACCAGCACTTGAAGAAGAGGATTTTTATAATTCCAAAGTGATTAAGGATTTCGAAACGTTCAAACAAATTTCTGACGTGATTGTTGCCAATCGCCTAACAGAAGATTTAAAGGATGTTGAGGATCAAGTTTACACAAGAGATTTATATAGTAGAGATTAATGAATAGAAAAAGTACGCTCTCAAGTCGAGAGCGTACTTTTTTAGATTAGGCTGTCCGTCCATTTTTAATTAGTAATGTAATATAAATCAACATCGACGCTAAAACAGAAACTGCAGCAGCTAAATAAATGATGCTATAACCAAAACTTGCTGCGATTAGTCCGAATGTCATTGCCCCGACACCAACTCCAAGATCAAACGATGCAAAGAACGTAGCATTAGCCATTCCTTTTCGATTGGCGGCGGCTTCGTTAACAGCCCAAGCTTGTAAGGCGGGTTGGACACTTCCAAATCCTAATCCGTATAGTGCAGCTGCAATAAATAGAACAGTTGCGTTTGGTAACCAAACTAACAGAAGCATAGCCCCGATAATAAGGGAAGTCCCCGGTATAAATACTGCAATATGTCCTTTTAAATCATATAATTTTCCTGCAAATGATCGTGATATCATTAAAAATAAGGCGAAGAACAGAAAGTAAATCTCAATCCCTTCGATTCCTTTTTGTGCAGTATATAAAGGGAGGAAAGAGGCAATTCCGCCAAATGTAACAGTAATGAAAAATAGTAAAGAAGCAGGTTTAACCGCACTTTTTTCAAAGAAGTCAAATTTAATCGTTGCTGCTTTACTTTCGGACTGTTCGACCTTTTTATATCGAATCTGAGTAGATAGTAAGAATGCGACGAGCCCAAGCGAAGCACAGATTAAAAATAACTGGGAAAAGCTAATCATTCCAACTAAGGTTAACCCTAAGGTAGGTCCAAGTGCTAATGCAAAGTTACCGGATAATCCGAAGTAACCCATTCCTTCACCACGTCGTTTTTGTGGAATTAAATCAGTTGCAATTGTTCCAGTTGCAGTCGTCGAGAACCCCCAACCTATACCTTGTGCCATCCGCATGATAATTAGAAATCCAATTGCACCAATAATGGAATAGGATGCAACAGATAATACGAAGATCCCGAGTCCAAGCATATAAACAAATTGACGTCCTTTTGATTCTAAGGCATGTCCAGCATAAGGTCGAAATAATAGTGCGGAAAAGGTGAATATGCCGGTAACTACCCCAATTAACTGGTCACTACCACCGAGATGCTGCACAAATAATGGAATAGTAGGCAAGGTCATTTGAAAGCCGAGAAAAATAAAAAAGTTTGCCGCACAAATCAGGGCAAAGTCTTTTGTCCAAATCTTTTCTTTATCTATTGTTTGTGTTTCTGTATATTCTGCCATAGTAGTCTCCTTCTTTCCTTCGACACTCGAAATATATTATACACAAGTTTAGGAGGTTTTGAAATGAAACAGCCTATATGTTTGGAAATTGTCATTATTGGAGGTGAGCTGATGTGGATTGGGCGATCGAGAGTTGTATTCCGACGATTTCAGAGATTATTCGGCGAAAATGAGAATTATCCGGCGGAAATCGAATTAATTCGGCGATCTCAAGCATTATTCGGCGAAACCATCAATTATTCAGCGAAGTCACCCAAATCCGATCCAAAAAGCAATTCAAAGTAAAAGGTTCCGGCACACTGGAACCTAACAGCCTCAAATAACCCCATCCAATATGTAATAGGAGTCCTTTGTTGTCCCTACTTTCTGGATTTTAGGATGATGAAGAATTCTTTTTGTGACAGAACTAGATTGCAGTCCTAAAAATTCGCGAGCCTCTTTGTTCGTTATTTGATTATTATATAGAATCGCATATTCCTGGAGTGCATTTAATTGAGCATTTCGATTTTTGGACTTACATTTCGGGCAACTCCAATTACTATGCAGACGATCTAACATTACATCTTTGCAAGATGGACACCAAACGCCTTTCTTAATATTAAACGGATTAATCTCGTATTTTTCGATCACATTATATTCTCTTGGGCTGTGGTTTTTCTTCAAGATAGTAGCAAGCAAACGTAATTCCTCTATCTGATAAGACTGCTTCTGCCGACTGTACAAAACCTCATCCATCCTTCTAGGTAAATGTTGGTTTACCATGATATCAATAGTATCGTTCTCTTCAAGGTTAAGTATCACCTTTGGATGCGTAAAAGAAACAATGCAGTGAATCTCCAAAGGTGTATATCCCAGCGCCATGATATAGTGCTGCAATCGCTGTTTTTGAGCATGCGCTTGGGCCATAGGATCACTGAATGCTTCACTAATCCCATCAAGTGTCCGAATCATCTGTCCAGCACGATTGAAGCTTATTTCCCCTTTGAAATTCTTAGCCTCAATAATGAAACAAATCTTTGAGGTTAATATGAGTGCATCAATTTGAAAGTAACTACCAGACTCGGGGAGTCGCAATCCGTATAAAATAAATGCATCATCTAAATCAACCAATTTCAAATAATAATCTAGAGAACTTTCACCAAAATATCCGCTAGATACCTTCCCGTATAATTCATCTAACTTCTGAAAATTAGGATCACGCCGCATTAGCCTAGCCATTAGAACTTCTAATTGTCGTAGTTCAGCCGTTTTCTCGCAAGGTAATATTATCAATGAAAAACTCCTTTCTTATCAAGGGTGTGGGTAATTGAAAAAGGGCATAAGTGAGTGTACTTAAAAGAAATTTGAAAATTACTGAAGTTGGTCGTAGAAGTTTAGGTGTAGTGTAATAATCTAGTTTAGCGCAAATCAAATAATTGGTGGGAATACAGTATTACTTAGGGATGTGTAAATATAAAATTGGTTGATTTGAAAGGTGAGAGGGAATCATGCTGATGTAAAGCTTGTATTAACGGGTTTGGCGTGGTTAATATTGTAATTATAAGTTACTATTCTAAAAAAATCCAGCAAATTACGACATTTCATAAAAAATCAATTCTAATTAAATTTTAACCGCTCTATTTAGGTGTTTTCGCTGAATAATTTCCATTTTCGCCGGATAATTCTCAATTTCGCCGAATAACGCTCAAGATGGCTGAATAAATTAAAAAGTCGCCGAATAATCAACTCAACGTCACGCCACGCCGAATACAACAAAAGTAGCCCCGCCAACCAAAGCGGAGCCTCCTACAAATACTAAAACCATCCTTTTCGCTTAAACCACAAATACATCACGACAGCCATTACACCCATTACACCCAGTACAACAAAATAACCATATTCCCATTCCAGTTCTGGCATATTAACAAAGTTCATTCCATAAATACCAGCAATAAAAGTGAGTGGTGCGAAAATAGAAGTGATAATAGTCAAGACTTTCATCACTTCATTCGTTTGGTGTGAGTTCAACGATAAGTAATTATCACGTATATCATTTGCTATTTCACGATTCGATGCAACCATCTCTGATAGTTTTAATAAATGATCATACACATCAGTAAAATAGGCGCGCCGTTCCTTTAACCCTGTCAAATGACTCGAATTTAACATTCGATAAAACAGATCGCGCATTGGATTAATCGTATGTCGTAATTGTAAAAGCTGGTGCCTAATATCAAATAACCTATCCAATAGGACAGACATTGCTTCTTCGTTTGGATTATCTTCCACTTCATTTAGCTGATCCTCTAATTCATAAATAAGCGGGAAATAGTGATCAACGATCTTATCAGAAATCTCATAGAATATCCGATAAGGGCCCCAATTATCAATATCTTTTGCCTGCATTTTAATCAGGCGTTCCCACACTTGTGATACTTGCCTTGAAGGTTGTTTATGAAACGTGACAATATAATCTTCATGAAGGAAAAAATCATGTTCTTGTTGTGACAAATCCTTAGGGTCTATTGCATACATGATGAAAAAACTAAATGCATCATAGTAATCTAACTTAGCTCGTTGCAACTGTTGTAGACAGTCTTCAATTGCTAACGGATGAAAATGCAGGCTTTCTGAAAGGTGGATAACTTCTGTGTCTGTTGGTTGATTAAAATCAATCCAGTACCATGCATAGTCACCTTGTTGTAATCCCTCAATGGAATCCAACTTTATAAGATTATTGTATTTATCTACTGCTAAAATGTCGATCATCGACTGCCACCTGCCTCTATATGTAGTGTAGTATAGCCAGCAAAGATAGACAAGTAATCGCATTTCAAGAAAAATAAAAACGGCTTTTAGCCGTTTTTATTGGGGTGCATATTGGTGTTCATTTATGTAGGTATCATAGGAGTGCATAAATTGAAAAAAGTCGTAGTCGGACGTAATAATTTTCAATCCATAGTGGTAGGTATCAGGATCCTCTTTTTTCCAAATGATTTCGCCGCAAATGCGGTTAGTTGGTGAAAACAAACTTACTTGCAATTTAATTGTATCTCCAACGGAAAACGCTGTCATAGAAGAAAAACGTAACCCTTGTAACCCTATGTTGTGTATAACAATCTTACTATCCTTTTGTAACAAGCATGATCCATCAGCTACTTGAATCGAAGCATTAATTACGGGAGGATTTGAAAAATGTGCACGAGCATACATTCTGGGCATCAAAATAGTTCCCTTCAATTAGAAAATTTTACTACTTAAACATATCGATAATGATATTCAATGTCAATGACAATTTGGTGAATATTTGGAAAGTTTTTGCGGTAAACAAAACAGGCTAGTTGAAAAATTGAGAGGCTCTGCCAAGGTAAAGTGGAGCCTCTTATTATATTCAATACGCATTTACTTCCAATCTATTTAAATCAATCACACGTTGATTACTACTACCTCGAAACTTTAATGTTAAATCCCGTTTTGCTAAGACAAACGGACCATCAACTAAGACATCGCAGTAGCTGAGTAATTTGCGTTTTGCTTTATCTTCAGAATGTTGCAGCTGCTCAAGGGTATAACCACTGTATGCCCAAATGTGTTTGCCTAATTCCTTTAAGCGGCGTGCCACTTGAGCAACCTCCTCTGCTTGGAAGAAAGGTTCTCCACCTGAGAGTGTTACATCAGTTAACGGATTAGTTGCGACTTCCTCAACAACTTGATCTACTGTCATTTCTGTTCCATTTCGAATATTCCAGCTAGCAGGGTTATGACATCCCTCGCAAAAGTGGGGACACCCTGCAAAAAAAATAACCGTACGAAGTCCATCGCCATCAACAACGGAATCGTGAATAATATTCATTACCTTCATGAAGGATCCACACGTTCTATTGTGTCAAAAATAGATAACTGATCATCCTCACGCATTTTGCTCTGATGTTTCACACGTTGACTTTCTTCTGCGCGTTTTGCGGAATTCCACTTTTTCATATCCCCAACCAAGTAACCAGTAATCCGTCTAATTCGCTCAACTTTATCTTCATCAGAAGTATCACAGCTCGGGCACGCATTATCAATAATGCCGGTGTAGCCACAGCTTGTACAACGATCAACGGGGTGGTTAATCGACCCATAACCAAAATCACTTTCACCCATTGTTTTGACTAATTTATCTAGTGCTTTCGTATTTTTAGATACATCACCATCACACTCGACATAAGAGATGTGACCACCATTACAGAATTTGTGGAACGCGCCTTCTTTTCTAATTTTATCAATTGCTTTGATCTTGTAATAGACAGGCACATGGAATGAGTTCGTATAATAGGTACGCTCTGTTACACCAGGAATCACACCAAATTCAGCTTGATCTCTCTTTGTAAATCGACCTGATAAGCCTTCCGCAGGTGTTGCGATCAAAGAAAAGTTCAAATCATAAAAGATTGCAGCTTGATCTACTTTATTACGCATGTGCTCAACAATCCGATATCCCAAACGAAATGCCTCTTCTGATTCACCATGATGCTCGCCAATTAATGCAACAAGCGCCTCTGCTAATCCAATAAAACCAATGCTCAATGTACCATGTTTTAGAACATCTTCTAACGTATCATTCGCTTCAAGCGTCTCACTACCTAACCAAACGTTTTGTCCATATAAAAAGGAGAAGTGTTGTGCTTGTTTTTTTATTTGGAACTGGTAGCGTTCTAATAATTGTTTGATTGTCAGTTCCATATAATCTTCTAGTTTCTCAAAAAAAGCATTTTCACTATTAGTCGTTAAGGCAATCTTAACTAGATTAATTGAAGTGAAGGATAAATTACCGCGCTGGATACCATTTTCTTCGCCATGACGATTGCCCATTACCCGTGTACGACAACCCATATAGGCAACCTCTGATTCTGGTGTGCCATTATAATATTGTCCGTTAAATGTAGAATCAATAAAACTAAAGTTAGGGAATAGACGCTTTGCTGTTGTCTCAAGTGCTAATTGATATAAATCATAGTTAGGCTCGTCCACTTCAAAATTAATACCTTTTTTCATTTTAAAGATTTGAATTGGGAAAATTGGTGTTTCGCCATTTCCGAGACCTGCTTTGGTTGCAAGTAAGATATTTTTCACTAATAAGCGGCCTTCTGCTGAAGTATCTGTACCATAATTAATCGATACGAATGGTACTTGTCCACCTCCACGAGAATGCATGGAATTACAGTTATGCACGAATGCTTCACATGCTTGATAGACTGCACGATCTGTTTCTTCCCATGCAATTCTTTCAATCTCTTCTGCCTGGTAGGTAGTTTCATAGCCTGCTAGACGCTTTTTATGTTTTAGATATGTTTTGTGTACATATGGTGCTAGGTCATAATCAAACATGGGGTAGCTCTGGCCGCCATGTTGCATGTTTTGGTTGGATTGGAAGACAATCGATGCGAGTGCCATTGCGCTCACAATGTCATTCGGTTCACGCATATAACCATGTCCTGTATTAAAACCATCTTTTAAAATAGCGCCAAGCGGAATCTGACAACAAGTCGTTGTTCCAGTTGGCATGAAATCTAAATCATGTGGATGGATGAAATTTTCCTCGATTGCTTCTGTTACGTCTGCACCTAGCATCATTTTTTTGGCATAATGCTTGGCAGCTTCTGATGCGAATTTTGACATTTGCCCCATTGGAGATTGCCCATCGACATTGGCATTTTCCTGAATAAGGTCTTGATTACTTGCGTCGACAATTTCGTTTAATGATGCTAAAAGTGCATCTTCAGTTGATTTGGTTAGAGTTGTTGTGTGCATTAACCTCACTCCTATTACAATATATAGTGCTTATGTATGAATTTAAAATCTATATCTAGTGTACGGTGATTAGTCTAGCATGAAAATCAAATTAAAAACTGTGCTTAATATCACAATTGATTAAAAAGATTTTTAGCTTGATTTGTTGTAGTAGAGGGAAAGCACGTGGATTTTCGGCATAAATTGATAAATATTATTCACAGAAATTTCATAATAGGGTATATATAACTATACGAACTTTTTAACGTAGTGTTTGATCGTAGGGGGGCTGCAGGAAACGTGATACTATTGAATGCGCGAGCCTGTTATCTACCCAACCATAGGAGTCATCCATTTGCTTACTTGCGCTAGTTAGTGGACCTAATCATGGATTAACATAATACTCAATAAGCTTTTATGCTACTAAAGTGATCTATACTGCATTATTATATTTCTTAGACTAAACTAGCGTATCAAATGAAATTGACGACACTCCTCGGAAATACAGTTCGATTTCCTTCGTGCGATGTGAGTTCATTGAAGCATTCCTTGTCCTGCAGGAACAGCGCGAGCTGAAGATCCACTCGGAAGCGTTCTTTGGGCCTGCGGTTACTCGGCCCACGAAAACATTGCTTCCCAGTTAGCTGAAGCCGTGGGACTGCGATTACTCACCCCATCATAAAGCCCTGCCTGCGTAAAGGGAGTTAATTTCATTTGAGAAGCGGATGAGAAGGCTACTTCGTACCTATAATCTAGTCTGTATATTAAGAAGCAACAATGTTTGAGAAAAGAGTATACGCGCACAAGAAAGAACGGATTCGGTAGGCATCCGAATCCGTTCCGTTAAAGAAGGTTATGCTAATGGTGTGGTTCGAAAGTTTGACAATCAGTTTCTTCTTGATTGGCAGCCTTTTTACCATGATGGCTCACCACATAAATGGAATTTGCACTACAATGGTTTTCTTTCGCCCAGTACTTACAATTCTGCACCTCACATAGTACATCTTCAGCCAAAGCACCCGCCTCCTACACCACTAGCATCCGTCAGAAAAGCAAAAACATGTACGCTAAATTTTGGTAGGAAAATTTTATTGCAACCAAAAAAGAGTGGAAAGCTTATAATAGCTCTCCACCCTGTATCTCATAAGAAAATATTAAAATGGTATCCCGTAAAAACCACGTTGCATTTCATTAATAAGGTTACCTAATATGCTATCACCAATAAGTAGTAAAATGATTGCCATTGCTACATAGGTTAAAACAACGCCATAATAGACATCAAGCCCACTAGTTGCTGGCGCTTTTGTTTTTAATGAAAAGATTGTTGCCGTACTTGCCATAGAAGCAGTGCTGATTGCGAGTAGTAGCAAAATGCTGCTAAATGTGTAACTATCTAAAATAGCAAAAAGAACAGCTGTCATCGCCACTGCTGTAGGTAATACCATTAATGTGCCAAATCGAGTCATTACATCTATAAATGAAACATTTGCTTTCATTAATTTAGCAACACCGAATTTCACAGCAATAAGCAAAGCAAAAAAGATTAGGAAAATGATGAATGGCTTTAATACAACATCGGTAAAAGTCGGTGCTAGGTAGCCACCACTAAGCGAATGGATTGTAATGTACGTAAATAAAGGAACAAATAATGAAAATAGCGCCAATGTAATCATGCCATTTACTTTATCAGCTTCACGAACCTTTTTACTTACCTCAAACGGATGTGCCATTGCTTGCAAGATAAAATTCCAATATTGTTTGCTGATTTGTTTCCCTTGTTGTACATAATCTCCTGTTTGTTCTTGTTGATTAGGCACATGTTGTGCAGTTTCTGTATGTTGCGCACTAGTAGCTACATGAGCTACATTTTCCTCATTTATTTTTGTACCACAATTTGTACAAAACTTAGCATTCTCTTCTAGTGCAGCTTGACAGTTTGGACAGTTCATATCTATCTCTCTCCTTCATTTGATTAATTTGCTTCCATAACACGTTCTACAGTATTGTCTGGATTAAATGACCAAAGGCCATAGTGATCTTCAATCAACCATGCATCATCCTCAGGTTGGTAAATTAATTTCAATTGCCACTCATTTATTTCTTCAGCTGTTTCAATTTCACTTGTATCTATTTCTTCATCTTCATATTCGTAATAGCTTGCTGCATCAAAATATAGTGCTGCATTAACATTTAATACATACTGGTCTTCTTCTTGAGACAAATAAAAGCTATCCAAGTCAACAACAGTTTTCTCGTAGCTTCCAATCCATTGCTTGTTCCAATTTTCCATCGAATTAAAGGTGCTAGTAGCAACATCATCTTGGTAAGTACTCGTTGTGGTTGTAAATAAAGAGGGATCTAATGCCTCATTTGCTACAGCCATGTCTTGACCAAATATATGGATTGTATCAATAATGTCTGTTTGCATTTCTTCGCTAAAAGGATTTGAAACTTGCAAATTCATATAACGCGAATCAACTGCAGTTTTTTCAGTAGTCACATCACCCCAAGGAAAGCTTAGAACAGCATGAGCATTTACTGATCCATCTACAGAAACAGGACCAAAAGATTCATCGGTTTCGATATCAAGTGCTTTATCATTCAGGTAGTACGTAACAGAATCAGCAATATCTTGATACTCTGAGTTAAATGAAATATATTCGCCGTATAAAGTCAGGTCAACATATTGTTCTTGATGATAAGGCTCTAATAATTCAATTGTTTGTTGGTTTTCTAGTAGGGCATAATCATTATCAAAGCTAGCCTTTACTGTATAAACACCAGGCAGAAAAGGCCCAAACTCTTTACTGAATGCCTCTGACTCAGTAACTGCAATTTCTTTGTCACCAAGAAATATTTGCGTATCAGCCATGTTTGTCGCAACTTCAAAATAGAAGGGCATGACCTCGATATAATAACGATCATATATAAGTGCCGTTTTTCCGTCTTTCTCAAGTGAAAAAATCGTACTAGAATCTTGTTCATAATCACCATCAAAAGCGTTAGCTTGCTGCTCAAGTCCATCAATAAAGTATTGTAAAGCGGATGGTGTTTCACTAATTAATGCTACTAACTTAGTAACCTCTTCTTCAGTAATCTCTAACCGACTATCACTTGATTCCAACAGCTTAGTCAGTGTTGCAGCATCTTCTTCTTGTAAAGCCGTTTCGAACTTTTCAATGATTCGTTCTTTATCGGTCATCTTCGCACCGACTTGATAGCCACCAATTACTATTAGTAGTAACGCAATTACACTAATCGCAATAATCTTTTGTTTTTTCGATGCATGCTTTATTTTTTTAAGCCATGTTGAAAAAACAGGTGTAGGATTCGGATTAGGTGGTGCTTGCGTATGTACATGCTGCACAGCTGTCCCACATTCAGGACAAAAGTTGGAGTTGGCTTTTAATGCATGACCGCATTCTTTACAGTAGCTCATAGGTTTCATCCTTTCATAATTAAATTGTCATACAATAAATAAGTATAGCGCAATGTACCTAGGGCTACTAGCATAATTTGTAGATTTTTGAAAAATAATGCATGTTATTTTAAAGGGGAATTAGCATGAATGAGACAAGTGTTTTGGGGAAAGTGCACTGCTTGTAAGGGGAGATGCTTTATGAGGTAGTTTAAATCTATCCCCCCTTATAAGTAACTAACCAATAGTATATTTGCTTGCCTGGTTCAAGGCAGCAGGCCTTCCAAGAAAAAAACCTTGACCGATGGGTATACCTAAGTCTTTGGCCATCAATAGCTCAGCTTTTGTTTCTAAACCTTCTAATATTAAAGTCACTTGATTTTCTTTGCAATAAAATAGAAAAAATCGGATTAGTCCTTGTTTCTTTGTCGAAGTATCAAGATCGTTGGCAAACATCTTATCAAGCTTAATGTAATCAGGTTCTAATTCAATTAGCATGTCAAAATTAGCGTAGCCTTTGCCGACATCATCTAGTGCTATCCTATACCCTTGTTGTTTGAGTGCTTGTAGTTCATGCATAAAACAGTTTGGGTGTTCGATCAGTTCAGATTCGGCTATTTCCAGCACGATATTTTCTTTAGATAGTTCATTTTGCCTTGTTAATTGATGCAAAAGTCTAATAAAAGTGCAGTCCGAGATGGTTGAAGGATACACATTTATAAATAATAATTCATCTTTACGGCTTACGCCTCCCGATCCATAGGTGGATAATGCTTTAGCTATGGATTGGGAATCCAAATCAAATAATCGGTTCGCTTTCTTTGCTTCATTAAAAGCAAACTCAGGATTTGGATAAATGGTAGTACGTAACAATATCTCATAACCAATTCTTAGTCCGTTTTCGATATTAAAGATCGGCTGGAAGTCATGATGGAATTGTTCCTTTTCAATAAAATCATCGATGAGCATAGTCTTTTCCCCCTGAAATAGAAAAGGGTGAACCTATTCACAGATAGGTTCACCCAATGTCTAGTTTCTTCGGTGGCTCGGCAATCGTGGCATACATTCATGTATACGTTAGACCCTTGGCTTTGCGTCCTTACCTTTCGATAAGTTTGCCTTTATCGGTAAACCTTATTAAAATTTGTACGTTCAAATAATCTTATTTTGTATATTATACCAAATTTCGACAAAATTCCAATAGGTTTTACATAAAAAGTGATGTTTTAGCTAGAATTGATATAATGGGACGATTGTCTTGAAAAAGTAAATTTTATATTCTTATACAAAATGATTTCCTTAAATAATAAGATTGATCACTAGAAATCTGTCTTTCATAGGTAGTCTTACATATACACACACCATTTCAATCAAACTATCTACTCATTCCCAATATTTTTATAACACAATTTCCAATTTTAGTGCCATTAAGACAAATATTTGTGCTATAATTTCATTTGTTACTAATTTGACAATATATAAAAAATGATAGAAATAAGCCTCAGGAGGATCATATCTATGGAAGAAACGATATCTTTAAAAGAAATATTCGAGGTGCTGAAAAAGCGTCTGGTAATGATCATCACGCTTACCTTATGTGCTGCACTAGTTAGTGGACTTGTTACGCATTTCTTAATAACGCCAACCTATCAATCTAGTTCCCAGTTTATTGTTAATCAAAAATCAAGTGAAGATAATAATGTTAGTGTTAATGATATTCGATCAAATGTTGAAATCATAAATACATACAATGTCATTATTAAAAGTTCCCGGATTCTAGATCAAGTGGTGGATGAGTTAGATTTAACAATTTCATCTGGAACATTAAGCAATAAATTAAGTGTAGCAAATGCGCAAAATTCACAAGTTGTAACTGTTACTGCAACAGACCCTGATCCAGAAATGGCAGTTGCGATTGCGAATACAACAGTAGAAATATTCCAAAATGACATCGATAATTTAATGAACGTAGATAATGTAAGTGTGTTATCAGAAGCAGTGCTACCTGCAGATCCACAACCAGTAAGCCCGAACCTTACCTTAAACATGGCAATTGCACTTGTACTTGGTGGCATGGTTGGTGTTGGTTTAGCTTTCCTATTAGAATATATTGATAATACGATTAAAACAGAAGCAGACATTGAAACGAAATTAGAATTACCTGTAATTGGTGTGATCTCACACGTTGGAGAGAAAGATATTGCACCTACAAACATTGTACAAACAAAACATAGTAGAAGAGAAAGGGGAGGTTTCAATGGCGAAGCGAAGAAAACAAGCTAGAAATAATACAGTCCGTCATTTGATTACGAAATTAAACCCGCGATCTCCAATTTCAGAACAATTTCGAACGATTCGAACAAATCTACAATTCTCATCAGTAGACGAAGAATTAAAAACAATGCTTGTAACATCAGCAGGACCATCTGAAGGAAAATCGTCAACCGTTGCAAATCTTGCTATTGTCTTCGCGCAACAGGACAAGCGCGTATTGCTTATCGATGCAGATTTACGTAAACCAACCGTTCACTATACGTTTCGTATTGACAACCGTCGTGGTTTGAGTAGTGTTCTAGTTGGAGAGTTAGCACTACATGATGCTGTTGCTAAAAGTGATGTCCAGAATTTAGATGTCTTACCATGTGGTCCAATTCCGCCTAACCCATCTGAATTGCTGGGATCAAAAGCTATGAAGAAATTAATTGCAGATGCATCTGAATATTATGATCTAATTATCTTTGATACACCACCAGTACTTGCTGTGACGGATGCACAGATCTTGGCGAATATATCGGACGGTGCACTATTAGTTGTTCGTAGTAAGCAAACAGAGTTTGAAAATGCTGAAAAAGCAAAAGAATTACTAATGCCTGCACAAGCGAAATTACTTGGTGTGATATTGAATGACCGTGAGCAGAAAAAAGGAAACTACTATTATTATGGAGAAGGTTAACTCACCAACTATCTGAACAGCACCCCAATTGTTAGAAGCAATCTAACAATTGGGGTGTTTTTAGATGCAGAAAATCTTTAAATTAGAGAAATTAGCTAATGTATAGTGTTGTATAAAAGGGAGGGGTCATTTAACACAATTCTAACTTGGTAAGCGAATTTACTCTGCAATTCCAGTCTATTAAATAATCCTTACGGATATATCTTTGAGAGCATGTCTTTAAATCATTCTGGTTTAAGAGACTTGCAGATAATGTAAATCATTCTATGTCAGGTGCGACAAAACTTCTAATCCACTGACAAATCCCTTATGGTACGCTAACCGTAAAATGTAAAAAGGGAGTTGTGAGTGATGATTGATATACATTGTCATATATTACCTGGTGTTGATAATGGTGCTGAAAATATGGAAGAAAGTATTGCAATAGCAAATGCTGCAGTGAACCAGGGTATCGATACGATAATTGCAACACCCCAGCATATGAATGGATACCACCATAATTTCAAAAATCAAGTCATTCAACAGGTGGAACAGCTTAATCAAGCATTAAAAGAACGACAAATTGGTTTAAAAGTTCTTCCTGGTCAAATGATCCGTATTTACCGAGAGATGCTAACAAGCTTTGAGAAAGATAACTTACTTGAATTAAATCAATCAACAGGATATTTATTAATCGATCTACCTAGAAATCATATTCCTACCTATACAACACAGCTCCTATTTGATTTACAAATTAAAGGCTACCAACCAATACTCGTACACCCTGAAAAAAATCCCTGGATTCAAGATGATCCAGAACTGCTCTATCAATTTGTAAAAAGAGGAGCACTCACCCAACTAGCGACTGATAGTATTATAGGCAAGCGGGATAAAACTGCGCATAAATTCGCTTTGCAAATGATTGAAGCAAATCAAGCACACTTTATTGGTTCAGCTGCAACAAGTCATAAAAACTATAACTTTCAAGAAGCCGTTCAAAAAATTAACAAACTATATGGTAAGAAAAAGACTTATTTTTTTGTTGAGAATGCTGTATACTTGATGGAAGGAAAAGCTGTGATTAGAAATGAAGAAAAACGCATTAAAAAGAAGAAAATATTTGGGATACTTTGATTTGTTAGTACGTTATACCTAATAAATGCAAATGATCTCCTAAATTAGTAGTGAAAAGTATGTGGCATAAAATGAAAATATACAGAAAAATGTAGTATATTTGGTATCTTTTTACTATATCATTTGTTACACTATTATTATTGCAAAAAAAGGAGGGTGTACGTCTATGATTGATATACATTGTCACATTTTACCGAACGTCGATGATGGTGCAAAGCATGCAGTAGATAGTGTTGCGATGGCAAAGGCGGCTGTTGCGCAAGGTATACATACGATTATTGCGACACCTCATCATAAAAATGAAAGCTTTGATAACTATAAATCTGACATTATCACACATGTCGATCAGCTGAATAATAGATTACAAGAAGAAGAGATTCCGCTGACTGTTTTACCAGGACAAGAAACACGCATTTATGGTGAAATGGTAGCAGATTATGATCATAATGAATTATTAACTTTAAATGAAACAAGTGGCTATCTATTTGTTGAATTGCCATCCAATCATGTTCCACGTTATACAAATCAATTGTTATTTGACCTACAAGTACATGGATTAACACCGATTATTGTCCATCCCGAACGAAATAAAGAATTAATGGAACACCCGAATATGTTGTATGACTTTGTCAGAAATGGCACACTAACACAAGTGACTGCAGCGAGTGTTGTAGGTAAGTTTGGTAAAAAAATAAAGAAATTCTCACATGAACTAATTGATGCTAATTTAACACATTTTATTGCATCAGATGCGCATAATACAACAACTAGAGGATTTTGTATGCAAGAAGCAAGTAGTGAGATAAAAGAAGAATTCGGTTCAAGTATGCTGTATTATTTCATGGAAAATGCCCAATATCTTATTGATGGCATGACTGTAATCGGCGACGAACCAGCCAGAATTCATAAGAAGAAATTTTTAGGATTATTCTAGGTTTTTATACCTTTTCAGGAGACTAAAAGGCATTAAAGTCTACAGATTCTAAACTTTTTTAAAGAAAATATATGAAATTTGGAACGAGAAAATTGTTCCTTTCGCAATAATAAGGTGTGCGTATTTAATTATATAGATTGCGTTAGGGTATAGAAGTTGAGAGAAACGCTCACTACACTATCTTATACCACAAACTAATCAAAACTAAACCAAAGTACTATCCAAAAAGGAGCTACATCACATGAAAAAAGTAAGAAAAGCGATTATACCGGCAGCTGGATTAGGAACAAGATTCTTACCAGCAACAAAAGCAATGCCGAAAGAAATGTTACCTATTGTTGATAAACCAACGATTCAATATATTGTGGAAGAGGCAGTTGCTTCTGGAATTGAAGATATTATTATTGTAACTGGTAAAGGAAAACGTGCAATAGAAGACCACTTCGACTTTGCCCCTGAACTAGAGCAAAACTTAAAAGAAAAAAACAAATTAGACCTCTTACACAAGGTTGAACAATCGTCCCAATTAGCAGATATTCACTATATTCGTCAAAAGGAACCAAAAGGACTTGGTCATGCGGTATGGTGTGCTCGTAAATTTATTGGAGATGAACCATTTGCCGTACTTCTTGGGGATGACATCGTCCAAAGTGATGTTCCTTGTTTAAAACAACTGATCAACGAATATGAAGAAACACAGTCATCCGTAATCGGCGTACAGCAAGTACCGTATGATGAAACACATCGCTATGGAATTGTTGATCAAAGTGCGCAAATAGGACGCCGTTACCAAGTAAATAATTTTGTTGAAAAGCCAGCAGAAGGAACAGCTCCATCTAATCTAGCAATCATGGGGCGTTACATTTTTACACCAGAAATCTTCCGTTTCTTAGATCGTCAACAAGTTGGAGCAGGTGGCGAAATTCAATTGACAGATGCGATCCAAATGTTAAATGAAATTCAAAAAGTCTATGCTTACGACTTTGAAGGTACGAGACATGATGTCGGAGAAAAATTAGGCTTTGTTAAAACAACAATTGAATTTGCACTACAAAATAAAGAAATCGGTTTAGATGTACAGCGAATGTTACAAGAACTTGTAGAAGAAATGAAAGGAACAACAAAATAGACAACGATGAAAGAAGGGAATTTCCCATGTCTTATCAATTAAGAGTGACGTTATTAGTCCTGCTTGACTCCGTTATTGTTAGTTCAGCGATTTTTATTGCTTCGTGGGTTGTCTATCCATCGACTTCCGTTTGGTCGATGGATACGATCCTAATTAGTTCAATCGCACTTTTATTATTCCATCACCTATATGCAAGTCTTTATCAGCTTTACAATAAAGTCTGGTCATATGCTAGTGTAGGAGAACTAATTTCTATTGTTAAAGCTATTACTTTCTCGATTTTATCTACCGCAATTATTCAATTATTAGTAAATGATTTCACAATGTATCGACGTGCATTAATCGTTACCTGGATGTTACATATTATCTTTATTGGAGGATCACGCTTTTTCTGGCGTGTTTTCCGGGATCGATTTATTGCATCGGAAAAAAACCAAAAGAATACATTGATTGTAGGTGCTGGCGCAGCTGGTGCCATGTTTGCACGTCAGTTAAAAAATGAACCACATAATACAGATCTTTGCCCTGTTGCATTTGTTGATGATGATTTCACCAAACATAAAATGCAATTGTATGGTATTCCTGTAGTGGGTGACACCGGGGACATTTCGCGAATTGTACAAGAGATGGATATCGATCATATTGTCATTGCCATTCCTTCACTAAAAAATGGGGAATTAACCGATGTGATCACTGCGTGTAATCAAACAGATGCAAAGGTACAAATGCTACCAAAAATTGAAGACTTGGCAACTGGACGTGTTTCCGTTAGTGCGCTTCGTAATGTTGATGTGGAAGATGTCTTAGGGCGTGAACCAGTAAAATTAGATTTAGGAAAGATCGCAGAGTTTGTTACAGGTAACACAGTTATGATCACTGGTGCGGGTGGATCGATAGGTTCAGAGATTTGTCGTCAATTGATGCGTTTTAGTCCTAGTAAAATATTATTAGTGGGTCATGGTGAATTTAGTATTTATTCCATTGATATGGAACTACGTCAGACATTTAAAAACAAAGATACTGAAATCATTCCAATTATTGGGGATGTGCAAGACCGGAAGCGTATATTTGAAATTGTAGAAAAGTATCATCCAACGATGGTCTATCATGCAGCAGCGCATAAACACGTACCGCTAATGGAATATAATCCACATGAAGCGATAAAGAACAACATAATTGGAACGAAAAATGTTACCGATGCATGTGACACTTATGGTGTAGATACATTTGTGTTAGTTTCAACCGATAAATCTGTCAATCCAACAAATGTGATGGGTGCAACAAAACGTCTAGCTGAGATGGTCGTACAAAGCTTAGCAAAACGTAGTCAAACCAAATTTGTTGCTGTACGATTTGGTAATGTATTAGGTAGTCGTGGCAGCGTCATTCCATTATTCAAGAAACAAATTGAAAGTGGAGGGCCAGTTACCGTTACACACCCAGATATGACCCGTTACTTTATGACGATCCCAGAGGCTTCAAGATTAGTGATTCAAGCTGGAACACTAGCCCAAGGTGGCGAAATATTTGTTCTTGATATGGGTGAACCAGTTAAGATTGTTGACCTTGCGAGAAACTTGATCAAATTATCTGGTTATACCGAAGAAGAAATTCCAATTGCATATTCTGGCATTCGACCAGGTGAAAAGATGTATGAAGAATTATTAGGTGATGGCGAAATTTTGCCAGGTGAAGTTTATGAGAAGATCTATGTAGGACGCACAATAGATGTTGATATCGATAGATTACTAGACTTAATCGATCGATTTGAGGGATTAACGAAAGAAGAATTAAAAGATGCATTAATGGGCATTGTTTATGCAGAGAAAGAATTGAAGGCTGTTGAAGGGTAAAAATTTTACAGAAATTCTCTTTTTGTCCTATTAATACATGACAGAATCTGCTAAACTTATACAGGTTACGATGTTTAAGAATGGTAATGTCTCCTTTACCACTATCAACCGGAGGCACTCGGCTATGCTGTGGGTCAAGCGACCTTAGACACTTGTTGTCAGTAGTGTGGTGGTGAGGTGGGGTTAAATGCCCCGATTAAGAAGATAAAAGGAAGAATAGTAAATTTGCAAAATAGGAAAGAAACATATAAAGTGAAACTTCCCTCAGTGAGCACTTTCTTTGTTTTCACTGAGGGTTAGTTAAACCAATCCGGCCTTTACGGGCAGTTACCCCACATTGTTTATGTGTGGAGGTAATACTGCCCGTTAATGCGGGGAAAATAATTAGCTACTAATTTTATTAATGATTAGTAGCTAATTTACATTATGGAAGTGAGACATGAGAAAGCTTAAAGAAATAAAGAAACTAAAAAATGAAGCGGGATTTACTTTGATTGAAGTATTATCTGTGCTTGTCATTTTAGGTGTCATTGCAGCAATTGCTGTTCCATCTGTTTACGGGATTATTGAGAATAGCAAGAGAGAAGTTTGTTACGTTAACCAAGCAGAAATTGAACGTATGTATGAAGATTATTTAGTTTTAGAAGAATTAGAGCACTCTGATCAGCGCTTTACTAATTATTTGAGAGATAATCATTTAAATGAAAGTAATGATCATGGTGAATATAGTTACATCGATGGAAAGGTCCATTGTAGTATACATTCTGATAATGAATTGCCAGAAGTAGAGGTACCAGATATACCAGAAGTACCTGAAGACAATGAAGGTGGAAGTGTTCCTTTTTTATAATAGGGTATTTGTGGGAACGGATAATAACTGATAGTGAATACACCAGTTTCCCATATATAAATATATGGTCGGAATTATTATAAAATTTATATGATTACTTTAGAAAAGAATGAATGTGATTGAATAACAGAGCGGAACTGACTAGTGTTTATAGACCAACACAATATATAGTGTGTTTTAACCCTTAAAAATCAACAAATAACACAATATATGGATTTTATCTATTGTATATACTCTTTTTTGATTAATCGAAAAAGATAAAAAAGGCTATTTTAAACTAAAATATGGAAGTGTTAATTTTGAAAACGTTGATTTACCGGGCTTTATAACTGGGTAAATACGGAAAAAAGATTGAATATAGATAAGGAACTGACTATCGTAGTTAGATTAACACAATATGTAGTATTGGAAATGGTGTAAATTTGCACTTTTAATACAATATATTGATTATATCTATAGTGCATACTCTTTTTTGATCAATCGAAAAAGATAAAAAGGTCTATTTCAACCTAAAATCTGGAAGTTTAAATTTTAAAAACGTTGATTTGACGGGCTTTTCATATTCCTAAAAATGGAAAAATGATTGAATAAAATCAAGGAACTGACTATCGAGCTTAGATTGAACGCTAGAAACCTTGCGGGATAAGGTTTTGAGGCTTGTTTAGTGAGAATTATAGATTGATTGAATGGTATATATAATAGGAAGAAACTCGATTTAGGGAGGTAAATGCGAGAATATCTAATCCGTATTTGTTAGGTAGATTGAATAGATATTACGAGGTGGCTATTAGAGGTAGATAACAATTTTAGTGGTTTAGTAGTTGGTTGGAAATGTAGAGAATTCCAAATAAGTCCTAACTCACTAAAATAACTTTACGAGGAGTGTAGCTGGATGTATATGAAGGTTAAAAGATTCATAGATATTATTCTTTCTTTAATAGGACTTATTGTCTTATCACCCATTTTTTTAATTCTAATAATTGCTATTAAGACCGAATCAAGAGGACCGGTTCTTTTTAAGCAAAAGCGTGTTGGAATAAACAAAACACATTTTAATATACTGAAGTTCAGAACTATGCGGATAGATACGCCTAAGGACACTCCAACTCATTTATTAGAAAACCCTGATCAATACATTACTAAAATGGGGAAGTTTTTAAGAAAGACTTCTCTTGATGAGTTACCGCAGATTTGGAATATCTTTGTTGGCCAAATGAGTATTATTGGGCCAAGACCAGCGCTATGGAATCAATATGATTTGATTGATGAACGAGATAAATATGGTGCCAATGATGTACCACCTGGATTGACTGGATGGGCACAAATCAATGGTAGAGATGAACTTCCTATTGAGCTAAAGGCAAAGTTAGATGGCGAGTACGTTTCGAGAATTAGTCTTTGGATGGATGTTAAGTGCTTCTTTGGGACAATCGTAAGTGTTGTTAAAAGTGACGGGGTTGTTGAAGGTAGTATTGCTTCAAAGAAGGAAACTGTTAGTAGCAAGGAGAGTACTTCTAAATGAAAAAAATACTGATAACGGGGAAAAATAGTTATGTAGGGAAGAACCTTGAAAGGTGGCTCGGAAATTATCCTGATGGGTATTCAATAGATTTGATTAGTCTAAGAAATGATTCATGGAAAGAAACGGACTTCTCTGTATATGATGTTGTGTTTCATGTTGCTGGAATTGCTCATGTCTCTTCAGATCCTAAAATGGAGGAACTGTATTATAAAGTAAATCGTGATTTAACAATAGAAACTGCCAAAAAAGCAAAAGCCGAAGGTGTGAGGCAGTTTATTTTTATGAGTAGTATTATAGTATATGGTGATAGTAGTAGTGAAGAAAGAGTGATTGATAAAAATACAACACCTACTCCTAGTAACTTTTATGGTAATAGTAAACTGCAGGCAGAAGAAGGTATCAAATCATTAGATAGTAAAGATTTCAAAATTGCTGTTATCAGACCCCCAATGATTTATGGGAAAGACTCAAAAGGTAATTACCCTAAGCTTGCCAAAATAGCTCAAAGTCTACCTGTATTTCCTGATGTAGATAATAAGCGTAGTATGCTTCATATTGATAACCTTAGTGAGTTTATTAGGGTTATAGTTGATCATGAAGATAGTGGGTTGTTTTTTCCGCAGAACAGCGAATATGTTAGGACTAGTGAAATGGTAAAGATTATTGCTGAAATTCACGGTAAGAGGATTAAACTTACTAAGATATTCAATCCAATTTTAAACCTTATCGGATTTAAGATTGGAGTTATTAATAAAGCGTTTGGTAATTTGGTTTACGAAAAAAATATGAGTATATATAAGGAGAATTACCAGATAAGAGATTTTAGAAGCTCATTAGAATTGTCAGAGTTGGAGAGTGGACAAGAATGAACGATTTAAAAAGTCATGATGTTTTAGAGCCTTTAGTTTCAATTATAATGCCAGCATATAATTGTGCAGATTATATTGGAATTACTATTAAATCTGTTATAGGTCAAACATATAAAAATTGGGAAATCATTATAATTGATGATTGTTCTACCGATAATACTGAAGCAATAGTAAAAGATTTTATATCCATGGATAATAGAATAAAATATTTTAAGTTGGAAAAGAATTCTGGAGCTGCGGTGGCCAGAAATAAAGCAATTGACCTTGCAGAAGGGGAATATATAGCTTTTCTTGATAGTGATGATGTTTGGTTTCCAGAAAAATTAGAAAAGCAGATTAAAGTAATGAAAGAAAACGGCTATAACTTTACATGTACCAGTTATACAAAGATTGATGAACAAGGAAACTACCTTAATCGTACAATTAGAGCGCGGAGTAGAAGTGATTATGATGGAGTTTTAAAAACCTGTCCAGGAAACTCAACAGTTATATATAACGCATATGAATTAGGGAAATTCAAAATTCCAGATATAAAAAAGAGAAATGATTATGTAATGTGGTTACAGGTAATAAAAAAGGAAAAGTATTTACATGGTCTAGAAGAACCTTTGAGTAGCCACCGTATCAGGACGAATGCAATATCCAGTAATAAATCGAGTTTAGTAGGTTATCATTGGAGGGTCTACAGAGAAATAGAGCATTTATCTATTATTAAGTCGAGTTATCTAATTGCCTATTGGATTATTGTGACGCTATTCAAATTAAGGTAGTATTCATTATTTGTACTTTAATTGTAGTCTATAGAGAGAGGTGCAAAAAATAGATATGTTAGAAAGACAAAATCGAAAGCAGGTTAGCACCTTAGAAATATTTTTGTTTATTTTTTCTATGTCTTTCGCTCCCCAATATTTACCTATTGATGTAAGACCTGTAATATACTTTTTTTGGATATTAGTAAGTTTATCAAGAGGGGGTTATTTTAACGATATTATAATTACTAGGTATGTAAGAAACACGCTAATATTTTTATTACTGATTAGTATATATAGTGCAATTGTTGTTTTAACTTCTTCCTCAGGGGATCACTATGTTTATATTAGGTATATTAGAGCTTTCTTAGCGTTGTCCGTTATTATACTCTATATCAGTAATTCAACCATAAATATAAAAAAATTAATTAATAGTTTTGTATTAATATTATTTTTGCATTCGTTAATAATAATAGTAGAAATAATATTACCTGAAATTAGGGAACTAATGTATCCTTTTTCAGGATCGAGTAGGAAATTTTATGCGTATAGAGCCAATGGTTTAGTCAATTCATATGATCTTGCAGGGATTTATACAAACTTCGGTCTATTACTCTCCTCGGTAATGTATATACAGAGTCGGCAGAAGAAATATTTAATTATTAGTCTGGTTAGCATTTTAGCAACTATTTTCACGTCAAGATTAAGTATTATTGCTATGATTTTTATACTTATGTTTATACTGAAAAAATCTAATGAAAATAGAGTTGTCATATTCAAAGTTTTTATATCGATAATATTTATAATCACTGGGACTATAGGAATAGGATTATGGACTATAACGACAGATGTTTTTCCATTAATGAGGTCATATATCTTTAGTTACAGTTGGGCGGATGAATTATATTTAAATATAATTGAAACATATTCAGATGATGATGTAGGAAGTTTGTTAACTAATCATTTTGTTTTCGGCTTGGAATCAGTACAAACTTTTTTATTTGGAAAAGGACTTGAAGGTCCTGCTGACCCTGGTTACAGCAAAATCTATAATTCGATTGGCCTTATAGGTATTGTTCTTATAACCTTTTATTATTTATATCAATGGTTTTATATAAATAATTTTAAGTATAGAAACTTCAATAGTTACTACTATCTGGTATATATATCATTGATTTATATACTGCTAACTATGTTAGTTGGGAATTTTAAAATATTATTTTTCTTTTCTACTAGCCTGTTCGAATTAATGAGTATATTAATTATTTCATATGAATTTTTTATTCGACAAAAAAATGGTATAACTAAAAAAGGCAATGAATTGAGGTTATAAACTTGAAAGTTAAAATAAAAATGGCTTTTATTGTATTATGCTATCGTGAAACAAGAGATTTAATAAAATTGATTAATAACTTGAAAGAGCACAGAGAAGAACTAGCAATAGTTATTGTAAATAGCTACTACGACGAAGCTACAAAGGCTGAATTTGAAAAGATCGCAAATGAAAATAATTGCGATTTTTTAAATATAGAAAACAAAGGGTATGGATATGGAAATAATCGCGGAATGGAATATGCAAATGAAAAGTATCAATACGACTTCCTTTGTATTTGTAATCCGGACATAGTTTTCGAAAATTTTCCAATAGATCATCTAACTAAAGATCTACATGGGTCTATAATTGCACCGAGTATAATCACTAAAAATGGAAAGAAGCAAAACCCTTATTATTACTTTCATGTTCCTTTAGTAGATTGGTTAAAATATGTAGGTTTAACTAAAAATAAAAAGTTAGCATATTACTTAGGAGTAGCAATAAATAAAATTTTCAGAATAACTTTAGACAATTTAAACTTTAAAGCCAAAGTGAAGGTGTATGCCTGTCATGGAGCTTGTTTTTTCATTGGAAATATAGCTGCAAAAAAATTAGGATTACCATTTAACGAAGAGATGTTCTTGTTTCATGAAGAAGAACACTTAGCGCGTTTAACAAATAAGCTAAGCATCCCCATACTCTATGATAAAGGTATTAAAGTATTACACTTTGAAGATGGAAGTTCTGAAAGTATAAAAGATTCAACTTTCAAGTATATGAAGCAATCCTATACAGAATACTACCATTTTTGGAGAAATAGAGACTAAATTAACTGGTATAAAAATAACGAAAGTAAGGGGATATCATGAAGGGTATATTCATCTATTATAAAAAGATTAACTATAGCAATCTATCAGGAATAGATAAAAAAGTATTGTGGCAATTAGAGGCTTTTAGAGAAAATGGGATTGACTGCGAGTTAGTAATTTTAGACAAAAACAAAGAATCGTTTTTTCAAACATTAATGGATCAATTTCTTGTTAGTATCCCCTACGGAAATAGGTATCCTGAATGGAAATATAGTGAAAAATATAATAATATTGACTTTATTTATTTTCGAAGACCTACATGTTTCACTGTCCATATGCTAAAAGTATTTTCCGAAATTAAAGAAAATAACCCAAAAGTAAAAACTATATTAGAGATCCCTACCTATCCCTATGATAAGGAAATGAAGGTGAAACTTAGGTATTTTCCGTTATTTATTAAGGATATTTATAATCGTTCAAAATTACATCAAATTATAGATAGAATAGCAGTTCAAAATGATATTGATACTTTATTTAGTATACCAACAATTAATTTTACCAATGGTATTAAGGTTGATGATATTAAGATACGGCAACCATTAGAACAAAATGATTCAAACCAAATTAACCTTTGTGCAGTAGCAAGTTTAAACCCATGGCAAGGGTATGAAAGAGTAATTCAGGGAATATTTAACTATTATGAAAATAATGGAAAAAGAAATATAGTTTTACATTTAGTGGGGGATGGTTCAGAACGCCAACACTATGAAAGGTTAGTTAAAGATTATAAATTAGAAAATAGTGTGCTGTTTTATGGTAGTTTATTTGGCGAAGATCTTAATAAGGTATATAATATTTGCGATTTAGCATTAGATGCATTTGGTAGATATAAAACTGAAAATTCTATGTCTACATCACTCAAAAGTAGAGAGTATCTAGCCAAAGGGATTCCAATTGTATCAGGCTGTAAAGTTGATTTGTTAGAAGATAATTCACCTTATTATTTGGAATTCCCTAGTGATAGCTCATCAATTGATATGAATAAAATTGTTAAGTTTTATGATGAAATATACGGTAATGGAGAATCGAAGTTATCTGTAGCAGAAAAGATTCGAAAATATGCATATAAAGTTTGTGATGTCTCAACTACTATGAAGGATGTAGTTGAGTATATAAAGAACTAAATGAAATCATTTAGTTGACAGAATGCTTTAATAATAGTTAGGTGGAAAATTATCGATAGAAAAGAGGTGATCTGGTGGAAATAGATCAATTCTTAAAATTTGAAACTGAATTATGCTTGTTTGATGATGAAATAAGTGATATCAAGTATTGGCATTTAATAAGAAAAAAAATATATGATGAAATTAAGAGAAAAAAAGAGGATATTGATCTAGCACATCGAGTTTCAAAAAATAATAGTCTAATAAGTCGAGGTTTAAAGAAGATTAAACAAGTTCCATCTGTTTTAACCAAAAGCCCGGTGAACTTAAAAGAAAAAGACATTTTAGTTTTAAATCATCATAGAAGACTTAAAATGGGGGACTATTATGAATGTCTTTATACAGACGATCTTCTTACTAATTTAGAGTTAACATACTATGTAATTGAAGACCCTATGGTGGATGTTCATTTAAAACCGGCAGTTACTAAGAATTTAAAATATACAGATGTTATTCATAACAAGTATGTAATTAGGTGGATGTTCCATAAGTTGTTAAATAAAAAGGTTATATCACAAGTTGAAAGAGAGAAAATCAGAAATTTAGTTGATAAACTTAATAGTTTTTTTGATGTGGATTTTGAAAATCAATATATACTCACTTTAGTGGAAAAGGTAATTATAAAATATCGCTTATTCTACACATATTATAACAATATAATAAAAAAGGTGAATCCAAAAATTATTATCGAAGTAGTTTCATATGATTTCTCCAGATTTGTAATAAATAACATTGCGAAAAAAAATGGGATACCAACTATAGAGCTACAACATGGGACAATGGGTAAATATCATGTTGCTTATAATTTTGCAAAAGAAATAAAGGATATAAGTACATTTCCCGATTATATATTTCTATTTGGACAATTCTGGAAAGATCAAACTAGATTTCCTATTTCCGATTCTAAAATTAAGGTGGTAGGATGGCCATTTTACGAACAAAAAGTAAATTCTTATAAAAATAATAAGAATGAGAGGTACAGGAATAAAGAGGTTATACTATTTATTTCACAAGGGCATATTGGTAAACATTTGAGTAAAATCGCTGTAGAGTTATCGCGAAAAATTGATTTAAAGAAATATGAGATGATTTATAAACTTCACCCAGGTGAATATGCTAGGTGGAGGGAAGATTATCCATGGCTAGTTTCTAGTGATATGCAGATAATCGATACAAATACTTACGATATGCATTACTTCTTTGCCAATGCCGATATTCAGGTGGGAGTTAGTTCGACAGCGGTTTTTGAAGGTATTGGCTATGGGTTAAAAACAATTGTTTGTAAACTACCTACACATGAATACCTTGAAGAGCTTTTTATGAACAAACTAGCATATTTGGTTAGAGATGCAGATGAATTATTGCAGTATATTGAAGCAGGACTTAGACCTATTTTTAGTGATATGAATTATTTTTGGAATGGAAAAAGTATAGATAATATAAAAAAGAATATAAAAGAGATTATTGATGCAAAGGAGAAAATACAATGTTAAATAATAAAACAATACTAATTACGGGTGGAACAGGTTCTTTCGGTAAAAAATTTATTTCAAAAGTATTAGAGCAAGATGTTAAGAAAGTTATTGTATTTAGCAGGGATGAATTAAAACAATATGAAATGGCCCAGGAATACACTGATCCTCGAATTCGTTTCTTTATTGGAGATGTTCGTGATAAAGAGCGTTTATATAGAGCATTTGATGGGGTAGATATCGTCATTCATGCTGCAGCTCTCAAACATGTAGGTGCTTGTGAGTATAACCCTTTTGAAGCTGTTAAGACCAATATTCATGGTGCTCAAAATATTATAGAAGCTGCTATTGATCGTGGTGTTGAAAAAGTAATTGCACTAAGCACTGATAAAGCGGCAAGTCCAATTAACTTATATGGTGCAACAAAACTAGCTTCTGATAAATTATTTGTTGCTGGAAATTCTTATGCAGGTAATAAAGTAACAAGATTTTCGGTTGTGCGTTATGGTAATGTAGTAGGAAGCAGAGGAAGTGTTGTTCCATTCTTTAAAAAGCTTAAAGAACAAGGTGAGATCCAGCTTCCAATTACAGATGAACGCATGACACGTTTTTGGATTACGTTAGATCAAGGTGTACAATTTGTTATTGACAATCTCCAAAGAATGAAAGGTGGAGAAATCTTTATACCAAAGATTCCTAGTATGAAAGTTGTAGATTTAGCTGAAGCAATTGCTCCGGAATGTGAAATAAAAATAGTTGGAATTCGACCAGGAGAAAAATTGCATGAAGCAATGATTAATGAAGATGATGCTCGCCAGACTTTAGAATATGACACATATTATGTTATCCAACCAGAATTTCCTTGGTGGAGAGAAGAATATTCGAACGGTGGTAAACCATTACCTGAAGGCTTTACCTATATAAGTGATGTAAATGACCATTGGTTAACTGTTGATGAACTAAGAGAATTAGTAAAAGAGTGATTTTTATTTTTGTCCTATTTCAATGGAATGGAAAGGAAGTTAAACATGAGTGCTAAACCAATCAGAGACAGTTATTTACCATATGGAAGACAATGGATTGATGAAGAAGATATTCAATCAGTGTTGAATGTATTAAAAGGTGACTATTTAACAACTGGGCCAGCGGTAGGTGAGTTTGAGAAAGCTATTGCTTCTTACGTTGGAGCTAAGTATGCTGTTGCATTCTCGAATGGAACAGCAGCACTTCATGGTGCTTGCTTTGCAGCGGGTATTGGTGAAGGAGATGAAGTTATTACAACACCGATGACGTTTGCTGCTAGTTCTAATTGTGTTCTTTATCAAGGTGGAAATCCAGTTTTTGCCGACATAGATCCCAAAACTTATAATATTGACCCTAGAAAAGTTGAGGAGTTAATTAACGAGAACACTAAAGCGATTATTCCTGTACATTTCACAGGACAACCAGCTGATATAGATGAAGTTCATCAACTTGCTAAAAATCATAATCTGGTGGTAATTGAGGATGCTGCACATGCTCTTGGTGCAACATATAAAGGTAAAAAAATAGGCTCATTAAGTGATATGACAATGTTTAGTTTTCATCCTGTGAAGCATATTACTTCGGGTGAAGGCGGAGTTATTACAACTAATAATGAAAAATATTATCAAAAGCTATTGCAATTTAGATCCCATGGCATAACACGAGAACCCGATAAGTTGATTGAAAATCATGGTCCTTGGTATTACGAAATGCAGTTCTTAGGCTTTAATTGCCGAATGACAGATATTCAAGCTGCTCTTGGTACTAGTCAATTGAAGAAGATTGATAATTTTGTTGACTTAAGAAAGAAGTATGTATCGACTTATAATGAGGCTTTTAAAGAGATAGACGAAATTCAAACTCCATATCAAGATAAGAATGGCATATCAAGCTGGCACTTATACATTATACGTTTAGATTTAGCTAAGTTGTCGGTGAGTAGAAAAGAAATATTTGAAGCTTTAGTTAATGAAAATATAGGTGTTAACGTGCATTATATTCCTGTCCACCTTCTGCCATACTATTCACAATTAGGTTATCAACGAGGTATTTGCCCTGGTGCAGAGAAACTGTATGAGGAAATCATAACATTACCACTTTTCCCTGCAATGACAGAAGAAGATGTAACGGATGTAATAGCAGCTGTAAATAAAGTAATAAATACTTATCGAAAGTAGGGTAATTACATGAAAATTGCAGCTATTATACAAGCAAGAATGGGTTCAACTAGACTTTCAGGAAAAGTAATGAAAGATATAAAGGGAAGAACTGTATTATCGCATGTTATAGAAAGAGTTAAACAATCTAATTTAATAGATGAAATTATTATTGCTACAACAGTACAAGAGAGAGATAATGTCATTGAAAACGAAGCAATTAAATGTGGTGCTAAGGTTTATATGGGGAGCGAAGAAGACGTTCTAAGCCGTTACTATTTAGCAGCAAAAGAAAACAATATAGATATTATTGTAAGGATTACTTCTGATTGTCCTTTAATTGATGCAAATATATTAGATAAAATTCTTAATTTCTATTTAGAAGAAAAATATGACATCGTAACAAATGCTGGATCAGATTTAAATCAAAGAACATTTCCTAGAGGATTGGACACAGAAGTATTTTCTTTTCAAATATTAGAAGAGGCATTTAAAAATGGGAGAGAAAAACATCATAGAGAACATGTCACTCCTTATATTTACGAAAAAAGTACTAAAATACATTACTTCAAAAATGATGTTAATTATTCTAATCATCGGTGGACATTAGATACAGAAGAGGACTTCGAATTAATAAGTGAAATATATAGTAGACTTTATAAAGGAACACATGATTTTTATCTTCAAGATATTATAGATATATTTAACCAAGAACCGACACTTTTTACCATCAATGCACATATTGAGCAAAAGAAAATCAATTAAACATAAGGATGAAAAGTATGAGGGCTTTAATTTTTACAGAAGGCGGTAGTCAAATAGGCTTAGGGCATATCTCAAGATGTAGCTCCTTATATGATGAATTGTTAGACAGAGAAATTGAAGTTGAATTCATTATTAATAGCGACACTAGTCAAATTGAAATAATAAAAAATAAGCAATACAAGGTAATTAATTGGCTATCAAAAGAATTCTTAACAAACTATATTAAGCAAAGCGACTATTGCATTGTTGACTCTTATTTGGCTAGTCAAGACTTATATCTAGTTATTTCAAATCAATCCAAAAAGTCCCTATTTATTGATGATAATGGAAGGATTGAATATCCAGAAGGTATTGTAGTTAACCCTTCTCTGAGCACTGAAGCAGTTAAGTATCCTATAAATGATACTAACTGCTATTTACTTGGAACAAAATATATCATTTTAAGAAGCCCCTTCATTCAAGTTAATAGAGAGAATATAAACCCGCAAGTAAAAGAAGTACTAATAACACTAGGTGGCTCTGACATACACAATTTAACTCCAAGTATTCTAAATCGACTGGGTAATAAAAACTCAGAAATTACTTTCAATGTAGTAATAGGAAGTGCATTTAATAATATTGAAGAAATAAAGAGTTTCTCCTCAAAGAACATAAACTTTTATGAGAATGTCTCAGCTAGGGAAATGAAATCTATTATGCTTAGATCTGATTTTGCCATAACGGCTGCAGGACAGACAATTTATGAATTGCTAGCTACTCAAACACCTTTTATTCCAATAAAGGTAATAGACAATCAGCACTATAATCTTTTAGCTTTAAAAGAATGCAATTTGATTGAGACAGCACTCGAATACAATGATACTTTCTTTAGTGAAAAGTTAATTTTTGAATTTGAAAATTTGATGAAATTCAGTACCCGTGCAGAATGGGTAAAAAAATATAAGGGAGTAATTGATGGGTTAGGCAGTAGGCGAATTATTGAAACTCTATTATCAGGAGAGATTATGGAAAAGGAATACTTTTTAAGAAAAGTGAAAGATGAAGATATTTTTGATGTTTTTCAATTATCTAATGAGGATTATGTAAGAAAGCACTCAATTAATACTACAAAAATTGATTGGCAGGATCATAAGGTATGGTTTCAAAACATTATTAAATCTGATAATCAAGTATTTTTTGTTGTAACTGATTATACAGATCGATTTTTAGGACAATTGAGATATAAAATAGAGGATAAATCTGCGATCGTTAGTATTAGCTTTGGCAAAACAATTGTAGGAAAAGGGTTAAGTAAAGAATTATTAAAAAAGAGCATTGAGTTAATTTACGAGGAAAGAAATGAATTAGAGAATATTATAGCATATGTCTCAAATGATAATATTGCCTCCAAAAAGTTGTTTGAAAAGGTAGGATTTATATTACATGAAAGTAATAACAGTTTATTTAGGTATGTTTACTCATTTAAATAGAGGTGGAATATAATAAATGCATATCGATAATTTTGATATAACCAAAAAAGTATTCGTAATTGCAGAGATGTCAGCTAACCATGGGCATGATATTAATATTGCTAAAGAAACTATAAAAGCCGCAAAAGAAGCTGGAGCCGATGCTATAAAATTGCAGACGTATACAGCTGATACTATAACGATTGATTGTAATAATGAATACTTCCAAGTAAAACAAGGTACAATCTGGGATGGAAGAACCTTATATGATCTATATAGAGAAGCTTATACTCCATGGGAATGGCATGAAGAGTTAATGGATTATGCCAAAGAACTCGGTTTGATTTGCTTTTCAAGTCCGTTTGATAAAGCGGCAGTTGATTTATTAGAAAGTCTAAATGTCCCTGCCTATAAGATAGCATCATTCGAAATAACAGATATTCCATTAATAGAATATGTAGCTTCAAAGAGGAAGCCAGTAATTATTTCAACTGGCATTGCAACTATAGGCGAAATTGACGAAGCTGTACAAGCATGCAGAAGGGTTGGTAACGAACAAATTATTTTACTAAAATGTACTTCTGCATATCCAGCAAAGATTGAAGATGCAAATTTATTAACGATGAAAAATTTGAAAGAAACATTTAATGTTGAAGTGGGATTATCAGATCATACTTTAGGAGTGACAGTACCTATTGTTTCCGTTGCATTAGGAGCAAAAGTTATTGAGAAACATTTTATTTTAGATAAAAATATAGGTGGACCAGATGCTAGCTTTTCATTGGACAAGCAAGAATTTAAAATGCTTGTTGATACAATAAGAGATGCAGAAAAATCAATTGGTTGCGTTGATTATGAAATTACTGATAAAAAACTAAAAAGTAGGGAATTCTCACGTTCTTTGTTTGTTGTAAAAGATGTTAAAAAAGGTGACATTATTACTACGGAAAATGTTAAATCAATTAGGCCAGGTTTTGGTTTAAAACCTAAACACCTTAAATCAGTACTTGGTAAAAAAGTGGGACAAGATATAGCAAAAGGTACTCCTTTAAGTTGGAGTTTTATAGAGTAATTTCTAACATATATACCTTTATGAAATGGTATTAGACAGGCTTGTAAAAGGTAGTAAGAAGTAGATTTGGATTTGAAAGAAAAGTAGGGTGCTAGAAAAGGGCTGAGAAAATGAAGGGTAGAATTAAAAGAATATTACAAAATATTAGAAGGTACTATTATACAAAAAAGGCTAAAAAAACAGTTTCTTCATATAAGGAACCTATAACAGTAAGTTCCAAATCTTATTTAACAAAAAACACAATTTTAGGGAAGAACACAAACTTTAATGGATTGATTATAAGTGGAAGAGGAACAGTGGAAATTGGTGACAATTTCCACTCTGGTCAAGAGTGTAGAATGATTACTGAAATCCATAATTATGAAGGAACCTCTATTCCATATGATTATACTTATTTATTAAAAAATATAAAAATTGAAGATAATGTCTGGGTAGGAACAAGGGTACTTATTCTAGGTGGGGTAACCATTGGAGAAGGTGCAATAATACAAGCTGGGTCAGTTGTAGTGAAGGATATACCGAAATATGCTATTGCAGGAGGAAGTCCAGCAAAAGTTTTTAAATATAGAGATATTGAGCATTATAAACGTTTGAAAGAGCAAGAGAAGTTTGTATAAAGTAATTTATTAGGTAACAAAGGAATTATAAAGAATTATGTAATGGTTGAAAAGTTAGTGACGTTAAACTTTATTGCAAAGCAGGTAAAACTATGTTTAAAGTATTTTTAAAATCATCTTTGTTAAAAGCTTCGGGAATATATACAATTACGAATATTATCAATAAAGCTATCCCCTTTTTACTATTGCCAATATTAACAGTTTATTTAACGCCTAGTGATTATGGCGTTGTATCGATGTTTACAGTTTTAATTGGTTTTTTTATGCCTATAGCTGGACTTAATATATCAGGTGCTATAAGTCGTAAGTTTTTTGATGACAACAAAGATTTTGGTTTATATATATCATCTGCTCTTTATTTATTATTTATCAGTATTACTATTTTCTCTATTATAATTTTCTTGTTTTCTGATATTATACAGGGAATAACATTATTCCCTAAAAGCTATATGCACCTAATTATATTGTGTATTTTAGGAAATATTATTTTTCAAATTACTTTATCATTGTGGCAGGTTCGAGAAAAAGCAGTACTTTATGGGATTTTCCAAATAGTATTAACTACTTTGAATATAATTATATCATTAATTCTTGTTATACGATTTGACTATGGCTGGTTAGGTAGAATAAACGGCCAAGTAATAGCTTTTGGTATATGTAGTTTAATAGGTTTATTTATAATCATTAAAAATGAAAAGATACCATTAAAAAAAAATCATTTATATATTAAAGACATCTTACATTTCGGTATTCCCTTAATACCACATGCAGTTGGAGCCTTTTTTATAACTATGTCTGATCGTATATTTATAACTAATATGGTTGGGATACATGAAACAGGGATTTACACTGTTGGATATCAAATTGGAATGATTATCCAAGTTCTACAAGATTCGTTTAATAGAGCTTGGATCCCATATTTATACAAGAATTTAAAACAGAATAGATTAAACCTAAAAGTAAAGATTGTAAAAATCACGTATATTTATTTTATTGTAATTTTAGTAATAACTCTATTATTAAGCTTATTTTCACCATTGATTACTGAATGGTTTTTATCTGACACTTTTGCAGGTGCGAGTGAGTTTGTTATATGGGTTGCTTTAGGATATGCTTTTAATGGAATGTATAAGATGGTAGGTGGGGTGATCTTTTATGAAAAGAAAACTAAATTACTATCTCTAGTTACATTTATTACTGCAATGTTAAATCTTGTTCTAAATTATGTATTAATTAAGTTAAATGGAGCAGTAGGTGCAGCACAAGCTACTACACTGTCATTTTTTGTGTCATTTATTTTAACGTGGATATTAGCATCAAAAGTTCATTTTATGCCATGGAATTTATTTAAATACCGTTAATAGTTAATTTAACTATGTTTATCAAATAACTGATTGATGGTTGTTATTTTATAGTTTTTAAATTCACTATAAGCATTAGAATTTTTTTTATTAAACATTCCACTTTGATTCTCCCCTTATCAAAGAGGTCGCTTGGTTCTAAAAAATTAAATTTAAGAACAAATTTTCTGTTCTTCAAATACCTATCTTATGTAATAGCTGAAATAATTTTTATAGTAGTTGTTATGGACAATGTTTGTTATAAAGGGTAAAGGAGCATTATTAATAATGATTAACAGTAATGAAGATAAAATTAGTGTCGTTGTTCCTGTTTTTAATAGACAGAAATATATTAAAAGATGTTTGGATTCATTAACAAATCAAACTTTTAGAAATTTAGAGATTATAATTGTGGATGATGGCTCTACCGATAATAGTGTAGAAATGATAAGAGATTATATAGAAAGTTCTATAGATAAAAATATTTATCTTATAACTTTAAAGGAAAATAAAGGAGTTAGCTATGCCAAAAATGTAGGGATTGAATCGGCAAAAGGCAATCTTATAGGTTTTGTTGATAGTGATGATTTTATAGAATTGAACATGTATGAAAAATTATATGAAAAATATAAGGAAACCAATGCAGATATTGTTGATTGTGATTATGCTATTCAAAGTGAAACTAATAACATAAAAAGAATATCCATTCCAAACTATATCTTTCAATTAAGCGAAAAAGAGCAAAAAAAACACTTAATTAGGAATCACGGAAGAATAGTAACTAAATTATTTAAAAAGAATTTATTTGTTCATAATAAAATTAGATTCCCTGAGGGGTTAATCTATGAAGACAATGAAGCTATTATTAGTTTAATATTATGTGCTCAAAAGTTTGAAAAAATCGATGAACATTTATACTATTATTGGCAAAGTGAAAAATCAATAACTAGAACTCCAAATAATCCAGCATTTTTTGATAGACTAATTACCTCCGAGAATATAATAAATAATGCTGTGAAACAAGGTTACTATTACGAATTTCAAGAAGAAATAAATATCCGTTTTATTGAACTATATTACATTAATACTATTATTTCTTGTGTTACAAAATTTGATAAAGTACCGTACCAAAAACTAGGAGAAATAAAGAAAGGCGTATACAAACATATTTCAAGTATTGAAGAAAATATATACTATAAAAATATACCTCTGAAACAAAGAATTTATCATAAAATTTTTCAGTTTAACATAAGAATTTTTATTTTTATTATTAAAAATGAATTTATTATGAAAAGATATCTTAAGCGATGTTGATATCTAAGTAACTTAAGGATTTTAAGTAGTTTGGTTACGACACCAATACTTTTTGCAACAAATTTTATTCTTGGATATAGTGTAGTGAATTCGATAGAAGGGGTGTTTCTATTATGAAAGGTATAATTTTAGCGGGGGGAAGCGGAACACGTTTGTATCCTTTAACTTTGGTAACAAGTAAACAGTTGTTGCCTATTTATGACAAACCAATGATTTATTACCCTTTGTCTACTTTAATGCTTGCAGGAATAAAAGATATATTGATTATTTCAACACCTGATGATACCCCTCGATTTAAGGCTTTGTTGGGGGACGGCTCACAGTTTGGAATTAACCTTGAATATAAAATACAACCAAGCCCTGACGGATTAGCTCAGGCTTTTTTAATTGGTGAAGAATTTATAGGTGAAGATTCTGTTGCAATGATTTTAGGAGATAATATTTACTATGGTAGCGGTATGAGGAAAATTCTTCAACGTGCAGCGAATAAGGAAAGTGGAGCCACTGTATTTGGTTATCATGTGCAAGACCCAGAACGATTCGGAGTCGTAGAATTTGATGGTGAAGGAAAAGTCATTAGTTTAGAAGAAAAGCCTAAAATGCCAAAATCAAATTATGCTGTTACTGGTCTATATTTTTATGATAACCGTGTAGTAGAGATCGCCAAAAGAGTTAAACCCTCTGAACGTGGTGAATTAGAAATTACTTCAGTTAATGAAGCTTATTTAGATACTGGAGAACTTGAAGTTGAACTTTTAGGTCGTGGTTATACATGGCTGGATACTGGTACTCATCAAAGTTTAGTTGCAGCAACTAATTTTGTTAAAACTGTAGAAGAGCACCAAGGAGTTAAGATTGCTGCACCTGAGGAAATTGCCTATATTAATGGCTGGATTGGAAAAGAAAAGTTAATTGTATCTGGTGAATTGTTTTCTAAAACGGGATACGGTCAATATCTATTAAAAGTTGCAAATGGAGAAATAAAATATTAATCGTAAGAGGTGAATTATGAAGGTTATTGAAACGAGTTTAGAAGGTGTATTAATTATAGAACCGAAGGTATTTGGTGATCATCGAGGTTGGTTTATGGAAACATACAGTGATGTAAAGTTCTCAGAGTCTGGAATAGAATTAAATTTTGTACAGGATAATCATTCATTTTCTGCAGCTAAAGGTACATTAAGAGGACTACATTATCAATTAAACCCTAAAGCGCAGACAAAGCTAGTACGTTGCACACAAGGGGCTATTTTTGATGTTGCTGTTGATATCAGAAAAAATAGCCCTTCTTTCGGTGAATGGTTTGGAATTGAATTATCAGTTGAAAACAAAAAACAATTATTAGTTCCAAAAGGATTTGCGCATGCTTTTATAACTTTAACAGATAATGTTGAGGTACAGTATAAAGTCGATGAGATTTACTCCTCAGAAAATGACCGAAGTATTCTTTGGAATGATCCTGAAATTAGTATTAAGTGGCCAAAGGACATAATCCCTATTCTTTCTGAGAAAGATGAAAATGCGCCGCAATTAAAGGATGCTGAAAATAACTTTTATTATGGAGAGTAGTATATTATGAAGGTTTTAGTAACTGGTTACACTGGTCAACTTGGTTTTGATGTTGTACGTGAGGGTAAAAAGCGTGGAATTAGTATACTAGGAATTGGCAGAGAAGATTTAGACATTACTAATGAAGCCGAAGTATATCAATATGTACAAAATACAAAACCTGATGTAATCATTCATTGCGCTGCATATACAGCAGTTGACAATGCTGAAGATGATAAAGAAACATGCTGGAATATAAATGTATTAGGTACAAAATTCATAGCTACAGCAGCTAAGAGAGCAAATGCAAAGTTAATGTATATCAGTACGGATTATGTTTTTGATGGTAAAGGGGAAGAGCCCTTTAAAGAAGCTGCTTCACCTGATCCAGTAGGCTATTATGGCTTAACAAAGTATGAGGGAGAAAAGATTGTAAGAGAATTCCTAGAAGATTATTTTATCGTTCGTATTTCATGGGTTTTCGGAATCAACGGACATAATTTTATAAAAACCATGCTTAGATTATCAGAAACTCGAAATGAATTAAATGTTGTCGGAGATCAATATGGATCACCAACATATACATTTGATCTAGCACGGTTAATAATTGATATGATTCAAACGGACAAGTATGGTGTCTACCATGCATCAAACGAAGGCTTTTGTACATGGGCAGAGTTTGCTTCTGAAATCTTTAAACAAGCTAATAAAGATGTTACAGTAAAATCAATTTCAACAGAAGAATATCCAACACGTGCTGTTAGACCAAAAAACTCACGTATGTCAAAGCAAAAGCTAATTGACAATGGATTTAAGCCATTACCAAATTGGCGAGATGCTTTAAAACATTATTTAAATGAATTAGCACAAGAGGTGAGATAAGTGGCACGAAAAAAAATTCTTGTTACAGGTGGTGCCGGGTTTATCGGCGGTAACTTTGTTCAATATATGGTAGACAAGTATCCTCAATATGACATTTATAATTTAGATTTATTAACCTATGCTGGGGATTTAACAAAGCACAAACATATTGAAACAAAAGACAATTATTATTTTGTTAAAGCAGACATTGCTGACCGTGAATCAATAATAGCATTTTTTGAAAAAGAAAAATTTGATTACGTTGTTCATTTTGCTGCTGAAAGTCATGTTGACCGCTCCATTGTAGATCCTGGGGTTTTTGTGCAAACGAATGTAGTCGGCACACAAGTATTATTAGATGCATCGAGAGCAGTTGATGTTACAAAATTTGTTCACGTATCAACAGATGAAGTATATGGCGAGTTAGATTTTAATCCTACTACATTCTTTACAGAAGAGACTCCTTTACAGCCTAATAGTCCGTATAGTGCAAGTAAAGCATCATCAGATTTATTAGTACGTGCTTATAATGAAACTTATGGATTGCCAGTCAATATTACACGCTGTTCAAATAACTATGGGCCTTACCATTTTCCAGAAAAATTGATCCCTTTATCAATTTCACGTGTTCTAAATGAGCAAAAGGTGCCTGTTTATGGAGACGGAAAAAACATTCGTGATTGGTTACATGTAATTGATCACTGTGCAGCGATTGATTTAGTGCTACATGAAGGTGTAAATGGCGAAGTATATAACGTAGGTGGCCATAATGAACGGACCAACTTAGAAGTAGTTAAAACTATAATAAAAACTTTAGGTAAATCTGAAGAGCTAATTGAATTTGTAAAGGATCGACTAGGACACGATAAACGTTATGCAATTGACCCTTCAAAACTAGAAAAATTGGGTTGGAAACCTACTTACACATTTGATACTGGAATTGCTCAGACTATACAATGGTATTTAGATAATCAGGAGTGGTGGGAACGTATTATAAGTGGAGAGTATCAGAATTATTTCGTAAAGCAATACAGTTTAAAGTAATAAATTAAAAATACTTGTCTAAAAGTATGATGGATAGAAATTAACGACTCAATCAAAAAATAACTATTTAAACTTGGTACAAAAGAAAGCCCTCTAGAAATTAGAGGGCTTATTTGTATTTATGGTATAATTCAGAATATTCCGTTAATGAAAAAGGCTATAAAAAACCAATTTTATAAATTCATTTTTAAAAATTTCAAGGTGCAGGAAATAATCTAGATTTTTAAGATTTCATGCATTAATTGTTCGCTACTAAAATATTCCAACGTATATTTGTTTTTATATACAAATTTTCGAATCAAATTTCTAGGCTTGTGTTTTATCTTTTCTAAAAAAGCAAGAAAATCATCACTATTAGATTTAAACACTTTGGTAAGTAAAAGCTTTTCTGGTTTAGACATCGCTTTATATTCTTCACTATCCAGTAGGCCGTTTGATTTTCCCTTTAATTTATTGATGATATACCAAACGCGGTGTTTCCTCTTACCCTTTTGTTTATTGTTTGCGTATTTTGCAATTACATCTTTTCCGTCTTTTGTGATGATGTAGATTGTTTTATCATTATATTTGATTAAAACTTTCTCGCCTTTAAACATTTCTGGTATAGAGTATTGATTGTTTTTAAACCGTAGCATGCAATTGTTAGATACCTTGCCAACTTTTCTATGATAATATATGTACTCATGTTTAGGTAATGCAATCAACCTATTACGTTCATGATTAATTAGATTTTCACACTTATCGTTCTTTCTCGGATGTTTCCTTATATTAAGCTCTCTTGTAATGTTATCAACATATTCCTGAAGTTCCTCCATGGAGTCAAATGAATTAATATAAGACTGTTCGAATTGCTTCTTAAGAATGCCAACATTGTTTTCAACATTGCCCTTCTGATTAGGACAGTGAGGAGAGCAAAAGGAGACGTTAAATTTATAATGACTAGACAGATCTTCAAATAATGTTGTTAATTTTACATCACTATCTTTAGCAGAAGAAAATATTCTAGCAATTCTCATATTATCTAGCACAAGCTTAGGTGGTACACCGTTCATGTCGTTTATAAATTGCTTAAAAGCAATAACAAATGATTCACTGTTACCATTAGGTAGAACATAGGCCATTTTATAATTGCTATATGGAAATGAAAATACCGCTAGAGAGACCTTAGTAGCTTTCGGATTATCCCCTATCTGTACTCTAATTGTTCCCCAATCAAATTCTACTGCTTCACCTGGCAAATGAACAATATTTAGATAACTTTCCTTGATAACATTTTTCCCAAGCTTAATAAGTTCTTTCACTTTGGTAAAGGAAATATTATATCCCTTTGCAAGTAGTAAAAGGTAAATTTCTTTATTACTTAATTTGATTTTATGACGTAAATTATAAGTACTTCTTCTTAATCGAAGAAAATATATGATATGTTCCTGTATTTCCTTTATGACCGGATCATATATGGATTGCTTTGTTGTTGAAGGAAATATCGACCCTGTTTCCCGCAATCTTTTAATAAGGTTTGTTACTGTATTCTTTGATACACCAACTGAATCAGCGATTTCACGATAAGGTTTTCCGTTTAGAACAAATTCTAATATCTCGGTGTATTTTGTTTCATCTAGTGTCATTTATACAACTCCATTAAATTAATCTAGCAAGTTAATAGACTACCATTATCTGGTTGAAAACTAAAGATCTTTTTATGAAAGTATATATCTACTTCTGAATGAGAAGTGCTGTTTGTGGTGCTTCTCCTTCTATTTCTGTGCTGTGTTGTTCCAACGCATGGTTTATTTCCTGTGGTTTGTCTTTAACTTTTTTGCTTTCAATAGTAAACTGTAGTGATTTCATATCGTACCGTGCTGCTTGATTGCCGCCCTTGGATTGAAAGGATATATAGCCTTTTTCTTGTAATTCTATTCGAGCGCGTTTGAATGCACTATCTTTTAGTCCTGCTTTCATTCGGAGCACGCCAGCTGCAACAGTGAATGTTTGTTTCCATCCTCTTTTATTATTGATATGCATCAACGTATGCCACAAAGCAACAACAGCGGATGAGGATAAAGGATTGATTTCTTTTATGTAGTTCATTTGATCGCTTCCTGTTTATGTGAAGTGTTTATTATAAATCTCCGTTCGATTCTATAATCGTTTGGATCGTTTCAGTTGGTGTCTGTTTGTTGTATATTCTGTTTTCATTACTCTTTTAGTTTAATAATGGAACCGTCAAGTAGTTGTCCAGACTGCGGTCCGTATACTGGTTGGTAGTGTAGCATTTTATGAATACGAGTGGGCAGCAAAGCAAGCAGCAATAAGGGGGAGCTCAATATTGTTTCCGGGTTTGGTTCCGGAATGCAGGCGTAATTCCGGAACCAAACCCGGGACATACTTAAAGAAAAAGAAATACAAAATGAAAATAGAGAAGAAGATGAAGGGATGTCAGGAAGACAGACGACTCCCAAAAGCATTTCCTTGTGACCTAAATGCATTCTTCCTTTTTTACCATTATGTAATTGTGACTTGTGATATTGACTATGTTTTGTTATCGGTTAAACGAAAAGTAAATTATAAATTCATACAATCTCACCCAACTAAGACACTAAACACCAGCAATGTAACGATCATATATATATAAAGAGCTATAAGGGGAGGTAATAACAATGGAAAGGTGTACAATTACTGTAAAAGAAGTAGCAAAGTATTTAGGTGTGCACACGGATACGATTTATGATTTGGTGCGTGAGGGATGCCTTCCCCATATTCGTTTCGGGAGGAAGATTTTGTTTTACAAGGAAGCAATTGATGGATGGGTACGAGATCAGTCAAATGCCTCTGTAACCAGCAGGGGTGAGAGTTGATGTTGGCTTAGATCCTTATAATAGCGTGGGCGTTTTGCTATAAACAACTAGCGTGTGCCATAGCTTAATGGTACACGCTGCTTGGAATTGGCTTAGTTGGTTTAATGGCACAACATCTAGAAGCTGTAACTATTAAACAATTATCTAATACTTTGTAGCGATTATTGTCTTGGTTGTTATAAATAAATATTACAGGAATACACGAACTATTTATTTAGCGAGCATTTTATGTATGCGTTGCGGGGCAGGAAATCAAGCAGGAATAAGGGGAAGCTCAATATTGTTTCTAGGACAATTTCAGAATGATTCCAGGCGTAAATCCGGAACCATTCCGGAACAAAACCCGGGACATACTTAAAAGAAAAGAAATACAAAAAGAAATTAGAGGAGGAAGTGAAGGGCTATGGTCAGAACCATTCAAAAGACAAATTGATAGATTTGTCCCTGAAGAGGGAGAAGTATTTTATTTTTCAAATAACATGATGTTAGGGATTTTGTTGGAATGCATGAAGGAGTTTTGAAAGGAAAGCATTTTGTCAATTTTCAAACAGTTTTAAATGGGTGTTAATTATGATACTTGATGGCATAGTGTAGTTGTATCGTACGTTTAAGTTGTGTGCGTAGCTGATAGGTAGATTCTTCGAGGTTTAGTGTAGTGCCATTACGGAAAATGACCGTTGAATGGTTGGTATCTGGGTGTTGGACTATTTTAAGTATATGCTGTGCAAACAGCCAACTACAAGCATAATTAGTAGGTGATTGTGTCGGTAATCCATAAATATTTGTGCGTTCATAAATGAGAATCGGTACTTTATGGATCGCGCCTATTAGATGACTTGCGGCTTTTCGTCTTCCTTGATAGGAGGATGCACCAGCTAGGCAATTTCCTTTAATGATCGCTAGAGGTGCTTGGCGCGTCACTAAAGTTTGGTTCTTTTCTATAATACGTGTCGTATAATCGAAATGTCTTATAGGGACGATGGCTAGTGTATCTCGAGTAATATGATAGGCGTCATCAATCTGTCGCATCGTTTACTCTTCCTTTTCTTTGATTTGGTCAATTAGTGGTTTGAATTGTTTGTATAAATCACCCAGATCAATTTTTAATGGTTCAACTAATTTTAATAATGTTATAAAAGAAGGCGAGCTGGAACCATTCTCAATTTGACTTAAATAAGTTACACTAAGTTTTGCTTTTTCTGCTACTTCTGCTTGTTTTAGATCAAATGCTTTTCTTCGCAAGCGTAAATACTTACCCAATTCTTCCTCTAGTAACTTTGGATTTTCCATCAGAATCGCCCTTTTTAAACCCATTATCTATATAGGCAAAACAGAGTAACATAAGCTATGGTTGGAATTATGGTAGTATATGGGATTTTGGTGATATTTTTTTGTGTGGTAAGATGTTGGGGTTAGATCCTCGTTGTGGAGAGATTTGTTATCTCTTGGTGGGGATCTAGTTATGGCTTTACTCCGATCGCACAAGATTATAATGATAGATACCCAGGGCTGATTGGGAGTTATAGAAAACCAGAATTAGAAAGGTCATTTATAAAAGTTATAATAAATGTAGGGAGTTGGAAGGAGATACTACCAAATTGAAATCATACATTATTACCGTGCTTCAGGAAATAATGTGTACCACCGAATTTGATATTAAAGCAAACAGGAAGCAGAGGACCACCGTCCCTGCTTTTTGAAAAGGAGTTTTTATATGTTGTTTACTACAGAACAAATTCAGTTTATTCGAAGGGAAAGTAAGAGGTGCGAACAAAACAAACGTTTAACCGAACGTTTGCATGCATTTATGACGGAGCATCAGTTGTTTAAACTTATTGTTCCTGAGGAAATGGGTGGGAAGATGCTTGGCTTGCCAAGTGCTGTAAGGATTTTTCAAGAAGCGTCTTCTATTGATGGTAACTTCGGGTGGCTTGTCACTGTAGGTTCAGGCGGTGGTATGTTCACGCAAAATATGACGACACAAGCTGCTAAAAGTTATTATTCACCTAAAAATGCTGTCATTGCAGGTAGTGGCTTTCCGGCCGGTACAGCAGAAGTTAGAGAAGATGGCTATATCATTAATGGGAAATGGATGTACTGTAGTGGTTCCCAATATGCGACGCTATTCACAGTGAGTTGTCGTGTGAAAGGTGAAACTACAGAGCAAGATCAAATTCTCGCTTTTATACTTGATCCGGATCAAGTGACCGTTATAGAAGACTGGAAAGCGTTTGGATTAAAAGGTACAAGCAGCCATAGTATTGAAGTTGTTGATCAATTTGTTCCTAATCACCGTGCATTTTCTATTTTTGAGAACCAAAATCACCTTGGAGGTCTAGTTCATACATTCCCGTTTGTGCCATTTGCTGAAGCATCATTTGCTGCAGTTTCTCTTGGGATTGGTGAACACTTCTTGGAAGAGGTTGGTTCCTTGTTAGAAATAAGTAAACAGAATTGGCAGCAGGGACCGGTCGATCGCTATAAATTACTTAAACGAAAACTAGCATCTGAAAAACAGCGCTTGGAAAAGGCAAATCAAGCTTTTCATAACATAGTAGAAGAATCTTGGGACATTCATAGTAATGGCAGTGTACTTTCAGAAGAACTTATCGAACGATTCTCAACGGTTGCAAAAAGGAGCGCATCATCAGCGATCACTTGTGCAAATAACTTATTCAGACACATCGGAATGCAAGCTGTTAAAGAACCTAATGACTTAAATCAAATTTGGCGTGATTTATATACAGCCTCCCAACATGCCTTCTTAATCCCAGTTAAAGATGAAGATTCAAGACCATTTTAGATTATAAGTCTTAAATAGGAAATGCTGGTGATCAACTGGTAGCTGAAACTAAATCACTCAAACAAAGAAATAACCGTCTCCATGACTAGTGGATAGACGGTTATTTCTTAGGAATAAATCAATGACTAAGCTAGTATACATATCAGAATAAAATTATGAATTGTACAATTTCACATTTAACTGTATTGGGCTAATTAAGTTACGTGATTAATGGCGTTTTTCTTGTGGTAAAGAAACTCTGTGAATAGAATGTATCTTTTTTGTAAAATTATTGTCTAATACCTAGTTAAATCAGACTATTATCCTCTTGTGTGACATAGATATTCTGATATAATAAAATACATTGAAAATTATTTTATGACTAGCAGAGAAATGGAATGTTCCTATGACGAAGTTTCATAAACTACCGAAAACAGTAAAAAAGACCGTTCGATATATATTACAAGATGCTGAAGCTCAGAATCTTGCAGATATAGAAACGCAGTTATTAGCAGCAATACAAAAGAAAAAAGAAATTTTACAAGATAAATAGTCTGAATCTTTAGAATGGAGAGTTGATCGTGCAAACGTTGTCTCATACAGAAAAGTTAAAAGAACTTCTAACAAAGGTATACCAAGATGCAAATAATGGAGCTGGAATAGAGGAAGTAATGTCACTAATGCAAAAAGAATTAACTCAAATGCAAGAAAATTAATGGTTTCTTGCTGAGATTTTGGACGTAGGGATCGTTAAGGGTTAAGTGGTAAAGGGAGCATGTACTAGTTGCATGCTCCCTTTACTATAATATTTGGTTTTCAAAATTTATATTTCATTAATAAGTACCGTAGAACTGCAATTGATCCGCCACCATGTTTAAATCTACCACCTTGAATTTGATAATATACCTCAGGTGTCGGAAGTCAGTAGATTAATATTCTTCACTTACTTTGATCTAGATCTTATACTTTTATCCCATTGACTTTGCTCTATCATATTATTCCTCCATTTGTGTAATTTTTGTTAAAGTTGATTGATGTAAGATTCAGCACTCATTTGCTAATATTTTTTTGATTTTCGGCTTGGCAAGTCTTGCCCAATTTTTTACTGCATCGACGGTTACATTTTCCTGCGTGGCAATTTCTTTATAGGTTTTGTCGTATAACACAGCTAGCGTAAACCACTTCATTTGATTGGCTGATAACTGTTTCTCGATGGACTCTAGTAAATAAGGATCAAAGTCTATTTCAAGTGTTGCTGTCAGTTGATCAGTTTCCGATGCGATCCCAGCGATATAGGATTCCTGCAACTCCGCTTTACGAACCCGCGATCGAATCATACTGAGAAAAGCTTTATCTATCAGAAAGTATGCATAACTAGAGAATTTCCCCCGCTTTTCATCATACGTCTCCATCGCCTTCCAAAGTGTAATCGTTCCTTCTTGATAGAATTCCTGGTCCGAATCACGAATCCTATACTTGTTAATTAAGTGGTAAATGATATTTTCATGATCATTTAATACATTTTCAAAATCTAGCATTTTCTCTTCATTCATCATAGCCTCTATCTTAAAAGTGCACCTTTAACAGTTATTCCGCGGTAAATTCAGTTTAAGAGAAAGGTGAGATTGGTGCAGAAGGGATAATTAAGTTTGCATAGCTAGAAATTGTAGTTTGACTGGTGGAAATCGAAAAACCTGCAAGAGAAAAGTGAGTTTGGAGGGGGTATATAGTAAGTTAGGGTTGATTTTTGCTTCTTCTAACGGGGGCAATAAGCGAACCCCCTGTCGAAAGACAAATTGAAGCTTATCTGTGAAGAGAGGACGAAAATCTTACTTGCAAAATAAACTTATGGCCCTGGTGATGAGCTTATTTTTTGACCTTTTAAATACATCTACACCTCATACTAATTAAAACTATATTGATATCAGTAGGAAAATCCATGGGGGTAACATAGTGTTTTGAATTTGTGAGGAATATAATAAATTTTGTATTTCTATTAACGACTTAAAGGAGTATGTTATTCAGAGGAATGCAAAAAAAATTTCTTTTTATGGTAAAATTAAGTTAGTCTACTAGATAGATAATATTTTTGTATGCCTAGGGGAGGTTGTTGTGATGACTTCAAATAATTATAAGATAAAGAAAATAAGTAATATAGCTATGGATTTAATAGGTAATAGAATTGTATTTTTTATAGGAGCAGGATTTTCAAGAGATTTAAATTATCCAGGTTGGGGTGAATTACTAAAGAATATCATAGCTGAACATGGGCTTATGAGAGAATTAAAACAATCTAGTCTGTTTTACTTATTATCTAATGATGAACATGAAGACTTTGAAAGTATTAACGACCTGATTATAGACAAACTGATAGGAGTAGACTTTTTAAGGTTAGCGGGGTATGTTGATCTATTATTAAGGGATAGAAATAAAGATATCCATTCCGAAATTAAAGAGCATATTTATGAGTTTGAGTCAAAAAGAGTAGAAAATGAAGCCCAATATCGTAAATATAGAGAAGCTTTTAATAAGATTGATAGCTATATTACAGAGATAATCACAACGAATTATGATACAAACATAGAATATTGTCTGGAAAACGTATCAGTAGTTCATAGGAACCTAGAGAGCATAAATAACAATAGAGGACAATATGTAAAAGACAATATAAGATTGTATAAGATACATGGATGTATAGAAGATGAAAAAAATGAAATTGTAATTACAGAGGAGGATTATCAAAACTTTAATAGTAGTAATAAATACATATTAAATAAAATATACTCAACATTTATGGAGAATAATATAGTTTTTATCGGATACAGTCTAAATGATCCTAATATTAGAAGTCTACTTAGTGAAGTAATTGATGAGATTAAAAGTAATAAATTGCAACAGAAAAAAATCTATTGGATTAACAGAGATAGAATTAATGAAACAGATAAAAAATTCTATGAAAATACCTACTCTATTCAAATTATTGATCAAACAGAGATTCTTAGTTTTCTCGATGAACTAACTATCTTAACAGAAACTAAGTGGAAAGATTTGGAGATGGTTGAAGCTGAATGGGAAAAGGCTGTTGAGGATCTCGTTGATAAAAAAACAAATGATACTACTTATACTGATCTGATAAATAAGATTAACTTTTCAGAGAAAAAAGAACAGGTTTTAACAAGTTTGTTTAATAAGTTTACAGTAAGCGAAGGAGAAAGAGATCAAATAAACAAAGCCTTTTTTAAGTTAATATCACATTTTACGGAAGATGAGTTAAGAGAACATGAATCCAAAATAATCGATATTTTAGCTGTAGAGGGTAATCATATATTATATATAATTGAAATTCTTCAAGAAGACGAGAGACTAAAGCAGATATTTATTGATAATAACTACATGAAAAAGTTTTTAGAAACACTTATATCTGTATCTAATTCAATAAATGATTTTTATCTTTATAAGCGGTATGCAACTGCGTTATTAGATTTTTATCAATTAAACAACGGTCAGTTATGGGGATTTGAAGAAGAATTTATTGATGCATTTATCTCCAATTATAGATATTTAACTTATAGCAGAACTCTAGGGTACTCATGGGAAAGTCTGAATGATGTCAAACATAAATTAAACGTATTAAGTGTTGATATGATAGAGCAACTATTAGAAAAGTTTTCAAATAATCCCTTTAGAAATAAAATTCAAAAAGAACAAATGAGTGCTTTATTAGCTTCACTTGATGAACGTAACCAATGCAAATTAAAATATCGGTATATTATAAGACCTAAGATTGATTTTAAACTTGAAAGGCAGCTATGTGATTATTTAGAAGAAATTTTAACTGATGAGTTAAACTATGAGGAAAGTTGGGATGAAGAGGGATATGTATTTGAAAAAGATACTAATAAAATAAGTGTCAAATTTTATTCGGGATTAGATAAAATTAACTTTATCGTCAATAATCAAATTCATCTAATCAAATACTATGTTGATTGTGATAACGTAAATATGATACTTAAGATAGATCAAACAAGCATACCAATTGAGGAATCAAAAACTGATAATATCATAAATGCTATAAAAGAAATATTGCAGGAAAATATAGTAAAATGGCTGAGAGAGGATTCAATAGTAGATTAATATTAGTGAGTGTGCACGTTTTATGTTTGGTGACCCTCATTCCCCCTTTTTGTCAAATCAAATAGTTTAAGATATTGAGAGGGTCTTGTGGGGAGTGTTTGTCACTTCCTGGATTTATAGTATGTCGTGATGAATATAAAATTTTAGGAGTGGCTTCTGACTATAGCGAGATTGGAATTCAAAATAAACATAAACGGCAAATTTTAACCATCAGCGTATGTGATAAAAAACGTTTGTCTTTAGGTTCCTCTCGAAGCAAACAGTCCAGAGTTTCATAAAAAATACAGTAACATGAAAGGAATGATTGTATGAAAATGGGTTTTATAAGTGATACGCATGGAGGTTATGATGATTTAGTACAAGCTCTTAATCTGCTTGAAGGTTGTGAGCAAATTTGTCACATCGGGGATGTTCTTTATCATGGGCCAAGAAATGACATTCCAGAAACGTACGATCCTAAAAAGATAATTGAAGTTCTTAAGGGACGGGAAGATATTGTCTATGTCCGTGGAAATTGTGATGCGGATGTTGACGAGATGGTCTTAGGGCAAGATCTTTCTAATAAATCGAGGGTAGTTTCCTTTGACAACTTTAAATTTTATCTTGTACATGGATATGAAGAGACGGAAGATGAGCGAATTCAGGAAGCAAAAAAACTTGGTTGTCATGTTGTTGTTTCCGGCCACACACATGTTAAAGTACTCAAAGAAAAGGACGGGATTATCGTATTAAATCCTGGAAGTACAACCATTCCTAAAGATGGGTCAAGGTCCATTGCGTTATATGAGAATGGACAAATTGAACTTTGGGATTTGGAAAGCCAAGCTGTAATCGATTGTATAAAGTTGTAGGTGTGATGCGGCGTAGGACAAATACCAGGGGGCTTATGCTAAGCTTTATATAAACATCTTAAACATCAACTAGTAGCTCTATTATGGAAGAACATTATAACTGTAGCTGTGTTCACGTTTTTTAACGGCTACAGTTATAGACTATTGTGGTGATTAACAGCTAATTTGTTTAACTCTAATAGCAAAATTAAATTTCTTTTTCCGTGTTGAAATGCTTCTTCTGTTATGATTTCAAAGTGTTTTAAATAGTTTAGGTAAGAATTGATATTTCGTGCTGTGTCAGAATCTATGTTATGAAGATTATTAATTTTATTAACGTTATTTAAATTACTAGTAAATTCAAAATCATACAAGTTAAGTTGTTGATCTTTTAATAGTTCTTGAGCATATTGTTCAATATCTTTTCTGCGTACTTGATACATCCTTTTTTTATATTTTTTTCCACCAAAAGCACCATGTTTAGCCTTCTCTAAAATTTTATTGTAGTATGTTTTGTCATCTTTATCTACAATTCTAAGCATTCGTCTAACAATATCATTAGCTTCAGGAATGGTTACATATCCTGGATCTGTCTTGTATTTCCTGACCATATTTCTCACCCCTCTCGATTATCAATAACTACCTTAAATATATTTTCTTATTATAATTATTACTTATTATCGGGGGCATTAAGCATCCCCTCTGTCAAGCAGACACTTTGATGTATTTATCCATGAAAAGAGGATGAGAATTTTATTTTTGATTAAGCTAGTGAGAGTGAAACAACTGTGAAACATAAGTCCCAAACTAGGAAAGAAAAAACCGCCTATGAATAAAGGCGGTTTGATACTTGTTTTAAGGCACGATCAAATTCGTAAAGTTCATTCATCGTCACTTAATTTTTTGTTTAGTTTTTTCTCATACGCTTTGGCATCAAGAATATCTAATCTTTCTTTTGTTTTATTCCATGCTGCACCAAAGACGCCAATTAATAGGATGATTCCAATTATAGCTCCTGCCGGTGGGAAGATGATAGTAACTATTCCAGAGATAATTGCTGCTAAAAGTAAATAACCAATAAAATATAGCAAATCCCACCATGCGTTGATCATTCCCAACTGTAACAAATAGGAGTGTTGTTCGGTTAGGTTGATAAATATCGCCCTTAAATTCCGAAATAAACTCATCGATTATTCCTGAGTACCTCTCTGAATTAGTGAATTTTACATTTATACGTCCCAGAGTATCTCCATAAAAGTATTCAAGATCTGCCTTTCCGACGTAATTAGAGTAATTTTCTATATCCGCATAAAAATCATAGATATGTGTATCACCTCCTATATTATCAGGTTCACCAATCTGTGAAATTACATCGCTTTTTTCAAGGACGACAACTTCTAAACCCAGGACTTTTATGTATGTTTTTATTGGTATCATAGTTTATTAGGTTTGAATTTTCATAACTATAGGTAACCTGCTTGTCATCTTCAATAGATTCGTCTTGTAACTCCTGGATGGGAGCGGTTTTAGTATTGATTGAATTATTTTCTTTTGTTTCGTTGGAATATGTTTTTTTTATTTCCGTGGAATCACTATTATCTACACTTCCTACTTCAATATCCTCGTTTACATTCTCTTCAATTGTTTCCGCGCACCTCGGTCCAATTTAAACGAATTAGAACTGAGTATCTTGAATTCAGTCTATTTTTATGCCCACCTTACATCGTTTATTTATTCTATTTAAATTAATACTAAAACTGTATTTTGGTGTTATCGGTAGTTCCTAAACCTCTATTTCTTCCCTAACAAAATTGCAAATTACTCACACCATACCTTTTAATTTATAAATTTTGAGATTTTGACTTTGAATTGACTTTCGACTAATTTATACCTATCTAACTTCCTTAAAGAAAAGATAGGAGTTGAATGGCGACAGTTATTTCTAGTATTGGCTTAAAAGGGATGGAAGGTTATCGTGTGCAAGAGGAGGTGTAGCTCCTTCCTAGTTTGGAAAGAGTAAGTATTGTTGAGCTTCCTGATGTATGTGTAAAGATATCCAAAGACAGGGTGAAATTATAAAGGCAGAAACCATGGGAACACGGGCTTAAATGGATGATTGTGGACCGGTAGAACTATCCCTCTGGCCTCCTTGAGTAGGTAGTCTTTTTGAAATTAATATGTTATTATTAAACTAGAGAACCAAGAAACAAAGAAACCAAGAAACAAATTAATTTGGTATATTATACGAAGGAGAGGACATAACTTATGGTAATGACACAAAAAGAAGTGGAGAGAGTTGCCATGCCAAATCGTCCCAGAAAGGTTAAACGAATTGCTGTTTCAAGTAAAAGGCAGATTAGCATTCCTAAAGAATTTTATGACCATTTAAACATTGGGGAAGAAGTTAGTGTAGAACTATATGGAAATCATTTAATTCTAAAGCCAATAAGTGAAACCTTTGATGATTTCTCCGAGGATATCTTAGGAGACCTTATAAGGGAAGGTTATCAAGGGGAAGAATTGATGGTAGAATTTAAACATCGTAAATCTCAAATAGGAAATGCTGTTGATCAGCTGGTAGCTGAGACTAAATTTTCAGGAGAAAAAACAACGATTGACGATTTATTTGGAGAAGACGATAATGAATTATGATTTAATCACTTCCTCTGCAACAAAAAAGTTTATAAAAAAAATGAAGGATAAGCCTTTAAAAGAAAAATTTAAATCTGCTTTTAAAGAAATCCAGCTAGACCCTTTTTATGTAGGTGAACCTAAAAAAGGTGATCTGGCTGGAATATATGGTTATGACATAAAACATAACGGCACTTCTTATGAAGTAGCTTATGCTATTGAAGAAGATGAAAATGGGAATGTTGTACTTGTTATCCTTGCTGGAACAAGAGAACAGTTTTATGAAGAATTAAAAAGGTATATTAAAGGTTCAAAAATACATAAAAAATAACAATAGAGATTCCTTGTAATTGAATCAGTTATATTAATATTAGTTTCTGTCTTTAGAGCTGGTTTTCAAAAAAACATAACAAGCAGTACTGTCTTAGGAGGGTGCGGACAGTCTGGGGAAGCAATTTGAAATGATACAAAAGATCATTGATGAGGATAAAGTTTTTAAAGCCCAATTTAAAGTGAATAGTTCATTAACATACACATTAATGAGACCAACAAGACAGAAATGCTTATAGAATTCCAATTAGTTTTAAATGTGTGAACGGAAAACGTCATATTCTAACTGTCACCGTAACTCGAGAAAACGCACCTGTATCGCAAATGTCAAATAGACTAGTTGCCAGTCAAGATAACTTAAACAGAATGGAAGAGTTTAAGAAGAAACTAAAGGAACGAGATTGGCATTCACCATAAGTATTGGGTATTAGGGTAATGAAATTATTTGAATGCGTATGAATATAAGGGTATATTTTAAACTATACTATAAATAAGCAATGAAGGGGAAGAATGCAGATGCTGACTGTGAATTAGGGGGTTCAAAAAATGGAAAAAGGATCTACCATTTATAAAAAAGACCTTTATTGGCAAGTTGCAGGCCAGGAGTATGTTCTTCGCAGTGTCCCTTTTTTTCAAGCTGATTATGACGAAGAAGAAATTATAGATTTTGATGTATCCATCAGGGTAACTGCATTACGTGACTTAATGTTTGAAGACGAACTGCCACATGATATAAATTATGAAACCTATTCAGATATTGAATTTTAGTTAATAGGCTAACGTTTGGGTAGTGTGAAAAAGACTAGAAAAGAATATGTGATGAATGAGATGCACTTCCTTTATGAGGGAGTGGATCTTTTTTTTGTGTGCATTCTTGTTAAAAAGAAACCTAATAGGGATTTTATGGTAGTATAAGAGTGTATAGTAAGTATTACAATCTTACAAATTAAATTTGAAGGGATGTGTATTACTTGGATGCTGCCTACCTACATAATTCTGTTTTTAACATCGAACAGAAAAGAAGAGAGATTGAACAACAAAATAAAAGTTTTAGCCGGTCTGAAGTCAAACGTTGGTTTGAAGTTAATTACCGTGCTTTTTCAAAGAAGAATGCATTTACTTGTTTATGCTGCAATAAACCATTAATTATGAATTTAACTATAGAGGAAGGAAGACCTTTTTACTTTCGGCACAATGATGAAAGTGAATGTTCTTATTCCACAAACACAAGGACTTATGAAAAGTATGTTTCAAAGCTTGAGAATAAACCAAAAAAAGATAGCGGCCTCACCATTTTCAGAGAAATATTACAAGGTGAATTGAAGCCTTACAATATAGAGATTGAGAGAGGTTACCATTTCAAAAAGAAACTCTTTTTTATTCCGGACTTCATTATTAACTTCCCTGACTCTGAGAAACGCTGGGTGATTGATTATTTTACAGCAATTAATAAGGATTCAAGGTCTGGGAATTATGCTAGGCATTTAGCTAAACGAATGAAAACTTATGAAGCGGAAGGGTTTAAATCTTTTTCATTCGTGGACCATAGTTGGATTTCTTTAATAGAAGAAACAAATATAGGAACGCTACTTGAAGCTGAAAACTATGTAACTAGTAAATCACATGAAGATAATCTATGGGATGATTTTCTAAAGGAAAACGTTGAAGGTGACTTATTAGACTTTTTTATAAAAGATACAAAAGCAACCATAAGAGAGTTTAATACTAGAAGCATTGCGTATGTAGATATATCTAACCGTCTTTGCACTGTTCTACGCTTCATTCCAATAGTACAAAATGTTCGGAACATAACTTATTATAGATTGTCATCCTCTGAAATTCCCTTGGCTAAAGCATTAGTAATGAATGACGAGAAAAATCATTTTGTGCTTTCAATAGAGAATGAGGATGAAAAGAGAACCCTTTTTTTGAAAGCACTAATTGAAAAGAAACAACAATCTGAGTTAGGTGTATTTGATAAATTAGATTTGAGCCACTTTTCAATAGTTTGATCACATGAAAAATGAGCCACACAATTTCCAATTTTACAATCCTCTCTTATGATAGAAAGTGACCAAACTATCTATTCAAGAGAG